>CBDBCU010000005.1:0-474577 GCA_965203435.1 Dehalococcoidia bacterium | reverse complement strand
CGTTTCCGCTCATCCTGAACTTGTTGAAGGATGGGCCGGCGCCATTCCGGCCCATCCTGCCTTTCCCGCCGCCATTGCCATCCTTCAACAAGTTCAGGATGAGCGGAGGGGGTTGCAAGTTCAGGATGAGCGGAAACGCCGCCCGCAAACCTTACTGCGGAAAATGGTACTCCCCACCCCAGATTTCCCCGGAAGCATTAAACTGGCCGGTGCGGATAGCGGCGATAGGGTAGTCCAGTAGCGGCTTTTCCACCCGGCACTGACCGTTGATTATACCACCACCCCATAAAACCGGGTCGAAATCCTGGTTGGCAAAGCCGGCGGGCCGCCGTTCTGCCGGCAAATCGGCCAAATTCACCGGGAGGATGTGCAGAAAAAAGGGATTTTCCAAATCGGCAGCGGCGCAGTTGTCTTTTACATAAAGCAGCCGATTGCCGTCCCGCCGGTACACCTGAAAATCGGATTCAATCAGCAATTCATCCGGCAGTATCGGACGGGCGGCGTCGGTCAAACCGGAGACCGGCTTATCCGCAACGGCGGCCCGGCGCAGGGCCGGGGCCAGGCGCTCAACCAGGGCCGCCGCCAGCAGTTCATTGCCCCGGGCATTCAGATGGCAGCAGGCATCGGCATACAGGGTTTCCGGGTGGGCGGCGAAAATCCCGGTCAAGTCGAAGTAGTGGATTTCCGGGCTTTCCCGTTGCAGTCTTTCCCCCAATTCCTGCATCCGGGGATGATAGTTTTGGCGGATTGCCTGTTCCCGGGGCGTGCCGGCCCGGTAAAAGTTCGCCAACTCCGCGGCGCTCAGCGGCTTGGCATCCGGGACATACTGATTGGGCTGGAGAAAGTGGTAATAGTCGGCCCCGGCCAGTTGCGCCACGGAGGCCAGCAGCAGGGAGCCGCGATACCAGACCCGGGCCGCCGCTTGCAGGAACTCGGCGTCATCCGCAAAAGTGCGGCGGGGGCCGTGTTTTTCCAGGCTGTAGGTGGATGCGGCGGCCGCCAATTCGTGATTGCCCTGAATAATCTGCCGTTCCAATTGCTCTTGACGGTAGCGGTTTGCCAAGCCATAAAGGGCGGTGTAGCGGAAAGGGCTGACCGCGCGGCGGCGCTGCAATTCCGCCTGTTCGGCTCGCAGCAGGGCAATGCGGCCAATCAGCAAAGTCTCCGTGGCGGTCAAATCCACGCCGCTGCTCCACGCCTCGGGATAAAAGGGAAACACGCCTTTTTGCCGGTTGGCAAAGGAGAAGTAAATTTCGTTGAATCCATCGAGGTTGACCAGCAGGTCGAAGTGGCCGCCCAGGAGCAGGGTATTGGCGGCGACGGCTAGTTGGGAGGGCTGTTTCATTGCGCCGTCGGCCAAGGCCAGGACGGTCGGCCGTCGCGGCAATTCGTTGGCGATAAAGTAGCGATAGACGGCCCGTTGCAGGTAGGTCTGCACCTGCTCGGCTACTGATCCGCCCACCAGGGCAATTACCACCGTATCATCGGATTCCGGCCGTGGCGGCATTTCGTTCAGACCGGCCCAGGGATCGGGATGGGTATAGGCGTAAAAGGGATGCCGCACCCGGGCCCGGTTAAAGGCGGCGGCCGGTTCGGCTGCCGGGACATCGGCCGCCAGGGCCGCCAATCCGCCGCCCGCGTCTTGGTCCGCAGCGCCGCCATACCCCTGGTCAAAGGCCAGATAGTAGGCCAGCCGCGCCATTCCCTCCACGGCCAGCAGGGTCAGCAGCAGCATTATTCCGTAGTAGAGGATTTTTTTAGGGAGGGGCAAGGCTTGTTCCTACATTCCTACCGTCCTTCCCGCGTAAGCGGGAATCCATAACGGTACTGAAAAGACAATCCGGCTGCCCGCCGCGCCGCCCTGGATTCCCGCTTACGCGGGAATGACGGTAGGGGGCCGCGGCAATGCCGGCGTCATCAGTCCGCCCCCTGGATTCCCGCTTACGCGGGAATGACGGTAGGGCGGTCGGGAATGACGGTAGGACTTGCGGCAAGGGCTAATCCCGCAGGCGGGGGATAACTTCCCGGCCCATCAATTCAATCTGCCGCAGGGCGTCGGCTTGGGGCATTCCCGGCCACTGCATTCGGAAAATCAGGCAGTTGACGCCCAATTCCTGCTGATAGCGGCGGATTTCCGCGGCCACATCCTCCGGAGAACCCAGCAGGAAACGATCCCGGGCCAGTTCTCGATAGGGGACAGCAAAACTTTCCTCCCCGGGCAAAGCCTTGTCCTGACCCCAAGCGGCATAGGCGGCGTACTTGGGGGCCAGATAGGGTTCGCTTTCGGCATAGGCGGTTTCCCGGTCGGGGGCCACATACAGCTCCCGCATCATCGGCAGGGTGGCCGGGGTGGGCTGGCCGGCTTGGGCCAGGGCGGCTTGATAGCCAGCCCACTGGCCGGCCACCATTGCCATTGTAGCGTGGGGATTGACCAGCCAGGGGTAGCCCCAACGGGCGGCCCGGCGGATAGCGGCGTCATTGTTGGCCGCTACCCAGATGGGCGGATGGGGTTGCTGCACCGGCCGGGTCGCCGGATTAACCCGCGGCACCTGGTAAAACTGCCCGGAAAACTCTACTTCCTCTTGCGTCCAGAGCCGTTTCATCACCTCCAGGGATTCCCGCAGGCGGGCCACCCGCTCCTCCCGCTTAATGCCAAAGGCGGCGTATTCCTCCTCCCGATAGCCCAGGCCGACGCCAAAGATAAAGCGGCCGTTGCAGATAGCGTCCATCGTGGCGACGCTTTCGGCCAGTTCCACCGGATTGTGCAGCGGCGCCAGGGACACGGTGGCGGCGACGGCCATATCCCCGGCGTCGGCGGCCAGGCGGGCCAGCAGGGGAAAGCTGGCACTCATCTGATAGGGGGCGGCCAGATAGTGCTGGCCGGTGCAAATCAGGTCAAAGCCGGCGGCGCGGGCCGCCTGCACCTGCGCGGCGCTTTCGGCGATTTTCCGGGGCATTGCTTCCCCCGGCAGATACTGATTGGTGATGAAAAAGCCCAGTTGCATAGCAGCCCCGTTCCCGTTCCGCAAAAATACCGGCATGATGTTTCCCCATTATAACAGTAACCGGGCGGAATTAACATGGATAGACAGGATTAACAAGATTTTGGTTTGTCTGCTGAGGACGGATTTTCCAGAAATGGAGAACCTTGCCCAGCAGACAAAATAATCCGGTCTATCCATGTTAATTACTCCTCCTCCGGCTCGAAATCCGGCGGGGGCGGGGGATAGTCGATGGCCGCCCGTTCCGCAATTTCCTCCGGGGTCAAGCGCAGGCGGCTGAGGGTCCATTCTTGGGACGGAGTCGGCGCGAAGTCCGGGTTCGGCTCCCGTTCCAGCAGTTCCATAAAGGTCGTCAGCAGGCCGGAAATCTGCTCCAGGCGCTCTCCCACCTGGTAATCCTGCATCAGATCCTCGTAGAAGTTGTCGTGCAGCTGGTCGGCGAAAGCCTGCATCGTCATGAAGTCGGTCCGGGCGTACTCGGCGGCCAGCAAATCTACGATATTGCGCCGCCGGTTATGGGAATCGTTGCGCCACTGCCGCCGCTCGGCGACGGCTTTAACGGCGTGGGCTACGGCTCCGGAGGCTTTGTCGCAAGCCTGCACCCGGTCGCCGCGCTTTTCAAGTTCGTAGCGGGCCTGCCGAATCAGCCGGCGGCTGGTTTTGCGGTGATGTTCCACTCCCGCCGGGTTGCCATCGTTGTCGACCGTCATAAACTGCCCTTCCTCCCGATTGCGATTTCTCCTATTGTAGCATATCCTCGGAATTAACAGGGATGAACAGGATGGACAGGATTTTGTTGTCTGCTCTGTTGGATTCTTTCCTTGCCGGGAAAATTCTGATTGGCAAGCAACAAAATAATCCTGTCTATCCGGTATATCCATGTTAATTCCCCTGGCAGTTTCGTGCAAGCTGTGGTAGAATGGCCGGCAGGCGACCCATCCCAATCAATCCAATCCTTGCGAGGCGGTTATGTCCCTGCACTATGACGGCGAGATCCGCATTTCCAAAATCAATATGGGCCCCTACGACAACAACGGGTATATCGTGGTCTGTCCGGAGACCAACGAGGGGGTGATTATTGACACCCCCGCCGAGCCGGAAAAGCTGCTGAACGCCCTGGGCGAGGTGCGGGTGCAGGCCATCCTGATTACCCACAAGCATCAGGATCACCTGCTGGGCTTTGCCGAAATCACCGGCGCGGTGGCGGCCCCGGTGGCCGTGGGCGTCAACGATGTGGACGGAATGCCCCGGCCGCCGGAACGGGAATTGCGCGATGGCGACATCGTCGCCTTTGGCAATCAGCAAATCCGGGTGCTGGACACCCCGGGCCATACTGAGGGCGCGGCTTGCTATCTGATTGGCAAGCACCTCTTTAGCGGGGATACCCTGTTTCCCGGCGGCCCCGGCAAATCCCGCACTCCGGAGGCTTTGCGCCAGCTGCTGGAAAGCATCGACCGCCAGCTGCTGTCTCTGCCGGACGACACCGCCGTGTATCCCGGCCACGGCCCCGACGATACCACCATCGGCGAGGCCCGCCGCCGCTACCAGGTCTATATGTCCAAATCCCACCCCGCCGACCAGTGCGGCGATGTTGACTGGCTGAACACCGAGTAGGGCGGCCGCGGCGGTTTCCGTTGCTGTCGGTTGCTTTCCGCTCGTCCTTCAACAAGTTCAGGATGAGCGGAAAGCAACCGACAGGATGAGCGGAATAGAACCGGCAGGATGAGGGGAAACCAATCAAATGCAACGGGAATCGCCCCGTTTGCCTGCTTTCCGCTTACCCTGAATTCATTGCCGGGTCATCCTGAACTGGTTTTCCGTTCATCCTGAACTTGTTGAAGGATGACCCAACCGCTAAGGAGGAAAAGTTATGCCCCAAGCCACTAAAACCCTGGATGCCCTCTGCCGGCATTACGGGGTAGCCAAACTGGAAATTCCGTTGCCCTGCATCGGCTCCGAACCCGGCATCCTGAAGTTGCTGGTCGAGTTCAGCGACAAGGAATATCCGGGGGAAAAGGGACTGCGCCGCTACTTCGGCCTCCAGGACGAACTAGCCGCCTTTTTCCCGGTTCCCATCGAACTGGACTCGGAAAACAACCATTATTACCACGCGCCGGTGGATCGGAGGACGCTCTATGCCGAGGACTAATCAGGATTGGCTCCAGTCCATTGCCGCCTCGGCTCAGGATATTGCCGAGTTCACCGCCGGCCTATCCTTTGCCGACTACGCCCTGGATGCGAAAACCCAAGCCGCCGTAGAACGCCATTTCGGCATAATCGGCGAGGCCCTTACCCAACTGGAACAGCAGTTTCCGGATACTGCCGCCAGCATTTCCGGCCGCCGGGAAATCCTCGGGATGCGTACTATCCTGCTCCACCGCTTTTATGAAGTGGAGGCCCAAGCAACTTGGGACATCATCATTAACCGCCTGCCGCTGCTGCGCGCCGAAGTCCGGCAACTGCTGAATAGCGCCGCCGCTGAGCCCTAACCCTCGCGCCCCGCAACCGGGGCGCAAAACCTACCGCTTTCAACAGCCCGGCTGGCCCAAGTGGCCGCAGCAGTTCTGCCGCTGGCGGATTTTCCGCCAGTTGTTGGCGGCGATGGCGGCCAGGCATTCCCGCCACGACAAGCCGCTATCCCGCAGGTTGGCAAAAGAGGCAATAATCGAGGGCCGCCCGGGGCCGGCCGGGGGGTTATGCGGATGGTTATGCTGGTGTTCCGGTTCTTGTTGCGCGCCCATATCAGGGATGGACTATAGCGGGCAAGGGGGCGGTTGTCAAATAACAGGCCGGGCCGCCAGGCTTTCCGTTTCAAGGAAACCCGTCCTCAGCAGACCACAAAAATATCCGGTTAATCCGGTTTATCTATGTTAATTCCCCCGCCCTCTACGCCGCGGCCCGGCCGTCCTCGGCGTAGAGGATGTTGCCGTCGGTCAGCACTACCCCATCCTCGCAGTAACACTCCACCCGGCCGCCCTCAAACTGCTCCTCGTACAAGCGGGCATACAAGCCGCCCCGCGCCAGCAGTTGCTCGTGCGTTCCCTGCTCCCCAATCCGCCCCTGGTCAACGACATAAATCACATCGGCGGCGATGATGGTGGACAGGCGGTGGGCAATGGCTACGGTAGTCCGCCCCCGCATTAAGGGCGTCAACGCCGACTGCACATACCGCTCGCTGGCCGTATCCAGGGCCGAAGTAGCCTCGTCCAAAATCAGCAGCCGCGGCTGATGCAGGATGACCCGGGCAATGGACAGCCGCTGCCGCTCGCCGCCGGACAGGCGATAGCCCCGTTCCCCCACTACCGTATCGTAGCCCTCGGGAAACTCCATTATCCGGTCGTGGATATAAGCGGCCGCCGCCGCCCGTTCCAGTTCCCCTTGGTCGGCCCGGGGATTGCCATACAGCAGATTGTCCCGGATGGTGGCGTGAAACAGGTAACTTTCCTGGGTAACATAGCCAATCAGCCCGGCCAGAGACGCCAGTTTAATCCGCCGCACATCAATGCCGTCAAGGGCAATGCTGCCCTCGGTGGCATCATACAGGCGGGGAATCAGGTAGGATATGGTGGTTTTGCCGGCGCCGCTGGGGCCGACAAAGGCCGCCAACTGCCCCGGCCGGATGTCAAAACTGACGCCATCCAAAGCCCAACGGGTTTCCCCCTCTGCTGCCGGATTGCCGCCGCCGTTAGACCGGGAACCCTCTGCCAATCCGCCGCCGGCCGCCGGGATAACTTCCTGATGGGCGGCATAGTTGACCCGCACCCGGTCAAAGCGGATGGCCCCGGCGGTCTGCTCCGGGGCCAGTTCCACCGCATCCGGGGCATCCACAATTTCCGGCTCAATGTCCAGATAGCCGAAAATCCGCTCAAACAGGGCCAGAGACGCCTGCAACTCGACCGACACTTCCAGCAGCCGCCCGATGGGAAAGTAAAGGCGGCTTTGCAGGGTGGTAAAGGCCACCACGGTGCCGGGGGACAGGGCATTGCCGCCGCCGGTCAGCAGATAGCCGGCCAGCAGGTAAATCACCACCGGCGACAGGGAAAAGAAAATCTGCATCAGGGTAAAGAAAGATTGCCCGGTCATCTGCTGGCGGATTACCAGGTCGGAAAGTTTCTGATTTTCCTGATGAAAGCGATCGATTTCCCGGCTTTGCCGCCCGAACAGTTTCGCCAGCATTATGCCGGATATAGACAGGGTTTCCTGGGTGATGGCCGTTACTTCGGCGGTGGTCTGCTGGGTTTCCGCCGTCACGGCCCGCCGCCGCGCTCCTACCATCCGGCTCAGCAAAAAGAACAGCGGCGCCGTCCCCACGGCCACGATGGTCAATTCCCAGGACAATACCAGCATCGCGATTAAAGTGCTGACCAGGATGACCAGATTGGACAGCACATCGGACACGGTGTTGGTAACGACCCGCTGCACGCCGCCCACATCGTTGGACACCCGGGACTGGATTTCCCCGGTGCGGGCCCCGGTGAAAAAGGCCAGGGACAGGCTTTGCAGATGGCGATACAGGGTGTCCCGCAAATCCCGCATCACCCGCTGCCCGACCTGGTTAATCCAGTAGGTTTGGACAATCCCCAAGCCGCCGGTGACGGCGGTAATGCCGGCCATAATCCCGGCCAGGATCCACAGCAGGTTGAGGTTCGGCCCGCCCGCCGCCGGAAACAGGGCGGAGTCAAAGACCACCTGAATCAGCACCGGATTGACCACGCCCAAGCCGGCGGTCAGCAAAATCAGCCCCCCGACCAGAGCCACCCGTCCGCCATAGGGCCGAAAGGCGGCCACAATGCGCGGCGTCAGCCGGGGAGATTGCGTCGGTTCAGCCATAGCAACAATTTACAACACCGGGGCGGAATGGGAAAGGGGGCGGCGGGCAATGGCATATAAAACCGTCCTTCCCGCCCATCTACTACCGTTATTCCCGCTCATCCCCTACCGTCATTCCCGCGTAAGCGGGAATCCCGAACGGTACTGCGTCAGACAAGACTGCTGTCGTACGGGCATTTCAGGATTCCCGCTTACGCGGGAAGGCCGGTAGGGAATTGGGATGGCCGGAAATCCCGGCCGGGAAAATTATTCCGATATAAATAATTGCCCAAATCCGCCCTTTCCCCCGGCCGGTTTTTGTGCTATACTGCTTTCTAGCCCTGTTTGGCCGGCCGCCCCCGCCGCCGGCCCACCGATAATTTAACCGGGAGAATGGCGGTGAAAGTTACTACGGAATCCTCCAACCCCACGGAAATTATCCTGAACATTGCCCTGGACGCGGCCGACGAGGAACCCTTTATCGATCGTTCCTACCGCCGCACCGTCGGCAACCTCGCCATCCCCGGTTTCCGCAAGGGCAAAGCCCCCCGCTCCGTCGTCGAAAGCCACGTCGGCCGCCAAGCCCTGCTGCGGGAAGCCCTGGACTATATGATTCCCGAAACCCTGAACCGGGTGATGCAGGAGCGGGAATTGCGGGCTTTCATCGAGCCGCAGGTGGAAATGCTGGAATGGGAACCGGTCGCTTTCAAGGCCGTCATCCCCCTGGAGCCGGCGGTGGATCTGGGGGATTTCCGCCAGCTGCGCCTGGAAAAGGAGCCGCGGGAAATTACCGAGGCCCAAGTGGATCTGGTTATCGAGCGCCTGCGCCGGGAATCGGCCCCTTGGGAACCGGTGTCCCGACCCGCCCAATTCGGCGATTTGCTGACCCTGAATGTCCGCGGCGAAATGGACGGCGCGGAAATCATCAACGACTCCGCTGTGGATTTTATTCCCCAACCGGGCAATGTGCTGCCTTTCCCCGGCTTTGCCCAACATCTGGAGGGCCTGCTCGAGGGCGTGCCTAAGGATTTTGTGGTCGTCATCCCGGAGGATTATCCCCGGCCCGAGTTTGCCGGCAAGGAAATTTTCTTTGCGGCGACGGCCCTGGCGATTAAGGAAAAGAACTTGCCGGCGGCCGATGATGAATTCGCCAAGGGGGTGGAGGAGGGCTTTGAGAGTATGGAAGCCCTGCGGGCGGAAATGGCCGCCCGGCTCGGGGCCGAAGCCTCCGCCCAAGCCGATTACGCCTTTCAGGAGCGTACCTTGGCCACGGTGCTGGACCAGTCCACCGTCGACCTGTCCGACTTGGTCATCGGGCGGGAAGTGCAGGGCATTGTCGAGGAACGGGAGCGGATGCTCCGCAATCAGCGGCTGGACTTGGAAACCTATTTGACCTATGTGGGCAAGACGCCGGAGGAGTTTCAAGAGGAACTGCGCCCGGAGGCCATTGACCGGCTGCGGCGGACGCTGGTAATGCGGCAGCTGGCGAAAGAGGAATCCATTGCCGTTACCGCGGAGGAAGTGCAGGCGGAAGTCGCGGAAATGCTGGAAAATACCGCCGAGGAAAACCTGGAGGCGATGCGCCGCGCCCTCTATTCCGACGAAACCCTGGTATCCATCCAGAACGCCATCCTGACCCGCAAGACGATGGCGCGGCTGGTCGCCATCGTCCAGGGCCTGGCCGATGCGGAAACGGAATCGGACACCGATACCGAATCCGAAACTGCCGCCGCTGACTCTGACCAAGAATCCGCAACCGAATCCGCCGACTTGGAAACGGAATCGGACACCGCCGCAACCGCTGAGCTCGAATCCGCAACTGCCGACCCGGAAACCGCAAGTCCAGCCGCCGCTATTGCCTCGGAATCCGATCCGGAAACTACAAGCCCGGCGGCCGCCGCCGCTGACTTTGACCCCAACGAAACGGAAACGGCGGCCGCGGCCGCCGCCCTCCCGGAAACTCAAGGAAATGACGAAGGAGCAAAACCCGATGTTGACTAACCCCTTTGCGTCGTCCCCGACCGCCCCGGAAAGCATCATCCCTATGGTCATTGAAACCAGCCCCCGGGGAGAGCGGGCCTTTGACATCTACTCCCTGCTGCTGCGGGAGCGGATAATTTTCCTGGGGACGCCCATCTCCGACCCGGTCGCCAACACCATCATCGCCCAACTGCTGTACCTGGAGCGGGAGGATCCGGAGCGGGGGGTCAGCATCTACATCAACAGCCCCGGCGGGCAAATCAGCTCCGGCCTCGCCATCTACGACACCATGCAGATGATTTCCCCGGAAGTCTCCACCGTCTGCGTGGGCATGGCCGCCAGTATGGGCACCGTGCTGCTGTCCGGCGGAGCCAAAGGCAAGCGCTACTGCCTGCCCAATTCCACCGTCCATATGCACCAGGCTTTGGGCGGCGCCCAGGGCCAGGCCAGCGACATTGAAATCGCCGCCCGGGAAATCCTGCGGCTCCAGGACAAACTGCGGAACATCCTTTCCGCCAACACCGGCCAGAGCTACGATAAAATCGCCCAGGACACCGACCGGGACTTTTACCTGACCCCGGAACAGGCGGTAGAGTATGGCTTGGTCGACGAAATCCTGGGCAAATCCGAACCGGCGGCTAACGGCAGCAGTTCCTGACTGGATTGACGAAAACCCTGCGGTATCCCGGGGCAATGGCATATAAAACTGCCCATCCCGGCCCGATACCGTCAATCCCGGCCCGATAACGTCAATGCCGGCCCGATACCGTCATTCCCGGCCCGATAACGTCAATGCCGGCCCTAAATCGTCATTCCCGGCCCGATACCGTCATTCCCGCGTAAGCGGGAATCCGGCGGTGGCTGTAGAGGGTGCGGCAACATAAGGCAGTACCGTTCGGGATTCCCGCTTACGCGGGAATGACGGTGGCGGATTAGTCGGGATAGGCAACTGCCCGGTATAGTAATCCTGCGTCCTCGGCAACCCGTTCCGGGCCAGCGGGGGGACAAAGGCAAAACTTGAAGTAGCGGAGGCAGACCCGTGACCACTCCCAGCGGCAGCGGCAGGAATCCCGGCAATCCCGGCGGCGGTGGGCAACGCGACAGTAGCGGGCAGCGGCTGCTGCAATGCTCTTTCTGCGGCAAGGGCCGCAGCCGCGGCGCTATGGTGCAGGCCGGCCAGAGCCGGGCTACCGTCTGCTATTCCTGCATCCGTACTTTGGGGGAGCTGATTCAGCCGGATTTGCTGGCGGAACCGGCTGCGGCGGCCGTAACGCCGCCGCCGCAACCGCCGCGCCCCCTGGTTCCCCGGGAAATCTACGCCAGCCTCGACGCCTATGTCATCGGCCAGGAACGGGCCAAAAAAACCCTCAGCGTGGCCGTCTATAACCACTTCAAGCGGGTCTGGGCCGGCGGGGCCAATCCCGAGGTGGAACTGCAAAAATCCAACATCCTGTTGATTGGCCCTACCGGCTGCGGCAAAACCCTCCTGGCCGAAACCCTGGCCCGCACCCTGGCCGTCCCCTTTGCCGTCTGCGACGCCACTTCCCTTACCGAATCCGGCTATGTGGGCGAGGATGTGGAAAACATCCTGCTGCGCCTGATTCAGGCCGCCGATTGGGATATTGGCCGGGCCGAACAGGGCATCATCTACATTGACGAACTGGACAAAATCGCCCGCAAAGAGGGCGTCAACCGCTCCATCACCCGGGATGTGTCCGGGGAGGGCGTGCAGCAGGAACTGCTGAAAATCATCGAGGGCTGCATTGCCAATGTGCCGCCGCAGGGCGGGCGCAAACATCCCCAGCAGGAGTTTCTGCAACTCAACACCCGCAACATCCTGTTTATCTGCGGCGGGGCCTTTGACGGCCTGAACGAAATCGTCGCCAAGCGCATTGCCACCCACGGCTCCCAACTGGGTTTTCTTGGCGGCAGCCGCAACAAGGCCGATACCGAAAATGTGCTGTCCCAGGTTACGCCGGAGGATTTGCTGGAGTTCGGCTTTATCCCGGAGATGATTGGCCGCCTGCCGGTGGTCGCCAGCCTGGAACATCTGGATAAAGAGGCGCTGATTCGGGTGTTGACCGAGCCGAAAAACGCCATCGTCAAGCAGTATCAGCAGCTGTTTCACATTGACGGAGTGGCTTTGGAGTTCACCGGGGCGGCCTTGGCGGCGGCGGCGGAACGGGCCTTGAATCATCATACCGGGGCCCGCTGCCTGCGCTATATCGTTGAGGAGACCCTGCTGGATGTGATGTACGAAATGCCCTCGCTGAAAAACATTGCCCGCTGCGTCGTCGATAAGGATGCCATTGAGGGCCAGGGCGACCCGGCCCTGCTGACCCGCAGCGGAGAAAGCGTCCCCCTCCCCCACCCGGAACTGCTGCAAAAGTCGGCGTGAAAAATTCATTCCCCCCCTTTATAGTCGGCCCTATTCCCATCCGCATCTTTGCCTTTACGCCCCCCTAACCCTGAAATATCCCATTGACGGACTATCCAACCATCGCCCACAATGTAAATGGGAATATCGACATCGCACGCGCCAAACAGTTGGCGCAAGACTGGAGGCAGCTATGACCGAAACTTTTACCCCTTGGGATGCGGCCAACTACCTGCATACCGAGGAGGATGCCCGTCTCTATCTGGAAGCCTGCGCCGAGGATGACCCCGGCGATGGCAGTCTGATTCGCGCCGCCTTGCAGGATATTGCCCGTTCCGGGAATATGAGCCGGGAGGAGCTGACTAAGCATAACCCAAACCCGGCCGCCGATGCTCTCCTGGACCTTAACGACCGGCCCTCGACTTTGCCCAGGGCAGTAGATCCCGGGTTGCGCTAAATAACCCCACTGATTCATCCCCCGGAGGTGGCCCGTTAATGGCTACGCCTAAAGAACTGTCCGACCGCTACTTGAAAATAAGCGCGTTGCGTCTGGAGCAGGCGCACGAGGAGCTGGAGGCAAGAAAGGATTATTCCCAAGCCTCCGAAAAGGCTTGGGGGGCCGTGGCCGAGGCGGTAAAAGCCTATGGCGTCCGCCGCGGCTGGAATCATTACCATCACGGCTTGCTGCGGGACATCTCCACCCAGGTTTCCCTGGAATTCGGCCGGCCGCGCCTGCGGGAGTTGTTCGCCTACGCCGACAGCATCCACAACAACTTTTACGAACACCGCTTTGACCGGGAGGAAGTGCAGTTCTACCTGGAACGCTGCCGGGAGCTGCTGGACATCCTGGAAGCCCTGAGCCAAGCCCGGCAACGCCGCTTTACGCCCGGCACGGTGGAGCAGGAGAACCGCCTGGAACGGTTGACCCGTTACGATCAGCGGGCGGAAATTGACGCCGCCCTGGACATTAACGACCTGCCCCCGGTGCAGCCGGAGGGGTAGCCCGGCAATAATTCCCTTTGCTTTCAGAACTTTCCGCTCATCCTGAACTTGTTGAAGGACGGCAAAGTTCTGAAAGCCAGCCCCCCCTTACATACACAACATCCCGCCGTCGATGGTTACTACCTGGCCGGTGATGAACGAAGCCCGGTCGGAGGCCAGCAGCAGGGCCATTCCCACAATATCCTCCGCCGCGCCCAAGCGTTTCAGGGCGGTGCCTTGAATGGTGCGGTCAATCTGCGCCGGGTTGCGGGCATCCCGCCAGCGGGGAGTGTCGATGCTGCCCGGCGCAATGGCGTTGACATTGATGTTGTGCGGCCCCAACTCCCGGGCCGTAGTGGCGGTAAGGCCGATGATGCCGGCTTTGGAAGCGGAATAGGCCGCCGAAGTGGGTTCCGCCGAACCCCGCCGGCCCACAATAGAGGTCATGCTGACGATTTTGCCGTAGCGCCGGGCTTTCATCTGCGGCGCCACTGCGCGGATGCAGTAGAAACTGCCTTTGACATTCACCGCAAAGTTATGATCCCAATCGGCGTCCGCCAGTTCCGCCAAAGCGCCGGTCAAGTTGGGACTGACCGCATTGTTAATCAGGATGTCCACCTGCCCGTATTCGGCGCTGGCCTGAGCCACGGCCGCGTCCACCTGCACCCGGTCGCTGACATCGCAGGGAAGGGCTACGGCCTGACCGCCGCGCTCCTTGATGGCGGCTACCGTGGCGGCGGCCCGCTGCGGGTCAATTTCGGCAATGGCTACGGCCGCCCCCTCCTCGGCAAAGTTCAGGGCAAAGGCGCGGCCAATGCCATGACCGCCGCCGGTAATAAAAACCGCCTTATCGGAAAGTCCCAAGTCCATTAACTTCCCTCCGCAATTATCCCGGCTGGCGGCCGGGACGGGCTGAGTTGGCACTGCCGCCGGGGGTATTGTAACACGGATGGCGGCGGTCTGCTGATTGGCCGGCCATCCGATTACGGCGCAATTGCATATTCCTGCCAACCACCTCTACCGTCCTTTCCGTACCTTTGCACCGTCCTTTCCGTACCTTTGCACCGTCCTTTCCGTACCTTTGCACCGTCCTTCCCGCCGCCGCTCTACCGTCATTCCCGCGTAAGCGGGAATCCCGCAGTGGCTTGACCAAGTTGCGGCATTATAAGGCAGTACCGTTCGGGATTCCCGCTTGCGCGGGAAGGACGGTTTCTATGTGCTATTGCCCGGCCGCCCAATGCCATTGAATTTTGGTCAGTTTCTTAAAAATTGAACAAAAATTCGCCCGGAAAAGCGTTGACAACTAGCGAACAGCCGTTCTATAATCCCGGATAAATAGAACATAAGTTTGTCAACGGAGGTGCGCGCTATGACCCAGCCGGCTTTGGAAAGCGAAATCCGGGCGGTGGATACCATCCCGGAGTTCTTTCATTACGCCGATACCGGGTGCGAGGCGTCGGATTCCTGCCTGGACTGCCCCCTGCCGCAGTGCAAGTACGACGACTTGGCCCTGTATCAGCAGAACCGGCGCCTGGCCCGGGACTTTCAGGTGGCGGCGGTGATGGAGCGGGAACGCTTGTCCGCGGAAGCGGCGGCCGAACGGTTCTCGGTAACGGTACGCACCATCTTTCGGATTATCGAGCGGTGCAAAAAGGCCAGCCCGGAGGCGGCCCGCTACGCCCAGGCCATCAACTACGGGCAGCAGCGGCAAGCCCTGGCCGCCTAAGCCGGGCCGCTTATTCCCCGCAACCGGGAAACTGCCTTATCCCATAGCCGGGGAATCCGCGCCGCCCTAGCCGCTCCGGGCGGCCGGGTTCCCCCGGCTAGCGCAGATAAAACCGTCCTTCCCGGGGCCACCCTTTACCGTCATTCCCGCGCAAGTGGGAATCCAGAGGTTGCCCTCAAGGATGCGGCATCATAAGACATTACAGTCCTGGGTTCCCGCGCAAGTGGGAATGACGGTAGGGGGTAGGATGGACAGTAAGGGGGGGCGGCGACGGCTTTCCGCTCATCCTGAACCAGGTTGAAGGATGGGCGGAAAGCCGTTGCCAGCCGTTGCCAGTAGCGGGGGCAGCTAACCCTGCTGCGGCTGGGCCCCGGCGGCGAACACCCCAAAGGGATTGAGGGTGCGCGGCAGGTTAATCACATCCATCCGCTCTTTCCGCTTCATATAGCCCACAATGGCATAGGTCAGCGGCGTGGCCGCCACTTCGTAAAGAATCTTGGTAATCCACTGGGCCAGAATGGCCCCGATTACCGCCGTACTGCTCCACTCGTTCCCATCGATGCCGTCCAGCCGGGTGCCCAGGCCAAAGGCGATGGCGATAAAGATGACCGAATCCAGCCCCTGACCCACTATCGTGGAGCCGATCGTCCGCATCCACAGAAAGCGGCCCCGGGTCTTGTATTTCATCAGGGCCAGCACGGTGGAGTTCGCCAATTCGCCGGTCAGATAGGCAAAAAAGGAGCCAATCAGGATAAAGGGCAGCTGGCCCAGGATGCGGCCATAAGCGGACTGGGCGAAGTCGTCCCAGAAGGGCGAGGCCGGCAGCAGGCCGGCAATCCACAGGGCCAGCACCACAAAGGCATTGGCGATAAAGCCCAGCCAGATGACGCCGCGGGCGGCGTGAAAGCCGTACACCTCGGTTAAGAGGTTGCCGATGATGTAGCTGATGGGGAAAATGATGATGGAGGCCGGCAAAATCATCGCCGGATTGCCGAACCATTCAATGGGCAGCAGGGTGATGGACTTGACCGCGATGATGTTGGAAGTAACCAGCACCGCGACAAACATTGCCACGATGATGACGAAAATGCCGGAAAAGCGCATAACCTCTCCTTTCCTTTCCGCTCCTGCGTTGCCGACCGCTATCCCGCCGACCGGGATTCCCGCTTACGCGGGAATGACGGTTAGTTTCCCGGGAATCCCGGTTAGTCCCCCGGCCGCCATTATTCCGCCGACCGTCATTCCCGCGTAAGCGGGAATCCGGGTTAGCCGCCCGGCCGCCGCTATTCTGCCGGCCGGGATTCCCGCTTACGCGGGAATGACGGTTAGCCGCCCGGCCGCCGCTATTCCGCCTACCGTCCTTCCCGCGTAAGCGGGAATCCGGATTAGCCGCCCGGCCGCCGCTATCCCGCCGACCGGGATTCCCGCTTACGCTGGGAATGACGGTTAGTTTCCCGGGAATCCCGGCTAACCCCCCGGCCGCCGGTATTCCACCGTCACGGCGGTATGGATGCCGCCGCGGATTTTATAGTCCAGGATCACTTTCAGCCAAGCCGGTTGGCAGCAGGTTACGAGGTCTTTGAGAATGCGGTTGGCGGCGTGTTCCTGCACAATGCCCACATCCCGATAGGAAAGCAGGTAGTATTTCAGGGATTTGAGTTCAATGCAGCGGTCGGCCGGAATGTAGGTCAGGGTCAGCGTCCCGTAGTCGGGCAGGCCCGTCCAGGGGCAAAGGGCGGTGAACTCGTCGGTATCGATGACCACTTCCGCCGCCTGCTCCGGGTATTCGTAGGCAAAGGTCAGCAGGCAAGCGGCGTCAATGGCCGATTCCGGGCGTCCGACCAGTTGGTAATCCAGGCTTGCGTACTGCTCCCGCAATTCGGGAATGGTAGCCATCAGTGTTGCGGCCTCCGGGCAGGTTCAGAGTAAGGGTTGCCGGTCCATCGGGTTGCCGGTCAATATGATAGCCGGCCGGGGCGGGAATGTCAAAGGATATTATAGCAAAATTTGCGGGATATGCGCCGCCGCAAATTTGTGGTATGCTAGGGTCAAAAGCGCAGGAGGCAACCCAATGCAGATTGTCCGCGTCTATGCCGGGGAGGATGGCGAGTCCCATTTCGAGGATTTGACCGTGGATCAGTTCGAGAGCCTGATTAACCGGGTGGGGCCGGGGGCCATTACCTTGACCCGCCGCCAGCCGCCCTACTTTCAGGACTTTCACCAGGCGCCGCGCCGCCAGTATGTCATTGCCCTGTCCGGGGCCGCCGAGTACGAAACCGCCGATGGCAGCGTCCGCCGCCTTTATCCGGGGGATGTGCTGGTGGCCGAGGATGTTTCCGGCCACGGCCATATCGCCCGCAGCGCCGATGACCAGTATCGGGTTTCCTTTGCCGTCCCCCTGGCCGACCCGGAATAGCCGGCTTTGCCCGCCGCCTTTCCGTCCTTCAACAAGTTCAGGATGACCCTTCAACGAGTTCAGGGTGAGCGGACGGGTAGCAAGTCGGGATGACCGGGAATAGCCGGCTTTGCCCGCTGCTTTTCGTCCTTCAACAAGTTCAGGATGAGCGGAAAGGCGGGATGTCCCGGCAACGGGTTCAGGGTGAGCGGAAAGGCCGCAAGGCGGGATGTCCCGGCAACGATTCCGGGATGACCCGGGAAACGGACGGGCAACGGATTCAGGGATGATCCTTTAACCAGTTTCGGGTGTGGGGAGGGGTGTTGCGGAACAGACAATCCTATTCAGGAGACCGGTTCCTTATGGAAAATGACGAGTTCGTCCAAAAGATGCAGGAGAAAATCGAGCGGCTGACCGACCGGTCGATTGACCTGGAAATTGACCACCTGGAGGCCAATCAGCTGCAGATCGAGCTGGAGCCGGAGGTGCCGCGGGTGGTGTTCGGTTCCAATGTCTATAAGTATTCCGGGTTTGCCCGGATGTGCGTGGAATACTCGGTAGCCTCGATCCGGGAGCGGCGGAACATTGAACCCCTGGAGTTTCATCTGCTCCTGGCCCGCAACTGAGCGGGTCGCGATCGGGCCGCCGCCGGGCCATTAAGCCGAAAGATGAACGCCGCGCCGCCGGAAACCCCGGAACAGCCGCCGCCCTCGCCGCCGGAGGAACTGAAACCCTGGTATTACCAGGTCTGGTTTCTCTATCCGTCCATTATGTTCTGGCCGCTGTGGTCGTTGCTGATTCTGCGCTCCCCCTGGCACAACGGGCTGATTTCCGGGGCGGTGGCTTGGGCTATGCTTTTTGTGGGCAGCTATGCGGTCTATGCCTGGGGCCTCGGCGGCCGGGCGGGATTGGATGGGTTGCTGAGCGGCAACATCACCCCGGCTGTCCTGCTGACCGGGCAAATAATCCTGCCCGGCCTGCTGCTAATCGTTGTTACCCAAACCCACTGGCAGCGCCACCGGCGGCGGATTATGGCTGCGTCCCGGGATAACGCCGGCCGCGCCGCTACAACTCCGGCAAAACCGGCCGCAACCCCATCCCATCGTCGCCGCAGCCGCAGCCGCAAAAGGCGGGGCAAAGGGCGGTAGGCCGGGTCTTTTCCCTACTATCGGATTGCCGGTTCATCCCTACAACGCCACCGCCGCCGTTGCCGTACCCAGGGTTTGCCCATCGGCCCCGGATACCGTTATCTGGCAATCAATCCATTGCCGGCCCTCTCTTTCCCCCTTGCCGGTTACGCGGCCGGAGAGGCTGAGGGTATCCCCGGCGGCGATGGGGGATAAGGTTTGCCAGTCCAGCCGCAGGGCATCGGCCGGCTCCGGGGGTACCGGCAAGCCCTTTTCCAGCAGCTCCCGGGCATAGCCGTCCAGCATTGCCGCCGGCACTTGGGCCGTATCCCCGGCGTCAGTAGCGGCCGCGGCGGCGGCCGGGTCGGTCGACGCCAGGAAACGGGCAATGGATTCCGCCGTTTCCCATTTGACCACTATGGGCAGTTCATCCCCGGCCTGCACCGATTCGTAAGTGGCGGTCATGGCCCATAACCTTGCCATTGCTATCCTCCGGCCGCTGCTGTCCGATTCCATCCCGCTGCGGGGTATTCATCCGGCAACCCGTTCAGGATGGGCGGAGGGCACTCCGCAAACCGACGCCATCCTTCAACAAGTTCAGGATGAACGGAAACAGTTCGGGATGAGCGGTAAGCCGGGGATATGCTAAACTAGGGGGACAATTCATTTCAAGGAAAGGGAGGCCCGGATTTTAATGACGGAACGGGAAAGGGAAAGCGCGGGCCGGCGGGGGATGGTGGTAGTAGCCCACGCCGATGATGCGGAATGGGGCTGTTCGGGGACGGTTGCCAAGCTGTGCGCCGAGGGCTGGCAGATGGTCTATGTGCTTTGCACCGACGGCAGCAAGGGCATTGACGACCCGGAAATCAGCGGCGCGGAACTGGTACGCATCCGCCAAGAGGAGCAGACCAAAGCCGGCCAGACTTTGGGCCTGCAAGAGGTGGTCTTTCTGGGCTACGAGGATGCGATGCTGCAACCGAGCCTGGAATTGCGACGGGACATTGCCCGGGAAATCCGCCGCCATCGCCCCGACCTGCTGATTTGCCAGAACCCGGTGCGGAGCCTGGTGGGGCGGGATTATATCGGGCATCCGGATCATTTTGCGGCCGGGGAGGCGGCCCTGGCGGCGGTGTATCCCACGGCGCGGGATCGGCTGACCTTTCCGCAGCTGCTGGCCGAGGGGCTGGAGCCGCATAAGGTAGGGGAGGTGTGGGTGATGGATCGGCAGAATGCCGACCAGTATGTGGATGTGAGCGACCACATTGAGACGGCGGTGGCGGCCCTGCAAGCCCACGCCAGCCAGGTAGCGCCGGAGACGGCGGAGAAGTATCTGAAAGGCTGGCGGCGGGAAATCGGCGCGGAAGTGGGCTTTGAGTACGCCGAGGCGTTCAAGCGGTTTCTGCTGAATTAGCGGGGCGGCCGGCGGATGGGGATGGCAAGGACCGGGGGTTATTTCCACAGCCCGTCGGCCCCCATCCTTTTATCCGGGGAACCGCCGGTTGCCGCCATAACCCGCTCGGCCAGGGCGATGCCCTGGACCTTATCCAGTTCCTCGTCGTACAGGCGGGGCGGGATTATGCAGTTGGGGCAACCCCGGCGGCAACGGCAAGCCTGGGCAATGCCGATGGCGGTGCTGAGGATGTCGTGCCATTTCTCAAAAGCCTTCTTGACGATGCCAATGCCGCCCGGATGGCTTTCAATAACATAGATTTGTCGGTCGCGCTTATCCAGATGGGTAGTGGTGTCGTGGGCGTCCACCGGGATGGTAAAGATAGTTCCCACCCGCAGCAGTTGCTCCAAGGCCGTCAAACCCGCGTCGTCAATATCCTCCAGGGTACTGACATCCACCCAAAAGGCGTGGGAAGTCGACCGCCAGGAGGAACTGCTGTCGGGAGAATAGCGGTCGATCACGGTGTCGCTGCGCTCGTCGACCAGACTGACCGATATGAGGTTTTCGTACAGGCTCACTTTCCCCAGGTAGGTGGATGGCCCGTCCTGCCACGCAGACCCGTTAAACAGCTCCTGGACATTCAGGGACTTGACAAAGACCGGGTTGGTCTTGGAATACTCCAAGTCCGGGTTAGCCAAATGAATTTCGTTGCTGGAGCCGGCCAGGGTGCTGTCCACCTTATACTTGCGCCCGGCTTGGAGGTATATCGCCCCCTCGTAGGCTTCCCGGAACTTCTGGTAATCGGACATAGTGCCGATTTCCTCGCCGCCGTACTTCAGAGTCCACATCCGGCCGCCGCCGCCCCGGATGGGCAACCGCTGATGCGGGCTGAACCCTTTGACCGGGCGGAATTTGTCCGATTGCTCCCGGGCAACGCGATACATAGGGCTGCCGAGAATGCTCTCGGCGGCCGGGGTGATGTCGTCTTTGGATTCGTACAGCAGCGCGGGGAGGTGATTCGCGATAAGTTCCTCGTTGCCGGGGTCGGCAACAATTTCGTCCAGCGGCTTTTTCAGGAAAGTCGGCAGGTTGGCGGCGTAGAACTTATTGACCGGGTCGTTCATAGCGTAAAAGAGGACAAAAGCGTCTTTGTCCCAGCCCCGGCCGGCCCGCCCGATGCGCTGCCAAGCCGACATAACGGTATCGGGGAAACCGGCAAGGATGACGCCATCCAAGCCGCCAATGTCGATGCCCAACTCCAGGGCATTGGTGGAAAAGACCACTCGTTTAGACCCGTCCCGCATACCCCGCTGAATCTCGTGCCTTTCCCGTTCGGACAAGCCGGCCTTGAACAGCGCAACGGAATCGGCGTCCAGACCCCGGTTCCGGCACTCCAGGAGGGCCGAACTGTAGCACTGCTCGGCAAACCGGCGGGAGGGACAAAAGACCAGGACCGCCTTGCCCTGCTCCATACAGGCCAGAGCCGCGTTGCGAATCCGCAACTCAAAGATGTTGCGAAACTGGAAGTCGGGGATGCTGAGCGGGTCGACAAAAGCGAAATGCCGCCGGGGAGCCAGCCGCCCCTGGGCCGACACCAGGCTGAAAGTCTGACCGGTCAGATTTTCGGCGTGTTCCAACGGGTTGGCGCAGGTGGCCGTAGCCAGGAAATACTGCGGCGACGCGCCAATCAGCGACAGGTGGTACGCCAAGCGGCGCAGCAGCAGGGACATATTGCTGCCAAAGTAACCCCGGTATTCGTGCATCTCGTCGACCACCACGAATTTGAGGTTCTTGAGAAACCCGGCCCACTGGTCGTTGTAAGCCAGAAAGGACAGGTTCAGCATTTCCGGGTTGGTAATCAGCACCGACGGCGGATTTTCCCGGAGCAGCTTGCGGTGTTCCTGGTCGGTGTCGCCATCGTAAGGCCAGGATTCCAGACCGGCGCTTTTGAGCAGGTCAAAAAGCTGCTGCCGCTGGTCATTGGCAACCGCTTTCATCGGGTAGAGCATCAGAGCGTGGCCGCGTTCTTTCAGCAGGCGGTTGATCATCGGGACGGCAAAGGCCAGGGTTTTGCCGCTGGCGGTAGGGGCTTCCAGCACCACATTGCTGCCGGCCAACGCCGCGCTGATGGCTGCGGTCTGATGCTCGTACAGGCGGGTTATGCCCTGTTCCCGCAAGGCGCTAGCGAGTTTAGGGTCAATCTGCCGGAATACGGAATCGTCGCCATAGATCGGTTCCACCCGATCCAGGGTGTCCTGAACTACTACGTCGCCCTCCCGGAGAGCGTCAATGTCCGGGTCGCGCAACCGCTGAATCAGGGCGGACATGGAAAAGTCCGTCTCGGCCGGTTGGGGCCAATCGGCATTTCCCGGGCTGTCGGATTCGCCGGTATCTGCCGCCGCTGCGCCTTCCCGGCCGCTGGCAGCGCCTTGCTCCGGGCTGGCGGCGGCAGTCGGAATTTCATCGTTCCGGTTCGTATTGGTTTCGGTGTCCGGGCCGGGTTCAACGGCGGCCGATGCTGCGGCTGATTCGTTCTGCTTGCCGGCAAGTACCCGCAGTTGCTCTCCTTTCAACTTTTCAGCATGGGCTTTTTGGGGCGATCCCACGGCGGCGAGCAAGCGGCAGAGGGAGTCCAGAGCGCGATAGGCGTTTTCGTCGGAAAAGGGCTTCTGGTGCGCCCAGTTGTTGCGGACGGCCCGTAGTTCGCTGACCAGGCTGCGCTCCGTATAGCCCAAGCTATCCCGGAAAACTTCGTTCCAGGAACTCCACATCACCTTTAGCAGGGCGGCGGCGTCCATATCCCGAAAGGGCCGTTTGGCGTCGAGGGTATCCCCAACAATCCTTTCCAAGTCGGGGAGGATTTGCTTGGCTTTGCCTTGGGCCTTGTAGGTTTCGATGAAGCGACGGGACACGAAAGGCGCGAGGCCGCTCTTGAGCAGAGCGATGCCTTTCCCGACCCGTTCGCTGTTGGCGTTGTCCATAATCCCCTTGCCGGATAGGATGGGGCGATGTTACAACAGTTTATCCGACTTTGCAACTATTCCCGCAGCTCCGCGCTCGGGCCGACCGGTTCACCGGCCCGGCCGGCATTGCCCGCCCCCGCCATCACACCGGCAGGAAACGCCAGCCGGGCAAATCCACCTGCCACTGGCCCTCCTCCAGGAGCATGGGGATGACCAGGCCGGACATCATCCGGCGGCGCGGCACGGCCCGCTCCTCCTCGGTCACGCCAAAGGGCAGAAAGGCAAAGGCGTGGCGGTCGTCGATATAGCTGGTGGGGGCGACGCCCAAGTCGGTCAAATCCTCCAGCGGCCAGAGACGCAGTACCGTGTCGCGGAAGTCTTGCAGCATCGCCGGGCGCAGGGCGTGATCCTGGTCATAGGCGGCGCGGTAGGCGTTCTGCATATCGATGTGATTGCGGGTGGCCCAGACGCCCAGGCGCATCCCCCGAGTTTCTTTGGAGAGCATATTCCAGGCGCGGTTCATATCGCCGTCGCGGACGGCTTCGGCAAAGACGCCGGCCCGGTTGCCGATGGCGTCCGGCTCCGGGCTGCGCTTGTGTCCGGGGATACGCATCGGCATAATCCTTTTTGAGCGGGATGGGATGGGTTTAGAGCCGGGACACCGCCCGCAGGGCAATGCCGACCAGAACCAGGGCGGCGCAGACCGCCAGCAAGCCGGGATTAAAACCGGTGAACGAGTTCTCCGGAATTACCCGGGTCAGCAGGATGGCGGCCGCCCCCAGAAAGACGGTGCCCAGATCGGCAAGGGTCGCATTGGCTACCTCCCGAACCCGGTTTCTCCAATTCGCCACCGGCGGCTACTCCGCGCCGCGTTGCGGCTTGCCGATCCACACCGCTACCGCCACGGCCAGCCCGCCGGCCGCAAAAATGCTCCCCGCAATATAAGCGAAAAACATTACGGCCCGCAAAGCTTCAGAGCGGTCCGGATCTTGCAGCGGCGACCAGCCCAGCTGATGCCCGAGGACCAGCAGCCAGCAGGCCACCGCCAGCAGCCCCAAGCCCGCATAGACAATCCCTTCGCGCATTGCCCGCACCTCTAACCTAAGCTTGCCCGGCCATTATAGCACGGCGGGGCGGGCGGGGCAAACCGGTAATTATGGATCCAGGGCAATTGCATTTTAATTCGTAAAATTCGCTCTGCTCGACTTTCAAGGATCTTTCGCAAACTGAATTCTCTGCAAAGAGAACTCCCGGCTGGAAAACACGCCTCATCCAGTGAAAAATTACGCTCAATCCGCCGGATTCCAGTCCATTCGAGGAATCGCTTGCAGAGTAGTATCACAAAATCCAATGTAGATTATGCCAAAAATTTAAAATGCAATTGCCCTGATTATGGATCCCGCTCAGGGCAAAAAACCGGCAGCGGCCGCCATCAGCTGTTCCCACAGCCCCCACTTGTGCAGAAACAGCCCGGCATAGGCGACAATCAGCGCCCCGCCGACGCCGATGGAAATCCACTGCTCCGCCGTGCGACGGTTGCTCGATTCCGCGGCGGCTCCCGATGACGCCGTGGCCCCGAAAGCCGCCCGAAAGCCGCCGTGTTCCGGGTCTGGCTCCAGAATTCGGGAACTCCGTTCTCGTTCTAGGTCCAGCACATTGAAACCCAGGAACAGGATTACCGCCGGGAACAGCATGGCGAACATTTCGACCAGAAAGCCGGTCAGGCCCGAAACTTCCGCCGGCCGGGAAAAGAGCGCAATGCCCACGACCATTCCGGCCAACAGGAACAGGGCGCAGATTTCGCCGAAGTTGGTGCCGCGCTGCCGGGAGTGGGCCAGGCGATTCAGCTCCACTACTGCGGCCACCAGCCTTTCCCGAGCCGCTCCTTGGGCTTGCGCCAGGGCCGCATTGAGCGCCCGATGAACTTGGCCGTAAGCCGCCGCCAATTCCCTCCCTTCCCGGCGGTTAATGGTCAGGACATATTCGCTGACCCG
The DNA here is from genome assembly GCA_965203435.1 of Dehalococcoidia bacterium. GTDB lineage: Bacteria > Chloroflexota > Dehalococcoidia > Lucifugimonadales > UBA3495 > CBDBCU01. The sequence continues at coordinate 449,833 of CBDBCU010000005.1, read as the reverse complement.
GGCCGGGCCGATTACGCCCTGCCGCTCCAATTCCGCCAATTCCTCGAAAAGGGCGAACCCCCGGTCGTCCTCCTCTTGAATCCGCCCGGCTAGGCGGTAAGTCCGAAAGGACAAAATCAGGGCAAACACCGTGGCCGACAGCATCAGGACATCAAAATAGCCATCCGTCCGCGCCATCCAGTCCCAACTGCCCGGGTCCCGCAGGTAGGCAAAAGCGCCGCAAATCCACAGGGATATGACCAGCGCCTTGAACCCCCACAGCCGCTCGGCATCAAAGTTAATGAGCAGGTTGGCGGCGACGATGGCGGCAGTACCAATAACCAGATACGGTACGCTGGCTACCGCGATTTCCGAGAAAAGCCACAGCCAAGCCAAGCTGAAAATCGGGGTTAAATAAGCCAAGGCATTGACGCCCAGATTGTTGGTGGTCAGGTTGGATTTCCGAAGCAATAAGGCAGCAACGGCTTGAGTAAGAACGCCGCCCAGCAGTCCATAGCCCAGATAAGTCGGTAGGTCGGACTCGACCTTTTCCCCGAGCGTGAAGCCAATGCCCGCGTTCAAAACCGCGCCAACGATGCTGACTACAACCGCGCCGAAAAGACTTAAAGGCAATGTGCTATCCTTGCCGGCAACATTAGCCGGCAAGCGGTCCGCGAAGTCTTTGCCCCAGCGCAAAGTAAATGCTATGCAGGCGGCAGATGCCGCCGCTAACAAAGCTAGGGCGGCTCCTGCTATTAAGTTGGATGGGGATGTGTCTCCGAGGTTAAAGCCTCCGGTCTGGCTGATGACGACGAATACCAAGCCAGCCAGCGCTACTGCACCCAGCGAGAGCGCGGACCTGAGGTTTTTCCGATACCGGCCCCCTTCCCGAAGCAACCAAGCCGCCAGGGGAATAAAAAACAGCGGCCAAAGCTCAAAGAGAACTGCCGATATAGCAACATCGACGAAGTCGGATGACACGGAAAACAGGGCGTACTCGACAGCGTTAAGTAACGCCAACAAAAGAAACCAACTTTTAACGTTGCGCCCAACTGAAGTGAGAACCTTCACGTTAAGCAGGACGGAGCGGTAAAAAAGCAGCAAAATCAGCAGGATGCCGGCGGCGACCCCCAGCCGCCATACTGCGTTAAAAAGGAAAGGCGACTCCGGGCCGCCCCCCAAGACAATCGCCACCGGCGCAAAAGAGTAGAGCAAAACCGCGCCGAGCATAAAGCCCGCCGCTAGCAGGTTCTGCCCCCCGTTATTGCCATTCTGCGGCGTGGTGTTCGGTTCTCCAGCCATAGCTCACCCAGAGTAACACAAGCCGGCGGCCATTGCTAGTGCCGGCCTAGTGCATTTTCAGGATTGGGGAGATCTGAGGATTATGCCATCAGCAGCACCCGCCCCCCTACCACCCCACCGCGTAGCCATCCCGCCGCGGATCCGCCGCGCCGTGCAGGGCGCCGGTGGCCGGGTCGATTTGCAGCATCATCTCGCTGCCGGCGGCGGCCCAGCCGTCGAGGAGGTTGAGGCTGTGGCCGCGCTGCCGCAGGCCCTCCCGGGTTTCCGGGGCAAAGCGGGATTCGACCAGCAGCTCATTCGGGCAGGTGTGGGGGTAGTTGGATTCGGTCGGGCTGTGGGTGTTGCGCCAACGGGGGGCTTCCACCGCCTCGGCCACCGTCATTCCGAAGTCCAGCACATGGCTCAGCACCTGCAAATTGGTCTGCACCTGGGTATCGGCTCCCGGCGTGCCGCAGACCAGGGCCAACTGACGGGACAGGCGGCCGTTGCCGCTGCTGCCATTTGCGCCGGCCGCCGCCGCAGTACCATCCCGGAACACCATCACCGGGTTCATCGTATGCCGCACCCGCTTGCCCGGCTGGAGGCAATCCACATGGTCGGCATCCAAGTGCCAATAGGTCATCCGATTGTTCAGCAGAATGCCGGTGTCGCCGGCAATCAGGCTGGAACCCCAGGCGCTCTGGATGCTTTGCAACTGGCAAATGGCATTGCCGTAGCCATCCGCCACGACAAAGCAGGTAGTATCCTCTTGTTCCCGGCGAATGCCGCCGCCGGCCGCCGCCGCCGCTTTCCGGGGTTGGCCGGGCTGATAGGGCCAGGGATTGCCGGCGGCCGCGGTCGTCGCCGCCCGTTCCGGGTCAATCAGCCGCGCCCTTTCCGCAGCGTACTCCTTGCTGAGCAGGCCGGCCAAGGGGACATCCACATAATCCGGGTCGGCTACATAGGCTTCCCGGTCGCTGAAAGCCAGTTTCTTGGCCTCCACCATCAGGTGGATACTTTCGGCGGTGTTGCAGCCCATTCCGGGCAGGTCAAACTGCTCCACGATATTCAGTTCCTGGAGCAGGATGTGGCCGCTGGAGTTGGGCGGGGCTTCATAAATCGTATGGCCGCGATAGGTAGCGGCGATGGGTTCCTGCCAGCGGGCCGCGCAGTCAGCCATATCCTGCATGGTCAGGATACCGCCCTGGTCGGCGCTGAATTGGACGATGGCTTGGGCGATTTCCCCCCGATAAAAGGCATCGGCTCCGCCGTCCACGAGGGCTTGCAAAGTGCGGGCCAAATCCCGCTGATAGCAGAGCGCGCCCGGCGGCAAGGGCTGTCCCCCGGGGGCAAAGACGGCTTGGGAAGGGGGAAACTGGCAAAGCAGGGGGTCGGCGGCGATGGCCCGGGAGAGGACATGGCTGACCGGAAAGCCGTTGGCCGCCAAGTCCATCGCCGGCTCCAGACACTCGGTCAGAGAGCGGACGCCGTACTTTTCGTGGACGGCCAGCCAGCTGTGCACCAGGCCCGGCACGGACACCGACAAAATGCCTTTTTGCGGGATGCCGGCCGGCAAATAGCGTTCCCGGGTGGCGGCGTAGGGGGCGGCTCCGGTGCCATTGCAAACCTCGACCCGGTCAATATCCCGGCGATAGACCATAATAAAGCCGTCGCCGCCGATGCCGGACATCAGCGGTTCCACCACATTCAGGGCCGCCGCCGTAGCCAGGGCCGCGTCGGCGAAGTTGCCGCCCTTTTTCAGCAGGGCAATGCCGGCCTGGGAGGCCAGGGGATGCCCGGAACAGACCATCCCCCGCCGGCCCATAACGACGGGGCGATAGGCTTCGTAAGTAATGCCGTGCGGCGATTGGGACATAAGGGGTGGCCTCCTTAATTTTCCGTTTCGGGATAGGGGAGGGCGGCCGGCGGCGGCGATGCAACCGCCGGCCCGGTATAAAAATCACTTGCCCATTACCGCCTGCCGCCGGGCGATGGCGGCCTCGGCCCGGGGGCTGATGGCCCGCTGCACCGTTACATTGACCAGAGCCGGCTTATTGGCGGCAAAGGCCCGTTCCAAGGCCGGACGCAAATCCTCCGGCCGCTCGACCAATTCGCCGTGGCCGCCCAAGCCCTGCACCACCTGGTCATAGCGGGTCGGCAGCAGGTCGGTGGCTACCGGCCGGCCGTACAAGCCCAGCTGGATTTGCCGGTCAATGCCCCACGCCGAATCGTTGCCCAAGATGGTAACGACATTCAACCGATGCCGCACCGCCGTGTCAAACTCCATCCCGTTAAAGCCAAAGGCCCCGTCCCCGGTCAGGTTGATAACCCGGGAATCCGGATAGGCGACCTGCGCCGCCAGAGCCGAGGGCAGCGAGGAACCCAACATCCCCAGGCTGGACACATAAGACCAGCGCTTGGGCATTTGGGCCGGCAGCAAAGCCCGCCCGAAGTGGCAGAAATCGCCGCCGTCAAAGGAAAGAAAGTCGTCCGGACGCAGTAGCGACTCCAGGGTTTTGTGGACAAACATAGCGTGCATGGGCGTATCCGGCGCGGCCAAGCCCTCGGCCCATTCGCCTTGGGCAGCCCGGGCGGCGCGCAGTTCCTCGAGCCAGGGCAAATCCGACCAGGAATGTTGCGCCGCTTCCCGGGTCAACTGGGTCAGTACGCTGGCAATATCGCCGACGATGCCCACGGCCACGCCGCGATTGCGGCCGATTTCGGCGGCCGCCGGGTCAATCTGGATAATTTTGGCATCCGCGGCGATATTAGGCGGCCGGCAGAACCCGATGGTGTAATCCTGCTTGCGGCCCAGGAGAATGACCAGGTCGGCCTCGCGCAGCTTGCTGGCGGCCCGGTTCAAGCCGCGCTCAAAGAACCCGAATCCGTAGGGATGATTATCCGGCAGCAGCCCCCTAGCTTGGCCTTCGGTCAATACCGGGGCGCGGGTGGTTTCGGCAAAGGCTTGCAGGGCCTGCCCATCCGCCGCATAGCCGGCGGCCTCCCCGGCGATAACCATCGGCCGCTGCGCCGACCGCAGCAACTCTACCGCCTGGCGGATTAACTCCGGCGGCGCATAGATAGCCTCGCCGGCCCGATATTCGTCCGGGTTGAAAAAGGTTACTTCGTCCTCGTCAAGTTCCTGTTCCTGCACATCCACCGGAATGGTCAGATGCACCGGCCCCCGGCGGCCGCTGTAAGCCTGCCGCACCGCCCGGGCGATGGTGTCCGGGATGCGGCGGGCGTCGTGGATCATCAAAGATTCTTTAGCCGTGGGCGCGGCCATGCCGACCTGGTCGATTTCCTGCATCGCGCCCCGGCCCAGTTCCGACAAGTCGGCGGAGCCGGCAATGGACAGCAGGGGGCTTTCGCTGTGCATCGCGTTAGCCAGCCCCGGAATGGCGTTGGCAAAGCCGGGCGTGGTATACATACACACCCCCAGCTGGCCGGTAATGCGCCCCCAGGCGTCGGCCATGTGGACGGCCGCCTGTTCGTGGCGGGTGTCAATAAAGCGAAAAGCGCCGTCGGCCATCACATCCAAGACCGGCAGCACATGGTCGCCGGCCAGGGTAAAGATGTTGTCGACGCCCTCCAACTTGAGGGCTTGGGCAATCAGGTGGCTGCCGGTAACGCGGGCCATTTTCCCTCCTGCGAACGGATTGAGTTGCGGGTTGAGTTGTTGGAACGATTGGAATATGGTAGATTATGGTACGAATGGGGCGGGGCGTCAAGTTGGCCCGGCCCGCCGCAGCGAAACTTGTACCAAAAGGAGGGCAGGATGCAGAACGGGAAATGGCGGGAGCCGTTCACGCCGGGGCTGATCGATGTGGATGTCCTGGGGGAGCCGGCGGAGGGCTATACCATCGTCGGGTTCGACGCCGGGGCGGAGGGCGACGAGCGGTACACTATCGAGGTGGATTCCGGGCTGGTGGATCCGGCGCGGGGGGTGATGGTGGTCCTGGTGCTGAAAGATTACGATGACGGCAACTGCCTGGTAAAGTTGCCGGGCGAGTCCTTTTTCTACAATGACCGGGCCATCCTGCCGCAAGGCAAAATCTACGCGTGGTCGCCGCGGGGCCACGCGAAACAGAAGGCGTAAATGGTACTTTCCGAAAAGGACATCCGGGAGCTGCTGGTCTCCGGGCGGCTTGCTTTTCAGCCGCCGCTGGTGGAGGACAAGCAGGTAGGGAGTTCCGCCATTGACCTGCGCCTGGGGTACAACTTTGCCTTTTACCCTACCCTGGCGGCCGGCTTGCCGGCCAATGTGGGGGCTATTCTCGATCAGACGGTGGACCTGCGCGACGAGGCTTTGGTGCAGGATTTCATCAGCCGGGTACGCCAGGCTAACAACCGGCGGCTGGGGGATGGGGATTCTATCGAGATTCGGCCCGGGGCTTTCCTGCTGGCGGAAACTTTGGAAAGCTTTACCCTGCCCGACAACCTGGCGGCGCGGGTCGAGGGGCGCAGCATTTACGCTCGGCTGGGGCTGACGGTGCATCAGACGGCGCCAACGGTAAAGCCGGGCTGGGCCGGTCAGCTTACCTTGGAAATCGTCAACAACGGCCCCTTTACCTACCGCCTTTATCCCCGGATGTACCTGTGCCAGTTGATTCTGGAACAGCTGAGCAGCCCGGCCCTCGTATCCGAGCAAAGCGCTTGGGGCAACCTGCGGCTCTAACCCGCCCCGGTGTGCCTTTGCACTGAACGATAGTATATAATTCCCCCAAAACTTAACTACAGGAGCAATCCCTTGACCCACCGAAACATTCTGCGCCTTTGGCCGGCCCTGCTGGCCGCCATCTTTATTGCCATTGCCACGGCCGCCTGCGCCGGCCCCGACCTCAGCGGCGTCGAGCAGGGCATTGCCGACAATGCCGCCGCCATTGAGGAGCTGCGGCCGGCGGCCGATGCCGAACCGGAAACTATGGCCGCCGCCCAATCGGAAGTCGAGGCCCTGCTGGCCCGGCTCCTGTTGGACGAAGTAGCCATTGCCGAATTGCGGCAGGAAATGGATTCCAACCGCAGCGCCATTCTTGCGGAACGGCGGGATCTCAACGAACTTCTCGACCGCCTGCAACTGGACGAGGCGGCCATTGCCGAACTGCGCGCGGGCTTGGCCGCCGAACACGCCGCCCTGGTCGCGGATGAGGCCCTGATTGCCGCTTTGTCCGACCGGCTGGATCTGGACGAGGCCACCCTCGCCGAACTGCGGCTACAGGTGCAAGCCGAGCAGGCCGCCATTGACGCCGAGCAGGAAAAGATCGATGCCCTGCTGGCCCAACTGCTGACCGATGAAGCCATTATCGCCGGCCTGCAAGAGGAGGTTGCCGTATTGACCGCCCGGGTCAATGCCAGCATCCCGGCCTGCGGCACTGCGGATCAGACGCTGAAAGTCGGTTTCTACGCCTTTTTCGAGCCGCTGAGCTACAGCGCCGAATCGGATCCGGCCGCCGCCGGTTTCCATACCCAGCGCGGTTATGAAGCCGACTTGCTGGATGCCTTGGCCGCGATGGACGGCCCCCGCCTGACCTTTGCCCGCACCGCCATCCCGGAGTGGGAGGGCATCTGGCTCAAATCCGCCGATCCGGAGTTTGACCTGATTAGCGGCGGCATCACCATCCTGGAATCCCGCACCCGGGGCGCCGCCGGCGCCTTGCAAATTGCCTTTACCCGGGGTCATGTCCACTTCCGCCAATCCCTACTGGTACGGGCCGCCGACGCCGACCGCATCCGTACCCACGCCGATTTGACCGGAGCTATGAAAGTGGGCGTTTTGGCCGGCACTACCGGGGAACATCGCCTGCTGCAACTGCTGGGCTTGGTGGATGGCGGCGGCGCGCTGATTGCCGGCGTCCGGGTGGATACTCCGGCCGGCACTGTAACCGCCGATGGCAGCCGGGATTATCACATCACCGCCGCCGAGGTATCGCCCAACCTGGAGGGCCGTACCGCCCTGTACCCGCCCACGGACGACAATCCGACTATCATCTATCTGGGGGATGAATTGGGCGAGGCGGAACTGCTGGCGGCTTTGGCGGATGGCACTATTGACGCCACGGCCCGCGGGGAAATCGGCAATCAGGATGCGGCCGGCAATTCCGGGCAGGAATTTGCCGTTACCGCCCTGGATCCGCAAACCGAAACCGGCGGCTTTACCGTCGCCGCTGACAATGCCGCCCTGTTGACTTGCCTGAATCAGCGCCTCGACTGGCTGACCGACAATCGCACTATCGGCTACGGGGACTGGCGGGCCGACCCGATGGTCTTTATGCGGCGGGCGCAAATCTGGAACGCCTGGTAACAGAGGCAAAGGCATAAAACCTTGCTGTCCGCCCTACCGTCATTCCCGCGTAAGCGGGAATCCCCGGCAGGCAACCGGCTGGTCTTTTCAGTACCGTCGGGATTCCCGCTTACGCGGGAATGACGGTAAGGGGGTACGGGAATGGTGGGAAGGGGGCGGGAATGACGGTGGGGAGTGCGGGAATGACGGTAGGGGGTGCGGGAATGACAGTAGGCCGGTACTGGAATGACGGTGGGGGGCGGCGGTTGGCGGGCAAGGGTCTGGAATAACGGTAGGGAATAGTGTAAAATAACCTCACACTTTACCCCAAGGAGGGTCAACGCTGATGGCCGATAATAATGACCTGTCCCTGATGGCGCACTTGATGCGCCGGGCCGGTTTCGGGGCGGACTATGAGGAATTGGAACGCCGCGCCGCCACCGGCTACGCCGCCACCGTCGAGGAACTGCTGCATCCGGAACAGCAGCCGGACCTGGATATGGATGTGATGCAGCGCTATATGGGCTGGCGGGATATGGGCTACCTCGCCGCCAACCAGGGCTGCTGGACCTACCGCATGGTCAACTCCCCCCGCCAGTTGCAGGAAAAACTGTGCCTGTTCTGGCACGGCCTTTTCTGCGTCGGCGATTCCAAAATTATGGCCCCGCACAACATCCTGGCCCAGCTGGACAAGTTCCGCAGCCACGGCCTCGGCCGCTTTGCGGACTTGCTCCTGGCCATGGCTACCGACCCGGCCATGCTCTACTATCTGGACAATCAGCTGAGTCACAAGGACGCGGTCAACGAAAACTGGGGCCGGGAACTGCTGGAGCTGTTCAGTATGGGCGTGGGGATGGACGGCCAGGCCAACTATACCGAGGCGGATGTGCAAGCCTGCGCCCAAGCCTTTACCGGCTGGACGGTGGCTAACGGGATGCCGCGCTATCCCTACGGCCGCTATTTCAATCAGTTCCTCTACAACCGCCTGGATCACAGCGACGCGGAAAAGACTTTCCTGGGCGAAACCGGCAACTTCAACGGGCAGGATATTATCGCCATTATTGCCCGTCAGCCGGCCACGGCCCGGTTCCTGGCCCGCCATCTCTACGACTTCTTTGTCGCCGATGAGCCGCCGGTTCCGGTGTGGCAGGATACGCCGCCCCGGGAGCCGGCCGCCATTGAACAGCTCGAGGCCGAATACTTCCGTTCCGGCGGGGAAATCCGGGCGATGCTGCGGGTTCTGTTCAATGCCGACTTTTTCCGGGATGCGCGCTTTGCCAAGGTCAAAAGCCCGGCGGAACTGGTGTGCAGCACCCTGCGCTTTATGGGCGATTTCACCCGCCCCAAGCCCCGGATGTACGATATGGCCCTGGAAATCCGCTATATGGGGCAGGATTTGATGAACCCGCCCACGGTAGAGGGCTGGCACACCGGCAAGGAGTGGATTGACAGCGGCACTCTGGTGGAGCGGGTGAACTACGCCGCCGGAGAGATGGGCCGCACCGCCGCGCCGGGGATTCAGTCGGCCGCCGGCCGCTTTGCCGCCGCCGGCCCTACGGTGTCGGCTCCGGGACTGCTGGACGGCTGCCTGGAAATGCTGGGCGGCTATCAGCTGCTGCCGGAAACCCGCAGCCTGTTCCTGAATCACCTGGGCCCGGACGCCGAGTTTCCCACCGCCGGCGCGGCCTTCCCCAACCAGGTAGGGCAGATGCTGCAACTGATTGTTTCCACCCAGGAATACCAGTTCGCGTAGGGGGGTAAGGGGGGGCATCCTTCAACGATGTTCAGGATGAGCGGAAACGGCAAAAGCTGCCATTCCCTTACCGTCCATCCCCGGCCGCTCCTACCGTCATTCCCGCGTAAGCGGGAATCCGGCGGCGGGGCGGCAACGGGCTGGTCTTTTAAGTACCGTTCGGGATTCCCGCTTACGCGGGAATGACGGTTCCTATATGCCATTGCCCGGCAGGATGATGGCAGGGGATGCCTACAAAAAGCCGCCCTCCCCCGGCAAAGCAGGGAAGGACGGCAAAAGGGTTTCCTAGGGGGCCGCTAACCCCTACCCCGCCGACCGCCTACGGCCGGCAAAAGGCCGTGTAGCTAATCGTGCGGTACGCGCGAAAAACATAGGGCGAGGCGGACACCTGACGAGTCCAGAGTCTTACATTGCCGCCATCATACCACCACCACTTTACCTTGGTGGCCCGGGTGTAGCCCCGAGCCGGATCCAGATGTTGGCACTCCTCCGTGGCCCCGCCCTGGATCTCGTGCAGGCCAAACTCCGCTTGCGTCGTTGCCCCACTGCCATTCGTCGCCCGGCCGAGGACTACCTCATCGGTCGGGGGGGCGGCAAGCCACGCCGCCCGGGCATTGGCCTGCGCGGCCGTGACGGTGGCAGCAGAAGCGCCGTTAGGTCCCCAAACGCGGACAAACGCGTTATTAATGTGCCGGGGGCTGCGGCTATAAAGGGGCTGCGACGGTCCGCTATAGGTCAGATAGCCGGTAGTGGGGCCGTCCGGGGGGTTAGCGGTTAAGAGTTGAACGGGCAGGGTGCTGTCCGGATACGCCTTGTCGTAGCGCAGGGTGGGTTTGGCCGGCTTGCGCCTCCGTTTCTTTTTCTCCCTCGGAAACTCAAAGATGCGGTCGATGCTGATGCCGGTGATGCCGGATTCACCATCGGTCAGCCAACCCTCTTGGGCGGCGATGAAACCCCGGAACTGGCCGCGCTCCCCGAAATAGACGGTGTCATCCCGTTCATTGCGGTCTTTCCCGGCCTGCCAGGTTTCGGCCTTGGTAAAGGTATCGGACTGGTCAATGCCGCAATAGAGGGTCTTGCCCCGGTTTTCGGCCAGGGACTCGAGGATGGCGGTAGGCCGGTCGTCATGGGCAAAGGCTTGCCAGTCAGAACAGTCCCAGGGGATGGCCCGGGCTTGGATCGTGGTCAGGCCATACCCGGCCCCCAGCAGCAGGAAAAGGACGACGCCCGTGATGAAAACCTGGGGAAAGAACTGGGGCATAAGGGAACCTCCCAAGAGGCCCCAGAACAAGGCCAGGGCCGAATCGCCTTGGCGATTCGGCCCTGGCCTATGTGCATTCACTCTATCACAAGGTTTTGGGGATGTAAAGGGGGGTGCGGGGGCAATTTCGAAAAATTTTATTTTTCGTAATTTTCGCCGGCGGCCTCTACCGTCATTCCCGCGTAAGCGGGAATCCCGACGGTACTGCCTTATGATGGTATTGTCTGCAAGCCACCGCGGGATTCCCGCTTACGCGGGAATGACGGTGGGGGCCGCCGGCGGTATGGACGGTAAGCCGGGGCGGGATTCCCGCTTACGCGGGAATGACGGTGGGGGCCGCCGGCGGTATGGACGGTAAGCCGGGGCGGGATTCCCGCTTACGCGGGAATGACGGTGGGGGCCGCCGGCGGTATGGACGGTAAGCCGGGGCGGGATTCCCGCTTACGCGGGAATGACGGTAGGAGGGTGAGAAGGACGGTAAGAGAGGGAGGACGGTTTTCTAGGCGCGGTTGCCTTATCCCGGCGGGATAAAGGCCGTTGACTGCTGCGCTGGGGAAAAATGGTGCCGGCGGAGGGATTCGAACCCACACATCTAAAAAGATAGCGGATTTTAAGTCCGCCGCGTCTGCCATTTCGCCACGCCGGCAACCCGTCCGGGGGAAGTTTCAGCAAGGGTTGGCAAGGGATAAAGGCAGCATAGGGGGAAATAAATCCTGCAAAGGGATAGGATGGGATGGAGGCGACGGGCGGATTCGAACCGCCGAATAGAGGTTTTGCAGACCTCCGCCTTAGTCCACTTGGCTACGTCGCCCCGTATATGCCCGGTTCCACCGGGGGTAGAGCCGGCCGGTTGACGGCCCGGGCCGCGCTGGTGCCGAGAGCGGGACTTGAACCCACACGGGCTTGCGCCCACGGCCCCCTCAAGACCGCGTGTCTACCTAATTCCACCACCTCGGCCGGTTGGCACAAACCCATTATAACACACTTTTTGCCCATTGCAACTTTTTCGAGCAATGAATTTGAAAATCAATTTTTTCATCTGGTCGGGCTTGTCAACCAGGCCGGCCAAGCGTCCCAGCCGTTGGATTATAAGGGGGGCAAGCGGCGGCTTGACCGGCAAAGGCGGTAGCGGTTACAATAAGACCCGGCCATTACGCTGGGCAATGCGGCGTTGGATTGCGCGGATTTGCCGCCGCCGGCTGCCTTGCCGGAAAGACGATTGCATAAAGCATAAAGGAGGTGGGCTTATGCCTTTTGCCGACTACCGGCCCGGGGAAATCGCCGCCCGGGGCGAAAAAATCTACCAGGAACAGATTAAGAGCCGGGTCTATCCCGCCGAAAAGGGCAAGTTCCTTTACATCGACGTGGAGAGCGGCGACTACGAACTGGACGAGAAAGCCATAGTTGCCGCCCAGCGCCTGCGGCAGCGGCAGCCGGCCGCGGTGTGCTTCGGGATGAAAGTCGGCTATGTGGCCTCGCTCCACCTCGGCGGCCGGCACACCGAGACCGATGATTAGGGGCGAGGTCCGGCCCAATCGCCGGGCGATGGTTGCCGTCGAGCTGCGGGCCGCTGACGGGCAGTTTCAGTCCTTCAATTTCATTCTGGACACCGGGTTCGACGGCGATCTGAGCTTGCCGACCCAAATCCTGCAAGGGCTGGATGTGGCCGCCGAGGGGGAACGTATCATCGAACTGGCGGACGGCAGCCGAACTACTACCTATGAATGGTCGGCCATTGTCCGCTGGGATGACGCGACGCGGCCGGTCATGATTATGGAGTCGGCGGGCGAGCCGTTGCTGGGGATGGAACTGCTTTGGCAAAGCCGCATTACGCTGGAGACCCGGGCCTATGGCCCGGTGCTGATCGAGCCGTTGCGGTAGCCCGGCCGGGCCGCCTTGCCCGTCGCGACCGTTAGGGTATAATGGTGCAAGGCGCCGGGCAATGCCGCGTTGGATTGCGCGGATTTGCCGCCGCCGGCTACCTTGCCGGAAAGACGATCGCCTAAAGCATAAAGGAGGCGCTCTTATGCCTTTTGCCGACTACCAGCCCGGGGAAATCGCCGCCCGGGGCGAAAAAATCTACCAGGAACAGATTAAGAGCCTGGTCTATCCCGCCGAAAAGGGCAAGTTCCTTTTCATCGACGTGGAGAGCGGCGACTACGAACTGGATGAGATTGCCGTGACGGCCTTCCAGCGCCTGCGGCAGCGGCAGCCGGCCGCGGTGTGTTTCGAGATGAAAGTCGGCTATGCGGCCGCGGTACATTCCGGCGGCAGTCACACCGAGACCGATGATTAGGGGCGAGGTACGGCCTAATCGCCGGGCGATGCTTGCCGTCGAGCTGCGGGCCGCTGACGGGCAGTTTCAGTCCTTCAATTTCATTCTGGATACCGGGTTCGACGGAGGACTGAGCTTGCCGGCCCCAATCCTGCGCGGACTGGATGCGGCTCCTGCCGGCGAACACCGTTTCGAACTGGCGGATGGCAGCCGAACTACTGCCTATATCTGGGCGGCCATCGTCCGCTGGGAGGACGCGACGCGGCCGGTCATGATTATGGAGTCGGCGGGGGAGCCGCTGCTGGGGATGGAACTGCTCTGGCAAAGCCGCATTACGCTGGAGACCCGGGCCTATGGCCCGGTGCTAATCGAGCCGTTGGGGTAGCCGGCCGGGGCCGCCTTGCCCGCCGCGACCGTTAGGGTATAATGGGGCCAGGCGCCGGGCAATGCCGCGTTGAATTGCGCGGGTTGCCTGCGGAAAAGACGATTGCATAAAAGGAGGCGCGCTTATGCCTTTTGCCGACTACCAGCCCGGGGAAATCGGCGCCCTGGGACAGAAAATCTACCAGGAACAGATCAAGCCCTTGGTCTATCCCGCCGAAAAGGGCAAGTTCCTCATCATCGACGTGGAGAGCGGCGACTACGAACTGGGCGAGGATATGAGGACGACTTCCCAGCGCCTGCGGCGGCGGCGGCCGGATGCGGTCAACTTCGGGATGAAAGTCGGCTATGTGGCGGCGATCCATTTCGGCGGCCGGCACACCGAGATCGATGATTAGGGGCGAGGTCCGGCCCAATCGCCGGGCGATAGTTCCCGTCGAGCTGCGGGCCGCTGACGGGCAGTTTCAGTCCTTCAACTTTGCGCTGGATACCGGGTTCGACGGCGACCTGAGTTTGCCGGCCCAAATCCTGCGGGGGCTGGATGTAACGCCCGAGGGGGATTACGCAGCCGAGCTGGCTGATGGCAGCCATATAATGGCCCCTCTCTGGTCGGCTATCGTCCTATGGGAAGGCGCGCCACGTTACATCCTGATTGCGGAGTCGGAGGGGGAGCCGTTGCTGGGGATGGAACTGCTCTGGCAAAGCCGCATTACGCTGGAGACCCGGGCCTATGGCCCGGTGCTGATCGAGCCGTTGGGGTAGCACGGCGGGGGCCGCCTTGCCTCCCTTGCCGCTATTCCTTGCCGGCGCTATAATTTTCAGCGATTTTCCAATCATCCGGTTCAGCGGTTTTTTGCCCAGCCGGAAACCGGATAGTAGTTGGAAAACCGCCCATCCCATCCCAATCCCCAATCCCGGAGGCCGCTGATGTCCGTCCGCTACAGCCTGTCGGTAATTCCCAATTCCCGTTTTACGACCCGGATTTATCAGGCCCGGCAAATCCTCTGCGGCCAGTATGGTTGCTGGGCGGCGGAAATGCAGCCGGTACATCTGCCGCTGGTGGATTTCTTTTCCTGCCCGGAGGATCAGGCGGCGGCCGTGGCGGCGGAAATGCCGGCGGCGGTGGAAAGTTTTTTGCGCCGCCACTATTATGTCTCCCTGCCGTCGTGGGAATTGACCGCCGGCGACGGCCAGATTTATCTGGACTTTAACTCCGGCATAATTTTCCGGCGGCCGCCGGAATGGCCGGTCAATCTACTGCGGCAGGAGCTGCGGGAACGGCTGGCGCGGATTGACGGCCTGCCGCCCTTGCCGGAAATTGACCCGGAAATGCCTCCGCTCCGCCTGCCGCTGATGCAATACGCCAATCTGCCGGAGCCGGTCTTTGCCGGAGCCGCCGCCTTGGCCAAGGAAATCCTGCGGGATTTGCTGCTGCCGACCACGGCCCGCCTCGGGCAACTGGTTATGCTCCGCTTCGAGTCGGCGGCCGCCGGAGAGGATTGGAGCGAGGGCCGCTGGGCCAGCGATTTGCGCTTTCAATGGGTCAGCGCCCATCCCCTGAATTAGGGCGGCCCGCGCCGCCGTTCCTCCGGCAACCGGTTCAGGATGAGCGGATGGAGATTCCGGTGACTCCTCTACCGTCCTTCCCGCGTAAGCGGGGAATGGCGGCAAAGGGGTTTCCTAAAGGGCAACCGCCCGATTACGCCGCCCTACTTCCGGGTGCGGCGGACGGTTTTCTTGCAGGTGGCCGTCCAAGTACGGCTTTGCCAGGCTTGGTAGGCGTGTCCAGCTCCCGGATTCCCGAGCTCAGTCCACTGATTTTCGGTGTAAAACCAGCCCAGGTTGTCCCCCTGTTGCCACGCGCCGGTTCCTTTGCGGTTGTCGTGGCCGGGGCCGAAAACGGCGCTGACGAACCGGGATCCCCGTTTCCGACAAGCCGCGGCGGCCACGGTATCCGCCAGTTCTTGCCAGGCGTCGGCGCGGTGGGCCTCCCAATCGATACGCGCGGTGCCAAAGCCCCAGTTGGCAGTGCCACTGGCGACGCCGAGCTGATTGTTCCGGGCGCTTAGTTCCGCGCCGTCTTGCCCGGTAGAGGAGCCCACAGCGCCCATCGCCGAACATAGCAGGTCGCCGGGGTTCGTGGCGGCGTTGTAGCAGGACTCTTTAACGGCGCGGTCCGATTGACTGCTGATGTTAAGCCGCTTGACCCGCTTAGTGCGCCGCCGCTCCTCCCGGGGAAACTCAAAGATGCGGTCAATGCTGACCCCGGTAACGCCGGATTCCCCGTCGGTCAGCCAGCCCTCTTGCGCCGCGATGAAACCCCGGAAAATGCCGCGTTCCCCGGAATAGATGGTGTCATCCCGTTCATTGCGGTCTTTGCCGGCGGCCCAGGTTTCGGCCTTGCTGAAAGTATCCGACTGGTCGACGCCGCAGTAGAGGGTCTTGCCCCGGTTTTCGGCCAGGGATTCCAGGATAGCGGTCGTCCGGTCGGCGTGGGCAAAGGCTTGCCAGTCGGAACAGTCCCAGGGGATGGCCCGGGCTTGGGCCGATGGATACCCCCCCCCCTGCGAAAAACGCCATTAGAAAGGCAAGGGCGACCACTGCATTGCGTAGGGACATGGCAATTTCCTCTCGGCTAAGGTTAGGGGTCTGGGACTGCTGACCAGTATAAACCCGGTTGCGGGGTCTGTCAACCGGTTTTCGGGGCAATTTTAATTAACATGGATAGACAGGATAGACAGGATTCTTATATCTGCTGGGAACGGTTGTTGACCGCCAAAACCGTTCTATACAGACACATAATCCTGTTTATCCTGTCTATCCATGTTTGAATCCGTTTCCGCCGCCGCCAGTTTAACGGCTATTTCGTGCTTGGACAGGGAACGGGAGCCGGCGGTGGCTTGGCACAGGGCGCGCCAATCAATGCCCCGCAATAGCTCTGGGGCGTCGGGCCGGACGCTTTGGATAAAGTAGTGGGCGCTGGGGGACAGGCTTTGCAAATCCCATTCCGGCGGCGCTTTGACCTGCCCGGCGTAAAATCCGACCCGGCGCATCGCAAAATCGCTGTCCTGGGGATCCGTCACATAGCGGATAATGTGGGACACCTCCGGCGTAGCCGCCACGGGCCGGGGCTGCTGCTGATATTCCCAGACTTGCCAGGCGCACGGCACATCGTAGGGCTTGCCCTCCTTGACAAAGGCATAATCCGGCACATCCTCATCCACTTTCAAGGCAAAATAAGGATTCAGCCGGCGGTGGATGGAATGTTTCCGAAAGGTGCGCGGCAGGATGAAAGCGATCAGGTCGGCCCGTGCCGCCGCCCGGTTAAAGAACTTGACGGCCAAAGAGGAGTTTTTGCCAAAGGGGGGATTGCCCACCACGGCGATTTTGCCGGCGGCCGGCCACAAGTCCTCTTTCAGAAAATCGCCTTGCCGAATATCCGCGCCTTGGGGGATAAGATCCAGGGCGATAACCGGCTTTCCGGCTTGCCGCAGGGGATGGACAAAAGCGCCCTGGCCGGCCGCCGGCTCCACAAAGCAATCCACCGCCGCGCCATAGGCGGCAATCACCCGGTCGGCATACTGCCGGGCCAAATCCGGGTTGGTATAGAACGGGTCTAACCGCGCGGGCATAGCTTTATCTTTCCCTTAAACCGCTTGGACCTGTTGCCGCTGGCGGGTTTGCATCAAGTCTTGAGTTTAGTATATACTCTTTTCCGTTCCTCCTGAACAGCGTTGCCGGATGAACGGGATTCAGTTGCACTTTCGCCGGTAGGAGCGGGTTAATTATGCCACGGCGCAACGGGTTTATATTGGTCGGCTTGCTGGCACTGGCCTTAGCCGGGATGGTCGGTTGTCAGCAGCCGGAAGGTGTCCGTTCCGCCAACAGCGGCAAAGGCACTGCTACTGATGGTGGCATCCTGCGTTTGCTCTTTACTGACCCGACGACTTTGGACCCTCATTTGGCGGTGGGTGTCCGCTCCCGGCAGATGGTAAGTGAGGTGTTCGGGGGATTAGTTACCATCGACCCCTTTAGCTTTTCGGTCGCTCCGGATTTGGCGGAACGGTGGGAGTTGAACGACGACGGCACCGTCTATACTTTCCATCTGCGCCCGGATGCTCGCTTTCACGATGGCAATCTGGTCGGCGCTTGGGATGTAAAATGGTCAATGGAACGGGTGGCCGACCCGGATACCCGTTCTCCGGTAGTTGACCAGTATTTGGGAGATGTGGTCGGCGTCGCTAACAAACTTTCCAGTGAAAGCGGGGAAGTTTCCGGCGTCCGGGTCATTGACGACCGGACTGTGGAGTTCACCATAGACGACCCCAAAGCCTATTTCCTGTCCAAGCTGACCTATCCCACCGGCTTTGTCCTCGACCGGGATAATGTGGATAGCAGCCGGCATTGGACTCGAGAACCCAACGGCACCGGGCCTTTCCGCTTGGGCGAATACCAGAGCGGCAAAGTGTTGCGTCTGGCCCGCAACGAATACTATCATCTTGGCCCGCCCCACTTGGATGAAGTGGAAATGATTCTCACCGGGGAGGAGTCGATGGTTGGGGAGGAGTCGATGGCTCTCTACGAGAGCAGTGAAATTGATGTAGCCGGCATAGGGTTGGATAACTTGGGACGGGCCCTTGACCCGAACGGACCCCTGTTCCGGGAGGTCAAACCCTATCCGCCTTGGTTCAACGTCAGCTATATCGGGCTGAACGAGGCCCAACCGCCGTTGGATGATAAGAATTTCCGCAAGGCCCTGAACTTGGCAATTGACCGGAACAAGATTGCCGAAGTTGCCTACGAAGGTGCGGTGCGCCCGGCTAACAGCATCCTCCCGCCCGGCTTTCCGGCCTACAACCGGGATTTGAATCCCTATCCTTACAACCCGACTTTGGCCCGGCAGTTGCTGGCTCAATCCAAGTACGGCAACGACCCGGCTAACCTGCCCCAGCTGACCTTAGACATTACCGGCACTCCCGGCGCGGCTATTCCACAGGGGCTGGAGGAAATCGTCAATTCCTGGGAATGGGAATTGGGTATCGAGGTGGAAATCCGGCAAACCGAATGGGCCGACTTTCTGCGGGAGGTGAACGACCATCGGTTGCAGATGTATTCTTTGGCTTGGGGGGCGGACTACCCGGACCCGCAGAATTTTCTGGATTTGCTGTTCCACAGTGAAAGCGATGACAATCGTTCCAACTACAGTAATCTACAAGTGGACGCCCGGCTGGAGCAAGCCCGGATACTGCGCGACCAGGAATCCCGCTTTGCGCTGTATCAGGAAATTGAGCAGATGATTCTGGACGATGTCCCCTGGGTGCTGTTGTGGAACAATGTGGATTGGTGGTTCCTGACCAAACCCTATGTCCAGGATTACCTGCTGCTGCCGATGACTATTCCCAAACTCCGCTATGTCTGGCTTGACCATAAGTAGAGCCAAGGCAAACCGGGCAAAGGGGTTATGGTGGCGGCCATGCGGAAGTTGCCGCTGGTATGGTTTGGCTCAAGTCTTGAGTTTATTATATACCCATTTCCGTTCATCCTTCAACAAGTTCAGGGTGAGCGGAATTACACCGCCGCCCCCCCTTACAGCAGCGTCAAGGCCGCAATGCCCCCCAATACCATTCCGATGGCGGCCAGTTTTACCGTGAGCGTATGCAGTTCCAGCGGCTCCTCCAGCAGGGGGAACAGGCGGGTGCTGCATAGGGCGCTGAACAGGAAAACGAACAGGGGGCGGGTGGCCGTGGCCGTAGCCACCAACGACACCGGCCCCAGGCTGATGGCGGCTACATTCAGCCATACCGCAAAGGGGGCCAGGGCAAACTCGGCCAGAAATAGCAGCAGGGCGGTGCGCCAGTCGCGCAGGGAAGTCGCCAATTGCCGCCAGGCCCGCGGCCGCCACAAGCAGGCAAAAACCAGGCCCATCCCGAAGTTCCGCATCCCGAACACCAGCCAAACCGGCAGTTCATCCAGGGCCTCTTTGCCCAGTACGATGCCCAGGGCGGTCAGCAGGCTGGCCCCCAGCAGGATGGGCAAGGCGCGGTTAAAGCGGATCCGGACGCCGCCGCGGGAACCCCATACCGATATGAGAAAGGCGCCCACGACGACCAGTCCGATGCCGGCCCACTGCCCGAGGGACAGGGTTTCCCCCAGAAAGGCGACGCCCATCAGGGCGACGAAGACCGGAAAGGTGTGGATGACGGCGGAACAGCGGGAAACTTCCTCGAGTTTATAGCCCCAGAACATCAGGGCCAGGGCGCCGCCCCAGCACAGGCCGGAGGCTACGCCCAGCAGCAAATCGCCGGGGGCGGCCCCGGCCGGAATGCCGGTCAGGGCGACGGCCAGGCTGCCATAGGTCAGCAGGGACACCGAAACTCCGGCGTAAAAGGCCGGCAGGCTGGGCATATTGTAGGAGGCCAAGCGCTTGTCCAGCACCGTTACCATTCCCAGCAGGCCGGCGCTGGTCAGGGCCACCCACAGGTAAAGCAGGCTCAATCAGTCCTCCTCCGGGTGGGTGGTGATGAACCGGGCCGATTGGGCCGGGTCGATATGGGGGGCGCGGACTTCCACTCCGGCCTGTTCCTCTTGCAGCAGCACGGTTACGCTGCTGTCCCGGTCTTTCCAGCCGCGATTGAGGGCTTGCATCGCTACCTGTTCGGCCAGGGCGGCCATAGGCATTGGCACATTGAACTCCCGGGCCAGTTCGGTCGCCAGGGCAATATCCTTATGGGCCAGTTCCAGGGCAAAGCTGGCCGGATCGAACTCGCCGCGGAACATCGTCCGCACCAGGCCCTCGTGGAGAATCCGCATCCGACCCAGGGAACCCCGGCGCATCCCTTCCCACAGGGCTTCCGGAGCCACGCCGGCCTTGACGCCCAGAGTCAATCCCTCGGCGATGGCCTGGCGGACGCTGTGGCCCACCATATTATGCACCAGTTTGCAAACGGAGCCGGCGCCGATTTCCCCGGCGTAAAAGACCTTGTCGCCAAAGGCATCCAGGGCCGGCTTGATGCGGTCATAGATTTCCCGGTCGCCGCCGACCATCACCGCCAGGTTGCCGCTGGCGGCGCCGCTCTTGCCGCCGCTGACCGGGGCGTCCAGCACATAAGCCCCCTTGCGCCGGAATTGGGGTTCAATTTCCCGGATTAGAGTGGGCCGGCTGGAGGACAAATCCACATAGACGCTGCCGGGGCGGATGCCCTCCAGCACGCCGCCGGGGCCCAGGGCTACCGATTCCACTTCCTTGGGGCCGGGCAGGGAAGTAAAGGTAATGTCGCTGAGGGCCGCTACTTCGGCGGGGGTGTTCGCCAGGCGCGCCCCGCCCTCCAGCAGGGGCAAGGCCGCTTCCTCCCGCAGGTCATAGACCGCCAGGGGATAGCCGGCTTTTTGCAGGTTCAGGGACATTCCGCCGCCCATATTGCCCAAGCCGATAAACCCAATCGTTTCCATAAGATTGCCTGCCTCCTTACTTAATGCTGCCTGAACTGCCTGCCCGCCGCAAGACCGGCGCAACGCCGCCGCGCCAAGCGGCCGCGCGGCCCCGTCCGCCGCGGCCGGGAAAGGGAACAGGGGCATTGTAGGGGGTAGCGGGGGTGGGGTCAATTGCCGGAAAGGGCAAAGCCAAATACCCCTCAACAGAACGGAAACGGCATTGCTCAAAGGATTGCCTAAATATGCCAACCGTGTTATCATCCTGAATAGATTTTCCCAACCGCCATAACATCGAGGAGGGAGGCGTTATGCCGTCGACCATCACCTACACCGCCATCGTTTGGAAAGCTGAGGAGGGCGGCTATTGGGCCGAAGTTGCGGAACTGCCCGGCTGTTTCAGCCAGGGGGAAAGCAAGCCGGAACTCCTGGACAACATCAAAGCGGCGATCGAGACCTATCTGGACGGCGCGGAGGAAATGGATTCCGCCGCTCCCCAAGAGACGCCGGAGTTCGTGAAAGTCGAAATGCCGGCGCGACTGCCGGCCGGGGCGGCGGATTAGGTTTGCCGGCCGGCGCAAATCAGGAATCCTTGGAGGCATCCTTATGGCTAATCCCCGCGCCGATTATTCGCCTATCTTTCACCGGCCGCCGCTGCGGCTGCCCGGCAACGCCCGGGTGGCGGTGTGGCCGGTCATCAATGTCGAGGAGTGGGATATTAACGAGCCGATGGCCCGCACCGTGCTGCCCACGCCGCAGGGCGTATCCGTTATCCCGGATGTGCCGAACTTCGGCTGGTTTGACTACGGCCTGCGGGTGGGCTACTGGCGGCTGAAACGGGTACTGGATGAACGCGGCATCCGGGCTACGGTCAGCCTTAATGCCTCGGTGTGCCACAGCTACCCCCAACTGGTGCGGGAAAGCCTGGACGCCGGGTGGGAACTGCTGGGCCACAGCTACATCCAGCGGGTTATCAACAAGGAGCCGGACGAGCGGGCCGCCATCCGCCGTACCATTGACACTATTCGGGAGTTCAGCGGGACGGCGCCCCGGGGCTGGATGGGGCCGGGCCTGGCGGAAACTTTTGACACGCCGGACATTCTGGCGGAGGAGGGCATCGAGTATGTCTGCGACTGGTGCAATGACGACCAGCCCTATCCGCTGAAGGTCAAAAGCGGCAGCCTGATTTCCGTTCCCTACACGGTGGAGCTGAACGATATTCCGGTCTATCTGGTGCAGCATCATCGTTCTCCGGAGCTGTTTGAGCGGGCCAAAGACCAGTTTGACACCCTGTACGCCGAGGGGGCGGAAAGCGCGCGGATAATGTGCGTTTCCACCCATCCCTACATCACCGGGGCTGCCCACCGCATCAAGTATTACGCCCAGATTTTTGACTACCTAAGCCGTTTCGAGGGCGTGGTCTTTATGACCGGCAGCGAAATTTTGGACTGGTACAAGGGGGCAATTCAAGGGGGATAGTTCGACGGCCCGGCTTGCCAACTCCCGGCCGCCCTCGACCGTCATTCCCGCGTAAGCGGGAATCCCGACGGTACTGCCGTATAATACCGCAGTCTTGGCTAGCCACTGCGGGATTCCCGCTTACGCGGGAATGACGGTAGGGAGCGGGCAGGGAAGGACGGTTTTATTTATCCCCCCGCTCACTGGTGAAAGCGGGGCAGGATTTCCTCACCCAGCCGGTGCAGCTGATCGACCGATTCCGCGCCGGCGCACAGGGGACGCGCTACGAACTTGTAAGCCCCGGCGTCAATGTAGTGCTGAATGACCTGGCAAATGGTATCTACATCCCCCAGGGCGCTGTATTCGGTAAAATCGGCGTCCGGGCGGTGGCGGGTTACATAGCGGCGGCTGCGGGCGGCGGCCCGGTCGGCGTCCGGGTCAATGTAGTAGCCCAGCAGCATCCCGATATGGTCGTCCTCAATTTCCCGCTCGTATTTTTCCGCCGTCGCAAAGACGATTCCCCGGCCGCGGCGGATTTCGGCCGGGGTGGCTCCGGAGACCAGCCAGCCGTCGCCGACCCGGCCCACCCGCCGGGCCGCCGCCGGACTGCGGCCGCCAATCCACACCGGCGGCGACGGCTGAAAAATCGGCTTGGGGGTGATGCTGACCTGATGGCAGGTAAAGAATTGGCCCTCGTGGGTAACGGAATCCTCTTGCCACAGGCGGCGCATCAGGGCAATGGCCTCGTCGGTGCGGCGGCTGCGGTCGCCCTTAGGCACGCCGCAGGCTTCATATTCCTCCGGCTCCTCCTGCCCCAGGCCCACGGCCGGAAAGCAGCGGCCTTTGGATAGAAAATCCAGAGTGGCAATCTGCTTGGCCAGGACGACCGGATTCCGCAACGGCAGAGCCAGGACGCTGGTGCCGAACTTCAGCCGCTCCGACCAGGCGGCAACCATCGCCAGGGCAATCAGCGGCTCCAGGCTGAACCGGTCGCTGACGATGCGGTCGCTGAGCCAGATCGAATCGTAGCCGTAGCGGTCGCCCAGTTCCACCAATTGGCGCAGAAAATCCGGGTCATCGCCGCCCTCGCCATAAGCCCCCGGCACATATCCGATAGCTACGCTCATAATCCCTCTCTCCGGACGGCCGCTATCCCCGGCGCGGCCAGTCCCGTATCAATGCTGGTTGACCTATTATACGCTACTGGGGAGGGGTGGGGTAGAGGGCGGCGGATTTGCTTTATAGCCGGCGGCGTAATGCCGGCGCTAATAGCCATCGCTGTGATGCAGCAAGTATCCGACATCCTCCATATAAGTGACGCCCTCTTGCTGGGATAGGGCCACCAGCAAGGAGGCCGGCACCCAAGCATAAATGAAATCGTCCCCTAATTCCCAATCTACTGCGTAGTCCGCGATGTAACCCCGGTCGCCTTCGACCCAATCCTCAGAAAGGGGAATCCCGTTGCGCTGTAACCAGGCAACCACTTCCTCAGTGTTGGCCGCCAAGACAATCCGCAGGTACACCAGGGGAATCTCAACGCCGGAGCCGCCAGTGGCCTCCCCGGCTTGGGCAGCGTCCGATTGGATTTCCTCAGCTTCTTGAGCATACCGGCTGAGCTGATCGCCCAAATGCGGATATTTGGGCGTAGGCGGGGGTGGCGTAGGCGTAACTACTTCGCATTGCAAAAGCAGGCCATCCCGGCGCACCCGGCGGATTTGCCCCCTCCTTGAACTCGGCTTCCTCAAGGTGCTGAAAGTCGCGCGGCATTACGATGCACTGCGTAGGATAGGGCATCGGCGTGTCCGTAGGTTCGGGCTGCGGTGTAGCGGTAGGCTTCTCCGGCTTCGCCGCCGGTTCCGCGCTGCCGCCCGCCCCCGGTTGCGCCGCCGAAAAAATATCCCCATCGGCCGGGGCCGGGGCCGCCGCCGGGGCGCAGGCCAGCATAAGGGTGGCCGCCGCAATCAGCAGGGACAGGACGGTCAATAGCAGGGTTTGCGGCCATTGGCGGGACGACAGCATTGGCGGCATTGTTTCCCTCTGGGCAGGAGAGCAGTGTCCCGCCGGGTTTGCTACCTACCATACGACGGTAGGCACCGGCTCAGGAGGCATCCGGACATTTCTAACGCCGTCCCGCTCGGACATCGGACCTAGCAAGGATACCGGCACCCAGGTATGGATGTCCACTTCCCCTTTGTCTATCCCCGAAACACCTTGGGATTCCAGCCAAGCGGCCAAGGCGTCAACTTTGTCCGACGACAGAAGTTCAATCCTTACTTCGATCAGGGATGTGGTCTGTTCAGTGGATTGCCCGGCTGCGCCACTGGCCGATTGCTGAGCTTTTTCGAACTTCTCTACCAGCTCGACCAGGCGGTGATCCGACAAGTTGGGGTACTTAGGCGTAGTTTCCGGTTCCGGGGTAAAGCAATACTCAATGCGCTCCTCGGTGGATTCCCACTGCACGCAGACGGTTGGTACAAGAGTAGGCGGCGGCGTAGCTGTAGGGGCCGCCGGATCCGCCGCCACCCGGATATTTGGCTCAGCGGCCGGGGCGGGTTGCGCCGCCGGGCCGCAGGCCAGCATAATAGTGGCCGCCGCAATCAGCAGGGACAGGGCGGTCAGTAACAGGGTTTGCGGCCATTGGCGGATGGGAAGCATTGGCGGCGGCATTGTTTCCCTCTTGGCGGGGGATGGCGGTTGGGGCTAAGGGCAAGGGTAGCCGGTTGCTCAAGTGGATGTCAACACGATAAGAATTCAGGATGAACGAATTGACTGCCGGGCATTTGACAGAATGGCGGCGGGGGGTTAGAATGGCCCCGGCCCAATCAAAACTCGCGGTTCAGCGAAGGAGCAGCATGGCAACTAAAGCGTACCTTTTGGTGGAAACCTCCGTAGGCAAGACCCGGGAAGTGGCGGCGACCCTCGGCACCCTGGACGGGGTGGAATCGGTGGACGTGGTCACCGGCCAGTTTGACATCATCGCGGTCATCAACGCCGCCGACCTGACCGCCATCGGCGCGATGGTCACCGAAAACATCCATACCATAGCCGGCATCGTCCGCACCCAATCCTGCGTGGCCGTGGGCGCCATCTAGGGCCGCCGCCGCCATTCGCCCAAGAGGCCCGGCCGCCGGCCGGCCGGGCCGTCGTCAACAACCAGCCTTGGCCCCGGGGAGGGTTTATCGTGGATTTCAACTTTACCGCCGCCGATGACGCCTTTCGGCAGCAATTGCGGGATTTTGTGCGGCAGGAACTGCCCCCGGATTGGGAGGGCGGCGGCCGCTGGCCCGAGGAGGGGAACTGGGAACTGACCCGGGATATGCGCCGCAAGATGGCCGAAAAGGGCTGGCTGACCATGCACTGGCCCGAGGAATACGGCGGGCAGGACGCCTCTCCGGTCCGTTCCGCCATCTACAACGAGGAACTGGCCTATCTGCGCGCCCCGGGCCGGGATATTTTCGGCGTCCGGATGCTGGGCCCCACCCTGATGATTCACGGTTCCGAGGAGCAGAAACAGGCCCATCTGCCGCCGGTGGCCCGCGGGGAAGTGCAGTGGTGTCAGGGCTACAGCGAGCCGGAAAGCGGCTCCGACCTGGCCTCCCTCAGCACCCGGGCCGTGCGGGACGATGACGAATATGTCATCAACGGGACTAAAATCTGGACGACCCTGGGCCACCGGGCCGACTGGATTATGCTGTTGGCCCGCACCGACCCGGATGCGCCCAAGCATCGCGGCATCAGCTTTATCCTGGTGGATATGAAAACCCCCGGCATTCAGGTGCGGCCCATCATCAATATGGCCGGCGGTCACGAGTTCAACCAGATTATCTTTGACAATGTGCGGGTGCCGGTGGCTAATGTGGTGGGGGAGGAAAATCGCGGCTGGTATGTGGCCGTTACCCTGCTGGATTTTGAGCGGTCGGGCATTGACTATTCGGCGATGGGCCGCCGGCTGCTGGACGAGGTGCAGGGTTACGCCCGGGAAACGATGCACAACGGCCAACCCCTGCTGCAAGTCCCCTGGGTGCGGAATCTGCTGGCCGACCGCTATATTGAGTGCGAAGTGGCCCGGCTGATGGCTTACAATGTGGCCTATATGCAGGGGCAGGGCTTGGTGCCGAACAAGGAAGCCTCGATGAGCAAGGTTTTCGGCAGCGAGACTTTGCAGCGGGTAACGACAGCCGGGATGGAAGTCTTGGGCTTGTATGGGGCTTTGGCCCGCAATGAAAAGTGGGCGCCCTTGCGCGGCCGCATCCAGGAACACTGGATGACCAGTTTCTCCCACAAAATCGCCGCCGGCACTTCGGAAGTGCAGCGCAACATCATCGCCAGCCGGGGCTTGGGCCTGCCGCGGGGGTAGGGATGGGCGAAGTATTCATCTATTGGGACAATTCCAACATATTCATCGAGGCGCAGCGCCTGGCCGAGGAGCGCAACGACCACGTCGATGCCCGCTTTCGGGTGCGGATCAAGTTCGACAATATGCTGCGCCTGGCCCACGCCGACCGGCCGCTGCGGAAAGCGATGGCCGCCGGTTCCGTGCCGCCGGAACTGCGGCAGTTGTGGAATTGGCTGGAGCAGCAGGGCGTATCGGTAAATCTATGCGACCAGGGCCAAGCCGTTGCGGACGAGCAGAAAATACCGGAATTGCAGTTGCGGATGCTGGAGGATGGACTGGATTATTGCGACACCCCCGGCATTGCCGTTCTGCTGACCGGAGACGACTCCGGTTATGGGTATAGCGGCGGCTTTCCCAGCGCCTTGCAGCGGATGCACCGGCGGGGTTGGAAAATTGAAATCCTGTCCTGGCGACATTCCTGCAACTACCGGATGCGGGAGTGGGCCGAGGAAAACGGCGTTTTCGTCCCCCTGGATGATTTCTACGAATCCATCACCTTTCTGGAGCCGTCCCTGCCGGGACACCGGCTGGCCCAGTCCCGGCCGGCTACGCCGTTGGATTTGTCCCGCCGCCCGGCGGCCTAGCCGGTTGCCCCGGGGCAAGGGGAAAGGGTGGCAAGCCGGCGGGCAATGGCATATTGCCCCCCTACCGTCATTCCCGCGTAAGCGGGAATCCCGAACGGTGCTGCCTTATAATGCCGCATCCTTGGCAAGCAACGGCGGAGATTCCCGCTTACGCGGGAATGACGGTTGCGGGGCGGCCGGGAATGACGACAAAGCCGGTTGTCCGTCCTAAACGACAGCCTTGTCGAATCGCTTTCCCCCGCCCCTTTCTTTTGCCGCCGCTTACGGTTATAATCCTTTATAATCCTTGACCGAACCCCGAAACCTATCCTTAACCCCCGCCGCGGCGGGTTGGACGCCCCTTATGCCCAGCGCCATTGACACCGGGGATACCGCTTGGATCCTCACCGCCACCACCTTTGTGCTGTTTATGACCCTGCCGGGTCTGGCGATGTATTACGCCGGCATGGTCACTTCCAAGTCGGTGCTGTCGGTAGCCATCCAGTGCTTTGCCATTGCCGCCATTGCCAGCCTGATTTGGCTGATTGTCGGCTATGGGCTGGCCTATGGGGAAAGCTATGGCGGCGTCATTGGCTCCCTGCAAAACCCGTTCTTTCTGGAAATAACCGAAACCCGGGCTCGCGGCACCATCCCGGAAATCCTGTTCGCCATTTTCCAGATGACCTTTGCCATGACCGCCCCGGCCATCATTGTTGGCGCTTATGTGGAGCGCACCCGCTTTTCCACCGTGCTGATTTTCAGCGGCGTCTGGTCCTTGCTGGTCTATATTCCGGTCTGCCATTGGGTTTGGGGCGGCGGCTGGCTGAATCAGTGGGGGGTGATGGATTTTGCCGGCGGTTTTGCCCTGCACGCCGCCGTGGGGGCCTCGGCTCTGGTCGCCGCCCTGGTGGTGGGGCAGCGCCTGGGCTTTCCCAATCGTCTGTCGCCGCCGCACAATCCCGGAATGACCGCCGCCGGAGCCGGGATGATGTGGGTGGGCTGGTTCGGTTTCAATGGCGGCAGCGGGTTCAGCACCGAGGCTCATGCCAGCATTGCCATCGCCCTGACCCATGTCTCCGCCTGCGCCGCCGCCCTGACCTGGATTGCCCTGGAGCGGCTGATTTACCGCCGCACATCCCTGATTGGAATGGTCACCGGCGTCATTGCCGGCTTGGCCGCCATCACGCCGGCCTCCGGCTTTACCAGTCCGGTGGGGGCCTTGCTGCTGGGCATTTTCAGCAGCGCGGTCTGTTTCTTTGCCATTGGCGTGGTCAAAGACCGCCTGCACATTGACGATTCCCTGAATGTTTTTGCCGTGCATGGCTTGGGCGGCATTATCGGCTTGCTGTTGCTGCCGATCCTGGCTCTGGAAATTTTCTGGGGATTCGGCTACACCATTCCCGAGCGTTCCATCCTGGCCCAATTCGGCGTGCAGGCCTTGGGCGTAGCGGTGTCCATGCTCTGGGCCGCCCTGGTTTCTTTCCTGACCCTGCAAATCCTCGACAAGTTCTGTGGCGGCATCCGGGTGGATCCGGAGGATGAATTGGTGGGCCTGGACTTGGCAATCCACGGCGAGCGGGGCTATGACTTGTAGGGGTGGGGATTGGCGGAACGGCAAAGCCACCGCCGGCGAAAAGGGAATCATCACTCCGGCCGGAATACCGTCCCGAGCGTCCTGGTCTTTTGGGCATGGCCGGTGCGAATTTCCAGGATGTCATAAGCCGGCAAGGGTACCGTGGCCAGGCAGCGGCCACGATGCCGTATGCCATATTTGCCGAAACGGAAATCCCGGTTCGAAAGCGTGTGTTCCCCCAGAGCGGCCAAATCCTCCGGATTCACCGGCACGATGTGCAGAAAGAACCACCTTTCCATTCCCTCCGGGCCGCAGGGATCTTGCACATAGAGCAACTCGCCGTTACGCCAATACACCGTATAGTTGACGGCAAGGTTTGGCTCCTGTTGGGCAATAATCTTATCCGCCGCGGCGGCGGCAACGATTTCATAGCTGGCGATCCGCTCGGACGGGTTCGGCGTAGCGTCCACGACCAGAATCGTGCCGGAAAAAGTTGCCAGATAAAGCAGCCCCTCCCGCTCCAGAATGGCGGTAATATGGCCCGGCGCGCCGCGGACGATGCGGGTCGGCGTAAAAGTTTCATAGTCGAAGTGATCCACCACGAACCCCTCGGCGTTCTCCCCCAGGGACAGGTAGGCTACATAAACGCCCTGTTCGTTGGCATAGGCAAAAGTCGATCCCGTGCCTTGCAGGATGGCCGCCGGCTCCGTTACCCCGGCATCAGGGCCGGCTTCGTAACTTCCCCAGAAAGGATACCCGTAAAATCCCCCCGAAACTATGGCATTCAATTCCTCCAACTGCCCGGCCGTGGCCAGCCCATCCTGAGTGTCATTGTCCGCGCCGTACAGGACGCCGTCCGGGCCGAGGGATATGCCGTAGGTATTGCGGAACCCGGTGGCATAGACTTCCGGCTCCGGATCCCCGGGCCGAAAGCGGGCAATGACCCCCATCAAGTCGGTACGGCCGCCGGCCGCCGCCAGCTCCGCAACGGCTCTTGTAATATAATTTCCCCGGGGATTGGGCGGTCCCTGGTAAGGATGGCCGATGCTGACATAAATCCACTCGCCATCGTTGGTCAAGCCGTTGGGACTATGATCCCGGTGGTCGCTCAATATCCGGTCCACCGCGACTTGCCGGTCGTCCAGTTCGCCGTCCGCGCCGATGCGGTAGGATAAAATCCGGGCGCTGGATTGGGCTAACATCGCCAACTCCTCCGGTTCGGGCCACCTTTCGGGGCGATAGCAGCGGCCCGGGGGCAGCAGTTCGCACACATTGCCCATCTCCGACACATAAAGGCGGCCCGCCAAAACCGTCAATCCTTGGGGAATGCTCAGTCCCTCCAGAACCGTTTTAACTTCCCCGGTTTCCACCTTCAGCAGCCGGAGGTTTCCCGCCAAGTCCGCCAGATACATCCGGTCGGCGTCCAGCCAGGTCGCCGCCGTCAACTGGCCGCCGGGGCGCAGCGGCTCCAAGAGGGTCTGCGCTAGAGGCGGCGGCGTAGCCGCCGGCTTTCCAGGGGGGGTTGAGGTTGCGGCGGCCGCCGGAGGGGGATTGGTCGGATTTTCAAATCCTGGCGTCGGCGTCGGCGGCAAAGGGAGCAAGGTAGCCGCCGGCGTAGCTCGGCCGGGGGTAGGGCCGGCCTTAACCGGCGTCGGAGTTGCCGTTGCTTGAGCCTCTACACTTGGGGGGGGGGGGGGGGGGGGTAAGTCTATATCCCGGGCGCAAGCCAACCCCAAGGCGGTCAGCAGCGCCGCAATCATCCCCAAAGCCAGCGCCGCCCAGCGGCCGGGCCGGGCAGTAAGGGGCGGCGCGGCAAGTTCAGACATAAGCGGCAAATCCCTCTTTTCCAACTTGACGGGAAGTGTACCACATCCTTTGCGAAAGGGCAAGCCGGATGGCCCGCGGTTTCAGGGCAATCGCATACGGCAACTGTCATTCCCATCCTTCAACAAGTTCAGGATGAGCGGAAAGAATGGCAACCGGTTTCGGGATGAGCGGAGGGGGGCGGCGTCCCCCTACCGTCATTCCCGCGTAAGCGGGAATCTGGTGGTTGCTTGCCAAAACTGCGGTATTATACGGCAGTACCGTGGAGATTCCCGCTTACGCGGGAATGACGGTCAAAGGGCGGCCGGGAGGGACGGTGGGGGGCAAGGGAAGGACGGTAGAAAGGGCGGCCGGGAGAGATGGCAGGGATAGGTTGCCAAGCCTAGGCAAATTGCCCCGGGGAATTGGCGCGGCCGGGGTGTTACTATTTTCCCCAACAAGGTATATACTGGGCCACATCCTGGGGAAGGGACGAGGGCGATGATTGCCGACCGGTTCAACAAGTTCAAGGCGGCCCTGCAACAGGGGACGGGGGCGATGACGGCGGATCAGGCCGCGCGGCCGGGGATTTTCTACGGCTGGTACATCGTTGCCACCTGCATTTTCGTGGCCTTTGTTACCAACGGGGCGCGCAACAGCTTCGGCATCTTTGTCCTGCCCATGAGCGAGGAGTTCGACTGGAATCGCGGCACCATCTCCGCGGCGGCGGCCCTGGGCTTTGTGGTCAACGGCTTGACCCAGCCCTTTATGGGCAAGCTGCTGGATCGGTTCGGCGGCCGCCGGGTCATCGTAGTCAGCCTGATTGTTTTCGGCTTGGCGACGGTAGCCCTGAGCCTCACCTTTCATCTGCTATTCCTGATTTTCCTCTTTGGCTTTGTCTCGTCCGTAGCCCTGAGCGGAATGTCCCTGAACAACACCGGAGCCCTGCTGTCCCGCTGGTTTCGGCGGCGGCGGGCCACGGTGGTGGGCCTGAACGCCGCCGGCTTGTCGGCCGGCGGCTTACTGCTGGTGCCGTTCGGAATGTTCTTGCTGCAAGCCACGAACTGGCGCATTACCTGGGTGGCTTTTGGCTTGATGGTACTGCTGCTGTCGGTGCCGCTGGCTTTTCTATTTTTGCGGGATCAACCGTCGGATCTGGGATTGAGTCCGGATGGCGATGCGGCGGCCGGCGGCGGCGGGCAGCGGCCGGGGAGCCGGGAGCGGCGATTGGCCGGGCTGTTGGATACCGATAGCTGGCGGCAGTCCTTTCATTCCCTACCCATCTGGCAGATGACCATTGCCTACTTTGCCTGCGGCTACACTACGGCGGTGCTGTCCATCCACTTTGTCCCCTTTGCCCATTCGTTGGGGGTGCCGGAGCAATCGGCGGCGCTGATTTTCGGGCTGATGATGGGCTTGAACATCGTAGGCAGCATCGGGGCCGGCATTTTGTCGGACAAGTTCAGCCGCAAAAATATGCTGGGATTGGTCTATTTTGTGCGGGGGACGGCGTATATGGCCCTGCTGGCCGGCGTGGAGTTTATGGGCTGGGGAACGGCGGCCCTGCTGGTTTTTGCGGTAGTGGCCGGGATTTCGTGGATTGCCACGGCCCCGCTGACCACCGCCCTGATTGCCGATGTGTACGGGCTGCGGGCGTTAGGCACCATCACCGGAGTGGCTTTCCTGGTTCACGCCATCGGCAGCGGCCTGAGCATCTGGCTGGCCGGATTCCTCTTTGACTTGACCGGTTCCTACACCATCCCATTTTTGATTGCGGGTTTGACGCTGTTTCCGGCGTCTCTCTTTGCCTTTTCCATTCGGGAAAAGCGGTATTCCTCCCGCTATCGGACGGTGGATAGCGGCGCGGCTACGGCTACGGCGGCGGCCGGAGACTGAGCGGTGGGCGGCGGGAGATTCTTTGCGGGGGGGACGGGATGGGCCGCCGGGCTGCTGGCCCTGGGCCGGCATCACGACGATCTTCCCGACCCGGCTTTTCTGGAGTGGCTGCAAATCCAGCTGACCCATTTAATCGGCTGGGGGCCGTGGACGGTGGTAGCCCTGATTGGGGCGATAGTGCTGGCCTTGCCCTTGGGCTTGGTCGGCTTTTACCTGTACCACGAGCGGCGGGGAAAGGAAAAGCGGGACGGGAGGTGATCCCGTCCCGCTTTCTTGCCGGTCGGCCAATCCGGACTGCCGGCGGCCGCTGCGGAGACTAGCCGGGATTGTGCTTTTCCACCAGGGGGCCAACCCGGGTGTCGACATTGCCCAGGGGCTGGCCGGCATCCACCCGGGCTACGGCCAGATGGGCGTCCCGCTGGATGTCCTCCCAGTCGGGTTCCAGCTCGTACTCGTCCCGCAGTTCGTCAAAGAGGTTCTCCAAGGATTGTCGGTCAAACATAGGCTTTGCTGATACCTCCTCCCTCGTCTCGGGCCGCCGCGCCGGGCGGCGGCGTTTTTGTAGTATATCCAATTTTTGCTGGCGTGGCAAGGGTTTGGCGGCAATTGGGACGAGGCAATTGGATATACCAAGCAACCTACCCCTAAATGTCATTCCGCCGCCGCCTACCGTCATTCCCGCGTAAGCGGGAATCCAGGACGGTACTGTAAAGACAATCCCGCTACCCCCCGCACCGCACGGGATTCCCGCTTACGCGGGAATGACGGTAGAGAGAGGGCGGGAAGGCCGCCAACTGACCCGGTCAGTCGGCGTCGGCGCCGTTGGCGTGGGCATCCGGGTCGTCGAACGGCGGCGGCTCGTCAAAGGGCAGCCCGGCCCGCAGGGCGGCCTGCTGCCGCTCGTACCAGGCGCGGGTGGCCCGGTCATGCGCCCGTTCCCGTTCCCGGGCCTCCGCCCAGACTTGGGCATAGCCCTCCGCCCAGCCGAGCTTAAAGCCGGTTTCCCAGCGGCGTTGCTTATACTTTGCGACCACCCACTCGAACACCCCTAATACCTCCTCCTCCGGTCAGGGCCTGGCTGATTATTTTGACCGTTGCTATCGTATCACTTGCCAAGGCAATTGCATATACCTAAAGCAGCTCTAACCGTCCTTACCGCCGGCATCTACCGTCCTTACCGCGTAAGCGGGAATCCCGACGGTAATGCCTTATAATGCCGCATCCCCGGCAAGCAACCGCCAGATTCCCGCTTACGCGGGAATGACGGTAGGGGCGGCCGGGCGCGGCCGGTTTCGGTTAGGGGGGATTCATCCTTCAACAAGTTCAGGATGAGCGGAAAGAATACCCCCCATAACCGAACCAAGGGGGCGCAATGCAACTTTCCCCGCAACTATTGACAGGCCGGATTTGGCCGGCTTATAATCGGCAAAATTTCCGGGCGGGGACGGCCAAGACAAGCCGGCGGTTGCCGGCAATAGGGCCGGCGATTGGCGGCCTTAGCGCCGGCGGATGCCGGCAATTGGGCATCCCGCGCCGGAGGTTAATCTACTATCGGGGAGGTATCTCCTATGCCGCGTTGGCTGCGTAATTCTAAAGCGCTCCTCCTCTTATCCTTGACCCTCGCCCTGGCCCTGGTGGTGGCCTGCGGCTCCGCCGCCGCCCCGGCCGCGCCGGAAGTGGTCGAGAAAGAGGTGGTCGTGGAGAAAGAAGTCGTCCGCGAAGTCCCCCGGGAGGTCGTGGTCGAAAAGGAGGTTATCCGGGAAGTTCCGGTGGAAGTGGTGCGGACCGAGCAGGTGCTGAAAGAAGTGCCTAAGGAAACCGTCATTGAAAAGACGGTTATCGCCACGCCCACCCCCATTCCGGTCACTACCGAGCAGGTAGCGGCCAAGGTGGATCGGGTCATCTACGCCCTGGGCGAAGTGCAGGAAACCAATCGCCACTGGACCGTAGGCCGGCCCTCGTACTACCAGTTCGATCCCTATTCGGAAACCCTGATTGGCCTGGATGCCAACACCAACGAGCGGATTCCCCGCTTGGCGGAAAGCTGGGAGTTCACGCCGGACGGGCGCACCTGGACTTTTCAGCTGAAAGAGGGCGTACCCTTCCATTTCGGCTATGGCGAGTTCACTTCCGCCGATGCCATCGCCGCTTTGGATCGCATTCTGGGCGAGGATTCCCAGGTTTCGGCCCGGTCTTTCTTTGACGATGCCACTTACGAAGCCCAGGGGGATTACGCTTTCCAGATTGTCTTTCCCTCCATTTCCCTGGACACGCCGTCCATTCTGTCCCGCGGCTTTGGCGGCGGCGAAATTATGATGCTGAGCAAGCGGCAGTTCGACGAAGTCGGCGTGGACGGCTTTGACGAACGGCCGGCCGGCACCGGCTCCTATCAGTATGGCGGCCGGGAGCAGGGGCAGAGCATCTGGTTTGAGAAGGCCCCCGGTACGCACTGGCGGGGCGAAAACCCGGACTTTCAGGAAGTGGAATTGCGCTGGGTGCGGGAGGATTTGACCCGCCTGGCCGCC
This sequence comes from Dehalococcoidia bacterium, assembly GCA_965203435.1. GTDB lineage: Bacteria > Chloroflexota > Dehalococcoidia > Lucifugimonadales > UBA3495 > CBDBCU01. Next base: position 414,981 of record CBDBCU010000005.1, on the reverse strand, counting down.
CTGCTGACCGGGGAAATCCACATCGCCGCCCTGTCCCGGGAGTTGCAGTTGGAAGCCGGACGGCGGGGGATGCAGCCGGCGGCCGCCGGCGTTCCCACCAACTACCTGACCCTGTTCCTCGGCGGCCAGTATTACGGGGCTTATCAGGATGATTATGACCCCACGGTGCCTTGGGCCAATCCCACCACCGGCAAGCTGGTGCGGCAGGCCATGAACAAGGCCATTGACCGGGCGGAAATGCTCGACCATGTCCTCAAGGGCCAGGGCGAGCTGATGCTGCTGACCCAGTATCATCCGGTCCTTGGGACCTGGAACGAGCAGTGGGAAACGGACTGGGAGGCGCAGTACGGGTTTGACCCGGACGCGGCCCGGGATCTGATGTCCCAAGCCGGCTATACCCCGGACAACCCGATGCCGTTCACTTCCTACAACTACTTTTCGGCGGACGAGCCGGAAACGGCGGTAATGCTGGAGGCCCTGATTAACTATTGGGAGCCGATTGGCATTGATGTAACCCTGCTGGACAGCGAGTGGGGGACGGTCCGCAAGAACTATCGGGAACGGACCGACTTCATCAAAAAGGGCGGCTGGGGCAATGTCATCACCATGCGCTCCTTGACCAACCGCCTGCGGAGTTGGAGTTCGGCCCAAGGCGTGGGCGGCGCCGGCTACTATTCCGACATCATTGAGCGGAATTACGCCGCCTATCGGGCCTTGGACACCCTGGACTACGACCGCATCGACCAGCTGCTGCTGGAAGTGGGGAACGACAAGTATTACAACTTTGCCGACATTCCCTTTTTCTGGTTCAGCCTGACGGTGATGTTCAACCCGGAGGTAGTGGAGAGCTGGACTTTCCCCGGCACGGCCGGCTCCAAGACCAGCCACTGGAACCTGCTGCGGGCGGCGCAGTAGCATATCCCGTCCCGTCCTGAATGGGATTCAGGACAAATCCGGCAAAACTGGACGGCCTCCCGGGGTTTTCCCCGGGGGGCCGTCTTTGTCGGTTATAAAGCCGTCCTTCCCGCCGCCGCCTCTATACTGTCATTCCCGCCGCCCCTACCGTCATTCCCGCCGCCCTACCGTCATTCCCGCGTAAGCGGGAATCTCGCGCAGTGCGGCGGGCAACGGGATTGTCTTTTCAGTACCGTTCGGGATTCCCGCTTACGCGGGAATGACGGTAGGGGGCTGCGGTCGGGAAGGACGGTTGCGGAGCAGTCGAATGCCTTATAATCAAAAGCGGCGGGCAATTTTACAATCATCCTGGGAGGTGATACGATAAAAGCGGTCAAAATAATCGTCTATACCCTGACCTGAGGAGGTAGTATTAGTGGTGTTCGAGTGGGTGGTCGAGAAGTATAAGCAGCGCCGCTTTGAAGCCGGCATTAAGATCGGCTGGGCGGAGGGCTATGCCCAAGGCCGGGAGGAAGGGCTGGAAATGGCCCGGCAGGAGAACTTGGAAAAACGCCGGGAACAGGAGCGGCAAGAGAAACAGCGCCAGATATTCTCCTGGTACGCGCGGCGGCAAGCCGCTTTCCGGGCGGGCCTGCCCTTTGACGAGCCGCCGCCGGGTTATGCCCCGGATTCCCATACCAACGGCGCGGGGGGCGATTAGGGCGGCCGGCCTAGTTTCCGCCCCTCCTTCAACAAGTTCAGGATGAGCGGAAAAGAGGCCGGCGGTCAGGATGGACAGATGAAGGCTGACACAACCGCCCTTGCCCGCCGGCCCGCCGCCGGTTACAATGGCGGAAACCGGCTCGAGGGCGCGAGGAAGGATAGAATGACGACCAACTCTAACGGCAGTAACGGCAATCCCCCGGGGGTGGAGCATCACCTTAAAACCAGTCGGCGGCTGATTCGGCAGGCCGGCTATGAACTGGATAAGCGCGGCGACCGGGTGCAGGCGTGCGACAAGGCGTCCGGAGCCGTCGCCCACGGCGTTAAGGCCCTGGCCGAGCAACGGTACTGGCGGCACGATTCCCATAACCGGCGGCGCAATATCGTCCATCTGCTGTCCGCCGAGTACGGGTTGGCGGAGTTGCCGGTGATGCAGGCTTTCGCCGACCAGCTGCACGACAACTTTTACGAGGATTGGATGTACGAACCGGTAGTGCGGGACTTGCTGACGCGGGTAACCGGCCTGCTGGCCGCCTTTACCGAGCTGCTGGAACGGGACCCGAATCCCGACTTCGCGCCGGATCCGCATCAGGAACAGATGCTGTCCCGGCTGCGGTTGACGGAGGAGGAAATTGCCGAGCGGTGGGCTATGGACTATCCCCCGCCGCCGCCGGATTTTGAGGAGGGGGATTAAGGGGCCGCTCTGGCCCTCCTTCAACAAGTTCAGGATGAGCGGAAAATAGGGCGTGTTCACACTATCTGTTGATACCCCGGATAGCCCATCCCTTTACTATGTCATTCCGAGCGTAGCCGAGGAATCTAAAATGCCCGCCCTTGACTCCATTTCAAGATTTTTAGATTCCTCGGCTACGCTCGGAATGACAAGTAGATTGCCGGCGGCTTTCCAATATACCTCCAATCGTCTGGCTTTCTATGCCCGGCATTAGCGTGAACACGCCCTAGGCCGGCGGTCAGGATGGGGCGGAAAAGAGGCCGGCGGGGGGCGGCGGCCGGGAAGGAAGGTTTATTATGCCTTGCTCTGGATTCCCGCTTACGCGGGAATGACGGGAGAAAGGCGGCGGGAAGGACTGTAAAGGGGGCGGCGGGCCGGCGGAGGGGGATAGGCGGCCGGCGGCCTCTTTTCCGCTCATCCTGAACTTGTTGAAGGATGGGCGGAAAGGATGGCGGCGGCGGTCTCCGCCATCCATTTTTACCGGGGGGGCGGGGCGCGGCGGCCTAGTTTGTTGCGGTTGTGGGGGGTGGGGAAATGTTCGATTAAGCGGGTTTCCAGGATGTCGGCCCATTCCGGGGTGGCGGTAAGGCAGAGGGCGAACTCTACGATGTCCCGGTACAGGTGCAAATCCCGCCGCAATTCCGGGTTTTTTTCCTGGGGCGACAGGTGGTAGAGGAGGCGGGCTTTGACGCTGTTGCCTTTGTCCGACTTGCCGATATAGAGGCAGTCGTTGGCCGCGCCCCAGATGGCGTATACGCCGCAGCCATCGGCCGGCATGGCCCGCACCGTGGCCGCATTGTAGGGCTGCCGTTCCCGATCCAGACGGTCGCAGGCCAGGGGAAAACTGGGATTGTCGAGCATTGGGCAACTCCGGGCCGGGATAAGCGCGGCCGGCCGGTTGAATTCCGGGCAATAGTATATACCGGGCCACCCCTTGCCGTCATTTCCGGCGGCCGTCCCCTTGCCGTCATTTCCGGCCATCCCCTAACCGTCATTCCCGCGTAAGCGGGAATTCCGAACGGTAATGCCTTATGATGCCGCATCCTAGGGCGTGTTCACGCTATTTATTGACGCCCAGGATAGCCGGCCCCTTTGTCCGCTCATCCTGAACTTGTTGAAGGATGTCATTCCGAGCGTAGCCGAGGAATCTAAAATGCCCGCCCTTGACTCCATTTCAAGATTTTTAGATTCCTCGGCTACGCTCGGAATGACATAGTAGGTTGGTCGCAATTTGCCAACCTACTTCCGAGCAACGCGGGATACGCTCGGCATTAGCGTGAACACGCCCTAGGCAAGTAACCGCAGGGTTCCCGCTTACGCGGGAATGACGGTGGGGGAGAGCCGGCCGGTTACAGCAGGCGCTGTTCGCTGCCGGCGAGGGCGGCGCGGCGGGTGATTTCGGGCCAGGATACTACTACGCTGTTAAAGGCGACCGCGGCGGCGGAACTGCCCCGCCGATCGTATATATCGTACAGGATCCGGGCCAGGCGCTCAATATCCTCCATTCGGCCGGCGGCCTGTTGGGCGGCCGGGATACAGCCGTCAATGCCCTGGGCGCTTTCTCCGGGCCGCAACTGCCACGCCATCCGATGCACCCCCTCCCACGCGGTCAGCGGCGCATGGCCGCCGGGCCAGGGCCGTTCCGGGGCATAGTCGTCCAGCCCCAACAGCGTTACCCGACCGCCCTCCGCCGTCAGCAACCGATGCCGCCCAGCCAGGTGGTCCTCAATGGACAAATTGTAGGGCAAGGCCAGCCCGGCGGCAATGCCATAATCCCCGCTGCCGCCAGGATGGGCCAGGAGCCAATCCAAGCAGAACCGGCTTTCGTTGTCCATTTGCCCGGCCTGGTCCGCCAGATAAGCCGACACCACTTCATTGATGGCGGCCAGCGCCTGCCGCACCGTTACCGGCTCCCCGGCCGGAGTACGCACCAGGCCATAGCGGGAATAGACCGCCATTCCCGGGCCTATGGCCGCCTGCCGCAAATCCACCGGGGCAATGTGGCTTTCCCGGGTCAATTGCGCCAGCACCGCCGGCACTTCCCGCTCCAGGTCCAACCGAAACTGTTGCAGCAGGGCCGGCGGCGCATTTTCCGGCCGCGGCCGGCACACCAATACCACCGACGAGGCCAGGGAGTTGGTTGACAGGGCGTTTGACCGGGCGGCCCGTTCCGTACGCATGGGCCAAGTGCCGACGACCTGAAAGCCGGCGTTGACTACCGCCGTCAACATCGTTTCCCAACCGGTCGAGATGCGGCCCTCCCGCTCCTCCTCGTGCTGTTTGTAGGCGTAAAAGATGGAGGACGGGAAATCGGGGCTGCACTTTTCCCGGATTAGCCGCAGGGTCTGATTCAGCAAATCCTCAAACCGCTGCCGGGATTCCGGCCCAAAGCGGGGGGCGGCAATCATTTCCTCTTGGATCGGCACCAGGATGCCGGAGAACAAGTCCGGGTAAATTTCCCGGAGTAGCGGGCGCAGCCAGACATAGAAATAGTCGGAGAGTTCGGCGTATCCGATATTGTCGTAATAGGGCGGGTCGGTAACGATGACCGGGCCACTATCCGCGTGGATGGTAACGGCGGCATCGGCCTGATAGGTTGCGCCCGGGTTCGTATCTGCCGGCAGATATTCAACTGCTTCGGCAATCCAAACGATATGGTTCATCCAGTTCTGGGACGAACTGGAGAAAGGGTTGGATTCGGCGAAGTCCCATATCATTGGGATAGCCTGTCGAGAGAAAGCGTGGGCGACAAAGTCGCCCACGCTTTGCCACGTGGCGCATTTAGAACAACTATCCGCATTTCTCCCGATAGCTAAGGCCAGATAAGTACGCACCGCATCAGCGTACTCTTTCTCCGCCCCATCAGCTACGATTTGCTCCCCTACCTCTGACAAGACGTCGCTGAAAGTGGTCAGCCCGGTCAGCTGCCGCTCCGTAAAAAGCTCTTGCCACTCAGCAATGCCGTACCCCTGAACCCGGAAACTCATGGCATCCTCGAGGATTCGCCCGCTAGGCCGCCATTCCGGTTTGGCGAAAGACGCCGCTTGGATTTGCTCATCAGTAGGGGAAAGGAACAGGCGCTTGCGGTCGCCCTCCGCGACGATGCAAGTCATCACTTCCCCTAATTTGCCGGCCCGGGATTGTTCCCGGACATATTCCAGGACGGCGGTATTGCCGCAGGCTACGCAAGTAGCCCCATTGCGGTCGATGTTGCCGCCGGCTGGCACGCCGCGAGGGTGGTTCTGCACCAGGAAAGAGACGGATTTGGCGGCGGTGTCCACCACCGGCTTAATCCAATGCTGATTGCCGGCTTTCTTGGAAACCTGAAAGGTTTTCAGCAGGGGCATCGGGATGCCGCAGGCCGGGTTGGCGCAGGGGATAGTGCGGGCCCACAGCCAGGCGATGACGGTGGCGGCGCCGCCGTCCGGCCGTTGGGCCGGCGGGTAAAGATGGCCGATTTTTGCCCAAGCCAGTTCCCGCATTTGCCGGCCGTAGTAGCGAAGATCGGCAGCCAAGCCGGCGGCGCCGCGCCAGGGGGTTCGTTTGGCATTTTTGCCTTTGCCCGCGACCATTCCCATGGGGTCGGCTTCCGGATTGACCGGGGGGCGGTGGGCAAATTGCGGCGGCAGTTCGATGAGGGCTTTGGTAATGAGAACGGCGACCGGGTTCAGGTCGGTGCCGATGGCGCGGAGGCCGAGGCGCTGGGCTTCCAGGGGGATGGAGCCGCCGCCGCAAAAGGGATCGTAGATGGGCTGGGCTTGGCGGTTCAGGTAGTCCAGGATGGCGGCCGGTTGGTCGGGATCCGGGGCGGTTTCGTTTTTGCTGCGGGCCAGGGAAAGGGCGATTTCGTAGCGGGCGGCGGCCAGCAGGTTAGGGTCGTTGGAGTTTTCCCACTTGACCAGCTGCTCGATGAGGGAATGGAGGCGCTGGCGCTCGGCGGCGATTTCCGCCGGATCCGCGAGGTAGGCGGAGGGATCGTCGACCAGGCTGGCCAAGAGGACGGCGCGGCAGGCGGCCAGGGGGCGGCGCGCCCACCACAGGTGCAGGGTGGAGGGATGGCCGTGCCGGATGGACTTTTCCCGGGCCGATTCCCGGTTGATGGTGTCCAGGGGCAGGTCGACCTCGATCAGCTTTTTGCGATAGGCGGCGGGCGGGGTGGTCATAGGATGGCGGCTCCGGTTTTTTGTTGGGCTGGGGGTGGCTAGGGATGGCGGGCTGGTCCCGGGGCGGCGGGTTGCGGTTGCGGCGGCAACAGCAGTTCCGGGTCAATACGCAGCAGTTGGGCCAGGGCTTTAACCGTCGCCGGGGTCAGGGTTTGTTGACCGGCCAATACCGCCGTCACCCGCGGACGGGAGCCCAAGATGGGAACAAGGGCATCCTCGGTCAGGGCGTAGGCATCCAGGCGGTCTTGGATCCAGCCGGCCGGCGTCGGCTCCGCGCTGGGGTAGTGGATTTTTTCGTAATCCACTACCAGGCCGGAAAGGATTTGCAGTTCGGCATATTCCGGGGTATCCGGAACGGCGGCCGGCAGCAGTTCGTCGATGCGGGCCAGGGCGGCGTCCAGGTCGGCCTCGTTTTGCAAGGTTTGGGGGGTAAGCATAGGGCTGCACCTCTACCCGCGCTGACGGGCATAACTCTCCCACGGAACCGGCTGAGTCGGGATTATAGCATAAAGGGAAGGGGCGGGCTACTGCTGCCCGGCGGCGCTTTCCGGGCAATCGCAGATAGAGATCGTCCTTCCCGCCCTACTTACCGTCCTTCCCGCCGCCCTCTCTACCGTCCTTCCCGGCCGCCCGCCGACCGTCATTCCCGCGTAAGCGGGAATCTCGACGGTTGCCTGCCAACAATACCATCATAAGGCAGTACCGTCGGGATTCCCGCTTACGCGGGAATGACGGTGGGGTAGGTTGTCCGGTGTATGCCATTGCCCTGGCCCCGGCCGCGGGATTCCCGCTTACGCGGGAATGACGGTAGGGGGACTGCGGCTAGTCTACTATGTCATTCCGAGCGTAGCCGAGGAATCTGAAATGCCTGCCCTTGACTCCTTACGGGATTTTTAGATTCCTCGGCTACGCTCGGAATGACATAGTTGCGGGGGCGGAAGGACATAGTTGCGGGGCGGAAGGACATAGTTGCGGGGCGGAATTACATAGTTGCGGGGGCGGAATGGCATAGTTGCGGGGGCGGAAGGGCAAAGGGGGGATGGCAAGCCGGCTGGCCGCCGATTCCCCCGGCTACTCCGTTTCCAGGTTGAGGCCGAGCTGCTGGCCGTTTTGGCGCAGGGCGCGGGCGATGCTTTCGGAAAAGCCGTCGGGATTAAAGCCGGTGACGGTGATTTCCACGGTTACCTGGCCGCCGCCGTCGGCGATGGTGCGGGCGATTTCGTCCCGGATCAGGTTGAAATCGTACATTGCCACGCCGGAGTCGATGAACTTGCGGGCGGTGAATTGGCGGGGGCGCGGCGGCGTTCCCGGCGGCGCGGCCGATGCCGGGTCGGCCGGGAATTGCCCGGGCGCGGCGGCCGGGGGCGGCGTTACGGCCGGGGCGGGCGGCGGCGGCAGCAGGGCGGCGGCCTTGGCTCCGGGCATAATCAGGGTGGCATCGGTCAAGTAGCTGCCGGAAGTTTCGCCGAGGCGGACATTGCGGTACTGCTGGGCGGCCGGGTCGTAGCCATCGGCCAAGCCGAACAGGCCAGCGGCGATGCCCTGGCGCAGGCACTGCTCCAGCACGCCGCGATGCGGCAAGCGCAAGCCCAGATAGACTTGGCTGGTCAGAATATCCCACAATTCGGCCACGGAGATGTGTTCCCGGGGATTGGGGCCGCGCCAGAGGTAAGCCTCCAGTTGGGCGTTCAGGGCCGCCGGATCCAGGGACGGGACCAGTTGGCCCTGGCGGGTGAAGTGTTCCCGGGCGTTGGCGGCCAAGTCCGGGGCGGGGTTAAGCTGCCGCCATTGGGTCGTGTCGTACTCGGCTTGCAAGGGATCGGGCTGGGTGGGAGCCAAGATCCAGCGATAGGCATTGGGCAGGGCTTCGCGCACTTCCCGGTCGGCGGCGTTGATTTGGCTGCGGACGGTGTTGATGCGGTCGCTGCTCAGGTTGGGGAGGCGGCGCTCGCCGTTGAGGAGGGAATCCCAAGCCAGGTAGCGGGCGGTTTTGGAGCGCAAATCCCGCATTTGATCGGCCCCGGCGGCCAGGAACAGCAGGGTGTTGGACTTGGTGCGGCGGATCTGGTCGCCGCTTTGGGTCAGGATACGCTGGGCCATATTGCGGGCTTGGTCCTGGCCTTCGGCGCTGCGGCTGGGGCGGGTATGGCTGGGGCCGAGGATAATCAGGCGGACGGTATCGCTGTCCGGCACCTCAGCGGGGCCGGCGGGGGCGACGAGGACGGCTCGGTCGGGGCTATAGTTGCGGAATTCGTTGAGGCGCTTGCAGATTTCCGCATCGCGGGCGGCGTCGGGAAATTCCAGGGCGCGGTCGTTGGCAACCTTGTTGAGGTTCTGCTCGGCATCGAAATAGTAGCGGTCATCGCTGCCCCGATAGAAGTAGTAGAGCTTGCCGTCCATTTCCCGGACGGCGTCTTTGTAGGCGGCGGCCCCGTGGCCGGGGGCGACGACGCTGAGGTTAATCTGACGCGGATCCAAGCCGCGGATGGCTTTGCGGGTGGAGCTGCCGAGGAAAACGGCCCGGGCTACCCGCTGGGCCGCGCCGCCGCCGCTGACGCCGAAGCGGGAGGGCTGGGACAAGTCAATCTGGCGAGTAAGGGAGTTTTCCCGGTCGACTTCGCCCAATACCGCATCCCACTGCGGCCCCAGGAGGCGCAGGAAAGCGTCGCTGACCCCGGTGTCGGCAAAGGGCAGATTGGCCGGCATTAGCAGGGGGGAATCGTCCCCGGCGGCGTAGAGGCGGCTGAGGGATTGGGCCATCAGGCGCAGCACGCCGCGGGTGCGCTGGAATTGGTGGTACACCGACCAGTCCTGATAGAGGCGGTCAAAGATTTCCGGGTGGATGGGGTAGCACTGGCGCAGGCGATTCAGATAGCGGGTTTCCCGGGCTTCCGGGGGATAGTCGCCGGCGTTGCGCTGGTACATCCGATAGAAAGTCTGGCAGGTTTCCTCCCGGGCGGCGGTGTCGCAATCCTCTTGAAAGAGGCGGCGGCGGACTACGGCAAAGGCTTCGTCGTTGGCGGTTTCGGCCACGGCCATAACCGACTGCACCCGGTTGAGGAGGCTTTCCACTACATTCAGGGCTTCCATCCCCTGGGAGCCGCCGGCCTCGTCCTGGGTCACCGGCAGGGTTACGACCAGCAGGGCATTGCCGGCGTCCGGATGCTGGACGGCTTCGGTAAGGTTTTGCAGGAAAGTGGCGGTGCGGTCCAGGTCGGCGTTGCGGGCATAGTTGATAATTTCATCCATCAGGATGACGCAGGGGCCGACGTGCCGGAACAGGCGGGTTAGTTGGCCGGCGTCGGGGGCGCGGCCGCTACGGGCGGCGGCGCCGATAATTTCGTAGCCGGGGGTACCGCCCAGCTGCCAGGCCAGTTCGCCCCAAAGGGTGTTGCGGGGATCGCCGCGATCGGTTTGGAGGTCGCTGTTTTCGGAAAGCCAGGGGCCGTACAGGACGGCGGTTTTGGCGGTCAGGGCGGCGGCCGGGTCGACGCCGGCTTGGCGCATAATGTCCGCCAAGTCGGCGCTGACCCGGGAATCCTGGGGGGTATCCGGGGCCGCCAGCAACTCCGGGCTGCTGTGGACCAGATGATAGAGGGCGATAAGGCTGTGGGTTTTGCCGCCGCCAAAGCCGGTTTTGGCGCGGAGGATGGGATTGCCGCCCTTGCCTTGCAGGCGTTGGACGGCGGTGGTCAGCAGTTCTTTCATTCCGTTGGTCAGATAGGTGCGGCGGAAAAACTCCCGGGGATCGCCATAGACGGCGGGGGCGCTGCCGTCGTACACCTGTTGCAGATTGGCGGCGAACTCGGCTTCGAGAAAGGAGCCGTCGGCCACATCGCCGTTGGGCTGGATGGCGAGCCGCCAGGCTTTCAGATTGCGGAAGTCGCCGCTGCGGGCGGCGGCCGGAGGCCGGGACGATGGGGATGCGGCGGCGGCGGCGGCCGGCGGATCGGCGGCCGGAGATGCGGCAGCGGCCGGCGAGACGGGGGGCGCGGCGGCCGCCACCGGATTGGCGGCCGTTTCCGGCGGCGGGACGGTGGGCTGAATCCGGGCGCGGCGGGCCAGGACTTCCTGGCTTTGTTCCGGGCGGTTGATGCTGGCCAGGGCCTCGCTGATGTGATAGAGGCCGGTCTGGGCCATTTCGGCCGGAATGTCCTGGCCGGAGGTGTTGTGGGCCAGGGTGTTCCGCAGGTCGCGGAGGATACGCAGGGTGCTGCGGATGGTGCGCGCCTCCCGAAAGCGCTGCTGAAACAGCTCGTTCCAGTTGTAATCGATCAGGCGGGGGATAAAGGTGATTTCGATGGCGGCGGCCACATTGCCGCCGTTTTCCTGCATATTGGCATCGAAATCCTGCCGCTGGCGGTCGGCCAGGGAGTTGGCTACGGCTTGCGGCAGGCGGAGGCCGGGTTTCTGGCGCAGGTACCGAACGATAAAATCGCTCATATCCTTGCGGTACAGATCCAAGCCCATTGCAGGGCGTCCCGGTGGGGGTAGTGGGGAGGGCTGCTCATTTGCGGCCTCGATTCTTTCTTTAGGGTAGTTGCGGCGGCCGGCCGGATGGGAAATTACAGCATAACTGATAGGGGGGCGGCAAAGGAATTATTTGCCCGGTTTTCGGGTTTTTGGGGCGGCGGGCGCTTGGAGGGGCAAGGTTCAGCCCGGCCACCAGGCGGAACCGGGGCCGAACCAGGCTACTTCCCCCAAGGCGTATTCATAGGCAGCGAAGTCGGTGGTTACTGTCTGAACTTCGCCGTCGGGGCGGGCCAGCTGCCAGTAGGGGCCGCCGGCGGGGCGGACTTGCCAACCGGCCGGCAGCAAGCCGGGCGCGGTCAAGGCCCGCTGCAAGTCGGCCATAGTTATAGCCGGGGTAGTCGGCGGCGGAATTTCCAGGGGGCGGGTCAGGGAGTCCAGGTCAAAGGGCAGCTCGCTGGTCAGGTTTCGTACCGCCGCTTGGGTGTCCGCCGATTTGCCGTTGGCCCGGATGATGGCGGGCAGGCGGTTGGCGATGGTCGGGTCGTAAAGGATGGGCTGATATTCACCCACATGACCGTGGATGTCCCGCAGGCGTTCCCCCATCGCTTTGTAGGCGTCCCATTCGGCGGTGTTTTCGTAGAACAGGTTGAGGATGTCCACTTCGGTCCGTTCCTGGCCGATGCGGTCAATGCGGCCGATGCGCTGTTCCAGGGTCATAGGATTCCAGGGAATATCGTAGTTGACCATCGCGGAACAGAATTGCAGGTTCAGGGATTCGGAGGCGGTTTCGGTGCAGATAAGGAGGCCGGCATTGGCGGCGCGCAAATCCCGGAGTCGCCCGGCGCGGCTGCCCTCGGTGGATTCATCCTGGCCGTACAAGCAGACGATATTGGCCCAGCCGTTGGCGGCGAGGCTGGCGCGCAGGTAGTTCAGGGTGTCCTTGAATTGGGTAAAGATGAGGATTTTGCGGTGGCCGGCGGCGGCGAGGGTTTGCAGTTCGGCGCGGAGGCGGCGCAGTTTGCTGTCGCGGCTTTCCAAGCGCCGGGCGGCCAGAATCGCGGCATTCAGCAAATCCCGGGCTTGCGGGGTCAAGGGAGCGGCCGGCAGTTCCCCATCGGCATCGGCGGCATCCTCCAGTTCATCCTCCTCCTGCCGGGCCAGTTCCCGCCAGGCGGCCGTCGGGGAGGGGCGCGATTCCAGGGGACGGCGGCAGCTGAGGGCGTAGGCCCGGGGGGAGGAGCCCAGGCGTTTCCGATAGGTGGTCATTACGAAACCCAGGGCGGTGGCATTGACGCCCGGCGCGCCGCCGTACACCACACTGACCAGTTCATCGATGCCGGCGTAAAGGCTGCGTTCCTCGGGGGTCATTGGGATGACTTCGGGGCGGACGCGGCGGTGGGGGACGACGGCGTCAATCAGTCCCTGGCGGGCGTAGCGGCGCAGGGTTTCCCGGGTGTGGCGGGAGAGGCGGCGTTTGGCCGGGCTGCGTTCCCGCATCAGGCGGAGGTCGTCCTGTAACCGCTGCGGCTCCCGGTCTAGAAAGCGGCGGAGGTAGCCGGTGTTGCCGTCATAGAGCCGCCTTTCCTCCGGGGCGGCCGAGGTGGGATACAAGCGGCGGTACAAATCCCGCATAAACTGCCAGGTTTCCCAGGTGGGCGCGGCGGCGGCATCGTAAAAGCGCTGGAATTCGTCCACCGACCATTTAGTAGGTTGCAGCAGTTCCAGCAGGGCGTGGAGTTCGGCCGCGTGGAGCTGCATGGGCGTGGCGGTCAAGAGCAGCAGGCTTTGGGTCTGGCGGGACAGGCTTTGCAGCAGGCGCAGATATTGATTGGGCTGGCGGCGGTTAGGATTGGTTACTTCGGTAAAACGCGCGCGGTGAGCCTCGTCGACGATGACCAGATCGTATTGCACGCCGGCGGCCAGGAATTCATCCTTGTGGCGGCGGAGCCACTGGTAGGACATCAGCAGCATGGGCGCGGCCCAAGGCGGGTTGGGAGCGGCGCGGCGGCGGCCGTCCGGATACAACAGGGAGCGCGATCCATCGGTTTCCAAGCGGGGCAAGGAAAGGTTGAACTTGTTTTGCAGTTCCTCCTGCCATTGGGGGAGGGCGGCCCGGGGGGCCAGGATTAGAAAGCGGGAAAGGCGGCCTTGATTGAGGCCGGCTTTGAGCAGACTGCCGGCCTGGATGGTTTTGCCCAAGCCCACTTCATCGGCCAGGAGCAGCCTTACCGGGTCGGGATGGCCGGCGTGCTGGCGGAAAAAGGCGGCTTGGTGCGGCCAGAGGCGGGCCGGAATAGTGGTCAGGGTGCTGGCCGGATTCGTTTGCAGGGCATTACGAATCCGCTGCCAGTAGGCATCCCGTTCGGAGGGCGTGGCCGGCGGCGGGCCGGCCGGGTTGACGGCCGGGGCGGCGGCAATCAGCTGCTGGCGGTAGGCGGCGGGCAGGGGGATAAACTGCCAGCGGCTGGTGGTCTGATTGTGCCAGAGGCGGTTAAAGTGGGCGGCGTCCTGGGCTACATGGTCGGATTCCTGCCAGGAGCGGAAAACATGGAAGCGTTCATAGTTGCGCTGCCAGCCGGCGGCGGTTTCGTTGGGGCTGCCGTCAAAGGATATGCTATTGCCGGCGGCGTCGGTCATCAGGCCGGTTTTGGCGTGGAAAAGGCCGCCATCGGCATCCTTGGCGATGGCTACTTTGATTTCCAGCCGACCTTGAGCCACCAGCCAGGTAAGCAAGTCCAGCTGGTTTTTGGCCTGCAAATCGGCGGCGGCGATGTGGGTCAGGCTTGCCGGGGGGATGGCTTGGATTAGGGCTTGTTCGTGGCCGGCCAGGATGGCTTGGCGGGTTTCCGCGGACAATTCCCGGGGTTCGCAGAGGATGCGGACTTGGCCGTGATTGCGGAGCAGGCCGGCCAAGCCGACGGCGGCGGCGGCCAAGCCCTGGGCGCTGAAAGTAAAGGTAGCCCGGTCGTAGGCTATGGATTCAGCCAGGGCCGGGGAATAAAAGTCGGCGACCAGGTCCGGGCAGGTGTCCGGGTCATAGGCCGGGAGCAGGTTCAGGTCGGTTAGGGGCATTTTGCCGTCTTTTCCTTTGCCGGGGATTTATTTACATGGATAGACAGGATAGACAGGATTTTTTGTTGGGGCAAGCCGCCTCTAATTCCCGGCCGCCGCCATCATTCCCATCCCCTACCGTCATTCCCGCGTAAGCGGGAATCCCGGATGGCGCTGACCAAGACCAGCATACCACAATCGGGCTTTTCGGGGTTCCCGCTTACGCGGGAATGACGGTAGGGGACTGGCGGGAAGGACGGTAGGGGACTGCCGGGAAGGACGATATAAGGGGACGGCGGGAAGGACGGTATAAGGGGACGGCGGGAAGGACGGTAGAAAGGGCGGTCAAGGGTAGGCAATTGCCTTGAAATTGTTGCGGACGAATAGCCTATAATCGAATGGTACGGGCAATTTTACAAACGGCCTGCGGAGGTGATACGATAAAAGCGGTCAAAATAATCGTCTATACCCTGACCTTTACCGTCCTGCTGGCCCTGGCGGGGGCCATTGCTTGGTTGAGCCTGGCGGTAGCTCCGGCCGCCGCCAAAAGCAATGGCTGGTCGGTGCTGGCCGTCATCCTGGGCGGCTTGGCGGTGGCCGGCGGCGTGGTCTATCTGTCGGAAAAGCTCATCAACACGGGGAAAGGAGGCGGGAAAATGGTGCTCGAGGTGATCACCGAGAAGTTCAAGCAGCACCGGCTGGAGGCCGGCATCAAAATCGGCGAGAAACGCGGCCGGGAACAGGAACGGCGGGCGACGAATGCCTGGTACGAGCGGCAGCAAGCCGCTTTCCGGGCGGGACTGCCCTTTGACGAGCCGCCGCCGGGCTATGACCCGGATTCCCATGCTAACGGGGCGGAGGGCGGCTAGAGAAACCGGGCGGCTAGGGGTTTTCGGCCCCTAGCCGCCAAAGCAAGGAGGAGGACTCCGTGGTGTTCGAGTGGGTGGTCGAGAAGTATAAGCAGCGCCGCCGGGAAGCCGGCATTAAGATCGGCATCAAGATCGGCGAGGAACGGGGCTATGCCAAAGGCCGGGCGGAGGGTCTGGAAATGGCCCGGCAGGAGAACTTGGAAAAACGCCGGGAACAGGAGCGGCAAGAGAAACAGCGCCAGACATTCTCCTGGTACGCGCGGCAGCAAGCCGCGCTCCGGGCGGGGCTGCCCTTTGACGAGCCGCCGCCGGGCTATGAGCCGGATTCCCATGCTAACGGGGCGGAGGGCGGCTAGGGCGGGCGGCGGCCCGGCATATTTTCCGCCCATCCTTCAACAAGTTCAGGATGAGCGGAAAATATGCTGGCGGTCTGGATGAGCGGAAAGCACGCCGGCGGGGGGCAGCGGCCGGGAAGGACGGCTTTATATCCCGCAACCGTCATTCCCGCGTAAGCGGGAATCCGGCGGCGGCTGGCCGGCAACGGGCTGGTCTTTTCAGTGCCGCTCTGGATTCCCGCTTACGCGGGAATGACGGTAGGTAGGCGGCGGGCGGGGATGACGGTTTTATGCGCCGCCGTTCTCGGGATTCCCGCTTACGCGGGAATGACGGTAGGTAGGCGGCGGGACGGTAGAGAGGTGCTGCGACCCGCCGCCCCTAAACCCCGGCGGCGGGCAGGGGGGCTTGGCGGGGGGGCGGTTCGGGGCCGTAGAGGAGGGCGTGGAGGGCCTGGGCGCCGGGTTCATCGGGATGGCCGGGGCGCTGGAGGCGGCGCAGGGCGGTAAAGGCGGCCCGGAAAGGCCCTTCGGTCCAGATGTGGCCGTGGAAGTCCAGCCACTGACGGGCGGCGGCGGCGTTTTCCTGGGCGGCGATGGCGATGGCGGTATGCGCCTGGTCGAGGGGCGTTACCGCCGGCCGTTCCCGGGAAATCAGGCCCTCGGCCATGCGGGCCGCGGCGCTTTTCAGGGTTACTTTGCCGTTCTTGTTTTCCAGGATGCGCCGGGTGGCCGGGTCGGAAAGTTCCACGCCCAAGGCCCGGGCGAACAGATTGGCCTCGTCAAAGGGCATTACCGGGCCGCCCATGCCGTCCTGAGCCAGGATATAAAAGCGGGTCAAGGGGTCGGAAAGCTGGGATCCTTGACCGTCGGTAATCTGTTCGGAGCGGAGGGCGGCCACTTCCTGACGGGCCACTTCCAGGGCGTCGGCCGGGGTCACGCCAAAGGGATCCTCGGGGCGGTCGGGATGGGCCGCTTCCCGGGCCGCGCCCCAGTTTTCGGAAATGACTTGCAGGGCGGCGCCATAGGCGGCGGTGTAGAGGTCGACGATGTTCAAGTCCAGTTCGGCGAGGCGGGCGGCGTCGGCGCGCACCGCCGCCTGAATTTCCGCGGCCACCCGATTCCAGGTCTGCGGCCGCCGTTCCTCCGGATCCACCGGCCGGCAGACCAGCAGGATGGTGGAGCGGGCGGCGGCCTTGTCCCGAATGGACAGGGAGGATTCGGCCTCGGTTTTCACCGGCCAGGCCCGGGTGATGTTGAAGCCGGATTCAATCAGTCCCAGGGTCATAGCGTGCCAGGCGGCGGTGGTTTTGTGGGTGAACATTACCACCATAATGCCCCGGTCTTTTTTCAAGACGCGGTGACATTCGGCAAAGATGCGGTCCATTTTGGCCTGATAGTCGGCGGTGGCCCGGGGGCCGGGAGAGCCGGGCAATGCCTTGAAGCGGGCCGGGCTGGCGATGGCCTCGTTCACCTTGTCGGTAAGCTGTTCCACAAAAAGGCCGTCGGCCGGCAGCACATAGCCGGCGGTGCGTTTCAGCCACACATAGAAAAAGTCGGACAGCTCGGCGTAGTTCACATTGTTGTGATAGGGCGGGTCAAAGATGACGGCGTCCACGGAAGCGTCCTCTTGGAGCAGCATTTGGGCGTCGCCGTTGATTACTTGGGCGGCGGCCGCCGCCGGATTTTCCGGGGCGGGCGGCGGCGTTTCCGGGGACAGCATTTCCTCTTGGGATTCCGGCTTGGCGGCGGCGGCCGGTTTGCTATCCGGGGGTGGGTAGCCAACCATCCTGGTCAAGGCGGCGATACATTCCGCTACGCTGTCAACGGCCCAATCCAAGCCCAAGCCGTGAATGGTGATGGTCATTTCTGAGTAAGACCATTTCATCCCCAAATCGTGGGTGTCAAAGGAACCGGCGACAACGCCGCGATTAGGATGCCAGCGGCACAGCAGGGAGTTGGTGCTGATCAGTTTGTCCAGGGCTACGGCTACATAGCACCAAGCAATCCGGCGAATTTCCGTCAACTTGCCGGCGGCTTCGTCCGCAGCGACCAATTCCTGAAAGGCTTGGACGCAGTAACCGTGGGCCAGCAGTTGGCGGGAACTGAACATATCCCGCCAACGGGCCATCCCGTAGTTGCGCGGACTGCTGTCGTTGCCCTCCGGCACCGGTTCATTGGGCAGGATGTTGGCGGCGTCCCATTGGGGTTGCAGTTCTTTCAGGCGGGTTTGGATGGGGGCTAAATCGCCGTCGATCGGGCGGGGAGCCTTAAAGCTGCGGAGGGTTTGGGGGCGGGCGGATTCCGCGCCGGATTTATTTTTGAGCCAGTAGCTATCGCGGTAGATGACGCAGTAGAGGCGGTGGCCGAGGCGGCCGGCCTGGGCTTGCTGGGTGATGTAGCCGCGAGGGGTAGTGGCGCCGCAGGCGGGAAAGGGGCAGGTGGCAATGCCTTTGGCCACGGTGCCGGGGGACTGGGCGGCGGCGGCGGTTACGATTTGGAATTGGCAGACTCCCGCCGCGGCGTTAGGCAGTAGCCGGATACCGGCGCCTTTGGCGTCCAGCCGCCAGTTGGGGGATAGGGGCAATTCCCGTTGACAGGCGGGACACTCAATCGTGCGACACCAGAGAGACGCCCAAACGTCTCTCTGGTGTCGCACGATTCGCGAAAAAAATTTTTCCGGAATTTCGTCGTCGCGCAGCGGCTCGACTTCGGGATAGACGCCGGCCATAAGTTGCTGCACCCGTTGGCGGAAACGGGCGCTGACTTGCTGATATTCGGTCCGCAGGGCGTTGCCGTATTGCTGCGGCCATTGGCAGGTGGCTTGGAGGATGAGGGTGGCGACGGGATTGAGTTCGTGGGCAATCATCGGCAGGCCGAGGCGGCCGGCTTCGAAGGGAATAGAGCCGCCGCCGGCGGTAACATCCAGGATAACGGGGTTAGGGACGGCGAGGTTCTGCTGAAACCAGGCGATTTCGGCGGGGGTGGGGTTGTGGGTAAAGGCGCGCTTTTGGGAATAGGCGGTATCCAGCTTGTCGCCGGCTTGTTTGGCGGCGTCCAGGCGCCGTTGTTCGGCGATGATGCCGGGATGGGTGCCAATCAGGTTGTAAAAGGCGCTGCGGTCGGCGGCGGCCGGCAGGAGGGCGGCGGCGATGGCGGCCCGGGAGGGGGCCAGGGGGCGGCGGGCCCACCAGACATGGAGCCAGTTGATAGGGGGCAAGGCAGAGGCGGCGGCCCGTTCGCGGATGGCTTCGATGGAGATTTCCTTGATGGGGAGCCAGTCTTCGATGAGGCGGCGGTCGGTGGGGGGCATGGGGGGTGGCTCCTTTATTGGGGGCGGGTTAGGTTTTAAGGGATGTGGGGGTTAGTATAGCACAGTCTCTCTTAACCGTCATTCCCGCTTACGCGGGAATCCCGCGGCCGCCCGCCAAGCCCGCCGCATCATCGGACAGTCCCGCCCCGGATTCCCGCTTACGCGGGAATGACGGTTAAGGGGCGGGAGGCGCGCCGTTCGGGATTCCCGCTTACGCGGGAAGGACGGTAGAAATGGGGCGGGAGGGACGGTAAGAAATGCCGGCGTTTCTGCCGCCCTTTTACTCCTGGGCCGGGGAATCCGGTTGGCGGCCGGCGCCGTTCCGGTGGTCGTCGATGTAGGGCGGGGGCGGGGCATTGGACAGGTCGTGGCGGTGGGCTTCGTACCATTCCCGGATGCGGGCGGCCGCGGTGGCTTCGGCCGCGGCTTCGCCGGCGGCCTTGCCCCGGGCTTCGCCCCGGGCTTCGCCCCGGGCTTCGCCCCGGGCTTCGGCTTTGGCCACGGCCTCTTTCTTTTCCTCGTAGTTGGCTTTCAGGGTGAGAATCATACTAATCAACTCCGCGTTCAGTTGCAGGAACATGGCCAAGGCCACGGCGTTGGAGGTGATGCTGTCGGTGATGATCGCGCCCAGCAATTCCCCAGGACTAGGCCAGAATACCAGGTTTTCCTGATTATTCAAGCGCCAAAGGATGGTGCCGACCGCTACGGCATCATAAAGCAGCGCGGCGATGGCGATGGCAATCTTGGGAAAGCGGGGGGCCCAAGACCACCAGGGGGATGTCGTTTCCGGTTCCATTTTACTCCTTTCCGGGGGAATTGGGCGGGCGGCCGACGCCGTTCTGATGGCCGTCGATGTAGGGCGGCGGCGGCGCATTGGACAGGTCGTGGCGGTGGGCTTCGTACCATTCCCGGATGCGGGCGGCGGCGGCGGCTTCGGCCTGGGCCGCGGCAGCTTCAGCCGCCGCTTTGGCTTGGGCCGCGGCTTCGGCTTTGGCTTTGGCTACGGCTTCTTTCTTTTCCTCGTAGTTGGCTTTCAGGGTGAGAATCATACTAATCAACTCCGCGTTCAGCTGCAGGAACATGGCCAGGGCCACGGCGTTGGAGGTGATGCTGTCGGTGATGATCGCGCCCAGCAATTCCCCGGGACTAGGCCAGAATACCAGGTTTTCCTGATTGTTCAAGCGCCAAAGGATGGTGCCGACCGCTACGGCATCATAGAGCAGCGCGGCGATGGCGATGGCAATCTTGGGAAAGCGGGGCGCCCAAGACCACCAGGGGGATGTCGTTTCCGGTTCCATTTTACTCCTTTCCTAGGGGATGCGGCAAGCGGCTGGGGCCGGCGGGTACCGGCAATAACCTAGCCTGGGCAACCTGCTTTAGCGTACTTCCCGCCGCCCCGCTGCCATCCTTTATTGCCATCCTTCCCGCCGCCGTTACCGTCCTTTCCACGCCGGCGGGAATCCAGGGCGGGGCTGCCTGATAATGCGGCAGACTTGGCGGGCGGCGGCTGGATTCCCGGTTGCGCGGGAAGGACGGTAGGGGGCGGCCAAGCCGCCGGCGGAAACGGTTAGGCCGCCGCCGGCGGGGTTTGGGCCGGGGCCGGGTTATGCAGTTCTACCCCTAAAGTGGCCGGAAAGACGCGGATGATTTCCTCGACCGTCCACCGGCCGTCCTTGTGCATCGTCCGCACCGGCTCCGGTTCATTCAGCAGGCTGACCAGGCCGGCGGTAACATAAAAGATATGGCCGTTGACCGCGGCCGCCTCGTCCGAGGCCAGCCAGGTGACAAAGGGGGCAATATCCTCCGGCTGGCCGCGCAGCTCGCCCACATTGCCGCCGGTCATCCCCCGGGCCGCCCGCAAATCCCGCGCTTCCTCCGGCACGCTGCCAATCATCCGGGTGGAGGCGCTGGGGGCAATGGAATTGGCCGTTACCCCATAGCGGCCCATATCCCGGGCCACCACCCGGGTAAAGCCGGCAATGCCGTCTTTGGCCGCGCCATAGTTGGCCTGGCCGGAGTTGCCATACAACCCGGAGGTGGAGCTGAAAGTGATGACCCGGCCGGAACGCTGCTGGCGGAACAGGATGCAGGCGTGTTTGACCACGCTGAAAGTTCCCTTGAGATGGACGGCAATCACATCGTCCCATTCCGCTTCCGACATATTGAAAATCATGCGGTCGCGCAGGATGCCGGCGCAGGTAACGACGATGTCCAGCCGGCCGTAGGCGTCCAGGGCGGTCTGGACGATTTGCTCGCCGCCTTCCATCGTGGCGACCGATTCCATGCAGGCCGTCCCGACGCCGCCGGCGGCCTGGATTTCGTCCACCACCTGCTGGGCTACGGACTGGTCGGCGCCGCTGCCGTCCAGATTGACGCCGGGATCGACGACCACGACTTTGGCTCCCTCAGCGGCCATTTGCAAGGCTACGCCCTTGCCGACGCCGCGGCCGGAGCCGGTTACGATAGCTACCTTGTCTTGCAACAGATTGGGCATTGCTGCGCTCTCCCTTTTATGGGGTGTTTGGGTTTTGGGTGTTGATACCGGGCTGGCTGGGCGGGTCAGGAGGCGAAGTCCATCAGCTTGATGACAAAGTCGCGAACGACCACCCGGTCCTCCTCCAGCTGAAAGTCCTCCATAAAGTCGTGGTAAAAGTTGGCGTGGAACTTTTCGGCGGTGGAAAAGCCTTCCCGGAAAATGGTTTCGCCGGTTTCCTGGAACAGCCAGCGGGCCACGTTTTTCATATTGCCGTGCTTGCCGTAGGCCCAACCCCGCTGCTGGGCAACGGCTATAATGGCATGGGAGGCTGCCCCCCACAGCTTTTCCGAGGCTTGCAAAAAGTCCCCGGCGTCAAACTCCCGGTCGGCAGCCTCCAGAAAGTCCCCGGCGGTCTTGATGTGTTCCTCGTTGATCATTTTCCGCTCCTCAGGTTCAGGATAACCGGTGCAGTACCCGGATGACGAACCGCCGCACCAGAGGGCGGGCAAAATCGTCGTGTTCGTCGGAGAAAAAGACCGGGTCAAAGTTGGCGAAGTAGGTTTCCGCCACGGCAAAGCCGCCGACGAACCGGCAATCCCCGGTTTCCCGGGCCAGAGCCGCCGCCACTTCCCGCATTTCGGCTACGGTAGCGCAAGGCCAGCCCCGCGGCTCCGCTACCGCTTTAAGGGCGCAGGATACCGCCTGCCACATATTTTCCGCCGCCTTTTCCTCCTGGTCGTTCAGGAGATCGTCCCGGACCTTTTCCAGAAGCTCCCGGGCTAACCGGGCCGGCTCGGGAATGGCCCTTTTCGGACGGTCGGGCGCGGCCAGATCCAACATCCGGGCCACGAACTTCTGCACTTGGGGAAAGTCGACATCTACGCCGTCCCCCTCGTACATCATGCCGACTTCCCCCTGGGTGCGAAAGGAGTCCGCCGTGCTGAAACCGAGGCTCAAATCCTTGATGCCGGTTTCCTTTTCCAGACCTTCTACGGCTTGGCGCATTTCCGTCTTGTCGTTGCAGGGCCAGCCGCGCGGCTCCGCCGCCATCTTTAACGCCATAACGGCGGCGTCCCACGCTTTGAGGGCGCCGGGCTGCTCTTTGCCGGCGGCCAAGTCCACCTCGGCGGCGTGCATAAGCTCCTCGGCCGCCTGGATTTGTTCCCGGGTTGCCGTTGTCGTTGTTGCCATATCCTGACCTGCCTTTGTCTCCGGCCCGCCGCCTTATTGCCGCGGCGGGGCCGGGTTGTAGAGATTCCGGGTCAAATGCTCCCGGGCCTGGGGGGCGATGGTAGCCATCGTCCAATGCCCTTCCGGATTGTAGATGGAACGCTCCGGCCGCGGCTGGGACATCAGGGATATTTCACTGGCATAAACCAGGAAAGTCTGCCCGTTCACATTGGCGGCGTAGTCGCTGGCCAGGTAGCAGACAAAGGGGGCAATGTCGTCCGGATTCATAGTTTCCGGCTCGTTGCCCTGGTCGAGGGTCTGCACGCCGCCCCGGGCCCGGATTTCCGCCGCGCTGTCCGGAATGGCCCCAATCATCCGGGTCGTGGCCCGGGGGGCAATGGCATTGGCCGTTACCCCATAGCGGCCCATATCCCTAGCCACCACCTTGGTGAACCCGGCAATGCCCGATTTGGCCGCGCCATAGTTGGCCTGGCCGGAATTGCCCTGCAACCCGGACTGGCTGCTGAAAGTGATGATGCGCCCGGAACGCTGCTGCCGAAAGAGGATGCAGGCGTTTTTGACCACGCTGAAAGTCCCCTTGAGATGGACAGCAATCACATCGTCCCACTCCGGCTCGGTCATATTGAAAATCATCCGGTCGCGCAGGATGCCGGCGCAGGTGACGACGATGTCCAGCTTGCCATAGTTATCGATGGCGGTCTGGACGATTTGCTCGCCGCCGGCCATGGTGGCGACGGATTCCAGGCAGGGTACGGCTTGGCCGCCCTCCTGCCGGATTTCGCTGACCACCTGGGCGGCAAAGGACTGGTCAAAGCCGCTGCCGTCCACATTGACGCCGGGATCGACCACGACCACTTTAGCGCCCTCGGCGGCCATCAGCTTGGCGACGCCGCGGCCCACGCCGCGCCCGGCCCCGGTGACAATGGCAACCTTGTCGGTAAGAATCTCTGGCATAGTTGTTTTAACCTCGGTTTGGTTTGAGTTTTGGATTGGGGTCGCTTGCCGGAACTTCCGCGATTGCGGAAGTTCCGGCAAGTGTCTTTTTATCAAACGCTCAGCGCACGGACGATAATGATGACAACCCCGACGGCAAAGACGGCAACAAAGATTAGCGCCCACTTCCAATCATTTCGCTGTCGTTCCCGCTTCTGCTCCTCCAGAACGCGCTGATGTTCATCGAGGCAGCAGGGGCAGGTTACAAGGCTCCAGTGGCTGGCGGCGACTTGGTCCTGATAGGCATACCAGCTGACCCGCCGCCCCACTAGCGCCTCCCTCCGCTCCCCTGACCGTTCCGTATCGATCTGGAACTCCCGGACTTGTTCAATGGGCCGGCTTTCCTCTTGCCACGGGCCGGGGATGCCACACCAGGTGACTCCCCCGGAGTTCAGGCAGTGGACGACTTTATTTTGGGATGGCGCGGTCAAGGGTTTCAGCTCCTTTCAAGACTAGGTTAAGCCCCTACCCGCCCCGGCTCGGCAGGGCTACCGTGG
The DNA here is from genome assembly GCA_965203435.1 of Dehalococcoidia bacterium. Lineage (GTDB taxonomy): Bacteria > Chloroflexota > Dehalococcoidia > Lucifugimonadales > UBA3495 > CBDBCU01. The sequence continues at coordinate 391,273 of CBDBCU010000005.1, read as the reverse complement.
CGCTGCCCGGAGTAGTGTTCTGGCCGGCGGCGTTTTCCAGCCGCAGTTCGCAGTCCACCAGATGTTGGCCGTCCTGCTGATACTTGCGGGTAACGCTGCCTTTGACGGTAAGGGCCTGCCCCGGGGCGTCCATCCCCCGATACTGGCATTGCAACCGTTGCAGCGTCCCCTGCGGCCCCATCCAGTCGGTAATCAGCTGCCCCAGAAAGGCGCTTTTCAAGGCCCCGTGCAGGATGGGGCCGTCCAGCTGATTGCCTAGGGCAAAATCCTTGTCGTAGTGGATTTCGTAGAAATCCCCGGAGGCCCCGGCATACTGCACCAGTTGGCGGGTCGTGGGTTCCTTGACCAGGGCGGGCAGTTCCATACCCTCGGCCACATCCTCCCAATAAACTTGCTCGGCCATTGGCTTACCTCGGATGGTTTGGAATTAGTACGCAATCAGCGTATTGGTCTGAGTGGCGACCACTTCCGCGAACTGATTGCGATAGGTGGTGATGGTGGTCAGAAAGACCATCAGACCCAGGCGGCCGCGGCGTTCCGTCAGGTCGGCGATGCGGGCGATGGCGGTAATGCGGTCGCCGGGCCGCACCGGTTGAAAATAGGCCCAATCGCTGCCGGCATCCAAGCGGCGGCCGAAAGACAGGTCAAAGGGCAATTCCACGGTAGCCCCCCACATCGCCCGCAGGAAAGTGGGCGGCGCCGTGAGGCCGCCGTAGCGGCCCTGACGGGCGGCGGCCTCGTCCGTCCACTGGATATTAGGGTCGCCAATGGCTTCGGCAAAGCGCAGGATGTGGCCCTTTTCCACTTCCATAACCGCCGGCGGCCCCTCCAACCCGATGGCCTGCTCCCGCATTTCCTCGGTAAGAAAAGATTCCTGAGTGGACACGGCAAAAAACCTCCCGTTGACTGAACGGCAAAAGCATAGCGGCAACCGGGGCCGGTGTCAAGGATAAGGGGAGTCGTCTCCGGCCGGGCAATAGCCTATAGAAACCGTCCTTCCCGCGCAAACGGGAAGGACGGTGGCAGGCAGCGGGAAGGACGGCAAGAATACCGGCGTTTCCGCCGCCCTTGTTACTCCTGGTCGGGGGAATCCGGCCGGCGGCCGGAGCCGTTCCGGTGATCGTCGATGTAGGGCGGCGGCGGCGCATTGGTCAGGTCGTGCCGGTGGGCTTCGTACCATTCCCGGATGCGGGCGGCCGCGGCGGCTTCACCCTCGGCTTTGGCCTGGGCTGCGGCCTCGGCTTTGGCCTTGGCCACGGCCTCTTTCTTTTCCTCGTAGTTGGCTTTCAGGGTGAGAATCATACTAATCAACTCCGCGTTCAGCTGCAGGAACATGGCCAGGGCCACGGCGTTGGAGGTGATGCTGTCGGTGATGACCGCATTCAGCAATTCCCCGGGACTGGGCCAAAAGGCCAAGTTTTCCTGATTGTTCAGGCGCCAAAGGATGGTGCCCGCCGCTACCGCATCATACAGCAGCGCGGCGATAGCGATGGCGAGCTTGGGAAAGCGGGGCGCCCAAGACCACCAGGGGGCCGGCGTTTCCGATTCCATTTTACTCCTTTCTTGGGGGATGCGGCAAGCGGCCGCGGCCGGTTGATTAAGGCAGTTAAATATAGCAGACTACCCGTATTGCCGCCCCCCTACCGTCCTTCCCGTGCAAGGGGGAATACGGATTCAAACATGGATTAACAGGATAAACAGGATTCTTGTATCTGATTAGAAAGGTGCTGGCGGTCAACAACCGTTCTACAGATACCCAAAATCCTGTTAATCCATGTTTGAATCCGTATTCCCCCTTGCACGGGAAAGACGGTAACGGTTCTTTAGTTATATGCCATTGACCTGGCGGCCGGAGACAACCCCCTATTCCGGAAAGTCAAAAGCTCCGGACCAGATTTCCCCCACGCCGGCCACATACTGGCCGGTGCGGAGGGCGGCGATGGGATAGCCGGGCAGCCGGATTTGCGCTTGGCACTGCCCCCCCTTAAAAAATCCGCCGGCCGCGGCAAAGCTGAAATCCCGGTTGTCGTAGCCATATTCCCGGCGGTAGGGCGGCAAGTCCGCCAAGTCCCGCGGCGTCAAATGCAGAAAAAACCGGGATGCTACATCCGCCGGGACGCAGTCCGCCCGGACATAGCGCAGCCAGCGGCCGTCGCTAGAAAGGTACACTTGAAAGGGGGCGGCGAGCAGCAGCGTATCCGGCGCCGCCGGCCGCCGGGCGGCGGCCAGGGCAGAAACCGGCGCGGCCGGTTTTTCCTGCCCCAAGCGCCGCAAGGCCGGCTCCAGCCGCCGCACTATGGCCGCCGCCAGCAGTTCATTCCCTTGCCGATTCAAGTGGCAGCAGGGATCCCGGTAAAGGGTTTCCGGGTGGTCGGCGAAAATCCCGGTCAAGTCAAAGTAGTTAATGCCCTGCCTTTGCAAATCCCGATTAAACCGCCGCAGCAGCGGGTAGCCCGGCCCGATAAAGGGCGCATGACGCCCGGCCGGGTCATAGGCCCTTTCCAATTCCTGCGGACTCAGCGGTTTGGCATTCGGCGCATACTGGCTGGGCTGCAAAAAGTGGTAATAGTCGGCTCCGGCCAATTCCGCCAGCCGGGCCAGGGCTGCCGAACCCCGATACCAGCCGCGCGCCACTTCCGGCAGCAATTCCCCCGCTGCTAACCAGTTCCCGGGGCCGTGTTTCTCCAGGCTATAGGCTGCATCTGTGGCCGCCAGTTCCCAGTTCAATTGGACAATCGCCGCCGCGGCGCTTTCCCGCCGCCAGCGGTTCGCCAGTCCGAAAACCGCCGACCAGCGCAGGGGGGAAACCTGGCCGGCCGCCGCCAGCCGCGCCTGTTCCCGGCGCAAAACCTGAATCCGTCCCGCCCGCAAAACCTCCTCAGCCGTCAAGCTGACCTGATTATTCCAGTAGTAATGAAAGAACGGGAAAGTGTCATCCTCCAACTCCAGCAGGGCGCTGCCGGTGAGTTCATTATGCCCGTCCAGATTGACAATCAGGTCAACCTCGCCGCCCAGCAGCAGATGATTGGCGACGATGAGGGCCTGCTGCGGCTGCTTTTGCCCGGCCACCGCCCAGCCGATAACCGCCGGCTGCCGCGGCAGTCGGTTGGCGGCAAACCAGCGATTCAGGGCCTCTTGGAGAAAGGGTTTCAGATCCTGCGCCACGGAGCCGCCCAGCAAGCCGATGATTGCCAGATTCTCCCGCCGCCGCTGGGGCGGCATTGCGTTCAGGTCATGGTAGGGCAAGTTCCGGGTATAGCCGTAAAAGGGATGTTGCAGCGACCAGAGTTCGGCAACTTCCCGGCGCGGCGGGATAGCGGGCGTTGGGGAATATGAAAGGAAATCCGTCCCATCGCCGCCATACCCCTGCCCATAGGCCGCATAATAGGCAATCCGCGCCATCCCCTCGAGGGCCAAGAGGGTCAGCAACAGCATCAAGGCGTAGTAGAGGGCTTTTTTGCGGAAAGGCAAACGGTTTTCGGCTCCCCGGCGGTTCTAGTGGTTGCCTTGGGCCGGACGCCCTTTAGCCCCGGCCCCGGCAGCTTGATTATCGGCTATAGCCCCCTGGCGGCGCAAGCCAGCGGCGGGCCAACTGCAAGTTAATTGCATATAAAACCGTCCTTCCCGCCCGCCTTGCTGCCGTCCTTTCCATCCTTCAACAAGTTCAGGATGAGCGGAAAATGGCAACCGGTTTCAGGATGAGCGGATGGGGCGCGCCAGCCGTCCCCTACCGTCATTCCCGCCGTCCCCTACCGTCATTCCCGCGTAAGCGGGAATCCAGAAATGCCCGGCCTTATGATGCCGCATACTTGTCAAGAAACCACAGGATTCCCGCTTGCGCGGGAATGACGGTAGGGGCGGCCGGGAATGACGGTAGAGAGGGCGGGCGGGAAGGACGGTTTGCGCTATGCCCTTGCCCGGTTGCCAATTCCCCAAACCATCCGTTGACACCCCGCTTTTCCGGTGGTATGCTTAATTGTTGACTGAAAAGGTCAACAATTCCCGCCGCTTTGACGGCCGGAGGAGCTTTCCTATGACTACCCAACGGGTTATCTCCCGGGAGTCCACCGACCTGGCTACCGATTACAAGTGGGGCTTTACCATCGACATCGCCCAGGATGTGGCCCCCAAAGGGCTCAGCGAGGACATCGTCCGCTTTATTTCCGCCAAGAAAGAGGAGCCGGAGTGGCTGCTGGAGTGGCGGCTCAAAGCCTATCGCCACTGGGTCACCCTCAACGAGGAGGAACCCAAGTGGGCCAACATCCAGCACCCGCCCATCGACTTCCAGGACATCAGCTACTACGCCGCGCCCAACGCCGCCAAAGACGGCCCCAAGAGCATGGACGAGGTCGATCCGGAACTGCTGGCCGCCTTCGACAAGCTGGGCATCCCCTTGGCGGAACAGAAACAGCTGGCCGGCGTGGCCGTGGATGCCGTGCTGGACAGTTCCTCCGTGGCGACCACTTATCAGGAAACCCTGGAAAAAGCCGGCGTAATTTTCTGCTCGATGAGCGAGGCGGTGCGGCAGCATCCGGAACTGGTGCAGCGGTATATGGGGTCGGTAGTGCCTTACGCCGACAACTTCTACGCCGCCCTGAACTCCGCCGTGTTCAGCGACGGCTCCTTTGCCTACATCCCCAAAGGCGTCCGCTGCCCCATGGAATTGATGACCTACTTCCGCATCAACGCCCTGGACACCGGCCAGTTCGAGCGCACCCTGATTGTGGCCGAGGAAGGGGCCTATGTCAGCTATCTGGAGGGCTGCACCGCCCCGATGCGGAAGTCCCATCAGCTCCACGCCGCCGTCGTGGAACTGGTGGCGCTGGATGACGCCGAAATCAAATACTCCACCCTGCAAAACTGGTTTCCCGGGGACAAAGAGGGCAACGGCGGCGTCTATAACTTCGTCACCAAGCGCGGCAAAGCCCAGGGCAAAAACTCCAAAATTTCCTGGACGCAGGTGGAAACCGGCTCCGCCATCACCTGGAAATATCCCAGCGTCATCCTGCAAGGGGATAATTCCGTGGGGGAGTTCTACTCCGTGGCCCTGGTCAACAACTACCAGCAGGCCGACACCGGCACCAAGATGATCCACTTGGGCAAGAACACCAAAAGCACCATCGTGGCGAAAGGCATTTCCGCCGGCCGGGGGCAGAACACCTATCGGGGCTTGGTCAAGATAATGCCCTCGGCCCGGGGGGCGCGCAACTTTACCCAGTGCGATTCCCTGCTGATTGGCGACCAGTGCGGTGCCCACACCGTCCCGTACATCGAGGTGCAGAACCCCACGGCGCAACTGGAGCATGAGGCCACTACCTCGAAGGTCAGCGATGACCAGCTGTTCTACTGCCAGCAGCGGGGCATTTCCCCGGAGGAAGCCAACTATATGATTATCAACGGGTTTTGCCGGGGCATTTTCCAGGAACTGCCCTTTGAGTTCGCTATGGAAGCCGGCCAACTGATGAAAGTCAGCCTGGAGGGAACGGTGGGCTAGTCCCGCCGCCGGGCGGACCGGGAAAGCAACAGTTCCGCGCCGACAAAGCGGATTTTCCCGGCCCCAACGCGGCGCTGACCGGGAAAACAACATTCAGCGCCGACAAAGCGGTTTTTCTCGGCTTTAACGCCGGGCGGACCGGGAAAGCAACAGTTCAGCGCCGGCAAAGCGGATTTTCCCGGCCCCGCCGCCGCACTGACCGGGAAAGCAAAAGGGTGGTAAGATAGATTGAGGAACAACGACCGGGATAACCCGGATTCCCCGCAGGACAACCAGGGCGTGGCAATTTTGCGCTGGCTGTTCAGTATGCCGCCGGTAGCCCGGCCGCTGATTGCGGCCTTTGCCGTCGGTTGGTGGCTCTGCTTTCTGGCCGGCGCCTGGGTGGAAAACTACGAGATGCCGGGGCAGGAGTGGTGGCTGATTGTCTGGAATGGCAGCCTAGGCGGCAACAGTTTCAGTGCTTTCGGCGCGCTGCTGCTGAGTTTCCTGCTCACTTCGGAGGTGACGATTATGATTTTTACCCTGGCCGGCAACCGGCGGCGGGTACAGGACGCCGCCGCCAAAGCGCGGGAGGAAGGGCGTCAAGAGGGCCGCCAAGAGGAGCGGCTGGAAATCCGCCAGCAAACGGCAGAATGGTACGCGGCCGCCAAAGCGGATTTGGCCGCCGGCCGCGACTTCGACCCGCCGCCGATTTTGAGCGAAAACGGCAACAAGCCGGATTAGCCTATCCTCGAGAAGGTGATTGCCATGTTTTTTACCCTGGCCGGCAACCGGCGGCGGATAGAGGACGCCGCGGCCAAAGCCCGGGCGGAGGGCATTGCGATTGGCCGGGCGAAAGCCCTGCAAGAAAGCATTGCGATTGGCCGGGCGGAAGTCCTGCAAGAAAGCATTGCGATTGGCCGGGCGGAAGTCCTGCAAGAAAGCATTGCGATTGGCCGGGCGGAAGTCCTGCAAGAAAGCATCGCGATCGGCCGGGCGGAAGCCCGGCGGCAGGCCCGCCAAGAGATTGCGGAGTGGTATGAGGCCGCTAAAGCGGAGGTGGCCGCCGGCCGTATTCCCGGTCCGCCGCCGATTTTGCTCGAGAACAGCGGCAACAACGCGCCCTATTAGGGAGGTGACGGATGGTTCGCGCCATCGAAGCCGTAATTGACGAACAGGGCAATGTGCGCTTGCTGGAGCCGGTGAAACTCCCGGGCAAGCGCAAAGCCATCGTTGCCATTCTGGAAGCGGAGGGTTGGGCCGTGCCTGCCACCGCCCTCCTGAGCGAGGCGGCTCTGGCTGAGGACTGGAACCGGCCGGAGGAGGATGCGGCGTGGGAGCATTTGCAGCGGGAGCGGTAGTCTTAGTACCTTTCCCTTTCTCCGACTTGTCCCGGTCAAAGCTGCGTCCGGCCGTAGCCTTAGCCGGAATAAGCCGGGACGACTGGGTTTTGTGCCAAGTTACCAGCAACCCTTTCGGCGACGCGCGGGCGATAACTTTAACCGATGACAGCTTCGCCGAGGGATCGCTGGAAATGGTCAGTTATGCTCGTCCGGGCAAACTTTTCACGGCCAATACCGGTTTAATATCGGAACAGGCCGGCATCCTGAAAGCGGAGGCTTTCAATCAGTTAATCGATGCCGTGGTACGCTTATTGAACGACCATCGACCAGTAACGGATTCGGACGCTGAACGGGTTGAATCCCGCCCGCCCAACTAACTGCCCATCAATCCCGGCGTCTGTCTGGCAGCCCTGACCGCCCCTAGTAAATCCAACCCGAAAGCGGAAAAAAGGAGAAGTCCCCCCAATATGTCCCCCATCCTGGAAATAGCCAACCTCCACGTGGCGGTGGAGGAACAGGAAATCCTGGCCGGCGTCAACTTGACCGTCAACGCCGGCGAGGTTCACGCCATTATGGGGCCTAACGGCTCCGGGAAAAGCACTCTAGCCAGCGCCCTGGCCGGCCGGCCCGAATACGCCGTAACCGCCGGGGAAGTCCGCTACGGCGGCCGGGATTTGCTGGCCATGGCCCCGGAGGAACGGGCCCGGGACGGCGTCTTTCTGGCCTTTCAATATCCGATGGAGCTGCCCGGCGTCCGGGCTTGGCAGTTTCTTAAAGCCGCCGCCGATGCCGCCCGCGCCCACCGGGGCCTTGAGGAATACTCGGCCCGGGACTTTGACCGGATGCTCCGGGAAAAGATAAAACTGGTGGACATCGACCCGGAACTGGTGCGCCGCGCGGTCAACGAAGGCTTTTCCGGCGGCGAAAAAAAGCGCAACGAAATCCTCCAGATGGCGATTCTGGAGCCGACGCTGGCCCTGCTGGATGAAACCGACTCCGGCCTGGATATTGACGCCCTGCGGATTGTGGCCGACGGGGTCAACGGCCTGCGCCGCCCCGACAACGCCATCGTCCTCGTCACCCACTACCAGCGCCTGCTCAACTACATCACCCCGGATCGGGTTCATGTCCTGCTGGACGGGCGCATCGTCCGCTCCGGCGGCCCGGAACTGGCCCTGGAATTGGAGGAAAAGGGCTATGACTGGATTAAGGAGGCGGCGAGGTAATCTATTCCAAAGGAGGTACGCCTTGATTTACTGGGTCAACTTCGACTCCGCCAGGACGACTTTGCACCAGGAGGATTGCCCAACCATTCGGGGCTTTGTAGCCCAACGAAAAACCGACCCGGAATACGGCTGGAAATGGTTCAACAGCCGTAGGTCGGCTATCGCCGAGATAGGCTCGCGCAAATACCACGAGTGCCGCCGCTGCAATCCGTAGCAGCGCGGCCAAGGAGCTAACCCAATCAGCCATGACCCATGCCATCACCGTCAATCACCCGGCCTACCACGCCGACTACCTGGCTCTGCGGGCGCAAACCGCCGGCCCGGATTGGCTTGACGAGCTGCGCGCCGCCGCTTGGGAACGATTTGACGCCGCCGGCTTTCCCACGGCCCGCCGCGGCAATGAACCCTGGAAATATACCAGCGTCGCCCCCCTGGCCCGGGCCCGGTTCGTCCATCCGGAGGTCGCCGGCCGGCCGCAACCCGGCGGCGATCCCTTGCCCGGCCTTATGCCCCTCCCGGCGGCCGCCGATGCCAACCTGCTTTTTGTGGATGGCCGCTATCAGCCTCCCGATGGGGAAACCGGCGCCGGGAGCCGGCCGGCGATTGACCGCCCCTTTGCCGTTGGCTCTTTGTCCGATGCCCTGGTTGCTGAGCCGGAAATCGTCCGTCAGCACTTGGGGCAATTGGCCCCGGCGGCAGATCCTTTCGTGGCCTTGAATACCGCCTTTCTTACCGACGGGGCCTATGTCCACCTGCCCGACGACTGCCCCGAGGAAGTGGTATTGAATATCGCTTACTTTACTGCGGCTGATGCGGCCGATGGCGGCGGTGATTCTCTTGACGGCAGCGGCGGAGCGGAAATCGTTACCTACCCCCGCACTTTGATTGTCGCCGGGCGCAATGCCCGCCTGACCCTGCTGGAAAGTTATATCGGCCCCGGCCCGTTGAACGGCGCGGCCGGCCCGCCAGCCCGCTACTTTACCAATGCCGTTACTGAGGTGGCCCTGGCCGCCGGGGCGCAGGTCAACCACTACCGCCTGCTGGACGAAAGCCGCGCCGCTTTTCATATCGGCACCACCCGCGTAACCCAGGCCGCCGACAGCCGCTATAACTCCGGCAGTTTTGCCCGGGGGATGGCTATCGGCCGCCACGACCTGTCGGTATTGCTGGACGGGACGGGGGCTTACTGTTCCCTGAACGGCTTGTACCTTACCGACGACACGCAACATCTGGATCATCTGGTCAGCATTGACCACGCCCGGCCGCACGGCGTCAGCCGCCTTTACTACAAGGGCATTCTGGACGGGCGTTCCAAAGCGGTGTTCGGCGGCACGGTGCTGGTGCGGAAAGACGCCCAGAAAACCGACGCCCAGCAGACCGACAAGAACCTGCTGCTGTCCGACCGGGCCGAAGTGGACAGCAAGCCCAGCCTGCTGATTTATGCCGATGATGTGAAGTGCGGTCACGGGGCCACCGCCGGCCATATCGATGCGGATGTGCTGTTTTATATGCAGAGCCGCGGCCTGGATCCGCAGACCGCCAGCCGGCTGCTGATTCATGCCTTTGCCCGGGAAATCATCGACACGGTGGAAAATGCGGCGGTGCGGGACTATCTGGATCGCCGCATTCAGGAATCCATTGCTGACAAGACTCTGCCGGCCGCCGGCCGGCTTGGGGGAGGCGCCTAGCGTGTCCACTGCAACTCGTCCCTTTGACCTGGCCCAGATCCGGGCCGACTTTCCCATCCTGCGGCAGACCATTAACGGCCAGCCGCTGGCCTATCTGGACAACGCCGCGACCGGCCAGAAACCCCAGCCGGTCATCGACGCCTTGGTCCATTACTACGCCACGGAGAACTCCAATGTCCACCGCGGCGTCCATACCCTCAGCCAGCGGGCGACCGATGCCTACGAAGGATCCCGGGAGAAAGTCCGGCAGTTTATCAACGCCGCCGCCGACCGGGAAATCATCTTTGTCCGGGGTACGACCGAGGGCATCAACCTGGTGGCGCAAACCTGGGGACGGCAAAATGTCGGCCCCGGGGATGAAATTATCCTCTCCGCGATGGAACATCATTCCAACATTGTCCCCTGGCAAATCCTCAGCCAGGAAAAGGGCGCGCGCCTGCGGGTCATTCCCATCAACGACGACGGCGAGCTGCTACTGGACGAATACGAAAGCCTGCTGAACGACCGCACCAAGCTGGTATCGGTGGTTCATCAGTCCAACGCTTTAGGCACCATCAACCCGGTGGAGCAGATCGTGGAACTGGCCCATCGCCGCGGCGTGCCGGTACTGCTGGACGGGGCTCAGTCCATTGCCCATCTGCCAGTGGATGTGTCCCGGCTGGATTGCGATTTCTATGTCTTTTCCGGCCATAAGCTCTACGGCCCGACCGGGATCGGCGTCCTGTACGGCAAGGCGGTGCTGCTGGCGGCGATGCCCCCTTACCAGGGCGGCGGCGAAATGATTCGTTCCGTTACCTTTGAGGAAACCCTTTACAACACTATTCCCAACAAGTTCGAGGCCGGCACTCAGAACATTGCCGGCAGCGTGGGCTTGGGGGCGGCCATTGACTATGTTACCGCCCTGGGGATGGACAACATCGCCGCCTATGAACAGGAACTGCTGACCTATGGCACGGCCCGGCTGTCGGAAATCGGCCCCGTCCGTCTGATTGGCACGGCCCGGCACAAGGGCAGCATCCTGTCTTTCGTAATGGAAAATGCCCATCCCCACGATGTCGGCACCATCCTGGACGCCGCGGGCGTGGCGGTGCGCACCGGCCACCACTGCGCCCAGCCTTTGATGGAGCGCTACGGCATTCCGGCCACCGTGCGGGCTTCCCTGGCCTTTTACAACACCAAAGAGGAGATTGATACCCTGGTGCGGGGCATTGACCGGGTTATCGAGATTTTCGGCTGATTATGAGCAACCTGAACGAACTGTACCAGGAAATCCTGCTGGAGCATAACAACAAGCCGCGCAACTATCGCCGGCTGCCCGATGCCAACCGCCAGGCGGACGGCTACAATCCCCTGTGCGGCGACCGCATATCCCTTTACCTGCGGGTGGAGGAGGAGGTGATTGTCGATGTGGGCTTTCAGGGCGTCGGCTGCGCCATTTCCCGGGCCACGGCTTCCCTGTTGACCCAGAGCGTCAAGGGCCGCCCCTTGGCCTGGGCGGCGGCGCTTTTTGACGATTTCCACGCCATGTTGACCGAGCCGGACGCCGCCGTGGACTATGACGCCCTGGGCGACCTGGAAATGCTGGCCGGGGTAGCGGCCTATCCCACCCGCATCAAATGCGCCATCCTGCCCTGGCACACCCTAAACGCCGCCCTGGAGGGCCAGGAAAGTTCGGTAACGACGGAATAAGGGCGGCGGTATTTCCGCCGCCAATTCCCTTTGGTTACAGGGTATCGTTCCGCTCATCCTGAACTTGTTGAAGGATGAATCCCCTGTAACCGCAGGGAATCCCGCTTATGGAGAGGTTGCCAATGCCGCCGCGCGCCCAATACTATATCAACACCAGCCGGGAGTTCTACGCCCGGGCCCGGGCCTATCTGGCCGCCAATGACCTGCTACAAACCTCGGAAAAGGGCTGGGGCGCGGCGGCCCTGCGGGTGAAAAGCGTGGCGGAAATTCGGGGGTGGCGGCATATCAGCCACGAGGACCTGCATACAACGATAAGCCGGCTGGTGGAACATACCGGCGACCGGAGTTTGCGGCGTCTTTTCGCCGCGGCCGGCGCCCTGCACCGCAATTTCTACGAGGGGTGGATGTCGCGGCGCGAGGTAAGCAACCGCCTTAATCGGGTAGCGGAATTGATCCGCAAGCTCGAAAACCTGTCGGCCTAAGACCGGCCGGGTTACATCCGGCAATCCTTTCCCGGAGGGCAACTTGACATGGTTACGCAAACCCGGAGCTATGTGGAAACCAGTTGGGTGCTGATGGCTAAAGCCGAGGAATCCTTGGCGCGGGGCGACTTGGTGCAAGCCTCCCGCAAAGGTTGGCGCGCCGCCGCTTGGATGCTGCGGGGTTTTGCCCGGGAAAAGGGTTGGCGCTATTCCGGTTTCCGCCGGCTGTATGAGGTTATGGACCTCTTGGCCGACAATTATCCCCCCGCCGTCGTGGAGGATATTGACCTCTGGTTCGACGCCGCCACGGCCCTGGAAATGAACGCCTACGAGAACACCGATTCCCGGTTGGGGGTGGAGATTTGCTTGGCGGATGTTGCCAAGCTGCTCCGCAAATTGGAACGGCTGCCGGCCTAGCCGCAGCTCAAGCGAGGTTGCCAATGCCCGGGCGCGTCCAATACTATATCAACACCAGCCGAGAGTTCTACGCCCGGGCCCGGGCCTATCTGGCCGCCAATGACCTGCTGCAAACCTCGGAAAAGGGCTGGGGCGCGGCGGCGTTGCGGGTGAAAAGCGTGGCCGAACTGCGGGGGTGGCGGCATACCCATCACGGCGAACTGAGCCAAACTATCGACCGTCTGGTGGCGGAAACCGGCGATGGGCAGTTGAAGTCTTTTTTCAACTCGGCCAACGCTTTGCACCGCAACTTTTACGAGGGGCGGTGGCCCCGGTCGGAAGTGCGGAAACGGCTGGCGCGCGTCGGGGAGTTGCTGCGCCGTCTGGAAAACCTGTCGGCATAGCCCGCGAGCCGTCATCTTTGCCGTACGGCAAAAGGAAAGGGGGAACTATGGCTACTCTGACCGCAACTTACGCCGCCACCAGTTGGGCGTTTATGGATCGGGCTGCGGCTGCCATGACCGCGGGCGATTTGCTACGGGCCTCCCGCCAGGGCTGGTGCGCTACCGCGGTTATGCTGCGGGGCATTGCCCAGGCCCGGGGCTGGCGGTACACCGACTTTTATGGCCTGGACGGGGTGATGAACCGGCTGGCGGCCGAATATGATGACGCCGAGGATCTGGATCTCGGCTTTGACGCGGCCATCGCCTTGGAAATGAACGCCTACGAGGATACGGAATCCCGGTTGGGGGTAGAGATTTGCCTGGCGGATGTTGCCGAGCTGCTCCGCCAACTGGAACGGCTGGCGGCCTAAGACGGGCCGGTTTGTTTCCGGCAATCCTTTCCCGGAGGGCAACTTGCCATGATGGTTACGCAGACCCGGAGCTATGTGGAAACCAGTTGGGTTCTGATGGCTAAAGCCGAGGACGCTCTGGCGCGGGGCGACTTGGTACAAGCCTCTCAAAAGGGTTGGCGAGCCGCCGCTTGGATGTTGCGGGGTTTTGCCCGGGAAAAGGGCTGGCCCTATTCCGGTTTCCGCCGGCTGTATGAGGTTATGGACCTCTTGGCCGACAATTATCCCCCCGCCGTCGTGGAGGATATTGACCTCTGGTTCGACGCCGCCACGGCCCTGGAAATGAACGCCTACGAGAACACCGATTCCCGGTTGGGGGTGGAGATTTGCCTGGCGGATGTTGCCAAGCTGCTCCGCAAACTGGAACGGTTGCCGGCGTAAGACGGGACGGTTTATTTCCGGCAATCCTTTCCCGGAGGGCAACCTGCTATGGCTACCCAAACCACTACCGGCAACGCCACCAGCTGGGCTTTTCTGTCCAAAGCGGAGATGGCTCTGGCTGAGGGCGAATTGGTGCAAGCCTCCCGCAAAGGATGGTACGCCGCCGCTTGGGCCTTGCGCGGTTTTGCCCAGGCCAAAGGTTGGCGGTACACCGGATTTTACGGCATTGTCGGGGTAATCGAATGCTTGGCGCAGGAGTATGCTGACGAGGAGTTTTATGACCTTTACTCCTCGGTCGACGCCTTGGCCGTCAACAGCCCCCGGTGCTGCGATTCCCGGGCCGGGATTGAGTATGATTTGAGCCGGGTAGCGGAGTTGCTCCGCAAACTGGAGGCCCGCCCTGTCTAGCCTGGTGACAATCCACACGGACGGCGCTTGCCTGGGCAATCCCGGCCCCGGCGGCTATGGCATTGTGCTGCAATACGGCGGCCACCGCAAGGAACTCAGCGGCGGCTATCGGCGCACCACCAACAACCGCATGGAACTGCTGGCCGTCATCAAAGCCCTGGAAGCCCTGACCCAGCCCTGTCAGGTTATCCTGCACAGCGATTCCCGCTATGTGGTGGACGCTATGGAAAAGGGCTGGGCCCGGCAGTGGCAGGCCAACGGCTGGCGGCGCAGTCGGCAGGAAAAGGCCCTGAACCCGGATTTGTGGGCAACCCTGCTGCGCCTCTGCGAGCAGCACGATGTAAAATTCCGCTGGGTGCGCGGCCACTCCGGCAATGCGGAAAATGAACGCTGCGACCGGCTGGCCGTGCAGGCCGCCAAACAGCCCGACCTGCCGGCCGATAGGGGGTATCGCTAGGGACGGATTCAAACATGGATAGACAGGATAGACAGGATTTTTGGGGTCTGTCGGGTAAGATGGTTTCGGTATCGACAGAATCCTACATAGCAGATCAAGAATCCTGTCTATCCTGTCCATCCATGTAAATTAAAAAAGGTGCAGTATGAACCTGACGGATTTCATTGCGATGGCTTTGCGGCGGGAGCAGGATTACCTGCTCGAAGCCGTCCAAGACCTGACCCCGGCGGAACTGGCCTGGCAGGCCGGGCCGGCCGCCAATCCCATCGGCTGGATGCTGTGGCATACCCTCCGGGTCGAGGATATGTGGATCCAGTTCTTTATTCAGGGGCAGCCGGAGTTGTGGGAACGGGAGGGTTGGCACGAAAAGTTCGGCCTGCCGACCCGGGATAACGGCTTTGGGCATACTCCGGAACAGGTCGCCAACTTTCCCGCCCTGGATTTGGCGGAACTGCTGCGCTATGGGGCCGCCGTCCGCGCCGCCACTCTGGAGTATCTGCAAGGGCTGGCCCCGGAGGATTTCGACCGCATCCCCCGGGAACGGCGGCCGAACCTGTCCGTGGGCGGGATCCTGCTCCAGCTGATCGGCGAGTTCTATCAGCATCAGGGGCAGATTGCCTATCTGAAGGGACTGCAACGGGGCGCCGGCGCTCTGCCGCCCACTTATGCCACGCCGGGTTAGGCCGGCGGGCCATCCCATATATAACCGTCATTCCCGCCCCTCTCTACCGTCCTTCCCGCATAAGCGGGAATCCGGCGCGTAACCGTTCTGGATTCCCACGCCCCCGCTACCGTCATTCCCGCGTAAGCGGGAATCCAGCAGTTGCTTGCCGGAGATGCGGCATCATAGGGCAACGCCGTTCTGGATTCCCGCCTGCGCGGGAATGACGGTAGCGGGTGGGAATGAAGGTTTATGTAGCACTATTGCCCGGCGGTTAGGCCGGCGGCTGTTGCCCGTTGCCCTTGCCCTACCGCTCCAGCCACGCCGCGGCCCAGTAGTGGTATTCCCCCAGGGCCGTGTTGGGGTAAAAGTTTTGCAAATCCCAGTCAAACACCCAGCGATAAGAGCCGGTTACCGGGCTGAACATATAGCCCTGCTCCATAACCCGCCGCTGCGCCTCCCGCAGCAATTCCCCCCGCCGGGCCGGATCCAATTCCGCCGCCTGCCGCTCAATCAGCCCATCCAGAACCGCATCGCTATGGCCGGCGATATTGCCCGGCCCCCGGCTGTGCAGCAGGGCATACAGATAGCCGTTGACGGTGGGATGCGGCGGCAGCGGCCCCAAAGCCAGTTGATAATCCCGTTCCGGGCCAAAAAGCAATTCCCCCATCCGATTAGCCGGAGTCAGCCGCAGGATAGGATCAAAGCCCACCGCCTGCAAATCGGCGGCCACCTGTTCCCCCAGGGCGCGATAATCCGGCCCCAAGTCGGCGACCGCCAGTTCCAGCGGCAGGGGATTGTGGATGCCGTTGGCAATCAGCAAATCCCGGGCCTCGCTGGGCGATGCCAGATAGTCGGCGTGCATTTCGCTCCGGGTCAACTGCCAATCCGGATCCGGCAAAGGCAAGCCCAAGCCGACGCCGCCCTGGCCCGCCCAAGTCAAATCCACATATTCCCAAGGATCGACGGCCTTGAACACCGCCCGCCGCAAGTCGAGATTGTCCAGGGGGGCGGCTTGGGTGTTCAGGGTCAGGGCTACCCCGATTTCCGGCTGTTGGGACACCCGGGCGTTGAACTCGGCATTGCTGCCTGACAGGGCTTGCCAGTCGGTCGGCGGCGCTACGATAACATCCACCAGCCGCGCCCGGTACAAAGCCAGCCGCCGCCGGTTCACCGCCGCGTTGCCCTCGGGATGTTTGACCGCCTTAAGGGTCAATTCGTCCAGATAAGGCAGTTCCGGCACAAAATAATCGGGATTGCGGCGGAAATGGCCGCCGCCGTCCGCGCTATCCTCCCAAATCCAGGGGCCGGTGCCGATAACCGGGGCTTGTTGCAAATCGCCGTATTCCGCCGCTACTTCCGGAGCGATGATTTTGCTGTGGCCGTCGGCTAAGGCCAGCAACCCATCGCTGTCCCGAAAGTTCAGGTTGACCCGCAGGGTATGGTCGTCAATGGCGGTGATGTCGCCAATTCCCCGGTCGGCAAAGCGGGCCGCCCCGGGCCAACCGGGCGTCCGCAGCCGTGCATAGCTGTACGCCAAATCCGCCGCCGTCAACGGCCGCCCATTCACCGGCGCCAAGTTATGCCAATGGACCTCGGACCGCAGGGTGAATTCGTAATTCCAATCCGGAGTCAATTCCCAGCTTTCGCACAGATCGCACTCCAGAGTCAAGCCGCCAGCGGCAGTTTCCGGCCCGGAGCTAATCCGCAGCAGACGGCTGTAGGCCAGGCCCGTCCCCGGCGCGGCCAGGGTTTCCTGATATTCCCGATGCAGATCCCGATGCGGCGTTTCAGCCATAACCGCCACGATTAGAGAGCCGCCGTGCCGTTCATCCCGGCCGGTATCGGATGGCGGCGGTACGGCCGCGGGCGATGGTTCCGCTTGCGGTTGCTGGTGGCGCAGATTTTTGGCCGGAGACGCCGCCGCTGCCGCTGTCCTTTCGACCTCTGCCATCCCGGTCACCGGCAAATCGGCCGGCCCATCGGACGAACAGGCCGCGAGTGCCAGCAGCAGCAGACCGCCCAGGGAAACTTTCAGGAAACCGAATAAGCCCATTGTGCGCCCCTCCCAACCCGCGCCGGAAAGCCGTTTCCCGCAGTGTAACCGAAACCCGCCGGCCTTTGCCCTGTGCTTTTGCAACGGATATAGGGATTTTTTGCGGCGGCATAACTCAGGCCGGCCTTGCCGCTGCCGGCAACATTCACCCTGACTCTGACCGCCATCCCGCCGCCCCTACCGTCATTCCCGCCGCCCTATCTACCGTCATTCCCGGCGGCCGCCGCTCTACCGTCATTCCCGCGTAAGCGGGAATCCCGCGGTGGTTTGCCAAGACTGCGGCATTATAAGACAGTACCGTCGGGGTTCCCGCTTACGCGGGAATGACGGTAGGGAGCCGCGGGATTGGCGGCAGGGGGATGGGAATGGCGGCCGGGAATTGGGGCAAGTATAGACCCTTGCCTTGCGGCCATCCCCCTACTGAAAAGCGGGCATTACTTCCCGGGCAAACAATTCCATAGAGCGCAGCGTCTGCTCCGGCGGCATACCGCCGAAGTCAAAGTTGCAGCCGAAATAGTCGATGCCCGCCTCCTGAAACGGCCGGATTTGGGCAATGCACTGCTCCGGATCGCCGATAATAGCCCGGTTGGCCGCCAAGTAATCATAGCTGGGCGGCAGCTGGGTGCGGGCGCGGCGGTAATCCGCCAGCCGCTGATGAACCTCGCTGCCATAGTCAAAAGTGCGCCGCCAATCGGTCATATCCATCGTCCAAGCCAGGGCCGGCTCCGCCGTCTGCCGGGCTTGCGCCGCCGTTTCCGCAATGTGCAGATAGCGGAAAAAGGGGAGGCGGGCCATCGGGATGTTATGGCCGGCGGCCGCCGACATTTTTACGAAACGCTGGCACAAATCCAAAGCATCGGCGTGATCCAGCACCACGCCGCAAATCAGGGGATGGCCGGTGGACACCGCATATTCCAGGGTGGTCAGCGTGCGGGTGGCGGCGATGTAGATGGGGGGATGCGGCTGCTGTACCGGCGGCGGCGTCAGGTTGACCTGCCGCAGGTCGAAATAGCGGCCGGCGCAGCTATAATCCGGCGTCGTCCACAAGCCCTGCACCATAGCGATAACTTCCTGAAAGCGCTCCTGGCTTTCGGCCCGATCCACATTGTAGCCGGCATATTCATAGCCGGCGGTGCCGCGGCCAAAACCCACATCCAGCCGCCCGCCGCTGACCACATCCAGGGTCGCCGTATTCTCGGCCAGCTGTACCGGATGATGCAGCGGCGGCACCAGCACCGCCGTACCCAGGCGGATAGTTTTGGTCTGGGCGGCGATGCTGCTGGCCAGCACCAGGGAGGAGGAGCCGAGGCCGTAGCGGGAAAAGTGATGTTCGGCAAACCAGGCGGCGTGAAAGCCCAATTCCTCGGCCCGCTGCACCTGGGCCACGGCGGCGGCGACTACCCGCCCCGGATCCGCCCCCTCCGGCCAGGGGATGTGGGTGAACAATGCGAATTTCATTGGCAGCGCCTCGCAACGGACTAGGTTCTATCCACCAGAAACAGACTTTCCATAACATAGGGAGGCCGGTTCCGCCGGTTTCGGGAGCCCCGATAGGCATTATAGGGTATCTCAAAAACCTCGACCTGTCCAATTTCCCGCAGCATTTCCTCCATAGCCATCCGGGAAATGAACCCTTCGTTGTTAAAAGACACCAGCAGAAAGGGGGCGTCAATATCCCCCAGCAGCTGCCGGAACAACAGCGGCGATTGGGAACGGATATTATACCCGGAACGCCGCCAGTCCGCCGGAATTCCCGATACCCGGCTGATGGCCGTGGGCCGGGCATAGTTGACCAGCAGGTTCAGCATAAAGTAGTTGGAGCCGTAGGGATGCTGGTTATAGGGCGGATCCAGATAGGCCAAGTCAAGGTTTTTGACTTGCCGGGCCACGCGGTTGGCATCGTCCTGAAAGACGGCATACTCCACTTCGAAGTTGCTCAATACCGGCGCTTCCAGTCGAATTTCCCCTTTAATCCGGGACAAAGCGTCGGCGCCGGTGCCGCCGTATTGCCCAAGGCCGGTGCGGCGGTTTTTGTAAAAGCCCTTGAACACGCCGGCGGTGTTGGAATGAACCGAGGCTTGGCTCAGCAGCGGCCCCAGCAGCAAATCTCGGAACTCTGCCGGGCAATCCTCAATCAGCTGCCGGTAGGTATCCAAGCGGCGGGCATTGGCCGGAGTGTAAAAGACCCGCTCGCCGGCGGCGATGCAGCTTTCATCCCGGGGCGCATAGAGTTCGGCCAGGAAACCGCCAGCGCCGGCCGGGTTTTCATCTACCCGGGCGTTCAGTTCGGCGACCAGGCTTTCCAGAGCGGCGAAATCCACCGCCCTTTGGTTTTGCAGATAGCAGCGGGCAAGGACGGCGGCGTAATCCTCCAGGTCGTTGCTGACCAGCCGGCGGGAATGGGCTTTCAGAAACCTGGATACGATCCCGGAGCCGCTGAACGGGTCGAACAGGGCCAGCCGCCTTTGCCCCAGCCGCTGACGGACTTGGGCCACGGCCGCGCCAATCGGCCCCAGCAAAGCCCGCTTGTTGCCCAGGTAGGTTATGATTTGCCGGGAAAGGTAATCCGGGTTCTCGGCTATGACTGGATCCGCCACCGCCGGGCCTAACGGCGGCTGATGCCCGTTAGCGGCCGCGGCCGCCACTGCGCTGCGCTTGACTGCCAATGTAACCTCGCGGGATTGGAATTGACCGGAAACTGCCCCATTCTACTGCTACCGCCGGCTGGGGTGTCAATGCTTGGCGGCGGCCCGGCCGGGGGGCAATTGCATACTGGAACCGTCCTTCCCGACGCCTTTCAACCGTCATTCCCGCTTACGCGGGAATCCCGACGGTACTGCCTTATGATGGTATTGTCGGCAGGCAACCGTTGGATTCCCGCTTACGCGGGAATGACGGTTGCGGGGCTGCGGGAATGACGGTAGGGGGTTGCGGGAATGAAGGTAAAGGGAGCAGCAAGTATAGCCAATTCCCCCAAACCCCCGCCCTTTTACCCCTTTCCTTTTTTCCGATTTTTGCGTATGCTGATGGCGGCATTTTTCATCTTTCCCGCAATCTTATCGGAGGCCAGCGTTGACCTTTATCACCGGATTGGCCCTGCGCCGCAGTTCCGTTACCTTGCTGGTGATTCTGCTGATCCTGGGCGGCGGCGTTTATGTCTATAACCAGTTGGAACGGGAACTGTTTCCCGACATCGAATTTCCCACCATTTTCATCACCACCGTCTATCCCACCGCCGACCCGGAAACGGTGATGCGGGAAGTGTCCGAACCCATCGAAACCGCCATCGCCGGGGTGGACGGGCTGAACGAAACCGAATCCACTTCCCAGGAAAACCTGTCCACCGTCATCGCCACTTTCGGCTTCGGGCAGGATATGAAAGAGGCGGAACGGGCCATCCAGAGCCAGGTCAACGGCATTAACTTCCCGGACGGGGTGGATAATCCCTGGGTCACGCGCATTAACAACAACATCTTTCCCATAATGCAGGTCAGCGCCTCGGGCGACCGGGACATCGTTTCCTTGCAGCGGATCCTGGACGACCTGGTCATTCCCCGCTTTGAGCGGGTGGACGGCGTCAACAGCGTCAATGTGGACGGGCGGGTGGATGAACAGGTCATCGTCACCGTCAACACCGCAAAGCTGGAGGATTTGGGCCTGTCCCTGTCCCAGGTAGCCGAGGCCCTGGCCGGCAACAATATCAGCCTGCCGGCCGGCAGCGTCACCGACAATGCCATTACCTATCCAGTGCGCGCCGCCCATGAATTAGGTTCCCTGGGACAAATCCGGGATTTGACGATTGGCTACGAGCGGGTAACGCTGCCGGCGGATGCCGTCGCGCCCTCCGCCAATTTGCGCGGCCAGCGGCCGGTACTGCTGTCCGCTGTGGCGGCAGTGGAGTTAAGCACTTCGGCCGCCGGCAACATTTCCCGCACCAACGGCCGGCCCAGCCTGAGCATTGTTATCGTCAAAGACCCGGACGCCAACACCGTGGATGTAACCCGGGGGATTCAGGCGGTTATGGCCGATGCCTTGACCGGGCTGCCGCCGGATATTCAGCTGCTGGAATTGACCAACGACGGGCCGGAGGTCGAGCGTTCCCTGTCCAACCTGCTGCGGGAGGGGACGCTGGGCTTTCTTTTTGCCATTACCGCCGTCTTTGTTTTCCTGATAAACCTGCGCCCCAGCATTTTGCGCGGCCTGGCCTTTACCCTGCGTCCCACCATCATTATCGGCATCTCCATCCCCCTCAGCGTACTCAGCGGCATCCTGCTGATGTACGCCGCCGGGATGTCCCTGAACTTTATGAGCCTGGCCGGATTGGCGATTGCCGTAGGGCGGGTAGTGGATGACAGCATCGTGGTGCTGGAAAACATTTACCGCCATGTGCAGCAGGGCAAGGAACGGATGGACGCCGCCCTGGTCGGCACGCGGGAAGTGGGCGCGGCCATCGTCGCCTCGACCTTGACCACGGTGGTAGTGTTCATCCCCCTGGCTTTCATCCGGGGGGTAGTGGGCGAGTTCTTTACCCCCTTTGCCCTGTCGGTTAGTTTTGCCCTGGTGGCCTCCACCGCCGTAGCCTTGACCGCCGTCCCGGTGCTGTGCGTCATCCTGCTGCGGCGGGGGGATTTGCCCAGCGCCGGCGGCGATGACAGCGATGTGGAACGGGAAATCTGGCTGCAAAAGCTTTATTCTCCGGTCTTGGCCTGGGCCATTACCCACAAGCTGCCGGCGCTGCTGGCGGCGATCCTGCTGACCGGGGCCAGCCTGGCTTTGCTGCGCGTTATTCCCATCACCTTTTTCCCGGCCGGCACGCCCACCTCTTTAACCATCACCGTGGAACTGCCGCCGGGCAGCGCCATCGGCCAAACCTTTATCCACACCCGGCGCATTGAGGAAGCCCTGGAAACTTTCCGGGTCGGCGGGCCGCTGGAAATGTATCAGGTTACGCTGAACCGGGCCGCCGCCACGGCCACTTTCACCGCCAAGGTGCGGGACGGCGCGCCGATGGATATTGCCGACCAGGTGCGGCAGCGCTTGCCGGAGCCGCCGGAGGGGGTGGCGTATATCCTTACCGGCCAGGCCGCCGGCCCCGAGGCGGAGGGTCTGGAAGTAACCATCACCGGAGCCAAGTTCAGCGACATCACCGCCGTCGCCCGGGAACTGGAGCCGCAGCTGGCCCAACTCGACGGCGTCATCAACCTCCGCAGCGATCTCAGCCAGGCCCGGGATGAAGTGACCGTCCGCATCGACCCCCAGGGGGCGGCCCAATACGGCTTGTCCGCCGCCGAAGTGGCCCAGCAGCTGAACCGCTTTATCAACGGGCAGGATGTGGCCGATGTGGATTTAGAGGATATTACGATGGATGTGGTGGTGCGCGGCCGGCCGGAGGATGCCGACGACCTCGACCGCCTGAAAAACCTGCCGGTGCAAGGGCCGCTGGGGAATGTAAAACTCGGCTCCATCAGCCGGATTGCCATTGAACAGGGGCCGGTGACGGTCAGCCGCTTTGACGGCAACCGTTCCGCCACCATCACCGGCACCATCACCGCCGTCAACACCCAGGCGGTAAGCAACGCAACCCAGGCGGTTATTGACGGAATCGATTTGCCGCCGGGAGTGGAAGTCCGTACCGGCGGCGTCTTTTCCCAAGTGGCTGAGGGCTTTCAGGACATCTTTCTGGCGATGGGCATCGGCATCGCCTTGGTCTATCTGGTGATGGTCGCCAGCCTGGGGTCGCTGCGGAATCCCTTTATCATCGTGCTGAGCCTGCCGCTGGCCGTAGCCGGGGCGTTGGTAGCGTTGTGGATTACCGACCGGACTTTGAGTATGTCGGCGCTGATGGGCTTTCTGCTGCTGATTGGCATTGTGGTAACGAATGCCATTGTGCTGATAACCTTTGTGGAACAGCTGCGGGAACGGGGAATGTCGGTGCATGAAGCCCTGCTGCGCGGCGGACGGGTTCGCATCCGGCCCATCCTGATGACCGCATTCACCACGACCCTGGCCCTGTTTCCGTTGGCTCTGTCCACCGACGATGGCGGGGGCATTATCGGGGCAGAATTGGCGACGGTCGTTATCGGCGGGCTAATCAGCTCCACGATGCTGACCTTGCTGGCGGTGCCGGTAATTTACACCCTGATGCACTGGTCGCTGCCCAACCTGCCGGCCACCCTGCGGGGGCTATTCCGCCGCTGGGGCCGGGCGGGGGCGTAGTAGCCGTCCTTCCCGCGCAAAGGAGAATCCGGCGGCCGCCTCTACCGTCATTCCCGCGTAAGCGGGAATCCAGGACGGCGCTGCCTTATGATGACACCGCGGCCGCCCCTACCGTCATTCCCGCGTAAGCGGGAATCCAGGGCGGTACTGCCTTATAATGACGCAGCGGCCGGCCCTACCGTCATTCCCGCGTAAGCGGGAATCTAGGACGGTATTGCGATAGACAAGGCCGTTGTCCGCCGGGCATTTCGGGATTCCCGCTTACGCGGGAATGACGGTAGGGCGGCTGGGAATGACGGTAGAGATAGGCCCCGGTTGCCTTTCCAACCGCGCAAGGGCATAATCAAAACCAGCAATTTTCTGCGAGGTATCCAATCGTGGCAAAACGGTTCCGCATTGTCAAACTTGGCCCCTTGTCCATCCTCTTGGCCGCCGCCTTGGCCCTGATTATCGCCGCCGCCGGCTGCGCCGCCGCCAGTCCCGGCGCGGACAATCCGGCCCCCGCCGCTTTGCCGGCCGGAGCCGGGCAGCAAGAGGATCCGGCCGGCGCCGAAATTGCGGTACGCAGCCGTCTGGTCTTTTCCCGCAAAGCCGAGCTTTCCTTTGACACCGCCGGGGAAGTGGCGGAAATCCTGGTAAGCCCCGGCGACCGGGTTACGCAAGGGCAGGTCTTGGCCCGGCTGAAAGCCGACAACTTCCCGGCCCTCGAGGAGGAAATGGCCCGGCTGCGCTACGATATTTTCCAAACCCGGGATACCATCCGGCAGCTCAACCTGGATTTCAGCGCCGAGCCGCTGCTGGCCGCCCAACGCGCCGAAACCGTGGCGCAACTGGAATACGCCAATTTGCAATCCGCCGATTTTATCGCCGATATTGACCAGAACTATGCCGATGCCCTGCTCGCGGCGCGGCAAACCCGGGATCAGGCTATCCTCGATCTGGATCGGACGCAGGAGGATTTGGAACAGGCTATTGCCGACTTGGAGGTCGTCCACCAGCAGACCCTGGCCCAGGCTTACCAATCCCGGGCTGATGCGGAGTTGACCCTGGAGCAGGCGGAGGAGCGCCTTGCGGAATATACCGGAGATGTATCCGACGACACGGTGCGGGCGCAGGATCGGGTCGCCAAGGCGGAATTGGCGTTAGACCAGGCCCGGGAAGCCTTGAAAGACTATCGGGAAACCCTGTCCGATGACACGGTGCGCGGCCAAGACCGGGTAACGGAGGCGGAATTGGCGTTAGATTTGGCGAAAGACGCCCGGACGGACTTTATCGCCGAACACGACCGGGAAGTCATCCGCGCCCGCACCCGGGTGGACGCCGCCAAAGTAACCCTGGACGCCGCCAAAGACGCCCGCACCCAGTTTTACCGCAATCCCGTCCGGGATTTGCAGTCGGACACCAAAAGCGTCGACACCGACTATTTGACCCGCCTCGAAAATGCGGTCGATCGGGCTGAGTCGGAACTGGAAAAGGCGGAGGAGGATTTGGCGGAACTGGAAACCGGCCCCGACCCCCTGCGGCTCCAGGAACTGCAATCCAACATCACCGTGGCCGAGCTGAACCTGAGCCGGGCTAAAGAGGATTTGACCGAATTGGAAGCCGGCCCCGATTCCCTGCGCCTCCAGGAACTGCAATCCAACATCACCGTGGCCGAAGTCAACTTGAATCGGGCTAAAGAGGATTTGGCCGAGCTGCAAGAGGGGCCGGATTCCCTGGTGCAAGCCGAGCTGCAAGCGGCCGTTACCCTGGCCCAAGCCGTCCGCTCCCGGGCTGAAAAGAATCTTGCCGAGGAAATGACCGGCCCCGACCGGCTGCCCATCCGCCGCTTGGATCTGGCGGTGGAATTGGCGCAAACCCGCTTGGATTTGGCGGAAAGGGAAGTGGACGAACTGCTGGCCGACGGCCCCGACCGGGATTCCGTACCCCTGCGGGAAGCGGAAACCGTCGCCCGGTTGGCGCAGATTGTCGACCTCGATGAACCGCCCAACCCTCTGCAAATCGCCGCCCTGGAAGCCACCATCGTTGTGGCCCTGGAACGGATGGATGATATTCTTGAGGATATGGAACAGACCCAGCTGCGCGCCCCCTTTGCCGGCGTGGTCTATCTGGTCAACGCCGCCGCCGAGGATCGGGTAAGCAAGGATTCCCTGATCCTGGAAATCCTTGACCCGCGGCAAGCGGCAATAGCCGGCCTGGTCGATGCCAACGACATTGGCCGGGTCAGCGTAGGCGCGACGGCGCGGGTCAGCATTGCGGCGATGCCTGGCCGGGAATTGACCGGCACGGTAACGGCGGTTTCCGAGGAACCCGTCACCGAGCGCGGCGTCATCAGCTATCCGGTGACCATCCGGGTGGACTTGCCGGCCGGGGTAGAACTGCCGCCGCAGCTCAGCGCCGTAACCAGCGCCATACTGCCCTGAATTCATTTCCGGGTGGGATTCGGTGGCGGAGCCCTCAATCCGCTCATCCTGAACTTGTTGAAGGACGGGCGGATTGAGGGCTCCGCCACCGTCCTTCCCGCGTAAGCGGGAATCCCGCAGTGACTTGACCAGAGTGCGGTATCATAAGGCAGCGGCGTTCCAGATTCCCGCCGGTGCCCGTTACCGTCATTCCCGCGTAAGCGGGAATCCCGCACAGTTCGGCGGGCAACCGGATTGTCTTTTCAGTACCGTTCGGGATTCCCGCTTACGCGGGAATGACGGTAAAGAGGGGCGGGAATGACGGCAAGAGGGTTGTCAGATATATGCCATTGCCCTACTCTGAAAGGACGGATACGCCGGCCGCCAAAGGGATTTGCCGGATTAAGGATTCCACCAGCCCATAAGGAAAGGAGAGCGGATTATGCTGAGCCAATTGCTGCGCCGGCGCGGCCGGCGGGAAACGGATCCGGTGTGCGCTATGCAAGTGGATAGCGCCAAGCCGCCCGGCGGCAGCTACGAATACCAGGGCCAGACCTACTATTTCTGCGGGCCGGGCTGCAATCGGGCTTTCCAGAAAGAGCCGGACGCCTACCTGTCCGGGGAAAAGAAAATCCGGATGTAACCGCCAGGAGGCCGCCTTATGCCCCGTCCGGACCGGTCCCATCCGGCCAATGCTCCCGGCCCCTGGTATGTGGATAACCGCTGCATCCGCTGCGATGCGGCCCGCAACTGGGCGCCGGAGACGATCGGTATGGATGAAACCGGCCGCTCTTTAATCCGCCGTCAGCCGACTACCGATGCTGAGGCGGCGGCCTTATGGCGGGCCGCCGCCGCTTGTCCCACCAAATCCATTGGCAACCGGGACTTTCCCCGGGAGCCGGCCGGCGTCTTTCCCTATGAACTGGCCGCCGGGTCTATGCCCTGGGCAGCAATGCCTTGGCCTCTTTCGCCGCCCATTCCTTTCTGGCGATCCGTCCCGAGGGCAACCTGATGATTGATGCGCCCCGATTCAGCCGGGCCTTGGCGGAAAGGGTCGACGCCCGGGGCGGCGTGGCCCATATCCTGCTGACCCACCGGGATGATGTAGCCGACTATGCGCGTTGGGCGGAACGCTACGGTTCCCGGATTTGGATTGGCGCGGCCGATGCCGATGCCGCCCCGTTAGCCACCGATGTAACCGGCCCGGACGCCCCGGTCGTTATCGCTCCCGGCGTCGTCTCCCTCCCGGCCCCGGGGCATACCGCCGGCTATGTGGTCTATCATCTGGATCAGCGGCATCTGTTCACCGGGGACACCCTGCACTGGAATCAGCGGCGGCGGGAATTGGATGTTTTCCCTAATCAGACCTTTCACTCCTGGGAAATCCTGGCGGACACTATGGCGCGGCTGGCCGCCTTGCCGGTGGAGGGGATTTTTCCCGGGCAAGGTAGGTGGCATAACATCGGCAAAGGGGAGTGGACGCGGCAACTGACCGCCCTGGCCCCGGCAATGCGGTCGTTAGGGCAAGCGGGTTGGAGCCAACGGTCGCAAGGCACCTATGCCTGGTTTTAGGGCAGGGGTTAGCCGGTCGTATGCTGCGGCCGGCTGCGCGGGCAAAACCGTCTTTCCCCATTTCGCTACCGTCCTTCCCGCCCCCCTACCGTCATTCCCGCGTAAGCGGGAATCCAGAAATGCCCGATTGTGTAGTGTGCCGGTCTTTGGCTTTACCGTTCGGGATTCCCGCTTACGCGGGAAGGACGGTTCTATGGGCTATTGGATTCCCGCTGGCGCGGGAAGGACGATTGCGGGGCCGCCGCCCCATCCGCTTATCCTGAACTTGCAACTCCATCCGCTCATCCTGAACTTGTTGAAGGATGGGCAACGGCGGCTGGAAAGGCCGGATGGGACGGAATGGCGGCCGGCCATCCTTCAACAAGTTCAGGATGAGCGGAAAGGGGTAAGCCGCTACCCCACCAGCATTTTGTCTTGGGTGTCGCCGACCAGGGAGCGGGGATCCACCGGCGGCAGGGCCGGCCGCTCGGCGTGTTGCAGCATTTCCTGGACGCTCAGCACCTGCATTTTGGGATATTCCTGGCGGCCGCCATCCCGGGTGTGCAGCGTTACCCGGCCCTGTTCGGCGGCGAAAACCCGCAGGGACTGCGGCGGCGGATACAGGCTGACCATTATGGACATGGGGGCGTGCAGGCCCCGGTTCTGCATCGCCGTTTGCGCCCCCAGCAGTTGCTCCAGATCGGGCCGGCCCACGGCGTTGCGGCGCATCTTTACCTGCATCGGGATGACAATGCCCTCGTTGCGGTCAATATCGATCGCCCCGAAGTAGCGGGCATCGACGCCGCTATCGCCGGTTTTCTGCTGATTGGGGACGGCGTTAAGCAGGGCGGCGATTTTATCCTCGGCCCAGGCCCAGCCCGGCACGCCATCGGCCGCTTGACCCCGCGGCAGTAGGGCACGCTCCTCGAAATGCTCCCAATCAAAATCGCCCCAATCCAAGCCGTACACCGTCGGCACATAGCCCTTGCCCCGGGATTCCAGCCGTTGCTGCATTACCCGCACCGCAATGCCGCTGATGTCAATGCCCAGGTACTTGCGCCCCAGCCCGGCCGCAGCTGCGGCCGTAACGCCGCCGCCGCAAAAGGGATCCAGGACAATTTCGCCCGGTTCGGAGGAGGCGTTGATGATGCGTTCCAGCAGTTTCAAGGGCTTTTGGGTGGGATAGCCGGCTTTCTCCGGCGGGAAACTTAGGCTAAGGGAATTGAGAGTGTCGACCGCGCTGCAATTCCAGGTGTCATCGACGGGAATGCCTTTGCCCGTCGGCTTTTTGCCATCCCGCCGCGCATAATAAGGCGGGTAGGGAATATGCTCCTTGTAGAACCGCTTGGCCGCATCGCCGGTCTTGGTGTAGTAAAGGATGGTGTCGTGATTCCGGGGCCAACCCTTCTCTTGGGTCTTGAAATCGCTTGCCTCGCCGATGCGCCAGACGATTTCATTGCGGAAATTGGCCGCGCCGAAAATGGTGTCCAGCAAAATCCGCAGGTAGGCGTTGGCGTGGGGATCGCAGTGCAGATAGATGCTGCCGGTGGGTTTCAGGATCCGATGCATTTCCGCCAGGCGGGCGGCCATAAAAACGGCATAGGCGG
Source organism: Dehalococcoidia bacterium (assembly GCA_965203435.1). Classification (GTDB taxonomy): domain Bacteria; phylum Chloroflexota; class Dehalococcoidia; order Lucifugimonadales; family UBA3495; genus CBDBCU01. The sequence goes on along the minus strand of CBDBCU010000005.1, from coordinate 362,384 downwards.
CCATAGGGGATTTGTCCCCGGCTTGCAGGCGGATGCCGCGCAGGCAGTCCCGGAGCGGCCCGTGGGGGAAGCGCTGAAAGGCGTTCTCCGCCGCTACATTCCAGCGCCAAATGTCCCGCAACTGGCTTTCCACCCGGCCCTTGTCCTTAAAGGCGGCCACATAAAAGTGGTTGCTGTTAAAGGGCGGCTCCAGGTAAATCAGGTCCACGGTTTCGTCCGGCAGTTCCTTAAGGACTTGCAAGTTGTCGCCGTGAACCAGGGTCTGGCCGGCCAGGTAGGGATGGGCCGGCTCCATAGCGGCCAGGGCTTCGGCCACGCGCGCATCCACCCACGCCCGGTCGGCCGCGGTGAAATGCTTGGTAAGTTCGTGGTACGGGCGATGTCCGCTCATCGGATTAAACCCTCCCGGCGCAGTTCCGCCAAGTGTGCGTCATAAAGTTCGTCGGCCCGGCGGACAAAACGCGGGTAAAAGCGGTCGTTCCCGGTCTTGTCGCCGCCGAGGAGTAGAATAGCCGTCCGCCGCGGGTCAAAGGCGTAAAAGACCCGCAAAGGGCGGCCGCCGCTTTGCGCCCGCAGTTCCCGCATATTGCTATGGCGGGAGCTGCGAATTCCCGAGGAATGGGGAAACTCCAGGGTCGGTCCTTTTTGACCCAGGAGCCGGATGCTGCTGTCAATGGACCGCTGCTCCGCTGGTGTAAGGCTGTCCCACCACCGCTCGAATTGGGCAGTGGATTCCACATTCCAAACCTGAGGATCCGCCGCGCTGCTCATACTGACGGCTATTATTCCCGATTATCGGCGCGCCGTCAATGGCCTTTTTCATCCCTTGCCCACCGTCCTTCCCGCGTAAGCGGGAACCCCGAAATGCCTGATGGGTAGTGGGCCGGTCTTTGGCAATACCGTCAGGATTCCCGCTTGCGCGGGAAGTAAGACGGCACGGTAGGGGTGTAGGAAAACGGCGGCGGACGGGGACAAATCCCCCGGGTTGGTGGACTGACGGCTTACTACCCGGCCGCATCCTCAACCGCATCCACCGCCGGGGCCTCCGGGCCGGCCGGCTTTGGCGGCGATTCCGCCGGCTGATCCGGCTCCATAGCGGCCAGGGCCTCGGCCACGCGCGCATCAATCCACTCCCAATCGGCCGCGGTGAAATGCGTGGTAAGTTCGTAAAACGGGCGGCGTCCACTCATCGAATTAAGCCCTCCTATAGCGGTTTGACTGGATTGCAATGGGCGGTGGCTTATGGCCCCGTTCCCCCGGAACGGGCTGCCGGAGGAATATACTATAACCGAATGGCGGAATGTTATTTGTCATTACTCGCCAATTGAATTATATTACATCCTTGAAACCACTGTTAGGGGGATTTTGCCTGATGACTGCCGAAACGGAAACGGCGCCCCGGCCCCTGGCCGGCCTGCGGGTGCTGGACGCTACCCACATTGTGGCCGGCCCCTTTTGCGCCATGATCCTGGCCGATATGGGGGCCGAGGTTATCAAAATCGAGCGTCCTCAAGGCGGCGAAAGGGCGCGGCTGAACGATCCTTTTGTCTCGTCCGAGGACGGCCGCCAGGTCAGCGCCCGTTTCCTGGCGATTAACCGCAACAAGAAAAGCGTTACCCTGGATTTGCGCCAGCCCCGGGGCCGGGAAATCTTTGAGCGGCTGGCCTCAGTTTCCGATGTGCTGCTGGACAATTGGGGGCCGGGAGCCTTGCAGCGGCTGAACCTGGGCTTTGACCGCCTGCGCCAAATAAATCCCGGTCTGATTTATGCCAGCATCACCGGCTTTGGCGACAGCGACGGGCTGCGCGGCCCCTATTCCGACTGGCCGGCCAACAATCCCTGCGTCCAAGGCATGGGCGGCTGGATGGAAATTACCGGCGCTCCGGACGGCCCGCCGCAAATGGTGGGCGACAATATCGGAGATTCCGTCCCCGGCGTCTGGACCGCCCTGGGCATTATGCTGGCTCTGGAATCCCGCCGTCAGACCGGGCGCGGCCAGCATCTGGATATGGCAATGTACGATTGCATGGTGGCCCATACCACCAGCATTATGCCTTTTTACCAGGCCACCGGGCAGGTTACGACCCGCGCCCGGGAGAATATGATTACCGCCCAACTGGCGCTGAAAGCTAAAGACGGCTATGCGGTGCTGGCCGGTTCCGGCGGGGGCGGCGGCAAGTGGGAGGGCTTGTGGCGGCTGGTCGGGCGGGAGGATTTAATCGGCGACCCCCGCTATCTGGGGCAGGGCATCAGCGGCCAGTTCTACTTTGACCACATCGTCCCGGCCATTGAGGAATGGTCGCAGCATCTGCCCAAGCTGGAAATCGCCCAAAAGCTGATTGAACTGGGCTTTTCGATGGGCATTGTACAGGACGCCGCCGACTTGGATCGCTGTCCTCACCTGGCGGCCCGCAAAATGTTTGTGGACAGCGGCGACTCTCTGGGCGGCTCTTTCCGCACCGTCAACAATCCCATCCGCCTGACCGAAACCCCGGACACCGCCGCCGGCCCGCCGCCGCTGCTGGGCGAACACAACCGGGAAATCCTGGGCCGCCTCGGCGGCGTGGCCGAGGCGGAACTGGCGCAGCTGATAGCGGCGGGGGTGGTGTAGGGGGGGCGGACAGCGGCAATGGGCGGGAAAGGTTCTGGTCAAAGAGCAGTTTCATCCGGCCATCCCGGCTTGGAGCCGTCCGTCCAGATCGGCCGCAAAGGCCCGGCAAAGGTCCAGGTCCTGCTGGGTCAGGTCGAAATCGTCCCGTAGCTCCGCATCGGACATCCCCCCGGCCATATACTCCAGCACATCATAGACCGTCATTCGGATGTAGCGGATGCAGGGCTGGCCGCTGCGCTTGCCCGGCTCGACGGTAATATCCTTGAACTCGGCGGCGGCTTCCCGGGCCATCCGATGCTCGGCGACGATGCGGGCCAAGCCGCCGGCCGCTGCCAGGGCGGCCTGATGCCGTTCCAGAGCTTGCCCCACGGCGGCCGCGGCGGCCAGGGCTGCTTGGTGTTTTGCCAACAGCTGCGGCAGGCCGCCATTAGCCTCCAGGGTTTTCTTTTGCCATTCCAGGGCCTGGCTCATATCGCCGCCGAAATCCAGAAAGGAGCGGTGCTGTTGCAAGGCTTCGTTCAGGATGGCGGCGGCGGCCAGGGCATCCTTGTGGTCGGCCAGGGCCATTTCCATCCCCTCCTGGGCTTGCTTGGCCCGCCGATGCTGTTCCAGAACCCGGTCGTACTTATTCGTTTTCCCATTCATAGCGTTCAGCGTCCCCGGTAATAGTCGCCGCCCGGCGGCGGTGGCGGCAATGATAGCATATTGAGGCGGGTTTTGGATGTTGGGGGCCGATTGGTCGGGGGAAGCGTCACGGCTGGTAGGATGTTGTAGAAGGGGGCAAAAATGGGCGTACTACTTCTTGACACTTATTATTTATGTGTTGTATAAACACATATCTTTATCTAGGGGGAGTAGGAAATGCTGCCGGACTGCCATCCCGATTCTGCCAAATGGCTCCGGGAAAGTCGGCAAGCTGATTTTGCCAAAGGGCCGCTTAACGCCGGGCAATACCGTTGCATCGTTGTTGATCCTCCGTGGGATCAAGGAAAGACCGGGTTGCGGACTTCCCGGCCTAATCAGGGGCAAGACCTTGATTACCCTACCATGACTTTCAAGGAGATTGCCGAGTTGCCCATAGACGAATGGGCTGCTCCCGATGCTTTTTTGTGGCTGTGGGCCACTAACAGCCGCTCTAAATCCAGCGGGCGGCCTATCCTGCAGCAAGCCTTTGACTTGCTTGAGGAGTGGAAGTTCCAGTATTACACGCTCTTGACGTGGGATAAGCGGACTGGCCCTTGTCCTTTCGGCCCTTTCCAAATTACCACGGAACACTGCTTGTTCGCGTATAAAGGGAAGTGCATCTTTCCCAAAGACTCTATGGGGAAGATGCAAACTTTGTTCACCGCCCGGTCTCGCCGGCATAGTGAGAAACCGGCTGTCCTTTACCAATACATCAAGCAGTATTTTCCTGGGCCGAGATTGGACGTATTTGCCCGGAGGTTGCACTCTGGCTTCGAGGGTTGGGGAGATGAGGTGGAGGCGGAAGAAGCATGGAGCGAGCCAATCAGCTTGACGGCTCCCGGTGGCTCAAAAATTCCTTTAGCGTTTGGCGAAACCTAGCAAGGGACCGGGATGCAAGGGAACACCCGGCGCCCTTTCCGGTCGCCCTTGCCGCTCGGCTCATAGACTGCTATGTAGCCAATCCAAAGGGGGTGTTGCTGGATCCTTTTGCCGGATCGGGTTCCTCTCTTATCGCTGCCTTGCAAAAAGGCATGGCGGCGATCGGGTTCGACATAAATCCCACTTATCGCGACCTTTTCCTGAACAGGTTAGACCTGTTTAAGGAAGGGGGGCGAGAATGGATTTATGAAATCCAGGACGCCCGCACTTTGAGCAAGTCCCTTGAAGGCGGGGCGGTAGAGATTTGCGTAACCTCGCCGCCTTACTGGAACATCCTGACGCGCCGGCGAAGCGCTGATGGCAAATCGCCCAAAGCGTACTCTCACAGTGAGTATGACTTGGGCAACATCAGTGACTACACCGCATTTCTTGATGAGCTTGGCGCGGTAGCGCGTGAAGTTGAAATAGTCTTGCGCCGAAAAGGCTATTTCATTCTTAACATTATGGATTTGCGGAAGGGGTCTCGGTTTTATCCGTTGCACACTGACGCGATTTCCACCGTGAAGGCGAAAACCGGGATGACGCTGGAGGACATAGTCATCTGGGATCGGCAGTCCGACTATAACGCCATGCGTCCCATTGGGTATCCCAGCAAATTTATCATCAACAAAGTCCATGAATATCTGCTGATATTCAGGAAGGAGGAGGGGGAAAATGCCGGGAAAACCTGAACTGCCGGATGACGAACTCTACGAGGTAGCGACCTATCTCATGCGCCCCGAGGTTCGTACCGAGATCCACGCCGAACTACATCCCAATGTGGTTGCCGGCTTTCGGGAACAGTATAAGGCGTTGACTGGCGGTGTAGCCCTACCCGCCGCTACCAACGTCGAACCGTTCTACGTTTGGCCGGAAGGCGTGAACAAGTACGGCCGGCAGTTGCGGATTTATTTCCGCAACATCGCGCCGGTTCCGCCGGTTATGGAGCGGCTTTACACTGACCAAGGCAAATGGTACGCGAGGAGAGAATCCTATCGCGTCAACCACTCCAGCTTGGTCATTCAACTCTTTGAGTGCGGCTTTCTCCTCGGCGCGAATGCCGGCAACGAAGAGCGGATTACCAGGTTTATGGCGAGGCGTTTCCCGCCTATTGCCTAACTGGGGTAGGGTGTCGACATAGGATACGGCAATGTTACTATTTGCCGTATCCTATGCTGACACTCTACCCGCCTGCGCGCCGCCAATTCCCCCCAATCTCCCGCCCAAAACCCCTTGCCATCCCGTCCCCTTTCCCTTACAATAGCGAGATAAGACCGGGCCGGGTTAATTTACTTGGCCGGTTCAGCAAGGGCGGAGGGAGCGGGGAATTAAGCCCCTTTCCCGGACAATTAAAAGACCGGGGCCGGCCGCGCCACCGCCCCACTAGCCATTTCCCCCTTTCCGTAGTATGATGGGCCTTGACCCCGGCAACCCTATTTCTACAGCAAGGAGGTGCGGCTATGGCAGACAAGATGACCATTCTGGTAGGCACCGTGGGCCAGGGCATTATCCGCAGCGGCGACGGCGGCGACAACTGGCAGCGGGTCGGCATCAATCAGGGCCTCCACTCCGACGCCCTGGTGCGGACGGTGGTTAATCATCCCCAGCAGCCGGAAATCCTCTTTTCCGGCACCGACAAGGGGCTGTACCGCAGCGGCGACGCCGGGCTGACCTGGCGGCGGGTGGAATCGCCGCTCAGCGACTCCTGCGTCTGGGCCATCGCCATTGACGCCGCCGATCCATCAGTAATGTACGCTGGCACCGGCACGCCCGACCCGGTGGGGCTGTTTCGCTCGACCGATGGCGGCGCTACTTGGGAAAAGCGGCCGGTGGAAGTAGCCGAAACCTGCCCGGCGGTAGGCGTCCCCCGGGTTACCGGCATCGCCATTGACCCGGCCAATCGGCGGGATATTTGGGCCGGCTTCGAGGTGGACGGCGTACGGCGCAGTACCGACGGCGGCGATACCTGGCACAAGGTCAATCACGGGGCCATCCCTAACCTGGACATTCACAATGTGGCGGTGACCGCCGGCCCGCCCAAGACGGTGGTCGTGGTGGTGAATGACGATGTTTATACCAGCGGGGATGACGGGGCCAGCTGGCAGGCGGTCAATGCGCGCCAGAACTTTCCCTATACCTATCCCCGCGGCATTATGGTGCAGCCCGATGACCCGCAGACCATTTTTCTGACCCTCGGCGATACCACGCCGGGCCGGGTAGGGGCGGTGATGCGTTCCAAAGACACCGGCCGCACTTGGGAAAGCCTGCCGCTGCCGACGCCGCCCAACACGGCGATGTGGGTGGTGAACGCGCAGCCCTTTGACCCGGCGGTGGTATTGGCCGGCAGCCGCTACGGCTATCTGTATCGCAGCGATGACCGCGGCGACAGCTGGCAAAAGCTGTGGCGGGAGTTCAGCGAAATCTCGGCCGTAACCTGGGTGCCGGCGTAGGGATACGCTACTAAAGGCGGCCGGTTTAGAACTGCCGGAGATGGCCGGTTTAGAGCGGCAAAAGGCCCGCCCCCGGTTGGATAAGGGGGGGCGGGCCTTTTTTGCCGGCAAAAAGCCTGATTGCCCGGCCTGATTGACGCCCTCCTACAAAACCGGCTACCCTTGCCGCCAATCCGCAACGCCGTTCCACCGAGAGGAAAACAATGCCGCCGCCAACGCTGCCCGACCGCCGCCCCTGGCCGCAAACCCTGCTGCTGACCGCCCTGGCCCTGCTGATTGCCGCGGCCAAGCATTGACACCCCAACCGGCGCTGGCATTAGAATAGGGCAGTTTCCGGTCAATTCCAATCCCGCGAGGTTACTTTGGCAGTCAAGCGCAGCATTGCGGCGGCATCCGCTAACGGGCAGCAACCGCCGTTAGTCCCGGCGGCGGATCCGGATTCGGCGGCTCCGGGACTGGCTGAGAACCCGGATTACCTTTCCCGGCAAATCATTACCTATCTGGGCAACAAGCGGGCTTTGCTGGGTCCGATTGGCGCGGCCGTGGCCCAAGTCCAACGGCGGCTGGGGCAAAGGCGGCTGGCTTTGTTCGACCCGTTCAGCGGCTCCGGGATTGTGTCCCGCTTTCTGAAAGGCCATTCCCGCTTTCTGGTCAGCAACGACCTGGAGGATTACGCCGCCGTTATTGCCCGCTGTTACCTGCAAAATAAAAGCGCCGTGGACTTCGCCGCCCTGAAAAGCCTGGTGACCGAACTGAACGCCCGGGTGGACGAAAACCCGGCCGGCGCGGGTGGTTTCCTTGCGGAACTCTACGCCCCCCGGGATGAAACCGGCATCGCCGCCGGCGAGCGGGTCTTTTACACTCCGGCCAACGCCCGCCGTTTGGATACCTACCGGCAGCTGATTGAGGATTGCCCGGCGGAGTTCCGGGATTTGCTGCTGGGGCCGCTGCTGAGCCAAGCCTCGGTTCATTCCAATACGGCCGGCGTATTCAAGGGGTTCTACAAAAACCGCCGCACCGGCCTTGGACAATACGGCGGCACCGGCACCGACGCCCTGTCCCGGATTAAAGGGGAAATTCGCCTGGAACCGCCGGTATTGAGCAACTTCGAAGTGGAGTATGCCGTCTTTCAGGACGATGCCAACCGGGTGGCCCGGCAAGTCAAAAACCTCGATTTGGCCTATCTGGATCCACCCTATAACCAGCATCCCTACGGCTCCAACTACTTTATGCTCAACCTGCTGGTCAACTATACCCGGCCCGAAAAGGTCAGCCGGGTATCGGGAATTCCGACCGACTGGCGGCGTTCCGGGTATAACATCCGTTCCCAATCGCCGCAATTGTTCCGGCAGCTGCTGGGGGATATTGACGCCCCCTTCCTGCTGGTGTCTTTCAACAACGAAGGGTTCATTTCCCGGATGGCTATGGAGGAAATGCTGCGGGAAATTGGACAGGTCAAGGTTTTTGAGATACCCTATAACACCTATCGGGGCTCCCGAAACCTGCGGGGCCGTTCCCTCTATGTCACGGAGTGCCTGTTTCTGGTGGAAAGGAGGTAAAGACCTATGGCTGAAAAAGACCGGTTGCGCTCCCAGCGGGAGGGAACCGTAATCAACTTTACCTCCAAGCGGCAGGAGGCGGAGATTATCCAGTCCCTCTATCAGGTGGTCGACTACCTGGATGCCAAGTTCGGCAAGAAAATCACCTTGTCCTACGAAAAGCAGTGGCATCTGAAGGACATTGTTGCCGAACTGCGGCGGCAATATCCCGAAGTGGAGTTTCACCATCCCTTTGACCGCAGTTCCATCCGCCCGGACGGCGGCATCCTGTTTATCAACAACAACCGGGGTGACGCCTTGACCTGCCCGATTTTGATTTCCGAGGTGAAAAATCAGGGAACTAACGATTTGAGGGCAGCGGAGGGAAAGCCGCAGCAAGCCCGGGGCAATGCCATAGAACGCCTGGGCAAGAACCTTATCGGCCTGCGTACCGCGCTGATGCGGGAAAGCATTTTCCCCTTTGTCTGCTTTGGCTACGGGTGCGATTTTGAGGATACTTCCTCAATTTTGGACCGGGTATCCACTATGGCGATGTTCGGCCAATTGAACAAAACCTACCTGCACAACGAGGAACAAGGCAAGTTCAACCGGGGAAGTTTCTATTTCCGGGAAAATCAGTGGACTGTAGCGGAGATGGCCGCCATTATGCAGGATATAGCGGAGCGGTCAATCTTTTATTACTTTTCCAAGTATGGGGCGGAGTCCTTTCAGGATTCCAGCCCGACCTAATCCTTTTAACCCACCGTCAGAGGCGCCGATTATGAAATTCGCCTTTTTCACCCATGTTCCCTGGCCCGAAGGGACCGAGCCGGCCCGGATTATCGCCGAAACGACCGAGCAAATCCAGTATGCCGAGGAGCTGGGCTTTGTCAGCGCCTGGCTGGCCGAGCATCACTTTACCCGCTACAGCATGGTGCCCTCCTCCTTGATTCTGGCAACCCATATCGCCGCCCACACCCGCAAAATCCGGGTCGGCACGGCGGTGCTGGTGTCGCCGCTGCACAATCCCCTGCGCCTGGCCGAGGATGCGGCGATGCTGGATTTGACCAGCGGCGGCCGGCTGGATGTGGGCTTTGGCCGGGGTTCCGGCGGCTACGAATACGCCGGCTATGGCTTGGATCCGGCGGAAAGCGCGGAACGCTTTCAGGATTCCATTAAAATCGTCCAGGGCTTGTGGACGACCCCCGGATTCAGCTACGAAAGCCGGTTTAATCGGCTGCGCGACATCAACCTGTCGCCGCCGCCGCTGCAAAAACCCCATCCCCCCATCTACATCGCCGCCACCCGCACTCCGGCCACCCTGGAATTCCTGGTGTCCACCGGCCACAACCTGTGCATTGCCGTAGTGCAGGATACGGCGGCCGCCCTGGATTTGTGCCATCGCTTTGTGGAGCTGTCGGCGGCCGCCGGCCATAACCGGCCGATGGCGGAAATACCCTTTTTCCGCTATTTCTATGTGGCGGAAACGGCGGCGCAGGCGCGGCAGGACACCGAGGCGCGGATTAACTGGGTGGCCGATATTATGCAGTGGCGGCGGCAGATTGACACCGGCAGCGAGGTCTATCAGCGGATGGACGACTGGCGGCGGCAGCGGGCGCAGCTGCCGGAAAGCTACGATTACCTGTCAGTCAACCGGGCCATCATCGGCGATCCCGACCACTGCGTAGCCCAAATCCGCGCCTTGCAGGCCCAGGGCATCGACTACTTCGGCTGCAACTTCGACTTCGGCGGAATGAGCCGGGACAAGGTGCTGCGGTCGATGGAATTGTTTAGCCGGGAAGTAATGCCGCGGCTGGGGTAGGGATTTGCCAAGTAGGAGTAAAGTATGCCCAAAGTCAGAGAAGCCATAAGGCTGGTGGAACGGGATGGCTGGCGGCATACGCGGACGACCGGCAGCCACCGGATTTACCACCACCCCGTTAAACCCGGCATTGTTGTAATAGCCGGCCGGCCGAGCGTCGACTTGAAACCCGGCACTTGGCAGGGTATCCTGAAACAAGCCGGTTTGGAATAAGGAGGTTGGCGTGGAATACCGCTACATACTGGAAAAGACCGGCAACGGCTACTCGGCCTATGCGCCGGCCCTGCCCGGCTGCATCGCCGCCGGGTACACCCTTGCCGAAACGGAAAGCCTCATCCGGGAGGGCATTGTCATCTACCTGGACGCCCTCGCTGAATTCGGCCATCCCTTGCCGGAACCTATGGTTGTCACCCCGGAAATGGCCGCGGAGCAGGTTTCCGCCGGGTGGGTTAGCGTTGACCGGGCGGTGCCGGCCTAATTTTCCGGCTAAAGCCCGCCGCCAAACAAGGAGCCATTATGACCACCCCCGAGAGCGAAGCCGACCGCTTGGAAAAATCCGACCGTTACGCCAAGCTCAGCCGCCTCCGGCTGTGGGAAGCTCAGCAGGAACTAAACCGGGGCGACGAATCCCAAGCCTCGGAAAAAGTTTATGGGGCTATCTCCTGCGCCGCCAAGGCTTATGGCGAAAAGCGCGGCTGGAATCACTACAGCCACCACCGGGTAGAGCTGATCTTGGAACAGCTGCGGGAGGAGTGGGATGCCCCGGAACTGGCCTTTGGCGTCCTCCTGCTCAAAGGGATGCACGACAACTATTTCGAGCATGAACTGCGCCCGATCGTAGTCCAAGAGGGCATCAATGCCGCCGGCCGGATAACCGCCCGTCTTGAGGAAATCCGCCAGGTAGAGCCGCGCCCCTTGCCCTCGGAATCCCTGAACCGGGAACAGCGGCGGCGGTTGACCCTGCTGATGCAGCCGCCTAAAGAGGCGCAGCTGCCCATCGAGGATTTGCCGGAGGTGGCTGAACCGCCCCCGGAGGAATAGACCCGCGCCCGGTCAGTAAATCCCAACCCAATGCAAGGAAAGGCCGCCAATGACCACTCCCGAAAATGAACAGCATCGCTTGGAAAAATCCGACCGCTACGCCAAGCTCAGCCGGCTCAAGCTGGGGGAAGCCCAGCAGGAACTGAACCAGGGCGATACCATGCAAGCCTCGGAAAAGGCTTATGGCGCGGTATCCTGCGCCGCCAAGGCTTACGGCGAAAAGCGCGGCTGGAATCACTACAACCACCACCGGGTAGGGCTTATCATCGAACAGTTGCGGGAGGAGTGGCAGGAGCCGTTTCTGGTAACGGCCCACAGCTCGGTCAAGGCCCTCCACGACAACTTTTTCGAGCACGAACTGGCAACGGTTGCCGTGCAGGACCACATCGACCTCGCCAAAGCCCTGGTCGCCCGTCTTGAGGAAATCCGGCAATCCGAACCGCGCCCCTTGCCCTCGGAATCCCTGAACCGGGAACAGCGGCGGCGGTTGACCCTGCTGATGCAGCCGCCGCAAAAGGCGCAATTGCCCATCGAGGATTTGCCGGAAGTGGACGAACCGCCCCCGGAGGAATAGACTAGGCCGGGCGGCCATCTACCGCTCCGGGCCAAGGAAGGGATTTATGCTCGACCCCGAAAACGAACAGTACCGCCAAGAAAAATCCGACCGCTACGCCAAGCTGGGTCGGCTCCAACTGCGGCAGGCGCAGCAGGAACTGAACCGGGGGGATACCGTCCAAGCCTCGGAAAAGGCTTATGGCGCGGTTTCCGCCGCCGCCAAGGCTTACGGCGAAAAGCGCGGCTGGAATCACTACAACCACTACCGCGTAATGCTGATCCTGGAACAGCTGCGGGAGGAGGAAAACAATCCCGCTCTGACCGAAGCCTACGACGCCGTCAAGTCCCTGCACGACAACTTCTTTGAGTACGAAATGAGCGTTGTCTGGGTCCAGGACCGCATCGGCACCGCCCGGGAACTGTGCCGCGCCCTGGAAACCCTGCGCCAGGCGGAACCCCATCCCCTGCCCCCGGAATCCTTGAACCGGGAACAGCGGCGGCGGTTGACCCTACTGATGCAGCCGCCGCAAAAGACGCAGCTGCCGATCGAGGATTTGCCGGCAGTGGAGGATTTGCCCCAGGACGACCTGCCGCCGGAGGGATAGCCGCGCTCTTTAATCCTTCCCCAAGGTTGGCCCCGGGGGGTTCCCGGCCGGCCCCTTCCGCCGCAGCCGGGCCGCCCAACGGGCCAGAAACAACACGCTTCCCACGCCAATGACGCTCAGATAGGTTATGGAACGATCCAGCAGCACCAGGGCCGCAATGGCCGCAATGGACAGGGTCGACAGCTGATCCAGCAGGCCGGCCAATCCCCACTCAACCGCGCCCAGTCCCCCCGGCGTCGGGGCCAGGGTCAGCAGGGAGTTAGCCAGGATGGTGATGACCACCAGGGGGCCGCTCAAGTCAATCCCCAGGGCCAGCGTTACCAGGTAAAGCCGCGCCACTTCCACCAGCCAGCCCAGCAGTCCCCACGCCGTCGCCAGGGGAACCCGCCGAAAACTGCCCAAAGTCCCGGCTTGAAACTGGCGGTAGCGGCCGGCCAGCCACGCCGGGAGTCGCCGGCCCTGGGCTTTGCGGGTAGCGTACAGCAACAACAGCAGCGCGCCCATCGCCGCCACTAATACCCCGGAAACCGCCGCCAGCAGCCCCGCCGCCGCCGGATTGCTGCCGGCCAGAAAGGGTAAAGCCACCGCCAGCAGCAGGATGATTATTACCGTGTCCAGGACCCGCTCCGACAGGATGGTGCCCATCGTCCGGGAAAAAGACGCCCCCCGGTCATCGTGGTACAGATAGGCCCGATAAGCATCGCCCAAGCGGAAAAACGCTACCGAATTGGCAAACCAGCCCAGCATAATCAGCTGGCTGCAATGCCCCAATCCGGGCCGGGCCTCGCCCTCCTCCCGCACATTGTTCAGCAGCAAGCGCCAGCGCAGCCCCCGAAACAGAAAGGCGCTGTAATGGACGGCTACCGCCAGGGAAAGATACCAGGGATTGGCCGCTCCAATCTGCCGCCAGGTTTCCGCCAGATCCACCTCAAAGCGGAACCACAGGAAAACCAGCAGGGCCATAGCCACGGCCAGGGATATGATGCTGGGCAGGGAAAAGACCCGGCGGGCAATGGATTGCGGCGCCGCCCGGCCGTTGGCGTCCTTCAAGGGAATGATTGACTCCTTATAACGGGTTGGGAATAGGCAACTTGTTGGGATTCCGTTCTGTTGCGGGATAATCCGCTCACCCTGAACTTGTTGAAGGACGGATACCCCGCAACAGAACGGAATCGGCGGCCGGCCGGTTATCCCGGCATAGGGCAAGGGCATATATCGGACAACCTACCCTACCGTCATTCCCGCCCTTATACCGTCATTCCCGCGTAAGCGGGAATCCCGGACAACCTACTCTACCGTCATTCCCGCGTAAGCGGGAATCCGGGAATCCGCGCCGAGTAACCGGCAGGTCTTTTCAATACCGTTCGGGATTCCCGCTTACGCGGGAAGGACGGTTTCTATATCCGATTGCCCTATCCCGGCAAGGTTTTAAGGCCGGCCGGGTTATCCCGGCCATTATAGCGCCGCCTTACCGCAGCTCCTTGGGCAGGCTAAAGGATACATCCTCCTCAATGCCCGCCAGCAGCGTTACCTTTTCCGGGTTCAGAGCGGCGATAACCGCCGCTACCAATTCCTCCGGGGTCGAGGCTCCGGAGGCGATGCCTACCTTGCTTTTGCCGGCCAGCCATGCCGGGTCGATTTCCTCCGGGCCGTTAATCAGATAGGCCGGGATGCCCTGGGCCAAGGCCACTTCGCGCAGGCGATTGCAGTTGGAACTGTTTTGCGCCCCGATAACCAGGGCCAAATCCACCAGGGCGGCCATTTCCGTTACCGCCGCCTGCCGATTGGTGGTGGCGTAGCAAATATCGTTCCGCACCAGGGCTTGGGGAAAGCGTTCCCGGATGGCGGCTACGGCGGCGGCGGTGTCGCCCACGGAAAGAGTGGTTTGGGTCAATACCGCCACCGGCGTAGCCCCGTCCCAATCCGGCGTTTCCCGATCGCCGGCATCGTCCACCAGGGTCATCGGCGCTTGCCCCATCGTCCCCTTGACTTCCTGATGCCCGGCGTGGCCGACCAAGATTAGCCGGCGGCCCTCCCGGTGATACTTGGCGGCCTCGTTATGCACCCGCGTTACCAGGGGGCAGACGGCGTCGATGACCCGCAGGCCGCGTTCCCGGGCCTGCTCGAAATCCTCCGGCGGCGAGCCGTGGGCCGAAAAGACTACCAGGGATCCCGGCGGCACTTCCGCCACCGTTTCCACGGTGATGGCCCCCTGCCGTTCCAGATTGTCCACCACATAGGGATTGTGGACAATCTGATGTTTGACATAGACCGGCGGCCCGAACCGCTCCAGGCACTGCTCCACCACCTGAATGGCCCGCACCACCCCGGCGCAAAACCCCCGCGGCGAACACAAAATTATCTCCATTTCCCGTTTCCTAATTAACATGGATAGACAGGCGACAACCCCCTACCGTCATTCCCGCCGCCCCTACCGTCATTCCCGCGTAAGCGGGAATCCCGAACGGCGCTACCTTATAATGCCACAGTCGGGGCAAGCCACCGCCGGATTCCCGCTTACGCGGGAATGACGGTAGTGAACTGCCGCCCCTTTTCACCGTCATTCCCGCGTAAGCGGGAATCCCGAACGGTAGCCTTAATGCCGCCGCATCCTCCGCAAGCCACCGCCGGATTCCCGCTTACGCGGGAATGACGGTAGGGGCGGCGGGAAGGACGGTTGCGGGGTTGCCATGTTTGAATCCGTCACCCGTTGCTGTCCCGGATCAAGTCCAGGTATTTGTAGCCGGAGCCGGTGTTCAGCAGGACGATAGTTTCGTCGGCGGCCAGGAAACCCTGGCGCAGCAGCTGTTGCAATCCGACCAGGGTCGCCGCTCCCTCCGGGCAGGCGATGATGCCCTCGGCCGTGGCGATGTCGTACATTGCCACTACCATATCGGCATCCTCTATCGCCAACGCCGTACCGCCGGTTTCCCTAATGGCTTGCAGGATTAGATAGTCGGCAAAGGGGCCGGGAACGCGCAGGCCGTCGGCCAGGGTAGCGGCGTTTTCCCACATTGCGGCGGTGGCCGCGCCCTCCTGAAAGGCTTTGACGATGGGCTGGCAACCCGTCGGCTGCACGGCGATAAACTTGGGCGGCGTCCCCTCGATCCAGCCCAGTTCCAGCAATTCCTGAAAGCCCTTATACATCCCGATAATGCCAGTGCCGCCGCCGGTGGGATAGATGATAGCATCCGGCATTTTCCAGCCCAATTGCATGGCGATTTCCAACCCCATCGTCTTTTTGCCCTCGGCCCGGTAGGGTTCTTTCAGGGTGGACAGGTCAAAGAGGTTCTGCTCGGCGGCTACGGCGGCGGACAAGCGGCCGGCGTCGCTGATGAGGCCATCCACCAGGTTCAGCTCGGATCCGGCCATCACCGACTCTTTTTTGTTGGCGGCTGGGGCGTCTTGCGGCATAAAGACTTTGACCGGCCGGCCGGCCCGGGCGGCGTAGGCGGCGGCGGCTCCGGCGGCGTTGCCGGCCGAGGGCATGGTAAAGCCGGTTATGCCCAATTCGGCGGCTTTGGACACGGCGGCGGCGATGCCGCGGGCCTTGAAAGTGCCGGTCGGGTTCAGCCCCTCCTCTTTGATGAACAGGCTTTTCAGGCCCAGCTTTTTTTGCAGGCCGGCGGCCGGCAGCAGCGGCGTCCCCCCCTCGCCCAGGGTAACGATGGCGGCCGGATCCGTTACCGGCAGCAGTTCGGCAAAGCGCCACATATTGGCTTCCCGGCCGGCATAAACCGCCGGATTCCCTTCCCGGCGCAGGCGCGGCAGGTCATAGCGGGCAAACAGCACCTTGCCGCAGCACTCGCTGACCTTGCTGACCCGGTCGTGGGGATAAGTCCGGTCGCACTGGGTACATTCCAGGTGGTCAATATAGCTGAACATCCGCCAGGAAACCTCCGCATCATAATGGCCTGTTTCCCTTATCATACAGCAAAAAAGCGCAATTGGTAAGGGGGCGGGAAACGGATTCAAACATGGATTAACAGGATATACAGGATTCTATATCTGCCGGGAACGGTTATTGACCGTCAGCACCGTTCTAATCCGATACAAGAATCCTGTTAATCCTGTCTATCCATGTTTGAATCCGTATTCCCCTTGGCGCGGGAAGGACGGTAAGGGGGTGTCCGGGATATGCCCTTGCCCGGCTCCTTGTCTTATGCCCCCTTGACAATTCGCTTAACCCACCGCTACCATCCCATTCCTGTCCCGCAGATCCGCGCTGTCAGGCCGAACCCCATTATACCCGAGGAGGCATAGCCCCAATGTCCTTCATCCCCCGGCTGCCCCTGTTTGCCGCTACCTTTACCCTGCTGTCCTTGGCGCTGGCCTTGGTTTTCCTGAGTGGACATCCCGTCCCGGCGGCCCAGGCTCAGACCACTACGCCCACTACGCCCACCACCGTCGACTACGACAGCAATGATGACCGGCTCATTGAAATCAGCAACCTGGCCCAGCTGAACGCTATTCGCTGGGACTTGAACGGCGATGGGACGGCGGATGTTGCCGCCAATAGTACCAGCTACGCCGCCGCCTTTCCCAACGCCGCCGCTGGCATGGGCTGTCCGGATGGCGACGATGCGGATACTGCTCCTGACCCCTGCCTCGGCTACGAGCTCAAAGCCGACTTGACCTTTGACACCAATGCCGATGGGGCCATTACCGCCGCCGATTCCGGCGGCCTTTACTGGAATCAGGGCGACGGTTGGACGCCCATCGGCGGCCGGGGCAATCCCTATACCGGAGAGTTTCAGGGCCGGGGCAAGACCATCGACCAGCTGTTTATTGACGACTATGTAGTGGATTTCGTGGGGCTGTTCGGCGTCCTCGGCAGCGGCGGCAAGATTGCCGGCTTGGGGCTGACTGATGTGGTTCTCTACAGCGAGCGGCGGTCGCTGGTGGGCAGCCTGGCCGGGGTCAACGAAGGGACGATCACCGCCAGCTATGCCACCGGCGCAATCACTACCGGCACCAACGGGGCGGTGGCCGGCGGGTTGGTGGGCTTGAATCTGTTGGGGACGATTCAGGCCAGTTTTGCCCGGGTTGCCGTGACCGGCGGTCATCAAGGCTCCGCGGCCGGCGGCCTGGCCGGGCAGAACCTGTTGGGGGACATTAAAGCCAGCTACGCCGCCGGGCCGGTGGCGGCAACCGGCAGCAATGGCCGGGCCGGCGGCTTGGTCGGCGTCAATCAGGGTAACATCGAGGCCAGCTACGCCCGGGGGCGGGTAACGGCGAGCGGCAGCGGCAGCGTTGCCGGCGGCTTGGCCGGGGTCAATGCGGGAACGGTCACCGTCAGCTATTGGGATACGGCGGCGGCCGGCCAGACGACCAGCGCCGGCGGGACGGGCCAGACCAGCAGCGCCCTGCAAACCCCCACTGGCTACGCCGGGATTTATGATGCCTGGAATCTGAACCTGGACGGCATGGGCAGCGCCGATTCCCCTTGGGATTTCGGCAGCGATAGCCAGTATCCGATGCTGGTCTATGGAACGATCAAATCGGCTCCACAGCGGGATTATGACACCGACAACGACCGCCTGCTGGAAGTGCATTCTCTGGCGCAGCTGAACGCTATCCGCTGGGACTTGAACAGCGACGGGATAGTGGCGGCCGGGGATGCGGCCAACTACGCCGCCGCCTTTCCGGGGCCATTGGCCGGCCGGGGCTGCGCGCAAGGTACCGCCGTTGCCGCTTGCAATGGCTACGAACTGCAAGCGGACCTGGACTTTGACACCGATGCGGATGGCGGCATTGACGCCGATGACGGTTTCCACTGGAACGGCAGCCTGGGCTGGGATGCTATCGGCAGCGCCACTGCGCCCTTTACCGGAACTTTTCAGGGCAACAACAAGACCATATCCAACCTGTTTATCAACCGCACCCAGCCGGATCGGGCCGGCCTGTTCGGGGAGATTGGTTCTACCGGCAAGCTGGAAAAGGTGCGGCTGATAGCGGTGAATGTCCGTACTCTGGACGGAGTCCGGTTCGGGGCTTTGGCCGGGGTCAATGGCGGGACAATTAACCTCAGCTCGGTCACCGGGCAGGTCAATGCGGTGGAACGGAACGGGACGGTCTATGTGGGCGGCTTGGCCGGCGGCAATACCGGCCGCATTGTCAGCAGCTACGCTGCCGCCGAAATTGAGGGCAGCCCCTCAGTAGTCGGCGGCTTGGCCGGGCATAACGGCAGCAGCGGCAGCATCATCGCCAGCTACGCCACCGGAGTAGCCATCACCACCGACAGCGACGCCTACCTGGGCGGACTGGTAGGCCACAATCAGGGGGCCATCACCGCCGCTTATTCCCGCAGTCCGGTCAAGGCTACCGGCAACACGGCGGCGGTAGGCGGGCTGGTCGGCTACAATCAGCGGACGGACAGCACCGCGACCACGCAAGGAACTATCACCGCCAGCTACGCCTTGGGGCCGGTAGTGGCTACCGGAACCAGTCCCTCCGCCGGCGGCCTGGTCGGCAAGAACAGCGGCGGCGTAGCTACCAACAGTTATTGGGACACCGGAGTCAGCGGCCAGAGCAGCAGCGCTTTGGGAACGGGTCTGCGGGGGACGGGTCCGACTTCCTATACCGGCATCTATGCCAACTGGAACCTGAACCTGGATGGCGTGGCCGGCAACGATGACCCCTGGAGCTTTGACGGCCGCCAATACCCCATGCTGAAGTACGGCGGCCTCGCTGTGGTCGATCAGGTCCGACTCAACATCTGGGATGCCCCGGTTGTAGGCATGACCGCTAAAACCAGCTGGGATGTCGGGATATGGCTGACCAAAACCGTCGGCCAGGGCGGGTTTATCTGGGAGCTTTCCGACGATGGCATAACCGGGTGGACGGTGGTCCGCAGCACCGTGTTGAATATCAATCGCATCCGCAACACCTCCGGCTGCTCCTGCCGGATGCTTATTGAACCCTACGAGGCCAACAAGCGGTTTCGGGTGCGTCGGCTGAGCGATGAACGCGGCTGGATTTACAGCTATATCAGCCCGGCGGCCACCCCCTGGAGCGGGCCTACCGCCACGCTGACTTTTGCCAGCGGCCACACCACGCCCCGGGTCGGACAGGCCATCGCCATCAGCGGCAGCAACAATGTCAAGTGGATCCGCTGCGATGATGCGGCCGGCAACGGCTGCCAGGTGATTGTCCAGTCGGCGACCAGCTACACCCCCGTAGCGGCCGATGAAGGCAAGTACCTCTATGCCTACCGCTACTACGACAACAGCAGCGGCGTCAAAACTATGGGCAAAACCGCCAGCATCGGCCCGGTGGCCGCGGCGGCGACTACGCCCTAGCCTTTGGCCGCCCCACCACCGTCCTTCCCGCGTAAGGGGGAATCCGTAACGGCGCTGCCTTAGGCCGCCGCATTACTGGCAGGCAACCGCTGGATTCCCCCTTGCGCGGGAAGGACGGTTTTATATACAATGGCTTGGGAATCCTCAAGAAAGGAAAAGCGGTTTGCCCTTCCGCCGGAAAATCCTCTACTACGGCTTGATGCTGGCGCTGACCCTGCTGGCCCTGGAGGGGATGGCGCGGATTGCCTACTATGCGGCCTATGGAACGGGGTACGGCGGCGGACGGTCGGCGGATCCGGATAGTATTACCCCCCCCCCCCACCTAAATATTTCCGCTAAAACTAACGCCGCGACGGAGTACGCTGCGGCGCGCAAGGTAAGTCATCCCTTTTACGGCCTTGCCGACCCGGCCCCGGGCAACGCCCTGAATGCCCGGCCGCCGCGGCAACGGCAAGAGGATACGATCGTGGTCGGTTTGCTGGGCGGCTCCGTAGCGCAGCAGGTCGCCCCTTTTCTCCAAACCGCCTTGGAGCGCTGGTTTGCCGCTAACCAATCGTCGCGGCAGCCGATAGTCAGCGAATTGGCCGGCTCAAATGCAAGACAACCGCAGCAGACCCTGATTGTCGCCTATACCCTGCTGCTGGGCGGCGAGTTTGACCTCATCGTCAACCTGGACGGGGTCAACGAAATGACTGCCGTGCATGGGATGGGGGAGGAACGGATTTCTTTCTTTCCCCCCAACTGGGGGCAGCAGGTAGCCCTGACTCCTGAGGAGCTTTTGCTGGCGGGACATATCGGTATCTTACGCCGGGAACAGGCCCGGCTGAGGGCGGTGGGGGAAACTTCTATCCTGCGGTGGTCAGCCCTGTTCGGACTGGCAAATCGTTGGCAACAGGAAAGAAATGCGGCCGAAATTATCCGGCGGAATCAGCAACTGGCGGCGACAGCGGCGGGCTACAACCCGGAGAAACACGGCCCCGGGCCGGGGTGGAAACGGGCGGAGGGCCCGCGGCCCGAGGCGGCCCGGTTCTGGTATCGCAGTTCCCTGATGCTGGCCCGGCTGGCCGCCCTGGCCGGGGCCGACTATTACCATTTTTTACAGCCCAATCAGTATGCGCCGGATTCCAAACCGCTGAGTCCGGAGGAACAGGAAACGGCCTATGCCCCCGGCGGATTTTATAAATCCGTTGTGGAACGGGGTTATCCGCTGCTGCGGGAGTTCCACCGGGATTTGCCCGGCCAGGGCGTCAACTACTTTGACCTGACCGGGATTTTTGCCGACCATTCGGAAACTTTGTATCGGGATAAATGCTGCCATCTGAACGCGCGGGGCAATGAACTGCTGGCGGCGGCGATGGCGCAGCGGATGGCGCCGGCCCTGCGGCGATTAGGCGGGGCCAGCCCGGCCGGGCCGGTTTCTGCCTTGGCGGCGGCCCGGCGGCCGGGGGAAACCGGCGCGCCCGCCGCCCCCGATTTCCAAGTGTCCCTGGCGGCGGAGGGCAAAGAGCTGCGCTATGGGCGGGATAATTGCGCCCCGGCGGACGCCGATCCCTGGTTCTTTCTGCATTTGATACCGCAGGATTGGGACGATTTGCCGCGCCAAGACCGGGAAAGAGGCTTTGACAACGAGGACTTCGAATTTTGGGCGGCGGGCGGCCGGGTGGCGCGGCAGCGGTGCGTAGCGCAAATCCGGCTGCCGGAATATCCCATCGCCGCCCTGCGTACCGGCCAGCATATCCCCGGCCAGGGACCTTTGTGGACGGTAGAGCTAATCCTCCCGGCTGACCCCGGCCAATTGCGGGCCGACTACGCCGCGCTATCCGGGGTTCAACCGGTGGCCCGGGACTACTTTGACCTGTATGAATTGGATAACCGGCTGCTTTACTTGCGGGAATCCTGCGCGGCGGCGGATACGGCGGCGGCGTTCTTTCTGCATATCGTCCCGCAGGATGTAACAGATTTGACCGAGGATAGTCGGGCGGCCGGCTTTGCCCACGCCGGTTTTGATTTTGCCCGGCAGGGCGGCCGCTTTGACGGCAAGTGTCTGGCCGCCGTTGTCTTGCCCGATTATCCCATCAAAGAAATCCGCACCGGCCAGCATATCCCCGGCCAGGGCAATTTGTGGTCGGTAGAGTTAATCGCCGCGCCGGACTATGACCAGCTGCGCGCCGATTACGCCGCTTTAGCCGCTGAGGAACCGGCGGCTAGGGATTACTTCGACCTGTATATCCTGGACTATCGGCTGCTTTACTTGCGGGAATCCTGCGCGGCGGCGGATACGGCGGCCAACTTTTTCCTGCATATCGTCCCGGAGGATGTTGCCGATTTGCCGGCGGAGCGGCAATTGGCCGGCTTTGCCCATGGCGGCTTTGCCTTTGCCCGCCAGGGCGGCCATTTCGATGGGAAATGCCTGGCGGCGGTTTCCTTGCCGGACTATCCCGGCGGTATTAAGGAAATGCGGACGGGGCAATTTGTACCCGGCCAAGGCGATTTGTGGTCGGTGGAGTTGACTGGGGAGCGGTAGGGCATCTCTACCGTCATTCCCGCGTAAGCGGGAATCCCGCGGCAGTTGGGCGGCAAAGGGCTGGTCTTTTCAGTACCGTTCGGGATTCCCGCTTACGCGGGAATGACGGTAGGGGGGCGGCCGGCCGGCCGGTCTTTGGCAGTACCGTTCGGGATTCCCGCTTACGCGGGAATGACGGTAGGGGGCGGCCGGCCGGCCGGTCTTTGGCAGTACCGTTCGGGATTCCCGCTTGCGCGGGAAGGACGGTCGAGAGGGCGCGGGAAGGACGGTAGAGAGACGGCGGGAATGACGGTAAAAGGGGCGGGATGGACGGTAAGAAAGGACTGCCGGAATAAAGGAAAACAGCCGTCTGTCCATCCCTTGCCCCCCGCCTTTGCCCTTGTGCTATAATGCCCCCGGCGCCGCATTGGCTCAATTTCGGAAAAGGGGGTAGGTCGGCCGGCCGCCATTCCCGGCGGTTCGCGGGCCGGCGCTTTCTTATGCTGAACAAAGTCCCTGTGCTGGATGACGACCTGCGGATTTTCACCGGGAACGCCCATCCCGGCTTGGCCCAAGCGGTCTGCGACTACCTGGAACTCCCGATGGGGCAGGCCGAGGTTTTCAAGTTCGCCAACGACAACACCTTTGTCCGCATCCTGGAAAATGTCCGCCAGCGGGATGTGTTCATCCTGCAACCCACCGGCGCCCCCACCAACGACAACCTGATGGAACTGCTGATTATGATTGACGCCTGCAAGCGGGCCTCGGCCGGGCGCATTACGGCGGTGGTTCCTTACTACGGCTACAGCCGCACCGACAAAAAAGACCAGCCCCGGGTGCCGATTACCGCCCGGCTGGTGGCTGACCTGCTGACCGCCGCCGGGGCCGACCGCCTGCTGACCGTGGATCTCCACGCCGGCCAGATTCAGGGCTTTTTCAACATTCCGGTGGACGAACTGACCGCCCTGCCGCTGTTGGCCGGCTATTTCAAGGAAAAGGAAATCGCCGATTTGGTCGTGGTGGCGGTGGATGTGGGCATCAGCAAGCGGGCCCGGGATGTGGCTGAACAGCTGAATGTTCCCCTGGCGATTATTGAAAAGCGGCGGGTGGACAATGATGACCGCGCGGAAACTCTGAATGTTATCGGGGATGTGCGCGGCAAGGCGGCCTTGACCTTTGACGATGAAATTTTGACCGGCGGCACCACGGTGAACGCCGGCCAGGCCCTGCTGGATTGCGGCGTGACCCAGGTTTATTGCTGCGCCACTCATCCGGTCTTTGCCCGGCGGGCTTACGAAGTCATTGCCGACAGCAGCTTTGCGGAAGTGGTGGTGACGGACACCCTGCCCTTGGCCGGCGGGCAGCCGTGCGACAAGGTCAAGGTGCTGTCCATCGCCCCCCTGCTGGGCGAGGCCATCCGCCGCATCCACCAGGGCCAATCGGTAGGGGCCCTGTTCGGCCACCACCGGGGGCAGTAGAGCGCGGGGCGTACATCCCAACATTTTTGCGTTGTTATTTGTTGTAGAAAACCTATTGACAAGCCGGGCAATCCAGTGTATCCGGTTTGTGGTACAACAAATAACAACATCAGGAGGATGCCGATGACGCCCAGAATTCATCGGGCTGCCAAAACCCGCTCCAACCGGCCGGGCTGGAGCGTGACCTTTAGTCATCCCCGGCGGAGGGACGCCCGCGGCAAGTTCGGGCTGAAAGTCCGGCGCGGGCTTGGCACGACGGACGACGCCACTGCCGACCACTTGGTGGAGCAGCTCAACATATTGCTGGCTGACGAGGCTTGGTGGAGCATCGACCGTCGGGCCGCGGCTGAAATGCAGTTCGCGTCCAGCGTCGTTGCCGCTTTCTTTGACGGCATCGAGACCGGCGTTTTGCCCGCGAAGGATTTGCGTAACCGCATTATCCCCTTGCCCTCTCCGGAGGAAGGGTACTCCCGGGTAATGATGGTCGGTTCCACCGGAGCCGGCAAGACTACCCTGTTGCGCCAGCTCATCGGCTCAGACCACAGCCGAGACCGGTTCCCCTCCACTTCGACGGCCAAGACCACCACGGCGGAGATTGAGATAATCACCGCTCCTGGCCCTTTTGAGGCGGTCGTTACCTTTATGACCGAGCACGAAGTCCGCTGTTCCGTCGACGAGTGTTTGGAACAAGCCTGCCTGGGCGTAATCCGGGGGTATGATGACACCCGCGTAGCCGAGGCATTGCTGGAACACCCGGAACAGCGTTTCCGGCTTTCTTACCCCTTGGGCGGCTGGCATCAGGAACTGCCGGGGCAAGATGATGAGGATCAGTACGGATTGGATTTCGACGATGCGGAAGACGATACGGACGCTTTGCCGGAAACCGAAATCGTAACCGGCTCCGAAGTTGCCAGCAACCAGGAACGGCTGACCGGGTATGTTGTCCGCATCCGGGGCATCGCCCAAACGGTCCGCCAGTCCGTGGAACAGAAAAGGGGCAACTATCAGAACTTGAGCAACCCCAACCAGCGGGATGAGTGGCGGCAAGCCTTTAGCGACGCGTTGCAGGAAAACCAGGAACTCGACGACCTCTCCTTGGACATTATGGAAGCTATAGAGGAGCGGTTCGGTTTGGTTTCCGAGGGAGACTTTGACCGCCCCGCGCCGGCTTGGCCGACCTTTTGGTACTACGAGGAGGCAAACCGGGACACCTTTCTCCAACAGGTGCGTTGGTTCACGGGGAATCACGGCCGGCAGTTTGGGCGGCTATTGACGCCGCTGGTCAACGGTATCCGGGTGCGCGGCGCTTTTCAGCCGGCGGCTATCCAACTCCGCGACGAAGAGCGGAAGCTGGTACTGCTGGATGGCGAAGGGTTGGGACATTCGGCAAAAGAAGCCACCAGCATATCCACCAAGGTAACGGAACGGTTTCCGGAGGCGGATATGATCCTGCTGGTGGACAACGCCCAATCCCCTATGCAGGCAGCGCCGCTGGAACTGCTGCGGTCCGTGGGCAGCAGCGGCCACGGCCATAAGTTGGCGGTGGCTTTCACCCATTTTGACCAGGTGAAAGGCGACAACCTCAACACCCATACCCAGAAACGGAATCACGTGCGCGCCTCGATCGGCAATGCCGTCGCCAGTCTCCGGGAATCCCTGGGCGCCCCGGTTACCGAGATTCTGGAGCGGCGACTGGAGAACCATGATTTTTACTTGGGCGCTTTGCATCGGCCCACGGCGCGCATCCCTAACGGCTATATCACCTTTATGGGCGAGCTGCTGGAGCGGATGAAACAAGCCGCCGTAGCTCCCGAACCTATCGACGCCGCCCCCCTCTACAACATCGCCCGGTTGGAGCTTGCTCTGCGCGATGCCGCCGACAGTTTCAAGTCTCCTTGGCTGGGGCGTCTTGGCCTGAGGAACGACGAGGGGATCCGCAAGGAACACTGGGGCCGGGTTAAGGCGCTGTGCCGCCGCATCGCCAATTTGTGGGATAGGGAGTACGACGACCTCCGCCCAGTTGCCGACTTGGTTCGTCAGCTGCAAACCAGCATTTCCCGGTGGCTGGATAACCCCTCGGGCTGGACCAGGGAACCCGATACCGAGGACGAGCGGCAGGCTGTTATCAACGCTATCCGCCGGCAGGTGTTTATGCAAGTCCACACCCTGGCCGAGCGGCGGATAATCAGTACCCACATCCCCGGCTGGCGCAACGCCTGGGGATTCAGCGGCCCCGGTTCCAGCCGCGAACGGGCCCGGGAGATGGAACGGATTTATGACTACGCCGCGCCGTCGGTTTCCTCGGTAATGGACGAGCAATCCCAAGAGTTCCTCGACCAAGTCATCGGGATTGTCAAGGATTCCATTGAGGAATCCGGCGGCTCGGTAGAAGGGATCGCCTAGAGTAACCCTGTCGAAGTTGCTTAATTCTGCCCCTAACCCTTACTATCCGCTCACCCTGAACTCGTTGCAGGGTGAGCGGATAATAACCCCAACCGCCGGCCGTCTCCTCAGTCCGCCGCTACTTCCTCAACATAGGGCAAGTCCTCCCGCGCCAACGGCTGAATCCGTTCCAAAGCCGCCGATTCCGACCGCAAGGCATGGTACATATCCCAAGCCATTTGGCCGTTCAGCCAGAAATCCGGCGTGGTGCCAATATACTTGGCCAGGCGGTAGGCAATGCCGGCCGTTACCCGCCCCTGGCCGTTGAGGATTTTGTTGACCCGGCCATAGGGCAGTTCCAGAGCGGCGGCGAAAGCCTTGCGGGATATGCCGCGCGGTTTCAGGAAATCCTCTAGCAGCATCTCCCCGGGATGGGTCGGCAGGCGGTGCGTGGGAATTAGCGGCATAGCGTACCTCCGGGGCGGCGGATTTCCATCAGTAAGGGGATTAAGGCAAAGCCCTGCGGCAGTTAAACCACAACCCTAACCCCGGTTTCTACCGCCACCGCACATTCCTCGACCCGGCAGCCCTCCTGCCGCGCCTCCGCCACCAACTCGGCTTTCCGTTGGGCGGCCTTTTCCCTCTGATAGTCCAGGTATTCGGCAATGGCGTCGCGGATGTTTTCCAGAGCCTCCTCTCGCGTCGCCCCTTGCGACCAGCAAGGCGGCAAAGCCGGGCAGTGGATGGCATAGCCCTCGTCCGACTGGATGAGAATAACGTCATAAAGCATCGGCAGTTCTCCTGGAGCCGGCATATAGTCAAAGAGAAACCCGGCTTGAACAGAGTATCACCGGCGGCCGAATCGGGCAAGGCAATGGAAACCGTCATTCCCGCGTAAGCGGGAATCCGGCGGCGGTTGGACGGCATGGGGCTGGTCTTTTCAGTACCGTTCGGGATTCCCGCTTACGCGGGAATGACGGTAGGAGGCTGCGGGAAGGACGGTAGGAGGCGGATTCAGACATGGATAGACATGATAGACAGGATTCTTTTATCTGATTAGAAAGTTTGTTGACGGTCAAAACCGTTCTAATCAGATACAAATATCCTGTTAATCCTGTTAATCCATGTTTGAATCCGTCTCCCCCCTACCACCAGCCCAACGCCCGACCCAGGCCCATTACCCCGGCCAGCAGGCCGCCGCCCACTACCCCGCCGCCGCCCAGGTTGCCCAGGGTTTTCCGGCTGATGCGGAGGTGGAGGACTGCCCCACTG
Source organism: Dehalococcoidia bacterium (assembly GCA_965203435.1). Lineage (GTDB taxonomy): Bacteria > Chloroflexota > Dehalococcoidia > Lucifugimonadales > UBA3495 > CBDBCU01. The sequence continues at coordinate 335,224 of CBDBCU010000005.1, read as the reverse complement.
TCGGCAGCGGCGTCCTCCTCATCCCTATCCCGGCGGCGGCGGCCGGTTGCCGGGCGACTTTCCCGGGCCGCGGCGGCGGCAACGGCGGCGGCCGCCTGTTCCTCGAGCCGTTGCAGGTGATGGCGGGTATGCCGGGCCTCCGTTTCCAACGCCGCCAGCCGTTCCCGAATGTTTTCCAAAGACAGCCAAACCTCCCGGGCAAAATCCTGGGTCGCAATCATCCCAACCTCCTTATTTTTAATTGACATGGATAGACAGGATAGACAGGATTTTATGGCTGCTTTGCAGGGTTCTTTCCTTAATCGGTAGAACTCTGATTAGCAGACAATAAAATCCTGTTTATCCTGTATATCCATGTTAATTCCGGTTAATTCCCGGCGGATTGGACGCGCCAGCGGGCCGTTAGTTCCCCGGCGCCGGCCACCGCCGTCAGTTCCATTCCCGCAATGAAAAAGTCCCCGTTGACGCCCCGTTCCGGGCCGACGATCCGGATGCGGTCGGACAAAACCCGCTGGACGATTTGCCGCAGATTGCCGCTATCCCGGTTGGTCAAGGTCAAAATCCATACCGGGCGGGGGTCTTTGCGCCGGGCCAGGCGGGCCGCCGCCGTCCGCCGCGCCGCCGCATAGTGGTCAATAAAGCGGCAATCCACCGTCCGGGAACGGATTCCGTAGCGGCCTTGACTGGCCGCATCCGCCGCTTGGACGCTGACCGGTTCATAATCCCGATAGGTCCGGTCGGCTTGCAGGCGCAGCAAGGTTACATAGGCCGCCGCCGTGGGGTGGCGGTTTTCCACCCGCACCACCGTGCCTTTGCCGCCATAGCCGGGGCCGCTATTGCCAGCGGCGTAGGGCAGGGATACGGCCAGGCTGCCGGTCAAATCCATCCCGCGGCCATCGGCCCGGCTGTTGGCGGCGTAGTCGGTGACGGCTAGGGGCAAGCGGATCCGATCCACTAAAGCATAGCTGCCGCTTTCCGCCAGAAACTCCCGGCGGCCGCCGGCCGGGATCGCCGCCGTTTCCCGCAGCCGCCAGATTTCCTGCAAACCGCGATTTTCCGCCCGGCGATAGCGGAAAGTAAGGACATTTTCCACGCCATCATCACCGCCGGCCGCCGCCAGTTGGGACAGGGCGGGACTGGAATCCGGGCTATCGGCAAAGACGGCTTGGATGGCGGTATGCGCCCCGGCCGCCCGGTGGCCCGCCGCCTCCAGCCGCAGATAACCCCGGCCATCCTGATAGATAAACCCGTCCGATTCCCGCTGCAAGGCATTCAGCGCCCCGGCCGCCGTCACCTCCCACAAGGACCGGGGTTCATCCGCAATCAGCGCATGGCCGCCCTCCAGCCGGCGGTGGTTGGCGCTGAACCCGGCCCAGGTCAAGATGCGGTTGGCAATAGCGGCGGCGTCCAAATTGCGCCCGGTCAGCAGCCGAAACAGGCGGACTTGTTCCAAGCCGGCCAAGCCATCGGCCGCGGTCAAGCGGCAGATTTCGCCCCTTTCCGAATCCCCTTCCGGGGACAAAGCGGTCACCGTGCCATAGAACAGGCTGCGCCAGCCGCCGAAGTTAGCCCAGCGGTCAACGGCGGCCGTGCCATCGTGCCAAAGGCCATGCTTGGTTGCCGTCAAGTTGCCGGCGTTGCCTTGCCCGTCAAGGATTTGCCGGCGGTCGGATGTGCCGCCGTCCAAGTCCGTGGCGAACAGCCGCACCGCGTTGCCGTGCAGCTCGATTTCGATGAAATAGTTGACGCAGGCGGTCAAAGCCGGGCCGCGCCGCAGCACGGTCGGATAGCCGAAACTTACCTTTTCCAGCAGAGTGCCGCTATTGCCAAAGCGCACCCGCAGATAGTCCCAGACGCTGACCAGGCGCAGGGCCGCGCCGCCTTTGCCATTGCTGCCGCGCCGATAGTTAAAGCCGATAGACCCTGCGGCCGCCCCGAAATCCAGGGTATAGATGCAATCCCCGCGGCCGCTTTGCGGGCGGATTTGACCGCCGCCGCTAACCAGGCCGCTAGCGCCGGTCGTTTCCTTGACCCAGGGGGAGCCGTCGCCGATCGGCGGTAGGCGGCCGGCCAGGTCAGCGCCGTCAACGCCGCCGCCATCCTCCCAGGGATAGGCCAGGGCGGCCCAGATTGGCCGCCCGGCCGCCACTTTCCCGGCCAAGGGCGAGGCCGCATTGCCCGGCGTATATTTATGATCCCCATTGCGGAGGGTCAGTTCCAGCCGGGCCGGGGCCGGCCTTTCCGCCGCCGACCAGCGCCCCCAGCGCCAATGCAAAGCCCTGATGTCGGCGGTTACATCCTTGCCCGCCGCCCCCCACGCCCCATCCCCGTCCCAATCCACCCCCACCCGCCACTGCGGATTAGCCATAGCCTTTGCCCTCCCCAATCCGTTTTGGAACAATTCCCGCGTGTATCCCTCTACAGTACTTCCCACCTCTCTACCGTCATCCCCGCCGCCCCCCGTCATTCCTGCGTAAGCGGGAATCCGGGCAATCCCTTACCGTCATTCCCGCGCAAGCGGGAATCCGAGCAATCCCTTACCGTTATTCCCGCGCAAGCGGGAATCCGGGCAATCCCTTACCGTCATTCCCGCGCAAGCGGGAATCCAGAAAGTCTTGTAAGTGTGTTGGCGCTTTCTTGGTCAGGATTTACCGGATTCCCGCTTACGCGGGAATGACGGTCGGGAGGCGCAAGACCTAACCCGCCCTAATCCCAAACCCCGAAAACCACCGGCCCGTCCTGCCGAAAGCGGGCTTGAAAGCGCACCGGGCCGTCCCCCCGGCCGAAAACCTGATAGCTGAGGCACAGAAACTCGCCGCTGATTTTCCGCTGCCCGGCCTGCTGGCCGGCCGGCCCGTAGCTGACGGTGCCAATCCGGCCCACAATGCCGGCCAGCGTCGCATCCGGCCCGCTGACCGGCGTATCGTCAAAGAACCCGTACAGGGCAAACTCTTGCGCCGTCTCCGGGCCGGCCCCGGTACGCTGCGCCGCGTCTTTCAAGCCGGTAACATCCACTCCGGCTACAGCCCGGCCCAGGGGTTCAATTTCGGCGATATAGGGGGACAGATTGCGCGGCTGGCCGCCGGCGTCATCCACCTCAATGTAGCTGTGGCCCGCCATCGGGTATTTAGCCATCGCCCGGGCCTCCTACCGCCAGCCGCCGATAGGCCGCCAGCAGTTCCGTTACCGCCCGGCCCGGCGACAATTCCCCGGCCGCGCCGCCGTTTCCCGGCAGGGCAAAGCGGTCGCGGCGATGCCACCAATCCGCCGCCAACTGCAAGGCGGCCTCGGCTACCGGCCCCGGATATTGATAGACCGCAATCGCCGTTTCCGCATTATGGGCGGCCGCCGCCGTGCCATTGACGCCGCGCAATACCGACACCGCCGCGCCCTCGACCGCCGTTACATACAACTGCTCCGCGCCCATCGCCAAAGTCTGGCCGGCGGATATTTTGCCCTCGGCCGATGCGGTCAGACTGGCGGCCGCCGCCGTTAGCGGATTGCCGGCTTTAATGGTTGTACCACTATCCGCCGTAACCGCGCCAAATCCCCAGAGGCCGGCAAGGGACACAGTAGCGATGCCGGCCGGAAAGACCCGGCCGGCGGCCGCGCCCTCCGGGGATACCGCCACGCCGCGATAGGGCCGGCCGCCGGGCTGAGTCGGCCCGGCATTGGGGGGATAGGGCTGATAATCCGCCGCCGCCCATTCCGTCCACGCCGCGCCGGGATTAGACCGGGTTTGCAGGGCAGTTATGCCGATTAAATCGGGCAAGGGCAGCTGCCGCCGGCCGTTGCCGTCAAAAAGCCGGGTTGCCGCCGCCGCATAGAATTGGCGGTTGCAATAGCCGTCAATCCAGTGGGAGGCCGATTCCAGCAGGGCCAACAGCCGCCCATCATAAAGATTGCCGGCCAGGTTCAAGACTCCGGCGGATTTCAGCGTGTCCAGACTGCTGTAGGCATTGGTCATAATTGCGCTCCCGGCTGATGGGGATGATGGGCTGGCCCTTATCCGCTCGTCCTTCAACAAGTTCAGGATGAGCGGACAAGCACCAGCCCGAGATGGGGAATTATCCGTTCATCCTGAACTCCGTTGAAGGATAGGCGGATAATTTGCCTAAACCCCGGTAATGTTGTATTGCAGGGCGGTGTGGGTGGCGCTGCTGCGGCTGCCCGTCCGTTCCATAAAGGCCAGCCGCATACTGACCACCATAATGTTCTGCCGTTTCTGGATGTCCCGGGTGGTTTCAATCATCAATTCCCGCCGGAAACCCACCCGCCACTGGGTCCGATTGACCAGCAGCAGCCGGCCGGTGTCCGCCGTATTGCCGGCATCCGTTACCTTGCCATCGCTGTCCGCCACCGCCAGCTGTTCCGACACGATGACCGGAATCCCTTCCACGGAACCCAGCTGGCCGCGCAGCAGGGTAGCGTTCGGCCCCAGCTTGTCCAGAGTGCGGAAGTTGTCCACCGCCAGGGCTTTGATATAGGTGTTGACATCGGTGATGTAGGCCAGTTCCGAGGGGCGCACCCCATACTTGCCCAGCTTGCCGCGGATTTCGTTGAACATAGCATCGGACACGGCGGCGTTATGATTGTTGCCTTGCCCGGTGTTATCCACCAGCGGCAGATGCAGCAGCCCGTCAAAGCCCAGCAGCCACTGCGCCTTTTTGGCGTCGGCGGTGCTGATGGTAGCCCCGTCGGCGTTGATGTTGTTGACCGTGGTGGTGTCGGCATTCAGCAGGGCATCGTCGATAACCTCCACCGCATTCCGCACCAGGGAACTCCGCACCTCCTCGGCCATAGCGATAACGGCGTCCTCGTCCAGGGTCAGCGACCAGGGGACTTCCGCCACCAGTTCATAGGCGTTCAGGGTCTGGCGGGCGGTGTTCAGGGCCGTGCCGGTGGCCGCCAGATTTTCCGTTCCCGGATACCAGTTCACTCCGCCCAGTTGCAGGGGAATCTCAAAGGGATTGCTGGGCATATCCACCCGGGAAAAGAGCGGGGCGACCAGGGTTTCCAGGTTCACATCCTCCCACAGGGCGGCCGCCTCCCGGGTCGCCACCAGTTCATCCCCGGAGCCGGCGGTAGTGCTGTCCATGGCCGCTTTCAGGTTATGCTGCCAATCCTCCAGCATCCGGGGATTGAGGCCGGCCGGCTCCCGCAGCTGGGCTTTCAGCACGCTGCCGATGTAGGCCAGGGACAGGGCGTCCAGTCCCCGATACTTGCCGTGACCGACCCGCGGCCGGTCGCCGCCGCCGTACTTGGCCAGGAGGTCCTGCTTTTCCCCGGCCCGCCACTGCTCCTGCGCCCGGGTCAGCTGCGCCGCGATCCGGCCCACTTCCTCCTGCAAGGGCGGCAATTCCGCCTCCAGCCGGGACTGATAAAAGTCCCGGATGCCAGCCACTTCCCGCTTAATCAGTTCCAAATCCTGCGTTCCCAAGGTCATAGCTGATTCCTCCCTTAAATGATTGGATTGAATTGAATGGGATAAGCCCGTTGCTACCCTTCTACCGTCATTCCCGCGTAAGCGGGAATCCAGAAATGCCTGATTGGTAGTATGCCGGTCTTTGGCCGCGCCGTTCTGGATTCCCGCTTACGCGGGAATGACGGTAGAAAGGGCGGGAATGACGGTAGCGGCATAAGATAATCCCCTTGCCGCCGCCTAAGCCGCCCCTACAATCCCGCCCGCACTTCGGCCAGGGCGGCGGCCAAGCCGGGGGATATGCCCGTTTCCCTATCCGCTGAGTGCCATCCTTCAACAAGTTCAGGATGAGCGGAAAATGGCGACCGCCCGTCAACCGATTCCGGGTGCGCGGAAAGCGGCGAACAGCCGCTGGCCCGGCAAAGATAATCGCCGACCCTGGGGGACTGTTCCATAGCCCGGCGCAGGGCTTGGCGATTGGCCGGCACCGGCACCGCGCTGACTTCCAGCAATTCCTGTTCCAGAAAGCGGATGCCCAGAAAAGCCCCGGTCGATTCCTGCCGCCGTTCCGCGTAGCGCAGCGGCTTAAAGCCCACCGATACCCCCTGCTGATACCCGTTGCGATACAGGGCGGCGACTTCGGCGGCAAAGTCGGTCGGCGCGAACTCCATCCGAGCCAGGAGCAGGCCCGGCTCCGGCCACACCGCCGCCGCCCGTCCGATCACCGGCCGGGTATAGTCATGCGCCCACAGGAAAACCGGATTTTGCCGATAGGCCGCCAACTGCCAACCGGCGGCCGACACCACATCCCCGTGCCGGTCGACCTCCTCGCTGGAAATGACAAAGGTCATCTCCCCCGCCCCGCCGGCCTCCCGGCCGATAATTTCCTGCGGGCCGCCGGCCGCCCGGTTAGCCCGCTCATCCTGAACTTGTTGAAGGGCCATCCCCTCACCCGGAACTTGTTGCAAGGCCATTCCCAACCCGCCGCCGTTCCACTTGCGGAGTAGCGGCGCATCCGACAAACCCCGCCGATAGGCATCCAATGCCTCCAGCAGCCGCTCCCGTTCCCACGAACTTTCCATAGCCCCCGGCAAAACTTCCCGCAAAACCCGACGCCTCCTCAGCCATCGCCGCCGGAATAAATTGGCCCGGTCGACGGCGCAAAAATAAAGGGACCGACCTCGGCAAAGGTCTGTCCCCTGCTACCTGCAATTAAGGCTAAAGAGCGGTTTTACGGCTTGTCAATAGCCGCCCGGTCACTGAATTGGCCGCAATTCCCGGTTTGCTTTTGCCCGGATGCCCCGGCTATAATAAGGAAAATCCCTATCCTGCCGCATTAAAGAGGTCGCAATGACGCAGCCAAGAACCGCCATCGACCCGGCGACCTTGGTCTTGGAACTGCCGGCCGAGGTTAGGCTGGATTCCCTGAACGATGACCGCTTTCGAGTGAAAGAACCTATCCCGGTTCGCATCTTTAAGGATGCGGAGGGTTTCATCCTGGCCGAGGCCGTGGGCTTTAAGGAGTTCGGCGAGGGGGACAGCCCGGCGGCCGCCCTGGAGGACCTGCGGTACGCCTTGGTCGATCTATACTTTTCTCTGGAGGCGGAACAGCATCGTCTGGGCCAATGGTTGCAATCGGTCTGGCAAGACTTGCAAAACCGGGTGGAACGGCGGTGACGCCCCGGGAGTTTGACCGGATTGTCCGGAAGTTCGGGATGGAAGTCAGCGAGGGGGGCAATCACCGGCGCGCCCGGTTTTATTATCGGGGGGAATATATTTTCAGCACGCTCCGCTCCCGCAGCCCCCGGGAGTTCTCCGGGCATAAAGTCCGGGAGCAGTTGGGCTTAACCCCAACGCAGCTGCGGGATGCTATTCGTTGCACCTTTTCCTTGGACGACTACATTGTCCTCCTGCGGGAAAAGGGGTTGATTTAGGGCAGGCCGCCGCCGCGCTATGGATGGCTTGCGCCGGTTCCGGCTGGGGCCGCCCCGCCGCTATCCGCTCGACACGTCCTTCCCGCGCAAGCGGGAATCCCGAAATGCCTGGCCGATAGTGGTCTTGTCTGTCGCAGTACCGTCGGGATTCCCGCTTACGCGGGAATGACGGTTGCGGATTCGCCATTAAACCCCATTATTGCCTTTTAACCATTTCTTATTTATAATGCTTTGCCAAGCGGCCGGCGGGATTTTTCCCGTCCGCCGCCGGCCCGGCTGATACCCGTACCAGCGTTCATTCCTAAATCTATTATCAGGAGGAAACTGATGACCGGCATAAGCCTTTGGCGAACCTGGCCCGTCGCGTTGACGACGCTGCTGGCCCTGCTGCTGGTGGCCTGCGGCGGCGCATCCGCCCCGGCTCCCCAGCCGGCCGCGCCCACTCAAGCGCCGGCCCAGGTGCAAGCCACCGCTACCCCTATTCCCGCCGCCAGCCCCACGCCGGCCCCTACCGCCACGCCGCTGCCCTCCGGGGTAGTTTCCGCCCGGGACAAAATTACCCTGGTGGTGCCGGAGGAGCCGGTAGCCCTGAACTCCTTTCTGAGCATCGGCGCCTCCCTGAACGCATCCATCACCCGCAGCAATCTGCAAGACCCCCTGACCTGGCAGTCCGGGGACGATTTGCGGATTGTTCCCACCAGCGCCACCACCGGCTGGGAACAAATTGATGCCGACACTTGGCGCTTTACCCTGCGTCAGGGCGTCAAGTTCCACAACGGCGAGGCTTGGAATGTGGACGCCGCCCTGCCCAGCTTTGCCTCCCAGGGCAATGTAACCTCCGAGGGCGGCAGCATCAACTACACCGGCCCCTATGAAGCGGTCAAGGTCGACGACTACACCGTGGATCTGAACTGCGCCGATCCTTGCCCCATTTTCCCCAACACCGCCTTTTTCCTGAACTTCGAGGCTCCGGGTTGGCTGGCCGCCACCAGCGAGGATGAACAGGCCGGCCAAAGCATCGGTTTCGGGCCGTATCAGCACGGCGAATGGCGGCCCGGCGTTTCCATTACCCAGGAAGCCTATGCCGACTATGTGCCGGTGGGCGACCACTTCGAGTTTCAGAAGGCGCTGATTCCTAATGTGGAATGGCAGTGGCGAGGCGAGCCCACGGTGCTGGCCGCGATGGTCGAATCCGGCGAGGCCGATATTGCCTGGGACATCGGCGTGGATCAGGTTGGCGCTTTGCCGGCCAATATGATCCGGGCCGGCACTTCCGCCGAAACCTATTCCTTGCAGATCGATACCGTCTGGCATCCGGAACTGCGTAAGAAAGAGGTGCGCCAGGCCATGGCTTATGCCGTCGACTGCGAGGCGATGGCGCAGTCCCTCTATGGCGGGTTCACCACTTGCCGCGGCAACATCATCTGGCCCGGCATTATCGGCGCTACCGAGGCCAACACCGCCCCCTATCCCTACGACCCGAACAAGGCCCGGGAACTGCTGCAACAGGCCGGCTACGATCCGGAGAACAAGATTACCCTGATTTCCCGCGGCGTCCGGGTCGCCAAGCAGACCGAAGTGTCGGAAGCCATCCACGGCTACCTCACCGCCGTGGGGATGAACTTCGAGTTCCAGATTGTGGAGCCGTCCATCCGCAGCGCCCGTTCCCGCTGCGCCCTGGGCCAGGCGATTCAGGATGTCATCGCCGAATCCGGGCGCAATCCGGAGACCGATGAGGCCACCCGGGCCGATATGCAGGCGGCCATTGACCGCGGCGGCTCCAGCTGCGAAGCCTTTGATATGCTGGGCAATCAGCCCTCCAACGAAACCCTGGACTTTGGCCGGCAGCTGCGCTACTATATGAACTGCGAAAGCCAGCGTTCCTCGGTTTGCGACCCCAGCGAGGGCGGCATCCAGGATCAGATTGCCGATGCCCTGGCCGCCTCCGGCGCCGAGCGGCAGCGGCGGCTGGAAGTGCTGGCCGACAAGTTCCGGGAGGATGTGCTGTTCCTGGCCCTCTTTGACCTGCCGGTAATCTACGCGGTCAACCCCAAGGTCAACTGGCAGCCGCGCCTCGACCCCAATGTCCGGGTCAGCGCCATCTGGTTCAGCGAATAACCCTTACGCCGCCGGGCAAACCGGCAACCCAGGCAGCCCAACCGGGGGACGGTTAAAAACCGCCCCCCGGTTTTTAATGGTGATTGCCCGGATTTTGACCCTATCCCTAATCCCGTCCATCCCAATCCTTATGTTATAATCCCGGCAAATCTAACCACCGAGGGAAAGTTATGACCAGCGCACTGGAAACGGCCGGCGGCTATGTGGTATTGACCGGCTACACCGAACCGGAGGATGACGGTTTCAACGCCTATTGCCCGGAGTTAGGCGTAGCCACCTGCGGCGACACCATTGAGGAAGTTCTGGACGGGTTGCAGGACGCCCTGGAAGTCTATATTGCGGGCTTGGTGGAAATCGGAGAACTGGAACGGGTCTTTGCGGCAAGAGGCGTAGCCCTCCAAAGCGGCCCGCCGCCGCCGGATAAGCCCACGGTTTCCGCGCCGGCGGGAACTGCCGTCCGGGTCTATACCCTGTCGGTTCCGGCGCCGGTGGCGGTGTAGCAAATGCGGCTATGCTCCAGCCGGCAGATGGTAGCCGCCCTGATTAGATTGGGCTGTTATCCCTGCCGGGCCGCCAGTGGCAGCCATCAGTTTTTTGCCCGGCAATTGCCGGACGGCTCCACTGCCTCTGCTCCCGTAGTCTTGGGCAAACGGCAAGTCAAGCGTGGCACCGCCCGCAGCACCCTGCGCCTGTTGCAAATTTCCGAAGCCGATTTTGACCAAGCTCTGCGCTGAACCAAGAACACAGCCGGCTATGCCGCAATCGCAAAAAGCCGGCTGAGGAGGGAAAACTATGACCAGCGTACTGGAAACCGACAGCGGCTATGTGGTACTGACCGGCACCGTGCAATGGGACGAAGTGGCCTACTGGTCCCGCTGCCCGGAGTTGGGCGTAGCCAGCTGCGGCGATACCATCGAGGAAGCCCTGGACAACTTGGGGGAAGCCCTGGCGATTTTTTTCGAGGATTTGGCGGACATCGGCACTTTGGATCGGGAACTCCGGGAAAAGGGCCTAGCGGTCAAGACCGGCCCGCCGCCTACCGAATCGGTCGTCGTGTCCGCACCCCTCGGCATGACCCTTCGGATCTATATCCAGCCGGTTCCCGCGCTCGTACCGGCGGGGGTGTAACCCGATGCGGTTATGCTCCAGCCGCCAAATGATCGCCGCCCTGGAAAGGTTGGGCTGCTATTCGAACCGCTCGAACCCGAGCAGCCACCGCACCTTTCACCGCCGATTGCCCGATGGCAGAGTAGTATCCGCCTCAGTAGTCCTCGGCAAGCGGGAAGTGGCGCGCGGCACGACCCGGGACATTTTGAGTCGTTTGCAGATTTCCGAGGCCGATTTTGACCGCGCCCTGCGCTGAACCAAGAACATAGCCGGCTATGCTGCCATCGCAAAAAGCCGGCTGAGGAGGGAGAGTTATGACCAGCGTACTGGAAGTCGACGGCGGCTATGTGGTGCTGACCGGCACCGTGCAATGGGACGAAGTGGCCTACTGGTCCCGCAGCCCGGAGTTGGGCGTAGCCAGTTGCGGCGATACCATCGAGGAAGCCCTGGACAATCTGGGGGAAGCCCTGGAACTCCAGCTCTTGGCTCTCGCGGACATCGGCCGGTTGGAGCAGGATTTTCAGGAGAATGGCATAACGGTCAAGACCGGCCCTTTGCCTACCGAACCGGTCATCGTGTCGGCGCCCCTGGGCAAGATCCTTCGGATCTATGTCCTGCCGGTTCCCGCGCTCGTACCGGCGGGAGTGTAACCCGATGCGGTTATGCTCCAGCCGGCAGATGATCGCCGCCCTGGAAAGGTTGGGCTGTTATCCGGACCGAGCGAACCGGGGCAGCCATCAGACTATTCGCCGCCGATTGCCGGACGGCTCCGTAGTGGCCGCCCAAGTAGTTCTCGGCAAGCGGGAAGTGGCGCGCGGCACCGCCCGGGACATCCTGCGCCTGTTGCAGATTTCCGAGGACGATTTTGAACGCGCCTTGCGCTGAACCAAGAACACAGCCGGCTATGCTGCCATCGCAAAAAGCCGGTTAAGGAGGGAAAGTTATGACCAGCGTACTGGAAACCGACAGCGGCTATGTGGTGCTGACCGGCACCGTGCAATGGGACGAAGTGGCCTACTGGTCCCGCTGCCCGGAGTTGGGCGTAGCCAGCTGCGGCGATACCATCGAGGAAGCCCTGGACAACTTGGGGGAAGCCCTGGCGATTTTTTTCGAGGATTTGGCGGACATCGGCACTTTGGATCGGGAACTCCGGGAAAAGGGCCTAGCGGTCAAGACCGGCCCGCCGCCTGCCGAATCGGTCGTCGTGTCCGCGCCCCTGGGCCTGACCCTTCGGGTCTATATCCAGCCGATCCCGGTTCTCGTGCCGGCGGGGGTGTAACCCAATGCGGTTATGCTCCAGCCGCCAGATGGTCGCCGCCTTGGAAAGGTTGGGCTGCTATTCGAACCGCTCGAATCCGAGCAGCCACCGGACTTTTCACCGCCGATTGCCCGATGGCAGAGTAGTATCCGCCTCAGTAGTTCTCGGCAAGCGGGAAGTGGCGCGCGGCACGACCCGGGACATTTTGAGCCGTTTGCAGATTTCCGAGGCCGATTTTGACCGCGCCTTGCGCTGAACCAAGAACACAGCCGGCTATGCTGCCATCCCCAAAAAGCCGGTTAAGGAGGGAAAGTTATGACCAGCGTACTGGAAGCCGATGGCGGCTATGTAGTATTGACCGGCACCGTGCAATGGGACGAAGTAGCCTACTGGTCCCGCAGCCCGGAGTTGGGCGTAGCCAGTTGCGGCGATACCATCGAGGAAGCCCTGGACAATCTGGGGGAAGCCCTGGAACTCCAGCTCTTGGCTCTCGCGGACATCGGCCGGTTGGAGCAGGATTTTCAGGAGAATGGCATAACGGTCAAGACCGGCCCTTTGCCTACCGAACCGGTCATCGTGTCGGCGCCCCTGGGCAAGATCCTTCGGATCTATGTCCTGCCGGTTCCCGCGCTCGTACCGGCGGGAGTGTAACCCGATGCGGTTATGCTCCAGCCGGCAGATGATCGCCGCCCTGGAAAGGTTGGGCTGTTATCCGGACCGAGCGAACCGGGGCAGCCATCAGACTATTCGCCGCCGATTGCCGGACGGCTCCGTAGTGGCCGCCCAAGTAGTTCTCGGCAAGCGGGAAGTGGCGCGCGGCACCGCCCGGGACATCCTGCGCCTGTTGCAGATTTCCGAGGCCGATTTTGACCGCGCCTTGCGCTGAACCGGGGCAAATCCGCCGCGCCATTCCCCCACAAAAACCCGCCGGGAACTTGCGGGAAGTTCCCGGCTTTTCCGTACCGTGTCGGAGCAAGCCACGGCCGCCCGGTGGCCCGGGCCGGGAGGGCTTAATGGCCGCCGCAACCGCCGCCGCAGCCACCACCGCCGCAACCGCCACTCCCACAGCCGCAGCCGCCCCCACCGCAACCACCGCCGCTGGCGAACAGCGGGTTGTTAATCACAAACCCCACCTGGCCGCCAAACTCCTCCACATAGTCAATGGTCGCCTCCTCCAGGAAGGGCGCGCTGTCCGAATCCATCAGAAAGCTCAGCCCGTCCAGGCTCAGCACCGTGTCGTCGGTCTGGGTCTCCTTCTCCATGGTCAGCATATACTGGAGGCCGGCCCCGGAGGGCATCGCGATGACCCGCAGGGAACCGGAGCCGCCCGGTTCCTGGTCAATGACTTCCTTGAGCTTCTCAATCGCCAGCGGGGTAACTTCCATAAGGCACACTCCCTTTCCTTTTGTCGGGGCCGGGCTGGATTTGCTCAGGGCCGGGCCGGTATCCGACTTCTACAGTAGAATAGGATAACACATCCGCCGGGCAATAGTCAAATAGCGGCGGCGTGGCAATTTTGCCCCCCTCAAAAATCCGGGCCAACGCCGGGCTGCCGACTGTGCTATAATGAATCTAGGGCGTGTTCACACTATTTTTGATACCACGGATAGCCCATCCCTTTACTATGTCATTCCGAGCGTAGCCGAGGAATCTAAAATGCCTGCCATTGACTCCATTTCAAGATTTTTAGATTCCTCGGCTACGCTCGGAATGACATAGTAGATTGCCCGCGGCTTTCCAATATACCGCCAAGCGTCCGGCTTTCTATGCCCGGCATTAGTGTGAACACGACCTAATCCATTGCCGCCGGGAATCCGGCCAAAAGGCGGAATCCGGGCAATTTTGATTATTCCGGCCGCCGGTACTGGAAATTCCTTTGACCATCGGTTATACTTAATCATCCCGGCGCGGAGGGATCGCATAGAGGTCTAGTGCGGGCGCCTGCTAAGCGCTTATCCTGGGAAACCGGGATCGTGGGTTCGAATCCCACTCCCTCCGCCAGTCATCCTTTCCCGGCCGGCGTTCTAATCCAGTATAATCCCGGGCAATCCCCATCCCCGGATTAGGGATTCCCGCAAGTCAGCAAAGCGAGGTTTCGGTAGTGACCATCCTAAACGACGATTCCCGTCTGGGCCGGCTGGAGGGCCGGATCGAGGAGCAATCGGCGGCGATGCCGGAAATCCGCCAGGATATGCGGAGCGGATTTCAGCAGGTCAACGCCCGGTTTGACCGGATGGAAGCGCGCATGGATCGGATGGAAGCGCGGGCCGACCAGATCAACAGCCGCATTGACCGGCTATTTCTGGCGGCCCTGGGCATCGGCGCGGCGCAAGTCGCCCTTTTCATCACCGTGCTGGTACGCGGCGTCTAGCCGGAGCGGCAACTATGGATACCTTTCACATTTGGACTATCGGCTGCCAGATGAACAAGGCCGACTCGGATCGCTTGGGGTCGGCTCTGGAACAACTGGGCCTGCGCCCGGCCGCCGAGGCCCAAGCCGCCGATGTCATCGTCCTCAATTCCTGCGTCGTCCGCCAGGGGGCCGAGGATAAGGTGGTGGGCAACTTGGGGAGTATTAGCCCCTTGAAAAAGAGCCGCCCCGACCGGGTGCTGGCCCTGATGGGCTGCATGGTCGGCCCGCAAACCGCCGAACTGGAAAAACGCTTTCCCCAGGTAGATTTGTTTATGCGCCCCCAGGATTTTGCGCCGCTGCTGGAACTGGTCGGGCAGCGCAAAGGCTTGGATTGGGCGGGCTGCGTCGGCTCTCTGGCCCCGGCCCATCCCGATGTTACCTGCTACATTCCCATCATCCACGGCTGCGATTTTATGTGCAGTTTCTGCATCATTCCCTACCGCCGCGGCCGCCAAGTCAGCCGCCCGGTGGACGAAATCGTCCAAGAGGCGGAATTGCTGACCCAACGCGGCGTCCGGGAAGTCACCGTGCTGGGGCAGACCGTGGATGCCTACGGCTACGACCTGCCGGACAAACCCGATTTGTCCCTCCTGCTGACCCGGCTGAACGAAATTGACGGCTTGGAACGGATCCGCTTTCTCACTTCCCATCCCTCGTATATGGATGACCGCATTATCCGCGCCGTCGCCGCTTTGCCCAAGGTTTGCGAACATATCAATTTGCCGGTGCAGGCCGGGGATGATGAAGTGCTGCGGCGGATGCGCCGGCCCTATACTCGGGATGATTACCGGGAACTGGCCGGCCGCATCCGGGACACTATCCCGGGGGTATCCCTCAGCACCGATATAATTGTCGGCTTTCCCGGGGAAACGGCGGCGCAGTATCAGCGCAGCGTGGAACTGGTCGCGGAACTGCGCTTTGACAAGGTGCATGGCGCGGCCTATTCGCCCCGGCCCGGCACTATTGCCGACCGCACTTTGCCCGACGATGTGCCGCCGGAGGAAAAGCAGCGGCGGCTGAAAGCGTTGGATGCCTTGCAGGAAAATATCCTGCGGGAAAGCAACGCCGCCCTGGTCGGGCAGACGGTCGAGACCCTGGTCGAGGGCCGCAAGCGCGGCAAATGGCAGGGCCGCACCCGCACCGACAAACTGGTATTCTTTGCCGATGATGATGCTGCCGCCGCGGCTGAGGGCGGCAACGGCGGCGCTGCGGGCAGTAACGGCGGCAATGGCGGCAACGGCAGTTGCGGCGACTACCGGGGCCAACTGGTGAAGGTGAAAATCACCCAAGCCGGCCCGTGGAGTTTGCAGGGTACGCCGGTAGTATCCGGTCAATAAGACTTAAACCGGTAAGAATGGCCGGAAAGGAGCGCGGAGATTATGTCCTTTGATAAAGAAGTCCGCATCAACCAGGAGTGGAACGCCTTGTCCCCCTCGGATTGGGGCAGCAAGAAACACGCCGACGAGCGGGCGCTGCTCGCGGGCTTGCTGGAGGACAGCGAGAGCTTGGCCGGCTTGGTCAGCGGCAATTTCGCGTTTAGTGGGGGATTCTCCCGTACCAACTTGGGCGTCGCCACGGACCGCCGGCTTATTTTTCTCCGCCAAACGAAACGCGCCCCCGAGGTGGTGTCGTTGCCTTATGACACCATTGAATCCTGCGCCAGCAGCACCGGGTTGATGGGCGGCGTCGTTAAGGGCTCCGCCGGCGCCAAGGGCCGTTTCGAGATGCGGGACATTTATCCCAAGAAGCAGGCGGAGTCCTTTGCCGACACCGTCCAGTCGCTCATTACGCAACTGCGCGAGCGTGGCATCCCGGCCGCTGAAGTAGCTCCGCCAGAAATGGCTAGTCCCGGGTCGGTTGAGCTGACTGAAGCCGCCACTGCCGGGACGGTTTCGGTCGCGGAACATTCCCTTGTACCTACCGGCGAACCGGTCGGCGTAATGGTCAGCAAGGAATCCCGGCTAGAGGCGGATTGGAACGCCTTGGCTCCCGCGGATTGGGGCGTCAAGAAACACGCTAATGAGCGGGGAATGCTCATCGGGTTGCTGGACGACAGCGAGAGTCTGGCCGGTCTGGTCAGCGGCAACTTCGGCCCCGAAAAGTCGGTTTCCAACGATACCTATTTGGTCATCGCTACCGACCGGCGTCTCTTGTCCCTGCGTAAAGGCCGGCGGTCGGATGAAATCACCGAAATCCCTTACCGGGACATTGCCGCCCTCGACTTCAACATTGGCGTGTTGAATGGGAGTATCACCGTGTCCTCCCAATCCGAGGGCCGTTTCCGGGTACAGAACATCTTTCCGAAAGATCAGGCCAAAGCGTTTGCCTCTATCGTTCAACCGCTCGTTGCCGCCGCCCAAGTTGGGATGTCCGCGGTGGTTGGCAAAGAGGAGCGCATCGACCAGGAATGGAATGCCTTGATTCCGAAAGGTTGGGGGACCTTTACCGACGCCAATATGCACTCCGGCGAGCGGAAAATGCTTTACCGTCTGCTGGAAAGCGACGAGCATTTGGAGTGTTTGTGCGGCGGTGATTTCAAGGCGAATTCCGGAGAGTCCCATATCTGGCGGGACAGCGGCCGGTCGTTCAATTCCGGGGTGGTCGTTGCCACCGACCGCCGGGTCATTTTCCTTGACAAAGGCATTGTCTCCACCGAGGTCGCCGAGCTGACTTACAAAAGCATCGAGTCCATTTCCTACAGCGGCGGGATGATGTGGGGCAGTCTCAAGTTTGGGTTGGTGGGGGCGACGACGCTCCCGATAGAGAATGTCAAGCCCAAGGAGCAAGCCAAGGTGTTTGCCGACACCGTCCGCAAGCATCTGAACGCCGGGCAAACCGTTGCCGCGCCGACCGTGGTGCAAACGGCGTCGGCTATGGACGAACTGGAAAAGGCCGCCGCCCTCTACGAAAGGGGCTTGCTGACCCCCGAGGAATTCGCGGCCAAGAAAGCCCAACTCCTTAACAGCTAGTCGTTCCGGTTCCGGGGATAGACCGTCCCCCATCCCGTTCCGGCAAGGAGTAACGAATGACCGAGGACCTACCCCGGACTGCGGAGCATCTGGAGCGTCTGCTCGCCGCGCAGGGCAATGACTTGCAGGAAGTCAAGGCCCAGTTGGGCGTAGCCGCCGCGCAGTTGGCTCAGGTGAATGACCAATACGGCCACTTGGCCGGCCAGCTCAGCCAGGTCAACCAGCGCATTGACCGGAATGAAAAGCAGGCCGCCGAGCAGTTCGCTGCGGTAAAAGAGCAGTTTGCCCAGGTGAATGGCCGCCTCCTGGAAGTGAACGGTCAGTTGAGCCAGTTGGCCGAGCAGTACCTGCAACTGGCCGGGCAGTTCCGCCAAGTCCAGGTATACCTGGACCAGAACCCCGCGCAAACCGCTGAACAGTTCTCTCAAATGAACGGTCAGCTCACCGAAGCCTGCGCGTTGTTGATCCGGGCGAGCTCGCAATTCATTCAGCTCAGCGAGCAGGTCTCCCAGGTCAACGGCCGCATTGACCGGCAGAACGAGCAGTTCGCGGAGCAGTTCCGGGAAGTCAACAGCCGCATTGACCGGCAGAGCGAGCAGGTCACTCAACAATTCCAAGGGGTCAACGAACAGTTCCGTGCGGTCAACAGCCGCATCGACCGGCAGAACGAGCATTTCACGGAACAGTTCCAGGAGGTCAACAAGCAGTTCCAAGGGGTCAACGAACAGTTCCGGGCGGTCAACAGCCGCATTGACCGGCAGAGCGAGCAAACCACCCAACAGTTCCAAGAGGTCAACAATCGGATCGACCGGCAAGGCGAGCAAACCACTCAGCAGTTCCAGGAGGTCAACGACCGCATTGACCGGCAGAGCGAGCGGATCAATGGGCGGATCGACCGCCTTTACCAGACCGGTCTGGTCATCGGCGGCGCCCTGCTGGCTACCGGCTTGGGTTTGCTGATAACGCAAGTCATTCAAGCCGTATCCCGGGCCGGGGGATAGGCAGGAAAGGCCGCGGCCATCGTCCCGGCAACCGACAAAAACGCATCCCCCATCCCGTTCCGGCAAGGAAAGGTGATTATGGCTACTGAAACCCGCAGTCCCACCATACCCCTGACCGAAATCGAACACGCCGCCTTTTGCAAGCCGGCGGACGAACTGCCGGCCAAATCCCTGGCCGAGGAACTGGCGGTCAATGTCCGCTGGCAGCAAATCCCCGCCGAATATCTGCGCTGCTCCGCCGCCGAACTGGATGACCGCATCCACGCCGTCCGGCAGCGGCTGGGCAATGCCGTCACCATCCTGGGCCACCATTATCAGCGGGAGGAAATCATCAAGTACGCCGACTTTCAGGGCGACTCTTTCCTGCTGTCCCAGGAGGCCGCCTCCCGGCCCGAATCCAGCTACATCATCTTTTGCGGCGTCCACTTTATGGCCGAAACCGCCGCCATCCTCTGCGCCCCCCATCAGCAGGTCATCCTGCCCAACATCACCGCCGGCTGCTCGATGGCCGATATGGCCCCGATGGGCGATGTGGAGGATGCCTGGGAGGATTTGCAGGAGGTTTTGGGCGATTGCGGCGGCATAATTCCGGTCACCTATATGAACTCCATTGCCGGCATCAAGGCTTTGTGCGGGCGCAACAATGGCGCGGTCTGCACTTCCTCCAATGCCCCGGCCGTGTTGCGCTGGGCTTTTGACCGGGCGGAACGGGTTTTGTTCCTGCCCGACCAGCACTTGGGGCGCAATACCGCCCTGACCCTGGGCATCCCGTTGGAGCAGATGGTCGTATGGAATCCTTTCAAGCGGCTGGGCGGCAACACGCCGGAGCAGCTGCGGGCGGCCAAGATGGTGCTGTGGCAGGGGCATTGTTCGGTGCATACCCGTTTCACCCCGGGGCAGATTGCGGCGGCCCGCCAGCGCTATCCGGAAGTGACCGCCCTGGTGCATCCCGAATGTCCCATGGAAACGGTGCAGGCCGCCGACCTCAATGGCTCCACCGAGTTTATCCGCAAGACCATCAACGCCGCCCCGGCCGGCAGCCAGTGGGCGGTGGGGACGGAAATCAGCCTGGTCAATCGCCTGGCCCTGCAAAACCCGGATAAAACGGTGTTCTGCCTGGATCCGGTCAGCTGCCCCTGCTCGACGATGTACCGCATTCATCCGGCCTATCTGCTCTGGACTCTGGAACGGCTGGCCGCCGGGGAAGTAGTCAACCGCATCACCGTCTCCGCCGAAATGCAACGGGA
The DNA here is from genome assembly GCA_965203435.1 of Dehalococcoidia bacterium. Lineage (GTDB taxonomy): Bacteria > Chloroflexota > Dehalococcoidia > Lucifugimonadales > UBA3495 > CBDBCU01. The sequence continues at coordinate 315,755 of CBDBCU010000005.1, read as the reverse complement.
CGCCATGATCGCCCTGGAGCGGATGCTGTCCTTGCGGTAGGTGGGGGGTGGCGGCAACCCTAGAGCGATGCCGACCTTACGAAACTATCTCGATAGGAGAGAGTTATGATTGTGCCGGAATTCCAGAACCCGCCGCCCAACCCTATCACCTTGGAATACCTGGCCGGGCGGCTTGACGGGTTTAACGGCCGCATCAAAAGCCTGGAATCCCGCGTTTCCTCTCTTGCCGCTGACAACCGAGACCGGCACGCCGGCCAGCGGCAAACTCTCTTTGTCCTCCGCCATCATCATCGGCGGCATTATCTGGGTAATGGGCGGGGGAATGGTCGCCGGCATCTTTGCCCTGCTGTCCGTCCTCAGCTGAGCGGGATAGGCCGGGCCGGCCAACGCTGCCGCGGCCGGAACGAATATCCCGCAACTGCCCGGAATCAATGCCGCCGCCGGCCTTGACTTGCCCTTTTTGTTGTGATAAATTAGTCGCACCCTTCCGGCAAGCCTGTGGCCGACCCAGTTTAAATGGAGGTAGTGAGCATCGCCAGGCAGTATAAAGTCAACGAGCAAATTCGGGCGCCCCGAATCCGGGTTATCGGCGATGACGGCGAGCAACTGGGCCTGATGCCGGTGGACCAGGCCCTGCAGTTGGCGCGCCAGAATGGTGTTGACCTGGTGGAAGTGGCCCCCAACGCCGATCCGCCGGTCTGCCGCCTGCTGGACTACGGAAAGCTGCGCTACTTGTATTCCAAGCGGGAACGGGAATCCCGGAAATCCCAAAAGAACACCGAACTGCGGGAAGTCCGTTTCCGGCCCAATATCGGCGACCACGACCTGGACGCCAAGCTCCGCAAGGTCAAGGAGTTTATTGAGGACGGTTCCAAGGTCAAGCTGACCGTCCGCTTTCGCGGCCGGGAAGCGGTGCATCAGCAGTTGGGCCTTTCCCTGCTGAAACGGGTAGCCGACGAGCTGAAAGAGGAGGTGCGGCTGGAAAAGCCGCCGGCCATGGAAGGCCGCGCCTTGTCCATGATTCTGATTCCCAGCGCAGTGCGGAGCGAAAAGACCGATGCCAAAACTTAAAACCCACAAGGGAGCCAAGGCCCGGTTCCATATCACCGGCGCGGGCAAAATGCTCCGCCGCAAGCGGATGAGCAGTCATCTGCGGCGGAAAAAGCCCAAAAAGGTGACCCGCAAGTACGCCGGCAAACTGCCGGTCAGCCCCCGGGACGCCGGCCGGCTGAGCCGCCTGATGCCCTACGCCTAGACCGGCGGCCGGCCCCGGATCCCATCCATTCAGACCAGCCCGGAGAGAATTGCCTTGTCCAGAGTGAAACGCGGCGTCACCAAGCGCCACCGGCACAAGAAAGTATTGGCCGCGGCCAAGGGTTTCCAGGGTTCCGCCGGCCGCAACTACAAATGGGCCCGGGAAGCCCTGCTCCACGCCTGGAGCTATTCCTACCGGCATCGCCGGGAACGCAAGGGGGATTTCCGCCGCCTGTGGATTGTCCGCATCGGCGCCGCCTGCCGCCAGCACGGGGCCAGCTACAGCCAGTTTATGCACGGCCTGAAACTGGCCGGCATTGACATCGACCGCAAGATGCTGGCCGACCTGGCGGTCAACGACCCGGACGGGTTCGCCCAGCTGGTGGGCATTTCCGGCGAAGCCGTAGCGGCCCGGGCCGGGTAACAACCGGGCCTAGCCGGCGGCCGGTATTCCCCCCCAAGACAATTGCATACTTGGCCGCCGGCCCATCAGACCGTCATTCCCGCGTAAGCGGGAATCCCGAACGGTACTACCTTATGATGGTATTGGTCGGCAGGCAACCGCTGGATTCCCGCTTACGCGGGAATGACGGTAGCGGGCGGCGGCCACCCCTTTTCCGCTCATCCTGAACTTGTTGAAGGATGACCCGGCAGGCAACCGCTGGATTCCCGCTTACGCGGGAATGACGGTAAGGGGGCGGCCGCCACCCCAAATCCGCTCATCCTGAACATCGTTGAAGGATGAGCGGAAAAGGGCCGCCCCCCTACCGCCGGGTGCGGCGGACGGTTTTCTTGCAGGTAGCCGTCCAAGTCCGACTTTGCCGGGCTTGGTAGTTAAAGAGGTTGCCGGATTGAATATCCCGGTAAAACCAACCCAAGCCAGCCCCGCGATTGACGCCGGAGCGGGAGAAGTCGCTGTGTCCCGGGCCGAAAGCCGCGCTGCCGGCGACATATTTGGCCCCCCGGGATCGGCAAGCGCGGGCCGCCGCCATATCTGCCCGCGTCTGCCAGAACTCCGCGCCGGGAAAGGTTTGCCAAGCCAGTTGCCAGGAGTCAAAGATAGTCCGGCTGCCGCTATCCTGGTCATTAGCCCAACTGATCTCAGCTAACCTTAACGCGGTTGTTTCAGGATTGGTGATAAGGCCGGACGCCGTTCCCCAACCGGAGCAAATCAGGTTGCCGGGCTGCGGATTGCCGGCCTCCCGGGAATCCGGATCCGGGCAAGTATCCGTGGCTACCGGGCCGCTGCCGACCTTAAACCGCTTGACCCGCTTAGTGCGCCGCTTCTCCTCCCGGGGAAACTCAAAAATGCGATCCCGGCTGACCCCGGTAATCCCCGATTCCCCGTCAGTCAACCAGCCCTCTTGGGAGGCCAGAAAGCCGCGGAATTGGCCTCGTTCCCCGAAATAGACGGTGTCATCCCGCTCGTTGCGGTCTTTCCCGGCCTGCCAAGTTTCGGCCTTGCTGAAAGTATCGGACTGGTCGATGCCGCAGTAGAGGGTCTTGCCGCGGTTTTCGGCCAGGGATTCCAGGATGGCGGTGGTGCGGTCGTCGTGGGCAAAGGCTTGCCAGTCGGCGCAGTCCCAGGGGATGGCGCGGGCGGCTTGGATAGTGGCAATGCCATACCCGGCCCCCAGCAGCAGGAAAAGGACGATGCCCGTGATGAAAGCCTGGGGAAAGAACTTGGGCATAAGGGACCTCCAGGAGGCCCCAACACAAGTCAAGGCCGAATCGCCTTGGCGATTCGGCCTTGACTTGTGTTTATTCTATGCCATGGTTTGGGGGATTGCAAGGGGGATGTGGGGGCAATTTCGAAAAATTTTATTTTTTGCCCTCCTTTCCATCCTTCAACCAGTTCAGGATGAGCGGATGGGGGCGGCCGCATCCCACCACAAAAAGCCGTCATCCCCGGTTATCCCGGAAATGACGGTAATGGGCTTCCGGCAGACCACCCATTCCGCTCATCCTGAACTGGTTGAAGGATGAACCGGCAACCAAGCACTGGATTCCCGCTTACGCGGGAATGACGGTAAGGGGGCGGCGGCCACCCCTTTTCCGCTCATCCTGCCTCGGTTGCCGGATTGCGCGGCCCGCCCTTTTCCGCCCACCCTGAACTGGTTGCCGGATGAACGGGGGGACGCCGCTACTCCTCCTCCAATTCCTCCCGGGCAAAGCCGTAGTAGTGGTCGTTGTCCAGGATGCGCTGCAAACTCTGGGGGGTGAGGTTAATCGGCCGGTCGGGAGCCGACCAGCGCTCGGTCAGCTCGTGGCACAAGTCGTCCAGGGCCATCGGTGCGTTGCGCCGGGCCAGCAGGGTGCGGAACAGAATTTCCTGCACCGGCAGGTTGGAGTGGATAAAATCCTCCTCCGGGGCGGTGAACTCGGCAATTTCCTCGAGCAGAGCCTGGGGGTCGTCCAGTTCATGGTCGGCCTGCACCAAAGAAGGAGCCGACCGCCCCCGCCGGGCCGCCAGCAGCGTTACCGCATCCCGTTTCAGTTCCGTCTCCAGCCGGTCAAAACTGATGCGGTAGTAAAGGGGCGTTTCCTCCTCCTGTTCCGCTTCCGTTTCCAGGGTTTCCTCCGGGGTCGGCAAGGTCATAAATCCACCTCTTCGTTCCAGTCCAGCATAATAATGTTTACCGTTTCGCCGGCATTTTTGACCGGCAAGTCCTCCGGGCAAATCGCCAGGCCGTTGGCCCGGGACATGGAGGTCAGGATGTTGGAACCCTGGGGGCCGGTGGGGTTGGCGTAGAATAGCCCCTCGCGCCGTTCCACTTCCACCCGGGCATAGACCCGCCGGCCGTCGCCGTTGTGGATGGGGCCGGTCAAAGTTCCCTCGACCATGGGCCGGGTCAGTTGCCGGCGGCCCAGCATGGCCCGGATGGCCGGGCGGCCGAAGATCTCAAAGGCTACCATAGCGCTGACCGGATTGCCGGGCAAACCCAGCATTGGCACGGCGCGGCCGCTGTCCCCCGGGCCGCCAGGCCGCAACAGGCCAAAGGCCAGCGGCTTGGCCGGGCGCATCCGCACCGACCAGAAGTTAATATCCCCCCGCTCGTTCAGCACATCCTTGACCACATCATAATCGCCTTTGGAAACGCCGGCCGAAGTAACCAGCAGGTCAGCCCCGGCGGCCTGTTCCAGCTTGGCCCGCAAATCCTCCAGATTGTCCCGGGCGATGCCCAGGATGCGGGGGATACCCCCGGCGGCGACGACGCCGGCGACGACGCCGAACCCGTTGCTGTCGTAGATTTGCCCTCGCTCCAGGGTCTGCCCCGGCGTTGCCAGTTCATCCCCGGTGGACAGCACGGCGACCACCGGACGGCGGATGACCGTAGCCCGTTCCATGCCCAGGGCGGCCATAACCCCCATTTCCGAGGGGCGGATAAGCGTACCCGCGGACAGCACCAATTCTCCGGCCTGCACATCCTCGCCGGCCGGGCGGACATTGCTGCCGGCCGGCACATCCGCCTGGATGCCGATTTCCGACAGCAGTTCCCCGGCGGCCCGGCGCTGCATTTCGTCGGTTTCCTCAAAAGGGACGACGGTATCGGCCCCGCCGGGCAGGGGGGCGCCGGTCATTATGCGGATGGCCGTCCCGTCCCGCACCCAGCGGTCAGACACCTGGCCGGCGGCGACCAGGCCGATAACCCGCAGGCGACGCGGCTGCCGTTCCGAGGCCCCGGCAATGTCCTCCCGGCGCACGGCGTAGCCGTCCATGCCCGAATTAGCCAGTGGCGGCAGGGCCAGCGGCGAATGCACCGGCACGGCCAAAGTCTGCCCCAGGCAGTCCAGCAAAGGCTTTTCCTCGGTTTCCAGGGGGCCGAAACAGGCCATAATGCGGCGATAGGCCGCCTCTACCGCCAGCAGATCCTCGCCGATATGCCGGTGGCCGTGGTCGTGATGGCTGGCGGATTCGGATTGGCGCTGATGATGATGGGTTTGCATAATCTTTCCTGTCAAGCCGTGATTTTGATGGGATTCCGTTTGGATATTCATCCCTCAACCAGTTCAGGATAATCCTTCAACAAAGTGAGCGGATAAATATGGCGGCGGCCTTGTTGCCGCCCTTCCCGCCGCCCTTTCTACCGTCCTTCCCGGCCGCCCCCTTACCGTCCTTCCCGCCGCCCCCTCTACCGTCATTCCCGCGTAAGCGGGAATCCCGTGGTGGCTTGCCCGGATACGGCGGCAAGGATTTTATTCCCGCCGGATGGCGCCGGTTTCCCGTTCCAGAGTTCGCAGCAGTCCCTCCAGGGCGCGGTTGACTTCCGCGGCGGTCAAGGTGCGTTCCGGGGACTGGAAATAGAGATGATAGGCCAAGGATTTGCGCCCCGGCGGCAGATTATCCCCGGTGTAAAGGTCAAACAATTCGGCCCGCGCCACCAGCCGATGGCGGGTCAGCAGGCTATGGATTTTCCCGGCCGGCACTTCCGCATTGACCACCAGGGCCAAATCCCGCCGGGCCGCCGGAAAGCGGGGCAGGGCGCGGAAATTGCGCTGGGATTGCGCCGCCCCGGCCGCCGGCGCCAATAATTCCTCCAGATACAGCTCAAAGAGGAGAGCCGGGCGGTGTTTCAGGTCAAAGGCATCCGCTACGGCGGGATGAATTTCCCCCAGGATACCAATTTGCCGGCCGCCGCAGTGGATAGCGGCGCAACGGCCGGGATGCAAAGCCGGATCCGCCGCCGGCTCCCAGACCAGAGCCGCCGGCAGGCCCAGCAGGGTCAAGGCGGCGGTCAACCTCCCCTTGGCATCGAAAAAGTCCAGCGGCCCGTTGTCCCCCAGCCAAGAGGATTCCGAGCGCAACCCGGCCATCACCCCGGCGGCCACTTCCCGCTCTATCGGCAAATCCTCCGGCCGGGCTAGAAATACCCGCCCCTGCTCAAACAGCCGGATGGGGCCTTCGTTATGGCCTTCGTTGTAAGCCAGGGTTGCCAGCAGGCTGGCCCGCAAAGTGGGGCGCAGACAATCCTGCCCGGCGCTCAACGGATTGGCGATTTGCAGCGGCGGGATTTCATCGACCGGATAGTTCACCCGTTCCAAATCGGCCCGGCTGACCAGGGGATAGCTGATGGTTTCCTGCCAGCCGGCGGCGGCCAGGGAATCCTTGACCCGGCCGCGCAGTTCGGTCAGCGGGGCCGGCTGCCGGTAGGGTATGGGCGTGGACAACATCGTGGTGGGGACTTGATCGTAGCCGATAATCCGCACCACTTCCTCAATCAAATCCTCCTCAATGGTCAGGTCGTTGCGCCAGTAAGGGATGGACACTTCCAACGCCGCGTCCGCCCGCCGCTGCCACTGAAACCCCAACGACCGGAAAACGGCCGCGACCGATTCCAGCGGCAAATCCATTCCCAAGACCTGCTGCAACCGCTGCCGGGTCAAGGTCACCGTCAGCGGCGGCCGGTTGGCCTCCGGATAGAGGTCAATGATGCCTTGGGCGATAACGCCGCCGGCGACCTGCTGCATCAGTTGGGTAGCCCGGCGCAGGGCCAGGGGAGCCAGTTCCGGGCGCAAGCCTTTCTCAAAGCGCTGGGTAGCGTCCGTCCGCAGCCGAAAAGTTTCGGCGGTGCGGCGGTTATTATAGCGGTTAAAGGTAGCCGATTCCAGCAGCACATTGACCGTTTCCGGCCCGATTTCGCTGTTGGCTCCACCGATAACGCCGCCCAGGCCGATGGGATCCCGGGCGTCGGCAATGACCAGAACCTCCGGATTCAATTCCCGGACGACGCCGTCCAGGGTTTCCAGAGTTTCCCCGGGCCGGGCGCGGCGGACGATGATGGTATGGTCTTTTACCTTATCCAAGTCAAAGGCGTGGAGCGGCTGATTGAACTCCAGCATTACATAGTTGGTAACATCCACCACATTGCTGATGGGGCGCAGGCCGGCTTTGGTCAGGCGGTCTTGCAGCCATTGCGGGGAAGGGCCGATTTTCAGCCCCTGAATCAGGCTGGCGGTGTAGCGGTGGCACAAATCCGGGTCGGCCAGGGACACCGACGCCTGTTCGTTGATGGGCGGGCCGTCCTCTTGATAGCGGATTTCCGGCTCCCGGACCGTCTGGCCGGTAAGGGCGGCTACTTCGTGGGCTACCCCCAGGATGGAAAAGCAGTCCAGGCGATTGGGGGTAACTTCCAGATCCAGGATAGTATCGCCCAAGTAATCGTCCAGCGGCGTACCGGTGGGGGCGTCGGCGGGCAGCACCAGGATGCCGTCGTGATTGCTGCCCAGGCCCAACTCGAGTTCGGAGCAAATCATCCCTTCGGAGACCACGCCGCGGATGCGGGCGGCTTTGAGGGTTTCCGGGCGGCCGCTGCGGGCATTGTAAAGACGCGCGCCGACCTGGGCCAGGCAGATTTTCTGGCCGGCGGCCACATTGGGCGCGCCGCAGACCACTTCCCTGATGCCGGCGGCCGCGGCCGATTCCGCCGCCGCGGATTCCGTTTCCGCTGCCGCCGCCGATTCCGTTTCGGTAGCCGCCGCCGGACGGATTCCATCCCCGGTATTAACCCGGCACAGATGCAGGCTGTCGGCGTTGGGATGGGGATGGACTTCCAGCACTTCCCCGACGACGCAGCCGGCCCAGCCGCCGCTAGGGACGACTTCGCCCACCTCGACGCCGGCCATAGTCAGCCGGTGGGCCAACTCCGACGGCGGCAAGGCCAGGTCCACATACTCTTTCAGCCAGCTTAAAGGTACCAGCATAGGCTTTGGTCCATTCTCCGGTGGGGGGATGGGATGATTACGGCTTAAAACTGCCGCAGGAAACGCAAATCGTTGGCGTAAAAGTGCCGGATGTCGTCAATGCCGTACTTGAGCATAGCAATCCGTTCCGGCCCCAGGCCAAAGGCAAAGCCGGTATATTTTTCCGGGTCGTAGCCCACGCCGGCCAATACCTGGGGATGCACCATCCCCGCGCCCATAATTTCAATCCAGCCGCTGTCCCGGCAGATGCGGCAGCCGCTGCTGTTGCCGCTACCGCCGCCGCCGTTGCCCTTGCCGGCGCAGGCAAAGCAGTCGATGGACATATCCACTCCCGGCTCCACAAAGGGAAAATAATCGCAGCGGAAACGCACCTGGCGCTCGGCTCCGAACAGCCGGCGGGCAAACTCGTACAGCGTCCCTTTCAAGTCGGCAAAGGTAATGCCGGCGTCCACGGCCAAGCCCTCGACCTGGTAAAAGTGCCATTCGTGGGTGGCATCGGTAGCCTCGTAGCGGTAGCACTTGCCCGGCACCACCACCCGCACCGGCGGCGATACCGATTCCATCACCCGCGCCTGCATCGGCGAAGTATGGGTGCGGAGCAGCATGGGCTGACGGCCGGCGGCGTCGGCATAGTCCACCCACAGGGTGTTCCACATATCCCGGGCCGGGTGGCCTGGTGGAATGTTCAGCCGCTCAAAGTTATAGTAATCCCACTCCACTTCCGGCCCTTCGACGATGCTGAAACCCATCGCCACGAAAGCGTCGGTGATTTCCCGCAGCACCCGGGTGGTCAGATGCAGGCCGCCGCCGCCGGCGGGCCGGCCGGGCAGGGTAACATCGATGCGTTCCCGGTCGGCGGCCTGATCCAATTGGGCTTGGCGGATTTCCTCGGTACGCCGGGCCAGGCTTTGCTCCAGGTCGGCTTTGGCCCGGTTGCCCAGGGCGCCCAGTTCCCGCCGCTGGGCCAAATCCAGGGTGGACAGGCCGCGCAGGATGGCGGTAAGGCGGCCGCGGCGGCCCAGCCAAGCCACCCGCCACTGCTCCAGCCCCTCCGGAGCGGCAACAGCGGCCAATTCCTCCAGGGCGGCGCGGGTCAATTCGTCAATGGATTGGGCAGTAGGCGGCATCAAGGGCAATACCTTTAAGACCCCGGGCCGGATGTCTGCCGCAAGAATCCGGGCGGCCCGGCCGGGAAATTTTTAATTCCGCGCCACCATTATAGAATTTATGGGGGGAAGGGTCAAGGGGAAGGGGGAATAGACTAGGGCCTTTTAATTTTCCGCGGCCTTTTAATTTTCCGCCGAGACGCTTATCATCCCGTCCACTATGCGCTTGTCGCCGGTTTAGTTGATGGCGCTACCAGCTCGCCATCACCGGATTTACCCGGGGATAAGCCGACAATTAAGAAACCCCGGCCGGCGGGATTTTTGCAATTGGCCGCAAATCCCCCCTTGACAAGTCGGATTAAAGGATATATACTAGGCCGGCTTGTTTGCCGAGGTAGCTCAGGGGTAGAGCACGGCGCTGAAAACGCCGGTGTCGACAGTTCGATTCTGTCCCTCGGCACCATTTTTTTACCCATCCCCTCCGCTTGCCAACCAGCCGGCGGCCGAAAGCCCTGAGGAGGAGCAAAAATGACCACCGTGGACGCGGAAACCGCCCGCAACCAGGGCTACCTGGAGGGCCGGCTCGACGAGCAGAGCAAAACCTTGCAAGACCTAAAAGCCGGCCAGCAGCAAATCATCGAGCGGATCGACCAGACCAACGAGCGGACCAATGAACGCATCGACCGCCTTAACGAGCGGGTTGACCGGATGATGCTGGCCGGTTGGGTAATCGGCGGCGCCATCATCACTACCCAAATGGGTTTGGTGGGGACGGTGATTCTCTTTGCAATTCGGATGAGTTCCGGTTCCTGACCCCACCCGGCGGCCAAAGGCCGGGCGGGCCGAAAGCCCTGAGGAGGAGCAAAAATGACCACCGTGGACGCGGAAACCGCCCGCAATCAAGGCTATCTGGAAGGCCGGCTCGACGAGCAGAGCAAAACCTTGCCGGACCTGAAAGCCGGCCAGCAGCAAATCATCGAGCGGATCGACCGGATGATGCTGGCCGGTTGGGTGATCGGCGGCGCCATCATCACTACCCAAATGGGTTTGGTGGGGACGGTGATTCTCTTTGCAATTCGGATGAGTTCCGGTTCCTGACCCGACCCGCCGGCCAAAGGCCGGGCCGGCCGAAAGTCCTGAGGAAAGAGGAGTAGCGCCGTGACGCCGCCTTTCGGTTTAACTTATCAAGAACTGGAAACCAAGCGCGCCCATCTTTTCCGTCCCGACGACACCAGCGATTTGGGCCTGCGGTTGCGCCGGGCTATCAGCTGGCTAGAACGGGCCGAACGGGAAACGGACGACCCGGACGCCGCCTTTATCTTTTACTGGATTGCTTTCAACGCCGCCTACGCCGCCGATATTGCCTTTGCCTTTGACGATCCTTTCAGCGAACCGAGCGGCGCGGAACGCCGCCATTTCAACGACTACTTCCGCAAAATCGTCGCCCTGGACCAAGACGGCTTGATTAGCGATGCCGTCTTGCATCGCTTTCACCGGTCAATCCGCCCCTTGCTGCTGAACAAGTTTGTGTTCCAGCCCTTTTGGGATTTTTACAACGGCAAGCAGCGCGGCGATAATTGGGAGAGCCGTTTTGCCCAGTATAATAAGGATGTGGGCGATGCCCTTAACCGGGAGGACGCCATAACCATCCTGATTAACCTGTTCAATCGCCTCTATGTCCTCCGCAATCAGCTGGTTCATGGCGGCGCCACTTGGAACAGCAGCGTCAATCGGCGGCAGGTGCGGGATGGGTCCGAAATAATGGCCTTTATGATCCCGGCTTTCATCAATCTGATGCTGGAACACCCGGAAATTGACTGGGGGCCGCCCTATTACCCGGTAATCCGTTAGCCCGCCCGCCGCTTGACTATCGGCCGGATTTTCCCAATTCCCCACCTATCCCCCCAATGGCACAGCAACCGGTTTCGGTGTATAATTATAGGAAACAATGCCGGGTTTGCCTGAAAATCCGCCAGGAGAGTTTGTCGGATGAACAAGATTGAGGATTACAAGCGGGAAAAGGACGGGTTGGATACCCTGGCGGATTTGCCCCGCTATGCCCGGGAGGGCTGGGAAACGATTGATGACGGCGACAAGGAACGGCTGAAGTGGCTGGGCGTCTTTTTCCGCCGCCAGACTCCGGGCAGTTTTATGATGCGGCTCCGCTTTACCCACGGCGTCAGCAACGCCGCCCAATTCCGCGCCATCGCCGACCTCAGCCGGGATTTCGGCAAGGATTTCGCCGACCTTACTACCCGCCAGCAGCTGCAACTGCGCTGGTTCGGCATCGACCAGGTGGCGGAAATCTGGCGGCGGCTGGATGCCGTCAACCTGGTATCCCTGCAAACCGGCATGGACAACATCCGCGGCGTGGTGGGCTGCCCGGTTTCCGGCCTGACCCCCAACGAACTTTTTGACGCCGGCCCGGCCGCCCGGGCCTACACCGCCTTGTTCCTGGGCAATCGGGAATACACCAACCTGCCGCGCAAGTTCAATGTGGTCATTACCGCCTGCCTGGATCAGTGCTGCCCGGCCCTGACCCAGGATATTGCCTTGACCCCGGCGGTTCAGAACCGGGAGGGCGCGGCGGTCAAGGGTTTCAATGTGGCCGTGGGCGGCAAGCAGGGCTCCGGCGGTTTCCACCCGGCCGTCCCCTTGGATGTATTCGTAACCCCGGAGGAGGCGGCCCAGCTGTGCAGCCACATTACCCTGCTGTATCGGGATTATGGGCATCGGGAGGCCCGCAACAAGGCCCGCCTGGCTTTTCTGCTGGAGGACTGGGGAGTGGACCGTTTCCGCCGGGAACTGGAAAAGCGGGCCGGCTATGCCCTGCCTCCGGCCGGGACGGCGGCCCTTTTGCCGGCCGATGCCATGCCCCATCCCGCCGACCATCTGGGGATTCATCCCCAGCGGCAGCCGGGGCTGCACTACGCCGGCTTGGCCGTGCCGGTAGGCCGCATCACCGCCGACCAGCTGCGGGAAACGGCGCGGCTGGCTGATGAATATGGCAACGGCGAAATCCGCCTGACCATCGGCCAGAACCTGATTATTCCCAATCTGCCGGATGTTGCCCTGCCGGCTTTCCGGCAAGAGCCTTTGCTGCGGGAATTGCAACCGGAACCGACGCCGCTAAAGCGCGGCCTGGTCAGTTGCACCGGCATTGACTACTGCCACTTTGCCCAGGTGGATACCAAGGAGCTGGCCTTGCAAACGGCCCGGGATTTGGAACAGCGATTGCAAAAAGCCGGCGTTGATGCCCCCTCCTGGACGATCCACTGGTCCGGCTGCCCCAACGCCTGCGGCAATCATGCCCTGGCCGACCTAGGCATCCTGGGCAAAAAAGCCCGTATTGACGGGCAGGTAATCGCCGCCGCCGACATATTCCGCAACGGCCGCCTGGCGGATTCCGGGTCAGTGGCTCCGGTAAAAATCCGGGAAAATGTCCCCTGCGACCAACTGCCGGCGGCCTTGGCGGAATTGGTGGGGGAGTTGGGGGGCATCCCGGAAACGAACTAAGGGCTTTGCCTTGCCGGTTGACAAGGCGTGTGCTAATATAATATAAGGTACGGAACTCAGCCGGGGTAGTGATTTGGTATGCCTTTCCCGCCCAGCCCACGCGAAGTCTATGACAACAACCCCTTGACCGGGGTTATCTGTCAAATCCGATACCCGGCTATCCTGGAGATCGCCGCCAACAGCCCGGCGCAGTTCCAAAATGCGGTCCGGGGCGATTACCCTTGGTATGAGCAAAAGAGCCCGGGCATTCCCAAGGAGCTCAGCGATTTGCTGGCCGGGCTTCCGTTTCCGATGCCGCCTATTCCGCAGCAGCCGGAACACCATTTCTTTACGGAGGACCGGAACCGGTCTATTTCCTTGACCCAAGAGTTCATCGCCTTGTCCGAAAAGGGCTATGGCCGGTGGGAAAACTTTCGCGGCAATTTGGAGTTCGCCGAGCAGGTTTTCCGGGATACCTACCGCCCGGCTTTCTATACCCGCATTGGACTGCGGTATATCGACCTCTTGGTCCGCGACAACTATGGGCTGGCTGAAGTTCCCTGGCTCGAGTTGCTTAACCCGTCCTTCAGCGGGTTGCTGGGCGACCCTGACCTATCGAGAGCCGTACAAGGGTTTCAGTCCGTGACGGAGCTCAAAATCCCGGATGTGGAGGGCGGGATCGTCAAAGTGCAACACGGACTGGCTGAGGATCAATCCGGCGGCCAAGCCTACCTGATTGACGCGGATTTCCAAACTAACGCAAGGAGCAGCCCGAAAGATGCTTTCGCAACCTTGGATCGTTTCAACCGGTGGAGCGGCTACCTTTTCCGGTGGGCAATATCCCGCAATCTACGGGACGCCCTCGGCCCCCACCGGGTTTAGCGCCGGTCAAGATACGCTTGACACGAGTTATCCGGAGTTTAGCGCGTTCTTTGCGTCCGGCGGCGGGCGCACTTCCTTTGGCATCGCAGGCAACGACGCGGATACGAGAAAGCGGGTTCTGACCTGCTTGGCGGTCCTGCTCATGCCGCGCGAGGGGGTCGACGAAAACTTTGAGACGACGATAGAGTGCCTTAGGTATTACCACGAGGCACAATTCCTCCCCGCGTTGCCCCCAAAGGCTGAACCCACCAAAGTTACCGGCTCCGTAAGCGGTTATATGACCCGGCCGGACTTGGTACTTGCTGAGGACTAGGCGTGGTCTTTGCATTTCAACCCTCGCCCAGCGGGGAAATGCCGCAACGGCTGCAACAAGGTGAAATCCTTGCCGGTATCTTGGAGCCTCGGCCGGATAATCCCGGCGCGCCGCTTCAACCCGCCTCGCCGGTAGATTTCACTTGGATAAATCACCCGCGGGCGATAGTAATGACGCCCGATTGCGATTTGCTGTCGGATTTTTCCAGCCGGCAAGCGGCGTCAGAGGGAACTCAGTCGCCACACCGGTTGCAGCATATCCATTGCTGCGACTTGTACGCGGCGGCGGAAATCCGGGAGAATAACGCCCTCAGGAGCGACTTATGGCGCCGCGTACAACGCAACCAGGATGAGCGGTATCACCGATTGCCGCCGGGCAAAGTAGTGGATGATTCGGATTTGGAACATCCTGCTCTTTATCTGGATTTCAAGCGGATGTTCACTTTGCCGACCGAGTTTCTCTACCGGTGCCTGGAAATTGAAACGGTGCAGCGGCTGGGCGTAGTACCGCCAATATGGATCCACGATTTAATCCAGCGGTATTTTGCCTTCCACAGCCGCATCGGCGTCCCTGACCCGGAGGACGCTAACCGGTAGCGTTGCCGGTCTCCCGCCCCCTACCCCATCCCCTCCACCGAAAAAAACTCCTGGTCCCAATCCGGGTCGGCGGTGTTGGTCAGGCGGGCGGTGTGCAGGCGGGTAGCCCGCAGCCACAAGCGCAGGATGTTGTTGTTGACCTGCTGTTGCGGCAGCCGGCGGCGGTAGCGCCGCAACAGCCATTGGGTATGGCCGGCGGCCAGAAACTCCTCCATAAAGGCGGTAGGTTCCGCCTCGGCCGCGCACCACTCCAGAATTTCCGGGGCCAGATCCGAGCATAGCGCCTCGGGATTATCCGCCGCCCATTGCAAGTAGTATTCCGCCGTTTCCGGGGACATAACCGCCTTTCCTCTAAAAACCGGGGCGGGTTTTTTGCATAAACCCGCCCCCGCCAATTGCCGCCGCGCCGGTTGGGGCTACAGGTTCATCTGCGGCACCATATAGCCGGCTACCTTGTTGTAAATCTGAAGCCGGCTGCGCTGGCTGTCCACCACCAGCAGCCGCCCCCGTTCCCCATCATAGAGCAGGCCGGTGGGCAGGGCAAAGCGCCATTCCGATTCCTGGCCCTGAATATCCACTTCCCGGCGGCGCTTGATGTAGTCGGCGTTGGCGTCCACCGTCAGCTTGGCCCAATGGGAAAGCTCCTGGGCATCGCCAATCAGGGTGAGGATAAACTCCCCCTGGGCGTCATAGATATGCACCCGCCCCGGATGCTGCCCGTTGTCGCTCCAGTCGGCCACATACACATCCCCCTCCGGATCCACGGCCACGCAGGTCGGCAGATGCAGTTGTCCCCGGCCGCTGCCGGGATTGCCGAACTGAGCCAGCCATTGGCCCTCGGCGGTGAACTTCTGGACCCGATGATTGCGGTGGTCGGCCACATAGACACTGCCGGCCGCATCCACGGTCAAACCCCAGGGGGCATTGAACTGGCCTTTGCCCGCGCCGAACTCCCCCCAGCCGGCCAGGAACTGACCCTCCTTGCTGAACTGGCGGATCTGGTGACTGCGGCCATCGCTGACATAGAGGCGGTCGGCGGCGTCAATCGCCAAGCCGGCCGCGCCGTGCGGCTGGCCGTCCTCGGATTCCAGGGAACTCCAGCGGGTGAGGAAATTGCCCGCGGCGTCATAGACGGAAATGAGGTTCAGCCACTCGTCGGAAACATAGATGCGGCCCTGGCTGTCGGTGACGATGCCCGAGGCCCAGATGAACTCGCCGCTGCCGTTGCCGTACTTGGCGAACTCGCCGATAAACTCCTCTTGGCCCCCCTCGGCGCCCACGGTCAGTTGGGACACCCGGGCCCCGTAGCCGGTGCGGTTCCAGGCAACATTGCTGATGCCCTCGCTGCCGCGATTGGCGACATAGACCAAGTTGTCCGGCCCCAGGGCGGCGGCCACCGGCTGGCTGAAGCCCATCCCGGACTGCGCCCCCCGGCCGACCGAGTGGCTGTAATCGTAAGTGCGTCCGGCTGCTACCTGCGTAAGCATAGCGTTTTCTCCGTTGCTTTTCGGATTTTTACCCCCCCATTTGGGGAAGGCAAATTGGGATACCGGGATTGGGATACCGGAGGGTTCGGGATGGTACGGCCCGGCCGCCGGCTTTGCGGGAAAGGCGGCCGGGTCAGATTTCCCCGGTCAGCAGTTTTCGGGGAATCAGTGCGTAGCCAATGGGATCCACCATCAACTCGAAACACTCCAGGGTGCTGGCGCCCAACAGATACTGCTCCTCAGCGCCAAAAGTTACCGGGCAAGGAATAGTACGCCCGTCCAGCTCGAGGTTGGCAATGCCGTAGGAATACTCTACTTCCCGCCCGTCGCCCAAGCTGTACCGCCGCCGTTCCGCCGCTGGCACATTAAGGCGGGACATCAAGGATTCGGGAAAGGTGGAATGGGTGGCGCCGGTGTCGACCAGGGCCACTACCCGGGCCGCCGGGCCGCTACCGGGATAGCGGCTGATACCCACGGCCACGGTGAACTCGCCCATACTCGGCTCCTTGATCTGCAATTTTGCCGATACCATTCCGCAACCTTTGCCGTTTCCCGGCTAGGAGATCGGTCTTAGGTAGAGGGGCTGGCCGCGCGGCGGCTTTCGCAACAGTTGCCGATCTTCAGGATCTACCAGCACACGGAAAGCCGCCAAGGCCGTGGCTCCCAGCAGATACTGATCCTCCGGGCCGAATACCACCGGGCAATCCATTTCCCGCCGGTCTAAGCCAATCCGCGCCCTACCGACTTCGTACTCCACCTTGCTCCCGTCGGCCAGAGCGTAAGCCTCCCGACCCGTAGGCTCCAAGCCAAGCCCTTTCAGGAGGGCGGCCGGGAACATCGAATTAAAGGCGCCGGTGTCGACAATAGCCGACACCGGGGTCAGCGGGCCGGCGTTCCGGTTGCCGACGCCGATTTCCACGCTGAAAGTTGCCATAGCCCTCCGCTGCGCCTTTCCGTAACCGTCCCGCGCCTTTCCGCCGCTTTCCGGCCCGGCGGCCGGCCGGGGTTAGAGCGCCCGGGCGTACATTACCCGGCGTACCAGTTTCCGCTCCACCGGATCCACCACCAGATGGAAAAAATCCAGGGCCAGGGACCCCAGCTGATACCAGTCCTCCGGGCCGAATACTACCATGCAAGGCTGTTCCTGCCCGTCCAGGGCAATCCGCGCCGGCCCGATTTCGTACTCTACCAAGCTGCCGTCGGGCAGGACAAAAGTATCCCGTTCCATCGGCTGCACGCCGAGCCCTTTCAGCAGGGACGCCGGCAGGATCGAGTCAACGACGCTGGAATTGACGACCGCCGTCACCGGGGTCAGCGGGCCGCCGTTCCGGTTGCCGACGCCGATTTCCACGCTGAAAGTCACCTTATCCCCAGGGCTTTGCTGCGCCTTTGCCGCCACAACCATACCCGCAGGGAGCCACGGCGCCCTTTTCACAACCATCCTGCGCCCTCCTTTGTTTTCCGATAGGGATGCCGGCTATTGTCCGCCAAGCCGGCATCCCTTTAGACCGGGGCCGGGCGGCAAGCCAAGCCGCCCCCATCCCCTACAGGAACTTGGGTTTCTCAAAGACGCCGCCGACCAGGGGTTGGGCGTCCAGGCCCAGCCAATCCTCGGCGATGGCGGTATAGACGCTGCGGAAGTCCAGGTTCGGCACCAGGTCGCCCTGTTCCAAATCCTCCGGGCGGGTGGAGGGATATTCCCCGTACTCGCCGCCCTTGACCCCTTCGCCCAGGACAAAGGCCACGCCGCCGGCCCCGTGATCCGTGCCGGAGCCGTTGTCATGCACCCGGCGCCCGAACTCGGTGAACATCAGCATAATCACATTGTCCGCCGCGCCGTTTTCCCGCAGGTCGTCAAAGAAACTCTCCACCCCCTGGGACACATCCAGCCACAGCTTGTCGTGCATCCCAATCTGATTGGAGTGGCTGTCAAAGCTGCCGTGATCGCAGTAGAAAATCCGCGTCCCCAGGTTGGCCTGATGCACTTGGGCAATGCCCTTGAGCTTGCTGGCAATGGTGGTGTCCGGGTATTCCACGCTGGAGGAATACTGTTCCGGGGCCGCTTTCAGGATGTCGGCGGCTTTCATCGAATCCAGCCCGGTCTGGCCCAGATAATCCATCACCGCGCCCCGGCCGATGGTGGGGGAATAGAGGCGGGTAAAGCGGTCAAGGATTTTGTCCCGCTGCTCGACTTCGTTGATGCCGGTCAGCAGGCCAAAGGATTCCAGGTCGTCGACGCAGGCCACCGGAACGCCGGGCAGGGCCAGGGCCCGGGGCAGGCTGGGGCCAAAGCTGACGGTGGTGACCACATTTTCCTTGTGGGGATCGATTTCCTTGGTGGCCCGGCCCAGCCAGCCCTCGGTGCCCAGCTTGTCCGGCTCGCAGGTGTGCCAGATGTCCATGGAGCGGAAGTGGGAGCGGGGGGAGTTGGCATAGCCGACGCCATGCAGAATCGCCAGCTTGCCCTGGTCAAAGAGGGACTGCATCGGCCCCATCGTGGGGTGCAGGCCGACTTTGTCGTTCAGCTTGAGGATTTTCTCCTCCGGGACGCCCACGGCCGGGCGATTGTCCCGATAGCGGGGGTCGGTGTAGGGGATGACGGTGTTCAGGTAGTCGTTGCCCCCGGTCAACTGCAAAACTACCAGCACCGGGTCTTTCTTGGTAGTAGCCATTTCGTACTTCCTCCAAACCTTTCCGTTGGTGAACTGGGGGGTAAGAATCGGGAATAAAGATTGACCGCTATTCCCGATTCTTAACGGTTGATGCCCAAGGCCATTGCCGATGCCTAACGGCCCGCTTACCGTATGGCCCGCCTGCTGTATGAGCCGCCTTGCTGTCCTTCCCGCCGCCCCTTACCGTCATTCCCGCGCAAGCGGGAATCCCGAACGGCGCTGAAACGGCCGGCCGGCTCGACCGCCGGAGATGCCCGGATTCCCGCTTACGCGGGAATGACGGTTGCCGCCGGCGGTTGCCCCGGGATGATTCCGGACGGGCCGCCTAGGCGTACTGATAATCCCGCAGGGAGACAATCAGCTGCAAGAGTTCCGATACCCGCTGGGTCGCGGCGGCGTTGTCCCCGGCAGCGTCCCAAGCCAGGCGGCCGCCGGGTACGGCGTGTTCCAGCAGTTCCTGGCGGGTTTCCGCATTGACTTCCAGCGGCCCCATCAAGTCCAGGCAGGTGTCCACGAACTGCTCCGGGCTGGCATCGCCGCCGGCTTGCAGGCGGCCGATGATGTTTTGCACGCCGGGGCGGGCCGTGTCGCCCACCATATCGGCGGTAAAGTTGATCCGGCGCATCAGGGAGCCGCTGTTAATCCACTCGGCCCCGGTGTGCCAACCCTCCACGCTGGGCGGGTTCAGCAAATCCTGCCCCATATAGTTGGGCTGGCGGGACAGGTCGCCGATGCCCGGAGCCGGGAAGGCGGAGCCGCCGACCAGTTTCAGGGTGCCAACCACCACTTCCGCCGGGCTCTTGAGCTTGGCATAGCGGGCGTTCTTGAAAAAGTCGGAGTTGAACAGCACCCGCAGCGTGGCGCGGAGGTCGTACCCGGACTCGATAAAGGCATCGGCCAGGGTCTCGATGGCGTCCTCATCCACCGGCGGGGTAACGGCCCAAGCCGGCACTTGCGCCTCGTCGGCCACAAAGAAGTTGTAGAGGTGGCGGGCGATGAAGTTGGCGGTGGCCGGGTGCTGGCAGATGATATCGATGACATCGTCGCCGTTGAAGTTGCCGGTTTCGCCCAGGAAGGTCTTTTCGGTATCGTCGTGATCCTCCGGGCGATAGACAAAGCGCCAGTCGTGGCGGCCCAGCGGCCCCCGCGGCAGCTTGGGCTCGATGGTCCAGCCGGTAAAGGCCCGGGAACATTCCCGCACATCCACCTCGGTATAGTTGCCCACGCCCATCGAGAACAGTTCCAGCAGTTCCCGGCCCCAGTTTTCGTTGACCGCGGCGGCGTGGTTTTCGTTGTTGTCCAGCCAGTAAATCATGGCCGGGTTCTGGGCGACGGCCAAGAGCAGCTCCTTGTAGTTGCCCAGGCCCTTCTCCCGGAACAGGGTGATCATGGTCTGGATTTCGTCGTAGTGGTCGACCTTGGAGACCCCGGTGGCAAAGACCTGATGCCAGAACAGGGCCATCTTTTCCTCGAGGGGCCGCTGGGTGTTAATCATAAACCAGAGCCACTCGGCGGCGCCCATGCCGGGCAAGGTACCGGGCCGCCAGGTCCAGGGCTGGTAGCGCATCATCTCGAAGCGATCCAGGGCTTCCTCCTGGGGGTTCAGCAGTTCCTCGACGGTGGCTTCGTAGCCTTTGGCGGCCCGGGCCTCCAGTTCCTCCCGGGTAGCGCCAAAGCCGGCCCGGCGCATCAGATGCGCCATCAAGGCAATATCCTGGTTTGCCATTGCCCTACCTCCTCAAAAAACGGATAACGGTGGTTGGGGGAATCCGATGATTGCCCATTGCCCGCCATTATGCAACATTAGCAAAGGGTTGTCAAATGCCCCACCGTCCTTCCCGGGAAAACGGAAATCCCGAACGGCTCTGAAAAGACAACCCGGTTGCCCCCGTCCCGCCCTAGGACGAATTGACAGTCACATTATAAGTGACCAGGGTTACGCCGGAATAACTGCGGTTCACCTTGATAGTGACGGTTCCGGCCGTGCAGGGTTTGAGGGTAATGCTGCTGCCCTGAATCGCAGATACGGCCGCAATGCCGGAAGGGTTCTGCGGACAACTCTGGTTGGCCGGCAGCAGGCGGCCGGTGTCGCCGGGATAATTGAAACCAATCCAGAGGCCCGGAGTGTTGGGGATGTCGGTGGTCACCGCAAAGGTCTGGTTGGTACCCAGGGTGAAAGTGGCCGGCGTCGGGGACAACTTGGTGGTCGAGGCGTTGACGGTCACCGTGTAGGTGGCAAAGTGGACGCTGGAGTTGCTGCGGTACACCTTGACGGTGGCCGTGCCGGCGATGCAGCCGCGCAGGGTGATGGTATTGCCGTTGGCCGCCTGGAGGCCGGAACGGGCCTGATGGCAGCCCTGGGTGCTGGAGGGCATGGTCAAACGGCCGCTGTCGCCGGGGTAAGTGGCGCCGATCCAGAGGCCCGGATTGTCGGCAATATCGGTGGTCACCGTAAAAGTCTGGTCGTGGCCGGCGGTAAAAGTGGCCGGCGTCGGGGATAACTTGGTGGTCGAGGCGTTGACGGTCACCGTGTAGGTGGCAAAGTGGACGCTGGAGTTGCGGCGGTACACTTTGAGGGTGGCCGTTCCCGCGATGCAGCCGCGCAGGGTAATGGTATTGCCGTTGACCGCCAGGAGGCCGGAGCTGGTCTGATGGCAGCCCTGGGTGCTGGAGGGCATCGTCAAACGGCCGCTGTCGCCGGTGTAAGTGGCGCCGATCCAGAGCCCCGGATCATCGGCAATATCGGTGGTCACCGTAAAGGTGCGGTCGTGACCCACGGTAAAGGCGGCGGCCGAAGGATCCGGCGACAGCTTGGTGGTCGAGGCATTGACGGTCACCGTGTAGGTGGCAAAGTGAACGCTGGAGTTGCGGCGGTACACCTTGAGGGTAGCCGTGCCGGCGATGCAGCCGCGCAGGGTGATGGTATTGCCGTTGACCGCCAGGAGGCCGGAACGGGCCTGATGGCAGCCCTGGGTGCTGGAGGGCATCGTCAAACGGCCGCTGTCGCCGGTGTAAGTGGCGCCAATCCAGAGACCCGGATCGTCGGCAATATCGGTGGTCACCGTAAAGGTGCGGTCGTGGCCCACGGTAAAGGCGGCGGCCGAAGGATCCGGCGACAGCTTGGTGGTCGAGGCGTTGACGGTCACCGTGTATTCGGCCAACTTAATGATGGAGCCGGTGCGGTGGAGGGTCAGGCGGGCGGCGCCGGCGACGCAGCCCCGGATAGTAATGGTATTGCCGTTGGCCGCCAGGCGGCCGGAAATAGCCTGGTGACAGCCCTGGGTCGTGGGCAGGGTGAGGCGCCCGGCATCGCCGCTGAGGGTGGCGGTAATATAGACACTGGGAACATTGGTGTTCAGGGTAAAGGTCTGGTCGTGGCCCACCTTGAAAGCCGTCGTGGGCAGGGGGGAAATGCTGCCGGTGGCTTTGGTGACCGTTGCGTTGGCGGTAGCGGTGGCTACTATCGCGCCGCGGGCATTGCCTTTCCGCAGCTGCGCCGTTATCGTCCCGCTCTGCGCCATTACCGTATTGCTGGTTATTTGGCAGGCGTGCAGGGTGAAGCTCAAGGTCTTGGCGCGCCCTAACGCGGCGAAACTCTCGATCGGCAAGTGATTGCACAGATAGTTGAAACCGATGCTGCTTTGGCTGCTCGTAAAGGTAACGGTGTAGGGCTGATCCAGAGTCAGGTCGGAAAGGGTTACGCTGAAAGCGTCGGTGTCCCCGGCGATGTAGGAGCCGGTCAGGCCAGAGATGGCAATGCCCGGGTCGGAAAGTTCTATGATGTTGGTGTAACCGCTCCAGGCCCCGCAGGTATCCTCTTGAGCAGTGTCCTGGCAGTTGCGGCCCCGGGCCCGGTAGTGGTAGCCGCGGGCGACGTCGTTAAAGGTTTCCGGAGGGCTGCTATCCGTATTGGTGTCAACCACCGTCCAGGTTTCGGTACGGGCCGACAAGTCCCGCTGCTCCAACTTGAACTGGTAGCGGTGCGGCGACTGGCTGCGGGTGTAGGCCACCCGCAGGCTCCGGTTGCGGCCGGATACCGTGCTGAGGCTCAGGCCGGTGGGCGGCGGCGCAACCGGGGGCAGAACCCTTACGGTGTAGGTTTGCCGCACGGTGTCGCCCTCATATATCTTAATCTTAGCGCTGTTGAAGGCAGTGCAACCCTGAATGTTAACCACCTGCCCATTGCCATAGCTGTTGCTGGTTTCTTTGAGGGCGTCGCACCGGTTGTTGAGGGTCAAGTGGGAACTGACCTCGACCACAACCCCCGGCGGTTTGCCTATGTTGGTGCTGACAGTGAAATTCTGCCCGCTGACGGTTTGAGCGGGAGGGCCGCTGGTCGAAGTGCTTGGGGGTATATTTATAACCGTTGGACGGGTAGTGAAACTGGCCCGGCCGGAGGGATGGTAAAGATAGGTAAAGCCTTGCCCCCAAGCATTGTTGGGGTCAGGGGAGCCGTGTTGAAGGGCGTCGGACTTCAAGTAATTGACTAAGGCCACCGGGTTATCCCGGAAGGTGGAGTACCTTTGCAGCAGCAAGGCCGCTAGCCCGGTTACATGAGGCGCGGCGGCGCTGCTGCCGCAGAATTCGGAGACGGTTACAGGCGCAACCTTAGTTATCGCCAAGCCGCAGTTGAACCCCACCAAGTCGGGCTTATGCCTGCCGTCAATAGTCGGCCCCCGGTTGCTGGAATCCGAAATTACTACTCGGTTCCTATTTCGCTGGGCCGCGCCGACCGCCAGCATCCCGGCATTCTTGCTTTCCGCCGGGACGCCGATTTGGTAATAGTTCGGGCCGGATTTGGCAAAATCTCCGGAATCGGTGACATAGTCAAGGGATCCGGCCGGCCCGGCGATTTGCAGTTGTATCCAAGCCGGGCGTTCGCCCACTGTACAGCTGAAGGAAGTAATACGCACAGCGTGAACCGCTCCTGCGTCCGGGGTGGATGCAGGGGGAGTGAAAGTGAAGGTCTCGAACGGATTGTGCTGGGACCAACCGCTTTGAAGGCGGATACTTCTTGCATCCTGGATTGGAACAAGAGTATTCCCGTCGACCCGATGCAGGTACACATCAAGATCGCATACCGCGCCGGTGCTGACGCCGGGGGCCGTTCCCCAATTGTCGTCCCAGCGCAGAGAGATGACCACCTTCTTGCCGCGATAAAGGCGAATATAGTTGACTTCAACCTGGAGGTCCTTGCTAAAGGAAAGCCACCGCTGGGTCGGGTTGGTTTCCGTTGCCTCATCCGGGTTGTGGTAGGCGCCGTACCACGTTCGTTGGGCCTCGTTGCCGCCGCCATTAACCCACAGTGCCCTAGCCGGCGTACTGGCCGGCTTCGGACGACCAGCCGGTACCGGCGTACCTGCCGCCCGGTCAACCAGGTTTAAAATGTGGGATGTGCCGGCAACAGTGCCAGCGGTGCCGTCGCCGGGAGCGTCAAGGTAATCCACTATAGAGCGGTTTATGACATCTACCCCTTGCTCAATCATCCAGTCAACGGTTTCTTGCCTTTTCTCGTCGTCCGGAGGATTGGCAATATAGAACGTTGCCTGTGGTGCGATGTCAAAGACGACTTGGGATACCCTAGTGCCGTGGCCGGACATGGTTTGCGAGCCATCCTCCTTGTACGGACCACGACAGTGTGCGAGGGCGCTCAATTTCGTAGAGCGGACGGCCGTATGAGTTGCTACGCTTCCAGATTGGTCGTAGCAATGAATGCTTACGTTAGCGATGGATGGCAATTCTTTTCCCAGCAGGTTCGGGTTACTGAAGCCGTCAAAGCCGGTATCAATTATCCCGACTTTAATACCCCGGCCCTTATACCCGACATCTTGCCAAGCCTTGGCTCCGTGCCATTTGACGCCGGCGCTGATTACCGGAGTAGGGGTGGGCGTGGGAGCGGTCTGACCAGCACTCCAGCCGGTGTTGCCGGGGTGGGGGCCGGCTTGGACTGGCTCGTCAAATCCCAGCCAAATCGGCACCGTCCAAGCCACTACCGCCAGCAGCAGGGCGAGCAGAATATAGGCCGGTTGAACAGACCCCATAAGCTTCATAATAGACTGCATATCAGTTACTCCCGATATGTTTCGAATACGCTGACGCGCTGACCCCAATACCTACTGACCCCGCTATCCGCATCGCTTCCGCTTCAGCAGTAAGAAGTGAGACAGCCATCATCGATGCTTATGATGCCTTCCTGCCGAGACAAAGGAACCAGCAGGGAAGGCGGCACATAAGCATAAATATAATCATCACGAAAGCTACTGATTCTGCCCGTGTCGCCCTCTGCCCAATTAGAGAAACGGTTAACCCCCTTGCTTTCCAGCCAAAGCACCAAGGCGTCGGTGCTACTCTTGTTCTCTGTGCCGATCCGCACAAACACATTGGCCATTTCAGCGCCAGATTGACCGGCCGCGCCGGCCGCGGCCGCCTCGGCCTCAGCCACTACCGCGACACTGTTAAGGCCGCCCAGCATGGGATACTTGAGCGGGGGCTTTGTGGGAATGGGTGGGCCGCATATCTCGCCCCCCGGTATATGCACGGATTGAGCGCAGTCCCGTTCGGGGGTCGGCGTCGGCGTAGCCGTCGGCTCCTCCTCCGGCTCCTCGCTGCCGCCCTCCACCTGCGGCGCGGCCGTAAAGGTATCCCCCTCCTCCGGGATGGGTTGGGCTACCGGGCCGCAGGCCAGCATAATGGTGGCGGCGGCAATCAGCAGGGCCAGGGCGGTCAGCAGCAGGGTTTGCGGCCAGGGGCGGGTAGGCAGCATTGGCGGCAGCATTGTTTTCCTCCC
Source organism: Dehalococcoidia bacterium (assembly GCA_965203435.1). Classification (GTDB taxonomy): domain Bacteria; phylum Chloroflexota; class Dehalococcoidia; order Lucifugimonadales; family UBA3495; genus CBDBCU01. The sequence continues at coordinate 290,461 of CBDBCU010000005.1, read as the reverse complement.
GGCGGTTGCGGGGCGGTTGCGGGGCGGATTCAAGGATAGCGGGTTGGTTGGGGGGTGTCAAGGGGGCCGGCGGTTGCTTGCGGTTGGGGTATATTCCTCCGGCAACCAGTTCAAGATGACCTTGCAACAAGTTCAGGATGCCCCTTCAACCAGTTCCGGGTGAGCGGATAATGATGTCATATCGCCCCCTTGACGAACCGCCATTCATCGGTTAGGCTTAAGGCCGTTAATTTCCGCCCGCTGGCCGGCTGGGGCCGGTACTGGCGGGTCTGGCGAGGATTGCGCTATGACTCAGGAAACCCAATCGGCCCTTACCCCGGAAGTCCGCGCCATGATTGGCGTCGCCGGCGCGGTAGTAGAGGCGTGGGGCGTGGTGGACGCCGAATATCTGCGCCGGTTCACCCAGGCGGTGATGGATCCCGACCCCCGCTATTGGGACGCCAATTTCGCCGCCGCCACTCCCTACGGGCAAATCATCACCCCGCCCATTATGGTCAGCTACCTGGCCGCTCGCATCCGCCCCGACCAGGAGGATCCGGTAACCCGGGCCTTTGCGGAAAACCCGGAATCCGACGGCATCGGCTCCGTGGAGCGGCCCGGCGAGCTGCCGCCGGTGCCGACGGACCTGGTGCGGGTGCTGAACGCCGGCAATGAACTGGAAATTTACCAGTATCCGGCCCTCGGCGACCGGGTGTTTTTCCAGAACAAATACTCCGACATTCGGGAACGGAAAGGCCGCGACGGCCGCCCTTTCCTGATTATCACCCGGGAAACCGCCTACAAAAACCAAAAGGATGAACTGCTGTGCATCACCCGGGCCTCTACCATTCGGCGGTAGCCGGGCGGTTCGTCCCGTAAAATAGCGGCGGCCGGCCGCAAAGCCCCTTCAACCAGTTCAGGATGATCCTTCAACAAGTTCAGGATGAGCGGAAAGAGGGGCCAATCCCTACCCGTTAGGAAACTCCCGGCAATCCCGAATAGCCGGCAAGCGGCCGGAATTGCCCGGAAAAGCAGAGGTATCAAGTATGACCACGCCCTTGGAGGACCTGCTGAAAATGGCGCCGGAGGAAATCCTGGCCCGCAACGAGCGGCCCAACGCCGCCGCCCTGCGTCACAAGGAACAGCTTTACTACGAGGAAGTGGCCGAGGGGATGGAACTGCCCAAGTATATCTACCATCCCACGCCCACCCACCTGTTCCGCTGGAGCGCGGCCATTGAGAACTTTCACCGCATCCACTACGATTTGGACTTCGGGCTGAACCACGACCGCAATCCCAGCCTGCTGGTGCACGGCTCCTGGAAACAGAGCGTCGTGCCGCAGTATCTGAAGGACTGGACGCTGCCCGGCGGCTGGCCCTGGAAAGCCCGCTTCGAGCATCGGGCCATGCTGGTGCCGGGGGACATCCTGATTATGTGGGGCCGGGTAACCGGCAAGTACGAAAAGGGGCAAATGGGTTTCATCGACCTGGAGCTCGGGATGAAAACCCAGGACGGGATTGAAAGTATGCCGGGCAGCGCCACGGTAGTGCTGCCGCTGCGGAACGGCCCGCCCCTCCCCTATCCCTTTGTCCCCCCGGCGGATTAGGGCGGCCTAACCGCTCATCCTGAACTGGTTGAAGGATGGCCGGAACTGGTTGCCGGGTCATCCCGGAGCCGGCGGACGGCCGCACATATTGAACGGCAGTCTAAAACCGCTCATCCTGAACTGGTTGAAGGATGGCCGGTTACACCTGAAAATAAAGAGGTAAGCAACTGATGGCACGCTTTATCGCCATACACCAGGTCCCGGGGCTGACCGAGGCCGACTTTCGGGACAAGCTGGACGCCGTGCGGAAGTGGCGTCCCGACCGCCGCACCACCATTCTCAAGGTGTACGGCGATTTGTCCACCGGCCGGCTGGTATCCGAGTGCGAGGCGGTGGAACAGTCCCACTTTGAGGATTGGATTAACCTGGTGGGCTGGCCGGCCGAATCCATCCACCGGGTCGATGTGGTCTGTCAGGTCGGCAACTTCTGGAAGTTGTAGCGGCGGCGGCGGAAAGGGCGGCCGGGGATGGGGATGGCCGCCCTTTGCCGGAATCAGCGCCGCCGGACAATTGCCTATCACGGATAACCGGCCGACCTTACCGTCCTTCCGGCCCGCAGACCGTCATCCCCCGCAACCGTCCTTCCCGCCGGCCCCTACCGTCCTTCCCGCGTAAGCGGGAATCCAGGGCAGTACGGACAAAAACCAGCCGGCAACCGGCATAAAACCGTCCTTCCCGCGCCCCCTTACCGTCATTCCCGCGTAAGCGGGAATCCAGAACGGTACTGAAAAGACCAGCCCCTTGCCGCCCAACCGCCGCCGGATTCCCGCTTACGCGGGAATGACGGTAGGGGTGCGGCGGGAATGATGGTAGCAGGGCGCGGCCGTTCGGGATTCCCGCTTACGCGGGAATGACGGTAGGGGTGCGGCGGGAATGATGGTAGCAGGGCGCGGCCGTTCGGGATTCCCGCTTACGCGGGAATGACGGTAGGGGTGCGGCGGGAATGACGGTAGGGGGCGCGGGAATGACGGTAGGATGTGTCAATGGCCTCAGGAAGGGCGGTTGCTATTTCCCCTTCCCCATCGGCTCCTCCCGTTCCACCGGGCGGTAGATGTTCTGGTATTGGGAACAGATTTCCGCCCCCAGAATCAGGATGATGGCGGCTACATAGACCCAGAACAGGAATACGATGACCGAGGCCAGGGAGCCGTACAACTGATTGTAGTTGGCATAGTTGGACAGATACCAGGTAAAAATTACCTTGGCCGATTCCAGCAACGCCGTCGCCACCGCCGCCCCCATCCAGACCTCCCGCCAATAGACCCGGCAGTTGGGGACAAAGCGGTAAATCACCAGAAAAATGATGAAAGTCACCAGCCAGGAAGTCAGTTGCAGCATCAGTTTGCCCATGCCGGGATCCAGAAAGATGCGCTGTCCCGGAATGCCCAGATCCTGGGTTTGCAGGATTTCCAGGGTCGAGGAAACGACGACCGAGGCCATCAGCAGCAGGCCGAACAGGGCCAGGGATACCAGATGGCGGAAACGGGAGATGTGAAAGGGCCGCGAGCGCTGAATGTTCCAGGCCCGGTTGACCACCCGGGTGATGGCCTCGAAAAAGGCCCCGGAGGCCCAAAGCAGGCCCAGCAGGGAAATAATCGCCAGGGCGCTGCGGGCGCGGACGATTTCCTCCAGGTTGTTCTGGATGAAACCGGCGGAGCCGGGCAGGTTGCCGATGATGAACTCCAGAAACGCCTTTTGCAGCACCTCGGAGTCAAAGAGGATGTCCGACAGCACCATCACGCCCAGGATGCAGGGAAAGAGGGCAAAGATGGCGTAGTAGGCCACGCCGGCGGCCAGGTGATTGGCGTCCCGGGTCAGCATTTCCCGGGCGATGCAAATCAGCATAATCACCGGGCGGTAGTGCAGGAAAGGCAGGTTGGACACCCGTTCCCGCAGGCTGCCGGTCTGCTTGGCCGTTATCTCCCTGGGCTTTAGCATCAGCTGCCGATAGCTCCCGGCCCAACTCTGTTGAACTGCCACTTCCCCACTTCCCCGCTATTGCTGCCGCCGCCCCCGGCGGCGAAACCAACAGACCCGCCCGACAATCGCATCCCGGGCAATCGGCCCGAAACGACGGCTGTCGCCGCCGGCCGCCCGATTGTCCCCCAGGACAAAATACTCCCGGTCGCCGGTATGCCACTGCCGGGGGTATTCCCGACCGCCGGCTGCCGGCCCATTGCCGCCCAACTCCGGATAAGGTACGCCGTCAATCCGCGTCCGCTCCGGCGTCAGCTCCAGATATTCGTTGGGCAAGGCGACAATCCGCTTGATATACAGCCGCTCCGGCAAGCCGGGCGGATGAAAGACGATTATATCGCCCCGTTGCAAGCCCCGGCGGCCGCTTTCCGGCGGCCGGGTCAAGACATACTGCCCATCGGCCAGGGTGGGCCGCATACTTTCGCCGCGCACCCGCACCCAGCGGAAAGGCGGGCAGCAGAGCCAAGCCCAGCCGCGCTGCGCCCATTGTCGCCCGGCCCGTCCTGGAAAATCTTCCGCCATAAACATCATTCTAACAGGTTTCGGTCAATCCTGCCTATCGGCAAGCCGGCCCAGTTCCGGGCAATTGCTGGTAGATTCAAACATGGATAGACAGGATAGACAGGATTCTTTTGTCTGTATAGAAAGGTAATGGCCGCCCCGCAACCGTCATTCCCGCGTAAGCGGGAACCCGGCCATCCCCCACCGTCATTCCCGCGTAATCGGGAACCCGACGGTACTGAAAAGACCAGCCCGTTGCTGTCTGACCGCCGCCGGATTCCCGCTTACGCGGGAATGACGGTTGCGGGATGGCGGGAATGACGGTAGAGGGCGGCCGGGGATGCCCACAAAAAGCCGCCACCCCCCGTTTCCGGGGAATGGCGGCCAAAGGTTTCCGGTTATACCCTACTTCCGGGTGCGGCGGATGGTTTTCTTGCAGGTGGCCGTCCAAGAGCGGCTTTGCCGGGCGCGGTGCTTTTGGTTGCCTTGGGTGCTGAGGTTATCGTGAAACCAGCCCAAATGCTCCCCGGTAAAATCCAAATTGTTGTGGTCGGTGTTGCCGATCACCCGGTTGTGGCCGCGGCCGAAAGCCACATTGGAGACCGACTGCCCGCCGTGCTGGGCGCGGCAAACTTCTTTGGCCCTGGCCGTCGCCAGCTCCAGCCATCCCGCATTGTCGGGGCTCGCGAAGCCACTGCGGGCGCCCGTAAAAGCCTGCGTTTCCCAGTTGATCCGCCAACCACTAGTTGTTTCGTCATTGCCGACGTACAGGTTCCGGGCCCGACGTTGCGACGTGGCCCAGCTGCCGTGTTCGCTGCCGATTCCGGGACCCCACCCCGAGCAAGCCAGGGTGCCGGGCGTCCGGCCATCCTCCGGATCCGGGCAAGTATCCGTAGCCAACGGGCCGCTGCTGATGTCCCACCGCTTGACCCGCTTGGTGCGCCGCCGTTCCTCCCTCGGAAACTCAAAGATGCGGTCAATGCTGACCCCGGTGACGCCGGATTCCCCATCGGTCAGCCAGCCCTCTTGGGCGGCGATGAAACCCCGGAACTGGCCGCGTTCCCCGAAATAGACGGTGTCATCCCGCTCGTTGCGGTCGCGGCCGGCCTCCCAGGTTTCGGCCTTGGTAAAGGTGTCGGACTGGTCAACGCCGCAGTAAAGGGTCTTGCCCCGGTTCTCGGCCAGGGATTCCAGGATAGCGGTCGTGCGGTCGTCATGGGCAAAGGCTTGCCAATCGGAACAGTCCCAGGGGACGGAGCGCGCTTGGAGGGTAGTGATGCCATAACCGGCGCCCAGCAGCAGGAGGAGGACGATACTTCCCATAAGGAACTTGGGCATAAGGGAACCTCCCAAGAGGCCCCAGAACAAGGCCAGGGCCGAAATTGCCTTGGCAATTTCGGCCCTGGCCTATGTGCATTCATACTATCACAAGGTTTGGGGTTTGTAAAGGGGGTGGAGGGGGCAATTTCGAAAAATTTTATTTTTCCATCCTTGAATTAACATGGACAGACAGGATAGACAGGATTTTGGGTCTGATTAGAACGGTATTGGCGGCCCCCTACCGTCATTCCCGCGTAAGCGGGAATCCCCACGGTCGCCTGCCGACAATACCATCCTAATACAGTACCGTTCGGGATTCCCGCTTACGCGGGAATGACGGTGGGGGTCCGTCAACAACCGTTCCCGGCAGATATAGAATCCTGTCTATCCTGTCTATCCATGTTTGAATTCGTATCCCCCTTGCGCGGGCCGGGTTTTACCGCCCCCTATACATATCGGCCCGGGACGGATATAATGCGGGGCAAAAGATGGCGGCGGCCGGCATCCGAGCCGCCGGGAAAGGAACGGTAGAATTATGGCCGAGGGAACTTTTACTACCTGGGTTCACGGCTCCAGTATGCAGGTGGAATATCCGCAGCGCATTACGGCGGTGCGGCATACCGGCCCCTTTGTCCGCATTGAGGGCGCCGCCGGGCAGAATACCTGGCTGCACTTTCCGGTGGCTACCCTGACCGAGGCTAATGGCAAGGCGGTGCAGGTTACGGCGGTGCGGGTCAGTTTCCGCACTCGGCCCTACGCCACGGTCCACGAGGTAATCCTGTACGACGGGGAAAAGCGCATCGCCGAGCATACCGACCTGGGCTTGCAGGGCGACCACTTGGACGCCCGTTTCGCGGTGCCGGGGACGCCGGCGGTGGCACGGGGCTTGAATGTAACCGTCGGTGTATCCTTTCCGCCGGGGGCGCCGGATGTGCGGGCGATGCAGCTGGAAATCGTGGGGGTAGGCGTGGAGTTTGCCGGGTAGGGGGCTAAGGGGCATTGCCTGGGGAAACCGGTATTGCCCCGCCGCCAGGCCGTCCTTCCCATCCCTTTACACTGTCATTCCCGCCCCTACCGTCATTCCCGCGTAAGCGGGAATCCAGTGGTGGCTTGCCGGGGATGCGGTATTATAAGGTAGCTCCGTTCGGGATTCCCGCTTACGCGGGAATGACGGTAGGGGTACAGCGGGAATGGCGGCGGTATAAGGCAGCGCCGTTCGGGATTCCCGCTTGCGCGGGAATGACGGTAAGGGGATGGCGGGAATCCAGTAGTGGCTTGCCGGGGATGCGGTATCATAAGGTAGCGCCGTTCGGGGTTCCCGCTTACGCGGGAATGACGGTAGGGGCGGCGCGGACTTTGCCGGGTAGCGGGCGGGCCATCCTTCAACAAGTTCAGGATGAGCGGATTATAAGCCCGGGAGCCGGGCGCAAGTTCCGGGTGAGCGGATGATGCACCGGGGGAGGTTGCTTTGGGCGTTTTAGGGCTGATTCTTTCCCGGCTGAATATCGTGGCCGGCTTTCGGGAGTTGGGCGGCACCCGGCGGCGGACGGAGACGCTGCTGGCCCTGGCGGCGTCTCAACTGCTGGTGCAGCTGACCTTTCTGCCGGTTACGCTGACCATTCCCTCGGTGGCCGACTATTTCGGCGTGGATGTGGATGACGCCGCCTGGACGGTGGTCATCCGCCTGCTGCTGCTGGGCAGCACGGTCTTTTTGACCTCCCGGCTGGGCGAAAAGTTCGGCCATATTCCGGTGTTCTTTGTCGGCATCTGCGTATTGACCGGGGCCAATCTGCTGGCGACGACGGCGCAAAGCCTCTATCAGCTAATCCTGTGGTGCGGATTGGGCGGGTTCGGCGGCGCCCTGGTTATTTCCAATTCCAACGCCATCATCGCGATGGTGTTCGCCCCGGTGGAACGCGGCCGGGCCTTTGCGGTGCCGGTTACGGCCTCCCGGTTCGGCACGCTGCTGGGACTGCTGCTGTTCGGGCTGTTCCTGGAGTTTGTCAGCTGGCGGCTGGTCTATGTCAGCGCCCTGGTCGTGGGCGTGGCGGCCATCGGTTTTGCCTGGCCGGCCCTGAAATACCGCCATGAGCAGCCGGCGGCGGAACGGGCCGGCGTGCGGATTGACTATCTGGCGGCGGCGGTGCTGGTCGCGGTACTGGCGACTTTCATCCTGTCCGGCTCCCACCTGCACGACGGGGCGGAATCCTTTACCTCTCCGGATGCCCTGAGCTATCACATCCCGATGCATCTGCTGAGCTTGGCCCTGGCCGGCTTGTTCGTGGCGATGCAGCTGCGGACGAGCAGCCCCTTTCTGGATTTCCGCTATTTCAAGCGCAAGTATTTCTCCATGGCCCTGTTCAGCAACACTACCTGCCATCTGTCGATGCTGACCATCTTTACCCTGGTGCCGATTGTGGTGGAGGATGGCTTGGGCTACAGTCCCCTGGTAGTGACGCTGGTATTGCTGCCGCATCAGAGTTTCGGGCTGTGGCTGCCGGCCATTGCCGGGTATATTTATGACCGCCACAATCCCCGGTGGATGGGGCCGATGTCCCTGTTCCTGATTGCCGCCGGGGTGGGATTGCTGGGGCTGTTTGCGGCGCAGGTGCCTATCTGGGGACTGCCCTTGCTGCTACTGCCGGCCTCGGTGGGGACGGCTTTGTTCATTTCCCCCTACAACGCGGTGGTGATGAATACCCTGCCGGAAAACCGCAGCTTTGCCTCCGGGATGCTGGAAACGACCCGGCAGATGGGGCATACCGTGGGCAGCACCATCGGGGCTACCATATTGGGCTTGAGTCTGCCGGCGACCATTGAGTTTATGACGGCGGGCGAGGCGCGGGGCTACTATCAGCAGGGCTTTCAGGTAGCCTCCCTGGCCGTGGTGTGGATAATCGTCTCCGGGGGCATCGTAGCCTTGTTCCAACGGGTGCCGGTAGTAGCCTGGCGGCGCAGCGATCGGGAGCCGGCCCCGCAGCCGGGCGGCGGGGATTAGGGGGGACGACCGCCCTTCAACAAGTTCAGGGTGAGCGGAAAGTCTTGAAAACCGGGGGCGGATGATTAGGGGATGGTCTTGACGCCGGATTGGTATCCGACGGAGGCGGCCGTGGCGCGGATTTTGGCGGCGGAAAAGGAAATTTCCGAGAGCATCGGCTGGTATCAGGATTTGCGCCAAGACCGGGATTGGGTCAAGTTCGACGCCCGGGTAGAGAACGCTGGCGGCTGGAACCTGACTCTTTACGGCCGGGCGCGGCTGGTGTCGCCGTACAAGAAGTCTTATTCCCTTATCTGGACTTTGGAAACGGCCAGCTACCGCATCTTTTCCCTCGATGTCGATGGGCGGCACCGGAATCGGGTCCTTGACCATAATTTCTGGGAGAACCAGACGCATAAGCAGATTTGGAAGGACGCCGAACCCAAGTTTGCCTACACTCCCGACGAAATAATCCCGGAGGAGCCTAACGCGGTCTTTCGGGAGTTCTGCCGGGAATGTAATATAATCTTTAGTGGCCAGCTGGGAGAATTCCCGCCCACTTAACCCGGCGGAAAGGAGGAAGTCAAATGAGTCTCGACGGCGGCGAAGTAGTTAAACTGTGCCTGGAAACCCTGGCTAGGGAGTTCTCTTGCCATCGCTACGACAGCGTACTTTACATCGTTACGCCCTACTTGTACCACGACAGCGAGATGATCGCCGTGTACCTGGAGGAACTGCCGGGGGGGCAAGTCAAGGTTCACGACGGGGGCGAAGCCGTGATGCACCCCTATGGCCACGGTTTTGACCTGACGCGCTGCCCGTGGGGAATGGAAGCGGCCGGGGAAATCGCCCGGGGCGAGTTCGTGGAACTGGACCGCGGCCGTTTGAGCAAGACCGGCCCGGCCGAGGATCTGAGCCGGATGATAATGGATGTGGTTATGGCGGCCCGGGGAATATCCGACCTGCTTTATGCCCACCGGGCCCAGGCCCATTTGGCCTACCGGCGGAAAGGGGTTAAGCCGGCGGCCTTTTCCGAAAAGCTGACCACTTTTCTGGCCGAAAGCAGCCTGGACTATACCCCGGCGGCTAAACTGACCGGCGGCAGCGGGCAGGTTTATACCGTCCATTACCGGATTGCCGGGGCGGCTTACTTGCAAGCCCTGAACCCGGGCCGGGCCAGCCGGGCCAAGGCGGCCGTGGATCGGACTTTTGGCCTGTGGGCCGACTGCAACGGCGCTTTGACCCGCGACCGCAAGCTGACCCTGCTGAACGATGAAACCCTGCCTTGGAAAGCGGCGCATATCCACCGGCTAAGCCAGGTGTCCACGGTAATCAAGTGGAGCGAGCGGGACAAACTGCCGGCCCTGCTGACGGCCCTTTCCTGAAAAATTTTTGCCGGTGCTGGAGAATTATTATGCCCGCAGCCCAAGTTGCCTTTACCCGCAAAGACGCCCTGGCCGTTATTACCCTGAACCGGCCGGCGGCGCGCAATGCCCTGTCCCCGACTATGGTGGCCGATTTGGGAAAGGCCATCGCCGACTGCCGCCGGCCCGAAATCCGGGCGGTAATGCTGACCGGGACGGACGGGGCCTTTTGCGCCGGAGCCGATGTCAAGGATTTTGCGGAACAGCTGGAACAGGGCGGCCCGGCGGCTTTGTCCCAACATCTGCATCGCCTGGCGGATGCCCTGCATCAAGAGGTGATTTTGGGTCTGCGCCGGTTGGAAAAGCCGGTCGTGGCCGCCATTAACGGGGTCGCCGCCGGGGCCGGGTTCAGCCTGGCTTTGGCCTGCGATTTGCGGATTGCCGCGGATAATGCCCGCTTTCTGATGGCCTATGCCGCCATCGGCTGCACCGCCGACGGCAGTTCCACTTATATGCTGCCCCGGCTGGTGGGGACGGGCAAGGCTATGGAGATTTACCTGGCCCGCCAGCCCATCGGCGCCGAATATGCCAAGGAGTTGGGATTGGTTAATCAGGTCTGCCCGGCGGCGGATTTTGACCGCCACGCTCTGGAAACGGCTACCCGCCTGGCCCAGGGGCCGACCCTGGCCTACGGGCGGGTCAAAGCCCTGTTCGACCAATCCTGGGATGCCGATTTGGAAAGCCAGTTAGCGGCGGAAACGGCGGCCATCAGCGGCATTGCCCGCACCGGGGATTTTCAAGAGGGCATCAAAGCCTTTATCGGCAAGCGGCCGGCCTGGTTTCAGGGGCGGTAGGGGCTAATTCGGCAACAGCATTGTACCCAGGGCGTCATTCCCGCGCAAGCGGGAATCCAGACGGTACTGCGCCAAATCAGACTACTACCGTCCGGGCATTGGGGGATTCCCGCGTAAGCGGGAATGACGGTTATATACTCTGAAAGGATGGGACGCTATGGAAACGGTCTATCGGTTCGAGCCGGATTATGCGGCGTCGCCCGGTGAGATTTTGTCCGAGTATCTGGAAGTTCGGGGAATTTCCCAAGGGGAGTTTGCCCAACTTTGCGGGCGGGATCCCGAGCTGATTGCCGGGATCATCGCGGAGGAAATGCCGGTTGACGCGGCTACGGCGGCGGAGTTTGAGCGGGCGCTGGGGCTGGCGGCGCACATCTGGCGGGGCATTGAGGAAAGCTTCAGGAATCATCTGGCCCGGAAAAGGGAACGGCAGGAAACGGCGGCCTAGCCGCCCTAATACCCCGAATCCCCATCGCCGCCGATTGCCTCGAGGTGAAAGGAGGCTACCGCTATTTCCGGGGCCCAGGTTACTTGATCCGAGGACCAGCGCACCACGCCGCTGCGTTCCCCGCCCAGGCCCAGGATGTTGTTGATAACCGCCAGGATGTTGTCGTTCATCCGCAGGGTGTTGGGCAACAGCGGGGCCGCCAACTGCCCGTCCTTGATGATATAGGAATCGCCAACAATGGTGCCGCTGAAATCGCCGGCGGCAAAGCCGTTGACCGCATAGGTGTACCAGATGCGGCCGATATAAAGGCCGTCCCCCACCAACCGCAGCAATTCCTGCTGGGAAAGGTTGTCCCGGCCCGTCGCCACCAGATTGGTCGGCACGATGCCCGGCGCGGCGTTAAAGTCGCGGCCGCCGCCATTGCCGGCCCGGAAACCGTTGCGGGGGGCTAAAGCGTCTCCGGCGGCCGCCGGATCCATGCCCAGCTTGGCCCGGCCGTTGGGATCCTGCCGGATCCGGCGGTAGTTGTAATAATCGGACAGCAAGCCGGCCAGCTGCCCGTCCTTAATCAGGTCGGTGCGGCCGGTGGGCAAGCCTTCGTCGGTGATAGCTTTGGAACCGGCCAATTCGGGAGCCGCGCCGTCATCATACAGGGACAGCTTTTCCGCGGCGATCCGCCGCCCCAACTGGCCCATAAAGGGCGAGGCTTCGGCGTAGAAAGTATCCAATTGCAAGCCCGGCAGCAGCACCCACTCCAGCAGTTCGGCCACTGGCTGCGGGCCGAGGACAACCCGGTAACTACCGGAGGGAATCCGCTGCCCATCCCTAGCGGCGATGGCCCGGCGGGCGGCGGTGGCGGCCGATTGGCCGGTAAAGTCGGCCAGACGGCTGCCCACCGACCAGCCGCTGCCCTTGGCGTTCCGCGCCTCGACCATAGCCGTGATAAAAGACATTATCAAGGTGGATTCGTCGGACTGCACCCGGGGCATACTAGTGGCGGCAATAGCCATCCGCTCGTGCAGCAGGGCCAAATCGCCGCCTATAATCAGACCCAAATCGGCTAAATCCGTATCCGGGGCCTCCTGCTGAAGTTGCCGCAAAATATCCTGTAGCTCGGCGGCGGATTGAAAGGCGTCCAACCCCTGTTCCAGCAGCTGCCAGCCGTGGGAAAGCAGGCGGGCGGTGCTGATGCGGGAAAGGGCCGGGTCGTGGTAGCGGGACAAAGTGGGCCGGCGGCCGTTGGGCGTGGGCAGGCTGACAAACTCCGGGTCAGGGACGGCGCCCTTGCGGGCCTGTTCCAGGGCTTTGGCGGCGCTGGCCGGGGTGGGATTGCCCGGTTCGCTGCCCATACCGATTTTGACGCCGTCGGGAGTATCAAAGACGGCGCGGACGCTCAAGCCAACGGATTCCACCGACTTGGGTTCCTCTACGCCGTTGCTGGGAATGTGGGAAGTGTAATTCAGGCGCAGGGTGCGGTTGGAATTGGCGGCGGCGAACACTTCCGCCGCGGCCACGGCGGGCTGGGCGGCAACATAAGCCAGGGCTTGGCGGACGGCGGCGCGCAGGGCGGCGATGGACTGCATATCAGCCCCTCCGCAACCGCAGCCGGGGCGCGGGGATAAGCCGCGCATTGGCAGAATCCACGGCCAGCATCAATCCATGTACGGATATAGATCCCAGCAAGGGAGCCGTATCCTCATCGTTGAACATTACCAAGGTAATCTCCGACCGGTCGCCAAGGCGGATCCAGGTGCGGCCCACCGCCCACTCAATTTCCCGGCCATCCGCCAACTCAAAGGCGTAGGTAGTATGGGGAATTACCCCCAAACGGCGCAGAATGGATCCCGGAAGGGCGGTCATGCGGGAACCGGTGTCGACCAGGGCATTGACGGTCTCGAACAAGGAGCCATCCGGCCGGCCGATTTCGATGGCGGTACTGAAAGTACCCATAGTTTGCTCCTTGGCGGCGATTATGTTGGGGCGGGATGGGTCAGGCCGCGGATAATGCTACATCAGCAGCCGGGGAATCGGAATCAGCTGCTCGTTGGGAGAATCCACACCCAACATCAACCCTTGCAGGGAATAGGAGCCCAGCAGCGGATCCACATCCTCATCGCCAAAAGCCACAAAGGTGATGGCCGACTGGCCGGCAACGCGGATCCAGGTTTGCCCTACATCCCGTTCCACTTCCCGCCCATCGGCCAGGGCAAAGATGAATTTGCGATGGGGCGTTACCCCCAAGCGGAGCAGGGTCGAAGCCGGCACGGTGGTCAAACTGGCCCCGGTGTCGACCAGGGCGTTAACCGTCTCGAACAGGGAACCATCCGGCCGGCCGATTTCAATGGCGGTACTGAAAGTACCCATAGTTTGCTCCTTTCACTCAGCTCAGCCCGGCCCGGTCAGACGGGCAAGGCCGCGCATTGTGGGGCCGCCGTTGCTCATCCGCTTGGCCTGCATGGGCTGGCCCTTACCGCAGTTGGGAATGGGGTTCACCCGCAGGTCGTTGCCCACGGCGTCAATGGACTGAAAATAGCTGCGGGAGTCGGCGGTTATGCCCCCGTCCCGGTAGAGACGGCCCAACTGCCCGTTGCGGATTTCGTACACTTTGACCGCCGTGATGCGGAAGTTTTCCCGGGATTCGGCAATGGACGGGGTGCGGTGGCCGGCAATGTAATAGCCGGAATCTACTTCGGCAATGATGTCCGCCGGATTGCTTTCCCCCGGGGCGAAAACCGTATTGGTCATCCGAATCAGCGGTATCAGATGGGCTTCCGTAGCCCGGGCTGAGCCGTTGGGCGCGGCGTCCATAATAGCGGCGGTCTGCCGGTTGTTCAGCAGTTCCTCTAATATCCCGTCCCGCAGGATGTAGGCGCGGCGGGCCGGCGTCCCTTCATGGTCATACTGGAAAGAGCCGTAGCCCTCCAATAGAGGGTCGGAAAAGGCGCTGACCAGCGGCGATGCTATCGGCCGGCCCAGCTGATTTTCCTGCAAGTTTCTCAGAAACCAGGAACGGCCGGCATAAGCCGTTTCATACTTCAAGGCCCGATCCAACTCAGCGGGATGGCCGACCACTTCATGCACCAGCAAGGTGTTAAAGTGGGGATCGGTTACTACGGGGACGGCCTTGTCCGGCGGTTGCAGTGGGGGGGCGGCGGCTACTTCGGCGGTGTCCGCGCCCAATTTGCGGCAAAAATCCAAGTAGTTGGGCAGAATAATGACGCCGTTGTCGTAGCCCTCGGTCAGAATTTCCCAGCCGCGCTGATGGCCGGTAAAGTCATACAGCTCAAAGTTGCGGGGTTCCCCGGCGGCGATGGCCAGGACAAAACCCTCGGTTTGGGCCAAGCTCTGGTCAATATCCGCCCCCTCGGAGTTGAGGAACAGTTCCCGGGTCAGGCTGGTACTGACGACGGCCGCGGCGTAGCGGAGGGCGCGGCTTTGCCCCTGGGCGGCCCGGCAGCCGTCCACCGCCATACGAACTACTTCGGACAACGGGACGCTACGCGGGTCAATTTGATAGCGGGCAGGAACGGTGTCCTGCACGGCCGGGACGGGAGCTAATTGTGCGGCGGTCAGGCTGCCGCCCAAGGCGGGGAAACGGCTTTTGGCTTGGGATTTTTGCCGGGCATTGGCCCGGGCCCGGCGGTGCGCCTCTTGGATGCCGTTCCAGACCAGGCTCTCAATGTTGGCGGCGTCGACCGCGCCGAGGATTTGGCCGTAGTAGCCGGCGGCGGGGTGGCGGCCGCCGGCGATAACCCGTACGCCGAAGTCAAAGGCGGTGGTGGCGCCGCTGGCGCGGGGGCTGCCGTTTTCGGCGGCGGCGCTCTGTTCCTCGCGGATTTGCAGGCGCAGGTCGCAGTAAAGCAGGCCGGGCAGCCGCCGGGCTTGCTCTGCCGCTAGGGCGCGCAGGTTGGGGCGCATTAGCGACAGGGATTCTATGGTGATGGATGGCAGCATAAGGGGCGGCCTCGGCTGATTATCGCCGGGTTATTCCCGCGGCCGCTGATGGGTAAAGATGTCTTTCAGCATCGACAGCTCGGCGGCCAGGCGCGCCTGCCCATTTTCCAGACCCCGGATGCGGACATCCATAGCCTCGAACAGCCGCTTGGTTTCGGCCGCCATCTCGTCAAAGCGATCGTCCACCCGCTCGAATTGCCGCTTGGTCTCCGCCGCCGCCTGCTCGAATTGGCGCTTGGTTTCGGCCGCCATCTCGTCAAACCGCTCGTTCACCCGCTCAAAGCGGTCGTCCACCCGCTCGAATTGCCGCTTGGTTTCGGCCGCCATCTCGTCAAAGCGGTCGTCCACCCGCTCGAACTGGCGCTTGGTCTCCGCCGCTGCCTGCTCGAATTGGCGTTTGGTTTCCGCTTCCATCCGCTCGAAGCGGTCATACACCCGTTCAAACTGGCGTTTGGTTTCCGCTTCCACCCGCTCGAACTGGCGGGTGGTTTCGCTCCGCATTTCGGCGAGTTCCCCTTTCAGCTCGGCGCCCAACCGCTCCGTCCGTTGGACGCTCCGCTTTTCCGACTGGAGCATTATCAGGGCCAGCATCCCGGCCAGCGCAACCTGGGCGGCCAGCAAGGTTGCGGCGACCATCAACAGTTCCGTGGACATAAACCCTCCTCCTCTAACCCGGCCGCGCCCCTTATTCCGCCTGCCAGGCTTGGGCTACGGCCTGGGCTACGGCCGGGACGACGGCGGCGTCCAGCGACCAGGGGATGATGTGTTCCGGAGTGGGTTCGGCGACCAGGCCGGCCAAAGCCGCCGCCGCCGCCAGTTTCATCCGAGTGGTGATGCGGGGGGCCCGGGCGTCCAACGCGCCGCGAAACACGCCGGGGAAAGCCAGGCTGTTGTTTATCTGATTGGGAAAGTCGCTGCGGCCGGTGCCGACGACCCGAGCCCCGGCGGCCGCCGCCGCCTCCGGCCAGATTTCCGGCGTCGGATTAGCCGCCGCCAATACTACCGCATCCCGGGCCATACTCCGCACCATTTCCGGGCTGACCGTGTCGCCTACGGACAGGCCGATAAACACATCCGCGCCCTGCAATGCCGTATCCAGGCCGCCGGCGACATTATCCGGGTTGGTAATCGCCAGCATTTCCGTCTTGACCGGGGTCAGGTCGCGGCGGCCGCGGTGGATGATGCCCTGGCTGTCCACCAGGATGATGTTTTTGGCGCCGTATTCGGCCAGCAGCCGGGTGGAGGCAATGCCGCCGGCCCCGGAGCCGGAAAAGACGATTTTCACTTCCGCCATCCGCTTGTCCACCACCCGCAGGGCGTTGATGACCGCCGCCAGGACCACAATCGAGGTGCCGTGCTGGTCATCGTGAAAGACCGGGATGCCCAGGTCTTGCAGGCTGTCCTCAATCTCAAAGCAGCGGGGGGCGGCGATGTCCTCTAGGTTGACCCCGCCGAAAGAGGGAGCCAGGTTGCGGACGGTCTGAATAATGGCGGCGTTGTCCTGCGTCCCCAAGCAGATGGGAAAGGCGTCGATGTCGGCCAGGCCCTTGAACAGGATGGATTTGCCCTCCATCACGGCCATAGCCGCCTCCGGGCCGACATTGCCCAGGCCCAGCACGGCGGAGCCGTCGGACACGACGGCCACGGTGTTGCCGCGATTGGTCAGGGCAAAACTTTCCGCGGGGTCGTGATGGATGGCCATGCTGACCGCCGCCACGCCGGGGGTGTAGGCTATGGAAAGTTCCTCCATAGTTTCCACTTTCATTTTGGAAACGATGCCGATTTTGCCCCGGCTGGCCCGGTGGCGGAGGATTGCTTCTGCGCCGTAGTCCATCATAGCTCCCTTGCCGTTGACTGATTGATTAGTTGCCGGCTGCCTGGCGGCGGATTTAACGCCGCCGGCCGGGGAAAAGATTTTCGTGTATCAATTATAAACCCTATGGCAAGGGTTTTTTGAGGGGATTTTTATCTGGCAGGGTATGGGATTTTCCTCCGTCCTTCCCGCCCATCTAATATCGTCCTTCCCGCCGCACCCACTACCGTCATTCCCGCCCTCTAACGTCATTCCCGCGTAAGCGGGAATCCCGCGGTGGCTTGACAAGACCGCGGCATTATAAGGCAGTACCGTTCGGGATTCCCGCTTGCGCGGGAATGACGGTAGGGGGGATGGCAGCCACCCCCCTATGTCATTCCGAGCGTAGCCGAGGAATCTAAAAATCTTGAAATGGATTCAAGGTCGGGCATTTTAGATTCCTCGGCTACGCTCGGAATGACCTAGCCCGCCCCATCCCCCATCATCTTGAATCCCCTACCCCCTCCGGCATATAATCGTAACTGCTGCGGGCCCGTAGCTCAGTGGTAGAGCAACCGGCTCATAACCGGTAGGCCGCTGGTTCGATCCCAGCCGGGCCCACCAGATTGCCCCTTTCCGGTTTCCGGGATAAAGGCCCGGAATCACGATGTATAGTTGCCTTGGCCCATCCCTGCCTACGCCGTTGCCCGCCCGCCGGACGGAATCGTTATGCGCCTGAATTACAGTTTCCAAACCCTGCGCGGGGATGTTTTTGGCGGCATCGCCGCCGCGGTGGTGGCCCTGCCCATTGCCCTGGCTTTTGGCGTGGCCTCCGGCCTCGGCCCGGCCGCCGGCTTGTATGGAGCCATCGCCGTCGGCTTTTTCGCCGCCCTGTTCGGCGGCACCCGTTCCCTGGTAACGGATCCCACCGGCCCGATGACCGTCGCCATTGCCGGCATTGTGGTTGTCCAGTCCGAGGGCGACCCGGCCAAAGCCTTTACCATCATCATATTGGCCGGCCTGATACAAGTCTTTCTTGGCTTGCTGCGGATTGGCCGGTTTGTGGCTTACACCCCCTACTCGGTCATTTCCGGCTTTATGTCCGGCATTGGCATTATCATAATCGTCATTCAGGTCTTGCCGGTTATCGGCCATCCCGTCGCCGCCGGCGGCGCCCTGAACTCCTTGACCGCCCTGCCCGGATTGATTTCCCAAGCCAATTGGCACGCTTTGGCTATCGCCGCCGTTACCCTGGGCGTCTGCGTATTCTGGCCCAAGCGGCTCAACAAATACCTGCCCTATTCCATTGTGGCGATGCTGGCCGGCACTTTATTGGGCTTATTCTGGCTGACCGGCGCGCCCAACATTGGAGCCGTGCCGACCCAACTGCCGCAATTGCAGCTGCCCGTCCTGTCCCCGGACTTGCTGCTCAGTTCCTTGCAGCCGGCCCTGATTCTGGCCTTGCTCGGCTCCATTGACAGCCTGCTTACTGCCCTGATTGCCGACTCCCTTACCCGCAGCCAGCACAATCCTAACCGGGAACTGATGGCGCAGGGGATTGGCAATATGGCCGCCGGGCTGATTGGCGGCCTGCCCGGGGCCGGGGCCACGACCGGCACCGTGATCAACATCCGCACCGGCGGCCGCACCCCGGTCTCCGGCGCCCTCCATTCCCTTATCCTGCTGGCCCTGGTCTTGGGCTTGGGCGTCTATGCCGCCGACATTCCCCTGGCGGTGTTGGCCGGCATTTTGCTGAAAGTGGGCTGGGACATCATTGATTGGCCTTTCCTGCGCCGCAGCCTGCACATCGAGCGCGCCCATCTGCTGGTGATGGCTTTGACTCTGGGTTTGACCGTATTCCTCGACTTGACTACCGCCGTGGCTATCGGATTGATTGCCGCCGGCATGGCCGGAGCCTGGCATCTGGAACGCTTGGAACTGGATCGGGTGGTATCCGTTCCCATCCTGGATCAGGGTTTTCTGCCCGGCCACGAGGCGGATGAGGATGTGTTCATTGCCCGGGTGGGGATGGTGGCGTTTCACGGCAGCTTTTCGGTCGCCTCCTCCAACAAAATGTTCAATGCCATCGGCGCGGACATTCGGGAGCATGAGGTGGTGATTTTTGATTTTACTGACGCCGATTACATTGACGAAAGCGCCGCGATGGTTATTAAGCGGATGGTGGATATTGCCGAGGAGGAGGACACCGGGGCCATCATTATGGGCCTTTCCGGGGCGGTAGCGGACAACCTGAACGCCTTGGCGGTGCTGGCCCGCATCCCCAAAGAGCGTTTCGTAACCACCCTGGACGAAGCCAAGTCCTTGGCCGGCCAAATTTTGGAGGGGTAGGGGGGAATGACGGTAGAGGTACGCCCCCCTACCGTCATTCCCGCGTAAGCGGGAATCCCACGGTGGTTTGCCAAGACTGCGGCATTATAAGGCGGTACCGTCGGGATTCCCGCTTACGCGGGAATGACGGTAAGGGCGGGGGGAATGACAGTAGAAAGGGCGGCCGGGTATTCTTGGATTTCCGCTTACGCGGGAAGGACGGTAGCAAGGTACGGGAATGTTGCCGGCCGGGGATGCAAAACTTGGCCTAATGCCTTATAATTCATCCGCCATCCCCTGGAACTGACCCTAAAGAGAGCGTATCCCGATATGGCGGAAATGCGACCCGTTACCGATGCCGAGTTCGAGCCCTGGCTGCGGGCCGAATCCCGGGCCCACGGCAATCGCCTGGCCCACGATCCGGACGAGCTGCGGCCGCACTTTGACCTGTCCCGCTCCCTGGCCGTGGTGGAGCCGGATGGCAGCATCGTCGGCGGCGCCCATTCCCACCGGCGGGAAATGTCTCTGCCCGGCGGCCGGTCGGCGGTCGTGGCCGGCGTTTCCAATGTGGCGGTGCAGCCGACCCACCGCCGCCGCGGCCTGATGACCCGGATGATGCTGCGGCAGCTGCAAGAGGTTTATGCACGGGGGGAAACTCTGGCCGCCCTGTTCGCCTCGGAAAGCGCCATCTACGGCCGCTTTGGCTACGGCGTGGCGACAATTTATGAAACCTGGGCCATTGACCGCCCCCATACCGCCTACGCCCAGAACCGGGAAACTCCCGGGCAAATCCGCTTTATCGAGCCGGCGGCTATTGGCCGGGAACTGCCGGATATTTTCCGCCGCAGTACCCTCGACCGCCCCGGCGTCTTTCCGAAACCGGCTTACAAGTGGCAGGAGGAGGCCAATCACCCGGAACATAGGGCCGGCGGCCGGGGCGGACGCTTTTATGCGGTCTATGCCGAGGGGGGCCGGGACGAGGGCTATGCCAGCTATCGCACCGCCGAGGGAACGCTAATCGTGCAGGAATTGATGGCGGCGACGGCCAACGCCGCCGCCGCCCTGTGGCGGTTCTGCTTTGACCTGGATTTAATCAGCAGCGCCAAAGCCCTGCGGCGGCCGGGGGATGACCCCCTGCCCTGGATGCTGGCCGACCCCCGCCGTTTGCAGCGCATTCCCCGGGATGGCTTGTGGCTGCGCCTGGTGGACGCCGCCGCCGCTCTGCAATTGCGGAGCTATCCCCAAAGCGGCCGCTTAATCCTGGAACTGCGGGATGACACCTGCCCCTGGAATCAAGGCCGCTTTGCGTTGGAAACGGCGCCGGAGGGGGCGGTCTGCCATCCGTCCGCCGCCGCTCCGGATTTGACCCTGGCGGTGGATGCCTTGGCCGCCGCCTACCTGGGCGCGGTAACTTTCAGCACCCTAGCCCAAGCCGGCCGGGTAGCGGAACACACCCCCGGCGCCCTGCGGCAAGCCGACGGAATGTTTGCCAGCCCCCTACAACCCTGGACGCCCTGTGGCTTTTCGTAGGGGTATGCAAAGGGAGGTGAAAGGATGAAACTAGACCAAGTAAAGGCGGATGTCGCGGCGCAGCTCGCTCAGCAGTCGGAGCTGGGCGTGAAAATTGTTACCGTCGACGATGTACCTGAAACCGGCCCGGCTCATCGGGGTCTGTGGTTTCAGATACCCAATGTTACGGCGGTCTTTGCCGACCTGAATCGCTCGACTGAGTTGAGCGCGGCTCAAAATCGCCGCGCGCCAACTGTGGCCCTCAACTACTTTTCGAGGGCTATGTCGATAACTCTCGATCGGTTCGAGGCCAGGTATGTAGAAGTGCAAGGAGACGCCGCATTTGGCCTGTTCAGCGGCAAAGGCTCGATGTTCCGCGCCGCGGCCTGCGCCATAACGATGCGAACCCTGGTCGAGGATGTAGTTGCGCCGCAGTTCCGTAAGGATGCGTCGAGCGACTGGCCGCTCACGGCCGGCATTGGTATCGATCAGGGAACCGTGCTGGTTCGCCGCCTCGGTTCCAAAGCAGCGGGGCAAAACGAAGTCTGGACTGACGAGCCGGTGAACGTGGCGGCCAAGCTGAGTTCGCTGGCTGACGCCAATCAGATAGTCGTATCCGATCGGGTATTTGCCCGGTACAAGCAATTTTCCAAAGTGCGCCAGCAAGCCTTGCTGATGCCTTGCAGCTGTACGGCCCGACGGCAAGGGGCTGACTTGTGGCGCAAGAAAGCGGCCCCCAAGCAGTTGTACCTTGACATCGACCAGATCTACCAGCGCAGCGCTAAGTGGTGCGACCGCCACGGCGTCGCGTTCTGCGAAACTCTAATAACCGGGCAAAAGCCGGGAGGGTAACATGGAAACCCGTTTGCATTCCCACTACGAATCCTTGTCCCGGGTCATCGGCTTTACGCGGATGGCGGACACCAAGGCCGGGGCGGTGCTGGCTTTGCAGTTTGTGCTGGCCGGCGCGCTGGCTACCCGGCTGCTGGATCAGGTGGCTCCGGCTATCGCCAAGGACCCGGTCGGCGTTGTCGGTTTCGCCGTCACCGTGGCCGGGCTAGCGTATATCCTTTCCGCCTTGGCGGCGGTCGTCTTGGCGGTATTGGTCTATGCGCCGGCTACGCCCAAGACCGGCCAATCCCTCATCTATTTTGAGGATGTGGCCGGGATGGATGTCCAGCAGTTCACCGCCGCCGCCATGGCTATGGACACCGCCGAAATTGAGCGCCAGCTCTTGGAGCAGATTTATCGGGTCTCCCGGATTGCCAGTTCCAAAATGCGACTGGTGCGTTATGCGTTCTGGTTAAGCATGGTTTCCGTCCTGACCGGAATAACCCTGCTGGCTTTGAGCGGTCCATCCCCGACGGGCTAACCCGGCTTGGCCCCAAGCCAACAAAATCCGGTCTATCCGGCCCATCTATGTAAATTAAACCGGGGGACAAAACCGCTATGCCCGATTCCGCCGTTGCTGACCGCCGCCTGCTGGCCTGCTTTGCCCATCCGGATGATGAAGCTTTTCCGGTGGGCGGGGCTTTGGCCGCCCACGCCGCCCGGGGCGTAGCCATCCGCCTGATTACCGCCACGCTGGGCGAGGAGGGGGAAATCCGCCAGCCCGGGGCGGCTACCCGGGAAACCCTGGGCGCGGTGCGGCGGGCGGAACTGGCCCGGGCCGTCCGCATCCTGGGCTTGCGCGACCATATCCTGCTGGGCTGGCGGGACTCCGGAATGGACGGGACGCCGGCCAATGCCCACCCCAACGCTTTCGTCAACGCCCCGGCCGCCGCCGTAGTGGAACGGCTGACCGCGGAAATCCGCCGTTTCCGTCCGCAGGTGGTATTGACCTTTGACCCGGCGGGATTGTACGGCCATCCCGACCACATTGCCATCTGCCATCACGCTACGGCGGCCTTTCAGCAGGCCGGCAATCCGGCGGCCTATCCGCAGCAGCTGGTCAATGGGGTAACGCCGTGGATGCCGCAGCGCCTGTTTTACAGCGCCCGGCCGCGCGGCTTTCGGATGGAATGGGCGCAGACCCTGCGGGCGGCGGGGATTGACTTTCCCTTGCCCGACCCGAACCGGGTTAACGACGGCGCGCCCCCGGAGGACATCAACCTGGAGTTGGATGTATCCGATTGGCTGGAGTTAAAGATGGGCTGCATCCTCAGCCACCGCACGCAAGTCGCCGCTGACTGGCCTTATGACCGCGTCCCCCGCCCGGCGGCGCAGCGCATCCTGGGCCGGGAATACTACATCCGGGCCTGGCCGCCGGCAGTGGACGGGGAACGGGTAAGCGGGGATTTTTTTGACGGGGTGGCGAGGGATGGCGGCTAAAAAGCCACCGTCTGGATGGCCTCGGCGGCCAGGCGCGCCCCCACTACATTCTCGATCAACTGCCGCTCAATCCGCTCAATGCTGTCCCGCGCCGTCGCGTTGACGCTGAACTCCTGGGCCAGGAGCAACAGGGTTTCCTTGCGCCGGGGCTTGGCGATGGCGGCCAGCAGGGCGGCCGCTTCCTCGCGAGAGGCCGCGGCTTGGAACTTCTGCGCCAACTCCGGAAGGGCATCGCTCAAGGGCGGAGCGGTCAACCGACGGCCATTTTTGCCGTTCTTGCCCGGCCGCTTTTCCACCAAGCGCAACTTGGCCTCGCCGCGGAGGAGCAGGTCAAACTCCTGGTCATCCATAGCGTTCAGGGCCTCCGCAAAGGCAGCGAACAGGTTGGCGATGGCTTGTTTCGACTCATGCATAAGGAACCGTCCTCTTAAACCCGGTTAAAGAACTCCGCGGTTAATTCTACCAGCTCCTCCTCGGCTTGGGTCAGCCGGCCGCGTACACTGCCCAGTACCACCGGTACGCCATACTGCGGGGCGGTCCCGTATGTGGTATTAACGCGGCGGATGAACCGGTCAAACACCGGCAATCCGGTGCGCCGGATACGCTCAATAAAGGTGGAGTGGGCGTTAATCGGGCGGCCGGCATGGATCTGCACCATAGTTGGTATTACGCCCATAATGGACGGAGCCGTGGGGGCGTAGTCCAGCGCGCCGGCTTGCCCGGCGTATTCGTTAAAATCACTAACCAGCTCGGCGATATGACGCTCCAACTGGCTAATGCCCAACGTGGACAAATAATCCGGGATAGTCGGTATCAGCACCCGGTCGCTGGCGACAATCGCCGTTTTCGTTACGATGTTGAAGTTCGGCGGACAGTCAATCAGGACATAATCATAATTTTCCTGGATCGCCGGGGTCTCCAACCCGTCGCGCAACCGGGCGTGCAATCGCAGGAAATTGTTTCGGCTCTGCCGGGGGCCAGCACCGGCAAGACGAGTCGCCAACTCCAAGTCTATGTTAATCAGAGACAAGTGCGAGCAAAGCAGGTCAACATTGCCCGGGGTCTCGCTTTCACTGACAGTCCGGTTTATCGGCCGCGGCCGGACAATAAGCGAGGGCAGGGCAAGGTTCAAGTCTTGGTCGATATAGGCGTCGTACCAGTTGCGGATGGTCCTGTTGTCGGCGTAATTGTGCCGCCAGACGCCCACATCAAGGAAAGAAAAGGTGAGGCTGGCCTGCGGATCCAGGTCAATCAGCAAGACCCGTTCCCCCCGCCACGCCATTTCAGCGGCAAGGTTGGCAACGACGGTGGTTTTGCCGACGCCGCCCTTGTAGTTGATTACCGAAACGATTTTCACCGCTGCGCTCCCGTGCCGCTTACTTACTTTCGACCACTATACCTTAATGGAAATACCGGCGGCAAGCCCCGGCCGCCGCCGGTATTTCCCAGATACATTCCACCCCTACAGCCAATCCCCAAGCCATCGGCGTATTCGGGGAACTCTGACTGATGGTGACTTGTCCTGGGGTTACACCTTACCCGCCGCCAGCAACGCCGCCGCCCGTTCCAACGCCGCCGCTGCGGTGGTTATTTCCCCGACGGCTTGGGCCTCGGCCAATTCCGCCAGCAGGCGGCCGATTTGCGGGCCGGGCGACAGGCCGAAATGCTGCATTAAATCGTTGCCGTTCAGCAGTCGCGGCGGGCCGGCGGCCGGCCGATTGGAAATTTGGCCGGTTCCGGTCTGCAAAACATAGGTCAGCATTGCGGCGTGATGGGCCCAAGCGGCAGCATCCAACTCCGGCCCCCGGGCCGCCAGATAGTCGGCTAAAGCCAGGTAGATGGTATCAATAGCGGCGTCCCCGGCATCCCGAAAGTAGCGGTAAATGGCCCGGCGGGAGGGCATTTCGTCCCCCGGCCGCAATTGGGCCGGGCGCAGGTGCAGCTCCACCATTTTGCTGACCAGGGCAATGCTGCGGGATGGGAGCCGCAGTTGGGTCAGCCGTTCCCGGGTCATAGCCGCCCCCTGTTCCGAATGGCCGAAAAAACGGATGCGACCAGCCTCGTCAACGCTGCGGGTTTGCGGTTTGGCGATGTCGTGGAGCAGGGCGGCCAGTTTCAGCAGGGCGCGGCGCGGCGGACTGCCGTCCGTGGCCGGGGCAAAGTGCGCCGCCATCTCCGCCGTCCAGGGGGCCAGGGTGTAGATAGCCGAATGTTGATGCCCCCGGGTAATCCGTTCCGCATATTCTACCGTGTGCAACAGGTGCTGCCACACATCCCAATAATGATAGGCCCGGGGCTGTTCAACGCCCTTGGTCAAAGCCAGTTCCGGGATAAGGCGGCAAAGCAAATCCAGCCGATCCAGCACTTCCAGCTGCGCCCGGGCTTGGTCGGCGGCCAGGATTTGCAGCAATTCATCCCGCACCCGTTCCGGGGAAACCCGCGCCAGCAGGGGGGCATCAGCGCGGATTTGCCGGGCCGTTTCCGGTTCCAGGCGAAACTGCAACTGCCCGGCCAAGCGGACGCCGCGCAGCAGCCGGCCCGGATCATGCCGGAATACTTCGGGATGGACAGCGCGGATCCGCTTTTGCGCCAAATCAGCCCGCCCGCCGTTGGGATCGATAATGCGGTCGGCCCAATCGGAAACCGGCCCCGGCCGCCATTCGTCCAGCGGCAAGGCCAGGGCGTTGACGGTAAAATCCCGCAGTTGCAAATCCTCGTGGATGGCGGTCAAGTCATCGCCATGAAACCAGCCGCCCGGAAAGCCGGCCAGGTCGATGACTTGTTGCGGTTGTCCCGGCGCATTGGCATTGACCACAATGCGCGCCACATTGCGGGCCGGGCTGAGGGCTACATAGGCGCCGGTCAATTGGTCGGCCAATTCCCGGGCCAAGTTCTGCAAGGCAGCGCCCAGCAGGGGGACGGCCAAGTCCAGGTCATGGGCGGCCGGCGGCGAGCTGTCAATCGTACTGCGGCCGCTGGCGCGCAGGGCGTCCCGCAGGAAACCGCCGACCAGATAAGCCCGGCCGCCCTCGGGCAGCCGGGCGGCGGCAAAGAATTGGGCCAGTTCGGTAAGAATGGCGGCCGCTCCTAACTACGACTGTTCCCGGCGGTGTCCGCTACCGGTTCCTCTTGAGCGGATTGAGCATCCTCATCCCCATTTTCCGGATCGGCCGGTTCGTAGGTTATCTTATACAGGCTATCCCTGGAAACCAGATGGTCAATGTAAAGGATGCCGTTCAGGTGGTCGGTTTCGTGTTCCAAGGCTTGGGCCAGCAGCCCCTCGGCTTTAATGCGGATAAGCTTGCCGTTCAAGTCCCGGGCCCGGGCGCGCACCCGTTCCGCCCGTTTGACCGTGCCGCGATAGCCGGGCAGGCTGAGGCAGCCCTCCTCGACTTCCCGTTCCCCCTCCCGGCGGATGATTTCCGGGTTAATCAGCACCAGGGCCTCGTCCCAATCGGGCAGTTGGATGACGGCGATTTTCTGGCGGCCGCCGACCTGATTGGCGGCCAAGCCGACCCCGTGTTCGGCGTGCATGGTTTCCACCATATCGGCGGCGTAGCGGGCCAGCTGGGGCGGGATTTGGGCGATGCGGCGGGCCTGTTCCCGCAGGATGGGGTCGGGAACGCGGCGCATAGTGAGCAGGGCCAAGTTGGGCTACCTCCCGGCAGTTTCAATCGCATTTTGATTGCATTGCACAATCGCGCCGGCAAATTATAGCCCAAACCGGGGGAAAGGGCAAAGGGTAGAGGGCAAAGACCCGGGAACTTGCGGCGCCGGGAAACAAGCCTTAAAATCGGCTGCCCGGCCCAAGGGAAAAGAGCCGGTGGGGCGGGCGATTGCTGGCCGAAAATTTATCCGGTTAAAAGGCTATTGCCATCCCTTTCCCGAATCGGCGTCGGAAGTGTTACAATAATAACGGTTAAAATCATCCTTATTGGCAATTGCCGTTAGCGGCAGGGCGGCCGTTAAGGGTGTATAATGCGGGGCCGGGCAAAGCGCATTAAGGAGGCAGGGCGATGGCTTGCGGCGAGGATGGCGACTACATCGAGCGGGTCGGGAAAGCCCGGTATGCGGAAATCCGCGCCGAAATGGAGGCGGAACACTGGGGCAAAATGGTGGTCATCGACGTCCACAGCGGCGATTACGAAATCGGCTCCGACGACTTGACGGCCTCGATGCGTCTGTTGGAGCGGCGGCCGGAGGCGATGACCTGGGGGGAACGGGTAGGCTACCCGGCGGCGTACTTTTTTTCCTGGCGGCCCAACATCCTGCCGCTCGGCCCCGGCACGGATCTCCGGAAACTGCTGCCGGCGGAAACCGGCGACAGCAAGGGGGGCCAAGACGGCAAGGCTTTGTTTTGGGCCGAGGAGGAGGAGGACGACATCTCGCGGATCGGGAAAGCCCGGTACGAGGAACTCCGCCCCCAGTTGGAAGCCGAGCATTGGGGTAAAATGGTGGTCATCGATGTGAACAGCGGCGATTACGAAATCGGCGATGGCGACTGTAGCACTACCCGACGGCTGTATGCACGGCGGCCGGAGGCGGTAACTTGGGGGGAACGGGTAGGCTACCCGGCGGCGTACTATATGCAAATGCGGCCGCAAATCCTGCCCGGCCGCCCCAACGGGGACTCTGGTGATTAGCGGCCAAGTAGTCGCGGTGGAGCGGGACGAGGAACGGGATTATCTGGTGGCCCGCATTCCCATCGCAATCGCCGGCCCCGACCGGGTTTTTCGAACCGTCGCAGCCGATGTGGACACCGGCTTTACCGGATGGTTGACTCTGCCTACCGCCATCATTCAGGACTTGGGCTTGGTCAGTCACGGTCGACGGCTCACCGTCATGGCTAATAACGAGGCCCGCCGGTCGTATCTGTATCGGGTCTTGCTGGCGTGGCACGACGTCCTGCGGTGGACGACGGCTATCCAGTCTGAGGGCAGTCCCCTGATTGGCATGGCCCTGCTGTCCGGTTGCCGCCTTACGGTGGACGCTTGGGACGGCGGGCCGGTAGTTATTGCGGAAAGGCCGCGCTGAATCCGGCGGCCCTTAACCCAATCCCGCTAACGGTGTATAGTATAATACCGGTCGGCCCAGGGCTTATAAGGCCCGGGAGGTGTAAAATGGCCGTGGCTAAAGCCGATATTGCCCCCCTCGGGAAAGGGATGTACGCCCGGCTCCGCCCCCAGCTGGAGGCTGAACATTGGGGCAAGATGGTGGTCATCGATGTGACCAGCGGCGATTACGAAATTGCCGATGATGATTTGACCGCTACTTTGCGCCTCTTTGAGCGGCGGCCGGCCGCCCTGACCTGGGGGGAACGGGTAGGTTGCCGCGCGCCCTATTTTATGGGGCGGGCGTACTCAGTGCCGGCCCGCCGGGCGCAACCGGTACGGCCGGGATTAGCGGCCGGGCCTAGCCTTTTCCGCTCATCCTGAACTTGTTGCAGGATGCCGCCTTATGGCGGGCGGCCGGGGATGGCCTTTTCCGCTCATCCTGAACTTGTTGCAGGACTGCCGCCTTACGGTGGACGCTTGGGACGGCGGGCCGGTAGTTATTGCGGAACGGCCGCGCTGAAACCCGGCCGGCCTTAATACAGCGGCCTTAATACAAAGGAGAACTTAACTTAAATGCGCGGGCGCAGCATCCGGCTATCCCTAGTCATCCTGTTCATCCTGGCCCTTTCCGGGGTCGCCCTGGCTTTCCCCAGCATCAACATCAACCTGCCCGGCTTTCCCGCCCTGGTACGCGGCGGCGACGGGCCGCTGGGGCTGCGCCTGGGCCTGGATCTGAGCGGCGGCGGCCAGCTGCTCTACGAAGCCGACACCGGCTCCCGCCTTAACCTGGCCTTTGCCGAACCGGAGGACGCCGCCCGGATCGAGGCGGCCCTGGATTCCCTGGCCGTAACCGACTACACCGTTACCGCCCAGGATGACCGCTCTTATCTGATTGCCGCCGGCCTGCTGCCGGATGCGGTTAAAGAGGGTTTGCAGCCGGCGATCAATGCGGAATTGGCGGCCGCCGCTACCGGGATGCAGCTGCCGGCCGATAACGCCGCCCTGGTGCAATTCCTGTTCCCGGAGCCGGTGCAAAAGCCCGACCTGGTATCCATTGTTTCCGCCGCCGCCGACCCCCTGGAACTGGAAAACCGGGTAGTATCCCTGTGGAATCGGGAAGGGGAAGTCAACCGCGTCCGCCTGGCTACCGACACGCCGCTGGAGGATGCCCTACAGGAACAGCTGCGCGATGCCCTGGCCGCCGCCGTGGCTGAGGAGGACGGCGAAGTAACCGAGCTGGAGGTAGTGACGCATACGCCGGTCAACACGATCGTCAGCTACGAACTGAACGAAATCCTGGATCCTACCGCCGACCAGATGGCCGGGGTGCTGGACATCATCAGTCGCCGGGTCAATCAGTTCGGCACGGAGGAGCCGATTATTCAGCTGTTCGGCGACGACCGGGTTATCGTCCAGCTGCCGGGAGCCAGCGGCTCCATCAGCGCGGTAGAGTTCAGCGATCCCACCGGCATCCCGGAAGTGGAGGGCGTGGTACGAGGCCAGGGGTTTGCCGATTTTACCGTGACGCCGCTGGATAACAGCGAGCGGCGTTATGAAATCCGCACCGTTTCCATCAATGTGCAGCAGCAGCAGGAACTGCAAGACGCCCTGGCCGGCGGCGTGGGCGCGGTCAACGCCTTTGCCACGACCGGCGGCATCGAGGCGGCCAAAGCCCTGATTGGGCAGACAGCGCAACTGGTGTTCAAGGAACGCACCTGTTCCGACCTTACCTGCGCCACCTTTACCGATGCCGACCTGGGCTTGACCGGGGACGACCTGGACGATGCCTTCCCCACTACCGACCCCAATACCGGGGAATGGGAAGTCAACATTAGCTTTAACCAACGGGGCTCGGAAATTTTCGGCGATTTGACCCAGCGCATCGTCGGCGTACAAACCAAGCGCATTGCCGTCTTTCTGGATGAGGAACTGCTGATTGCCCCGGTTTCCCTGGCCTGGATTCGGGATGGGCGCAGTTCCATCACCGGCAATTTCAGCCGGGAGGAGGCCAGCACTCTAGCCATTCAACTGCAATCGGGCAGCCTGCCGGTGCCGCTGCGCCTGATTCAGCAAAGCGATGTGGATGCCCTGCTGGGTTCGGCCTCGCTGGAACGCAGCCTGATGGCCGGCATTATCGGCTTGGGCCTGGTGCTGGTCTTTATGGTGGCCTACTACCGGGCGGCCGGCATTGTGGCGGCCCTGGCCCTGATTTTCTACACCGTCATTGTGCTGGCGGTATTCAAGCTGGTGCCGGTGACTCTGGGCTTGTCCGGCATTGGCGCTTTCATCCTGTCCATCGGCTTGGCGGTAGATGCCAACATCCTGATTTTCGAGCGGATGAAAGAGGAAATCCGCATTGGGCGCACCTTGTCCTCCTCGATGGAAGTGGGCTTTGGGCGGGCTTGGCCGGCCATTCGGGATGGCAACTTTTCCACGCTGATAACCTGTCTGGTGCTGCTGTGGCTGGGCAGCCGCACCGCCGATGACCTGGTAACCGGTTTTGCCTTTACCCTGTTTATCGGCGTGGCGGCCAGTATGTTCACCGCCATCGTGGTCAGCCGCAATCTGTTGCAGCTGTCCGCCTGGCTGGGCTTGGGCCGCCGCATATTCCTGTTCACGCCGGAGAAACCGCCGCGGCCTAACGAGGATAACCGCGCCGCGGCGGCCAGTCCCGGCCGCGCCCGCCGGGCCGAGGGGAGGTAGCTGCAACAATGTACGACATCGTAGCCAAACGGGGCTGGTACTTTCTCTTTTCCGCCCTGCTGATTTTGCCGGGCCTGCTGTCCCTGCTGGCCCCCCCCGGCGGCTGGGTAGTCGGCGGCTCCGGCCTGCGCCCGGGCATCGACTTTACCAGCGGCTCCGTCCTGGACATCACCTTTGACCGGTCGGTGGACCAGACCCAGGTGCAGGAACGGATGGCCGCCCTGGGCCATCCGGAGGCCCTGGTGCAGCGCACCGGCAGCCGCAGCCTGCTGGTCCGCACCAAAGTGCTGGCCGAGGATCTGGGCGGCGGCCGCTCGGAACGGCAGCAGATTGAGGACGACCTGACCCGCACGGTGGCCCCGGTGGTGGCGGCTAATTTTGACTCCACCTCGCCCATCGTGGCCCAGGAAACGGTGCGGAACGCCGTCATTGCTTTGGCCGCCGCCTCGGTATTCATCCTGCTTTACATCTGGTACGCCTTTCGGCGGGTGCCGCGGGCTTACCGCTACGGCATCAGCGCCATCCTTACCCTGATCCACGACACCCTGCTGGTGCTGGGCGTCTTTTCCCTGCTGGGCCGTTTCCTGGGGATGGAAGTCAATTCCATGTTCATCGTGGGCATCTTGACCGTGGCCGGCTACAGCGTCAACGACACTATCGTCATCTTTGACCGCATCCGGGAGAATGTCATCCGCTATCCGGACCGGCCGCTGGATTCGGTGGTCAACCTGAGCATTGTGGAGACGGTCGGCCGCTCCATCAACACCAGTTTTACCACCTTTACGGTGCTGCTGGCGATGCTGCTGATTGGCGGGGCCAGCATTCGGGAGTTGCTGCTGGTAGTAGCCATCGGCGTGATTGTGGGAACTTACAGTTCCATATTCATTGCCAGCCAGTTCATCGTCATCTGGGAACGGGGAGAGTTCGGCCGCCTGCTCTGGTGGCGTCGCCGCCGGGCCGCCGCGGCGGCTTAATGCCGGGAGGGTTCGCAGCACCCCTTACCGTCATTCCCGCGTAAGCGGGAATCCCGAACGGTACTTCCTCAGGATGCCGCACCCTTGTCAAGCAACCGCGGGATTCCCGCTTACGCGGGAATGACGGTAGGGGGCGGCAGGAAGGACGGTAAGGGGGCGGGAATGACGGTAGGGAAACCGGATTATATCGGGCGGCGATAAACCGGGGGAACAACGCCCTAATCAAAAGGGGGGATTATGCAGATTGGCGCTCATGTATCGTCGGCCGGGGGGGTAAGCAAGGCCATTGACCGCGGCTTGGAAATTGGCTGCGAGGCCATTCAGCTGTTTGGCTCCTCGGCCCGCGGCTGGGCTTTCAAGATGCCGTCGGAGGGGGAAATCGCCGCTTTCAAGGAGCGGCGGGCCGAAACCGGCATGGGCGCGGTCTTTTTCCACGCCATTTATCTGATTAACCTGGGCAGTCCCAAGGCGGAATTGGTGCAAAAGGGCGTCCAGTCCCTGACCAACTATATGCGCCTGGCCGCCGCCCTGGACGCCGACGGGGTGGTTTTTCATCCCGGCAGCCACAAAGGGCAGGGCTTTGACGCCGTCTTTAACCAGGTCGTCGCCGCCATCAACCGGGTGCTGGACGACAGCCCGGAGGGGCCGTATCTGTGCCTGGAAAATATGGCCGGGATGGGGCAGCATATCGGCGCCCGCTTTGAGGAATTGGGCGGCCTGCTGCGGGCGGTGGATAATCCCCGCCTGCGGATTTGCCTGGACACCCAGCACAGTTTCGCCGCCGGCTACGATTTGACCACTCCGGAGGGCGTGGCCGGGATGATTGACCAGTTTGCGGCGGCGATTGGCGCGGAACAGCTGGCGGCGGTTCACGCCAACGATTCCAAGCAGCTCTGCGGCTCCGGAGTCGACCGCCACGACAACATTGGCGAAGGGCATATCGGCGAGGCGGGTTTTGCCGGCATAATGGCGCATCCGGCCTTTCGGGAAGTCCCGTTCTTTCTGGAAGTCCCCGGCTTTGACGGCAACGGCCCCGACGCCCGCAACATAGAAATCCTGAAAACCCTCCGCCAACAGGTGGGGTGTTATTAACATGGATAGACCGGATAGACAGGATATTTGTATCTGCTTTGTCAGATTCTTTCCTTGCCGATAGAACCCTGATTAGCAGACAATCCAAAATCCTGTTAATCCTGTCTATCCATGTTTGAATCCGTTGAATCCGGAAAGGGCGCAATGGTGGAACTGACGCGGGCGGAGTTTGTGCAGCTGGCGCGCTGGGCGTACCGGCAGTTGCCGCCGGCCGTGGCCCGGGCGTTGGAAAATGTGGATGTGGTGGTCGAGGAATGGCCCGGCCCGGCGGAACAGGATTTGCTGGCCGAGGAGGGCGGAACTTTGTTCGGCCTCTATCACGGCGTCCCGTTGACCGACCGGGTGGGCGGCGACCCCATCCTGCCCGACCGCATTACTCTTTACCGCCAGCCCATCCTGCAAAGCTGCCCCACCCGCGCCGCCGTAGCCCGGGAAATCCGCATTACCCTGTGGCACGAAGTAGGCCACTACCTGGGCCTGGACGAGGACGACCTGCACCGCCTCGGCTACGGCTGAAATTAACATGGATAGACAGGATAGACAGGATTTTTGTATCTGCTCTGTAGGACTCTTTCTTTGCCGATAGAACCCGGATTAGCAGACAACCAAATCCTGTCTATCCTGTCCATCCATGTAAATAAAGGAACAAAGCGGATGTTGAACGCGGCGGGGCGGGTTATTGGCCTCGGCTTGGGCAGCGGGTTGTCGCCGATGGCCCCCGGCACGGCGGGCAGCCTGGCCGCCGTAGTTATTTACTGGCTGCTGACGCTGCTTATCCCGCCGGACAATCCGGCGGCCCGGCAGGGGTTGCTGTTGGGATTGATAGTGGTCGGCTTTCCCCTGGGGGTATGGGCCACCGGCTTGCTCAGCACCGCCGCCGACCATGACCCGGGCCGGGCGGTGTGGGATGAGTTCGTCGGGATGTGGATTGCTTGCCTGCTGCTGCCGCCGATTTGGTACTGGCTGCTGGCCGCCTTTATCCTGTTTCGGCTCTTTGACATCGTAAAACCCTGGCCGGCCCGGCGGCTGGAAAACCTGCCCGGCGGCTGGGGCATAATGGCCGATGATGCGGCGGCCGGCCTGTATGCGGCGGCTCTGCTGAACGGGGTACGGGCGGTTATAGGGCTGGTGATGGGTTAGGGCTGGATGACTTCGCATGGTTCTGTTGAATTTTGCTGGGGGAAAGTGTATCATACTTCGGTATGGGACACAAATGCACATCGCCGCATTGCAAGCGGCGGACGGGGGAACGCTGCGATACCTGCCGGTCTGGTAGCGGCCGGGCGCGGGTTGCCATCCTTGACGCTAATGGCAAGCCGGTCAAGCCGGAGGGCAAGCGGCCCCACGCTACGCCGCACGAAAAGGGGGCGGCCGTTGATATGTATTTTGACGGCCTTTCCTATCGCCGGGTGGCCGGCAATATGGAAACTTACTTCGGACGCAAAACCGACACGGCCAGCGTCTATAACTGGGTGCGGGAATTGACCGGGAAAGCGGATGAAGTGCTGCGGCCTATACCGGTCAACACCGGCAAGACCTGGGTTGCGGATGAAATCGTGGTCAATGTCGGCGGGCAGAATTACTGGCTATTCAATGTAATGGACAGCGAAAGCCGTTTCCTGCTGGCGGCCTATCTTTCCCCTGAGCGCAACTTACGGGCCGCGACAACGGCATTGAGCCTGGCGCGGGAAAGGTCGGCAACCCATCCTGAGGAAATCAAAACGGATGGCTTGGCGTCTTACCGCCGGGCCTTGCCCCGGGCTTTCCCAACCCGCGTGGTCAAGCATACGGTAAGCCAGGGTATCCGAGCGGAAATCAACAATAACCTGTCGGAAAGATTGCAGGGGACAATCCGCGACCGGGACAAAACCTTGCGTGGCTTGAAAAAACTGGATACCGGTCAAGCGTATGTGGACGGCCTGGTCTTGCATTACAATTATTTCCGGCCGCACGAGGCGCTGGGGAACAAACGGCCGGCCCAAGCGGCCGGGGCGGAAATTCCTTTCCAGGATTGGTCGGATGTGGCTGCGGTCAAAGTGGAGGGGAAATGATTGAGAACCACCGAGATTTTGGCGTTCAGCCCGGCGACCTCTGGCAGGTGGGCCGGCATCGGTTGGCCTGCGGCTACAACTCCGACCCGGAATTGGTAGTGCGGCTTATGGACGGCTGGACGCCGGACTTGCTGTTCACCGATCCCCCTTACTGCTCCGGCGGTATGCAGGACGCCAAGAAAAAAACCGGAAGTTATCACCTTGTCGGCGAGCGGGCCGATGAATTTCCCTTGCTGTTGAGCGATGGACTGTCGGCGCGGGGCTACACCGTGATGATGCGGGAAATGTTCCGGCCTTTGCTGATGGTGACGCATCCGCCGGGTCTGTATATCTTTACGGATTGGCGGATGTGGTCGACGCTGGAGGATGTAGTCAGTTTGATTGGCTATAGCCTCTGCAATATGCTGGTGTGGGATAAAAAGGACGCTCCGGGCAGCTATTTCAAGGCGCAGCATGAGTTGATTATGCTGGCCGGCAGGAACGCTGCTCTGATTAGCGGCCTTAATGGACAGGCAAAACGGACGGAAACGGTACCGAGCAATGTGCTGCGGCATAGCCGGGTGCCGCCGGGCAAAAAGATCCATCCCACGCAGAAACCGTTGCCGCTGTTGCGGGAAATTTTGTCGGCCAGTTTCTTTGCGGAACGGATTTATGACCCCTTTATGGGGTCGGGGGAAATGGCAATAGCGGCCGAGGATCTGGGCAAGGAGTTTCGGGGGGTGGATGCGTCCCCCCTGTACCTGAATAATGCGTTGAATCACCTGGAACGGCAGTTGATGGTGGAGCCGGAAAAGATTGGGAATCTCCGTTTGTGACTTTCCCCCAGCAAAATTCAACAGAACCCTTCGCATACCCGCTTTCCCCGGCCCTTTATCAGACCCTCCGCGCGGCCGGCCTCGAACCGTTTTGCCGGAAAGTCGTCGTCCCAAAACACCGCTGCCCCCTCAAGGGGGCCGGCGTAGCTCCTCCGGCTAATCCGGCCGCGACTGCCCGGATTCCTTGCCGTTGCGCGGCGCGTCCCCATTGGCCAGCCAGTCTTTGACCTGGTCGGCAAAAGTTTCCGGGTTCTCCGCCAAGGGTTCTGTTGAATTTTGCTGGGGGGGATTTGTTGCGCTGCGGAAAGTTTTCCGATTTGCAACAAATCTCCTATGGGGATTTTACCGATTTCGGAAAGTTTTCCGATTTGGGTAAAATTTCCCCCAGCAAAATTCAACAGAACCCCGCCAAGAGCCGACGAAATTCCGCCCGAATCTCCTCGTCCCGCTCCTCGCGACCCTTGACTACCCCCTCCTCCAAGCCCTCCTCTTTGCCGGCCGCGAACCGTTTTGCCAGAAATTCGTCGCCAAACACCACTGCCACCTCAAGAGGGCCGGCGTAGATCCACCGGCTAATCCGGCCACGACTGCCCGGATTCTTTGCCGTTGCGCGGCGTGTCTCCACTACGCAACAGGTCTTTAAGCTGGTCAAGGGTAACTTCCGGGCTTTCCTCGAGGAGCTTCAGCAACTCCGCGTCCCGTTCTCCCCGGCCCTTCACTACGCCCTCCTCGCGACCCTCCTCACGGCCTTCCTCCAAGCCCTCCTCGCGGCCCTTAACCACTCCCTCCTCCCGGCCCTCCTCGCGGCCCTTGACTACCCCCTCCTCCAACCCCTCCTCTTTCCCGGCCGCAAACCGTTTTGCCAGAAAGGTTTCTCCAAACACCTTGACCACCTCCGGGCTGTAGATGACTATGGCAATCAGCACCGCCGCCGTGGCGGCGGTGTTGGTGATGACTTTCCCGTAAAAGTCATAGTAGGACTGGCTGCTCCAGTCCCAGCTGATAAACACTAGATAAAAGTTCACCGCCAGGGACAGCACGCCGATCAGGCTGGACAGCAGAACTTTCCCGCCCTCTTTCAGAGCCCTCAGAAACCGCCGCCCTTTTCGTCCCAGCATACCGCTATTCTACTCCTTTCCGGCGGGAAATGCAAACCGGCCCCGCCGGGAATAACCGAGATTTCCCCGTTGCCGGCGGGCCGGATTGCCCCTGCTTTTACCTCGGCAAGGCCGCCCTAAAACCATCCCCTCCCGAAAGCCGGAATCACCCACCCATATCCCGCCAGCGCCACCCCTGCTACCAGCGCCAACACTTCCGCCGCCTCGTTAGCCGCCCCGTAGCAGTCGCCGGTCAATCCCCCCAGCAGCCGGGATAGCAGCCAACCCAACAGCCAAGCCAGCGCCGACAGGCCCGCCAGCAGCGCCAAGCCGCCGTAACCGCCCAGCAGTAGTGCCCCAGCCGCCGCCATAACCCCGGCCGCCGCCGTAGCCCAATGCGCTTTGCCCTGATGAAAGGGAGAGCCTAGTCCTTGACGGCGGGCATAGGGAAACGCCGCCAGCAGCAGCGTCATCGTCCATCGGGAAAGCATTGGAAAAAGCAGCAGCATCCCTATTTTGCCCGGCCCGTCCAACGACAGCAGGGACACCAGGGCGGCGTACTTCAGCAACAGCAATCCGCCGGCTCCGGCTACCGCAAAAGCGCCGACCCGGGAATCCCGCATAATTTCCCGCCGCCGCTCCGGGGTGTAGCCGCCGAACACGCCATCGCACACATCCATAAACCCGTCCAGGTGCAGCCCCCGGGTCAGAATTATCAGCAGCGCCGTCAGCAGGGCGGCGGTCAGCTCGACGGGAAAAACTTCCCGCGCCCCCCGTTCCACGCCCAGCAGCAGCAAGCCCAGCAGCAGGCCCACTAGCGGAAACCAGGCCCGGGAGTTGCTGATCGCTTGCGGACTGAACCCGCCGGGCCAGCGCGCCGGCAGGATAGTTAAAAAGCTGACCGCCGCCAGAAAGGACGCCAATGCCAACTCCTATCCGCTCATCCTGAACTTGTTGAAGGATGAACCCGCAACATCCCGGGGCCTTTCCGCTCATCCTGAAATCATCGCCGGAGAACCAGCACCGCCGCCAATGCCTTTCCGCTCATCCCGAAATCGTTGCCGGATGAACTCACAGCTATCCGCTCATCCTGAACTTGTTGAAGGATGAACCCGCACCGCCATCCCTAACTGAACCGAAACACCCGCACCGCCATTACCGCCGTGGCCGCCGCCCATCCCGCCAAAATCGCCAACTGCGGCCACACTTCCCACAACGCCGCCTCTTGCAGGGCAATATCCCGCAGGGCGGTCAGCATCGGGGCCAGCGGCAGGGCATCGGCGGCGTAGGGCAGCAGCCAGGGCAAGGCCGAGGTCGGAAAAAATACCCCGGCAAAAAGCATCATCGGAAAGGCTATCGCATTGCCCATTCCGGAGGCCGCCGCCGGCGTATTGGCCCACGCCGACAGGATAAAGCCGATGTTCAGGAAAATCAGGCTGCCCAGCAGCACCACCGGCAGCAGATACAGCCAATTGCCCGGCAGCTGCGCCCCGAATATAAATACCCCTACCGCCAGGATGATGCCGGCTTGGGCCAGGGCCAAGACCAGCTGCGCCGCGATTTCCGCCGCAAAGAACTTCCAGATGGGCAGCGGCGTCGCCAGCAGTCGCCGCAGGATGGACAGGTTGCGATAGTTGCTGAGGCGTACCGCCACCGATATGATGGCGTTGGTCATCACGCCCATTCCCACCAGGCCCAGCAGCACCAGGTCAAAGTACGAGGGCCGATGCAAGTCCAGCCGCCGTTCCACTACCAAGGGCGGCGGCTCCATCACGCTTTCCTCGGCGACCGCCGCGCCGGCCCGCTGCCGCAGCAATCCCAAAATCAGCTGATTGCGTTCCCGGTTGGCATCGGTCAAGGTAAGGGAAATGGGCGCCGCCGGCCCGCCCACGACAAAGCCCTCCGGGATGACCAGCAGATAGTCCAAGTCTCCGGCGGCAATCAATTCCCGCCCGGCCATAGGGCTTTCCGGCGGCTCGGCCCAGCGCAGGGCGGCGATGTCCCGCAGCCCGGCCACTACTTCCTCCGACGCCGGCGTTTGCGCCCCGTCGATGACCGCAATCCGCGCCCGCCCCAGAGCGCTGAAATCAAACAGCCCGAACACCACCACCAGAATCAGCGGAAAGAACAGCGCCCAAAAAGTGGTCTGCCGGTTGCGCCCCAGCATTTTCAGATTGGCAAAAGTCAAGGCCAGCATTTTCGTTTCCGCTCATCCTGAACTCGTTGAAGGATACCCGCCGCTTATCCGCTCATCCTGAACTCGTTGAAGGATGCCCGCCGCCGTGTCCGCTCATCCTGAACTCGTTGAAGGATGCCATTTCGAGCATAGTGGATTACCCCATCCTTCAACAAGTTCAGGATGAGCGGATAGGGGATTGATTATCCGGGGTGTCGACAATTACCCTAATCCCGCAGCTCGTTCCCGGTCAATTCCAGAAACACATCCTCTAGCGTAGCCGGCACAATTTCCAGGTGTTTCAAGCCGATACCGCTGCGGACAATGCCCTCCAGGATTCCGTTCAACGCCTCCGGGCTGTTGTCCAACCGCAGCAAATAGGGGCAGCCCTCGACCGTGCCGGCCGCCGCCTCCTGCTGACTCAGCAATCCGATCGCCGCCCCCCAGCCCAGGGCCAGGGACTGATTTTCGGTCAGCGGCTCCGCCGTTACCAGCTTGACCGTGTAAGTGGTTTTGATGCGGTGGATCAGGTTGTCCGGGGTGTCAATGGCGACAATCTGCCCCCGATCCATAATCGCCAGCCGTTGGCACAGGGATTGGGCCTCCTCCATATAGTGGGTGGTCAGGGCCACCGTTACCCCCCGCCCGTGAATTTCCCGAATCAAATCCCACAAGTTATGCCGGGCTTGGGGATCCAAGCCGGTCGTGGGTTCGTCCAGGATGACCAGTTCCGGGTCGTTGACCAGGCTGGCCGCCACGGTGAACCGCTGCCGTTGCCCCCCGGATAGCTGATTGACCGGCCGGCCGGATTGTTCGGTCAAGCCCACCTGTTCCAGCAGGTCGTCGGCCGCCAGCCGCCGGGGATAGAAACTGCCCAGCAGATTCAGGATTTCCCGCAGGGACAGATAGCTGAAATAGGCCGAGGATTGCAGCTGCACCCCGATGCGGGCCTTGATGCGGACAGCATCCCGGGGAATTTCCATTCCCAAGACGCTGACCTGCCCGGCGGTCGGCCTTTGCAATCCCTCGATGATTTCCAGGGTAGTGGTCTTGCCGGCCCCGTTCGGCCCCAGGATGCCAAAAATCTCTCCGGCCCCCACGGCAAAGGAAATATCATCCACCGCCGTAAAAGAGCCGAATTTCTTAACCAGACCAGCTACCCGAATCGCGTCAGACATGATAACATTGGCAATTATAGCACAAAGTCCGGCGGCTATAAAACCATTTTCCGGCCGTTCTACCGTCATTCCCGGCTCTCTACCGTCATTCCCGCGTAAGCGGGAATCCCGAACGGTACCGGAAAAGACCCGCCGGTTGCCGGCAAGGATTCCTGGATTCCCGCTTACGCGGGAATGACGGTAGGGGATGGGAAAAGCGGTAGAGAGCGGCGGGAATGGCGGCAATAAAGCCGGGCATGATGGCAGAGTGGGGTAGGAATGACGGTATCAGAGCCGCAACCCCCTCCACTATGTCATTCCGAGCATAGCCGAGGAATCTAAAATGCCCGCCCTTGACTCCTTACTCGATTTTTAGATTCCTCGGCTACGCTCGGAATGACATGGTATGTACGCTCGGCAAGGCATCCTTCAACAAGTTCAGGATGAGCGGAAACCAGTTACCCGGCACAGCAACCCATCACATCAGGCGGTCAACTTGGCAACTTCGGAAACCCATAACCTAAAGACGCCCCTATCCCGCCGCTGGCTGCGCGGCCTGGCTTGGGCCTCGGTAATATCCGCCTTTGCCCTGATAATCCTCGGCGGCGTAGTGCGGGTTACGGGCTCCGGCCTCGGCTGCGGCGGCGACTGGCCGCTGTGCGATGGCCGCCTGCTGCCGGCAATGACCGCCGCCGACATCATCGAATACAGCCACCGCCTGGTCGCCTCGGCGATTGTCGG
Organism: Dehalococcoidia bacterium; assembly: GCA_965203435.1. GTDB lineage: Bacteria > Chloroflexota > Dehalococcoidia > Lucifugimonadales > UBA3495 > CBDBCU01. The sequence continues at coordinate 249,663 of CBDBCU010000005.1, read as the reverse complement.
CCCGCTGATCATCGCCACTGCCGCCGTAGCTTTACTGCGTTTCCGCCGGGAGCGGTGGCTGAGTGTATCCGCCGCCGTGGCCGTAGTCTTGCTGCTGATGCAGGGCGGCTTGGGCGGCGTAACCGTGCTGACCGAACTGCCCGGCCACATCGTAGCGGCGCATCTGGCCCTGGCCCAAGCCCTCCTCGGCTGCCTGCTGCTGATCCTGGTCGCCGCCTACCGCCGCCCGGCTGCCGCTGCCATCCCCTCGATAGCGGACAACCGCCCGGCTGCCCTTGCAAAATCCACGGCAACAAATGGATGGATGGCGGCCGCCCGTTTCCCCCGTTGGGCCATGCTGTCAGCCCTAGCCACCTACCTGCTAATCCTTTCCGGGGCCTATGTTACCGCCACGCCCGGCGCCCTGGCCGCCTGTCCCGATTGGCCGCTCTGTCAAGGCTGGACTTGGCCCTTCGACCATTTGCCGGCGGTAAATATGTTCCACCGCCTGGTAGCCGCCCTGCTGGGATTGCTGATAATCTACACCCTGCACTTGGGCTTACGGCGCGGCGGCCGGAAAAGCGGCGGCGGCAACGGCATCATCCGCGCCTTATCCCTGGCCGGCCTGATCCTATTCGCCGCGCAGCTATTGGTTGGCGGCATCGCTGTATGGACGGGTTTCCCGGTAGAACTGCGCGCCCTGCACATAGCCCTGGCCACGGCGGTGTGGGCGGTAATGGCAAGCCTGGCCCTGCTGAGCAGTAGGCCGATGGCGGCGGCCGCTGCATAAAAACCGTCCGGCCCGCCGCCCAATTCCCTTTTCTTGGTCTATGTTGTATAATCAACCCAACCACCGCAAGCTTGGCAAGGAGTTCCCTTATGCTCTCGGAAATCGGCGACCGCCGCGCCGGCGATGCCCGGCGGCTGATGGCCCAATCCCACTACGAACTGAACAAAAAGGGCGACCGCCTGCAAGCCTCGGAAAAAGCCTCCGGCGCCGTAGCCCACGCAGTCAAAGCCATCGCCTTTGACCGGCAGTGGCGCAACGGCTCCCACAACCTGCGCCGGCAGATTGTGGACTTGCTGGCCCTCGAGTTTGACCGGCCGGAATTGCCCGATGTGCAGTATGCCGCCGACCGGCTCCACGACAACTTTTACGAGGATTTGCTGCACGATTGGCAAATCCGGGAACGGCTGACCCGGGTAACCGGCTTGGTCGATTTCCTGCTGGCCGCTCGGGATCGGGAGCCGGATCCGAACTATACGCCCGGCCCGGAACAGCAGCGGGCCATTGCGCGGTTGCTTTTGACTGAGGAGGAGGCCGCCGCCCTGCCGCTGATTGACTATCCGCCGCCCCTGCCGCCCTTTGTGCCGCCAGAGGACGAGGAGGATGCGGAGGATGGCCCGGAGGGGATGTAATCATCCTCCTACACGTCCTGCCCGCGTAAGCGGGAATCCCGCGGCGGCATAGGGCAACGCCTTCCGGGATTCCCGCCTGAGCGGGAAGGACGGTAGAAAGGCGCCGGAAATATACTACAATAAGCCCCAACCGCAAACCGGAGGAGTCAAAACTTATGACGGTCAATCCTGATAGCAACGCCGGCGGCGCTGCCCTGCCCGGCGTGGAACATCACCGCAAAACCAGCGGGCGGCTGATTCGCCAGGCCCGCTACGAACTGGAAAAGCGCGGCGACCGGGTGCAGGCTTGCGACAAAGCCTCCGGGGCCGTTGCCCACGGGGTTAAAGCCGTGGCCGAATCCCGCTACTGGCGGAGCGATTCCCATAACTACCGCCGGCGGATTGTAAATCTGCTGGCCGTAGAGTACAAGCTGCCGGACTTGCCGGCGTTGCAGGACGCCGCCGACCAGCTGCACAACAACTTTTACGAGGATTTGATGTACGATTGGGAGGTGCGGCGTCATCTGGAGCGGATAACCGGCCTGCTGGCGACCTTTACCGGCTTGCTGGCGCGGGAGCCGAATCCCGACTTCGTACCGGATCCGGAACAGGAACGGGCCATCGGCCGCCTGCGCTTGACGGAGGCGGAAATTGCGGCGCGGTGGGAAATAGACTATCCGCCCCCGCCGCCGGAGGATCCCTAGTTGCCGGAGGATGCGGATTAAGCGGCCGGCCGCTATTCCGTCCCCTCCGACCTTTCCCGCCGCCGTTCCCATCCTTCAACGATGTTCAGGATGAACGGAATGGCGGCCTTCCCATCCTTCAACCAGTTCAGGATGAGCGGAAAGGGGCCGGCCATCCTTCAACCAGTTCAGGATGAGCGGAAAGGGGATAGGCTATCCAGGGGCCGCAAAAAGCCGCCCTCCCCCGCCCCGCCATCCACCAGCCGGGGGAGGATTTTGCGCCGTCTAGGCAACCGCCCGTTGCGCCGCCCCTACCTAGCGGCGGCAGTAGGCGGTGTAGTAAAGAACCCTATTCGCGTTATAGCGATAATTGCTGGGCGTTACCCGCGGCGGGTCGCCGCCGTAAGTATAGTTATCGTCCAGCCACACTTGGATTATCCGCGGCGTCCCGGTGTAGAGCTGCTCCCCGTTTTCGTCGCGCAGGGATTGGCACTCCCCGGTGGCGCCGGTGGCCGCCTCGCAAGCGCCCTTGCTCGTAATCGGGCCGCCATCCCGGGCCCAAGCCTTCAACTGGCTCCGGGTAACGCCCTGTTCAAAGGCCGCCTTGGCCGATTCCCGGGCCGCCGGAATAGTAGTCCGTTCCTCGCCGGGCGGGCCTTGGGTCGTAACATATCCGTTGCGCCCCTGGATCCGCGTGCCGGCCGTGCCGGGATCCGTGCTGGGGTCAAAAATATCCCCGCCGGCGCAATAGTAAGGATGTCCGCTCACGCCGCCGTTGCCGCTGTAGTGGGGATTGTTGGCGTTATACTGCCCGCCATACACCAGGTTCGGCCGCGGCAGCGGCTTCTTGCGCCGGCGTTTCTTGGGTTCCCGGGGAAACTCAAAGATGCGGTCGATGCTGACGCCGGTGATGCCGGATTCCCCGTCGGTCAGATAACCCTCTTGGGCGGCGATGAAACCCCGGAACTGGCCGCGTTCTCCGAAATAGACGGTGTCATCCCGCTCGTTGCGGTCCTTGCCGGCCTCCCAGGTCTCCGCCTTGGTAAAGGTGTCGGACTGGTCGACACCGCAGTAGAGGGTCTTGCCCCGGTTCTCGGCCAGGGACTCGAGGATGGACGTAGTCCGGTCGGCGTGGGCAAAGGCTTGCCAGTCGGAGCAGTCCCAGGGGACGGAGCGGGCTTGGAGGGTGGTCAGGCCATAGCCGGCGGCGGCCAGCACTAGGAAAAGGGCGATACTTCCCATAAGGAACTTGGGCATAAGGGAACCTCCCAAGAGGCCCCAGAAACAGAGTCCGGGGCTGAATCGCCTCGGCGATTCAGCCCCGGACTTATGTGCATTCAGTCTAGCACAGGGTTTGGGGAATTGCAAGGGGTTGGGGGGCGAATTCGAAATTTTTATTTTTTGGGTGATTTTCGATGCCCCTCTACCGTCATTCCCGCGTAAGCGGGAATCCCGAACCGTACTGCATTAGGATGGTATTGTCGACAGGCGACCGTGGGGATTCCCGCGTAAGCGGGAATGACGGTGGGAGCAAGAATCCGGTTAATCCTGTCTATCCATGTTTGAATCCGTCTCCCCCTTTCCCGGGGAAAAATGCTATAATGGGCGGCAGCCGCTTGACCGCCCGTCTTGTTGAGGAATTAACTGATGGCTGAACCCCAATCCCTGACCGATACGCCGCCGCCGGCCGCCGCCGCGGAAACGGCCGCCGGGCCGGCGGAAACCCGGCGGCCGCCCGGCGTGTGGGGGGTGATTAACGACTACATCACCCTGACCAAGCCGCCCATCATAATGCTGCTGCTGGTAACGGCGGCCGGGGGGATGTTCCTGGCCCAAGGTCAATTGGGCGGCGGCGTCCCATCCTTGACCCTGCTGGGATTGGTCTGGTTGGGCGGCGCGCTGGCCTCCGGCGGAGCCAATGCCCTGAACCACTACTTTGACCGGGACATTGACGGATTGATGCGGCGCACGAGCCAGCGGCCGGTGGCAACCCGGCGCATCCGGCCAAGCCATGCCCTGCTCTTTGGCATCGGACTGAACCTGATTGCCGCCCTGGTGCTGGCGGTGGGGGTCAATGGGCTGGCCGCCGCGCTGACTATGGCCGCCACCCTGTTTTATGTGCTGATTTATACCCTGTGGCTGAAACGCACCACCCCGCAAAACATTGTCATCGGCGGGGCGGCCGGGGCCTTTCCGCCGATGGTCGGCTGGGCCGCCGTAACCGGGTCGGTGGATTTGCCGGCGGTCTATCTTTTTGCCATCGTCTTTTTCTGGACGCCGCCGCACTTCTGGGCCTTGGCCCTGCTGATTCAGCGGGATTATGAACGGGCCGGCGTACCAATGCTGCCGGTAGTATCCACCCGCCATTTCACCGTCGGCAGCATATTCCTCTACTCCCTGGCCCTGGTGGGATTGACCGCCATGTTCGCCTTGACCGATGCGGTGGGCTGGCTTTACGCCGCCGCCGCCCTGTTTTTAGGCGGGATATTCCTTTGGTTGGCTTGGCGGCTGAAACGGGAGGAAAGCGCGGCCAACGCCCGGAAACTCTACCTCTATTCCCTGCTGTACCTGGGCCTGCTGTTCGTAGCGGTAATGGTAAGCGGCGCCACGGGCTGGTAGGGATGGCGGTAAAACAGGGCGGCGGGACTAATCCCGCCGCGATTCCCCGGGCTTATTGCCGTTGCGCGGCGCGTCCCCATTGCCCAGCCAGTCTTTGACCTGGTCGGCAAAAGTTTCCGGGTTCTCCGCCAAGAGCCGCCGCAACTCCGCCTGAACTTCGGCGCGCATCTCCTCGCGCCCCTTGATCAGGCCCTCCTCGCGCCCCTTGATCAGGCCCTCCTCGCGCCCCTTGACTACGCCCTCCTCCAGGCCCTCCTCGCGGCCGGCCGCGAACCGTTTTGCCAGAAATTCGTCTCCAAACACCGTCGCCACCTCAAGCCGGCCGGCTTCGAGTCACCGGCTAATCCTACCGCTACTGCCCGGATTCCTTGCCGTTGCTCGGCGCGTCCCCACTACGCAGAAGGTCCTTAAGATGGTCGAGCGTAACTTCCGGGCTTTCCTCGAGGAGCTTTAGCAACTCCGCGTCCCGCTCTCCCCGGCCCTTGACCACCCCCTCCTCGCGCCCCTTGACCACGCCCTCCTCACGACCCTCCTCGCGACCCTCCTCACGCCCCTTGACCACGCCCTCCTCACGACCCTCCTCGCGACCCTCCTCGCGACCCTTGACCACCCCCTCCTCCAGGCCCTCCTCGCGGCCGGCCGCGAACCGTTTTGCCAGAAAGGTTTCTCCAAACACCTTGACCACCTCCGGGCTGTAGATGACTATGGCAATCAGCACGGCCGCCGTGGCCGCCGTAGTGGTGATGACTTCCTTGTAGAAGTCATAGTAGGACTGGACGCTCCAGTCCCACCGGATCCATACCAAGTAAAAGTTCGCCGCCAGCGACAGGACGCCGATCAGGCTGGACAGCAGAACTTTCCCGCCCTCTTTCAGCGACCGCAGAAATCGCCGCCCTTTTCGTCCCAGCATACCGCTATTCTACTCCTTTCCGGCAGGAAATGCAAACCGGCATCCGGGCCAAATCCCGCATCCCGCCCTTACATAACACCGTGGATAACTTGCCGGATTTCGTGGATAACCCGTTCGGGTTAGTGGATAACCCCCCAATAAACTATACCTAACCGCCGCCCAACCTGTCTCAACCCCAGCGTCAGTAAAAATTATCCACAATTAACTGCCTCTTATCCACATTCCCACCCTTGCTTATCCGTGTTATAATGGCAACTATCCACGGCGAAACCGGCTAGGGCAGATAGGGGTTATCCCAGCGGTCAACGCCCTTATTACGGTTATTCTCGATTCAGATCCATCTACTTATGATCGATACAGTTAGAATCAACATTAAGGCCGGGGACGGCGGGAATGGCTGCGTCAGTTTCCTGCGGGAAAAGTACCGGCCCAAGGGCGGCCCCAACGGCGGCGATGGCGGCGATGGCGGCAATGCCTTGGTGGTGGGCGACCCGTCCCTGAATACCCTGCTGCACCTGAAATACAACAGCACCCTCTACGCGGAACGGGGCGGTCACGGCCGCGGCAAAGGCCAGCGGGGGGCCAACGGCGCGGATACCGTCATCAAAGTTCCTATCGGCACCGTGCTGTGGCGGCTACGGTCGCAGGGGCAACGGGACTTTCTGGCCGATGTTACCGACCCGGCCCCCCGGCGGGTGGCCCAGGGTGGCCGCGGCGGTTGGGGGAATGCCCACTATGTTTCGGCCACGAATCAGGAGCCCATGCTTTCCCAGCGGGGGGAACGCGGCGAGTATGCCGTGCTGTTTCTGGAGCTGAAACTGCTGGCCGATGTGGGCCTGCTGGCCCGCCCCAATGCCGGCAAATCCACCCTCATCTCCCGCTGTTCGGCGGCCAAACCGCGCATTGCCGACTATCCCTTTACCACGGTGGAGCCGGTGCTGGGCGTGGTGCAGAGTCGGGGGCAGGATTTTGTGATGATGGAAGTTCCCGGCCTGCTGGAGGGGGCGCATAGCGGCGTGGGTCTGGGCGATCAGTTTCTGCGCCATGCCGAGCGGGCCCGGCTGTATCTGCATCTGCTGGACGGCTTGTCTGATGATGTGGCCGCCGATTTCCATATCATCAACCGGGAGTTGCAGGAGTTTAATCCGGCGTTGGCCCACAAGCCGCAGTTCATCGTGGTCAACAAGCTGGATGTTACCGAGGTGCAGGAACGGCGGGCGGAAATGGAGCAATCCCTGCGCCAAGCCATAGCGGAATCGCCGATTCCGGCCTTTCGGGACAATCCGCCGCCGCTGTTCTTTATATCGGCGGTCAGCGGCGAGGGCATCGAGCCGCTGCTGGGCCAAGTCATTGAAACCCTGGAATCCCTGCCGCCGGAGGAATCGGTTACTGCGGATGTTGCCCCGATTGGGCCGTCCCGCCGCCGTCCCGCCGCCGCGCCCAACACTTTCCGCAAGGAAAACGGGGTTTATATCATCCATTCCGAGCAGTTGGAGCGATTGAGCGCGTTGGCCGACACCCGGGATTATCGGGTGCTGCTGCAATTGTGGCGGGAAATGACCCGGCTAGGCATTGCCCGGCGGTTGGAGCAGGCGGGCATTGAACCCGGGGATACTATCCGCATCGGGCGGGCGGAAATGGAGTGGTTTTAGGATGCGGTACGGCATCTTGGGTGGGACTTTTGACCCGATACATTTCGGCCACCTGTTGCTGGCCGAGGAAGGTCGGGAAATCCTGGCATTGGACCAGGTTCTGTTTGTGCCGGCGGGCCAACCTTGGCTCAAGGCGGGCCAGCCGTTGACCGCCGCCATTCACCGCCTACGGATGGTGGAACTGGCTACGGCGGACAATCCCCATTTTGAGGTTTTGCGGTGGGAAGTGGAACGGCCCGGGCCCAGCTACACGGTGGACACTTTGGAAAGGCTGCGAAGGGAATGGGGCGCGGCGGCGGAAATGCATTTCATCTTGGGCCTGGATGCCCTGGCCGATTTTCCCCGCTGGAAAGACCCGGAACGGATATTGCAGTGGGCAAACCTGGCGGTAGTACCCCGGCCGGGCTATGTTGCTGAGGGGGATGGGGATGATATTGTCGCGGGCATAAAATCCCGCTATCCCGCTTATGCCGACCGCATAACTGTCTTGGCGGTGGCAAGCGTGGCAATCAGCGCCACGGATTTGCGGCGGCGGGCTGCAGTCGACCAATCCCTCCGCTACCGTACGCCGGCGGCAGTGGGGGAGTATATTGGGGAGAAGGGGCTTTATAAAGGGGGGTAGGCAATCTTGAAAGAACTGGCGGAGCGTTTGCTGCAACTGGCCCTGGCTAAGGGGGCTTTGCGCTATGGGGATTTTACTCTGACCTCGGGGCGCAAGAGCGGTTACTACTTTGACGGACGGCTACTGAGCCTGGAGCCGGAGGGGGCCTATCTGATTGGTCAAGCCTTGCTGCCGTTGCTGCGGGCGGCCGGGGCGGAAGCTATTGGCGGGCCGACTTTGGGGGCGGATCCGATAGTGGCGGCGGTGGCGTTGACCAGCTACCAGGACGGCGGGCCGGCGATTCCGGGTTTTATCGTCCGCAAGGAAGCCAAGACGCACGGGGCCGGCCAGTTGGTCGAGGGGCCGCTGCCGGCCGGGCGGCCGGTGGCTATTGTGGATGACACCTGCACCACCGGCGGGTCGCTGTTGCAGGCGGTTGCTGCGGCGGAAGCGGCTGGCTGTTCGGTAGTTAAGACGCTGGCAATTCTGGATCGGCAGGAGGGCGGCAGCGCGGAACTGCGCCGCCGCGGCTACGATTTTACGGCTTTGCTGGCTGCGGATGAACGGGGGGAAATTCACCCGGCGGTTTTCTAAAGGGGGAAGGATGGGGGGGTTATTCCCTCTTATTCCCCCGGGCCGAATAGCTGGGGCAAGCGGATTATTTCGGCATTGCCCTGATGGGGGGCGGCCAGGGTTAACTGCTTTCCGGGTTGAGCGTGGGCGGCGCGGATGTAGGCCAGGGCCAGCATTTCCCCGGTATCAGGTTGGGCGGCCAGGGAAGTTATTTGGCCGACTTTGCGGCTGCCATCGGTCAGTTCCGCGCCCTCGACAACTGGGATGGCGGCGGTTGGTTCTGCGCCGGCGGTTTCCGGGATATTGGCCGGGAAACGCAGCAGGGCCAGCTGTTTCTGCACCTTTTGATAGGTGTCCAGCCGGGCGATGACTTCTTGGCCGATGTAGCAGCCTTTGGCAAAGTCAATGGCGCCAATCAGGCCGGCCTCCAGAGGGTTAAAATCATCCCCCAATTCCCGCCCGTAGCGGGGGATTCCTTTACTGACCAGCAGGGCGTCCCAAGCATCTTGCCGCATAGGGATAAAGCCGGCGGCGGTTAAGATTTCCCATACCCTCAGGGCGGCGGAATTATCCGCCAGCATCAAATCCCAAGCCGGCAAGTCGGCTATGGGATGATGGATCAGCATTATTTCCTGGCCGGCAAGGTTGGCATCCAAGGCGGCGTAGGGTTCCAGTTCGGCCAATTGACTGCTATCGGCCAGGCCGGCGGCGGCGATAAGTTGGCCGGCGGCGGGGCCGCAGAGGGTAAATTGGGCGGTGTCCGCCGTAATGTCGGTTAGGGTCAAATCCTCCATAATGGTGTATTTGTCCAGCCAAGCGATAACGGCCGACGGGCTGCCGAGGCCGGTCAAGAGCAGGGCATAGGGGCCGGTGTTGACTACCAGCAGCAGATCCAGGATGCGGCCGCGATCGGTGGTCAGGATGGTGGGCGCGCCGTGGCCCGGCGGCAGATTGTCCACCCGGTTGGTGGAAAGGCGGTTGAGCAAATCCAGGGCATCGTCGCCCTCGGCGCGCAGGCGGCCGGCGGGGGAGTGGTCGTAGAGGGCGGCGGTTTCAAGGGCGGCGCGATATTCGGCGGCGGCGTTGGTGTAGGCCGGGGCCGGCGCCGGATGGCTGGTCGGCGGGGTCATATTTGCAACCTCCGGGAGTGCGGCGGGACGAATTGAGGGTATTATATCATTTTTCGGCGTGGAGTTTCTGCCCGGCGGCCAGCACCGGCCGCCCTCTCAACTTGTTGAGGATAAGCGGTGTTCCAAAAGCAGATTTAGAGGGGTAGCTTTTGTCTTGAAACCGGGGCGGCCGGGGTTTTACAATGGCGGGAGCGGGACGATTTTAGAGGAGGTGGGCTATGGTTTCGGCAGGGGAACGGGTCAAGACGGAAGCTGAACGTACCGCGGAATTGTCCCCGGAGGAGGTCGATGCCCTGGGGAAAGCTCTGTACGAGGCGATGGCGGAGCAGCTGGAAGCCGAACACTACGGCAAGGTCGTCGTCATCGATGTGCTTAGCGGCGACTATGTCCTCGGGAAAGACGACCTGGAGGCTACGCAGGCCATGAGTAAGCTGCATCCCAATCGCTGGAATTGGGGGCGCAGCGTTGGCGGGGACGGGGCGGTGGCTCAGATGAGCCCGGCGATTACTCTGGCGTACTACGAACACCAGAAAAAGAAGGAGCGGGAGGAGCTGATCCAAAAGGGGGAAGCCATCTACGCGGGGCTGGCCGAGCGGCTGGAAGCAGAGTGTTGCGGCCAAGTCGTCGTCATCGATGTCCGCAGCGGCGATTATGTCGTTGCCGAGGATAAGCTGACGGCTACGCTGCGGATGTTGGCGCAGCATCCCGAGGCGTTGAATTGGGGGCGCAGTATCGGCGGGGAGGGCGCGGCCGCCCCGTTCCGTTCCCGGATGACTCTTGAGTACCTCTAGGGGCGTCCACGGCGAAGTGGTGCTGGCGGGCCGGGTAGAGCCGGTCAACATTCTGGAGGCGCGGATTACGGTGGCGGTGGCCGGCCCCAGCTTGGAGTTTTGGGAAGTAGAAGTCGTGATCGATACCGGGTTTTCCGGCTGGCTGACTCTGCCCGAAGTCGCGGTTCGGGAGCTGAATCTCCAGCTTTACCAGCGCCGGCAGGTGCGAATTGCCAATGACCAGGTAATCTGGATGCCAACATTCGAGGCCGTGGCGCAATGGCAAGGCCGGCAGATTGACATCCTGGTGTATCAGACGGAAAACCCCCGGCCGCTACTGGGTACGGCGATGCTGGAACATTGCCGGTTGACGGTGGATATGCAGGAAGGCGGGCCGGTGGCGGTAACGCCGCTGAGGGGGTGATGGGTTGGGGATTCACCCGGCAACGAATTCCGAGGGGACGGATTCTTGGAGGTCTTTTTATGGCGGGTTATGTGATTGCCGAAGTAACCGTTACCGACCCGGCCGGGTTTGGGGAGTATCAGCAGCAGGTCAGCGCGACGATTGCGGCTTATGGCGGCCGCTATTTGGTCCGGGGCGGTGCTACGGAGACGGTGGAGGGGGAATGGAATCCGTCCCGGCTGGTTATTGTGGAGTTTGCCAGCGTGGCGCAGGCCAAGGCGTGGTATTACTCCGAGGAATATGCCGGCCCCAAGGCCCTGCGGCTGGCGGCGGCCGATACTAATGTCCTGTTTGTCGAAGGGGTGTAGGCGGCCGGAGCAGCCGGCCGCCGGTTAGCCCACTTCCATAGCGTTCAGGCCGATTTGGGCCAGTTCCTCGTCCCGGGCCAGCCAGCCGCCGACGCCGATGCCGCCCATAATGACGCCCTCCGGAGAGCGGACGACTACGCCGCCGATGCCCGGGGTCAGGTTGGGGTCGCCGTAGTCGCTGACGGTGCGGCCGCGTTCCTTGAGCTGCTCGCCGTGGGGGCCGGTGTCCATGCCCATAACGGCGGCGGTGTAGGCTTTGCGGAAAGCGTGGCGGCGGGCGTAAAGGCGCACATTGTCCATCTGGGCGTAGGCGACCATATTGCCGGCATCGTCCACGATGGCAATGGCGACCGGCAGGCCGCCGGGCTTGGTTACTTCGGCGATGACGGCCTGCATCGCGGCCTGGGCCTGGTTAAAGTCGATGTAGGGTTTCTGGGCCATTGGGGGCTAACCTCCCTTGTCCGATGGGCGGCGGTTAATCAAGGAAACGGATGCCGGAATTGGGGGTTTTGGCGAACTGCTCCAGGGCGTAGCGGGACTGTTCGCCGGTAGCGCCGATTTCCAGTCCGTACTTTGCGGCCAGAGCCGGGACATCGTAGTAGGTAATGCCCAGGAGTTCGACCATTTTCCCGGCGCTCAACTCTCCGGCGCTGACTAGTTGCAGCAGTTCCCGCTCGGCCCCTTGGCGCAGCCATTCCAACAGGATGGCGGCGCGGTCGGCGCGCTGCAAATCGCCGCAAAGGTCGGCGGCTTGCAGCAGGCCGGGGGAAATATCCGGCAGGAGGCCGGCTACCCCTGGGGTTGGTTTTGTAGTCATACCCCCTCCAAAATCTGACGGGCTGCCTGATAATCGCTTTCGCGGATTCTGGCCCGGATGCTTTCGAGGGATTCCAAGGCCAAGGGCTTAGCTAAGACGCCCTCTATAGCTAACCAGGCTATAAAGCCGGCCGTGGTCAGATACCGGATTTCTACGCCCTCCTGCTCCATCTTACGGCGCAAGTAGTTCAGAAATTGACGGTCGTCGCTGACTATAACATCGGCCTCCGAACCCGCGCCGCTTTGCCTGGCGACATATCGGCTCAGGACTGACGCTTCGCCAATTCCAAAATGGTTCAACCCGGGCAGAATTTCGGTAGGGAAATCGGCGCTCAAGCCAATAATATCGGCTATTTCATAAGCGTCCCGATGTCCGGCCCGTTGCCCCCGTCCCACTACTTCGTCGTACACCTCGGCGGTGATTAGGCAATCCTGATGGCTATGCACCGCCGCCAGCAAGCCGGCTTGGTGCAGATTTATAAGGGCGTTGGCGTCAAAGATAACAGCCATAGGCATATATTACACCCTGATTCAGGGCTGGTCAAGGTTAATTGCAATCACGCCGCCCTTTCCTTTGCCGCCCTTTCCGCCACATCCGCCGCCGCCGTTTCTTGGCTTAGGGCGGCCAGGGCGCGGCGGACTTGGGTTATAGGGGTGCGGTAGTTCAAGGTCAGCAGCCTTTTGACGGCGGCTTGACTTACACCCAGCCGCTTTGCCAAGGCGGCCCGGCTGAGGTTTTGTTGCCGCATTGCGGCGTAGAGATCCAGTTGGGCGGCAATCAGGGGTTGGACGCCGATTAGTTCCTGGCCCTCGACCCAAGGGCTGGGGGTAGGCAGTTCCTCGTCGTTGTCCATATATTCGGCCAGGGATACCACTAGACAATCCTCGGCCAGAATGATGGATTCCTTGAAAGTAAAGCCGCCGGTAACGGCTCCGCGCAGGTCGGGGAAAGTAACGGCGAAACCGTCCCCGTCGTCCGCATTGCCCTGAATGGCGCAGGGATAGGTGTAGCGCATATTAGAAATCCCTCCGATGGATGCCCAATTGCCGCAGCATTGCCAGCAGGGTTCGGGGCGGAATTTCCCCGTGCTGGACCCGCGTCAGGAATTGGCCCAGATAAAGAGTCCCGTGGCTGCCTTTGCCGCGTTTCTGGTCAAAGCGGTATTCCAATCCGTTATTGCGGGCGTAGCGGCGGGCGCGGCGCAGGAATTCGTTGCGGTTCATAGGGGCATTTTAGCGGCCGGCCGGCGGGATGTCAAAGGGGATTGGCCGGCCCCCTTTCTGTCCATCCTGCGACTATCGCCCCCATTCCGCTCATCCTGAACTTGTTGAAGGATGCCCGGCAACGGATTCAGGATGGGCGGATGGGGGATTTTACGCCGCCCTTTCCGCCGTCGGCTCCGCTACATCCCCCGCTGCCTCTTGGCTTAGGGCGGCCAGGGCGCGGCGGACTTGGGTTATCGGGGTGCGGTAGTTCAGGGTTAGCAGCTTTTTGACGGCGGCTTGAGTGAGGCCCAGCCGCTTTGCCAAGTCGGCCCGGCTGAGGTTTTGCCGCCGCATGGCGTTGTAAAGATCCAGTTGGGCGGCAATCAGGGGTTGGACGCCGATTAGTTCCTGGCCCTCGACCCAGGGGCTGGGGGTAGGCAGTTCCTCGTCGCAGTGCATATAGATGCCCAAGGTTACGACCAGGGCGTCCTCGGCCAGGATGATGGATTCCTTGAAAGTGGCGGCCCCGGTAGCTCCGTGGCCCAAGTCGGGGAAAGTAACCACGAAACCATCCCCCTCCGCCGTGTCCGGGGCAAAGTCGCAGGGATAGGTGTATTGCATCTTTCAACTGCTCCTTGGTTTGGCTTGGCCGCCCCCATTCCGCCCATCCTTCAACAAGTTCAGGATGAGCGGATTGAATGGCCGGGTGGGCGGATTGGGGGGCGGCCGTTAATGGGTTGCGGCTACAAAGCCGCCTCCCGGCGGTGGATGCCGGTGGCGCCGCTGGGGCGGTTGCCGCGCTGTTCCTCAATTTGCGGCGTACCATCCAACTCGGCGCAGCGCACCTCAAAAGCGTGGTCGCCGGCGGCAAAGGGCCAATCGTAGCGCCAGATGACCCAAGTGGTTTCCGACAGCGGCGTCCGCAGTTGGGCATCCTGCCAGGGGCCGCCGTCCACCCGCACCTGCACCCGGGAAATGCCGCGGGCTCCGGCAAAGGCAATCCCGCCCACCGGCACCAACCGCTGCCCGTCCCGGTCAACGACATTCCGCACCGCCACGGTGTCAATCACCGAAGTAGTCTGCACCTGGGCCACTTCATCCCAGCCGCGCTCCACCCAATAGCCCTCCCGATATTCGTCGGTCACCTCAATGGAAATAATCCACTTCGGCTGTTTCATCCCGTAGCGGTCGGGCAGCCAAATCCGCAGGGGAAAGCCGTGGTCAAAGGGCAGCGGCTCGCCGTCCCAAGCATAGCACAGCATAATCCGCTCATCGGAGTTAATCAGGGCGAGGTCGACGGTCTCAAAGAAACCGTCGGCGGATTTAATCAGCAGATAGCGGGCCTGGGGCAGCGGCTGCCAATCGGCCAGCAGGGTTTGCAGGCTGACCCCCGTCCACCAGGTGGTGCTAATCAGGGTGGTGGCAATGCGCCCGGAGATGCAGGACAGGGTTACATACTGATCCCGGGCCGGATAGGCGCGCAGCTGGTCAATGGTCATTTCCATGGGATTGGCGACCAGGCCGGTGATGGGCAAAACCCAGTTGCCGATGTCAATAAAGGTGGGTTCGGTGCGGAGGAAAACCTGATAGTGGTCTTCGACCGGGGTATATTCCGGGCGGGTGCCGGGAGCCGGCATAACCGGATCGCCGTCATTGGGCAAAGGGCGGCGCGGCATTGGCGGCATCGTGGTATCTACCGCCTGGTCAAAGCGGGCGCGTTCCTCTTGATTCAATACCATCCCCAGGCCGGCCCCGGCCACGGTGATGGTGGCGGTGGTCGCGCCCAGGCGCACCAGAAACTGGCGGCGATTGAGGACGCTGGCGGTATCCTCCGCGCCGGCGGCGGCGGCCCGGTCGGCGGCCGGGCCGGCGGTACGGCGGCAAGTCCAGCTGAGGGTCAATCCCCACAGCAGGAACAGGGCCATTAGTACGATGGCGGTTACGATGGGATTCATCGTGGATTGGCCCATCGGCAAGCTGACCAGGGTCAGCGGCAGGCCCCAGATTAGGCCGATAATCAGGCCGGGGATAGGATGGGCCAAGGGGTTGTTTCGCTCGAGGGCCGGGCGGGCACTGTCCCGTTTTTGCCGGATAGCGAAAAACAGGGCGGCGGCCGCGATGCCGATAACCCAGAACAGCAGGATGGCCCCCAGCTGTTCCCCGGTTTTGGCGGCGGCGGCCACGCTGAATCCGGCCAGGCGCAGGCCGTCAATCATCAGGTCAATGCCGAAAGTCACCAGCGGGCCGGGCAGGATGCGCGCCAGCCAGTCAAAGAAAGCAAAGGGGACAAAGGGCAAATCCAGCAGCTTGTCGGCCAGATACATCAGGCCAATCAGCGGGGCGGTCAGCAGAGCGCCGGCCAAAGCCCCCAAGCCGAGGCGGGACAGATGCGGTTTCATTAGTCAGTTCCTCCGCAAAGGCGGGTTTTGTCGGGCGGCGGCATATCCGCCGGATATGCGGTTATTACGCCGGCGCTAATAATACCGGATTTGTGGGCCGGGGTAAAGGTTGGAGGGGAATACGGATTCAAACATGGATAGACAGGATGGACAGGATTCTTGCTCTCGACCGTCATTCCCGCGTAAGCGGGAATCCCCACGGTCGCCTGTCGACAATACCATCCTAATGCAGTACGGTTCGGGATTCCCGCTTACGCGGGAATGACGGTCGGGGCCGCCGGGGATGACGGTCGGCAGGGCCCGCCGTCATCCCCCATCCGCTCATCCTGAACTTGTTGAAGGATGGAAAAATTTAATTTTTCGAAATCGCTCCCCCAACCCCTTGCAATCCCCCAAACCTAGTGCTAGAATAAATGCACATAAGTCCGGGGCTGAATCGCCGAGGCGATTCAGCCCCGGACTCTGTTTCTGGGGCCTCTTGGGAGGTTCCCTTATGCCCAAGTTCCTTATGGGAAGTATCGCCCTTTTCCTGATCCTGGCCGCCGCCGGCTATGGCCTGACCACTATCCAAGCGCGCTCCATCCCCTGGGACTGCACCGACTGGCAAGCCTTTAGCCATGACGACCGCACCACCGCCATCCTGGAATCCCTGGCCGAAAACCGGGGCAAGACCCTCTACTGCGGCGTCGACCAGTCCGACACCTTTACCAAGGCCGAAACTTGGGAAGCCGGCCGCGACCGCAACGAGCGGGATGACACCGTCTATTTCGGGGAACGCGGCCAGTTCCGGGGTTTCATCGCCGCCCAAGAGGGTTATCTGACCGACGGAGAATCCGGCGTTACCGGGGTCAGCATCGACCGCATCTTTGAGTTTCCGAGAGAGGAGCGGCGGCGCACCAAGCGGGTCAAGCGGTGGGACATCGCCTCCGAGGGCAATTGCCCGGATCCGGAGGATGGCCGGACGCCCGGCACCTTGGCCTGCTCCGGTTGGGGTGGCTTTATCGGCGGCCTCCACGGCCAAGCGGGCACGTCGCGACGTCGGGCCATGAACCAGTACGTCCGCGGCGGTGACGAAACAAATAGTGGTTGGCGGATCAACTGGGAAACGCAGGCTTTGTCGGGCAACCTCAGTGGCACCGCGAGCCCCAACAATGAGCAATGGCTGGAGCTGGCGGAAACCCAAGCCCGTGCCGTGTGCCGCGCCCAGCACGGCGGGCAGTCGGTCTCCAATGTGGCTATCGGCCGCGGCCACAACCGGGAAGTCGGCAACACCGACCAAAATCATCTGGATTTTACCGGGGAGCATTTGGGCTGGTTTTTCGACAACCACCCTGATGCTGGGAGCAATAATCAGCACCGCGCCCGGCAAAGCCGGACTTGGACGGCCACCTGCAAGAAAACCATCCGCCGCACCCGGAAGTAGGGGGATGTAACGGGGCGGTTGCCCTCTAGGAAACCCTTTGCCGCCATTCCCCGGGTAACGGGGGATGGCGGCTTTTTTGTGGGGGCGGTTGCGGCGGTCTCCGCCCACCGGAGTTCAGCCCGCAGCCGCAACTTCCTCAGCCGTAGCGGCTACACCCTCCGGCTCAGGAAGACTTTCCCATTCCAGCGGCTGAATCTGTTCCAGGGCCGCTGCCTCTGACCGCAGGGCGTGGTACAAATCCCACGCCATTTGGCCGTTCAGCCAGAAACCGGGAGTGCCGCCGATATACTGGGCCAAGCGGCAAGCAATGGCGGCCGTAACCCGCCCCTGACCCTTGACGATTTTGTTGACCTGTCCGTAAGGGAGGCCAACGGCAGCCGCAAAGGCTTTCCGGCTGAGGCCCAAGGGCTTCAGGAACTCCTCTTGCAGCATTACGCCGGGATGGGTCGGCGGGCCGTGGGTCGGAATACGCGGCATAGTTATCCTCTTAGCGCGGGTTGGCTACGGTCAGCGGTGATAGTCGGTGATGGCCACGGCCGCCGGCTGCCCGCGCTGCCAGACAAAGCAAATCCTATACTGGTCGTTAATGCGGATGCTGTGCTGACCGCGCCGGTCGCCGCGCAGAGCTTCTAACCGATTGCCCGGCGGCAGCGCCAGCTGATGCAGTTCCTCAGCCCAATCCAGGGAATCCAGCTTTTGCGCCGCAATGGAATGAATCTGCTGCGGGCAGGTACGCCGGGCCGCCGGGCTGTTGACCCGGTTGAAAATATCCTCCGTTCCCTGGTCGGCAAAATCCGCAATCACCGGGATATATTAGCAGTTATGGCGGGTGGTGGCAAGCGGCCGCCCCAGGCAAGGGACTAAAAGCACCGTCCTTCCGCCCCAAGGGGAGCCGGATTCAAACATGGATAGACAGGATAAACAGGATTATTGTATCTTATTGGTACGGTACTGGCCGTCAATAACCGTTCCCAGCAGATATAGAATCCGGTCTATCCGGTCTATCCATGTTAATTAAAGGACAGTAGAAAGGGCGGCGGCAAGGCGACCGCCGGTTATGGCCTTATAGCCCTATCCCTTTATCTTTTCCCGGATGTTGGCAATGACGGAAAGCAGCGCCCCCGGAATAGGCAGCGCCCCCGGAACGGTCCGCATTGTCGGGATGATTGGCGTGGCCCGGGAGGCGGCCGCTACGGCCGGGGCCGCCCTCAGCGTCTTTGGCGGCGGCATCAATCCCGGAGCCGCCGTTCCCGCCGGCATCGACGCCGACTACATCCGGTCCTTTGCCCAAATCCACGCGGCCAGCGGCTTCGACCTGGTATTGACCGGCTATTCCTCTACCACTCCGGATGGCTTTGAGATAGCCGGTTATGCCGCCGCCCATACGGAGCGATTGGGCTATCTGATTGCCCATCGGCCCGGCTTTGTCGCGCCCACTCTGGCGGCGCGCAAGGCGGCCACTTTAGACCAGCTGACCGGCGGCCGCATTGCCCTGCATATCATCTCCGGCGGCAGCGATGCCGAACAGCGGCAGGACGGCGATTTTCTATCCCACGATGCCCGCTATCGCCGCACCGACGAATATATGGACATTCTGCGCCGGGTCTGGAGTAGCCCGGAACCTTTTGACTATGCCGGCGAGTTTTACCGATTGCAAGGGGCGGTCAGTCAAGTGCCGTGCTGGCAACGGCCGCATCTGCCGCTGTTTTTCGGCGGGGCCTCGGACATTGCCCTCGCGGTAGGCAGCCGGCGGGCCGATGTTTTTGCCCTGTGGGGCGAACCCCGGGCCGCTATCAAAGAGCGCATTGCCGACCTTAGGCGGCGGGCCGCGACCTGGGGCCGGGATCTAGCGTTCAGCCTGTCGGTCCGCCCCATCCTGGCCGCCACGGAGGATAAGGCGTGGCAGCGGGCCGGAGAAATCCTGGCCCGGGTGCAGGCGGCTACCGCCGGGAAAATTGCCCCCGGTCAATCGGCCCGACCGCAATCCGTCGGCTCCCGCCGCCTGCTGGATTTCGCCGCCCAAGGGGATGTGCACGATGAACGGCTGTGGCTGCCGGTAGCCGCCGCCAGCGGGGCGGCCGGCAGCACTACCTGCCTGGTGGGTACGCCCGCCCAGGTAGCCGATTCCCTGCTGGCCTACTATGATTTAGGCTGCACCACCTTTATCCTCCGCGGCTTCGATCCGCTGGGGGATGCCGCGGAATATGGGCGGGAATTGATCCCCCGGTTAAGGGCCGGCGCGGCGGCCCGGCGGCAACCGGCGGCGGGCTAATCCTCCAGGGCCACTACTATGTAGTAGCGGGGTTCGGCGCTGACCACCCGGGTAATGTGGCCCTCGCCGGTCAAATCCTCGGCCAGCAGCACATCCCCGGCCCCGACCCGCCGTTTGCTGCCATCGCCCACTTCCACCTCGGCTTCGCCGGCCAGGGTGATGGTGTATTGACGGCGGGGGGCGCAGTGCCATTCCAGCAGGTAGCCCGGCTGGGCAATGCGGATGGTAACGCCGCTGGCCGCCTGCATCGGCGTGCCTTCGCCATAGGCCCCTTCGGTATCGACAAAGGACTCGAAGGGCGGGTTCAGATCCTCCAGATGGGATTTGCCGTCGGCGCCGGTATAGACTCGCACAAAATTGGGCATAACTTAAATCCTCTGTTTCCAGGCTGATTTGGGATTGGATAGCTGCTATTGTCCGTAATCCGGCCGCGGTAGTCAAGTTTGAGTTATGCTGAATTCCCGCCATCCCCTACCGTCATTCCCGCGTAAGCGGGAATCTAACGGTTGCCTGTCGACAATGCCATCATGCGGCAGTACCGTCGGGATTCCCGCTTACGCGGGAAGGACGGTGGGGAGACCGCCGCCCCT
Source organism: Dehalococcoidia bacterium (assembly GCA_965203435.1). Taxonomy (GTDB): domain Bacteria; phylum Chloroflexota; class Dehalococcoidia; order Lucifugimonadales; family UBA3495; genus CBDBCU01. The sequence continues at coordinate 229,871 of CBDBCU010000005.1, read as the reverse complement.
ACCGTCATTCCCGCGTAAGCGGGAATCCGGCGGTGGTTGGGCGGCAAAGGGCTGGTCTTTTCAGTACCGTCGGGATTCCCGCTTACGCGGGAATGACGGTAGGGGCGGCGGGGTTGACGGTAGAGAGGCATCGAAAATCACCCAAAAAAATTTTCGAAATTGCCCCCCCACCCCCCTTTACATCCCCAAAACCTTGTGATAGTATAAATGCACATAGGCCAGGGCCGAAATTGCCAAGGCAATTTCGGCCCTGGCCTTGTTCTGGGGCCTCTTGGGAGGTTCCTTTATGCCCAAGTTCTTTATGTTGGGTATCGTCCTTTCCCTGCTGCTGGGGGCCGGTTACGGCCTGACCACCCTCCAAGCCCGTTCCATCCCCTGGGACTGCGCCGACTGGCAAGCCTTTGCCCATGACGACCGCACTACGGCCATCCTGGAATCCCTGGCCGAAAACCGGGGCAAGACCCTCTACTGCGGCGTCGACCAATCCGATACCTTTACCAAGGCCGAAACCTGGGAAGCCGGCAAAGACCGCAACGAGCGGGATGACACCGTCTATTTCGGCGAACGCGGCCAGTTCCGCGGCTTTATCGCCGCCCAGGAGGGTTATCTTACCGACGGGGAATCCGGCGTTACCGGGGTCAGCATTGACCGCATCTTTGAGTTTCCGAGGGAGGAACGGCGGCGCACCAAGCGGGTCAAGCGGCTGGACATCGCCAACGATCCCGTCCGATTCCCGATTAACGCCGTCGCCAGCTGCGGGCAGGTGGGCGGTATCATTTGCGGGAATTGGGCCGGAGAAAGCACCAATCACGGCGGCTCCGGCGGCGCGATTACCAACGCCCGGCGCAACCTTATCGCCCTTTCGCATCAGGTAGACTGGCGAACGCAAGAGCGTGAACGCGTCAACAACGTGGGCCAAGCCAACGAGGAAAGAATACCCGCCGGTTACCAATCGCCCAGCAGCGCCGAATGGACGGAGCTGGCGACCGCCGCCGCCAAAAGCGCTTGCCGGGCCCAGGGCTATCCCCAGGTCACCAATGTGGCTTTCCACGCCGGCCACAACGGAAACAACGGCCCGCCCGGTAATGCGGAATTTACCGGGAATGGCTTGGGCTTGCTGCTCTCGGATGACCTTAATGCTGCCAACAATATTTGGCGGTACAAAATGCGGCAAAGCCGTACCTGGAGCGCCACCTGCAAGAAAGTCATCCGCCGCACCCGGAAGTAGGGGGGCGCAACCGCCGGTTGCCCACCGGAAAACCCTTTGCCGCCATTCCTTGCTTGGGCGGGGGGTGGCGGCTTTTGCCGTTGTCCCGGATAGGCTATTCCCTTTCCGCTCATCCTGAACTTGTTGAAGGATGTCATTCCGAGCGTAGCCGAGGAATCTAAAAGTCTTGAAATGGAGTCAAGGTCGGGCATTTCAGATTCCTCGGCTACGCTCGGAATGACATAGTGGGTGGTTGCGCCCCTAGTACCGTCCTTCCCGCCGCCCCCTTACCGTCCTTCCCGTCCACTCTACCGTCATCCCGGCCGCCCCTACCGTCATTCCCGCGTAAGCGGGAATCCCGCGGTGACTTGCCGGGGATGCGGCATTATAAGGCAGTACCGTTCGGGATTCCCGCTTACGCGGGAATGACGGTCGGGAGGCGGAAGGACGGTTGCTGGCCCCCCTTATGCTATAATTCCGCCTATGTTCCCGCCGCTGCGCCGCATATTCCGGCAACTTTCCGGCCGCAGTCCGGCGGCGCTGAACTTTTTGACCGCCCGCTGTGGCCTGCTGGTCTGTATCCTCTTTCTGCTGGTGGGACTGGCTGCGGCCGGGGATTATGGCATTAACTACGATGAATGGCCGCAGCGGCGGATTGCCCGGGCCAATCTGGACTACATCCGGGGCCATTCCGACCGCATTGCCACCGACCTGTATCAGGATCGGGTCTATAGCGTGGCTTTTGAGCTGCCCCTGCTGCTGGCGGAGCGGCTCCTGGGATTGGAGGATTATTCCCAAATCCACCGCCTGCGCTTAACCCTGACCCACCTGTTCTTTATTGTCGGCGCTTACTTTGGCTATCGGCTGGCTTATCGGCTGTTCGGCAGTCGGCCGCTGGCAATCCTGGCCCTGCTGTTCCTGCTGTTGCATCCCCGCATATACGGCCATTCTTTCGTCAACTTCAAAGACTTGCCCTTTCTCAGTATGTTCCTGATTGCCCTCTACCTGCTGGAACGGGCTTTCCGCAAAGACACCCTCGGGGCTTTCCTGCTGCTGGGCGCAGCGGTGGGCGTGCTGACCAACCTGCGGATTATGGGGCTAATGCTGGTGGCGGCGCCGTTGGCAATGCGGGGATTGGATTGCTTTTATGCCGGGCATTGGCCGGAACGAAAGCGAATCCTGTGGACCGCCGGCCTGTTCGCCTTGGCCGCCGGTCTGACTTTGTACGCGGCAACGCCCTATGCCTGGGCTAATCCGGTGGACTACCTGGTCACCAGCCTGGGCCAGACGGTCAATCATCCGGCGGTGTTGCCGCAGTTGTTTCAGGGGGAATTACTGCTGTCCAACGCACTGCCGCCGCATTACACCGCCACCTGGTTTGGCATTACCACGCCGCCGCTGATTTTGCTGCTGGGATTTATCGGGATGGCGCTGGTAGCGGCCCGGGGAATCCGCCGGCCCGGGACGGTTTTCCGCAACACCAAGATGCGCTTGCTGCTGTTGCTGGCGGCTTGCTTTCTGCTGCCGCCGCTGGCGGCTACCGTGCTGGGTTCCAATCAATCCGAGGGCTGGCGGCATTTGTTTTTCATTTATGCCCCCTTTTGCCTGCTGGCGGCGGCGGGCATGGGTGGTCTGACGGCCGCTCTGTACCGGCAAGGCTGGCGGCGAGCCGCCGGGATGTATGGATTGGCCGGCGTGGGCTTGGGGCTGGTGGTACTGCAAATGGCGCAAATTCATCCCTTGCCGCCGGTCTATTTCAACTTTCTGGCCGAGCGGACGACGCCGGAGCGGCTGCGGACGCAGTATGACCTGGACTATATGCAGCTGGCGCACCGGGCGGGATTGGAATATCTGCGGCAAAGGCATCCCCAGGAAACCTTGACGGTGCGGGTCGGGCAGCGGCATCTGGGCATTTTGCCGGCGGCGGCCCGGGAGCGGCTGCTGCCAGCCACCGGCGGCCGCAGCGCCGATTATGAACTGATTTATCCGCTGGAATCTTTCCAGCCGGATTTGGCCTTTAATACGGCTTACCGCCGCCGCCTTTACAGCAATACCATCATAGCCCTGCGGCCGCTGGACGCCGCCCGGATGACGCCGGCCGCTATCGCCGCCTATCGGGAAATTTACCGTGATGCCGTAGCCGGCGAACCCATTATCCGCGCCGATTATAAGGTTTATCTGGCGGATAACCGGCTGACTTTTGTTCGGGAAAACTGTCCGCCGGGCGGCCGGGATGAGTGGTTCGGCGTCAAGCCCTTCCCGGCGGCGGCGAAATCCTTGCCGCCCTATTCCCGGCAAGCGGTGTTTTATGCCCCTTACTACAATCACCGGGTACGACTGGGCGAGGTTTGCCTGGCGGTTATCCAACTGCCGCCGGATATTGCGGGCGATTTGATTATTACCCGGCGCAATTTGGGCAACTTCGGGCCGGCGGATTGGCCCTTGTGGGAGGAACTTTATACCTTGGCCGGCCCTAGCTTGGGGAAACGGATGGCCCGGTTGCGGCAGCAACAGCCGCCGCCAAATCCGGATGCCTTTGCGGTTTTCCTCGACCGGGATGCCGCCGGCCGGCCGCGCCTGCTTTATGCCAAAGCGGGTTGCACTCAATCCGAATACGAAACCCGCGTAACCCTGCATATCACCCCGGCGGATTTGGCGGATTTGCCGGCCTACAACCGGGGCAACAGCTTTGACAATCGGGATTTTCTGTTGGATGTTTATGGCGGCCGGCCCGGCGGGGATTGTATCGCCGCCATCCCCCTGCCGACCTATCCCATCGCCGAAATCCGCACCGGCCAAGCCGGGATGTGGGCGGCCACTCTATACCCGCCGGCCAACCCGGATGATTTGCGGGCCACTTACGCCGCCCTGTCCGACCATATCCCGGCCGCCCTGTCGGATTTTGCCCTGTATCTCCAGGATAATCGGCTGATTTACCTGCGGGAAACCTGCGCGGCGGCGGATACGGCGGCCGATTTTTTCCTGCATATCCTCCCGCAGGATATTGCCGATTTGCCGCAGGAACGGCGGCCGGCCGGCTTTGCCAACTTGGACTTTCCCTTTGCCCGCTATGGCGGCGCTTTTGACGGCAAATGTCTGGCCATCGTTCCCTTGCCGGACTATCCCATCGCCGCCCTGCGGACGGGGCAATATGTTCCGGGCCAGGGCGAGGTGTGGGCGGCGGAGTTGAGGGTGGAAAGGTAGGGTTGGAAGTGATTTTCCGCTCGTCCTTCAACAAGTTCAGGATGAGCGGAAAATCACTGCCAATCCTGCAACCGGCTCAGGATGGGCGGATAGTGGTAACATCCTTGCCGGTTAAGGATAAGCGGGCGGATCTTTTCCGCTCATCCTTCAACAAGTTCAGGATGAGCGGAAAAGATCCGCCCGCCCCCTTATGCTATAATCCGCCCTATGTTCCCGCCGCCGCTTTCCATATCCCTGCCACGGGCCGGCCGGGGCCGGGCGGCGCTGAACTTCTTGGCCGCCCACAGCGGCCTGCTGATTTGCGGCCTTTTTCTGCTGGCCGGCTTGGCCCTGGTCGGGGATTATGGCATTGGCGCCGACCAGGCAACCCAGCGCCTGATTGCTGAGGCCAATGTAAATTATATCTTGGGCCGGGCCGACGGCATCCTGGTCTTTAACGGCCGGGATGCTCTGGTATCCTCCGACCGGTTTTATGGCATAGCCTTTGAGCTGCCGCTGCTGCTGGCGGAGCGGGCGTTGGGCTGGGAGGATTTGCACTATGTCAACCGGCTCCGCTTAACCCTGACCCACCTGTTCTTTATTGTCGGCGCTTTCTTTTTTTACCGCCTGGCTTACCGCCTGTTCCGCAATCGGCCGCTGGCTATCCTGGCTCTGCTGCTTTTCCTGCTGCACCCCCGCATCTACGCCCATTCCTTTATCAACAGCAAAGACCTGCCCTTTCTCAGTATGCTTGTGCTAGCCCTCTATCTGCTGGAACGGGCTTTCCGCCGGGACACGGTCGGGGCTTTTGTCCTGCTGGGAATAGCCGTGGGATTGCTGACCAACCTGCGGATTATGGGGGTAATGCTGTTGGCGGCGGCGCTGGCGATGCGGGGATTGGATTTGTTTTATGCGACTAGCGGGCCGGAACGAAAAGGGATATGGCGGACCGGCGGGATATTCCTCTTGGCGGCCGGGCTGACCTGGTATGCGGTAACCCCCTATGCCTGGCCTGACCCGGTAGATTATCTGGCCGGCAGTCTGGACTTGACGGTCAATCATCCCACCGTGGTGTCGGTGCTGTTCCAGGGGCAGCGGATTCCCTCGGATCAATTGCCCTTTCATTACTTGCCGACCTGGTTTCTGATTACGGCGCCGCCCTTGATTCCCTTGCTGGGCGGCATCGGCGCGGCGGTGGTCGTGGCGCGGGTTGGCCGCCGGCCCGGGGCCGCTTTCCGCAACGGCCGGCTGCGCTTTGCCGGGCTGCTGCTGGCGGCTGCCCTGCTGCCGGCCCTGGCCGCCGCCCTGTTGGGATCCAATCAGTACGACGATTGGCGGCATCTTTATTTCAGCTACGCCCCCTTTTGCCTGCTGGCGGCCGGAGGTATGGGCGGGCTGACCGCCGCCCTGGCCCGGCAACGGCGGCGATTCCGGGTCGGGATGTATGGCCTGGCCGGATTGGGTTTCGGGTTGCTTCTGCTCCAGATGGCTCAGCTCCATCCCTTGCAGCATATTTATTTCAACTTTCTGGTGGATCGGACGACCCCGGAAGGGCTGCGGGCGCAGTATGAAATGGACTACTGGCAGTCGGCGCAAGGGCCGGCGTTGCAATATCTGCTGGCGCGCTACCCCGGCGAAACCATGGCGGTGCGGACGGAGTATCGGGAGCTGTGGGGCGCGCTGCCGCCGGCGGCGCGGCGGCGATTGCCGCTAGCCGGCGGCCGTAGCGCCGATTATTACCTGACCCATCAGCCGGAGCCCAGCCGGCCGGATTTGACCTTTAATTCGGCCTATCCGCGCCGCTTTTATAACAACACCCTGGCCGTCCTGCAGCCGCGGGACAGCGACCGGATGACGGCGGCGGCCCGGGCCGCCTATCAAGAAATTTACCGGCAAGCCCTAACCGGAGAACCCATTATCCGCGGCAATTATGATGTTTATTTTAAGGATGGCCGGATCGCTTTTGTGCGGGAGGATTGCCGCCCGGAACGGGACGAGGTCTGGTTCACCGTCAAGGTTTTCCCGCCCCGCCAGGAAATTCTGCCGACCGGTTTATGGGAACCCGGCTTCCATACCTCCTACCACCGCCAACCGGTGCGGCTGGGCGCGGTCTGCCTGGCGGTTATCCAACTGCCGGCCGCCACTCAGGGCGAGCTAATCCTGAGTCAGCGCGGCTCCGGCCCGCCCGGGCCGGGGGAAAAACCGGTATGGCTGGATGAACTCTACAGCATCACCCGCCCTGGCTTGGGGGAATGGCTCGACCAGGGGCGGCGGCGGCCGCCGCCGGCCGATCCGGACGCTTTTGCCGTTTTCCTGGGCCGGGACGATGCCGGCCGGCCGGGCCTGCTTTATGACAAAGAGGAATGTTCCCCCGCCGATTTTGCCCGCCGGATTTTCCTGCATATCTACCCGGAGAACCGGGCCGACCTGCCCTTTTACCGCTGGGCCGGGGGGCAGGAGAACCGGGATTTTCCGATGGCGCGTTACGGCATCCAGCCCGGCGGGGGCTGTCTGGCGCTAGTTCCCCTGCCCGAATATCCCATCGCTGCCCTGCATACCGGCGCGGCCGGATTGTGGGAATTCAATTTATATCCGCCGGCCGCCCCGGAGCGTTTGCGGGCCACGTACGCCGCCTTGTCCGACCGGCAACCTCAGATCCGGGCTGATTTTGACCTGTATATTCAGGATAACCGATTGATTTATTTGCGGGAATCCTGCGCGGCGGCGGATACGGCGGCCGGCTTTTTCCTGCATATCCTCCCGGCGGATGTCGCCGATTTGCCGCCGGAGCGGCGGGATGCCGGCTTTGCCAATATGGATTTTGCCTTTGACCGCCGGGGCGGGCATTTTGAGGGCAAATGCCTGGCCGCTATTCCCTTGCCCAACTATCCCATCGCCGCCCTGCGGACGGGGCAATATGTTCCGGGCCGAGGCGAGGTGTGGGCGGCGGAGTTGAGGGTTGGGCACTGAGGCGGGCAGGCAAAGGCATTAAAACCCTGTCCTTCCCGATGCCTTTACCGTACTCCCCCTACCGTCATTCCCGCGTAAGCGGGAATCCAGGACGGTACTGCGTCAGACAAGCCGGCTTGCGGCAAGGCATTTCGGGATTCCCGCTTACGCGGGAATGACGGTGGGGGCCGCGGGAATACATTGGAAAGGCGCGGGAAGGACGGTAAGAGGGTATGCTATAATCCGGCTTATGTTCCTGCCGCCGCTTTCCATATCCCTGCCACGGGCCGGCCGGAGACAAGCGGCGCTGAACTTTTTTGCCGCCCGCAGCGGCCTGCTGCTTTGCGCCCTTTTTCTGCTGGTCGGCTTGGCCACGGCCGGGGATTACGGCATCGGCCCCGATGAGCCGAATCAGCGGCAAACGGCCGCGGTCAATCTGGACTATATCCGGGGGCAAGCCGACCGCCTGGATCGGAATATCTACCATTACCACGACCGGGTTTATGGCATGGCCTTGGAGCTGCCGCTGCTATTGGCCGAGCGCGTCTTGGGGATCGAGGATTACCATTATGTCCACCGGCTGCGCCTAACGCTGACCCACCTGTTCTTTATCGTCGGGGCTTTCTGTTGCTACCGGCTGGCTTGGCGGCTGTTCAACAATCGGTGGATTGCCCTGTTAGCCCTGCTGCTTTTCCTGCTGCATCCCCGCATCTACGGCCATTCTTTCGTCAATTCCAAAGACCTGCCTTTTCTCACCCTGTTCGCAATAGCCCTCTACCTGCTGGAACGGGCTTTCCGCCGGGATACGATTGGCGCTTTCCTGCTGCTGGGGATAGGGGTGGGAGCGCTGACCAACCTGCGGATTATGGGGCTAATGCTGCTGCCGGCGGTCTTGGCAATGCGGGGATTGGATTGGTTTTACGCCGGGACTTGGCAAGAACGGAAAGGAATCCTACGGACCGCCGGGCTGTTCACCTTGACCGCCGGACTGACGGTGTACGCCCTGTCGCCCTACGCCTGGACTAATCCTATTGACTATCTGACCGCTAACTTTGCCTTGACGGTCAATCATCCGACTATCTGGCCGCAGCTATTCCAGGGGGAATGGCTGTTTTCCGACGAGCTGCCGCCGCATTACGCCGCCACCTGGTTTGCTATCACCACGCCGCCGCTGTTTCTGCTGCTGGGACTGGTCGGGATGGCGGCGGTAGCGGTAGAGGGTATCCGCCGGCCCGGGGCGGTTTTCCGCAACGGCCGGATGCGCTTTCTGCTACTGCTGTTGGCCGCTTTCCTGCTGCCGCCGCTGGCGGCCATCCTGCTGGATGCCAATCAGTACGACGGTTGGCGGCATTTCTATTTCCTCTATGCGCCTTTCTGCCTGCTGGCGGCCCTGGGCGGCGGTTGGCTGGCGGCCGCTCTATCCCGGCGGCGGCGTTGGCGGGTGGGGATGTACGGGCTGGCGGCGGCCGGCTTGGTATTGCTGCTGTTGCAGCTGATACAACTGCATCCTTTGCAGCCGGTTTATTTCAACTTTCTGACCGATCGGACTACGCCGGGGGCGCTGGGGGCGCAGTATGATTTGGATTACTGGCAGCTGGCGCACCGGGATGCGTTGGAATATCTGCGGGAATTGCATCCCGGGGAGACGCTGGCGGTGCGGATGGACTATGCGCGGCATTGGGAAATTCTGCCGGCGGCGGCCCGGCGGGATTTGCTTATTGCCGGCCCCGACCGCCGCGCCGATTATGAATTGGTGGAGCAAGGGAACGACCGCAGCCGGCCCGACTTGGCCTTTAATGCCCGTTATATCCGCCGCTATGCCAATCCCCTGGTCGCCTTGCGGCCCATGGACGCCGCCCGGATGACCGCCGCCGCCCTAGCCGCCTACCGGGAAATATATCAGCAAGCCCTAGCCGATGCACCCATTATCCGCGCCGATTATAATGTTTATCGTCAGGGCCATCGGCTGGTTTTGGTCAAGGAAAACTGCCCCCCGGCGGCTCCCGAGGCCTGGTTTGGCGTCCGGCCCTTTCCGCCGGCCCCGGAAACCGCGCCGCCGGATTGGTGGCAGCCCGGCCCCGCGGCATCTTTCAGCAATCACCGGGTACAGCTGGGGGAGCTTTGCCTGGCGGTTATCCAACTGCCGGCGGCGGCCGGCGGCGACATCATCCTGTCCCGGCGCAACCTGGGCCAATACGAGCCGGAGGGGGATCCGGTGTGGGAAAAGTTTTACAGCCTGTCGCAACCCGGCCTGTGGGAACTGAGCGCGCAAGGGCGGCCGGATCCGGCCGCGCCGGAGGCTTTTGCCGTTTTCCTTGACCGGGCGGCGGGCCGCCAGCGCCTGCTTTACGCCAAAGGCGACTGTTCTACCGCCGCATACGAAACCCCGGTATTCCTGCATATCTACCCGGAAAATCCGGCGGATTTGCCTTTCTACCTCTGGAAAAGCGGCCAGGACAACCGGGATTTTTCTCTGGCGCGTTATGGCAGCCGGTTGGATGGGGAATGTCTGGCGGCCGTCCCGATGCCCGATTATCCCGTAGCCGCCATCCGCACCGGGCAAGAGGAGGGTTGGGAAGTCAACTTGTATCCGCCGGCCGCCCCCGGCGTCTTGCAAGGGGTCTATGCCGCCGTGTCCGCAAGTCAACCGTCGGCTCAAGCCGCCTTTGCCCTGTATCTGCGGGATAATCGGCTGATTTATTTGCGGGAATCCTGCGCGGCGGCGGACACGGCGGCCGGCTTTTTCCTGCACATAGTCCCGGAGGATGCCGCCGTATTGCCGGAGGAACGGCGGCCGGTCGGCTTTGACAACCGGGATTTTGTTTTTGAGCGTTGGGGCGGCTCTTTTGACGGCAAGTGTCTGGCGGCAGTTCCTCTGCCCGGCTATCCCATCGCATCAATCCGCACCGGGCAGGCCGGAGTATGGGCTGCGGACTTGTACCCGCCGGCCGACCCGGGCCGCTTGGCGGCGGTATATCAGTCTTTAGCCAAGCGGGAGCCGGCGGCCCGGGCGGTCTATGACTTGTATCTGCGCCACAACCGGCTGATTTATTTGCGGGAATCCTGCGCGGCGGCGGATACGGCGGCCGGCTTTATCCTGCATATCATCCCGGAAAATACCGCCGATTTGCCCCCGGCACGGCAAGCCGCCGGCTTTGCCAACCGGGATTTTGCCTTTGACCATTGGGGCGGCCATATCGACGGCAAGTGTCTGGCGTCAGTCCCCCTGCCCGACTACCCGGTCAAAGCGATCCGCACCGGCCAGCACATCCCCGGCCAGGGGGAGTTGTGGGTGGTGACTTTGCCGGTGTCCCCCTGAGGCGGGCGGGGGGACGGATTCAAACATGGATAGACAGGATAGACAGGATTTTGGGTAGCTGTAGAACGGTGGTTGACGACCAGTACCGTTCTAATCAGATATGAGAATCCTGTCTATCCATGTTTGAATCCGTCCCCGCGGCTTGGGAAGGACGGTAAAAGGGTGACGGCGGGGTTTCCGCTCATCCTGAACTGGTTGAAGGATGAAGCGGCCGCAACCGAACCGCCATCCCCTTATGCTATAATCCGGCCTATGCTGCCGCCGCTGCGTCATATAGCCCCGCCCTGGGCCGGCGGGGGCCGGGCGGCGGCGTTGAACTTCCTGGCCGACCGCGGCGGCCTGCTTATCTGCGCCCTCTTTCTGCTGGCCGGCATTATCCTGGCTGGGGATTATGGCAGCGGCATCGATGAACAGATCCAGCGTCAAATCGCCCGGGCCAACCTGGACTATATATTGGGCCGCGCCGATTATGACGACTTCCGGCTCAAGACCGCCGGGGACGACCGGCAGATTGTACCTTCCGACCGCTTTTACGGCATTGCCTTTGAGCTGCCGTTGCTGTTGACCGAGCAGGCGCTGGGATTGGAGGATTATTACTATGCCCACCGCCTCCGCTTAACCCTTACCCACCTGTTCTTTATCGTTGGGGCTTTCTTTTGCTGGCGGCTGGCTTATCGGCTTACCGGCAGCCGCGGGATTGCCCTTTTGACCCTGCTGCTTTTCCTGCTGCACCCCCGCATCTATGTCAATTCCTACCTCAACAGCAAAGACCTGCCCTTGCTCAGTATGTTGATGATTGCCCTTTACCTGCTGGAACGGGCTTTCCGCAAGGATACTATCGCGGCTTTTGTCCTGCTGGGCGTGGCGGTGGGATTGCTGACCAACCTGCGGATTATGGGGATAATGCTCTTTCCCGCCGTTATCGCCCTGCGCGGGATGGACTGGTTTTATGCCGGAGCTGGGCCGCAACGGAAAAGAATCCTATTAACAGCCGGGCTGTTCTTGTTGACCGGCGGGCTGACGGTGTATGCTCTGGCGCCCTACGCTTGGGCCAACCCGGTGGACTATATAGCGACCAGCCTTAACTTGACGGTCAATCATCCCACCGTCTGGCCGCAGCTGTTCCAGGGGGAATTGATTCCGTCCGATGAACTGCCGCCGCATTACAATGCGGTCTGGTTCGGCATCACCACGCCGCCGTTGATATTGCTGCTGGGCTTTATAGGAATGGCGGCGGCCGCGGCCGGGATTTGCCGCCGGCCCGGAGCGGCTTTCTGCAATACCAAGCTGCGCTTGCAACTGGTGTTGCTGGCTTGCTTTCTGCTGCCGCTGCTGGCGGCCGCCCTGCTGAACCCCAATCAGACTATCGGCTGGCGGCAGTTGTATTTTATCTATGCGCCCTTTTGCCTGCTGGCGGCCGGGGGGCTGCATTGGATGACGACCGCCCTGGCCCGGCGGCGCATCGGGCTGGCCGGGGTGTACGGGCTGGCCGGCTTGGGATTGGGATTGATACTGCTCTCGATGGCGCAAATTCATCCCTTTCAGCAGGTATATTTCAACTTTCTGGCGGATCGGACGACCCCGGAACAGCTGCGGACGCAGTATTTTATTGACACGGTAAGCGTGGCGCATCGGGAGGGATTGGAATATCTGACCGAACTTCATCCCGAGGAAACCTTGACCGCGCGGGTAGCCCAGCGGTGGCAATTGGAAGTTCTGCCGCCGGAAGCGCGGCGGCGGTTGCTTACCGCCGACGGCGGCCGCAACGCCGATTATGAACTGATTTATCAGTTGGATTCCAGCCGCCCGGATGTGGCTTTTAATTCGGCGTATCCCCGCCGCTTTTATAACAATACCTTGATAGCCCTGCGGCCGCTGGACGCCGCCCGGATGACCGCCGCCGCCCAAGCCGCCTATCGGGAATTGTACCGCGATGCCCTTGCCAACGAACCCATTATCCGCGCTGATTACAAGGTTTATCGCTACGGCCAACGGCTGACCTTTGTACGGGAAAACTGCCCGGCGGCGGAAAGGGATAGGTGGTTTGGCGTCAAGGTTCTGCCCCGGCCGGCGGAAAGCCGGCAGCTGCCTTTCCGCGGCTCCCGGGCCGATGACCTTTTCAGCAATCACCGGGTACGCTTGGGGGAGCTTTGCCTGGCGGTTATCCAACTGCCGGATTATGTGTCGGGCAATCTTATCCTGAGTCAGCGCAACTTGGGCAACTTCGGGCCGGTAGGTCTGCCTTTATGGGAGGAACTTTACAGCCTGTCCCGGCCCGGCTTGGGGGAATTGATTGCTGAATATCGGCGGCAAAATCCGCCGGCCGGCCCGGATTCCTTTGAGGTTTTCCTCGACCGGGGTACTGCCGGCCGCCCCCGCCTGCTCTACGCCAAAAGGGATTGCTCCGATGCTGAATATGCGACCGGCCTAACCCTGCGGCTCTACCCGGAAAGGTTGTTCGATTTGCCGGCGGATTATCAAGGCGGCGGCGGTTACGAAAGCCGGGATTTCAGACTGTCGGATTATGGCGGACGGCCCAGTGGGGAGTGCGTGGCAATAGTACCCCTGCCCGACTATCCCCTTGCGGAAATCCACACCGGGCAGGATGGGAGGTGGGCGGTCAACCTCTACCCGCCGGCCGACCCCGGCATCCTGCGGGCGGCCTACGCCGCTTTGTCCGATCGTCCCCCGGCGGCCCGGGCAGTCTTTGACCTGTACCGGCAAGACGACCGGCTGCTTTACTTGCGGGAAACCTGCGCCGCGGCGGATACGGCGGCCGCCTTTTTCCTGCACATTATCCCGGAGGATGTGGCTGATTTGCCGGCAGAACGGCAAGCCGCCGGCTTTGCCAATTTAGACTTTGCCTTTGCCCGCCGCGGCGGCCTTTTCGATGGCAAATGCTTGGCCGCCATTCCTTTGCCGGACTATCCCATCAAGGCAATTCGCACCGGCCAGTATGTTCCGGGGCAAGGGGAAGTGTGGGCGGCGGAATTGCTGGTAGAACGGTGAGGGCGAGGGGGCAATGGCCTGCCGACTCCGCCCTTATGTCATTCCGAGCGTAGCCGAGGAATCTGAAATGCCCGACCTTGAATCCATTTCAGGATCTTTAGATTCCTCGGCTACGCTCGGAATGACATAGTAGGGTGGTTGCGGCTTTGCTACCGTCCTTCCCGCGTAAGCGGGAATCCTGAACGGTATTGCCTTATGATACCGCAGAATCCGTCAGCAGCGGCGGGATTCCCGCTTACGCGAGAATGACGGTAGAAAGAGCGGCGGAATTGATGGTTGTGGGGCGGCGGGATTCCCGCTTACGCGGGAATGACGGTAGAAAGGGCGGCGGGATTGATGGTTGCGGGGCGGCGGGATTCCCGCTTACGCGGGAATGACGGTAGGCCGGCGCGGGATTCCCGCGTACGCGGGAAGGACGGTAGAGAGGGCGGCGGGAAGGACGGGTATTTTGCGCCATTGCCCGAATCTGCCGCCGGGGGTTAGTGGCAGCGGCGGTTTAGTTGTGGTATAAAAAGGGCATCCCCAATGCCGCGCCCCGGAATGGCGGCGGCGGGACGGGAAACACCGACGGAGTAGATGGCCTTGAAAAACGGCGCAGCCGATTTGCTCCAGCGGCTTTTGCCCCCATCCAATCGGCGGGCCGCCCGGCAGACCCTGTGGCTGGGGGGAATGACGGCGGCGCAGACCCTGGGCAGTCTGGCGCAGTTTTCGTTGGCGGCGCGGATTTTGGGGCCGGAGGATTTTGGCGTACTGGTCATCATCATCGCCGCGGCTACGCTGATTTTCGGCTTGGCGACGATGCCGGGGGAGGAAGTCATTACCACCTATGTAACGCGCAGCATTGCCGCCGGACGGCGGGCGGAGGCCGGGCAGGTGCTGCGGCTGGCGCTGGGCGCGGCGTTGGGCTTGCGGTTGCTGGCCTACGGACTGATTGCTCTGCTGACCGTGATCGCCGCCGGCTGGCTGAATTGGGTCGACGCCGCCTATGGGCCGGTACTGCTGATTTACAGCCTTACCGGAATTTTGACGGCGGTGTCCGGGGAAAGCATGGCGGTGTTGCGCTTGGCCGACCGATTGCGCTGGGGTTTCGGGGTGGTCGCCGCCAGCGCTTTGGCCGGCGTAATCGCGCTGCTGGGGGTGGGCCTGGCCGGCGGCGGACTGTTGCCGGTAGCCCTGGCCTCGGTGGTCAAGGCCGCCGTGTTGGGCGGCGGATTGCTGCTATTGGCGGCGGTTTTTGCTGGGGCGGCCGGCATCCCGGGCCTGCTGCGCTCCTGGTCGGTAAGGGCGCCGCGGGACATCCGGCGCTTTCAGTTGGCTGCCTTTGGCCGTTCCTCGGTCGAGGCCCTGCATACTCAAGCCGATGTCCTGCTGCTGGCGGGATTGACCGGGCCGGCGCAGGTGGGTTTGTACCGGGCGGCCCGCTATGTGATTGACGCCGCCGTGCTGCCCTTCCGGTCCTTGGCCTATGGGGTGCAGGCGGAATACAGCCGGCAGTGGTTCGGGGCTAACGGGGCGGTGTTGCGGAGCCTGTCCCGCCGCTTTACCTTGCTGGCGGTCGTGGCGGCCGTTGGGGGATATGGATTGCTGTTTCTGCTGCATCAGCCGATTATCCGCCTGCTTTACGGCCCGGAGTTCGCCGCGGCCGGGAGTTCGTTGCTGATAATGCTGCCGGGGGCGGCGGTTCTGGCCGGCCTGTCGGCCTTGTATGGGCTGCCGGCGGCGGCCGGGCGGGCCGGGCCGCATCTGGCGGCGTTGCTGGCGGCCGTGGCGGCCCAAGGGGCGGTCATTTTCTGGCTGGCCCGGGGGCAAGGGGCCGAGGGCGCGGCCATCGCCTTTACCGTTCAAGCCCTGGTCTTTGCGGCGGTCATTCTGCCGGCGGCCCTGCGGATTTTCCGGCAGACTTATCAGCTGCCGGCGGCGGAGGGCGGGCCGTGACCGGAGTCGGACGCATCAGGGCTTTCCGGGCGACGGCCGGGGATTGGCTGCGAACCCTTCAGGGCCGTTCTTGGCTGCTGGTCTATGCCCTGCTGGTCGAGACCGCCTTGCAGTTTCTGCTCAAAACCTGGTCGGAAGCCCTGGAAGTCGTCCTCTTTGTCGCCATTCTGACCGCCTTTCTGGGGATCCACCTGGCCGCCGGGGGATTGGCGGCCCTGGCGCGGCGGTTCACCGCCACCTGGACGCAGCGGCTGGCCCTCCTGTTCATCCTGGGGATGATGCTCTCTTTCCTGTGGGGCGACCATTCGGCGCGTTCCCTGCTGGCCCTGTTGCGCTTGCCCACTTATCTGGTGATAATAGCGATGGTAGTGGAAGGGCTGCGGGAGGAGGGACGGCTGCGTTCCTTTGCCTGGACCATCCTGGGCGGGGTTTCCCTGGTCTTTCTGCTGGTGTTCGTGGAGTTTTATTGGGGCAGCGATGCGGTGGGCCTGGAATGCGCCGATGTGGAACGTTGCGCTACGCGCAAGATGGCCGGCTGGCATTGGGCCGGTTTGCTCCGCTTGGGCGACAAGGCGGACGATTTCGGCGTGGCCGGGGGAACGCTGAACGCCTCGGTTCTGGCGGAGGGCTACGGCATCAGCCGGCTGGCCTTGTTCGGCTTGCTGGCCGGGGCCGTGGGCTGGGGGCTGATGCTGACCGCCGGCCGCTACGGCCGCCTGGTGGCCGGAGGGCTGGTCATTCTGGTAATTTTCGGAGTAATCGTCAGCGGCTCCCGCTCCGGCGCTCTGGCGGCGCTATTGGTGTTTGCGATCCTGGCGGCGTTGACGGCGCTGACTTTGCCGCGGATGGCCCTGCCGCTGCTGCTGGCCGGCGCGGCGGTG
This sequence comes from Dehalococcoidia bacterium, assembly GCA_965203435.1. Lineage (GTDB taxonomy): Bacteria > Chloroflexota > Dehalococcoidia > Lucifugimonadales > UBA3495 > CBDBCU01. Next base: position 213,388 of record CBDBCU010000005.1, on the reverse strand, counting down.
GCGGTGGGAGTCTTTGCGCTGTTGCAGACGCTGCCCTACGGCAAAACGGCTTTTGACCGCTTGGCGGATAAGCGCCTGACGGCTTATGAACGCTTTTTTGCCGGGCTGCTGGCCGAGGATGCCGTCCGGCGGGAAAGGTTGCCTCGGGAACAATCCTCGGCGTTGACCGGCGTCCGCCGGGAAAGGGAAACCCGCACCCGCCTGTCCTCGGATGAACGGCGAATTCGCAATTGGGGATTGGCGATCGACCTGTTTGCGGCCAATCCGGCCGGCGGCAACGGATTTCGGACTTTTCAGGGAGCGGCGGCAGCGCATTTCCCCGGCACCATCACCATCGGCGTCCACAACGGCTATCTTAAAGTATTGTCGGAAACGGGATTGCTGGGAACGCTGCCTTTTCTGGCGCTGCTGACCTTTGCCTTGGGGATAATGCTGCGCCGGCGGGCGGGCTTGGCGGCGTCGGCTATTTGGTGGCGGAATGTTTTTTTGAGCGCCTTTATCGCGATGCTGACCATCAACCTGGTTGACAATCACAGCAGCGACCGTTACTTTTGGATTGTCCTGGCCTTTGCCGCCGGAGTAGAAAGTTGGCAATGGCAAAGGGCGGCTCCGGCCGGAGTCCGCCCGGCCGCGCCGCCGCCGGCCGGGGATAAATCGGCCCGGGGAGTAGCCGCCGGCCGGGTCGCGGCAGCGGCGAGGGCAAAATCGTGAAAGTCATCGTCGATCTGCTTTTCATCGTCCCCGGCCGCAATCGGGGGACGCAGACTTATGTGGACAGTCTGCTGCCGGAACTGCGGGAATTGCCGGGGCTGGAGCTGGTCTGCCTGACCAATCGGCGGAATCACCGCTATTACGCCGAGGAGTTGGGCTTGCCCTGCCACCGGACGCCGGTCGGCGGCGGCAATCGGCCCTTCCGCATCCTGTATCAGCAGTTGGGAATGAACGCCCTGGCGGCCAAGCTGGGCGGCGATGCCCTGCTCTGTCCGGGCTACCTGTCGCCGATGGCCCCGCGCCTGCCCACGGTGGTCATCCTGCACGATATGAACTTCCGGGATATTCCCGAAACCGTTTCGGCGGGCCGGCGGTTGATTTACAATCTGCTGGCTCCCCGGGCGGTGCGTTCCGCCGCCGGGGTCATCACCGTTTCCCAGTTCGCCAAGGAGCGGATTGAGCGGGCGTTGGGGGACGAGGGCGGCCGGGCGGTAGTGGTCTATGGCGGCGGGCTGACCGACGGGGCGATGGCGGCGGCCGATTGGCCGGCGGTAAAGGGCAAGTACGGCATCCGCGGCGATTGTTTCCTGTCCATTTCCAGCGGCGAGGCGTACAAGAATATCCGGCGGTTGGCCGAGGGCTTTGCGGCGGCGCAACAGAAAGCCCCCGGCGGCGAGCAGTTGGTCTTGGTGGGTCATCAGCTGGATCGGGAAGTGAAAACCTATCTGGAGCGGGCCGGCCTGGGCGATGCGGTAGTGGCGACCGGCTTTATTTCCCACGGGGAAAAGATTGCCTTTCTCCGCAACAGCCTGGCCTACTTTTTCCCGTCCCTGTACGAAGGCTTTGGCCTGCCGGCCCTGGAGGCCCAATCCTGCGGATTGCCGCTGGCGGCCTCCCGCTACGGCAGTTTGCCGGAGGTATGCGGGCCGGGGGCTCTTTACTTCGATGCCCTGTCGGTGGAAAGCATTGCCAAAGCTTTCTTGGAATTGCGGCAGGATGGGGAATTGCGGGCGCGGCTGGTGCGGGAGGGCTATGCCAACCTGGCGCGTTTTTCTTGGCGGCGGGCGGCCCAGGAAACCCTGGCGGTGCTGCAAGCGGCGGCTGAGGGGTAGGGGTAGGGGGCAAGAAAGGAAATCAGCGCCGCCGCCCTTGCGCCGCGCCCGCCGGCGGTGTATAATGGCCGTTATGACGACGCAAACGATTAACAACATCGGCGATTTGGCCCGCATCCTGCGGGAGCAACCGGAATGGGCGGACACCATCCGGGGCCTCCTGCTGGGCGAGGAACTGCTGAACCTGCCGGCCCAGCTGGCCGAGTTCGTCCAGGTTTCTCAAGAGAACAACCGGCAGGTCCGGGAGGAATTGGCCCAGCAGCGGCAGTTGCTGGGGCAGCACAACGCGCAACTGACGCAGCACAGCGCGCAGTTGGCCCAGATCAGCGAGGTGCAGGCCCAGCATACCGCGCAGTTGGCCCAACACAGCGCCCAGCTGGCCCAACACAGCGCCCAGCTGGCCCAGCATACCGCGCAGCTGGCGCAGATCAGCGAGACGCAGGCCCAACACAGTGAGCAGCTGGCGCAGATCAGCGAGGTGCAGGACCAGCACGGCGAGCAGCTGACCCAGATCAGCGAGGTGCAGACCCAGCACGGCGACCGGATGGATGGATTCCATACTCGGATGGATGGATTCCACGCCCGGATGGATCGGATGGAGGGGCGGCTGAGCAATGTAGAGGGCAGCGCCTACGAGCGCAATGTGCGGGCCAAGGCCCTGTTTCGCGCCCAGCATAGGTTGGGCTTGACCGAGCCTTACATCGCCCTGACCCAGGACGGGCAGGCCGCCCCGCAGCTGCACCGCGCCATATCCCGGGCCCTCAGCAGCGGCATCCTCTCCCTGGATCAGTCCTCGGAAGTGTATGACACCGACCTCATCCTCTCCGGCGCGGACAACCGCCATGTGGTGATTGAAGTATCCATCACCGCCGGGGAGGAGGACATCAACCGGGCCCGCCGCCGGGCCGACTACCTGGCGGCGGCTACCGGCGGGACGGCGACCCCGGCCGTCATCACCGCCTACCTGGACGAGGCCCAACGCGCCCAGGCCGCCGACCAGGATGTGGCAACTTTCATCGTCCCCTACCCCTAATCGGGCGGGAAAGGAAACCGGCGCCCCCCGGCTGGAGGATTGCGGGATAAGGATGGCAGGGATGGCAAATTGCCATTTCCTTAGGTCATCCTTACAATGGGAAAATCCGGGCGGGAAACTCCGGGGAAAGGAAAGGCAGCTAATGCCTAAAGGCAAGAAAGAGGACACCCTGACCGTTTTTCTGATCCAGGAGCTGAAACTCCAGGGGTTGGATGCCGATACCCAGGTGCGGCTGCGCGGCAAGGGCAAAGGCTGGGCCGATGCCCTGGTCAAAATCCGCAATCAGCCGGTCATCATTGAGGCCAAGCACGGGCAGGAAAGCCAAGACCGGGAGGATGCCTTGGCCGACTGCCGCAAGCGGCTGAAAAACGGCCATTGCACCGCGGCGGTAGCGGTCTGCTATCCCCTCGGCGTCTCCGACCAGCCGACTTTTCTGGAATCCACCCTGCTTTACGCCTTCCTGGATACCGACCAGCAGAACCCGCCCTGGCTGGCCGGCACGCCCCGGGAGTTGGGCAATGCCCTCAAAATGGCCCCGGCCCAAATGGGCAACGCCGACATCGCCGCCAACGGACTGCGCGGGGAGCTGGACAAGGTCCTGGCTAACCTGTCCCCGGCGCAAAAGGAAAGTTTGGCCCAAGCCCTGGATTTGCCGCCAACGCCGCAGCCGAAAAGGGGCAGTCTCAAAGCCGCGGAGTATGCCCCCCGGTTGGCTCATTGGGAAAAGGCCAGGTACGACACCGCCGCCATTCGCGGCTGCCTGGTTATCGCCAGCGCCATGATGTTTCACGCCCGGCTGGATTCCTATCTGAAACCGGAGGACAAACCGGTTTATGATGCCCGGGAGCCGGAGCCGACGCCCTATTCCGGCTCGTGGCCGCCGGCTCCCCTGAGCCACTGCAAAGACGCCGCCGACATCGTTGCCGCCTTGACCCGGGCCTGGGATATTATCCTGGCCTTGGATTACAAGCCGGTATTTCAGACCGCCATTGCCGGCCTGAAAGCCCCGGCGGATGACCGCAATTGGCGGGACGGGCTGCGGCTGATTGCCGACGCCGCCGGCAACCTGGCGAGCGATTTGGCCGGCGGCCGCCAGGATGTGATGGGGCGCATCTTTCATCGGGTATTGGACACCGCCCCCTATGATGGCTCCTTTTACACCGGCACCGCCGGGGCCACCCTGCTGGCTACTTTGGCAATCCGGCCGGAGGATCGGGATTGGAACAGTCTTGACGCTATCGCCGGGGTGAATGTTACGGATCCGGCCTGCGGCACCGGCACCTTGCCCATCGCCGCCGCTACCCGGATTAGGGAATTGGCCGCCGGGGTCGACCAAGAGCAGCTGTCGGCCATCCTGGTGGAAAAGGTATTGCATCTGTACGACATCAACCTGACCGCCACCCACATGGCGGCGACCACTTTGGGGCTGATGTCCCCCACCACTCAATTCAGCAATATGAATGTCCACCGGACGCGGCTGGGGCCGCCGCTAATTGCCGAGGGCAAGCCGGTTTTGCCGGCGCAGGTGGGCAGTCTGGAGTGGTTGGAAAGCAAGCCCATGCTGGTCAAGTGGCCGGAATACAAGGCCAGCGAGCAGATTGAGACGCAACTGGAAAAGGCCCCGCGCCTGGCCCCGGCCGACTTGTTCATTATGAACCCGCCCTTTGCCCGGGATAGCCTCCGCTACGATCAGTTCACCGCCGCCGAGGAGAAAGCGATCAAAAGCAAAGAGGAGGAGCTGCTGAAAGACACGGTCGCCCATCGTTCCGGCGGCACCCATGCCTTTACCGTCCTGGCCCAGCGACACCTGAAAGCGGCGGGGCGCATTGCCTCGATATATCCGATTGCTATGGCGCAGGCCAAGTCGGCTTTGCCCATCCGTCAGTTCCTGGGCAAGGATATGCACGTGGAATATGTCGTTGCCCTGAAAGACCCCCAGGGCATGGCTTTCTCCGAAAATACGAACATTGGGGAAATGCTGGTAATTGCCCGCCCCTGGCAAAAGGATGAAGTCCGCGCGACGGCGGAAACGATTTTTGTCAAAATCCTGAGCAAGCCCCCGACGCCGGTACAGGCCAAGGCGATGGGCGAGGCCATCCTGCGCGGCGAAAACTCTCCGGATTACCGCATCACCCCTTGGCCGCAGTCCCGAATGAATGAGGGGGACTGGTTTCCCACCCAATTCGTCCGGGCTGAGTTAGTGGAAACCTATCAAGGCATTATTGCCGGGAAATGGTTTCCCGTCCGCACCGGCAAGGCCGCCGGCGAACAGGGGCCGCGGGATTTCATAAGCGCTTTTGTAACCCAAGACGAAAGCACGCTTTACCGCGCCTTGAAAGACCATAAGAGCGACCTCCGTCGGTATATGGCCGCCGCGCCGGATGTCTATATCGCGCCGAAAAAGGGCAAGGAAAAGCTGGCCGAGGAACATTGGGCGCAGCGCAGCCATTCCCTGCTGCCTACCCGGTTGAGTACGCCCAACACCCGCGTAACCGCCGTGTTCTCTGAGCAAGCCATTATGGGCAATGCCTTTGCGCCGTACCACCCGGAGCCGGGCCGGCATAACCGGGTAGCCGTCCAGAAAGCCCTGGTTGCCTATCTGAACAGCACCCTGGGCATTACCGCCTTGCTGGGAGTAACCTCGAACAAAAAGATTGTCTATCCCAACTGGTCGGTAGATGACCGGTACTTAATCCCTTTCCCGGATTGGGGAAAGCTGCCGCCCCGGCAGGTTCGGGCGTTGGCGGCGGCCTATGACAAACTCTGCGGCCGGGAGTTTCAGGAACTGCGCTATATGCTGACCTGCGATACCCGCAAAGAGCTGGATGCGGCGGTCGCCGCCGCCTTGCGGATCCCGGCGGCGGCAATGGAGCAGGCCCGCATCGCCCTGGCCAGCGAGCCGGCCATCACCGGCAAAACCTTTACTGGGGATGCCCTGGTGGGCGGGCTGGGTTAACCCCCGGCGGATTCCAACATGGATAGACAGGATGGACAGGATTTTTGTATCTGATGGGAACGGTTATTGACCGCCAGTACCGTTCTAATCAAACCTCAAATCCTGTTAATCCGGTCTATCCATGTTAATTTAACCGCCATTTTCTCAAAAATCCCCATTTTTCGCCGCCAAAATGCCTTGCAACTTTTCCCCTGGGTGGGGTTTAATGACCGCACCTCAAAAGCAGCCCGGGATCGCGGCCCCAATATCGGCCGCAGCGTTAAGCGCATTTTTGGTGGGGTGGACAGTAGCGGCGGCTGCGGATTTTGAGGAATCAGTTTTAAGGAGGTGCGCGACCGGCAACTTATTCGGGCCAAATGGCCCACGCCCCTGGACTTTGGCGCTCGGGGGCAAAGGCAGCGCAAATAAGGGTTCTGCGGCGCAAACAGCAATCATCTTTCTTTCTATTCCCGGCCGACCGCCCCTTTTTATCGGGGCTCCGTCAGCCACCGCCGCCAAACCTCAAATCCGCTCCTTACATCCGGGCGCCAACCTTATTCTGGGGAAAGGGCGTCTCCGGGAACGGTTCCCGGCGCGGCACAAGGGATTTAATCCCCGTCCGCACCGGCATCCTGTTGCCCCGGCCGGTCAAAGCCGGCTAATGGCGGCGTCAGATTTTCCCTAACCGATACGAAAGGAAGGAGACGGAAGTTATGGTCAGCCGTGTGAACTTGGAATTGCAGGAACGCCTGCGGCAGGCGGAGGAAGCGGAGAGCAAGGTGCGGGAGCTGGGTTCCCTGGCGATGGAGGCTCCGCACTTGCGGCAGGAACTGGCCCAGGCCCAGCAGCAGCACGCCTGGGATCGGGCCAAAAAGAACGCCATGGAGGAAGCCCAGCGGCGGATGAACGCCGCCATCGCCAAGCAGGAGCGCGTCCCCCAGATGCTGGAGGAAATCTCCACCATGGTCTCCTCCCTCTACAACCTGTTCAAGGAGATTGAGGGCTGTCGCAAGGACGCCACGGAACACTTGGCCGTGGTGGATCGGGTGGACTACGAGGCCGAACTGGCCATTGCCGAGGGGGAACAGGCCAAGATGGGGCGGGATCCGGGCAGCGTGGAGTATCTGGTGGCCTCCCGGCACGGGCCGCCCCGGGTCAAGAAAATGATGGAGGAGTTCTACCCGGAGTTCGGCTATCTGCGGGACTGCGATCTCGAAGACCCGATGCGCCGGGATGTGGCCCACTTCATCCTGTCCCATGTCATTTCCCCGGAACAGGTGGCGCAACTGCACCTGAACGGCGGTTAGCCGCCGCCGGCCGGGATAACCCCCGGAACGGACAAAAAGTCAGCCCCCGGATAGGTTGTCCGGGGGCTTGGCTTTTGCCAATGGCCTATCCCGGACAGCCGGCTTTGCCGCCATCCCGCTACCGTCATTCCCGCCATCACCCTACCGTCATGTCCCGCCGCCGCAACCGTCATTCCCGCGTAAGCGGGAATCCCGCGGTGGCTTGCCAAGATTGCGGCATTATAAGGCAATAGCGTCGGGATTCCCGCTTACGCGGGAATGACGGTTGCGGGGATGGCTTGGCATTTGGCCGCCCTAAATTTCCAGCGGCGTATCCTCCCGGTTGGCCCATTCGCCCATGGAGGCATCGTAGTTTTTGGCCCGGGCATAGCCCAGCATTTTCAGCAGAAAGGTGCCGTGCGCCGCACGGATGCCGCCCTGTCAATAGGCAAAGACCGCCTTGTCCGGGGTGATGCCGTGGTCGGTCAGCAGCTGCCGGATTTCCGCCGCCGGCTTGAAACGGTGGCTGTCCCGCTCCATCACATTGTGCCACTCCAGGTGGACGGCTCCGGGAATATGGCCGGCCCGCCGATTGCCCCGGTCGTTGGCCCCGCGGTATTCCCCGTCGCTCCGCACATCCCACAGCACGGCGTCGGGCAAGGCGCAGGCCGCTTTCAGTTCGTCCGCCTGGACCATAAGGGACGGGTCAATGGCCGGAGTGAAAGTTGCGCCACTACGGGGCGTGGGGCGGTCAAAACTGATCGGGCGGCCCTCGGCCACCCAGCGCCGCCAGCCGCCATCCAGCACCTTGACCTGGGTGTGGTCGTAGTAATTCAGCGCCCACCACAGCCGGGCGGCGTAAAGGCTCTGATTGTTGTCGTAGGCCACCACCAGGGTGTCGTCGCCGATGCCCAGGTTCTGGCACATGGCGGCAAAGGGTTCCGGGGGCAGGATATGCACCCGGCCGGTAGCCGGATCCTTTTCGTAGTTGTCCGGCACCAGCGCCGCGCCGGGGATATGGCCGCGCAGGTAGCCGGCCTCCACATCCCCGTCCACTATCACCACCTGGGGATCGTCCAGATGCGCCGCCACCCACGCGGCATCCACCAGAAACTCCGGGTGGGCAAAGCCTTCAGCCATAACCATAGTTTCCCCCCTTAATTTACATGGATAGACAGGATTTTTTTGCATCTGATTAGAACGGTACTGGCCGTCAATAACCGTTCCTAGCAGACAACAAAATCCTGTATATCCTGTTAATCCATGTTAGAATCTGCCCCCGGCAGCCATGGGCGTGTCCTCCCGGTTGGCCCACTCGAACATCGAGGCATCATAGTTGCGGGCGTTGGCATAGCCCAGCAGATTGAGCAGAAAGACGCCGTGCGCCGCACGGAGGCCGGCCTGTCAATAGGCGAATACCGCCTTGTCCGGGGTGATGCCTTTTTCGTTGAGGATGGTTTGGATTTCCGCCGCCGGCTTGAATCGGTGCGTATCCCGTTCCATCAAATCCAGCCAATCCAAATGGATGGCGCCGGCGATATGGCCGGCCCGCCGATTGCCCCGGTTCACCACCCCGGAATACTCCCCGGCACTGCGGGTGTCCCAAATCACCGGGTCCGCCAAGTTGCAGCCGGCCCGGACGGCGTCAATGCCGACAATAAGGGACGGGTCAACCTGCGGCGTAAAGCGGACTTCGGATGCGGCAACGGCTGGCGGCGGCGCAAAGCTGACCGGCCCGCCGGCGGCAATCCAAGCCCGCCAACCGCCGTTTAAGACCCGGATATTGCGGTGGCCGTAGTAGCGCAGCGTCCACCAGAAACGGGCGGCGTACAGGCTCATATTGTTATCGTAAGCCACCACCGCCGTATTATCGCCGATACCCAGGCCCTGGCAAACGGCGGCGAACTTTTCCGGCGGCAGGGTATTAACCCATCCGGTAGCCGGATTTCGCTCGTAGCTGTCGGCCAGAGGCACTGCGCCGGGGATATGGCCGCGCTGATAGCCGGCGGCGGAATCCAGATCCACCATAACCAGCTCCGGCGCGGTCAAGCCGGTGTGCAATTCGGCTTGCAGTTCCGCCGGGGAAATCAGATATTCCGGGTGGGCAAAATCGTCCATAACGCCGCTCCCTGCTCTCCTTGCCCGGCCATTGTAGGGCAAGGCGCGGAAAAGGGCAAGAGTTTCCGCGGGCAACTGCCCCATCCGCTTATCCTGAACGGGTTGAAGGATGGAACCGGCGGCCGAACCGGAAATGACGCCGCAACAACAATATGCTATCATATCCGCCGGCTACCCCAAGCCCGGCGGCCGGGCATTTCAGGGCCGGGCATTTTCAGCAAAGGAAGGGATGAGCAAGGCGGGATGAATCAGTTGGCGCGCTTTTCGCGGCTGGCGGACGGGTTGGTACACCACCGCGCTTTCGAATACACCATCATCGGGGTCATTCTGTTCAATGCCGTCCTGCTGGGACTGGCGACTTTCCCCCAGGCCCGGGCCTATGGGGAATACATCAGCCTGGGCAATCGGGTCGTCCTCGGCATCTTTATCGTCGAGGCTCTGCTGAAAATGCTGGCCCTGGCGCCGCGTTCCCACCGCTACTTTCGGGACGGCTGGAATGTCTTTGACTTTCTGGTCATCGTCCTGTCGCTGATTCCCACTACCGGCCAGTTCGCCACCATCGGCCGCCTGGCCCGGATGCTCCGCATCATCCGCCTGATTTCCACGGTGCGGGAACTGCGGCTGATTGCCTCGGCCCTGATGCACGCCCTGCCCAGCGTCTTTCATGTCATTATGCTGCTGAGCATTTTCGTCTATATCTACGCCATTATCGGCAATCAGCTGTTCCGGGAAAGCAGCCCGGACAGCTGGGGCAGCCTGGGCTTGTCGGTGCTGACCCTGTTCAGCATCCTGACCCTGGACGACTGGACCAAGATTATGGGCAACGATATGGCGGCCACCCCCCTGGCCTGGGTGTTCTATGTCAGCTACATTTCCATTGGCACCTTTGTGGTTATCAACCTTTTCGTCGCCATCATCGTCAACAGCCTGGAGGAAATCCGGGAGCAGCATCAGCGCAAAGTCGACCGGCGCTTGGGGCCGACCCGGGAGCAGCTGATTTTGGAACTGCGTCACAGCCGGGACACCATGCGGCGGCTGGAGCAAATGCTGGAGGAGGAGGGTTACGCTGTCCACGAACACCGTGAGGATGCTTCCGGGTAGGGGGTAAAGCGCCTTTCCCGCCGCCCCTACCGTCCTTCCCGCGCCAGCGGGAATCCAGCAGTATCACCACCGGCCGCTACTCCCGCCCGGCGTACAATTCCAGCAGATCGTCAATGAGACTTTCGGCCTGGGCCCAGTATTCCATAAATTGGGGCGCGGCCAAGTGTCCCCGGTCAGCGTTGATATGGAGGCGGTCGGCGGCCCGCCAGCGCTGAATCGGGTAAGGAATGCCCGGTTCTCCGGCGGTCAAGTCCCGGAGAAAGTGAAACTTGGCGGCGGTGGACAAAGGGTCAAGCCCCTGCTGATTAGCCAGAGCGTTGATGCACTGTTTGGCCGCTTCGTAGAGGAGCGCGCCGGCGCAATCCGGGTCTTGCTCCCGCTCCAGCAGCCATCGGGCTTGGCGGCGGTAGTTGCGCGCCCGGAGCTCGTGGAAAGCCGCCTTTTCCCGGCCCGGGCTAAGCATTTTTGCCGTGGCAGGCCAGCACGAAATCCCGGGCGTCCTGAAAAGCGCTTTCCAGTTCGCCGCCGTGCAGGGCCGCCATTTCCGCGTGGTCGCGCAGCAGCTCGCCCGTTACCAATCCGCCCCGGTAGTAGAACTTGGCAACCTGACCCTCGGCTTCCAGAGCCTTGGCCAGGTCAATAAATAGTTCGTCATAGTCCAGGCCGCGCGCCTCGGCCAGGGCAATGAAAGTGGATTTGGTGGCTTTCCAGAGCAGGGCGGCGGCTTGCTGATGCTGGCCGGCGGCCCATTCCTTATCGGCCCGGGCCAGGTATTGTAGGGGTGTCATTTCGGCAGTCGGTTCGGGGGTAGGCATAGCGGCGGTTCTCCCGGTAAAGATGTTGCTGGCTGCGGCTAAGGCAAGGGATGGTTGGGATTTGCGGTTTCCTTGGATATGGCTCCAGTATAGCGCTGAAAAGGATTAACGGCAGCTATTCCTGTCCGGGGAAAATCGGCAGCAGGGTATATTTCAGCCGGCTGGCATAATGGAAGGGGATTTGCAGTCCGGCTTCTTGGTTAATCAGCCGTTCCCAGACCTCCGCGCCCTCGGCTTCCGCCCCGTCAATTATCCGGTTCACCGCCCGGGTCAGCCGGGAGTGCATAACGGTTAAGTCCTCCTCAGCGATAAAGGAGGTTTCCGGATCCCAGGGTGCAATAGCGCCAACGGAGGGAAACTGCACTACGGTCGCATACCAATAGTCCGCTTCCAAGCGCATCCGCACCAGCAGCTGCCGGCGGATGGGCGTCAGAAACTCTCCGCTAATCTGAAAGCGGATTTTCACGGTGCGCTCGATGAACCTATAGAAAGTGTCCACGGCGTTCAGCCCGGCGGCAAAGGCCAGCAGGGACCAAAGCCACTGCTGCAAAATCGCCAGGACGATAGCAGCCACCAAGGCGATCGTGGCAACCGCGAAAGCTGCGACGCCGAGGTTGAAAAGGAGACTCATCCGCCCACAGAGCTGGTCAAGGCGGCGGTAGCCGGCCAGTTCCTCCTCCGGAGGCAGCCCGGCCTCGGCCAGGGCTTGCCGGGCGGCGGCCCGCAGTTGGGCATTCTCCCGTTCCACTTTGCTAGGCTCCTTGCCGGGCGTCGGGAAAAGACCGGTCAGCATAGGCGGGTCGCGCTCCAAAGGTTTAAGTCGGCAAGGGAATCCTAGGGTTGTCTGTTGCCGCCAATCCGCAATGCGGATAATAGCACATCCCGAGCTCTATCGGGATATTCCTGCCGCCAACGGCCTTTTGCCCCCGGCCGCCGCATCTGTTACAATATCCCCATCTCGGGGGGGCGCGGCCCGAGGGCCGGCGCTTTAACCCAATCTTGAACCGCAGCGCAAGGAGGAAATCCGCGATGCCGTCTTTTATGGAAGTTCTGCAAGTCAACGGGGAGAATATGGGGCTGTATGTGGCGGTGCCGGAGGGGGCTGGCCCCTTTCCCGCCGTGAACATCGCCTTTCATGTGGGGGGGATGGACGAGTTTGACAAGATTATGGCCGACCGCTTCGCCAAAGAGGGGTATGTGGCCGTGGTGCCCGACCTCTTTCACCGGCTCAGCCCGGAAGCCCTGGCCGGCCCCCGCCTGGATCGCCTGGGCTACCTCAGCGACCCGGAAATCATCGCCGATATGAACGCGGCCGCCGATTGGCTTTGCGCCGACCGCCGGGTGGATAACAACCGCCTCGGCGTTACCGGGTTCTGTATGGGCGGCCGCATTGCTTGGCTGATGGCGGCGGTGGATGACCGCTACCAGGCCACCGTGCCTTTTTACGGCGGCCACATTATGTCCCCCTGGGGGGCGGCCGATAAATCCCCCTTTGACCTGGCTGACGGCATCAACTGCCCGATGCTGTTCCACTTCGGCGAAATTGACGGCAATCCGTCCCAAGCGGATTTGGTCAAGCTGGATGCCGAGCTGAACCGCCTGGGCAAGGAACACACTTTCCACACCTATCCCGGGGCCGACCATGCCTTTATGGACTGGACGGGCGCTCGCTACAATCAGCCCGGCGCGGAACTGGCCTGGCCGCGCACCCTGGAGTTTTTCGGCAAACACCTGTAGGAGGGTTAGGGGGGACGGCGGCCTCTGAATGGGGCGAATCCCCGCCGTCCCTCGTAGCTGACGGGCTAAGAATCGAGTCCATCAAAATGCCGTCAGAGTCAGGGCCAACAGATTCTTAAACAGCCCCCGGGCCTCCGGAACGGCGTTGCCCAAGCCCCGACGTCCAACAGTCGGGGCTTTCTGGATTCCCATTTACACGGGGAGGACGGTAAAGGGAGACGGGAATCCCTTTCCGCTCATCCTGAACTGGTTGAAGGATGGACGGAAAGGGATTGGCGATAATCCGGGTAGCCAACAATCAGCATAAACCCGCCTGAATATCCCGCCAGCCCTTTAAGCCGCGATTGCCCTAATCAGCGGAAAAAGGTTATAATAGGCATTGCGGATTTGCCCTATAATGTGGCAAAATGCGGCAAAGGGATGGAGTGTGCGCTATGACCCTGGAATTAACTCCCGAGGAACAAGCCTGGCTGGAGGAATACCGGCAGGAACTGCGCCGCCGCTATCCGGGGATAATCGCGGACTTGCGCCTCTTTGACAACCGGGAACAGAAAAATCCCGCCCCCAAGCGCACCGTGGCCGTGGCCGTCCTCCTCAAGGGCAGCAGCGACCTGGGCCAGTCGCTCATTGACCTGAGTGACTTGGGCGACCAACTGGCGAAGTCCGCCACCGTAGAGCCGGTAATCCGCGTCTATACCGTAGCGGAGTGGCAAGGACGCCGACATAATTCGCTCTCTGACGCGGATGCCGGAAAATCCGTTTGGGACCGCGATGTGCTGGCGGACATACCCGGCCCGAAAGGATCCTTGCCGCCTTGGGCGCGGCCCGATTCCTGGGAACTACGCCTTAACCCGGACGAAAAGCAGTGGCTGGCTGACTACCGCCAAGCCCTGCGGGAGCGGTATCCGGGCTTGGTCAAAGACCTGGCCGTATTTGCCGGCCACGAAAGCCGGTGGCATACTCAGAAAGACACCGTCAATGTCGTTGTCACCATCAAGGGAAGCTCTGACCGCCGCCAGTTGGTAAAAGACCTCAGCGGGCTCGGCTACCATTTGGCCGGGCTGAGCGATGCCATGCCCTTGATCCGGGTTTATACCACTGCGGAGTGGCGGCGGCTGCGGCAGGACGACACCCTACCTTACATTGGCAAGGGAATATCGGTATGGCCGCCGCAGCCGTAGCCGGCGAGTGGCGGCGGGCGCAGGAGTGTCTTGCGGCCGCTAGGTTGTGCCGGGATAACGGTTTCTACGCCGACGCCCTTTCCCGGGCCTACTACGCCATTATGCACGCCGCCAAAGCCGCCTTGGCCCAGTGGGACATTGTTCCTACCAGCCACAAAGCGGTGCAGCGGCTCTTTGGCCAAGACTTGGTAATGAAAAACCGGATTGAACCGGTATGGGCGGACTACATAAAAGAAGGCTTTGCGGACCGCGCCGCCGCCGATTACGACGTGTCCGCTATATTCACCCGCGCTGATGCCGACGATGCCATCGACCGCGCCGCCGCTTTCCTCAACCGCATCCATTCCCTGCTAGGAGTATAATCCGGCGGCGGCGTTATCGGCATTGCCAGTGGCATTGCCAGCGGCAGCGTTGCCGGCCATCCCCACCCCCAACCCACACTGAAAGGAAGTTCCCTATGACCAATCCCGCCCGCCCCAAGAAAATCGCCGTGGTCGGCGCCGGCGGCACCGGCAGCGTTATCGGCGGAATGTTGACCGTGGCCGGCCACGATGTGGTTCTCATCGACCAGTGGGGGGCGCACGTCGCGGCGATGCAAGCCCGCGGCCTCTTTATGTCCATCGCCGGCGAGGAGTTCACCGCCCCGGTGCGCGCCCTGCATCTGTACGAAGTCTGCACCCTGGAGCATAAGTTCGACATCGTCTTTCTGGCCTGCAAATCCTACGATACCCTGTGGCTGACCCAGCTGATTTTGCCCTACCTCAAGGATGACGGCGTACTGGTGTCCAGCCAGAACAGCCTTAACGACGAATGGATTGCGCCCCTGGTCGGCCCCACCCGGTCTATCGGCTGCGTGCTTACTATGTCCTCGGAAGTCTTTGAGCCGGGGCAGCTGAAGCGCAATACCGCTATGGATCGCACTACCTTTGTCCTGGGCGAGCTGCACGGCCGCATCACCCCTCGGTTGCAAGAGTTGCAGCAAATCCTCAGCGCCGCCGGCAAAACCGAACTGACCGCCAACCTGTGGGGTACCCGCTGGTCTAAACTGGTGTTCAACTGCATTGTGGCTCCGGTCTGCGCCCTGGCCGGCGTTGGCCCGGCGCAGTTGACCGCCGCCCCGGAACGGGTGCGGGTCTGCCTGGAATTGGGCCGGGAAGCCCTGCTGGTCGGCCAAGCCCAGGGCTATCAAATGGAACCGGTATTTGGCCTTTCTATGGAGGACGCCGCCCGTTCTCCGGAGGCTCTGGTGGACAACCTGGTCAAAGCGTCTCAAGCCGAGGGCCGGGAAGCCCGTTCTTTCTTTCATCAGGACATTCTGAAAGGGCGGCGCACCGAAGTGGACTATATCAACGGCCTGGTGGCGCGCAAGGGCCGGGAAAGCGGCGTAGCCACGCCGATGAATGACGCGGCGGTGGCAATGGTAAAACGGCTGGAACGGGGTGAAATGGGGCCGGCCCCGGAAAATATCGGCGCGCTGGAACGGATGGCCGCCGGGAATTAAGGCGCGGCCACTAAACCCACCGACCACGCCTCGCCCTGGCCCGGTACATACTGCCCCGTCCGTATTTCCCGGATGGGATAGTCCGGCAAGGCAACCGCGGCCAGACACTTGCCGTCGAAATGGGCGCCGCGCTGGGCAAAGGCAAAATCCCGGTTGGCAAAGCCGGCATCCTGCTGTTCCGCCGGCAAATCGCCCACATCCGCCGGGATGATATGCAGGAAAAAGCCGGCCGCCGTATCCGCCGCAACGCAGGTTTCCCGCAAGTAAAGCAGCCGGTTATCCTGCAAATACAAATCAAAGGCGTCCCTGAGGATGGGCTGCTCCTGGGACAGGGCGGCATAGTCGGCCCGCCGCAAAGCCGGGTCGGCCGGCGGATGCCAGGCCACGGCCCAGCGGCCCTCCTGCCCGGTGCGGACAGCGGCGATGGGATAATCCGGCAAAGGCACGGCGGCCAGACACCGGCCGTCAAAAGGGCCTCCCCAGCGGGCAAAATCAAAATCCTGATGGGCAAAGCCGGCCGCCCGCCGTTCCGGGGGCAAGACAGCAACATCCTCCGGGACGATATGCAGGAAAAAGCCGGCCGCCGTATCCGCCGCCGCGCAGGATTCCCGCAAGTAAAGCAGCCGGCTATCCTGAATATACAGGTCAAAATCGGAACGGGCCACCGGCTGACCGGCGGCCGCGGCGGCGTAAGCGGCCCGCAGCGTATCCGGAGCCACCGGCCGGTAAAAATCCACTGCCCAACGCTCGGCTTGCCCGGTGCGGATAGCGGCGATGGGATAGTCCGGCAGAGGAACCGCCGCCAGGCATTGGCCGTCAAAAGGGCCGCCCCAGCGGGCAAAGTCAAAATCCTGGTGGGCAAAGCCGGCCGCTCGCCGTTCCGCCGGCAAATCGGCCCTATCCTCCGGGATGATATGCAGGAAAAAGGCGGCCGACGTATCTGCCGCCGCGCAATTTTCCCGCCAGTAAATCAGCTGATTGTCTTGAATATACAGGTCGAAATAGTCCCGGGCCGCCGGTTCCGCAGCGGCCAAGGCGGCGGAGGTCGCCCGCAACGATTCCGGGTCGACCGGCGGATACCAGTTGACCGCCCAAATGCCGGCCTGCCCCGTCCGAAGGGCGGCAATGGGATAGTCGGGCAAAGGAACCGTGGCCAAACACTTGCCGTCAAAGTGGCCGCCCCAGCGTCCGAAGTCAAAATCCCGATTGGCATAGCCGGCGGCCTGCTGTTCCGCCGGCAAGTCGGCGGGGTCTTTGGGGATGATGTGCAGCCGGACCTTGGCCGCCGTATCCGCCGCCGCGCAGGTTTCCCGCAGGTAAATCAACTGCTTATCCTGAACATACAGGGCAAAGACCTCCCGGAGATCGGGTTGGCGGGCGGCCAAGGCGGCGTAGGCCGCCCGCAGGGGTTCCGGGTCAGCCGGCGGGTACAGGTTCTTTTCCCAAACCCCAGCCTGCCCGGTCCGGATGGCGGCGATGGGGTAATCCGGCAGGGGATATACCGCCAGACACTCCCGTCCGGGCCGACCGCCGTGGTCGGGTAAGTGGAAATCCCGGTTGTCAAAACCGCTGTCCCGGAGTTCCGCCGGCAAATCCGCCAAGTTCGCCGGGTAGATGTGCAGAGTTACGCGGGTTGTATATTCCGCGGTGGCGCAGTTCTTTTTGGCGTAAAGCAGACGATTACGGCCGGCCGCTTGGTCCAGGAAAACATCAAAAGCGTCCCGAGAGGCCGGCTCCGGCCGGCTCCGCCGGTAGTCGGTGATAAGTTCCCCCAAGCCGGGTTGGGATCGGCTGTAAAGTTCCTCCCATACCGGCAAATCGGCCGGGCCGTCATCCCCGGAAGGGCTACGAAATAGAATCAAGTCGTCCCGGGCATAATCCGGCAACTGAAGGACGGCCAGGCAAAGACGGTCCAGCCTTACCCCGTGCGTACTGAGGACGGCATAGGAGCCGCTATGCCGCAAACGCGGCGGCAAAGTTTCCCGATGGCGGGGAAAAATTCCCACGCCGAACCAGGCATCCGGCTCCTCCGGAGGGCAGTTTTCCCGGACAAAAGTCAGCCGCTGATCCTCAAGATAAACATTATAGTCGGCGCGGATAATCAGCTCCCCGGCTGCGGCTTGGCGGTAAAGTTCCCGGTAAGCGGCGATGATTTCCGGCGTCATCCGGGCCGTATGTAGCGGCCGCGCGGCAATCAGGGTGTTGCGGTAAATTTGCCGGGAGAAAGCCAGATTATAGTCGGTCTCCGGTTGATGGGCGGCCGGCTCGATCAGTTCATAATCGGCGCGGCGGCCGGCGGCCGGCAAATGCTGCCGGGCGGCCGGCGGCAGGATTTGCCGATACTGCTCGAGCTTCTTACTCCCCCGCACGACCAGCGGCTCGCCGGGATGGCGTGCCAGCAGCTGCGCCAATCCCTCCCGATAGGCCAAATGCCAGTAATTCATTTCATACTGGGTCCGCAGCCGCTCCGGCGTCGTCCGATCCACCAGAAAGTTGAAATAGTCATGCTGCCAGGGATGGAGCTGCGTCAGCTGCAAGGCAATCAGCCCTACGCCTAATCCGGCCAGGCCATACACCCCGGCCCGCCAAGGCCGCCCCGGGGAAAAGCGGCGCGCCAGCCCGCTCAATCCCCCGGCCGCCAGCAGGCAAAAGGGCGCATAGAGGAAATAGAAATGCCGCCAGTTGTCGTACTGAGTGGAACCCAGCAGGGCCGCCAGCGGCGGCAGCAGGAAAGCCGCCAGCAGCAGCCAAGCAAAGCGCCGCCGGGTGTTGCGAAAAACCGCCCCGGGCCGGCGTAAGCCCTGCGCCAGGACCGCGGCAATCCCGAGGCCGCCCAGCAGCAGAAACGGCGGCGGCGTGGTGATGCTGAACCAGACCGCATTGTAATGCGGCGGCACTGCACTGGGGAAAATCTCCGCGCCCTGGAACAGCTGCCACGGCGCGCCGGGACGATAGACCGTCGCCTCCAGTCCCACCGCCAGGTATTCAACCGGATTGGCCCAGGCGTAGGGCGCGGCGGCGTACCAAGTCAGCCCGGCCGCCAGAATAAACACCCCGCCGGTCATCAGGATGGATTTCCGTTCCGGCCCGCTTCCGGCATAAAACAAATCCAGCCCCCGCATTCCCAGCGTGGCCGCAAAGAGCATTATCCCCATAATCCTGATGTTGGTCAGTAGCCCCGCGGCGATCCCCAACAGCAAAAAAGCCCCGACAGTGTCCCGGCGGAAAGCCCGTTCCAGCAGATACAGGGCGATGATGAACATACTGAGAAAGGGCAGGTCTTTGGAATTGAGGTAGGAATGGGCGTAAAGGCGGGGATGCAGCAGAAAAATCAGCAGGGCAAACAGGGCGATAAGCCGATTGTTGAACAAATGGCAAGCCAGCCGGTAGCAAAAGAAACCGCCAACGATAAAAAACAGATGGGTAAGGGTTAAGCGGAGCCGGTGGATATAGTAGTAATCCTCCAAGCCCAAGGCCCGCTCGGCCAGCAGCAGCGGCAACTCAAAGGCGGCGCCGTAAAGCCGGTCGGAGAAGGCCCTTCCGTCCTGGTCGGCAGCGTTCGGGACGCCGTCGGCCCAGCTCAGGACATAGTTAAGAGTATCGCTAGCAATCGCCCGCTGTATATCCTGATCGCTGGCGATGCCGTAATCCCCGGCCACTACCAGGCCGGCCAACAGAAAAAGGGCGCCGGCCAGCAGGCCGCCGTGGGCGGTCAGGAAGTTCAGCGCCGCCCCCCTGCGACGGGAAAGTTGCGGCGATATGTGGCGCAGCGGCGGCAGCATAGGCCGGATTATAGCATAAGGGGGCTGGCGGCTCTTTCCCGTTCGTCCTGCAACCAGTTCAGGATGAGCGGAAAAGAGCCGCCCACTCATCTTTAGCCGGTAAGGATGTCACTACTGTCCGCTCATCCTGAACTGGTTGCAGGACGAGCGGACGATCAGCGTCCACCTTACCGTTCCACCGTCAATTCTGCCGCCCACAATTCCCCCTGGCCGGGTAGATGCTGGCCGGTGCGTATGGCTTTGATGGGATATTCCGGCAAAGGAACCGCCGCCAAACACTTGCCGTCGAAATGGCCGCCCCAGCGGGCAAAGGCAAAATCCAAGTTGGCAAAGCCGGCCGACTGCCGTTCCGCCGGCAGATTGGCAACATCCTGCGGGATAATATGCAGGAAAAAGCCGGCCGCCGTATCCGCCGCCGCGCAGGTTTCCCGCAAATAAATCAGCCGGCTATCCTGCACATACAGGGCAAAATCGGCTTGGATAGCCGGTTGAATGGCGGCCAAGGCGGCGTAAGCGGCCCGCAGGGATTCCGGATCCGCCGGCGGGTAAAGGTTGGTTTCCCAGACCCCGGCTTGCCCGGTGCGTATCGCGGCGATGGGATAAGCCGGCAAGGGATAGGCCGCCAGACACATCCCGCCGGGCCGGCCGCCATACTTCGTCAAAGGGAAATCCCGATTGTCAAAGCCGTTGTCCCGATATTCCGCCGGCAAATCCGCCAAGGTCACCGGGTAGATATGCAGGGTTATGGGAGTTGCATACTCGGCGGGAGTGCAGTTAGCTTTGGCGTAAAGCAGGCGGAGGCGGCCGGATTCCCGGTCCAGGAAAACCTCAAAAGCCGCCGGCCCCGCCGGTGGCGGCTGATTCCGCCGGTGATCCGCGATAATTTCCCCCAAGCCGCGGCGGGACAAGCTGTAAAACTCCTCCCACAAGGGCAATCCGGATGGCTCCCCATCGTCCCAATAATGCTGCCGCAGGATAAGGTCACCCTCCCGGGCATAGTCCGGCAACTGGAGTACGGCCAGGCAGAGCCGGCCCAATCTTACGCCGCGCGTATTGAGAGCGGCATAAGAGGAGTCTTGCCGCAAAGGCGGCGGCAGGTTTTCCTGGCGGCGGGGGAAAATCCGCACGCCGAACCAAGCATCCGGCTCCTCCGGAGCGCAGTTTTCCCGGACAAAAGTCAGCCGCTGGTCCTCAAGATAAACATTATAGTCGGCGCGGATAATGGGTTCGCCGGCTACGGCTTGGCGGTAAAGTTCCCGGTAGGCGGCGATGGCCGCCGGCGTCATCCGGGCCGCGGCCAGCGGCCGCGCGGCGACCAGGGTATTGTGGTAAATTTGACGGGGGTAAAAGGAATTAAAAGCCAAATCCGGCTGGCTGAAAGCCGGCGGCCGCAGTTCATAATCGGCGCGGCTGCCGCCGGCCGGCCAACGCTGCCGGGCCGCCGGCGGCAGAATTTCCCGATACTGCTCGAGCCGCCCCCTACCCACCACGACCAGGGTCTCTCCCGGATGGCGTTCCTGCAGCTGCTCCAACCCCTGCCGATAGGCCAATCCCCAATGGTTCATTTCATACTGCGTCCGCAGCCGCTCCGGAGTCGTCCGATCCACCAGAAAGTTGAAATAGTCATGCTGCCAGGGATGGAGCTGCGTCACCTGCAAGGCAATCAATCCCACGCCTAACCCGGCCAGGCCATACCCTCCGGCCCGCCGCAGCCCGCTCGGCCGCCAACGGGAAAAGCCGGCGGCCAGCCATCCGAGTCCCCCGGCCGCCAGCAGGCAAAAGGGCGCATAGAGGAAAAAGAAATGCCGCCAATGGTCGTGATGGGTGGCGCCCAGCAGGGCGGCGGCCAGCGGCGGCAGCAGGAAAGCCGCCAGCAGCAGCCCCCGAAAGCGCAGCCGGGTATTGCGGAAAACCGCCCCGGGCCGGCGGCAGATCCGGGCCAGGACCGCCGCTATTCCGATAACGCCTAACAGCAACAGCAGCGGCGGCGTGGTGATGCTGAACCAGGTGACGGTGTAATGCGGCGGCAGTCCATTAGAAGGAATCGGTTCGCCCTGAAACAGTTGCCACGCAATGACCGGATGGTTAATCGTCAAATCCAGGCTTCCCGCCAGGTAGTTCACCGGGTTAGCCCAAGCGTAGGGGGTTGCGGCGTACAAAGTCAGCCCGGCCGCCAGAACAAACAGCCCGGCGGTTCGCAGGATGGATTTCCGTTCCGGCCCGCTCTCGGCATAAAACCAATCCAATCCCCGCAGCGCCAATACCGCCGCCAGCAGCATCACCCCCATAATCCGCAAATTGGTCAGCAATCCTACGGCGATGCCCAGCAGGATGAAAGCTCCGACAGTATCCCGGCGGAAAGCCCGCTCCAGCAGATACAGGGCTATGACGAACATACTGAGAAAAGGCAGGTCTTTGCTATTGACAAAAGAATGGGCGTAGATGCGGGGATGCAGCAGAAAAATCAGCAGGGCAAACCGGGCCAGCAACCGGTTATCGCTCAGCCGGCAAGCCAGCCGGTAGCAAAAGAAAGCGCCGAGGATAAAGAACAGATGGGTAAAGGTTAAACGGAGCCGGTGGACTTGGTAATAATCCTCCAGTCCCAGGGCTCGCTCGGCCAGCAGCAGCGGCAGCTCAAAAGCCACGCCGTAAAAGGTGAGGAGGGGGGGTAGCGCGTCGCGGCTGTCTCCCCGGCCCAGGATGTAGTCAAGATTGGCCCGGGCAATCCAACGCTGATCCGCTTCATCGGCCCCTCTACCGTAATCCCCAACCAGAGTCAAGCCCGCCAGCAGAAAAAGGGCGCAGACAATCAGGCCGCCGTGGCCGGCAAGGAAGTTCCGGGCCGCCGGGCTTTGGCCGGCCAGGGTCGGGGGCAGGTAGCGCAAGGGCGGTAGCATAGGCCGGATTATAGCATAAGGGAGCGGGGAGCTCTTTTCCGCTCGTCCTTCAACCAGTTCAGGATGAGCGGATGGGACGGTGGCGGAGCCGCAACCGTCCTTCCCGCCGCCTTTCTACCGTCCTTCCCGCGTAAGCGGGAATCTGGCGGTTGCCTGCCCACACTGCGGCATCATAAGGCAGCCCCGTTCGGGATTCCCGCTATCCCCTACCGTCATTCCCGCGTAAGCGGGAATCCCGAAATGCCCGATTAGTAATAGGCCGGTCTTTGGCAATACCGTTCGGGATTCCCGCTTACGCGGGAATGACGGTAGGCGGCGGCAGGAATGACGGTAGGCGGCGGGAAGGAC
Organism: Dehalococcoidia bacterium; assembly: GCA_965203435.1. Classification (GTDB taxonomy): domain Bacteria; phylum Chloroflexota; class Dehalococcoidia; order Lucifugimonadales; family UBA3495; genus CBDBCU01. The sequence goes on along the minus strand of CBDBCU010000005.1, from coordinate 190,831 downwards.
GGTAAAGGAGCCGCCAGCGCCTTAAAATCCGCCGCCCGGAACTTTCCCGCCCTAACCCCCCTCCGCAACGCTGTCCGGTTCCCAACCCCAGGGGCGGGGGCCCCAGCCGGCGGCATAAATCTGGCCGCCCTTGATGGTCAGGGCCGGCACTACCGCCTTTTCCGTCCGCCGCTGGCCGCCGACCACATCATAGACCACCCAATCGCCCTCCCGGATTTCCAATACCGACACATCGGCCTGATGCCCCGGCGTCAGCGCGCCGATGCGGTGTTCCTGCCCCAACGCCTTGGCCGGGTTCAGGGTACACATCGTTACCACCTGCTCCAGAGTGAACTCCATTGCCAGAAAGCGGGTCATCATTTCGGTCATGCTGTGGACGGTATGCTGGCGGCCGGGCAGGGTCAAATCGGTGCTGATGCAGTGCGGCAGCAGGCCCTGATCCAACACCCGCTGTCCCACCGCAAAGCTGAAATTCATCCGCCCGTGAGCCGTATCCAGCCAGACGCCGCGCTCTTGGGCCTCTTTGGCCTCGGGAACCAGTTTGCCCTGGGCATCGATAACGCCGCCGGGATTGGCGGTGAACAGATGGGTAACGATGTCCCCCGGCTCCAGGATGGGCAGCAGCTGGTGGATGACGCCGGGATCGTAGCGTTTTTCGGTGTCGCCGATATGCACCATCAGCTTGACGCCGGCTTCGACCGCGGCCCGTTTCGCCATTCGCGGCATTTCCATGCCCATAATTTCCAGGGCCGGAGAGACCATCCGGGCTTTGATGCCGTAGATGGTATCCCGATTTTCCTCGACGGTCTTGATGGTTTTGTCCAGGTCGATGCTGGCCGGGCTGAAAATGTCCGGGGTAGTCGCCAGGCCGGTGCGGCAGATGTGCAGGAAGGGGATGATTTCCGTGGCGTTGTGGGGGATGATGTGGCGGGGAAAGCCGCCGTAGGTGTCGCAGCCGGAACTGCCGGCGTCCACCATCGTAGTAACGCCGGCCTGCACGCCGCCCAGGTCGGCGGCCACGCCGTTGCCGTTCACCCCGTCATAGACATGGGTATGCAGGTCAATCAGGCCGGGGGTAACGATTTTGCCCGCCACTTCCACCACCTGCGCCGCGTCCGCCGCCGCCAGATCCGGCGCCACTAGGGCGATTTTGCCGTCCGCAATGGCTACATCGCAGACGCCGTTAATGCCCTGGGCCGGGTCCATAACCGTGCCGCCCTTAATCAGCAAATCATACATCAGCCGGGCCTCCTTAGGGGGGATGAATGGGATGGGGCCAGGTCCTTGACCGGAATAGCCGGGATTATAGCAGAGGGCGGGGGTTAGGGGCTAGCTTAGGGCAGAGGATGGCGTTTGGAAACCGCCATTCCCGCCCCAGGGGGAGACGGATTCAAACATGGATAGACAGGATTTGGGGTCTGTGTAGAACGGTATTGGCGGTCAATAACCGTTCCCATCAGATATAGAATCCGGTCTACCCGGTTAATCCATGTCAATTTAGCAAAAAGTCGGATTAACCCCTTTACATTCCCCAAGACTTGGGATAGAATGAAAGGCATAAGACCGGGGCCGAAATCGCCCTGGCGATTTCGGCCCCGGAAAAATTTTTTGGGGCCTCTCGGGAGGTTCCCTTATGCCCAAGTTCCTTATGGCGGGTATCGTCCTCCTCCTGCTGCTGGCCGCCGCCGGTTACGGCATTGCCACCCTCCAAGCCCGTTCCATCCCCTGGGACTGCACCGATTGGCAAGCCTTTGCCCACGACGACCGCACGACCGCCATCCTCGAGTCCCTGGCCGAAAACCGGGGCAAGACCCTCTACTGCGGCATTGACCAGTCCGACACCTTTACCAAGGCCGAAACTTGGGAAGCCGGCAAAGACCGCAACGAGCGGGATGACACCGTCTATTTCGGGGAACGCGGCCAGTTCCGCGGTTTCATCGCCGCCCAAGAGGGTTGGCTGACCGAGGGAGAATCCGGCGTTACCGGGGTCAGCATTGACCGCATCTTTGAGTTTCCGAGGGAGGAACGGCGGCGCACCAAGCGGGTCAAGCGGTTCGAGGTCGGCACGGACGTCGACCAGTTCCCGATTAACGCCGCGGCCAGCTGCGGGCAAGTTCTCGGCCTGATTTGCCCGGGGGAGAGCAACACTAGCGCCAACTGGGTAACTAATGATGGCACCGGGCGCAACCAAGGCCGGAATCTGGCGGTCGGCTTTGGGATCAACGCTGTCAACGGCAAGGTCACTTGGGACACGAACCTCCGATACACCAATGACAATTACAACGCCAACCCCCGGGGCGCCGCCTTCGCGAATGCGAGCCCGAACAATGACTGGTGGCAAGGGCAGCTGGTCGCCGCCGCGGAGCGGGCTTGCCGGGCCCGGGGGGCCCGGTATGTGGCGGGCAGCGCCCAGTTAGGCCCCGGACACAGCGAAAACCGCGGCTCGGGCGCGCAGGACGTCGGTCCGGGCTTGGGCCTTTTCTTTCGGCGGGTGACCAATCCGATGTCCAGCAGTGCCTTTAGATACCAAACTAGGCAAAGCCGGACCTGGGAGGCCACCTGCAAGAAAGTCATCCGCCGCACCCGGAAGTAGGGGGATGTAACCCATCCTTCAACCAGTTCAGGATGAGCGGATTGGGGACTGACGGAAACCCTTTTGCCGCCATTCCCCGGTTGAAACGGGGGATGGCGGCTTTTTGTGGGCATCCCCGGCCCTTTTACCGTCATTCCCGCCGCCTCTCTACCGCCCGGCCCGTCCCCCTACCGTCCTTCCCGCGTAAGCGGGAATCCCGACGGTACTGCCGTATAATGCCGCAGCCCGGTCAAGCCACCGCGGGATTCCCGCTTACGCGGGAAGGACGGTAGAGAGAGGCGGCAATGTATGGTAGATAGGGCGGCCGGGAAGGACGGTAGATAAGGGCAGGCCGGGACGGTCCCGGTAGGCGATTGCCTTGCCTAAAGATCCGAGGCAAAGGCCAGGGGGTCTTCGAGGAATTCGACATTTTCCAGGGCGGCCCGGGCGGCCTCCTCCAGGGCGGCGTCGCCCTCTTTGATGCAGCGCAGCAAGGCCCGTTTGGCCAGGGAGCCGCCGATTTTGCCCAGGGCGGTCAAGCCGGCCAACTGCACCTGATAATCCTCGTCTTGCAGCAGGCAAATCAGATGGGGGACGACCGCCTCGTCGCCCAGTTCGCCGCAGGCGTGGGCCGTTTCGTAGCGCAGGGACGGCTCCCGGCTTTTCAGTTCCTTAATCAGCAAGGGCAGCCAGCCGCTTTCCCCAGTGCGCCCCATCCCGTAAATGGAACTGGATTTCAGTTTCAGGTCGTCGCTTTCATAGGCGCGGCACAGATAGTCGCGGATGTCCGGGGTGTTAAAGGGGGCGACGGCTTCCAGGCTGCGGCGGCGGACTTCGGGATTTTCGGCGGCGTTTTCCAGGATGGCGGTCAGCTGTTCCCGGACGCATTGGGCATCCCGGGTCAGCAGGCCGCCCTCTTGGGCCAGGGCGGCGAACTTGCCCAGGGCGGCGGCGGCGGCGGCCCGGGCCGCCGGCCCCTGCTCCGAGCTCAGCACCTGAATCAATCCCGGCAGCACCGAGCGGTCGTCATACTCCCACAGCCCCTCGATGGCCTTTTCCAGCACCGGCTCGTCCGGGTCTTTCAGGCACATCTTGAAAATGGCCCCGAAATCCAGTTCCGGGTTTTCCTCGGCCAGTTCCACCAGAGTGGCAATCAGTTCCCGCCGCCGTTCCCGGGGCAGGACAAACCAGGCCCGGGCAAAAAGGCCCAGCTCGGCGGGCGACAGGTCGGAAACCTCGATAAAGGCGGAATGATTTCGCGCCAGTTCCGGGTCGTCCAGATTTTCGAGGAATTTTTCCAGCGACATAACTTTGCGCGCCCTGGGCCGCCCGGCGGTACGGAGAGGATGCGGACAGCCGGTTGGCGGTGGGATGGGGGACTGCTCGCCCGGCGAGACGCCTATAGATTATAACATAATGCCGGTTGTCAATAAGCAAGGCGGCGGCGAATTTGGCGGATTTTGAGGGGAATTTTGCGACAGCGCAACCGTCCTTCCCTCGACCCCACCGTCATTCCCGCGTAAGCGGGAATCCCGCGGTGGCTTGCCAAGACTGCGGCCTTGTACGGCAGTGCCGTCGGGATTCCCGCTTACGCGGGAAGGACGGTGGGGGACGTCAACAACCTTTCTAATCAGACCCAAGAATCCTGTATATCCTGTCTATCCATGTTTGAATCCGCCCTACCCCATTCCCTCCAGCACGGCGGCGGCGGTGGAGCCGATGTCGGCCGGGGTGGGGATGATGTGGGCGCCGGCGTCCCGCAAAGCGGCGATTTTGGCGGCGGCCGTGGCGCTTTCTCCGGTGATGATGGCCCCGGCATGGCCCATCCGCTTGCCCGGCGGGGCCGTGGCCCCCACAATCAAAGCGCAGACCGGCTTGCTAATTTCCCCTTTGATGACGGCGGCGGCTTCCTGTTCCATATTGCCGCCGATTTCGCCGATAAAGACGATTAAATCGGTGTCCGGGTCGGCGTCATACAAGCGCAGGATTTCGGCGAAACTGGTGCCAATAATCGGGTCGCCGCCAATGCCGACGCAGCTGGATTGGCCGATACCGCGGCCGGTCAGCTGGGCGACGGCTTCATAGGTCAAAGTGCCGCTGCGGGACATTACCCCCACTCGGCCGGGCCGGTGGATGTTGCCGGGCATAATGCCCACTTTGCAGCGGGCGCCGGGGTTAATCATTCCGGGGCAGTTGGGGCCAATCAGCCGCACCGCCGGCTTTTGCGCCAGATAGCGGGACACCCGGGCCATATCCTGCGTCGGCACGCCCTCGGTAATGCAGGCAATCAGGGGGACGCCGGCATCGGCGGCCTCGACGATGGCGTCCGGGGCAAAGGGCGGCGGGACGAAAATCAGGGACACATTGGCCCCGGTCGCCGCCACGGCGTCGGCCACCGCGTCAAAGACCGGCACGGTATCGTCAAAAAGCTGCCCGCCGCGGCTGGGGGTAACGCCGGCCACTACATTGGTGCCATAGGCTATGCCGGCCCGGGCGTGGAAACTGCCCTCCCGCCCGGTAATGCCCTGCACCAGGATGCGGGATTCCTCATTCAGCAAAATGCCCATGCTAGACGCCTGCCCCCCTTTGACGGGTTTAACGACCCGATTGTTTTTCCGTTCATCCCCACCGTCATTCCCGCGTAAGCGGGAATCCCGCGGTGGCTTGACAGGATGCGGCATCATAAGGCAATACCGTCCGGGATTCCCGCTTACGCGGGAATGACGGTATCCGGCGGCGGGAATGGCGGTTGCTGTATGCCATTGCCGCCCCTACCCCGCCGCCCTTATCGCCTCGGCCGCCTCGGTCAGGGTGTCGGCAAAGGTTACATTCAGGGCGGAGGCTTGCAGGATGGCTTTGCCCTCCTCCACATTGGTGCCCAGCATCCGCACAATCAGCGGCAGCGTGGCCCCTTGCCGCTCAAAAGCCATTACGATGCCCCGGGCGGCGATGTCGCAGCGCAGGATGCCGCCAAAAATGTTGACCAATACCCGGTTGACTTTGGGGTCGGACAGGATGATAGCCACGGCGGCGGCGACCTTTTCCTCGTCGGCCCCGCCGCCCACATCCAGAAAATTGGCTGGCGCGGCCCCGGCGGCGTTGGTTACATCCAGAGTCGCCATGGCCAACCCGGCCCCGTTGACCAGACAGCCCACGCTGCCCTCCAGGTTCACATAGGCAATATCCTTATCGGCGGCTTCCGCTTCCAGGGCATCCTCTTGGGAACGATCCCGCAATTCCCGCAGGTCGGAATGGCGGAACAGGGCATCCTCCTCTACTTCCAGCTTGGCGTCTAATGCCACCGCCCGGTCGTCTCCGGTGATAATCAGCGGATTGATTTCCACCAGGGCGCAATCCAATTCGGTAAAGATGCGGTAAAGGGCGTTTAATACCTGGGTGACCGGGCGTACCTGGGCCGCCGTCAAATCCAGTTTGGCGGCCAAGCGGCGGGTCTGATAAGGCATCAGGCCCAAGACCGGCTCGATGGGTTCGGTATGGATGTCCTGGGGCCGGGTAGCCGCCACTTCCTCGATATCCATCCCGCCGGCGGCGCTGGCAATCAGCATTGGCCCCCGGTGGCCGCGGTCGATGGTCAAGGCCACATAAAGCTCCCGCTGGATGTCGGCCAAGCCCTCGACCAGCACGGAGTTTATGGGCGCGCCCCGGGCGTCGGTCTGGCGCGTGACCAGGCTTTGCCCCAGCCAGCCCTGGGCGGTCTGTTCCGCTTCCTGGGGAGAATGGACGATTTTGATGCCGCCGGCCTGGCCGCGGCCGCCGGCGTGAACCTGCGCCTTGACCACCGCCTGTCCGCCCAATTCCTCGGTAGCCTGCCGGGCCGCCGCCGGCGTAACGGCCAGGTTGCCCGGCGGCGTGGCGATGCCGTAGCGGACGAAAAGCTCTTTGGCCTGGTATTCGTGCAGTTTCATTCCTAATCCCTTGCCGTCATTGGCAATCCCTTACCGCAATCCCCCATCCCCGGCCGTAATCGGCCGCCTTTTACCGTCATTCCCCATCCCCTACCGTCACCGGCCGCCCTCTACACGTCATTCCCGCCTGCTACCGTCATTCCCGCGTAAGCGGGAATCCCGAACAGTATTGCCAATACCCGACTACCGCCCGCCGGGTACTTCCAGATTCCCGCTTACGCGGGAATGACGGTTGCAGGCGGCCGTTGCCCTTTCCCAGATTCCCGCTTACGCGGGAATGACGGTTGCGGCGGCCGTTGCCTTTTCCGGGTTCCCGCTTACGCGGGAATGACGGTAGCAGGCGGCCGTTGCCCTTTCCGGTTTCCCCCTTTCGTCCATCCCTACCGTCATTCCCCATCCCCTACCGGCACGCCCGCCCTCTACCGTCATTCCCGCGTAAGCGGGAATCCCGAACGGTATTGCCAAAGACCCGACTACTGCCCGCCGGGTACTTCCAGGTTCCCGCTTACGCGGGAATGACGGTTGCGGCGGCCGCTGCCACTTTTCCAGATTCCCGCTTACGCGGGAATGACGGTTGCGGCGGCCGCTGCCACTTTTCCAGATTCCCGCTTACGCGGGAATGACGGTTGCGGCGGCCGCTGCCACTTTTCCAGATTCCCGCTTACGCGGGAATGACGGTTGCGGCGGCCGCTGCCCTTTTCCGGGTTCCCGCTTACGCGGGAATGACGGTTTCTATGTTTCCAGGTTCCCGCTTACGCGGGAATGACGGTTTCTATGTTTCCAGGTTCCCGCTTACGCGGGAATGACGGTTTCTATGTTTCCAGGTTCCCGCTTACGCGGGAATGACGGTTGCTAGGTTACTCCGGCGTCCCCAGGAACTGGAACAGGTTTTCATCGGCGGAAAGGATGATGGTATCCTGCTCGCCGATAAAGTTCTGGTAGGCTTGCAGGCTGCGGCGGAAGGAGAAAAAGTCCGGATCCTGATTCAGGGCCTGGGCCAGGATGCGGATGGCCTCGGCCTCGCCAGCGCCCCGGATCTGATTGCTCTGCTGTTCCGCCTCGGCCAGGATGACCTCCCGATTGCGGTTGGCGATAGCCCGGATTTTCAGATCCTCCTCCTCGCCCTCGGCCCGGAATCGGGTGGCGATGCGATTCCGCTCGGCCCGCATCCGGGTATAGATGCTGGGCGTCACCGACTCCGGAAAGTCGGCCCGCTTGATGCGGACATCGATAATTTCAATGCCGAAATCCTGTTCCTGAGTGCGGCGGCGGACGCCGTCCAGCACTTCGTTAAGGATGGCGGTCCGGGTGTCCCGGCCCTCAAAGAGCGGCAGCCCCTCATCATCCTCGACCGGATTGCCGGATTCGTCGATGATGGGTTCCGCGCCGATAATCTCGAAGCGGTCGCGCAGGGCTACCCTATCCCGCAGGGTGGAAGTAACGATGTCCCCCAGCCGGCTGCGGGCGTTATTCTCCGTTTGCAGGGTCTTGCGGAACTGCACCGGATCGGTAATCCGGTAGCGGGCATAGGAATCGATAATCAGGTTCTGCTTTTCCTTGTCCGGCATAGCGACCGGGGCGGCGTCAATCCGCAGAATCCGCTTGTCAAAGGTGGCGACGGTGTCCACGAAGGGGGCTTTGACATACAACCCCGGGGCCAGCCGGGTGTTGATGACCTCGTTAAAGCGCAGGATGATGACCTGCTGGGTTTCGTCCACGATGTAAAGGGACTGGCGGAGCAGGATGATGCCGAGGACCACCAGAATCCCCAGGATGATTAAAGCGCGCATAAATACTACTCTCTGCTGCCGGTGGGTGGGGGGCCGCCGCCGGCCCCCGGCTGATTTGATCGGAATGGAATAGGCCGGGATGAAACCCCTAGGGCTGGGCCGGCTGGGGGCCGATGGGTACCGGAGTCAAGCCGTCCTGCCCGCCCAGGATCAGCACCGTTTCCGCCTCCGGAGAGACGATGATTTTGCTGACGCCGGGCAGGATTTGCTCCATAGCTTCCAGGTAGAGCCGCTGGCGGGTAACTTCCTGGGAGTTCTGATATTCCCGCAGCACGGCGGTGAACTGGTCGGCTTCGCCTTGCGCCCGGGCAATCCGGGCCTGGCGGAAAGCCTCGGCGCCCTCTTTAATGCGCTCGGCATCGCCCTCGGCCCGGGGGATGATGTCGGCCTCAAAGGCGCGGGCCTGGTTAATGCGGGTATCCCGTTCCTGGCGGGCGCGCAGCACATCGTCAAAGGCGTCGCGCACTTCCTCCGGGGCTTTTACATCCTGCAGCTGCACCGTCTCCACATTGATGCCGGTGTTGTAGCTGTCCAGGATTTCCTGCAAGCGGATTTTGGTCTGTTCCTCGACTTCCTCGCGATTGCGGACCAGGACATCGTCGATGGAACGCTGCCCGACCACCAGGCGCAGGGCGGCCTCGGCGGCGTCTTTCAGGGTGCGTCCGTCGGGGCGGCCGGGATTGATGGCCCGGCTTTCCTCCCCCGGATCGTCCACCCGGAACAGGAAATCGTTCAGGCTTTTGATGTTGTATTGGACGACCATCTGCACGTCGACGATGTTCAGGTCGCCGCTAATCATCAGGGCTTCGGTGGGAAAGGGATTGCCGGCCCCGGCTTCGTTGCTGCGGAAACCCAGTTCCATACGGCGGGTTTCGGTCACCCGCACCACATCCCGGTTGCCCACCGGGGAGGGCCACCACCATTGCAGGCCCTCTTGGGTTACCGGAGGGCCTTGCACCGCGCCAAAGAGGCGCCGGGCGGCGTTTTCGCCGGGGCCGATGGTATAAACGCCGGTGCCGGCCCAGACGATAATGAGCAGGGCCAGGATGCCGAGGATGAACAGGCCGATGCCGCTGCCGCCGAAACGGCCGGAAAACCGGCCGAATCCGTCCCGGAACCGGGCCGTTACCTGCTCAAAGTCCATTTCGGGTTGCCGTTGTCCTCCGCCGGGGGGATACATAATAAAAGCGTCCTTCCTTTCAGGTTGCCGGGTTTGCCCAAGTTGCTGGCCTGATTGTAACACCGTTTTACAGGTTTGGGGGGAATTTGCCGAAAATTGGATAATTTCCCTTTAATTAACATGGATTTACAGGATTAACAGGATTTTTGGTATTCCTAGCACGGGCAGGCATTCTGAATCCAGCCCTGTTTCAGCCATACCAGAGCCAGGGAATCCACCAGCATCGCCAGGCTTTTGCTGTAGCCCTGCGTCCGCCGCACCAGCCGGTTCAGCTTGCGCCGCAACACCTCATGGGTGGCCTCGTTCCGATTGGTCTCCGGCCCCTTGCCAACCTGATGCCGTTCCGCCGGCAGCAAAGCCCGATAGACCGGGTAAGGATCCGTGCAGTATTTTTCCGCCGCCGGCAAGCGGGCCAGCAACCTACGCAAAGTCGCCCCGTTGCGACTACCCACCTCAAACAGCCGCCAGCGCCGGCCATCGGTCTCCTCCACTACCGCCGTCCAGATCCACAGCCAGCGCCGACCCGGCCCGATCCGCCGCCCCAGATAGGTCCACATCTCGTCCAGGGAAATGACCGCCGCCGCCTGCTCCGGATCCCGGGTCGCCAGGAGTTCCTCGGCCAGCTGCTCTAACTCGGCTCCGGCCTGACGGACTTTTTTTTAATCCAGGTAAGCGCCGTCAACTCCGGCAGGTTCAGCACCCGGCTGATGGCCGCGATGCTCATCCCCTCGCCATACATTTCCCAAGCCTGGCTCTTTACCTGGGGCGGATGGTAGTGGCGATTGCCCTCCGGACTGTGGCGATGGTGGCATTCCCCGCAGCGATAAGTCTGTTTGCCGTGGGAAAACCCGGCTTTGGGCATCCAGTTCGAGCCGCAATGGGGGCAGCGCAAGTCAGAACGATAGACCCGTTGCATCTGATTTTCCTCCTGGCCGGACGGGATTTTACCCTCTATTTTACCATGCCTGCCCGTGCCAGGAATACCGGATTTTTCGTCTGCTATGTAAGGCCATTCCTTTAAGGAAACAACTTTCCCGACCAGCGAAAAAATCCTGTTAATCCGGTCTATCCATGGCAATTAAACTGGGTTGACTAACCGCGCAAGGCCTATTATAATATCCCAACATAGCCGGGGGGCTTTTGCCCGTCAGCGCCGAGGGCAATCGCCTTTTAACCGGATAGGATTTTCGGCAAGCAATCGTCGTCCCAGCCGGCCCTTTTCCCCTGGGCCGGGAGTCTCCCTTGGCGGCTGGTTTCCCGGGGCAGCAAGTTCAAGGCTGTCTGTGGCGCTACCGACCCATTGCCGGCAACATTGCCGGTTCACACCCGGCAATGCTCCCCGGCAAAGGCCGCATCCATATCCCGGTCACTGACAGCCAGCCTGTTGACAGACCTAACCGGTTCAACCCTAGAATAGGCCATCCCATTCGCCGATACTGCGGCCGGAGGGGCAATTCGGGAACCGGAGAGGTCTATGGAACCGGAAAAGTGGTGGGAAATGCGGTGGCCGCGGCGGCACGCCTTGGCCTTGCCCTTTGGCGCTTGCGGGGTAACGGCCCTGCTGACTTGGCTGACGACGGGCGGGCAAGGGGATCTGGCGGCCAATCTGAAAGTAGCCGCCGATATGGTGGACTTGGGCGCGGCAATCTACGGCATGGTGGCCGTAACCATCGAAGGAGGGGTACGCCGGATGTTCTGGGCGTGGGAAAAGCACCAAGCGGTAAAGGAATCCCTGCGGGAGGAGGGCAACAAAGCCGGCCGCAAGGCCGAGCGGGCGGCGATGCAGGCCCACTTGGAAAGGGTGTCCCGGGAGCGGGGCATCCCCCTGGCGGAACTGTTGCCGCCGCAGTCGGAGGAGTAACCCGGGGCCGGGCGGGGGGCAGGCAGTTGCCCCACGCCCGGCCGCATCCATAACCCCGGTACTGACAGCCGGCCCATTGACAGACCTAACCGGTTCAACCCTAGAATAGCCCATCCCATCCGCCAGCGCAGTTGCAGGAGGGGCAATTCGGGAATCGGAGAGGTCTATGGAACCGGAAAAGTGGTGGGAAATGCGGTGGCCGCGGCGGCATCTCTTGGCCGCGCCCTTTGGGGCTTGCGGGGTCACGGCCCTGCTGACTTGGCTGACGACGGGCGGTCAAGGGGATCTGGCGGCCAATCTGAAAGTAGCCGCCGATATGGTGGACTTGGGCGCGGCAATCTACGGCATGGTAGCCGTAACCATCGAAGGAGGGGTACGCCGGATGTTCTGGGCGTGGGAAAAGCACCAAGCGGTAAAGGAATCCCTGCGGCAGGAGGGCCGGCAGGAGGGCCGCGTAGAGGGCAGGAAAGCCGGCCGCAAGGCCGAGCGGGCGGCGATGCAAGCCCACTTGGAAAGGGTGTCCCGGGAGCGGGGCATCCCCCTGTCGGAACTGCTGCCGCCGCAGTCGGAGGAGTAACCCGGCGCCGGGCGGGGGGCAACCGTCGGCTCCATGCCCGGCCGCATCCATATCCCGGTACTGACAGCCGGCCCATTGACAGACCTCATCGGTTCAACCCTAGAATAGCCCATCCCATCCGCCAGCACAGTTGCGGGATGGGCAATCAATGAACCGGAGAGGTCTATGGAACCGGAAAAGTGGTGGGAAATGCGCTGGCCGCGGCGGCATCTCTTGGCCGCGCCCTTTGGCGCTTGCGGGGTAACAGCCCTGCTGACCTGGCTGACGACGGGCGGGCAAGGGGATCTGGCGGCCAATCTGAAAGTAGCCGCCGATATGGTGGACTTGGGGGCGGCAATCTACGGCATGGTGGCCGTAACCATCGAAGGAGGGGTACGCCGGATGTTCTGGGCGTGGGAAAAGCACCAAGCGGTAAAGGAATCCCTGCGGGAGGAGGGGCGGCAGGAGGGCCGGCAGGAAGGCCGCAAGGAAAACCGGGCGGCGATGCAGGCTCACCTGGAAAAGGTGTCCCGGGAGCGGGGCATCCCCCTGTCGGAACTGCTGCCGCCGCAGTCGGAGGAGTAACCCGGTTCCGGGCGTGGGGCAACCGCCAACCTCGCGCCCGGCCGCATCCATATCTGGGTCACTGACAGCCGTCCCATTGACAGACCTTGCCGGTTCAACCCTAGAATAGGCCATCCCGTCCCGCAGCATACCCGGCGGGCCGGGAAAATTCGGGAATCGGAGAGGTCTATGGAACCGGAAAAGTGGTGGGAAATGCGGTGGCCGCGGCGGCATCTCTTGGCCGCGCCCTTTGGCGCTTGCGGGGTAACTGCCCTGCTGACCTGGCTGACGACGGGCGGGCAAGGGGATCTGGCGGCCAATCTGAAAGTAGCCGCCGATATGGTGGACTTGGGCGCGGCAATCTACGGCATGGTAGCCGTAACCATCGAAGGAGGTGTACGCCGGATGTTCTGGGCGTGGGAAAAGCACCAAGCGGTAAAGGAATCCCTGCGGGAGGAGGGGCGGCGGGAAGCTCGCCAGGAGACTGAGCAACGGTATATGCCCGTCCTGAAACGGGTAGCCCAAGAGAAGGGGATTACCGTGGCGGAACTGCTGGAGCAGGAAGGAGGAAAGTAACCCGGTTCCGGGCGTGGGGCCGGCAGTTGCCCCGCGCCCGGCCGCATCCATATCCATCCCCCGGTACTGACAGCCAGCCCGTTGACAGACCTTGCCGGTTCAATCCTAGAATAGCCCATCCCATCCGCCAGCATATCCGGCGGGATGGGCAATTCGGGAAAAGGTGAATTTCCGCTATTTTAACCGGTGCCAACGCCGGTTGATAATACCCGGAAATTATCCAATTTCCCGGTTAACAGGGATTAACTGGATATACCGGATAGGGTGGTCAGGAAAAATCAGCGGCCGGGTTTTGCCTTGTCCCGGCCCGGAGCGTATAATCCCCCCACAAACTTTTGCGGGAGGCGGCAAGGCCAATGGCGGATAACGGGCAAGGCGGGCTGACCATTAACCCCGGCGCGGATTTGACGCGGATTCAAGCGGGCTGTTCCCATCAGAACGGACTGCTGTATGTAGTGCCGGCGGAACGCAGCTGGGTCTGCACTCCGGAGCGGATGCCGGGCCACGCCCTGGCCGGCTTTTTTCGGGAACTGCTGGCCCTGGAGGATAAGCGGGTAGCCGCCCTGATGCAGCAGTGGGGTCTCTACTACCGCAGCCTGCCGCTGGCGGGGGAGGGAGACGGGGAAACGGAATCGGAAACGGCGGCGGCTACGGAGTGAGGCGGCAGGCAACCGTTGGATTCCCGTCCCACGCTACCGTCCTTCCCGCGTAAGCGGGAATCCCGAAATGCCTGCCCTAAGCCGGCTTGTCTGACGCAGTACCGTTCGGGATTCCCGCTTACGCGGGAAGGACGGTAGGCGGGCCGCGGGAAGGACGGTAGGCGGGCGGCGGGAAGGACGGTTCTTTTACGCCATTGCCCCGCCGGGAGCTGTTGACGCCGATTGTCGCCGCCCCCCTAACCCACGGGCGGCCGCGCATCTATTGGCGGGCGGCCGTTGGTCAACCGATGCCGATCCGGGGCGCTGGTGGGCTGTTCCAAGGTGCGGATCAGCGTTTCCGTGGCGGCGTCGACATAGGGCGGCTGGTAGTCGGCCGCCAAGGCCGGGGCCAGCAACGCCACCACGGACGCCGCGGCCGCAATGGCCTGCTCAATCTCCCGGGCGTGGTATTCGTGGCGGTAGTAGTTGAAATGGGCGTACCGGGCCAGGGCATAGTAGGCCGCAAGCTCCGGCTTGCCCAATTCCTCGGCAAAGACGGTGACGGCGCGATGCAGTTTCCAGTCGGCTTCGCTGAACCAGCGGCGCCTTTCGGCGACGGTCTTGATGGCCCAAGCCGCCGCGCCCCAAGCCTTTTCCGAGGCTTGCAGCAAATCGCCGGCGGCCAATTCCGCCCAAGCCTTTTCCAGCAACTCGGCACTGATGCCGGCGTTGCGAACCGCTTCCTCGTCCGGCGACGGGCCGGGAGCCGTATCCAGGGGCAAGGTGGTCATAAGGGATACCTCCGGTCGGACTATTTGAATTGAGGTTATTGTAACACACTGGCCGATAGCCGGCGGCTGTTGCGCCATTGCTGTCATTCCCGGCCCCTCAACCGTCATTCCCGCGTAAGCGGGAATCTGGCGGCGGCCGGCTGTCAATGGGCTGGTCTTTTCAGTACCGTTCGGGATTCCCGCTTACGCGGGAATGACGGTAGGGGGCGGCGGGAAGGACGATTGCCGGAGCGCCGGCCTTTTCCGGATTACCGGTCGGCTTTTGTTTGAGCGCCACCCGGCCGCAAAGCCAAAAATCCGGGGCGGGTCTAAAGTCCCGCCCCGGATTTTGTCCGTCAGTAACCGGTGGCAAACCGGGGTCAGTCATCCCCTACCGCGCCGGCGCCCAAGGTGGGCGGCGCGCTGTGGCTGGACAGGGACGGGGCCGGCTGGGGGGCATAGGGCGGCGGCTCCGGTTTGGGGGCGTAGGGCGGCGGCTCCGGCGGCGTTACCGGCGGCGGCCCGCCCGGTTCCAAGTCGCCATCCTCGGCATTGAACAGGCGATTCAGTTCCTCGCCGGACACCGCCTCGTGTTCAATCAGATACTCGGCAATCCGCACCAGCTTGGGCTTATGCTCGGTCAGGATTTGGCACGCCTGCTGATAGGCGTTCTTGACCAGGTCTTTGACTTCCTGGTCAATTTCCTCGGCCACCTTGTCGCCGTAGTCCCGTTCCTCGCTGATTTCCCGGCCCAGGAAAACCAGCTCCTCCCGCTTGCCAAAGGTGCGCGGCCCCAGTTCCACGCTCATCCCGTAGCGCTTAATCATACTGAGGGCAATCTTGGTGGCCCGTTCCAGGTCGTTGCTGGCCCCGGTGGTCACCTCGTCAAAGATTTGCTCCTCGGCCACCCGGCCGCCCATGGTGACGGCCATCATATCCAGAAACTGGTTCTTGGTCCAGAGGTAGCGATCCTCCTCCGGCAGCAGGGTGGTATGGCCGCCCATACTGCCCCGGGCGATAATGGAAATCTTATGCACCCGGTCGGCGTGGGGCAAGGCCCAGGCGACCAGGGCATGGCCGGCCTCGTGATAGGCGGTCATTTCCTTTTCCCGACTGCTGATGACCCGGCTCTTGCGCTCCGGGCCGGCGATGACCCGTTCCACCGCCTCCTCGAAATCGGGCATGGCGATATTCTTGCTGTTCTTGCGGGCGGCCAGCAGGGCGGCCTCGTTAATCAGGTTGGACAGGTCGGCCCCGCTGAACCCGGGGGTTTCCTTGGCCAGGGTGTCCAGGTTGATTTCCGGAGCCAGCGGCTTGCCGGCGGCGTGGACTTTCAGGATGGCCTGGCGGCCCACCACATCGGGCAAATCCAGCGTTACCCGGCGGTCAAAACGGCCTGGCCGCAGCAGGGCCGGATCCAGAATGTCCGGGCGGTTGGTGGCGGCGATGACGATGATGTTGGTATTGGTCTCGAAACCGTCCATTTCCACCAGGATCTGGTTCAGGGTCTGTTCCCGTTCGTCGTGGCCGCCACCCAGGCCGGCGCCGCGATGGCGGCCGACGGCGTCGATTTCATCGACAAAGACGATGCAGGGGGCGTTGCGCTTGGCCTGGTCGAACAGATCCCGCACCCGGGCCGCGCCGACGCCGACGAACATTTCCACGAACTCGCTGCCGCTGATATGAAAGAACGGCACGCCGGCCTCGCCGGCCACAGCCCGGGCCAGCAGGGTTTTGCCGGTGCCGGGCTGCCCTACCAGCAGCACGCCCTTGGGGATGCGCGCCCCCAGGGAAAGAAATCGTTCCGGGTATTTGAGGAAATCGACCACTTCCTCCAGCTCGGTTTTGGCCTCGTCCACCCCGGCCACATCGGTAAAGGTCACCGTGGGGCGGTTAAAGGGCATCATCCGCGCCCGGCTGCGGCCGAAGCTCATGGTCTGATTGTTGCTGCCCTGAGCCTGGCGCATCATAAAGAGGATGAGGCCGCCGAAAAAGATGAGCGGCAGGAAGTTCAGCAGCAACCCCAGGAAACTGCCCAGGCCGCCGGAACCCTTGAACATCACCTGCACTCCGGTGGGGCCGGTTTCAATATCGTTGTCGGCCAGCAGGCGCATCAGGTCGGTTTGGGCGTCCATCCGACTGGTGTATTGGACGCCGTCGGCCCCGCCGGAAATCAGGGGAATGACGGTCAGCTTGTCGCCGTCCACGATGATTTCGCTGACCTCCCCATTGCGGGCGTCGGTCAGCACCTCGGTAAGGGGCAGGTCTTTGCTGGAGCCAAAGGCGGGAATCAGGGTGTAGAAAATGACAATCACCCCGATGATGATGAGCAGATAGACCAGACTGTTACGCAGCCAGCGACTGTTTCCCATAGCATCCCCTTTTCGGATTGGGCCTGGGTTTCCCGGAGGGCCGCCGCCCGGGGCCGCGGCCGCAACTTTTATATGATAATCCATCCCGGGGAAAAATGCAAAGCCCTTTTGGCGGAATTGGATTTTGCTGCCCCGCTTTTGTCGCCCTGGGAACCATTCCTCCGGTAAGAGTTCCGGGATAAAGGGATTGGATAGTCCCCCAAGAAAACTTGCCGCGCCAACGAAGGGGCCAGCCAGGATCGGGTTGCCCCGCCCTAATCCACAAAGGCGGCCAAGGCGATAATAAGGCCGGCCAAGGCGACAAAAGCCGGGAAAAACCACTTAACCAAATCGTACTTGGCCGACTGGATTTTGTCCGCGATGGTAAGGTTGAGTTTGTTCATATCGTCGGCGGACGCTTGGCGGTGCATCTCCAATTGGGCGGCGACTTCCTGGCGGTGTTGCTCCAGTTGGGCGGCGACTTCCCGGCGATGCTTCGCCATTTCGTCGGCGAATTCCTGGCGGGTTTGCTCGAGCTGGGCAGCGATGTCCAAGCGGAATTTTGCCATTTCATCGGTGGAGGAGCGGCGAAATTCCGAAATCTGGGCCTCGGTAGCCAGCCGCGCCTTTTCTACGTCGGCTTTCACTTCCGCAATCTGAGCTTCGGACTCAGACCGCGCCCTTTCCACGTCGGCTCTCACTTCCGCAATCTGGGCCTCGGTGGAACGGCGGGATTCCGCAATCTGGGCTTCAGACGCCGCCCGCGCCCTTTCCACGTCGGCTTTCACTTCCGCAATCTGGACCTCGGTGGAACGGCGGGATTCCGCAATCTGGGCTTCGGTAGTCAACCGAGTCCTTTCCACCTCGGCTTTCACTTCCGCAATCCGGGCTTCGGACTCAGCCCGCGCCCTTTCCACTTCAGTTTTCAGTTCCGCAATCTGGGCTTCAGAGGCCGCCCGCGCCCGCTCCACATCGGCTTTTACTTCCGCGATGTGAGCTTCCGTGGAACTGCGGAGTTCCGCGATGTGGGCTTCGGTGGAATGGCGGAGTTCCGCAATCCGCTGCTCGGTGGACAGGCGGACTTTTTCCAAGTCCTCGGTGGTGGACAAGTTGCTGTTGAGCAGATTTACCTGCTCGTAAGCCAACGCCTCGGCTTGCTGCTCGGTAAAGCCGCTCTTAATCAGGCTCTGAATGAACCGGTGGGTGTCAAAGGCCGCTGCAATGGTCATAGCGTAGGCCATTATAAAGGGCATCGGGGCAAGATGCAATAGCCTCCTCAAAGAAATTCGCTTTCCGCCGCCGGCTTTCCTCCGGCATCAAAGTTCAGGGCCGTCCCATCCGGCCTTTCCCGCCGCCGTTTCCATCCTTGCAGCAAACTCCGGGTGACCCTTGCAACAAATTCCGGGGGCGCGGAGAGGGCGCCGCCGCGGTATCACCAATCATTTCATTATTATCATATACTCCGATAATATGCTGATTTACTCAAAAGGCCCGCTGACCGCCGTCTGCCACTTGTTCCCTGCTATTTACTGATTATGATTATCATATTTATCTATGTTATATTGCTTTAACCCGGCGCAAGCGGGAATATGCCGTTCCGTGATAGCAGATTAGTATCATAATGTATGAAAATGATTATTATGAATTTCTTGGTAAAGTATTGACAAAGGCCGGCAAGGGTGATATTATATATTATATCTTAATGGGAGTAGCGTTATGACACAGCAGAGTTCGTCCAGCCCCACCGCCGCCCCGGCGGAAAGTCCCGCCGCCTGTAGCCACCACTGGGTTATCGACGCGGCCACCGGCCCCTCCAGCCCCGGGGTCTGCCGCCGCTGCGGCGCCCGCCAGGAGTTCCGCAACTATGTGGAAGTTCCCTACTGGAACGAGGAAAAGGCCCGCCACCGGGAACAGACCCGGCAGGCCGCCGCGGGCCGGGCCGAGTACGACGAGTACGCGGATTTGTAGGATAGCCCGGTATCCCGGCCGCCGGGGATAGCCCTGCGCCCCGGCCGCCGGGCCGGGTTACCTAATCGCCCCGATTCATCCCCGGCCGGCGGCGGCTTGGCCGCCGCCGGCCGCCATCCTTATCCGCCGGACAAATCCGCCCGGCTTTGTCCCGGCCGCCCCCTTTTCCTATCGGCCGCCCTTGGCGGCCGACCCGGAATCGACCGCCCGCCGCCGGGCCGGCCGCCGCGAAAATTGGCCGGCAATCCAATTCCAACTGCCTTGCAAGCCCGGCCGCTTTGTAATAATCTTTAACCGCCCTTGAGGAAATCCCCAGCCGCCGCCCGGAGGCCAATCCGCCCGTGTTCACCCACCTGCACACCCACACCGAATACAGTATGCTGGACGGCATCAGCCGCATCCCTACCCTGGTCCGCCAGGTTCGGGATTTGGGCATGGATTCCCTGGCCATCACCGATCACGGCAATCTGTACGGCGTGGTGGACTTTTATTCCGAGTGCAAGGAAGGGGGCCTTAAGCCCATTATCGGCTGCGAGGTCTATGTGGCCCACAACAGCCGCCACGACCGCAGCGGCGCCGAGCGCAGCCCCTATCATCTGGTCCTGCTGGCCCGGGACAATGGCGGCTACCGCAACCTGATGCAGCTGGTGACCAAAGGCCACCTCGAGGGCTTTCACTACCGCCCCCGCATCGATAACGAACTGCTGGAACAATACAGCTCGGGCCTCATCTGCCTTTCCGGGTGCGCCTCGGCGGAAGTTCCCCGGCTGATTGCCGAGGGCAGTATGGATGATGCCCGGCGGCGGATCGGCTGGTATCGGGAAGTGTTCGGGGAAAACTATTTCCTCGAGTTGCAGCGTCACGAACACATTCCGCAACTGCCCGGCATTAACGCCGCCTTGACCGATTTCAGCAAGGAAACGGGCATTCCCCTGGTCGTAACCAACGACGCCCATTATGTCCACCGCCACGAATCTCCCTTGCAGGACATCTACATCTGCATCCAGACCAACACCACGGTGCAGGATGAAAAGCGCCTGCGGATGGAGGATGATTCCTACTACATCAAAAGCCCGGCGGAAATGGCGCAGCTCTTTGCCGACTATCCGGCGGCCCTGGAAAACACCCAGCGCATTGCCGAAATGTGCAATGTGGAACTGGGCTTTGGCCTGACCCACCTGCCCAAGTATCCCACCCCGGACAATATGGACGCCGACGCCTATCTGGCGCAAATCTGCCGGGAGGGTTTCCGCCGCCGCTATCCCCATCCCACTCCGGAAGCCGAGCAGCGCTTGCAGTACGAACTGGAAGTAATCCGCTATACCCAGTTCGCCAACTATTTTCTGGTAGTGTGGGACATTATGGATTTTGTGCGGCGGCGGGGCATAATGTCCGCCGTCCGCGGCAGCGCCGCCGCCAGCGTCGCCCTCTACTGCCTCGGCATCACCGATGTCGATCCCCTGGAATACCGGCTGGTTTTCGAGCGGTTCCTGAATATGGAACGCAAGGAAATGCCGGACATCGATATGGATTTTCAGGATGACCGGCGGGACGAGGTGCTGCACTATGTCATCGAACGCTACGGCAGCGACCGGGTGGCGCAGATTATCACTTTCGGCACTCTGGGGGCCAAAGCCGCCCTGCGGGATGTCGGCCGCAGCCTGGGGATGAGCTATGGGGATGTGGATCGCATTGCCCGGATGGTGCCGCTCAAGTCCCGCACTTTGCAGGACGCCCTGCGGGTCAATCCGGAACTGAACGCCACTTATCAGGGGGATCAAGCCATCCATAAACTGGTGGAGGACGCCCAGGGGCTGGAGGGCATTGTCCATCATGTCAGCACTCACGCCGCCGGCGTGCTGATTGCCGACGAACCCTTGACCGAAACGGTGCCCTTGCAGCGCCCCAGCCGCGGCGATGAAAACAGCCCGGTGATGATGACCCAATACTCCATGGATCCGGTCGCCAAGCTGGGCCTGCTGAAAATGGATTTTCTGGGCCTGACCAACCTGACCATCCTCGACCGGGCGGTCAAGCTGCTGGACGAATCCCGGGGCATTAAAATTGACCTGAGCCGCCTGCCCCTGGATGATGCGGACACCTTTGCCCTGCTTTCCTCCGGCAAGACCACCGACCTGTTTCAGTTGGAAAGCGCGGGAATGCAGCGCTATATCAAGGAACTGAAACCCTCCAGCCTCAACGACATAGCGGCGATGATTGCCCTGTACCGGCCGGGGCCGATGGAGCATATCGACACCTTTATCGACGCCAAGCACGGCCGCGCCCCCATTGTCTATCCCCATCCCAGCCTGCAAGAGCTACTGGACGAAACCTACGGCGTCATCGTCTATCAGGATCAAGTGCTGCTGATTTTGCAGAACTTCGCCGGCTATACCCTGGGCGAGGCCGACACCGTCCGCAAGGCGATGGGCAAGAAAATCGCCGCCCTGATGGCTGAGGAACGGGAACGCTTTATCGAGGGGGCTTTGGGCAAGGGCTTTGGCCGGCCCTTGGCGATGCAGGTTTTTGACCTGATTGAGCCCTTTGCCGGCTACGCTTTCAACAAAGCCCACAGCGTCAGCTACGCCCTGATTTCCTACTGGACGGCCTACTTCAAGGCCCACTATCCGGTGGAATATATGGCCTCGGTGCTGAACTCCCGCCTGGACAATCCGGAGCGGATTGTCAGTTCCATCAACGAATGTTCCAAACTCCAGATCCCGGTGTTGCCGCCGGATGTGAATCGTTCCGGAGAGTTTTTCACCCTTGACCCGGCCGGCGGCGACCGGCCCGGCTTGCGGTTCGGCTTGGCGGCCATCAAGACGGTGGGCGAGGGCGCCATCCGTCCCCTGGTGCAGGAACGGCGGGAAAACGGCCCCTATACCGACCTCGAGGATTTCTGCCGCCGGGCCGATGTGGGCAGCCTGAACCGGCGCACTCTGGAAAATCTGGTCAAAGCCGGAGCCTTTGACGATTTGGGCAAGCGCGGCGCCCTGGTCGCCGTCCTGGATCAGATTATGGCTACGGCCCAATTGGAAACCCGCACCCGCAACACCGGCCAGGTCAGCCTGTTCGGGGCCATGGCCCAAGCGGAAGCCCCGCCTATGACCAGCATCAGCCTGACCGCCGCCGATGCCACTCCGGCGGAAAAAGCGGCTTGGGAAAAGGAACTCCTGGGCGTATCCCTTTCCTACAATCCCCTGATTGCCCTGGCCGCCGCCGACCCGGAGGATGGCATCAATTCCGTCGACCAGTTTGACGAGGATATGCAGGGGCAGACCCTACACTGCATCGGCTTGGTGTCCGGCTTGGCGGAACGCTATACCCGGGAGCAAAAGAAGTTTCTGGTGGTCAATTTTGAGCTGCTGGGCGGCCCGATGGAGCTGATTGTCTGGCCCGATGTGCTGGAACGGACGGCGGACACTTGGGTCGAGGGCAAGCTGCTGCGGATCAACGGGAAACTGCGAATGCGCGGCGATGGCTACTCTCTGGCCTGCGAAATGGCCGCCGCCTACACCCCGCCGGCCAATCCGTCGCTACCGTCGGCCAATCCGCCGCCGGTCAATCCCCCGGCTCCTCCGGCCGCGGCCAATCCGCCGGCCGCCAGTCCGCCGGTTACTACTATGGCCGCGCCGGCCAGCCCCGGCGTGGTCAAAGATGCCGGCAATCCGCCGGCTGACTATGCCGCCGCCCCGGTTACTGATACGGCGGCCGCCCCGGCCGCTACGGCCCCGGCTCCGCCGCCGCCACCGGCTGATACTGCGCCCGCAAACCCGCCGCCGGCTGATACTCCGGCCGCCGCCATGACCCCGGCCGCGGCCGCCGCCACGCCGCCGGCTGATACTCCGGCCGCCGCCACGACCCCGGCCGCAACCCCGCCGCCGGCCGCCGCTGCTCCGGCGGCTCCAGAACCGGCCGCCTCCGCCGCCCCGGCCCAACCCCGGCGCAATGGCGCGGCCAATGGCAATGCCGCCGCCAGAGGCAAAAGCAACGGCGCGGCCAACGGCAACGCCGCCTCCAAAGGCAAAAATAACGGCAACGGCTATCGGGATAACGGCAGCGGCGGCAATGGCAACGGCAACGGCCTCCGGGACAGCAGCGGCCGCACCGTCTTTCTCAACATCTCCGAATCCGACGACGCCCTGGAGGATGCCCACCGCCTGCGGGAAGTCATCCGTCTGCTGCTGGAATATCCCGGGAAAGACCGGGTGAACCTGGAAATCCACACCGGCGGCCGGCGGGTAGTGCTGGAACTGCCGGTCGTCAGCACCGGCTACTGCCAGGAACTGAAAGACCGCCTGGAATCGGAACTCCTGGCGGCCAACTCGGTCCTGCTCTGGGAAAGCGACGGCCCCGCCCCGGACGAAGTGCCTTTTTAGGGGGCAAGGATCCTAATTCCGCACATCCTGAACTGGTTGAGGGATGACATTCCTCGGCTACACTCGGAATGACATAGTAGGGTGGTTGCGGTCCCTTATACTGTCATTCCCGCGTACACGGGAATCCAGCGGTGGCTTGCCGACAATACCATCATAAGACAGTACCGTTCGGGATTCCCGCTTGCGCGGGAATGACGGTGGGGGTCGTCAATACCGTTCTACCGATACCCAAAATCCTGTAAATCCTGTCTATCCATGTTTGAATCCGTCTCCCCTTGGGCGGGTGTGTTACAATAACCTCAATTCCAATAATCCGACCGGAGGTATCCCTTATGACCACCTTGCCCCTGGATACGGCTCCCGGCCCGTCGCCGGACGAGGAAGCGGTTCGCAACGCCGGCATCAGCGCCGAGCTGCTGGAAAAGGCTTGGGCGGAATTGGCCGCCGGCGATTTGCTGCAAGCCTCGGAAAAGGCTTGGGGCGCGGCGGCTTGGGCCATCAAGACCGTCGCCGAAAGGCGCCGCTGGTTCAGCGAAGCCGACTGGAAACTGCGCCGGGCCGCCACTATCATCGCCGCGGAAATGAAGGAGCCGGGAATTATGCGCTGCTATTCCCTGGCCCGGGACGTGCATTTCAACTACTACCGCCACGAGTACCACGCCCCGGAGATTGAGCCGTCGCTGGTGGCCGCGGCGGATTTGGTGGCGTTGCTGGCCCCGGCCCTGGCGGTCGACTACCAGCCGCCCTATGTGGACGCCGCCACGGAAACGCTGATCCGCACCCTGGAACAGCCCACCAGCGCTCCGGATCGGCATCGGTTGACCAACGGCCGCCCGCCAATAAATGCACGGCCGCCGGTGGGTTAGGGGGGCGGCAATCGGCGTCAACACGCTTGGGCAACCCCGTCCCCCTACCGTCATTCCCGCGTAAGCGGGAATCCCGAACGGTACTGCGTCAGACAAGCCGGCTTAGGGCAGGCATTTCGGGATTCCCGCTTACGCGGGAATGACGGTTGCGGGTCGGCCGGGGATGCCCCACAAAAAGACGCCATCCCCCGTTTCCGGGAAATGGCGGCAAAGGGTTTCCTAGAGGGACAACCGCCGGTTACATCCCCTTACTTCCGGGTGCGGCGGATGACTTTCTTGCAGGTGGCCGTCCAAGTCCGGCTTTGCCGGGCCCGGGCTCTATGATTAGCGGATCCTACATTAGGGTCATAGAAAAACCAGCCCAAATACACCCCGGTATAGTCCGCATGATTGGTGTCGGTCTCGTCGCGATCCCGGTTGTGGCCGCGGCCGAAAACCACATTGGTGACCTGCGGATAGCCTTGGGCCCGGCAAGCGTTTTTGGCTGCGGTTTCCGCTATCTCCTACCATTGCTCGCTGTTGGGACGCCCGGTTCCGAGGACGGTGTTGCCCGCGGTATTCGTCAAAACCTGCGTTTCCCAGTTGAGCACCCAACCATTGCCATTGCTGCTACGGACCTGCTGGCCCCGGGCCCAGCGCCGGGCCGTGTTAAGGCTGCCGTGAGCGCCGCTGGAATTGCCCCATCCCGAGCAAGCCAGGGTGCCGGGCAGATGGCTGTCCCCCTGATTCGGATGCGGATCCGGGCAATTGCCCTCGGACGTGATGTCCCTCCGCTTGACCCGCTTAACCCGCCGCCGCTCCTCTCTCGGAAACTCAAATATGCGGTCAATGCTGACCCCGGTAACGCCGGATTCCCCCTCGGTCAGATAACCCTCCTGGGCGGCGATGAAACCGCGGAACTGACCCCGCTCCCCGAAATAAACGGTGTCATCCCGTTCATTGCGGTCTTTGCCGGCCTCCCAGGTTTCGGTCTTGGTAAAGGTATCGGACTGGTCGACGCCGCAATACAGGGTCTTGCCCCGGTTCTCGGCCAGGGATTCCAGGATGGCGGTCGTGCGGTCGGCGTGGGCAAAGGCTTGCCAATCGGCGCAGTCCCAGGGGATGGAACGGGCTTGGAGGGTGGCGATGCCATAACCGGCGCCCAGCAGCAGGGAAAGGACGATACCCAACATAAAGAACTTGGGCATAAAGGGACCTCCCAGAGGCCCCGAAACAAGTCAGGGCCGAAATTGCCAAGGCAATTTCGGCCCTGGCCTTATGTGTATTCATACTAGCACAAAGTTTGGGGGGGGCTCTGTTTCAGAAAAGGTTGGCCTGATTAAATTGCAAAAAAGCTGAACCGCCGTAGAATTGATTAAACGCCAACCAGTTCTAAGGACGGTTCAGCCGATGCTCCTTCTAGACCTGTCCCGCCGCCGTGTCCAGACCCAGCCGCGCCCGCCGCAGCGCTGTCCCCGCTGCCAGGGCCAAACCTGGCAGAAATGGGGCCGGGTGCGGGCGCGGCCCTTGACCGATGTCAAGGTCCAATCGGTCACTACCCGCCGCTATCGGTGTTCCTCCTGCGGCAAGACGATTACCGCCCGGCCGCCGGGAGTAGGGCGGACCGGGCGCAGCCGCCCCTTTACCGCCTTGCTGGGGGTATTGTACGCCCTGGGCCTGAGCCATCGGAAAATGGAAACGGCCTTGGCCCTGCTGGGCTACTCCGTGGACCATGTCACCTGCTGGCGGGATTTGCAGCGGCTGGGCCGGCTGGTGCGTCGCCGGCTGCCGGCCGGCCACGCCCGGATTGTCGGGGTGGATGAGACCTGGCTGAAGGTGCGCGGCAAAGCCCGGCCGGTGGGAATGGTGGTGGCCCGGGACGGGCGCCGCCTGGGGTTGGAATTGACCGGGCCGGGCTTTGACTATCGGCGGTGGTTTCAGGAAATGGCCGACCAGCTGGGCGCGGAGGTGGTGGTGACGGACGACGCCTCCGCCTACGCCGGGCCTATTGAGGACGCCGGGCTGCGGCGGCAGCAGTGTATGGTACATTTGCTCCAGGATTTGCCGGAGGGCGGCAGCGCGCCGTTCCACCAATGGGCTAGAGATCCGGCCTTGCCCCGGGAGTTGCGCCGAATGGCGGTGCATTTCCAGGAACGCTGGCGGCAAATGATTTTGCATCAAAAGGAGCCGGAAATACCCGATAGTACCAACTGGCTGGAAGGAAGGTTCGGACGAATCAAACCCCGCTATCGACTGACCCGGGGGCTGAAAAGCGACGCCGGGGCGGTCAACTTCATGGCGGTATTGAGCGATGTGTTGAAATAGCCCCGGATGAATGTTGCCCCTACCCCGCGGCCCTTGACCCAATGCCAACCTTTTCGGAAACAGCACCGTTTGGGGGATTGCAAGGGGTTGGGGGGCAAATTCGAAATTTTTATTTTTTTGGTGATTTTCGCCGGCCGCCCCCACCGTCATTCCCGCGTAAGCGGGAATCCCGACGGTACTGAAAATACCAGCCCTTTGCCGCCCAACCACCGCCGGATTCCCGCTTACGCGGGAATGACGGTGGGGAGACCGCCGACCCTCTACCGTCGGGATTCCCGCTTACGCGGGAATGACGGTAGGGGGCGGCGGGAAGGATAGCAGAAAGGGGCGGGAAGGACGGTTATTGACGGTCAGTACCGTTCTACACAGACACAAAAATCCTGTCTATCCTGTCTATCCATGTTTAAATCCGAACCCCGCCGCCTAGATTTGGCTGTAGCCGGTTCCGGGCAGGGTTGCGCCCCGGCCCTGGGCATTAGTCAGGCGGCCGAATTCCTGCAACAGCGGCTGGCTGTAAGTTACCCGGCCGGTTACTTTATCCAGCGGCTCCGTGGCCAGCAGCAGGGCGGCATCGGCCATCAGCTGCGGCGGCTCGCCTTGCGGGTCGTCCATTCCGCTGACCAGGTTATGGTACACCGTGCCCGGCGTTGGCACTACCAGGGAGGGGGCTACGCAGGAAACGGCGATGCCATATTGATAAACCTCGCTGGCCAGGCCCTGGGTGAACCGCTCTAACGCCGCCTTTTCCGCCCCATAGCAGACGCCGCCGGCTACGCCGCCGCCGGCCGGATAAGGCCCCCGGCCCGGGCCGACGGCCGCCCCGGAGGATATGTTGATAATGCCGCCGGTCTGCCGGGGAATCATCTGCTCCAGGGCCGTCTGGCTGAGGATAAAGGGGGCGTGAAAGTTCACTTCCCAGGAACGCAGCCAGCGGTTCAGGGGAAAATCCTTGACCGGAATAAAGTAGGTCAGGGCGGCGTTGTTGACCAGCAGATCCACCGGGCCGTAAAGATCCGGCGTTTCCCGGATCAGCCGCTGACAATCGGCCGGATTAGCCAGGTTCACCGCGACCGGATGGGCGACGCCGCCGGCGGCCTGAATGTCGGCAACGGTTTTTTCCAGGGAGCCGGCCAGGGGATGGTCGCCCTCCCGCAAAGTGCGGGCGGCGCAGATTACCCGCGCTCCTTCCGCCGCAAATCGGGCGGCGATGGCCGCGCCAATCCCCCGGCTGGCCCCGGTCACCACCGCCACCTTGCCCTCCAACTGCCCCATTTTCCCTCCTTTATTAACATGGATAGACAGGATAGACAGGATTATTGTATCTTATGCGGAGAATGCTGCGCGTCAAGCCATCAAAATCCTGTCTATCCTGTCTATCCATGTTAGAATTGACCAATGCAAAACCGCCTTTACCGCGATTTGGCTTGGCTGTGGCCGATTTTCAGTCCTCCGGCGGAATATGCCGAGGATGCCGGGCATTGGCGGGCGGCTTTGCGGCAACGGCTGGGGCCGGGTCGCTATTCCCTGCTGGAACTGGGTTGCGGCGGCGGGCATACTTTATCCCATTTGACCGCCGATTTTCAGTTGACGGCGGCCGATTTGTCTCCGGATATGCTGGCCTTGTCCGCCAGCCTCAACCCCGGCGTCATCCACTACCGGGGCGATATGCGGACAATCCGCCTGGGCCGCGCCTTTGCCGCCGTGCTGATTCACGATGCCATCGACTATATGTTGACTGCGGCGGATTTGCGGGCCGTCTTTGCCACCGCTAAAGCCCATCTGCAACCCGGCGGCCTGCTGCTGATTTCCCCGGACTATTTCCGGGAAACCTTTGCCGGCCCCACCGTCCAGCATTGGATTAGGCAAAGCGCCGACTTGGATTTGACGATTATTGAATACTGCTACGATCCCGACCCGGCCGACACTACTATTGAATCCCGATTCTTTTTCCTGCTGCGCGAGCCGGGCGGCGCGTTGCGGGTGGAACAAGACCGGCATACCACCGGCCTGTTTCCGTCCGACCTCTGGCTGCAACTATTGACGGAGGCCGGCTTTGTCCCGGAACTGATTGCCCATCCCGGCTATGCCGGCGGCTACGGCGGCCATTTGATTGTGGCTACCCGGGGCTGATTCCGCGCCGGGGGGAAACGGATTCAAACATGGATGAACAGGATTAACAGGATATTTTTATCTCCGTAGAACGGTACTGACCGTCAACAACCGTTCTATACAGACACAAGAATCCTGTCTATCCTGTCTATCCATGTAAATTACCCGGCCCCGTGCCGCGCATCCTCGGCTTGGGCGGCGCGCACTCCGGCGGCTACATCTACCCAGCGCAGGACGATGGCCCCGGCGATTATCAGCAGCAGGATGGATACCACTGCCACCCGGGTGTCAAAGACATCGGTAGCCACCACATACAAAATCGGACCGATTACCGAGGACAAGCGGCTCATAAAGGCAAAAAAGGAAAAGAACTCGCCGCTGCGGGTGACCGGGGCAATTTGCGCGAACAGGCTGCGGGCCAGGGCTTGACTGCCGCCCATCACCAAGCCCACGCCGACGCCCAGCAGCAACCACTGGTAGGGCGCGGCCAAGCCCAGCGGCGCCCATACAAACCGCCGCACCAATTCCGGCCACCAGTCCACCGGCCCCCGGCCCAGGCTAGAGGGATGCCGCCATCCGACCGCTTTTGTGCCGGCTAACGGCCCCCCGACTATCGATACGCCGTGCATAGCCTGGTCGGAGCGGCCGGTCAAGGCGGCTAATTGACCGGCCAAATCGGCGCTGATGCTGTCTCCGGCGGACAAATCGGCCAGGCCCAAGGCGGCCAATTCCTGCCGCCAGCCCCGTTGCAGTTCGGAATCATCCAGGGCCGGGGCCGCCGTTACCTGATAATGGCCGGCCGCCGGCTGATAATCCAGCTGATAGTCAAAATCGCCGTGCCGGTCGGGAATCAGGGCCACGACCGCCACGCCGAACAGCACAATGACAATCCAGCCCAGCAGGGTTGCCATCAGCGCCGCCTTGGTGCCAATGCGCCCGGCCAGCCGCGCAAAGGCCATCGCCCCGGCCGCCGCTACGAACTGAATTATCAGGATGGTCAGCATTATGAAGGGCAACGGAATCCGCAGCGTATCCGCCGCAAAGGCCCCCGCAATGGCTAATACCGTCTGGATTCCGTCGTTGAACAGCACATAGGCCAGCAGGTAGATAAGAATGACCCGATAGCCGCGCAATTCCCGAAAGGTTTTGCTTAATTCCCGGCAAGCCAGGATCACCGCCGCCCCGGGGCGCAGTCCGGTACGCCGCAGTTCCTCCGGGATGGGCGGTTCCGGCACTCCTTTCAGCGTCCATAGCGCCCAGCCGAACCACCACAATCCAATGGATACGATGGCCAGGCGGGTGGTCAAATCGGCGTAGGGGGTATCAGCAAAATAGAGGATGGCCGCCAACTGCGCCGCCAGCAGCAAGCCGCCGCCGATATAGCCGTAGGTAAAGCCCTGGCTGCTGACCTTATCCAGTTCGGCCCGGGGGGCCAGGTGCGGCAGCAGGGAATTGTAGAACACCAGGCAGCCGGCAAAGCCGATGTTCGCCAGGATGAACATAGCCAGAAACCACAGCCAGGGCTGCCCGGTGTAGGCGGACAGGAAAAGCAGGGCGGTGAACAGGGCTCCGGCCGCGGTATAAATCCCCAGCAGGGTCTTTTTGATGGCGGCCCGGTCGGCGATTACCCCCAGCACCGGGCTGGACAGGGCGACCAGGATGGTGGCCGCCGCAATGCCCAGGCTCCACAGGGAGCTGCCGGTGAAAGTTATCCCGAAAAAGGCGGTGGATTCGCCCAGGGCGTTCTGAAACAGGGCGACGAAATAGACCGGAAAGATGACCGCCACGCCGCTGGTGGCATACCCGGAATTGGCCCAGTCGTACATACACCAGGCCCGGATAATGCGCCGCCGTTCCCGCGCCGCCGCATCAGCAACCGCCGTTCCTTGTGTCAACTGGTCAACTCCCTAAACCCGAATTAACCGTCCTTCCCAACCTCTACCGTCCTTCCCGGCATCCCTACCGTCATTCCCGCGTAAGCGGGAATCCCGAACGGTACTGCAAAGACCCGCCCCTTGCCATCCTCCCGCCGCCGGATTCCCGCTTACGCGGGAAGGACGGTAGAAAGGCGCGGGAAGGACGGCAGGAATACCGGCGTTTCCGCCGCCCTTTTACCCTTGGGCCGGGGAATCCGGGCGGCCGCCGGCGCCGTTCTGGTGGCCGTCAATGTAGGGCGGCGGCGGGGCATTCTGGAGCTGGTCCTTGTTGGCCTCGTACCATTCCCGGATGCGGGCGGCCGCGGCGGCTTCGGCCGCCGCTTCGCCGGCGGCTTTGCCCCGGGCTTCGCCGGCGGCTTCGCCCCGGGCTTCGGCCTGGGCTACGGCGGCGGCGGCCTCAGCCTTGGCCTTTGCCACCGCCTCTTTCTTTTCCTCGTAGTTGGCTTTCAGGGTGAGAATCATGCTAATCAACTCCGCGTTCAGTTGCAGGAACATGGCCAGGGCCACGGCGTTGGAGGTGATGCTGTCGGTGATGACGGCATTCAGCAACTCCCCGGGGCTGGGCCAGAATACCAGGGTTTCCTGATTACTCAGACGCCAAAGGATGGTGCCCGCCGCTACCGCATCATAGAGCAGCGCGGCAACGGCAATGGCAATCTTGGGAAAGCGGGGCGCCCAAGACCACCAGGGGGCCGGCGTTTCCGGTTCCATTTTACTCCTTTCTTGGGGGATGCGGCAAGCGGCCGCGGCCGGTAGGTACGGGCAATAGTCTATCCTGGGCAGCCTACCTTACCGTCCTGCCCTCTATTCTACTACCGTACTTACCGCCATCCTATTTTCCGCTCGCCCTGAACTTGTTGAAGGATGGAAACGGCGGCCTCTTACCGTCCTTCCCGCGTAAGCGGGAATCCCGCGGGGGCTTGACATGGTTGCGACATTATAAGGCATTACCGTTCTGGATTCCCGCGTAAGTGGGAATGACGGTACTAGGGCGGCCGGGTTCCCGCTTACGCGGGAATTACGGTTCCTATGGCGGCCGTTGCTATTGCCGGCCCCTCCCCCGCCGGGCGGCTAGGCGGTCCTCGCTGCGGCGCAGGGCCGTCCGCTCCCGGAGCAGGTAGAGGAACAGCAGCAGAAAGACGCCCAGGGAAAAGAACAATACCATCCGCATTATCGGCTCCATGGCGCCGGTTTCCGCCAACGGGCCGACCACCGCCGCCGGGTGGATGGAGCGCCACCACTGCACCGAATAATAGACAATCGGCACATCCACAAAGCCGATGATGCCCACGGCGGCGGCATAAACCGCCCCCTGGCGCCGATTGGGCACATAGGCCCGCAGCATCAGATAGGCGGCGTAAATCAGCCACAAAATCAGGGTGGTGGTCAGGCGCGGCTCCCAAGTCCACCACACTCCCCACACCGGCTTGGCCCAAATGGCCCCGCTCAGCACGGCCAGGGTTACATACACCACGCCCACCTCGGCGGCGGCGTGGGCCACGGCATCCCACCCGGCCCGGCGGGTAATCAGATAGCCGATGCTGCCGATGAATACCACGAAAAAGGCCAGAAAG
The DNA here is from genome assembly GCA_965203435.1 of Dehalococcoidia bacterium. Taxonomy (GTDB): domain Bacteria; phylum Chloroflexota; class Dehalococcoidia; order Lucifugimonadales; family UBA3495; genus CBDBCU01. The sequence goes on along the minus strand of CBDBCU010000005.1, from coordinate 158,910 downwards.
GAGACCACGGCCACCGGGACATGAAAGTAGAAAATCCGCTGCACATGACCCAGCACGGCATCCGTGGGGGCCACCATAAAAATCAGGTACAGGTTGACCAGCATCAGGACGCCGGTCAGGATAATCAGTACGCCGGCCCCGCCGGGAAAAAAGATCGGCCGCCGCCGCCGGGTCGGGATTTGCTGCGCCGCTGCCAAAATTGGGTCACTCCTCAACGATGATGGCAAAAAGCCAGGGACATATTACCAGAAAAAGCAGGTCGAAAACCGCCAGCAGCAGCAGCCAGCGGACAATGCCGGGATCCGACAGGCCGCCGCCGTTCATCGCCCGCCCGGATACCTCGACCGCCGCAATCAGCACCGGCAGGATTACCGGAAAGAACAGGGCCGGCAGCATTATTTCCCGGGAACGGGTTTGCAAGGCAATGGCGGCAAAGAGGACGCCGACTACCGCAAAGCCGAAAGTCGCCAGCAGCAGGGTCAGTAGCAAGGCGGGGGAAAAGGCGGCAAAGTTCAGCAGGGCGGCGAAAGCCGGCAGCAGGGCGGCCTCGATCATCAGCATAAAGAGAAAGCTGACCAGGGCCTTGCCGATAAAGACGGCGTCGCGGCTGACCGGGGTCAGCAGCAATCCCTCCAGGCCGCCCTGTTCCTGTTCCCGGGCAAAGGCGCGGCTCAGGGTCAGGACGGCGGCGAAGGCAAAGGCGGCCCACAGCACGCCGGGGGCCAGTTCCGCTGCCCGTTGGGGGGTAACGCGCAGGGCAAAGTTGAACACCAGGGCGACCAGCAGCCCGAACAGCAGCGCGGAAACGATGATGTCCCGGGAGCGCAGTTCCAGCAGCAAATCCTTCCCGACCAGAGCCGCTATCGGCCGCCAAAAGCCCATCAGTTCATCCCGTTCCTAGTTGCCGCCAAATCCCTTTAACCGTCATCCCTGCCGCCCTTTCTACCGTCATCCCTGCCGCCCTTTCTACCGTCATCCCTGCCGCCCTTTCTACCGTCCTTCCCGCCGCCCTTTCTACCGTCCTTCCCGCGTAAGCGGGAATCCCGAACGGCGTGGCCGGCATACCGGTTGACCATTCCCGCCACCCTACCGTCATTCCGGCCCCTCTCTACCGTCATTCCCGCGTAAGCGGGAATCCCGAACTGTGCGGCATTATAATGCAGCAGCCTCGGCAAACCATCGCCGGATTCCCGCTTACGCGGGAATGACGGTGGCTATATACGACCGGCCGCCCCCTACTCCTCCCGCCCACGCCCGGCGATAAAGGCCGCCAGGATGCCGGCGGCTAATCCGCACGCGTGGCCGTCCCAGGATACCATCCCGCCGGTGGGCAGGATGCCCTGAAACATTCCCCAGCCGAATACGGCAATCACCGCCAGGGCTACTACTACGGACAGGCAGCTGCGTTCGGAAACGCCCCGGGCCACCAGATAGCCGAAGTAGCCGAAAACCAGGCCGCTGGCTCCGATGTGCAGGTTTCCCCGGCCTACCAGCCACAGCAAACCGCCGCCGGCCAGGGCGATAATCAGCGTGGTCAGCAGGAAGTTGCCGCGCCCCCGCACCGCAATCAGCCCGCCCAAAATCAGCAGCGGCAGGGTGTTGGCAAGCACATGGCCGAACCCGCCGTGCAAAAAGGGACTGAACAGGATGCCGCGCAAACCCTCAGTAGTGCGCGGCAGCAGCCCATAATCGTTCAGCTGATGCTCCAGCAGCGTGTTGACCAACTCCACCGCCCAGATAACCACGATAAAGGCCAGTAGCAACCCTATGTTGGCACTCCGACTCAAGTTCTAGCCCCCCTTTGATTCAAACATGGATAGACCGGATAAACAGGATTTTTGTGTCTGCTCTACCGTCATTCCCGCGTAGGCGGGAATCCCGCGGTGGCTTGCCAGGACTGCGGCATTATAAGGCATTACCGTTCGGGATTCCCGCTTACGCGGGAATGACGGTGGAGGCCGCCAAGACCGTTCTCCCGCGTAGGCGGGAATCCCGCGGTGGCTTGCCGAGGCTACGGCATTATAAGGCAATACCGTTCGGGATTCCCGCTTACGCGGGAATGACGGTAGGGGCGGCGGGAATGACGGTGGCGGCCGCCAATACCGTTCTAATCCGATACAATATCCTGTAAATCCTGTATATCCATGTTAATTCCCCCCGGGTTTTTGCAGCAATACAAAAAACTCTTGATTGCCCTTGTCGCCGGTGATGGGCGAGCGGCAGATATTCCGCAGCCGCCAGCCCTGTTGCACCGCCCAAAGGGCCACTTTGCCCAGGACGGCGGCGTGGATTTTGGGGTCTTTGACGATGCCGCCGCGGCCGACCTGATCCCGGCCGGCCTCGAATTGCGGCTTGACCAGGGCAATCAGCCGGCCGCCGGGCCGCAAATGCGCCGCCGCCGGGGGGATAACCAATGCCAGGGATATGAAGGACACATCGATGACCGCCAAATCCACCGGCTCCGGCAGGGTGTAGGGATGGCGGGCATTGCACTTTTCCCGGACGACCACCCGCGCATCCTGGCGCAGTTTGTGGTGCAGCTGCCCGTGTCCGACATCCACCGTATAGACCCGCCGCGCCCCCCGTTGCAGCAGGCAGTCGGTAAAGCCGCCGGTCGAGGCTCCCACATCCAGCGCGGTCAAACCGGCGGGATCCAGGCCAAAGACATCCAAAGCGCCGGCCAGTTTCAGCCCGCCGCGGCTGACATAGGGCAAGCGGCCGCGCAGCTCCAGCGGCGTATTTTCCGGCAGGGCGGCGCCGGGTTTCAGCACCCGCCCGGCCGGCGCAAACACCGCCCCGGCCATAATCAGGGCTTGGGCCTGTTCCCGACTTTCCGCCAACCCCCGGGCGTACAGCAGCCGGTCGGCCCGCACTTTCCGCTCTCCCTGCGCCATTTTTATACCTACATAGATGGACAGGATAGACAGGATTTTTGTGTCTGCTCTACCGTCATTCCCGTCCGCCCCTACCGTCATTCCCGCGTAAGCGGGAATCCCGGTAAAGATACCGCGACCACCTTCTACCGTCATTCCCGCGTAAGCGGGAATCCCGGTAAAGATACCGCGACCACCCTCTACCGTCATTCCCGCGTAAGCGGGAATCTCGAACGGTATTGCCCAAAACCGGCTTGCCACTAATCGGACATTCCTGGATTCCCGCTTACGCGGGAATGACGGTAGGGTTGCCGCCGCTTACGCGGGAATGACGGTAAGGGACGGCGGCAACCGTTCTATACAGACACAAAAATCCTGTCTATCCTGTCTATCCATGTTAATTCCCGATAAATTGCGGCGGGCGCTTTTCCAGAAAGGCCCGGTAGCCCTCCTGGTAGTCTTGGGTGTCAAACTGGGACAAGGGCAAGGCGGCCTCCTCCGGGGTCAGGGCCGTCAAATCCGGCTTGGCCTGAATCTGCCGCAGGATGCCCTTGTTGGCGGCGTGGGACAAGGGGGCCAGGGCGGCGATTTCCGAGGCCAGTTGATAGGTAACGGATTCCAGTTCCGCCGCCGGCGTTACCTGATTGACCAGGCCAATCCGCAGGGATTCGGCGGCGTCCAGCAGGCGGCCGGACAGCAGGATATAAAGGGCGTTGCCTTTGCCCACCAGATTGACCAAGCCCTGCATTTCGCGATGGCCGATGCTGATGCCCAAGCGGGCGGCGGGAATCCCCAGGCGGCTGTCGGCGGACGCAATCCGCAGGTCGGCGGCCACGGCTAACTCGCAGCCGCCGCCGGCGGCGAAACCGCGGATCATCGCCAGAGTCGGCGTATCCATATTGGCGACGGTGTCCAGCAGGCGATCCACGGCGGCGTTATAGACCCGGCCCTGGACCGAATTGGCCCGGTACTGGTCAAAATCGGCAATATCGGCTCCGGCGGAAAAGGCGGTATCCCCGGCTCCAGTGATAACCACGCAGCGGACGGACTGGTCGGCGTCCAGTTCGGCCAAGCGGTCGGCCAAAGCGCCCCACATAGCATAGCTAAGGGCGTTGCGCTGGCGCGGCCGATTGATAGTGAGGGTGGCAATGGCCGGATTGGCGGCATAACGCGCCGTCAGAATAGGGGCGGCCGGGTCATCGGCGGGCATATCCGCATACCTCCGGGCAGGGGACTGAATAGATGGGGCGGTCGGACTGAATAAACCGGGATGCAAAGGCGGGCCAGAAAGGAAACCGCCGCCGTCCAGCCTACCATGCCGGCGGCCCGGGTGTCAACCCGGGGGGATGGGATATAGCCGGAAACCGACCCCAATACCCCCTTGACACCGCTGCCATACCCGTCTATGCTGAACCGGTTATACGGTCAAGGGCAAATCCGCTACCCAAAGGGAGGCAACCCAATGTTCGAGTTCCTCGGCGTAATCGGCGCTATCCTCGGCGTTGGCGTGGCCTTGGCCGCCCTCATTCTGCGCGGCCAACACAACACCAACCAGCGCATCGACGCCTTGAGTAATCGCCTGCTGGAAGTCGAAAAGAGCCAAGCCCGGATGGAGGGCTACATGGCCGGCTTGCAAAACCGCTCTTTCCAAGAAGGCGACTAACCACCACCGCCGCCACGCCAACATCCCCCGGCCAGCAGTCCACCAGCCGGGGGATGGTTTTGCGCCGCCAGGACAACCGCCGGTTACATCCCCCTACTTCCGGGTGCGGCGGATGACTTTCTTGCAGGTGGCCGTCCAAGTCCGGCTTTGCCGGGCCCGGTAGCGATGATTGCTCCCAGCATCAGGGTGGTTGTCGAAAAACCAGCCCAAATACTCCCCGGTAAAATCCGCATGGCCTTGGTTGGTGTTGCCGACCTCCCGGTTGTGGCCGCGGCCGAAAGCCACATTGGAGACCGACTGCCCGCCGTGCTGGGCGCGGCACACGGCACGGGCTTGGGTTTCCGCCAGCTCCAGCCATTGCTCGGTGTTGGGGCGCGCGGTGCCACTGACTTGGTGGCCCGTCAAAGCCTGCGTTTCCCAGTTGATCTCCCAACCACTATTTGTTTCGTCACCGCCGCGGACGTACTGGGTCATGGCCCGACGTCGCGCCGTGCCCGCGCTGCCGTGGTTGCCGCCGATAAAGCCACCCCAACCGGAGCAGGCCAGGGTGCCGGGCGTCCGGCCATCCTCCGGATCCGGGCAATTGTCTGAGGACGCGATGTCGTACCGCTTGACCCGCTTGGTGCGCCGCCGTTCCTCTCTCGGAAACTCAAAGATGCGGTCAATGCTGACCCCGGTAACTCCCGATTCCCCGTCGGTCAGATAACCCTCTTGCGCCGCGATAAAGCCGCGGAACTGGCCGCGCTCGCCGAAATAGACGGTGTCATCCCGTTCATTGCGGTCTTTCCCGGCCTCCCAAGTCTCGGCCTTGGCAAAGGTGTCGGACTGGTCAACGCCGCAGTAGAGGGTCTTGCCCCGGTTTTCGGCCAGGGATTCCAGGATGGCCGTAGTCCGGTCGGCATGGGCAAAGGCTTGCCAATCGGCGCAGTCCCAGGGGACGGAACGGGCTTGGATAGTGGCGATGCCATACCCGGCGACGGCCAGCACCAGGAACAGGGCGATACCCGTGATGAGAAACTGGGGAAAGAACTTGGGCATACCGGAACCTCCCAAGAGGCCCCAGAACAAGGCCAGGGCCGAAATTGCCTTGGCAATTTCGGCCCTGGCCTATGTGCATTCATACTATCACAAGGTTTGAGGTTTGTAAAGGGGGGGTGGAGGGGGCAATTTCGAAAAATTTAATTTTTCCATCCTTGAATTAACATGGATAGACAGGATAGACAGGATTTTGGGTCGGATTAGAACGGTACTGGCGGCCCCCACCGTCATTCCCGCGTAAGCGGGAATCCGGATTCAAACATGGATAGACAGGATTAACAGGATTTTGGGTCTGATTAGAACGGTACTGACGGTCAATAACCGTTCCCGGCAGATATAGAATCCTGTTAATCCTGTCTATCCATGTTTGAATCCGTTTCCCCCTGGGGTGGAAAGGACGGTTGCTATTGGCAATTTCCGCCGGGGTGTGGCACAATGGGCGGCAAACCGGATTTGGATGATAAGGGGGCGTTGGAACGGGATGGATGCCATTGACTTGGTTGCCGAGCGTTTGGGACTGGCCGGGGAACAGCTGATTCCCTATGGCCGCTACAAGGCCAAAATCCGACTGGATGCCATTAAAGAGCCGCCGACCGGCCAGCTGATTGTCGTTACCGGCATTACGCCGACGCCGGCCGGGGAGGGCAAAACCACTACCGCCATCGGCTTGACCCAGGGCTTGGGTCGGCTGGGCTATCGGCCGGTAGTCAACCTGCGGGAGCCGGCCCTGGGGCCGATTTTCGGCATCAAGGGCGGCGGGGCCGGCGGCGGCAAGGCCCGCATCGTCCCGGAGGATGAAATCAACATCCACTTTACCGGCGACGCCCACGCCGTCGGCTCCGCCCACAACCTGCTGGCCGCCCTGGTGGACAATGCCGTCTATCGCCAGCAGGCTTGCGACCTGGCTCCGGAGGGAATTCGTTGGGCGCGGGTTACGGATGCCTCGGATCGAGCCCTGCGGCAGGTCGTGGCCGGCTTGGGCGGCGCGGCCAACAGTCCCCTGCGGGAAACCCGGTTCGACTTCGTTACCGCCTCGGAAATTATGGCCATCCTGGCCCTGGCTACGGATCCGGCGGATTTGCGGGCGCGGCTGGCCCGCATTGTGGTGGGCAGCAATCGCAGCGGCGATCCGGTGTCGGTCGCCGATTTGGGGTTCACCGGCCCGCTGATGGCGGTAATGCGCCATGCCCTGCTGCCCAATCTGGTGCAGACTTTGGAAGGGCAGCCGGCCCTGGTACACGCCGGCCCCTTCGGCAACATTGCCCACGGTTGCAGTTCCATTATCGCCGACCGCCTGGGGATGGGCTATGCCGACTATGTGATTACCGAGGCCGGGTTTGGCGCCGACCTGGGTTTTGAGAAGTTTATGGACATTAAGACTCGGCAGAGCGGCCTGCCGGTCAGCGCGGCGGTATTGGTGGCCTCGTTGCGGGCTTTGCGCTGGCACGGCGGGGCCGGCCGGCGGGAATTGGCCCAGCCCAACCCGGCGGCGGTAACGGCCGGCGCGGCCAATCTGGTACATCATATCGGCATCGTCCGCAGTTTCGGACTGCCGGTGGTGGTGGCCCTGAACCGCTTTGACGGCGACGGCCCGGAGGAATTGGCCGAAGTAGATCGCATCGCCCGGGAAGCCGGGGCTTACGCTACCGCCGAATACTCCGGCTTTACTGAGGGCGGAGCCGGCAGCGTGGCCCTGGCCGCCGCCGTAGCCCGGGCCGCCGCGGACGCCGATGCCCGCCAGCCGGTGGACTATGCCTATCCGTTGGATGCGTCTATTGAGGATAAGGTGCTGGCTTTGGCCCGGCGGGTGTATGGGGCGGAGTCGGTCAGCTGGACGGCGGCGGCCCGGCGGCAAGCCCGGCAATTCGCCGCCCAGGGCTGGGGCAACTTGCCCATCTGTATGGCGAAAACCCACCTGTCCATATCCCACGACCCGACCCGGCGCGGCGCGCCGAGCGGCTACACTTTCCCGGTGTCGGATCTGCGGGCGTCAGTGGGGGCCGGTTTCCTCTACGCCCTGGCCGGCCGCATTGAAACCCTGCCCGGCCTGCCCACCCGCCCCCGGGCGTTGGATATGGATGTGGATGCGGATGGGGAAATTGTGGGGTTGTAGGTTTCGTTCTTGCCCTTACCCCGGTTCTATCGGAGTAAGGGCATAAACCTGGGGGGCCGCTCCTACCGTCATTCCCGCGTAAGCGGGAAGCCCGACGGTACTGCCTTATGATGCCGCAACCTGGTCAAGCCACCGCGGGATTCCCGCTTACGCGGGAATGACGGTAGGGTGGGCGGCGGGAATAACGGTAGGGGACGACGGGATGACGGTAGGGGGCCGGGCAGGACGGTAGGTAGGCGTGGGCAGGACGGTAAGGTGTAGCGTTGTCCGGCCGGAATGGCAACCCGGCCTTGACCGGATATGTTATACTGGCGTCAGCCTTAGCCGCGGGACGCCGCCCAGGAGCGCAATGGCAGCCATAAAAGTTCGGGACGCTATACGCATCGTCACCGCGGACGGGTGGCAGCTGGTCCGTACCCGGGGCAGCCACCGCCAGTTTCACCATCCCGTCAAGCTGGGAACGGTCACCATTCCCGGCCATCCCGGATCTGATTTGACGCCCCGGGATTGGGCCAGCATCCGCCAGCAGGCCGGTTTGTAGGAGACGCCGTATGAAGTATGTAATCATCCTGGAGCCGGGGCCGAACAATTGGGGGGCTTTTTCCCCCAATGTTCCCGGCTGCGTGTCCGTCGGGGCTACCGCCGCGGAAACCCTGACCAATTTTCAGGAAGCTCTCGCGGCGCATCTGGAACTGATGCAGGAGGACGGGGAGCCGCTCCCGGCGGAATACGATTGCGATGCCGAGGAAGTCGACTACGACTCCGATTATGTCTATTTCCGCTGGGCGCCGGTAAATACCACGCCCCGGGATCCCCGGATAAACCCGGCCCTGCCGCCCTTGCATCCGGAGCCGGAGGATTTGGACGAGGCGGCCGTTGCGGCTGAGGAAGTGGCGGCCGCTGGATGAACTCCGGCGGGCGGGGGATGGCGGCTAATTTCTATCCGCTCATCCTGAACTTGTTGCAGGACGGGCGGATAGGAGTTGGCGGCTGCCTTTCTACCGTCATTCCCGCGTAAGCGGGAATCCGGCGGTGGCTTGCCAAGACTGCGGCATTATAAGGCAATACCGTTCGGGATTCCCGCGCCGCCCCTACCGTCATTCCCGCGTAAGCGGGAATCCCGCGGCGGCTAGTGGAGGGTGCGGCATTATTAGGCAGTATCGTCGGGATTCCCGCTTACGCGGGAATGACGGTAGGGGGGCGGCGGAATCCGATTAGCCTTTGCCCTCCAACGCAGCGGGGAGGTCGGCGGCGTTGAATACGATGGCATCGACGGCTTTGTGCATAATGTCCATTTCGTCCCCGTCGTGCCAGAGCAGGATGGTGCGCTTGCCGGCGCCGATGCCGTAGCCCAGTTCCAGATGGGCGGAACGGCCGCAGGGCAGCACGCAGACCACCGCATCGCAGTTCCGCAGGGCATCCATATCCTGGTCAAAAATGGACTGGACTTTGGGATGGTTCAGCAGGTCGTCCAGTTCGGCGGCGTTCAGGCCGGCGCTGATATTCCATTCCACGCCGCCCTGCCGCCGGAAATCATAGACTTCATACCCGGCCTGGCGCAGGGCAGCCAATACCTCCGGGTACACTTCGTTGCGCCAGGAACTGGCTAGATAAACTTTCATCAAGACGCTCCCCGTCCGGTTGGGTTGGCCGGAATTATAAGGGATGCGGGGGGATTTGTCTTTTGCAATCGGGCGCCTTTTGCGCGGAAATGGCGGCCGGCCCCAGGCAAGGGCGGCGGCCGCTCCCCTTGACGGCCGGCCTTTTCCGTGATACTTTTGTTTTACCGGCATAAAATGCCCATTGCCGACCGGCAGGTACGCTGATGAAAATTCCGGTGCGTTCCGTAACTTTTGATGAACTGAAAGCGACCCTGGCGGATCGTATCCGCTATTACGAAACGGCCTATGGCGTATCCTCGGCGGAGATGAGCCGTCAGGTGTCGGCGGGCCGGGTTGAGGAGACGGAGGAGTTGCTGCGGTGGATGCAAGCCTATCACGTGCGGGAATCCCTGCAAGAGCCGACCCTCACGACTGGAATACTTGGGATCACTACCTGACCATCCACCAGCGGCGGCTGGCAGAGCATCCCTTTGTCGACCCTTCCCTTGCCAACACCCTCTCGTTCCTGGAAACGGGCCGGGAGGGTACCCTTCTGCTGTCCGGGCAACTGTACTGTTTCCGCAATGCGGTTCTGGAAGTGGAAAAGTGGTACGAAAGCCGCTACTTCGGCCGCCTGCGGAAAGTGCGCTGCTATTCCTACCGCTACGCCGCCTGGGTGTCGGGCGGCCATCCCATCCTCCGCTACCCCAATGTCCACCGCAACGACAGCGAGTATCATCACCGGGTTTTCGATCCCTTGACCGGCGCGGAAACCGGTTACGAAACCCTGTACCGCTATCAATTTCCGCTGTTCACCGAAGTCCTGGATGAAATGGAGTTGCTGACCCAACCTTTGCCGGGTTAGCCCCGGGTTTAGAAACTGCTTGACCCCACCCGCCCCCCATTATTGCAAAAATCCATAATAACCCGCGCTTAAATTCATTGAAATGGGGGGTATAGTTGCGGTAATCTGATTAACGGCGTATCCGCTGACCGGGCTAACGGCAATTATATCCGTCTTTTCATTCATCCCCTAGGTCAGCCGGAATGTACGCCAAATCTATTGAGGAGGTGCGCTAGATCCGTTACTGACCGGGCCGGCCCGGCGGCCGGTGTTGCCCTTTAAGGGGGCTTAACGGGAGTAATATCCCGTTCATTATCGGAATCGATGGCGCAAAATCCGCCGCCGGTTTCCGTCAACAAAATCTCCACCGCTAACGAGGATGCGAGAACCGATATGAGTAAAATTGCGACGACTCTGGTCTCCTGGTACGCTTGGCTGAGCAGCCCGGCGTTGAGCGAGCGGGAACGGGTGCGGCGGCAAATCACCGCCTCCCGCAACTACTACCGCCGCCACGCCGACCTGAACTAGGCCGGCGGCGTGCCGGCAAACCGCAAAAAATCCCCCCGGCAGTCCATTGCTGCCGGGGGGCTGGTTTTTGGGGCGGCTGCTGTCTCTACCGTCCTTCCCGGCCGCCTCTTTTTACCGTCATTCCCGCCGCCCTCGCTACCGTCATTCCCGCGTAAGCGGGAATCCCGCAGTGGCTTGCCAAGACTGCGGCGGTATAAGGCAGTACCGTTGGGATTCCCGCTTACGCGGGAATGACGGTAGGGCGGCCGCCAATGATAGTAAGGCGGTAGGGAAGGGCGATAGGCGGCGTTAGGCATAGGCCAGTACCCCACCCTACCTCCACCCTAGAAAGGCAGTTCCTGGCCGATGCCCTGTTCTTTGGCCTTGCGATAGACTAGTTGGGCGGCGGCGATGTCCTCCAGGGCCACGCCCATAGACTCGAACAGGGTTATATCCTGTTCATCGGGGCGGCCGATAACCCGGCCGGCGATAATATCCTGCAATTCGCAAACCATATCCCAGCGGAACTCGCCCCGGCTTTCCGGCCAAATCAGGTCGCCGCACTCGATTTTAGCCTGATCCAGGTCATCCACGGCGATAACCGCCGACCGCAGCACCGCCGCCTCGTCCACTTCCCGGCGGATCCAGTGATTGCCGCCGGCGGCGTTGATGTGGGTTCCGGGAGCCAGCCAATCCCCTTCCAGCACCGGATCCCGGGCCGAAGTGATGGCAATGGCTACCGCCACCTCGGATAAACATTCCTGGGGGCTAGCCACCGGAGTAATTTCCAGGTTCAGATGCGCGCCCATCCGTTGGGCGAACTGTTCCCTCCGTTCCGGGCGGCGGCTATAGACCTTGACCCGCTTGATGTCCCGGACGGCGCAGACCGCTTCCAACTGACTGCGGGCCTGAAAGCCGGAGCCGATAAGTCCCACGCTGTCGGCATCGGCCCGGGCCATCCAGCGGGTCGCCAGGCCGGAGGCCGCGCCGGTGCGGATTTGCCCCAGGCCGCTGGCCTCCATACAGGACAGCAGGGCGCCGCTTTCGTAGTCGTAGAGCATCACCAGCATCCGGGCGCCGCCGGCAAAGGACGGATACGCCTTATAGCCGAAAACCTGATGCCCGGCATCGGCGGCGGCCATAAAGTGAAAGAACCCGCCGGGCATTCGGATTCGGGAACGGGGCTTGATTTCCACCTGCCCGGCCCCGGCGTGGGCAAAGGCTTCCTCCAGGGCGTCAATGCACTCGGTCATCGGCAGCAGTTGGGCTACTTCCGATTCGTTAAGAAAAAGGGCCATCATTCCTCCGACAGGGTTTCAAGGTGGGATGATTATAGCGCTTTTTGCGGCGGGGGTGACTGGCGGCCGGCCGAAAGCAAGGGTAATCGGTTGACCCCGGCCGCTGTCAAGCGGTTAGGGCTTTCCCGATCCCGGATGGCCCGACGGGTAATTGCCTTGCCGCCAATGGTTAAATACGGCGGGTTCGCCCAGTTGCCGCGCCCGCTTGGCATACCGCAGCCCTTTCCGGCGGTCGCCCAGGGAAAAGGCGCAGTGGGCGGCGAACTTGTAGGCCATAGCATAATCCGGCCGGGCGGCAATCACTTGTTCGAAGTTCGTCAGAGCTGCGGCGTATTGGGACAGCTGCATCCGGGCGTATCCCGTATTGATTAGCAGGTGCGGCGTGGCCTTGGGCAGAACTTCCTGCGCCCGGTTAAGTTCCGCCAGAGCCGCCGCGTATTCCCCAATGTTTATCAGGATTATTCCCGGCTCCACGGCCGGAGCATCCCACTCCGGGAGCAGGGCGGCGGCGATCTTGCACTCGCTGATGCCCTCCTGAATAAAGCCGCGCCCTTCGCCCCAAAAGCGCAAATGTTTGCCCACCATTCCCGCAAAGGAACCGAGTTCATAATGGGCGCGGGGGCTGAGCGGAAACTCGCGGACGATGGCCCGGCGGAGCGCAATCCCTCGCTCCAGTCTCCCAAACGCTTGGCTCAAATCTCCCGGATCCTCTAGCCAGTATTGGGAATTGGGCAGTTCATCGGCCAGGCGCAGCAAGGCTTCGGCGGCCGGATCGGCGAAAGAGAGATCCAGCACATCCTGCGCCAATCCCGCCGCCGAGCGCGGCTGGCCGGCTTGAGATGCTATTTCCTGAAAGGGCAGTCGCCAATCTCTGGCGGCGGTAAGAATGTCGCGGCGCCAACCGGCATCCCTTTCGACCAGGGCCAAGTTTCTCAGCAAGGTATGGGAGGGGATATGATCCGTCCCCAGCCGGAAAGCGTCTATTTCCATGCCCGCGGCCTTTTCCAGCGGCGGGCGCTCCATTGCGCGCACATCCTCGGTAATCAGCCGGACAAAGCGGACCAGGGCGGCGCTCAGCTCGGTTATCCGCTCCCGGCCCAGCCCGGGTTCCAGGAGGTCCGCCAAGTGGGCAAAGGTCAATTGCCGCTGGATGGTCTGCTCCCGTTGGCGGGCGTCGGCAGTCTTGGCAACGCCGGCCAGTTCCTTGGCCAAAGCGGCGACATGGTACGGCGTGGGGCGGTTCTTGCTATCCAACCAGTTATCTACCGCAGTGTAGGAAACCTCCAGGCGCGCGGCCAACTGGTCTCGCGTCAGCCCCGCTTGCTCGGTGAACTGGCGCAGCAACTTGCCGCCGCCGTTTTGCTGAGCCCACAGCGGCGTTTCCGGCGGCGGCGGCTCCAATCCGGCCAGCCGCGCCAGGGCGAATACGCGCAGGGACAAGTCGACTACGACCAGCCGAAGCAATCGCTCCGCGGCCATTGCCGGGTTCGCGATGGTACTGGAACGGCTTTGGATAACCGCCAGCAGGGTGTCCCACCGCGCCGCGGCCCGGGCAATAGACGCCGCAATGAATACGGCTATGTCGGCGTCATACTGAAGGAACATGGGTGGCACTGGCACGATCCCGCGCTCGACCAACGCCGCGCCGAGGGCCAAGAATATCTCGGTACGGCTATGCTCGTTCACCGGCTGGCCGGCAAAGAAACGCTGCGCCGTCCGGTCTTTAAGAACGCTCTGTTCCAAGGCAAGGGCTTTGACCACCGCGCCGATAATCTGGCCGCTGTAGATTCCGGCGAAAGGGCCGGGGTTGTCCATAGTTTTTACTCCGGGTCAGGATATTCGGGAGCTATCCGCCGCCGCGGCGGGGCCGCAGCAGCGCGGCGGCGGACCGATTTTTACCTGCGCTTGGTTGGCGGCGCGGCGCCGGGGCGCCGGGTTTCCCGCGCTACCCGCTCTTGCCAATCCGCCGGGCGGCCCGGCCAGCCCCGAGCCCGCCAATAGGCAGCGTTGTTGGGATTGAGCTGGATGGAGTGGTTGTTCGTATCGTTCTTGTCGGCCATTTTTCACCTCCGGCCCGTTTTAGGTTGGCGCCCGTTGCGGCCCTGGCCCGGATTTTAAGGCCGCCGACCGGCCCTTTTAGCCCAATTAAACGGGACAGAATGCTCGAATCGCCCGGCGGAACCCCCTAATCCCGAAAGTGCGGCATTACCCGTTCCGCAAACAATTCCAGGTTGGCCAGGCCGCTTTTCAAGTCCATTCCCGGCCACATCATCCGAAAGCTGCCGTGGGACATTCCCAAAGCCCGGAACTTCTCAATTTCGCCGATGCAGTCCTCCGGATCGCCGATGATAAAGCGGTCGTGGGCCAGGTCGGCGAAAGAGTCGCTGAACTGCTCATCCATTGCCTTATCCTGGCCCCACTGGGCATAGGCGGCGTACTTGCCGCCCAGGTAGGGCCGGGCCGCCGCAAAAGCCCGCTCCCGGGCGCGGTGGACATACAATTCCCGGGCGATGGGCAGTTCCCGGGGCGCGCCGGAGTTGGCGGCGGCCGCCGTTTCCTGATACAAAGCCACCTGCCGTTTAATGCTGCGGTAAGTGGCGTGGGGATTGACATACCAGGCATAGCCGCGGCGGGCCGCCCGTTGGATAGCGGCGTCGCCGTTGGCCGCCACCCAGATGGGCGGATGCGGTTGCTGAATCGGGCGCAGGGTCATTTGCGCCCCGTCCAAGTGGAAATGCTCTCCGTGAAAATCCACCGTATCCTGCGTCCACAGCCGTTGCACCACTTCCAGACATTCCAGATAGCGGGACACCCGGCGGCGGCGTTCTACGCCAAAGGCGGCATATTCGGCGTCCCGATAGCCCAGGGCGGCGCTGAGCACAAAGCGGCCGCCGGTGAGGATGTCCATCGTGGCCGCCCGCTCGGCCAGGTCCACGGGATGGTGCAGGGGTATCAGCAGGGTAGCCACCACGCCCATACCCTCGGCCTCGGCGGACAGGCGGGCCAGCAGCGGCATAGCCTGCAACTGCTGATAGGGGGCGGTCAGATAGTGCTGCCCCTGATAGAAAAAGTCAAAGCCCAGCTGTCGGGCGGCGCGGATATACTCCACGATTTCCCGAAAGTTCTGCCGCATATCGGCGCCCAGGGGCTGCTGCCCCATACCGGACAGGGAAACGCCAAACTGCATAAAACCTCCAAAGGTTTCGGTGTTGGGGGGTAATGTAGGGTAGATTGTAGGGCAAGCGGGGGCCGGGGTAAAGAGAGCGGCCGACAAAATGCCGATTAGGGACGCTGCGCCCTTGACGCCATCCCTTTCCGGCGGTAGTATAATCGGCAATCGCCGCCGGCCGGCAACCACCGCAAAGGAGAGGATACCGCAATGACCACGCCTTTGACCACCGAGGAACGCCTCAGCCATTTGGAAGGGGTTGTTCAGAACTTCGCAACCCTGCTGAACAATGTAGTCACCCGGGAGGAAATGCAGGCCAATGTCGCCACGCTGCTGCGGGCCATTGAAAACATCCGGGCGGAAGCCCGGGCCGACGCCCGGGAAGCGGAAGCTCGGATAACCCGCTGGACGGTCGGCTCCATTTTCGCCGCGGCCACCTTGGCCGTAGCCGCCTTGAAACTGATACCCTAGCCATCCCTTTCCGGGGCAAACTTCCGCGCCGGGGGCGGGCTGTTTTTATAACCGCTCATCCTGAACTGGTTGAAGGATGGCAAAGGTATAAAAACAGCCCGCCCCCTACCCCGGCTCCAGGTATCGGTTGCCTTTATGCCTTTGCCATCCTTCAACAAGTTCAGGATAAGCGGAAAGGCAACCCGCCCCCTACCCCGGCTCCAGCCGCTGCTGTGCCTTGCTGTTGGCAATAATGCCGGCCCAAGCATAGGCCATCGGAATCATCTGCGCTTGCCGCCAGGTTTCCGACTGGTCAGCGTAGTGGGGACTGGCCGGGTGGCCGGACGCCCCCAGGGGAATGGCCCACCAGCAGTTTTCCCAATCGGCCAGGTCAAAGGCATAGCGGGCCACCGACAGGCCGCCCACCGTCGCCAATTCCGCCGGCGCGTAGGCCCCGGCCCAAGGCGTATCCCCATCCCCGGCCATCGGGATCGGCGGCGGATCGAGCAATCCCGCCAAATCCGGAAAGGCGGCGGAAAGGGTATGGCGCGGCCGGGCCTGATGCAGCCGTTCCCAGCGCCATTGCGTCAAATCCTCGCCCAACCTTTCCCGCAGCGTTGCCACGCCCGCCGCCAAAGCGGCCGACAGCAGGGCCGGCCAGGTTTCCCCCGGCGGCAGCAGCGGCGAATCCGCCGCCGGCAAGTGGCTCAGCAGCAACTCCTTGACCCGGCCCAGGAAAACCCCGGCCCCCCGGTTGGCCGGCTGCCACGCCTGCGCCGCCAATTCCCTATCCAGATGATAGTGGAACAACCGATAGAGCAGGGCATCCCGGGCCGCGCTGTAGATAGTAGGTTCTACGGCGTCCGCGTCCATTTGTCCCGACCAGGAGAGCAGCTTTTCCAGGGCTTGGGCGGTCAAAGCATCGGCTATCGTCAGCTCGGCCCGGTAGGATTGCAAACATTCAACCCAGGCTTGGGCCGGCAGGGAAAGCCGCTCGGCGTGAACTTTTGCCATATCCGCCGCCGTAGGCTTTTCCAGGGCCAGCAGGGCCGCCGTTACCCGCGCCGCCCGAAAGCCGGGGGTGAACTCGGCGGATATGTAGTAGGGATAATCGTCGCCCACCGGCTTGTTGTTGGCGGTAACGATATAGCCCTCCGGAGGGTTAATCGCCCGGGGCAGCTGGTCAAAGGGAATGTTGCCCGTCCATTCGTGCTGCCCCTCCCAACCGGGAACCGGCAACCGCCCATTGTCCCGGGAGCGGATCGGAATTTCCCCCCGGCACAAGTAGCCGATATTGCCGGCGGTGTCGGCAAAAAGGAAGTTGTTGCACGGATCTACCCAGCCGCGCATACTTTCCGCCAGTTCATAGCCATCTTTAGCGGTCAGCATGGCCGGCAGTAGGTCGGGCCAGGGCTTGCCGCCATCCGTGGCGGTGTAGCGGAAAGCCAAGCCGGTCAGCGATTCCGTCCCGTCCGCCTTGGATCCGGGGCCGCCGGCAATCACCGGCCCGTGCTGGGTAACATAAAGGGTCAAATCCACCGGATCGCCGCCGCGGACCTTTATCCGCTCTTGAAAAACTTCGGCCCGCCGCCATTGGCCCTGATGGAGGTAATACTGCGGGTCATCCGCCTTAAACCGCTCGATATACAAATCCTGATAGTCGGCGCTGGTGTGGGTAATGCACCAAGCCACCCGGTCATTGTGGCCGAAGTGGGGAAAGCCGGGAACGCCGGGAATTGCCAGGCCCACCACATCAAAATCGGGGCCAGCCAGATGGCACTGGTAATAGACATTGGGGGTATCCAACGCCCGGTGGGAATCGCCGGCCAGCAGGGGTTTGCCAGTAGCGGTGCGGGGGCCGGCCAGCGCCCAGCTGTTGCTGCCGGCGGCGGTTTCGTGCAGTTCATTGAGGGCGGCGGCCCCCCGGCTCAGTTCGGCCAGAATATCCTCATCCGGGCCGGCGTAGGGCGTCCCCGGCGGCAGGATTTGCAGCTGGCCGGGCGTGTAGCCGGGAGATAAGAGAGCCGCCTTTTCCGGCCCCAATCGCTTTACCAGCTGCGCCCGCCAGAGTTTGGATTCGAATACGCCCATCAGGATGTGCCGCACCTTGAAAGCGGTCAAGCCGTCCCAGGGCTGCCAAGGTTCCGGTGCAATGCCGGCAATAGCATATTCCGCCGGCAGGCCATCGGATGCGGCCGCATAGTCTATCCAGGCATTGACGCCCTGAGCGTAGGCATCGAGCAGGGCGCGGGTGGCGGCGCTGGATGCCTGATAATCGGCCCGGGCTGCTGATTCCAGCCGAAAGCGGCGCATCAGCAAATCCTGCTCGACTCCGACTGGGCCGACCACTTCGGCCCAGCGCCCACTGCCGCGGCGGCGGTCATACTCCATCTGCCACAGCCGATCCTGGGCGGTAACAAAGCCCTGAGCAAAAAAGGCATCGGCGGTATCGACAGCCCGGATATGGGGTATGCCCCAGGGGTCGCGATAGACCTCTACGGCGGCGGCCAAGCCGGGCAAGGAAAGTTTGCCGTTGGCCTGAGGGACGGCCTGGTTCAGGGCTTGCGGCGCGGCGGCGGGGGTGAGCATAGGGGGCGGCCTCCCGGATTTATGGTAGTTAAGGGGCGCGGACAATGGCATCTGTAACAATCACGCGGACACCTCGCCCCGGCCTACATCCCGTCCCTCGCGAATGACTTGGATGAAATCATCCACGTCAAAGGGCTCGCTGGCGGCAACCACTTGGCCCGGGTCAAACCGCTTGGGGTTGGGGCGGTTCAAGAACTCTTTCACATCGAAAGGCTGCCCCCGGCCGCCGGCCCGGCTGATTTGCTCCACATGAACCGTCGGCCAGGTTTCCGGGTTGCTGAACCAGCCGCAACCGGTTACTTTGACATACTCCGTTGCCAAGGTGCCCATCGCAGAGGCCAAACCGGCGTCGAACTCGAGATTGACCGGCTCATCCTTGTAAAGGCGCAACTGAGCCGTCCTGCGGCTCATGTCCACACCTTGCAAATGCCCGTACAGCAACACCGGTTCCGCCAAGGCCGGGGGCGGAATAAGTTGCTGATTCAGCATAATCTCCCTCCCAATAACCGGGACTTTCCGCGTCATTATAGTTGCGGCGGAAAGGCAATGCAAGCGGCGCGGCGGCGGGGGTGAGCATAGTTCCTCCGGAATGCAGGAGATTCAGACAGGGATTAACAGGATATACCGTATGATGATTTTATTCAATGCTATGTCGCCGCCGGGCTTGGCATTTATCCATTGCGCGGTTATAATAGGCGCAGCAAAACTGCGATTTGCTGCCAATTCGCAGCCCAAAACCTTGAAAAAGGAAAGGAGTTCTGCTGTGGCAAATAATTCGGCGGGCAACCCGGGCATCGCGCCAGGCATTCCCAATCGTACCCTCGTCGTCAGCGACAACTTGCCGGCGTTGGCCGCCCTGCCCGACGCCTGCATTGACCTGATTTACCTCGACCCGCCTTTCAACTCCAAGAAACAGTATTCCAACCCCATCAACATCCCGCCGGAGTATGCCCATACCCTTTACCGGGACTACACCGAAATGGGCGTCAAGGTGGTGGAACCCTCCTTCTCCGACGAGTGGTCGATGGAGCTGTATCTCCAGGACGCGGCGGGCGGCATCTATCCCAATCCCAACTGGAAACATCAGTGGGTAACGGCTATCGCCGAAGCCTATCCGTCCCTGCATTCGGTTCTGACCAGCGCGGGGCAGGCCCAGGATGAAAGGCTGCAAGGGTATCTGACCTTTATGGCGGTGCGCTTGCTGCAAATGCGCCGGGTTCTGAAGGACACCGGCAGCATCTACCTGCATTGCGACCCGACGGCCAGCCATTACCTGAAAGCGGTAATGGACTGCATCTTTGGCCGGGACAATTTCAGGAACGAGATTGTCTGGCATTACCACAAGTGGACTAACGCCGCCCGGTATTTTCAGCGCAATCACGACTGCCTGCTGGCTTACAGCAAAACCGGGCGGTATGTTTTCAACAAGCAGTACCACATCACGGAGCATAAGGCGCGGGTTCTGGCCCGGGGATGGGATTCCAATAAAGTTTCCGGCGGGAAAGGGCAGGAAAAAATCCGTCAACTCTTGGTGTATAACCGGGAATTGGCCGCCGGGGAAATCGGGAAGTCCAAGTATGACCGGGTAGTTTATATGGACGATAAGCCGGCCGGCACGGCGATGCCGGATGTGTGGGTCGATGTAAAGTATCTTTCCAGCTCGTCCAAGGAGCGCACCGATTACCCTACGCAGAAACCCTTGGCCTTGCTGAACCGGATTATCGCCGCCGCCAGCAATCCGGACGATGTAGTGCTGGATCCCTTTGCCGGCTGCGCCACGGCCTGCGTGGCGGCGGAACAGCTGGGACGGCGCTGGCTGGGCATTGAAATCGGCGAGGAGGGCTATCGGCAGGTCGTCCAGCGGATGCGGGACACCGTCAAAATAGCCAGCAAGAATACGCCCCTGCTGCTGGAGCCGGAACGGTTGATTACCCGGGTAGAGGAACTGCCGGGACAGCGGACGGACTATCCCCTGGCGCCGCCGCCGGAAGCCCGGAAGGGCGGCGGACGGACGGCGCCGCCGCCCCGGGTTAAGGTCGAGGACAGGACCAAGCAGTGGCTGTTCGGCGTCCAGCAGGGCTACTGCATCGGCTGCGCCGCGGCCTTGCCGCTGCATATCCTGTCCGTTGACCATGCCATCCCCCGGGCGGCGGGCGGGCCGGATGAGGAATGGAATTACCAGTTGCTGTGTTCCTACTGTAACCCGGTCAAAGGCGACCGGTTGACCACCCAGCAGCTGTGGGAAGTCAACCAGGTGTCCGGGGTTTTGACCGACATTGAGCGGGTGCGGCGGCTGTGGAAAGCCCGGGAAGGGGAACGCCGCAATCAGCGGTTTCCGGGCTGGCCGCTGAATTAGCGGCGGTTTGACAAAACAAGCCAGGAGGTGGTTAGATGGGTTTGCCGCAGCAGAGTTATGGCGGTCAAGACGCGGACGGGGAAAATCAGCAGGGGCGCATTTCCGCCGCTTGGCTGATTCAGATTGAACTGGCGTGGCTGCTGGCGTCGGCCCTGATTGGCTGGTATCTGGGCGGGCTGCCGGCGGAGAATCTGGCGGCGCAGATTTACCGCTCCTGGGCCGGCGGCAACGGCTTGGGCTTGTTCGTGCTGGGCAACGCGGCCGGCTACCTGATTTACGAGGAGGTACGGATGGTTCTGTCGGGAATTCACCGGAGGGATATGATTGCCAAGGCGGTCAACAAGGCCGTCAAGGCGGCGGTTGAGTCGGCGGTTGCGACGGCCGTCGCGGAAACCCGGCAAGCGGAACGGGCGGCGGCTGAGGAAGCCCGGCAAGCAGAACGGATTGCGGCCGAGGAAACCCGGCAAGCGGAACGGATTGCGGCCGAGGAAACCCGGCAAGCGGAACGGATTGCGGCCGAGGAGTCCCGGCGAGCGGAACGGGCGGCGGTGTCAGCGTGGTACGACCGGCAGCAGACGGCGCAGCGGGAAGGGCGGCCCTTTGACGAACCGCCGCCGGGCTACAACATCTGCCCCCATTGCCACAGCCCCTCGGGTTAGGCGGCGGCCCTGGCCGGTGGGTCGGGGCATTTTCCGGCCAGCAGCGCCGGGTTATCCTGAACCGGTTGGCGGATAACCCGGCAATCGAAGCCGGGTTGACCCGGCAACCAGCTCAGGGGGCGCGGATAGGCAGTCCGCGCCAAAATCGGCAATGGCAATAAAGGAGGGCGCGCTATGATTTGGTGCCGCTTTCAACGGGGCGAAACGATTAGCTACGGCCGGGTGGTAGCGGACGAGGTTATCGCGGTGGACGGCAGCCCGGTTAGCGGGCCGGCGGACACCGGCGCTACCTATGCCCTGGGCGAAGTGCGGCTGCTGGCGCCCCTTATCCCGCCGATGCTTTACGCCGCCGGCCCCAATCACCGGGGGCATATCGAAGCAATGGCCCGCCGCCGCGGCGCCGAACCCCGCTATCCCCAGTTCCCGGAACCCAACTTCCGCTCCGTCCACGCCCTGATTGGCCCGGAAGCCAACATCGTCCTCCCCGCCGACAGTTCCGGGGCGGTGCAGCCGGAGGGGCAGCTGGCGGTGGTTATCGGCAAGCAGGCCCGCCAGGTGGAAAGCCGGGCGGCGGCCCTGGACTGCATCTTTGGCTATACCATTGGCAACGACATCAGCGAGCGGGTCTGGCAGGGCGGCGACCGCACAATGTTTCGCGGCAAAAACTGCGATACTTTCAAGCCCCTAGGCCCCTGGATTGTCACCGACCTGCCTTATGCCGACCTGCGGATTGTCGTCCGGCACAACGGGACGGTGTGGCAGGATTTTACGGCGGCGGAACAGATTTGGGATGCCCCCACCTGGATTATTGAAATGAGCAAATATACCACCCTGCATCCGGGGGATGTGCTGCTGATGGGAACGCAGGGGGCCGACGGCGATATGTTTCCCGGCGACACCATCGAAGTGGAAATCAGCGGCATCGGAGTCCTGCGGAACTACATCGTGGCGGAATAGGGCGGCGGCTTTTTCCTATGGTTTGGTGCCGGCCACTTTTCCGCTCACCCTGAACTTGTTGAAGGGTCATCCTGAACTGTTGCCGGGCGGGCAGTGATTGTCCACTCATCCTGAACTGGTTGAAGGATGGGCGGGCAAGCACCCCATCCCCAAAATCTGCTACAATGCCCCCCTAACCTTATCCCTTAATCCCTATATCATCCTGCCCGTAGGAGGCTTTTCTTATGCTGTATGATGCCGAGCGTCGGGATATTTCCATTGCCCTGGGCGGCGACGCGATGATTACCCGCCGGATGCAGGCTTTTCAGGAGCCGCCCTTTTTGCGGCTGCGGGATTTGCTGCACGGGGCCGATGTGTCCCTGGTCAATCTGGAAATGCTGTTCCACGACTACGAAAGCAGCTGGCAGTGGAGCAGCGCCACCTATACCCGTTCCGCCCCCCGGAACCTGGCGGAACTGAAGTGGCTGGGCATTGACGCCGTCACCACCGCCAACAACCACTCCTTTGACTTTTCCGAGGGCGGCTTTCTGACCACCCTGGAACACTGCCGGGCGGCGGATTTGGCCTGCGCCGGCGGCGGGCGCAACCTGGACGAGGCCCGGGCTCCGGCCTATGTGGATTCCCGGCGCGGCCGGGTGGCGGTGATGGGAGCCACCAGCACTTTCAGCGAGCAGTCCCGGGCCGGAGCCGGCCGTCCCGATTTTCCCGGCCGGCCCGGGGTCAATGCCTTGCGCCACAACCTGACCCATCATGTGCGGCCGGAGGTTTTTGACGCCCTGCGCCAGGCCAATCTGGAATTGGGCTATGCCGAGGAACACGCCTTTTACCGCCACTTCGGGTTTCGCGGCGATGAATCGGCGGCTGACGAGGCCAGCGAGCTGGAGTTTCTGGAGCATAAGTTTGTGCGGGACGAAACCTTTGCCCGCCGCACCGCCCTGAATCGGGAGGATCAGGCCGGCATTGGCAACTGGATTCGGGGGGCGCAGAAACAGGCCGATTGGCTGGTCTATGGCGTCCACTGCCACGAAAGCGGGGCCGAGGGGGATTTTCACGGCCATTCCCGCCTGTCGCCGCCGGAGTTTCTGGTGGATTTTGCCCGCTGGACGATTGACCAGGGCTGCGCCGCCTTTGTCAGTCACGGCCCCCACTTCCTGCGCGGCATTGAAATTTACAAAAACCGGCCCATCTTTTACAGCCTGGGCAACTTCATCTTTCAGAACGAAAGCGTTTTGTGGCTGCCCCACGAAGCCTATCGCCGGTTCAACCTGACCTTTGACCATACCCCCGGCGACTATCTGGACACCCGTTCCGGCGGCGGGACCCGGGCCTTTGCCGCCGATCCGGTGTTCTGGCAAAGCGTGGTGGCGGTGTGCAACTATGCCGGCGGCGACCTGCGCGAGGTTATCCTGTATCCCATTGACCTGGGCTATGGCCGGCCCATCCCCCAGCGCGGCCGCCCCCTGCTGGCCGCCGCCCCCCTGGCCCGCCAAACCCTGGAATGGCTGCAAGCTGCGTCCCGGCCCTTTGGCACGGAAATCGCCATTGAGGAACGCTACCCGGGGTTTGTGGAGGGGGTAATCCGGGTTTAAGAGGGGATGGGGACGGCGATACCTCTCGACCGTCATTCCCGCGTAAGCGGGAATCCGGCGGTTGCCTGCCGACAATACCATCATAAGGCAGTACCGTTCGGGATTCCCGCTTACGCGGGAATGACGGTTGAGGGATGCGGGAATGACGGTGAGGGATGCGGGGGACGGTAGGGGGATGCGGGAAGGACAGTAGAGAGAGCGGCGGTAACGGCGGTTTCTATAGCCCTGGCCCGGAGCCGCTTGACCACCGCCCTGGTCTATAGTAAATTACCCGCCCGGCTACCAAAAGCTGCCCCCGGAGTTGCTATGCCCGACAAAAAGCCGCGCCGTAAACGCGGCGATCCGCCCATCCGTACCATAGACTATACCGTGGCGGAAAACGGCTGCTGGGTCTGGAACTGGGCGGTACATCCCAAGGGTTATGCGTTAATCGGGCGGGCCGGGCGCAGCACTTGGGCGCACCGGGTTTCCTACGAAATGGCGAA
Source organism: Dehalococcoidia bacterium (assembly GCA_965203435.1). Classification (GTDB taxonomy): domain Bacteria; phylum Chloroflexota; class Dehalococcoidia; order Lucifugimonadales; family UBA3495; genus CBDBCU01. Next base: position 134,719 of record CBDBCU010000005.1, on the reverse strand, counting down.
CGGGCCAATTCCTGAGGGGATGGTAATCCGCCATCTTTGCGGCAATCCCTCTTGCGTGAACCCGGCCCATTTGCGGGCCGGCACCCTCCAGGAAAATGCCCGGGATATGGTGGCCGCCGGCGTGCAGGGCGCGCAAAAGCTGCGTCCGGCCGATGCCGCCGCCATTCGGCGGCGGTATGCCCGCGGCGGCATCTCCCGCCGGGAACTTGCCCGGCGCTATGGCGTCCACCCGGTTACTATCGAGGAGGTTATCGCCCACGCAACCTTTTACGATCCGAACTATACGCCGCCGCGGCCCAAGACCCGGCCGGCGGCCGTTATTCCGGATGCAGAACAGGCCCGGCAAATCCGCCACCTTTATGGCAACGACCGGAAAACCCTTCAGGAAATCGCCGACCAGCTCGGAATTAAGCTGCGGATAGTGTCGCAGATTGTCCGCAACCGGCTCTGCCCGGATCCGGATTATGCGGCTCCGGAGCGCCGAGCGGTCAATCAGAAACTGACCCTGAGCCAAGCCGAGGAAATCCGGGAGAAAATCCGCCAGGGCGCGGCTATGGCGGCCCTGGCTCAAGAGTATGGGGTCGGCTATGGCACCATATCCCGCATCAAGACCGGACAATCCCACACTGGCATAGAGCGCCCCCGGCGGCCGCGGGCGAAAAAGCGCCGGAAACGCAAAGTGCGGCCGACGCTTTTATCCCTCAACGGCCCGGCCCTGACCGGCAAGGCAATGCAAGCGGCCCGGCGGCAAGAACAGGCCGCGCAACGGGCGGCGGCACAAGCGGCGCAGCAGCAGGCGGCGGAACGGGAGGCGCAGCAGGCGGCGGACTGAGGGGTGGGAATTTACTCCGCTCATCCTGAACTGGTTGCCGGATGTAATTCCGAGCATAGCCGAGGAATCTAAAAGTCTTGAAGGGGAGTCCGGCACGGGCATTTTAGATTCCTCGGCTACGCTCGGAATGACATAGTGAGGTGGTTGCGGCTCCCCTACCGCCCCACCACCAACTCCACCGCCCACAATTCCCCTTGACCGGGGATATGCTGGCCGGTGCGGATGGTTTTAATAGGATATTCCGGCAAAGGAACCGTGGCCAGACACTTGCCGTCAAAAGGGCCGCCCCAGCGGTCAAAGGCAAAATCCAAGTTGGCAAAGCCGGCGGCTTGCCGTTCCGCCGGCAAATCGGATATATCCGCCGGTATGATGTGCAGGAAAAAGCCGGCCGCCGTATCCGCCGCCGCGCAGGTTTCCCGCAGGTAAATCAGCCGGTTGTCCTGTAGATACAAGGCAAAGGCGGCGTCAACATCGGGCTGACCGGTGGACAGGGCGGCGTAAATTGCCCGCAGATAGTTGGGGTCAGCCGGCGGGTAAAGGTCCTTTTCCCATATTCCGGCCTGCCCGGTGCGGATAGCGGCGATGGGGTAGTCGGGCAAGGGGACTACCGCTATACATTCCCCGCCGGGGCGGCCGCCATAAACCTCCGGCCGGAAATCCCGATTGGCAAAACCGCTGGCCCGGCGCTGCGCCGGCAAATCCGCCAAGTTCACCGGGTAGATATGCAGGGTTACGCGGGTTTCGTAGGCGGCTTGACGGCAATCATTTTTGGCATAAATCAAGCGATTGCGGCCGCCCTCCCGGTCGATAAAAACCGCAAAGGCATCCGGATTGGCCGTCGGCGGCCGGTTCTGCCGGTGGTTGGCAATCAGTTCCGGCAAGCCGGGGCTAGACCGGCTGTAAAGTTCCTCCCATACCGGCAAGCCCTTGGGCCGGAAATTGCCTACGCCGCGTTGCATCAATATCAGGTCGCCTTGGGCCCAATCCGGCAGTTGGATAAAACCCAGGCAGAGTTGGCCCAGCCTTACCCCATGACTGCCGAAAGGGATATAAGAGCCGCGGCGATACCAATGCGGCGGCAGGGTCGCCAAGGAGTGGGGGAAAAGTCGCGCCCCAAACCAGGCGTCCGGCTCCTCCGGAGAACAGTTTTCTTTGACGAAAGTCAGCCGATGGCCGTTGCGATAGACCTTGTAATCGGCGCGGATGATGGGTTCGCCGGCCAGGGCTTGGCGGTAAAGTTCTTGATAGGATGCGATAGCGGCGTCGGGCATCCGGGCGGCATTCAGCGGCCGCACCGCCATTAAGGTGTTGTTGTATAAGCGATGGCTATAGGGCTGATTGAAAGCCATATCCGGCGGGCTGAGCTCCGGCTGCGGCAGCAGTTCATAATCGGCGTTGCGGCCGCCGGCATCCGGCAAACGCTGCCGGTCGGCCGCCGGCCGGTAGGCGAAATGCCGCCGCGGCCCCCGCACAATCAGCGTCTCTCCGGGATGGCGCGCCAGCAGATAATCCAATCCCTCCCGGTAGGTGGATTCCAGATAGTCCATCTGATACTGCTGCCGCAGCCGTTCCGGCGTCGTCCGATCCACCAGAAAGTTGAAATAGTTATACTGCCCGGGATGGAGCTGGATCAGCTGCAAGGCAATCAACCCCAAGCCGAGGCCGGCCAATCCATACCCGCCGAATTGCCAACGCCGCCGCCGGGCCAAGACGGCGGTCAGCCAATGCAGTCCCCCCACCGCCAGCAGGCCAAAGGGCGCATACAAAAAATAGGACTGCCGCCAGCCGTTGTATTGATTGGAATTCAGCAAGGCGGCGGCCAGCAGGGGCAGCAGGAAAGCGGCCGCCAGCAGCAGCTGAAAGCGTAGCCGAGGATTGCGGAAAGCCATCCCGGGCCGGGAAACGCCCGATACTATTGCCGCCGCCATCCCCATAAAGCCCAGCAGCAACAGCGGCGGCGGCGTGGTGATGCCGAACCAGGTCAGGCCGTAATGCGGCGGCATTGCCGCGGAGGCCAGCAGCCGGCCCTGAAACAGGTCAAACTTTACATTGGGATGATTGGCGGTCTGGCTAAGGCTGGTTAGCAGGTAGTCCCCCGGATTAGTCCAGGCATAGGGCGTTACGGCGTACAAGGTCAGCCCGGCGGCCAAAGCGAACAGCCCGGCGGTCCGCAGGATATTCTTTCGTTCCGGCCCGCCGCCGGCATAAAACCCGTCCAACCCCCGCAAGGCGATAACGGCGGGAATCAGCATTACCCCCATAATCCGCAAGTTGGTCAGCAATCCGGCCGCCACGCCCAATAACAGGAAAGCCCCGATGGTATCCTTGCGGAAAGCCCGTTCCAGCAGGTAGAGGGCCAGCATCAGCATACTGAGGAAAACCGGGTCTTTGGAATTAAAGAACGAGTGGGCGTAGATGCGGGGATGCAGCAGGAAAATCAGCAGGGCCAGGATGGCCAGCGGCCGGTGGTTGAACAGGCGATAAGCCAGCCGATAGCAAAAATAGCCGCCGATTATAAAGAAAAGGTGGGTAAGGGTGAATCGGAGCCGGTGGATCTGGTAGCCATCGGTCAAGCCCAGGGCCTGCTCGGCCAATAGCAGGGGCAGCTCAAAAGCCACGCCATAAACCCGGTCGCTGTAAAGGGGTAGGCCCTGGTCGATGCGGTCGGCCTGGCCCCGGATGTAGCTCCAGTTGGCTTGGGCAATGCGCCGCTGGATGGTTTCATCCAAGCCGATGCCATAATCCCCGGCCGTAGCCAAGCCAACCAGCAGAAAAAGGGCGCAAAGGATAAGGCCGCTGCGGGCGGCCATAAAGTTCAGCGCCGCCGCCCTGCGGCCGGAAAGTTGCGGCGGTATGGGGCGCAGCGGCGGGAACATAGGCGGGATTATAGCATAAGGGGCGGGCGGTAATTGTCCGGCCATCCTTCAACAAGTTCAGGATGAGCGGAAAGGGGGGCGGCCCCCCGACCGTCATTCCCGCGTAAGCGGGAATCCGGCGGCGGGATGGCAACGGGCGGGTTTTCAATACCGTTCGGGATTCCCGCTTACGCGGGAATGACGGTAAAGACGGCGGGAATTCCGGTAGGGGCGGTGGAAATGACGGTTGCCGTATGCTATGAAATTGCCCTCCCCTCACCGCTCCCCCGTCAACTCCGCCGCCCACAATTCCCCTTGGCCGGGGACATACTGCCCCGTCCGAAGGAATTTTATGGGGTAATCGGGCAGGAAAAGCACGGCCAGACACTTGCCGTCAAAGGAGCCGCCGCGCTGGTCAAAGGCAAAATCCCGGTTGACAAAGCCGGCATCCTGCCGTTCCGCCGGCAAATCGGCTATATCCTGCGGGATGATATGCAGGAAAAAGCCGGCCGCGGTATCCCCGGCATTGCAGGTTTCCCGCAAGTAAATCAGCCGGTTGTCCGGTAGGTACAGGTCAAAAGTAGAACTGACGGCCGGCGGCTGGGCGGACAAGGCAGCGTAAGTTGCCCGCAGCCGCTCCGGTTCGGCCGGCGGGTATAGGTTGACGGCCCAACGATTGGCCTGCCCGGTGCGAATTTCCGCAATGGGATATTCGGGCAAAGGAACTAGCGCCACGCACTCCCCGCCGGGCCGGCCGCCGTAATTCCTCAGATAGAAATCCCGGTTATCCCGCCCGTCTGTCCAGAGGTAAAAGGGCAAATCGGCCCGGTTCTCCGGGTAGATATGCAGGGTTATCGGGGTTTGATATTCGGCTACCGTACATTCCTTTTTGGCGTAGATCAGACGATGGCGGCCGCCCGCCCGGTCGATAAAAACATCGAAAGCGGCCGCCCCGGCCGCTGGCGGCGGTTTCCGCCGGTGGTCTGCAATCCGTTCCCCCAGGCCGGGACGGGACAGGCTGTAAAGTTCCTCCCATAAAGACGCCCCCGCCGCCGCATCATTGCCGGCGCTGCGCCGCAGCAATATCAAGTCGCCCGCGGCATAATCGGGTAGCTGAATAACCGCCAGGCAGAGCCGGCCCAGCCTTACCCCGGGATTTTCGAAGGGCGCAAAGGAGCCGTGCTGCCGCCGCTGCGGCGGCAAGGTTGCCGGGTCGGGCAGGAAAAGTTTCGCGCCAAACCAAACCCCCGGCTCCTCCGGAGGACAGTTTTCCTTGACGAAAGTGAACCGGTTGCCGTTGCGATAGACATCATAATCGGCGCGGATAATGGGTTCGCCGGCGATGGCTTGTTGATACAGTTCTTGGTAGGCGGCGATGGCCGCCGGCTCCATCCGGGCCGCATCCAGCGGCCGCAAGTCGGTTAGGATGTTGCGGTAAGGGCGGCGGTACACGGAATTAAAAGCCAGTTCCGGCTGAATGTAGTCAATCCCGCTGTTCAGGACATAATCGGCGCGGCGGCCCTCGGCGGCGAAAAGCAAACGCCGCCGGGCCGCCGGCGGCAGCGTTTCCCAAAACCCCTGCCACCGCCCCTCTACCTGCGCCACCAGGGTCTCCCCGGGATGGCGGGAAAGCATATATTCCAGGGCCGCCCGGTGGACAAACTGCCACTGATCCATCTGATACTGCGTCCGCAGATAGTCCGGAGTATGGCGATCCGCCAGAAAGTTGAAATAGTCATACTGCAAGGGATGCAACTGCGCCATTTGCAGCACAATCAACCCAAATCCGGCCGCCGCCAATCCGTACGCCCCAGCCGGCCAACGCCGCCGCCGGGCCAGGGCCGCCGCCAGCCAACCGCCGCCAACCGCCGCCAGCAGGGAAAAGGGCGCATAGATGAAATAAAGATGCCGCCAGTTGTCGTACTGCACCGAACCCAGCAGGGCGGCGGCCAGCGGCGGCAGCAGGCAGCAAGCCAGCAGTAGCAGGTAAAAGCGCAGCCGGGTGTTGCGGCAAGCCGCCCCGGGCCGGCGGAGACCCCCTACCGCTATCCCGGCCGCGCCCAGCAGGCCCAGCAGCAGAAACAGCGGCGGCGTGGTGACGCCAATCCAGGTGGGAATGTAGCGCAGCGGCAGTTCATCGGAAAGATGATATTCCCCTTGAAATAGCTGCGGCCACACCGCCGGATGATTGACCGTCAAGGCCAGGTTGGTGGTCAGATAGTCCAGCGGATTAGTCCAGGCGTAGGGTGACAGGGCGTACAGGGTCAAGGCGGCGGTCAAGGCAAACAGCCCGGCCGTCTGCAATATGCGTTTCCGTTCCGGCCCGTCCCCGGCATAAAACCAATCCAATCCCCGCATCGCGATAACGGCGGGAAACAGCATCACCCCCATAATCCGCAAATTGGTCAGCAGCCCGATGGCGATTCCCAGCAGGATAAAAGCCCCGAGGGTATCCCGGCGGAAAGCCCGTTCCAGTAGATAGAGGGCAATAACAAAAGCGCTGAGAAAGGTCAGGTCTTTGGAATTAAAAAAGGCGTGGGCAAACAGCCGGGGATGCAGCAGAAAAATCAGCAGGGCCAGGATAGCGATTAGCCGGCGGCCGCTCAATTGATAAGCCAGCCGGTAGCAAAAAAAGGCGCCGACTATAAAGGACAGGTAAATCAGGCTTAACCGAAAGCGGTTGACATAGTGGGCATCGCCATTCTCCAGGCCCACGGCCTGCTCGGCCAGCAGCAGCGGCAGCTCGACCACGGCGCTGTAAACCCGGTCGTGGTAATAAGCCGTCGCAATGTGGTCGGCCCGCCCCAGGATATAATCCAAGTTGCCGATAGCGATTTGCCGCTGATCCTGCTCGTCATAATTAACGCCATAATCCCCGGCCACCGCCAAGCCGGCCAGCAGAAAAAGGGCGCAAATGCCCAAGCCGCTATGGATGGCAATAAAGTTCCGCGCCGCCGCAATGCTGCCGGAAAAGCGCAGGGATATGTGGCGCAGCGGCGGAAACATAGGGCTGATTATAGCATAAGGGTTGTCCGCTCACCCTGAACTGGTTGCGGAGATGTCGCTGATTGTCCGCTCATCCTGAACTGGTTGAAGGATGGAAAGGACGGTAAAAAAGGGCTGGAAAATGACGGTTGCGGGGGCAAGCAATGGCCCGATGTGTTACAATAGACCTGATTCTGATAGGAGGCATTTCTTTATGACGACCTTGCCTTTGGATACGGCCCCCGGCCCCTCGCCGGATGCCGAGGCGGCGCGCAATGCGGAAATCTGCGCCGAATTGCTGATAGCCGCCCGGCTGGAGTGGGTAGCCGGCGATTTGCTGCAAGCGGCGGAAAAGGCGTGGGCAGCGGCGGCCTTTGCGGTCAAGGCGGTAGCGGAAAAGCGCCGCTGGTTCAACGAAGCGGACTGGAAACTGCGCCGGGCCGCGTCGGTAATCTCTGACGAACTGGGCGCTCCGGACGTTATGCGCTGCTATTTCCAGTCCCGGGACGCGCATTTTAACTTGTACCGCCACGAGTATAGCACCCGGGAAGTGGAGCAGGCCATCGAAGCGGCGGCGGATTTGGCGGCCCTGCTGACGCCGACCTTGGCCGCCGACTACCGGCCGCCCTATGTCAACGCCGCCACGGAAGCCAGCATCCGATCCTTGGAACAGCCCACCAGCGCGCCGGATCAAAACCGGTTGACTAACGGCCGGCCGCCGATGTCTAACCGCCCGCCGGTAAAACCGCCGGGCCGGGAATAACGGCAAAAATAGCACGGCGCTGATTGTCCGCCCATCCTTCAACAAGTTCAGGATGAGCGGACAATCAGCGCCAGCCCTACCGTTCCACCCTCACCTCCGCCGCCCACAACTCCCCTTGGCCGGGAATGTGCTGGCCGGTGCGGATTTCCTTGACCGGGTAGTCCGGCAAATGAACGGCCGCCAGACACTTGCCGTCAAAATGCCCGCCCCAGCGGTCAAAGACAAAATCCCGGTTGGCAAAGCCGGTGGATTGCCGTTCCGCCGGCAAATCGGATATATCCGCCGGGAGGATATGCAGGAAAAAGCCGGCCGCCGTATCCCCGGCCTTGCAGGTTTCCCGCAAGTAAATCAGCTGATTGTCCTGTAGATACAGGGCAAAGGCGGCCCGGGTGGCCGGGAGACGGTTGGACAAAGCGGCGTAAGCCGCCCGCAAGGGAGCCGGATCATCCGGCGGGTAGATATTGACTTGCCAACGATTGCCTTGCCCGGTGCGGATTTCCGCGATGGGATAGTCGGGCAAAGGAATGGCGGCGATACATTCCCCGCCGGGCCGGCCGCCGTAATAGTCCAGAAAGAAGTTGCGGTTCTCAAAGGTATGGCCCCGGCGGTCTGCCGGCAAATCGGCCAAGTCGGCCGGGGCGATATGCAGGGTTATGCGGGTAGCGAAATCGGATTGAGTGCAATCCCCTTTGGCGTAGAGCAGGCGGCTACGGCCGGCGGTATCCCGGTCCAGAAAAACCGCAAAGGCATCCGTATGGGCCGGCGGATTCTGTTTCCGCAACGGGTCGCTCCGTTCCCGCAGACCGGGGCCGGCCAGGGTGTAAAGTTCCTCCCACAGAGGCAAGGCGGCCGGCCCGAAATTGCCCAAATTGCGCCGGGTCAGAATTAAATCGCCCGGAATATCGTCCGGCAGTTGGATAACCGCCAGGCAAACCGCGCCCAGCCGTACCCGGTGGTTATAGTAAGGGGCATAAAATACGGCTTGCTGGGAATAGGGCGGCAGGGTTTGCGGATCCGTCGGGAAAGGTTTGACGCCGAACCATTCATCCCGGCCGCCGGGCGGGCAGTTTTCCCGGACAAAGGTAAGGCGGCGGCCGTCAAGATAAACATCGTAGTCGGCGCGGATAATGGGTTCGCCAGCCACGGCCTGCTGGTAAATTTCCCGGTAGGCGGCTACAGCCTCCGACGTCATCCGGGCGGCGTCCAGCGGCCGCAGGGTCAGCAGGGTGTTGTTGTAAAGGCGGCGGCGGTATATGGAATTAAAGGCTACATCCGATTGGCCGGAGTCAAACTGATAAACCAAGTCATAATCGGCGCGACGGCCGCCGGTGGCCGGCAACAGCCGCTCCCGGGCCGCCGCCGGCAGAATTTTCAAATGCCGCTGCCGGGACCGCACGACCAAGGTCTCTCCGGGATGGCTTTGCAGCAGATATTCCAGTCCCTCCCCGGACGCCAATTCCAGATAATCCAGATCGTACTGCGTCCGCAGCCGCTCCGGCGTCGTCCGATCCATCAGAAAGTTGAAATAGGCATACTGCAAGGGATGGATTTGCGCCATTTGCAGTATAACCAGCCCCAAGCCTAATCCGGCCAATCCATACATCCCGGCCCGCCAAGGCCGCCGGTTCTGCCGGGCCAGAGCGGACATCAGCCAACCGCCGCCCACCGCCGCCAGCAGGCAAAAGGGGGCGTAGAGGAAATATAAATGCCGCCAATCCTGATACTGAGTAGAACCCAGCAGGGCAGCGGCTAGCGGCGGCAGCAGCAAGCAAGCCAGCAGCAGCAGCCGGAAACGCCGCCGGGTATTGCGGAAAACCGCCCCGGGCCGGCGGATACCGCCGACCGCTACCGCCGCCATTCCGATAAAGCCCAGCAGCAGAAAGGGCGGCGGCGCGCTGATGGCGAACCAGACGGCGGCGTAATGCGGCGGCAGTTCGTTGGAAAGCAGCAGCTCGCCTTGAAACAACTGCGGTATAATCGTAGGGCGGTCGACCGTCTGGCTCAGGCTGGCGGCCAGATAGTCAATCGGATTAGTCCAGGCATAGGGCGTTACCGCGTACAAAGTCAGCCCGGCGGTCAGGGTGAACAAGCCGGCGGTTAGTAGGATTTGTTTCCGTTCCGGCCCCGGCTTGGCATAAAACCCGTCCAACCCCCGCATTGCCAACGCCGCCGCCAGCAGCATCACCCCCATAATCCGCAGGTTGGTCAGCAATCCCACCGCTACGCCCAGCAGCACGAAAGCCCCGACAGTGTCCTTGCGGAAAGCCCGTTCCAGCAGGTAGAGGGCCACTACGAACATACTGAGAAAAACCGGGTCTTTGGAATTGATAAAGGATTGGCCGTAGATGCGGGGATGCAGCAGGTAGAGCAGTAGGGCCAGGATTGCCAGCAGCCGATTGCCGCTCAGTTGATAAGCCAGCCGCCAGCAAAAATAGCCGCCGATGATAAAGAAAATATGGGTGAGAGTTAAGCGGAGCCGGTGGATGTAGTGATAATCCTCCACCCCCAGGACGTGCTCGGCCAGCAGCAGGGGCAACTCAAAAGCCACGCCATAAACCCGGTCGGCGTAAAGGTCGGTGTCAATGCGGTCGGCCTGGCCCAGGAGGTAACGCAAATTGGCCTGGGCAATCCGCCGCTGCAAAGTCTCGTCAAAGGTAATGCCATAATCCCCGGCCGCAACCAAGCCGGCCAGCAGAAAAAGGGCGCAAATAAGCAGGCCGCTGCGGGCAGTAAGAAAGTCCAGCGCCGCCCGCCGCCCGCCGGAAAGCTGCGGAAGTATGGCAAGCGGCGGCGGCAACATAGGCGGGATTATAGCATATAGCCACCGTCCTTCCCGGCCTTTCTACCGTCCTTCCCGCACAAGATGGAATCCAGAACGGTGCTGCGTCAGACAAGCCGGCTTATGGCAAGGCATTTCTGGATTCCCTCTTACGCGGGAAGGACGGGTAGTAGGGCGGCCGGAAAGGGCGGCAGTAAGGGACGGGGAGGGCGATAGGAGAGCCGCCCTTAATCCTCATCCTCCTCGCCCTCCTCCACTTCCAGCATAACCGCCAGTTCCTGGGCTTTCCGGCGTTGCGGCGGCGGGATAACTTGGCCGATGGCCAAGGCTACGGCCGGGGCCGCGCTGGCGATGGCCAGGATGTCCGCCCGCTCCCGGGCCCGGGTCAGGTCGTCGTCATGCACCGTCCGGGATATTTCGATGACCACATAACTGAGCTGAGCGTTGGCATCGCGCACCGACAGGATAATGTCGGCCCGCAGCAGGCTCCGGAATTGGCGCCGGTCAATGCGCCCGGCGTCCAGGGCGGGGTAAAGGATGTCGAACAGTTCCGATCCGGCCGGCACCACTATGCTTTTAAGCACCCGGGGATGGCGGAACTCCGGGCGGTCGCCGAGCATCGCGGCGATGTTGGCCTGGATTTTCCGCTCCAGATCCGCGCCCTCCAACCGGCCTAGGCTACCGGCCTGCCGGCCGGTGGTGGCTTTCACGCCGGACACATCCGACTTCAGCTCGGCCGTGTCCGCTTTCAGCTCGGCCGTGTCCGCTTTCAGCTCGGCCGTGTCCGCTTTCAGCTCGGACATATCGGTTTCCAGCCGGCCAGTGGTAGCTTTCACTCCGGTCATATCCGACTTCAGCTCGGCCGTGTCCGCTTTCAGCTCGGCTACATCGGTTTCCAGCCGGCCAGTGGTAGCTTTCAGCTCGGCTACATCGGTTTCCAGCCGGCCGGTGGTGGCTTTCAGCTCGGACATATCCGACTTCAGCTCGGACACATCGGTTTCCAGGCGGCCGGTAGTGGCTTTCAGCTCGGCCGTGTCCGCTTCCAGCCGGGCCAGCCGTTCCGCGACCACCCGGTTGGTTTCCCTTTGCTCGGCGATGAACTCCTCCAGCCGGGCGGTCAGCTGGGCTACCTGTTCGGTCAGCCGGGCCTGCTGCTCGGTCAGCTGGGCTACCTGTTCGGTCAGCCGGGCCAGTTGCTCGGCGACGCGCTGGTTGGTCTCCGTTTGCAGGGCGACGAACTCCTCGAACCGGGCGGTCAGCTGGGCCAGCTTTTCCGGCAGTTCCAGCAGTTCCTGGGTCAAAAGCACGGCGCGCAGGGTTTCGGCCCATTCGGGCTGTTCCCGCAAAATCTTTACCAGGTCGGCAATGTCGGTCATGGCAGTGGTCATAGTTGTTGCTCCTCCCGGCCCCTATTATAACCGCTGCCGGGATTTTTGTCAGCAACCGGGGCAGCATTTGGAAATATCAGTTTTTACCAGCAAACTTGCCCCAGCCCCTTTATGCCGCTATAGTAGCGCTAATCTTTTGGCCGGGGGATTGGTGGGCCGGGCCGGTGGGGGATGATCGCCCCTTCCCCCGGGATTGACCGCTTATGGAAAAGACCGATTACGATTACATCATCATCGGCAGCGGCATCGCCGGGCTGAATACGGCTTTGCTGGCCCGGGAATATGGCTCCACCCTGATCCTGACCAAGGGGCGGGTGGACGACTGCAACACCCGCTACGCCCAGGGCGGCATTGCGGCCGCCATTGGCGCCGGGGATACGCCGGCCCTGCATTTGCAGGATACTTTGACCGCCGGGGCCGGCTTGTGCGACCGGGCGGCGGTGCAAGCTCTGACCAGCGAAGGGCCGCAGTCGGTAGCCAGCCTGATCCAGTGGGGCGTCCCCTTTGACACCATCCACGGCGAAATTGCCCTGGGTCGAGAGGGCGCGCACAGCCTGCCGCGCATTCTCCACGCCGGCGGCGACGCTACCGGCCAGCATATTGAGCTGACTTTAGCTCAGCGGGTAGCCGAAACGGATATTGCCGTGCTGGAATATACCCTCGCCACCCGCCTGGTCGTGGAACAGGGCCGGGCCGCCGCCGTGGAAACCCTGAACTCGGTCACCGGCCGGCGGCAAACCTATGGCGGCCGCTGCATTGTCATCGGCTCCGGGGGGGCCGGGCAGCTTTACAAATACACTACCAATCCGGCCGTAGCTACCGGGGACGGCGTGGCCCTGGCTTTCCGGGCCGGGGCGCCGGTAATGGATCTGGAGTTTTATCAGTTTCATCCGACGGCTTTGTGGTTGGCGGGCGCGCCCTGTTTTCTGCTGTCGGAGGCGATGCGCGGCGAGGGGGCGGTGCTGCGGAATAAAGCCGGCCGGGCCTTTATGGCCGACTATCATCCCCTAGCCGACTTGGCCCCCCGGGATGTGGTGTCCCGTTCCATTGCCGCCGAAATGGAAAAAGCCGACGGCGGCCCGGTCTTTCTGGATATATCCCACTTGCCCCCGGATCTGGTGCAGGGCCGCTTTCCCACCATCTATCATTTCTGCCTGAACTACGGCTTGGACATTACCAAAGAGCCGGCCCCGGTGGCCCCGGCCGCCCATTATATGATGGGCGGCATCAAAATCGACACTTGGGGCCGTACGGCGGTGCCGGGGCTGTACGCCTGCGGCGAGGCGGCCTGTTCCGCGGTGCATGGGGCCAACCGATTAGCCAGCAACTCTTTGCTGGATACCCTGGTCTTTGCCCGGCGCTTGGTCAGCAGCAGCCGGGGCCAAGCCCCGCCGCTTGCGGAATCGGATCCGACGGCCCAGCCGGATTTGCTGCGGACTTTGCCGCCACGGGCGGCGGTCTGCGCCAGTATCCCGGAACTGAACCGGGCCAACTTGCAGGATTTGCTGTGGCGCAACGCCGGCATCAGCCGCCACGGCTCCCGCCTGTTGCTGTCGGCCCGGATTTTCAATGTATGGCAGCGGCTGCTGCCGCCGGAACCCACCGACCCAGCCGGCTATGAACTGAACAATATGGCGCTGCTGGGCCGGCTGATGGTAGAATCGGCCCTGCTGCGGCAGGAAAGCCGGGGTTCCCACTTTCGGGAGGATTTCCCGGAAACTTCCCCGGATTGGGCACGGCATATCGTCTTGACCGGGACGGAGGTTTAAGGATGGCGGCATTGCCCCCGGAGGTCTATCGGCTGATTGACGCCGCTTTGACCGAGGATGAAACCTTTAACGACCCCACGACCGGGCTGCTGATTCCCCCGGATATTTCCGGCTTGGGGATGCTGCGGGCCAAAGCCGCCGGGGTATTGGCCGGCCTCGATGTAGCCCAAGCCGTCTTTCGGCGGGTGGATCCGGAACTGGATTTTGCCGGGCTGCTGGACGACGGGGCGGCCTTGACGCCGGGGACGGAGCTGGCCCGCATTGCCGGCTCCGCCGCATCCATCCTGCGGGCGGAACGCATTGCCCTGAATTTTTTGCAGCGGATGAGCGGCATTGCCAGCGACACCCGCCGCTATGTGCAGGCTATTGCCGGCTGCCCGGCCCGCATTGTCGATACCCGCAAGACGGCCCCGGGCCACCGCTATCTGGACAAGTATGCGGTGCGGATGGGCGGCGGCTATAATCACCGCCGGAACCTGGCCGACGGCATCCTGATTAAGGATAATCACCTGGCCGCCCTGGCCTCCCGGGGGTTGGAATTGCCGGAAGTGGTGCAGCGGGCTTTGGCCCAAGCGTCCCACACCGTCAAAGTCGAGGTGGAAGTGGAAACCCTGGCGGGCGTGGCGGCCGCCCTGGATGCCGGCGCGCCCATCATTATGCTGGACAATATGCCGCTGGAAATGCTGGCGGCGGCCATGGCTCTGGTCGGCGACCGGGCGGTAGTGGAAGCCTCCGGCGGCATCAACCTGGACACGGTGCGGGCCGTAGCCGAAACCGGCGTACATCTGATTTCCATCGGCAGCCTGACCCATTCTACCCAAGCGTTAGACCTTAGCCTGGATCTGGAATTTCCCGGCTGAATCATTCCCCGGCGTCAAAGCCGGGCGGCAATCATCCGACCATCCCCAACCGAAACATCCCCGCATAAAAGGAGAGGGCAAAAATGGCGCGACTACCCAATGTAACCCGCGAGGGTTTGCCGGCGGAGGACCAGCACTTTTTCGATGAAATCGTGGGCAGCCGGGGCAGCGTGCGCGGCCCCTACGGAGTGCTGCTGCACAGCCCGAAACTGGCGGCCCGGGTGGCCCACACCGGCACCTATGTCCGCTTTGACTTTGCCATTCCCGAGGCCCTGAAAGAGGTCATCATCATCGCCACGGCCCGGGAAATCCGCAATCAGTACGAGTTCGCCGCCCACGCCCGGCTGGCCCGCAGTCACGGCGTCTCCGAGGATACCATCAGCGCCATCGCCCGGGGGACGGCCCCGGCGGGCTTGGCCGGGGACGAGGCCCTGGTCGTGGCCTATGTGCAGGAACTGCTGCAAAACCGCAAAATCAGCGACTCCACCTTTAACGGCGTGATGGAACGGTTCGGCGTCCAAAACACCGTGGACCTCACCGGCCTTATCGGCCACTACCTGCTGGTCGGCCAGATTTTGACCGCCTTTGAGGTGGAACTGCCGGAGGGGGCCAAAGCGGAAATCGTGGATTAGGCCGGGAGGTGAAATTATGGCCGTTACTGACGCCATCGTTACCGCCTTGGAACGCAATTGGGATATGGTCGACCGGGCCTTGGCCGGCATGGACTACGAAACTATGGCCCGCCGGCCCAACGACGCCAGCAACTCCATCGCCTGGATTCTGTGGCACATGAACCGGGTTTGGGACTACCTGATTAACGGGCGGCTGACCGCCAATCCGCCGGTGTGGCTGCGGGAGGGCTGGGCGGAAAAGTACGGAATGGCAGCGGCCGACCCGGAGGATCGGGGCGTGGGCTGGACGGCGGAACAGGTCGCCGCTTGGACGCCGCCGGCGGTAGATACGCAGTTGGGCTACTATGCGGCGGTCAAGGCGGACATCCGCAACTACTTGTCCGCCCTGACCCTGGCCGACCTGGAGCGGGAAACCCTGATCCCGCCGATGACTGAGCCGCATACGGTAGGGGCGGCCTTGGGGCAGCGCGCGTGGGACAACATCGCCCACGGCGGGCAAATCGCCTACCTGCGCGGCTACTTTCAAGGCATGGGCTGGTATCCCCGGTAGAAGTGGGGGGATGAGGCGGCGGGCCGGGCAATCGTCTTTCCCGTTTTCTTACCGTCATTCCCCCTTTCCCCCTCACTTGGCCGGCAGGGTTTGCACAAAAGTTAAGGCCCGGTCAAGCCATTCCTGCAAGGCGGCAGTAGTGGCAAAGCCGGCCGGCGGGACGATGACAAAACCGCGCAGCGGGCGGCCGGTGAAATCCATCACGCCGGCGTAAGGTTGGGCCAGGGCGTCGGCGTATTGGGCCGGGCCGACCCGCAGCATCAGCTGATCCTGCTCTACGCCGCAGCACATATTGCCGCGGACCATAAAGACCAGGCCGCCGAACATCCGCCGCTCGACTACCCCAGCCACGGCGGCCAGGGCTTGCCGCACCCGGGCCGCCGTATTTTCATCATAAGCCATGGCCAAAACCTCACTGGATAGTCTATCATCTCCCTATGTCATTCCGAGCGTAGCCGAGGAATCTGAAAACCTTGAAATGGAGTCAACGGCGGGCGTTTCAGATTCCTCGGCTACGCTCGGAATGACATAGTAAAGGGGTCGAACTCCCCCGACCGTCCTTCCCGCGTAAGCGGGAATCCGGCGGTGGCTGGACGGCAAAGGGCGGGTCTTTTCAATACCGTTCGGGATTCCCGCTTACGCGGGAAGGACGGTCGGGGAGACGGCGGGAATGACGGTAGAGAGGGGCGGGCGGGCGGCCTTGGAATGCCATCCTTCAACAAGTTCAGGATGAGCGGAAAGGAATAAGCCATATTGCCAAAACCTCAATTTCCCCTATTATCGGGCGGGATTTGCGCTTTTCCGGGTTTTGTGTTATGTTATATTCGATGCGGCCTTGCGGGCGGCGTCAACCCAGGCAATAAAATCGGATGGCCCTAGCGGGCGATTCATAGAAAGGAGCATAGCTATGGCAGACAACGGACTGGACAAGTTCATTACCGGATTGCTGGCCGGGGCCCTGGTGGGAACGGCTATCGGGATGCTGATGGCCCCCAAGCCCGGCACCGAGTCCCGGCAGATTGTGCGGGAACGGGCCGGGGAGTACCTGGGCACCGCCCGGGAGCGCGGCCGGGAGTATCTGGGCACGGCCCGGGAGCAGGCCGGCGGCTACATCGACAGCGCCCGGGAGCGGGTGCGGACGGTCCGCCGCCGCAACGGCCCGGGGGAACTGGAGGAGGACAACCTCCCCCCCCAGGTGATTGAGGTCGAGTAACCGGAACCGGCCGGTTCCGGTTTCCTTAACCCGGTACCACAAGGATTATCCGCCCGTCCTTCAACAAGTTCAGGATGACCCTTCAACCAGTTCAGGGTGAGTGGACAATCCTTGCGGAAAACATTCCCGGCGGTTATCCGCCCATCCTGCAACCGGTTCGGGATGGGCGGATAATCTTTGCGGTTGGCCCATCCTTCAACAAGTTCAGGATGAGCGGATAAGAGGCGCCGCGCACAAGTCCATGGGCGGATAATCCTTGCGGAAAACCCACGGCACGGTTTCCGCTCATCCTGAACTGGTTGAAGGACGGGCGGATATTCCTTGTGGAAAACATTCCCGGCACGGTTTCCGCTCATCCTGAACTTGTTGAAGGATGACCCGGCGCTCCTTTTCCGCTCATCCTGAACTGGTTGAAGGATGCCGGCAAGGAATATCCGCTCATCCTGAACTCGTTGAAGGACGGGCGGATAATCCTTGTGGAAAACATCCCCGGCGGGTATCCGCCCATCCTGAACCCGGGTATCCGCTCATCCTGAACTTGTTGAAGGATGACCCGGCGCCCCTTATCCGCTCACAGCCCCAGCCTTTGCGCCAATTCCTCGGCGGTTACTATTGCGCCGCTCAGCCCTTGCCCATCCTGGCCGGCCAGAAATACCGCCGCCTTTACCATTGCCGCCGGCGTGGCCCAAGTCGAAAAATCGGCATCCGGCCGCTGGGCTTGAAAGCCCTCGGTCAATACCGGCCGCAGGGGTTTCAGGCAGTTGACCGCAATGTTGTGCGGCCCCAATTCGGCGGACAATCCCCAAGTCAGCCGCTCTACCGCCGCCTTGGCTACCCCATAGGCTTGGCCCACCATTGCCACTCCGTCGGCGGCATCAGCGTTCAGAGTCGAGGAAAAGATATGGTCGGCGGCGTGGGAGGATAGGTTGATAATGCTGCCGCCGCCCTGCTCTACCATCAGCGGGGCCACCGCCCGGCAGCCGATATAAGTGGCCCGCAGGTTGATGTCCAGGGTCAAATCCCACTCTTTCAAGGTGGATTCCAGAAAGGGGCGGTAGCTGCCGATGCCGGCATTGTTGACCAGAATGTCAATCGCGCCGAAAACATCCAGCGTCTGCCGGGTCATATTGTAAATGCTTTCCTCCTCCCGCACATTGCAGCGCACCGGCAGGGCTTGGCCGCCGCGGCG
Source organism: Dehalococcoidia bacterium (assembly GCA_965203435.1). Taxonomy (GTDB): domain Bacteria; phylum Chloroflexota; class Dehalococcoidia; order Lucifugimonadales; family UBA3495; genus CBDBCU01. The sequence goes on along the minus strand of CBDBCU010000005.1, from coordinate 116,904 downwards.
GATAATTTCCGCGGCGGTGGCATAGATGGTACCCGGCGCGGCGGCCCGTTCCGTTTCCGACCGGGCGGCGACCACGACGGCGGCCCCGGCCGCGGCCAAGCCCAAAGCGATGGCCTTGCCAATCCCCCGACTGGCCCCGGTAACAATGGCAACCTTATTTTCCAAATCCATACGCAACTCGATTCAAACATGGATAGACAGGATAGACAGGATTTTTGTTGCTTTCGTTAGACCGATTTTCCGGCTCCGGAGAATCCTGCCCGATAGACAACAAAAATCCTGTCCATCCTGTCTATCCATGTAAATTACCGCCCCCGGTAGTGGCGGGCCAATTCCGAGGCGTAGGTTTGGCCCAAGCTGCGGCCATTATCGGCCAGCCATTGGCTCAGGCGGGTAGGGCAGCGCGGCGGTTCGGCGGAAGTCAGCAGGTTGGCGGACAAGCCGGCGATTTCCTCTTTAGTCAGGGCCACATCCCGCACCGCCAGGCCCAGCAGGCGGGACAATAGCAGCAGCAAGGCGGGCGGGATATGGACAATGCGGGCTTTCCGTCCCAAGCCGCCGGCGATCAGCCGCACCAGTTCGTCAAAGGTATAGGTTTCCGGGCCGACGGCATCCATTATCGCATTGTCGTTTCCCGGCCCGGCGGCGATCGCCAGGGCCGCCAAATCGCCCACATAGACCGGCTGGGCGCGATACTGCCCATCGCCGGCGACGGCAAAGGCGGGAAAGCGGCGCAGCAGCCAGGCCAGGTTGTTCAGCAGGATGTCGCCGGCGCCAAAGACCAGGGCCGGCCGAATAATGGCGTAGGACAAGCCCGATTCCCGCACCGCCTGCTCGACCAGTCCCTTGCCGCGAAAGTAGGGCAGCGGCGAATGGGCATCGGGATTGGTGATGCTGATTTGCACCAGGCGGCGCACCCCGGCGGTTTTAGCGGCGGACAGCAGGATGCGGGTATGGGCTACGGCGCGGTCAAAGGTAACATTCCCGGCGGCAAAGCGCACCCAATAGGTATTGTAGAGGGTATCGGCCCCCCGCAGACTGGCCGCCAGCCGGTCGGGATGGTCAAAGTTAAAGGACATCGCCGCCACTTGCCCGGCAAAAGGATCGATGGCGGCCACATCCGCCGGACTGCGGCCGGTCAAGGTAAGCGCCGTCCGCCCGGAATCCAACAGCTGCCGGGCAATATGCCGCCCGGTATAACCAAAGGCCCCGGTAACGACATCGAACCCGGCGGCCGGATCCGCAACCGCCTGCGCGTCCTCTTTCATAGTGGGGTGATTGTAAGGAATAATGGGTGGCGGCGCAAGGGGGAGACGGATTCAAACATGGATAGACAGGATAGACAGGATTTTGGGTCTGTATAGAACGGTTTTGACCGCTAGTACCGTTCTAATCCGATACAAGAATCCTGTCTATCCTGTCTATCCATGTTTGAATCCGAACTCCCGCTTACCCCGGCCCGCCGGCGGCGGTGTTTGCCAGGTAGTAAGTCATAGATTGCAGGGACAGCACCGGGTCAATGCTGCGGAGGTGGACGCCCGGCGGGGCTTGCGGCGCCGTGGGGGCGTAGTTCAGGATGGCCCGGACGCCGCAGGCCACGACCCGGTCAATGACGGCCTGGGTGTGGGCTACCGGCACGGCGACAATGGCAATGCTGATTTGCTGCTGCCGCACTACCGCCGCCAAATCGTCCACCGAGGCTACGATTAGGCCGCCCACCGTCTGCCCGATCGTATCCGGATTGGCATCGAGGGCGGCCACTATTTGAAAGCCGTCCGGGGTAAAGCCGGGGTAGTTGAGAATGGCCCGGCCAAGGCGGCCGACGCCGACCACCGCCACATTCCAGCGATAGGTCAGCCCCAAAATCTGTTTCAATTCGTCCAGCAGCCGCGCCACCTGGTAGCCCCGGCCCTGCTTGCCGAACCGCCCGAAATAGCTCAGGTCTTTGCGGATTTGCGCCGGGGTGATTTGCAGCTGTTCCCCCAACTGCTGGGAATTGGCGACTTGCACGCCGGCGTCCAGCAGTTGGCTGAGGGCGCGGACATACTGCGGCAGGCGGTCGACGACCACGCTAGGCACGGCCTCTCGTTCCGTCCCGCCCGGGGGAAAATTATCCGGCATAGCGTAAAATCCTGCCCGGTTGCGGCGGGCGGCTGACCCCAAATCCCGCCCGGTTTCCCTTATAATCTATAGGGTATGGGGAAAAGCGTCAAGGGCGGCGCTCCCTACCGTGCAAGTGGGAATCCCAAACGGTATTGCCTTATAATGCCGCAATCTGGTCAAGCCACCGGGGGATTCCCGCTTACGCGGGAATGACGGTAGCTTGGCGGGATGACGTGTAGTGGGCGGGAATGACGGTAAGAGATCATCAGTGAGGGATGTAAGTATGCATATCGCCGCTGGCCGTTTGACTTTGCATCTGCCGGATTCCCGCAGCCTGAAAAGCCGGCGGCAGGCGGCCCGTTCCCTGGCAGCCCGGCTCCGCAACAAGTTCAACCTGGCCGTGGCTGAGGAGGGGGATGATAACCATTGGCAGCGGTTGACCCTGCTGGTCTGCGCCGTCAGCAATGACGCCGCCCACGCCCAGGCAATGGTAGCCACGGCGGCGGATTTCGTGGCGGAAACCCGCCCGGATTTGGAACTGCTGGACTGGACGGTGGAAATTATTTCCGGGGTGTAAGGCGGCGGCCTTGCCCCCATCTTTCCGCCCGTCCTTCAACAAGTTCAGGATGAGGGGAAAGGGGGGCTGCCTATATGCTATCGTACTTCCCGGCCGCCCCCTACCGTCCTTCCCGCGTAAGCGGGAATCCCGAACGGTACTGCGTCAGACAAGTCGACTTATGGCAAGGCCTTTCTGGATTCCCCGCCGCCTCTACCGTCATTCCCGCGCAAGCGGGAATCCCGAACAGCACTGCCTTATGATGCCGCATCCTGGTCAATCCACCGCCGGATTCCCGCTTGCGCGGGAATGACGGTTGCGGGGGCGGCCGTTCTGGATTCCCCATTGCGCGGGACTGACGGTAGGGGGAGGCAAGGCGGCCGCCCCCATTCCGCTCATCCTGAACTTGTTGAAGGACGGGCGGAAATATGGGGGAAACGGCGGCCGCCCGGCCGGGTTAGTGGGCTAGGGGCAGGCCGGTGCGGTCGGCAATGGCCCGCATCAAATCCTGCAAGTCCGGGAAAATATGGGCGTTGGGCTCGTGGCGGTGTTCGGCAACGATGTCGCCGTCGATGATGACATCAAACTTGCCGTGGGGGCCCGGGGTGAGCTTAAAGGCGGCGATATGGTCGCCGGCCCGGCTCAGGGCTTCGCCGGCCATCCAGGCGGCGCGCAGGGCATGGCCTCAATCCTGGCAGTAAAGGATTTCCACTTCCAGCTTGTTCTCCGTCGCCATTTTCTACCTCGCAGTTTCCAAGTTCGGGTACGGGGCCAAGGATAAGCCGGCCGGGATTGTCTGTCAAGGGGCGGGCCGGCCGTTCAGAAAAGTGGTTAAGCTATCGCGCTATGCTCAGCCAGCCGCGCCCCCGCAAAGCAAGCCCGATTCTCCCAAGCCGCAAAAACGCCCGGCCCGTCCAGCGGAGACAAGGCAATTTCCCCGGCAACCCCATCGGAATAGCGCAGCCGGCGGCAACCGGCTATTGCCAGCCGTCCTCACACCGGCCACGCCAGTTGCGGCCGAAAGGATGGCGGCTGATGTCCGGGTCGGGTTGTTTCTTACGCCGCAGGAAAGCGCGGTGAATCCACTCCTTAATATCATCCGCGCCTTGCGGCCCGGGCCAGTCGTAGATGCGGGCAAAGTTGATATTGCCGCCCCAGTTATCGGCCAGCCGCGGCGGTATCAAACGAGGATCGCAACCGCCCGGCCCGAAGTTAGGATGGTCGGGCAGCAGGATTCCCAGCAGACCGCAACGCCGGTTGATTCGCGTATGCCGCAGACTGGCCCCGATTTCCCAATCCACATACTTCCGCTGCCAGGTACACCGGCCAATCAGCACCACCGTCACGCTGGCGCTGGCAATGTGGCTTTCGCGGATACTCTGGAGGGTCTGCTCCGTGGCGGGACGGTTGGCATCCAGATCCCCCAAGTTGACCGACTTGTCCACGATGCGGTCGCCCATCATGTCGACAAACCGGCATTTCCATTCCTGGTCAGCAACATGGTTGCTGATGAATACATTGTGCCTTTTCACCATCGCCCTACCCTCCAAAAATCAGCCTGGCTACGCAGCCGCTCATCAGCGCCCAAACCGCCCCTACCATTATAGCCAGGGCCGGGTAGAAAGGCCAGATGGCAAAGGATTTCAGGCAAGCGAAAAATAGCCGGGGGATGGAACCGGACGGGGCCAGTCTATACAGGTCAGCGGATTGCAATTCCCCCTGGTGCAGTTTCCGCACAAAGGCATTGTAGGAAAGCCGGAAAGCCCGTTCCAGGGCCAGATAGTAGGTGTCCAGGATTAGGAACATTCCGGCCGGCAGCAGGGCCAGCAGGGCGTAGTGGGGCTGTTCCGTCCGGGCGACCAGCACCAGCACGGCGGCAACCAGGGTGACGCACCACAATTTGCAGGAACGGCTGTTTTCCGCCATCCGCGTGATTATGCCCTGCATCATGGTAAGATGATGCTGCACGGCGGCGGATCCCGGATCCAATGCTGCATTTCCGGCCATAAAAACCTCGCGGGCGGCTTTGTCGGACCGGCCCATTATAACATTTTCCGCCAAAATCCAAAATTCCTGAAATTGCCGGTTGACAATTCCTTGAAAAGGGTTTATAATCCCTTTTTGCATAAGCGGTTGGCTGCTGGGATTGCCTCGTTGCGGGGTTTGGCCCGGCCGGCCCTCCCTTTGCCGGCCCCTGTGGCGCAACGGTAGCGCAGTCGACTTGTAATCGGCCAGTTAGGGGTTCGAGTCCCCTCGGGGGCTCCAGAAACTTTATAGCCCGGGCCGGGCCGCTCTGGCGGCCGACCGGCAAATCCGGAGGGGTGGGTGAGTGGTTAAAGCCACCAGACTGTAAATCTGGCGTCCGGAAGGACTTCGCAGGTTCGAATCCTGCCCCCTCCACCACCACTTGCATTTTATTCCGAAAGATGGCAAAATGCTTTCGGTCGGCAGTGGCGTATTCGTCCTTCAACAAGTTCAGGATGAACGGAGCGAATACACCACCCCCGACCGGGGATGGCAAAATAGCGGTTAAACCGAACTCATCAGAGTTGCGAGCCCAGATAGCTCAGCGGTAGAGCACGTTCTTGGTAAGAACGGGGTCGGCGGTTCAATCCCGCCTCTGGGCTCCAGAACTCCCGGCGGGAGCGTAAGGAGAAAGGAGTCAATGGCCAAACAGCGTTTCGATCGTTCCAAACCCCACGTGAATGTCGGCACCATCGGCCACGTGGATCACGGCAAAACCACCCTGACCGCCGCCATTACCAAGGTAATGGCCGAGAAAGGGATGGCTAACTTCCGGGACTTCGGCAGCATCGACAACGCCCCGGAGGAACGGGCCCGCGGCGTAACCATCGCCATCGCCCACGTGGAGTACGAGAGCGAGACCCGCCACTACGCCCACGTGGACTGCCCGGGCCACGCCGACTACATCAAGAATATGATTACCGGGGCCGCCCAGATGGATGGCGCGGTGCTGGTCGTCAGCGCCCCGGACGGCCCCATGCCGCAGACCCGGGAACATATCCTCCTGGCCCGTCAGGTGGAAGTTCCCCGGATCCTGGTCGCCCTGAACAAGGTCGATATGATGGATGACGAGGAGCTGCTGGAACTGGTGGAGCTGGAAGTCCGGGAACTGCTGACCACCTACGACTTCCCCGGCGACGACACGCCCATCGTCCGGGTCAGCGCCCTGAACGCCCTGGAGGGCGAGACGGAGGCGATGGAGGGCGTGGCGAACCTGGTGCAGGCGATGGACGATTACATTCCGATTCCGGCTCGCCTGACCGACCAGGCTTTCCTGATGCCCATCGAGGATGTGTTCGGCATCAAGGGCCGCGGCACCGTGGTCACCGGCCGGGTGGAACGCGGCACTCTGAAACAGGGCGAGGAAATTGAAATCATCCGCTCCGGCGGCGTCCGCAAAACCGTAGCCACCGGCTTGGAAATGTTCCACAAGCTCCTGGACACCACCGAGGCCGGGGACGCCGTGGGCATTCTGCTGCGCGGCGTTGACCGGGATGAAGTGGAACGCGGCCAGGTGGTGGTCAAGCCCGGCTCCATGAAACCCCATACCCAGGCCGAGGCCGAGGTGTATGTGCTGAGCCGGGAGGAGGGCGGCCGCCATACGCCCTTTTTCTCCGGCTACAAGCCGCAGTTCTACATCCGCACCAGCGACATCACCGGGGAAATTACTCTGCCCGAAGGGGTGGAAATGGTAATGCCCGGCGACAATGTCACTATGACCGTGTCGCTGATTACCCCCATCGCCCTGGAGGAACGGCAGCGCTTTGCCATCCGGGAGGGCGGCCGCACCGTCGGCTCCGGGGTCTTTACCAAACTGCTGGATTAAACCAACGATTCCGGGCGGTTTCCGGGATATTCGTCCGCAACCGGTTGAAAGGTCATTCTGAAACCGGTTGCGGGAGGACGAATCGAGTACCCACCGCCCGGAATACCATAAACAGGGGGCCGGGATAATGGCACGCAAAAGCGCCGACATCCGGGGCGTCATTACCCTCCAATGCACCGATTGCCGGGAGCGGAACTACGCCACGGTCAAAAACCGCCGCAACGACACCCAGCGGCTGGAACTGCGGAAATACTGCTCCCGTTGCCGGGGCCACAAGTCCCACCGGGAAACCCGGTAGGCGGCGGCCGTTATGGCGCGGGTAGCCCGTCAACAAAATCCCATCACCCCGGGCCACGCGGCCCGGGTCAGCCCGGTGCGTTTCCTGCAAGAGGTGATGGAGGAACTGCGGAAGTCGGTCTGGCCCAGCAAAGAGGAAACCGCCCGCCTCACCGCCATCGTCATTGCCCTGTCGGTCGTGGTCGGTTTCTTTCTCGGCGGCCTGGACCGCGTATTCGCCGAGCTGTTCAACCGGCTGATTTTCCGGGTGTTCTAACCCGGGCGATTCCAAATCCGCCGCTTTCCTTTTCCCGCTTTCCGGGATAGGATTGGCGGCGGGCAGCAAAAGTTTCAGGTCGGGCAGGAAAGCTGATGACCACCCAAATCGATGACTTCCCGGAAACCGGGGAAAACCTGCGCTGGTACATCCTGCATACCTATTCCGGGCAGGAGGATCGGGTTAAAAAAGCCCTGGATTCCCGCCGGGAAAACTTGGATATTCAAGACCGCATCGTCCAGGTCGTGGTTCCCGCCGAGACCGAAGTGTCTTTCAAGGACGGGGAGCGCAAGGCGGAAACGAAAAAGCTGTTTCCGGGCTATGTCCTGGTGCAGATGAATATGGACGATGAAAGCTGGTATGTCGTCCGCAACACGCCGGGCGTAACCGGATTCATCTCCGCCGAGGACGATTCTCCCGACCAGCGGCCCAAGCCGGTGCCCCTCGAAGACCATCAGGTGGACGCCATCCTGAAACATTCGGAAACCGGGCCGGGACGCATCAAAATCGGCTTGGAATCCGGGGATACGGTGCGGATTACCGAAGGGCCTTTCGTGGATTTCGTCGGGGCCGTGGGCGCGGTGGACGAAAACAAGGGCAAGGTGCGGGTGCTGGTTTCGTTCTTTGGCCGGGAAACGCCGGTAGAACTGGATTTCCTGCAAGTGGAACGGGCTTAACCGCCCGGCGGAATCGGGCCGCTCTCTATCCGGGTGACCCGTCCCTTTGTCGGCGGCTAATGCGTACCGGATTGTCCCTTAAACCGGTTCGGGATTATCCGGCGGCCGGATCCGGTTCGCCCCTTCAACAAGTTCAGGGTGAGCGGAATTTGCGGTTCCGGCTCGTCCGGCAACAAGTTCCGGGGGAGCGGAAATTGCGGTTCCGGCTCGTCCGGCAACAAGTTCCGGGGGAGCGGAAATTGCGGTTCCGGCTCGTCTGGCACAAACAACGGAAATACCCTCAGGAGTAGGCAGGTGGCTAAAAAGGTCAGGGCAATCATCAAGTTGCAACTCGAGGCGGGCAAGGCGACGCCCGCCCCGCCGGTCGGCCCGGCCCTGGGTCAGCACGGCGTCAACATTATGAGCTTCGTCAAGGAGTATAACGAGCGCACTTCGCCCCAGGCCGGCACCATCGTTCCGGTGCATCTGACGGTGTTCGAAGACCGCTCCTTTACCTTTGTAACCCGCACGCCCCCGGCCTCCGACCTGCTGCGGCGGGCCGCCGGCGTGGAAAAGGGCGCCGGGGACTTCCGCCAGGGCAAAGCCGGGGCCATCAGCCAGGACACCCTGCGCGAAATCGCCGAAACCAAGCTGAAAGACCTGAACGCCAACTCGGTGGAACAGGCTATGTCCATTATCGCCGGCACCGCCCGCAGTATGGGCATCGCCGTGGAAGGGGATTAAACCTATGCCCAAGCACAGCCGCCGCTACGCCGAAGTCGCCGAGCGGGTGAATCCGGATAAGCCTTACGCCCCCCGGGAAGCCATCGACCTGCTCAAAGAACTGGCTAATACCAAGTTCGACGAGACGATGGAAGTTCACTTGCGCACCAGCGCCGACCCGCGCCACGCCGATCAGATGGTGCGGAATGTGGCCGTGCTGCCGCACGGCTTGGGCAAGCAAATCCGGGTGCTGGTCTTTACCAGCGGCGAGGGGTCGGAAATTGCCCGCCAGGCCGGGGCCGACTATGTGGGGGATGACGACCTGATTGCCCGCATTGAGGGCGGCTGGCTGGATTTTGAGGTGGGCCTGGCGACGCCGGAGATTATGCCCAAAATCGGCAAGCTGGGGCGCATCCTGGGCCGCCGGGGCCTGATGCCCAATCCCCGCACCGGCACGATGGTGCAGCCCCGGGATTTGGGCCGGGTCATTGCCGAATCCAAAGCCGGCCGCCTGGAATACCGCACCGACCGCACGGCCATTATCCACTCCCCCTTTGGCAAAGCCAGCTTTGACACCGACCATCTGCTGGAAAACCTGGCGGTGCTGACCGACTCCGTGGTCCGCGCCCGGCCGGCGGCGGTCAAAGGGGCTTTCCTGCGCTCCGGCTACCTCTCCTCCTCTATGGGCCCCAGCATCCCCCTGGACTTGAACGCCCTGCAAGCCCTGAAACCGGAGTAAGGCGGGGGCGGGGCCGCCATTGGTTCTGTTGCCGGGTATTTATCCGGCAACAAGTTTCGGGTGAGCGGCGGGGCATGGGACCATAGCCCCCCATTCCTACCTGGCGATGACCCGCCGCTCGCCCTATGTGGAGCAGCACCGCCACGCGGGGCAGGAGGGCGCAACCGCGGCGATGCGGATGGTCGGGCGCAAGTACCTGTTCGTCTATCCCTTTGTCAAAACCCACGAATGGTATCAGCTCGGCCCCGAGGAACGGCAGCGGCTGATGAACGAACACTTTGCCATCGGCCACCGCTACCCGGAGGTGAAAATCAGCACCGCCTACTCTTTCGGCCTGGACGACCAGGAGTTTGTGCTGGGCTTTGAGACGGACCATCCCGGGGCCTTTCTGGATTTGGTAATGGCCCTGCGGGAATCGGCGGCCCGCCCCTACACCCTGCGCGACACCCCCATATTCACCGGCCTGTTCCAGCCGATTAGGGAATGTTTGGCGGGGTTGGGGTAGAGAGTATCCATATAAAGGCGGCGGCTTTTGCACGCCGCCGCCTTTCCGGCACTTATGGGGATACCAGGGACAAGTTCACCGGATTTCGCAGTTCATATCCGTTGCCGGCGCGGTAAATGTCCCCGTCCAAGCTGATGGGGATCCGCCCATCAAAGGCTCTGATGACCGTGCTATAAGCGGCCTCCTCGAACCGAACCCGCAACCGCAGGGGGCGGCCGTCTTTCACATAATACAGCGTGGCGCGTCCGTCAAACTCCGTTACTTCCCGGTCTAACCGGACGACATAGGCTATTACCGCCTCGTTCAGGAAAGGCTCGCTGCTGCGAAAAGACTTGGCAACTTCGGCCAGAATATCCGCCGCGTTTGCCGAAAATAGGAAGTTGCGCTCCCTGTCCCGAGCAGGGCGAACTCCGGCCCAAGACAAACTGATTTCAACTCCGGAGCCTCTTTTCGCCAGTTCAGCCAGGGAATCGCACAAATTGGCGCTGACGCCATAAGCTACGGCCCGCCGGAAAGGTTCTAAAGTATCTCCGGCAACCGTATCGGCTAAGGCTGCGGTGGAATGGATCAAGGCGTCGGCCAGTTTAAGAGTTGCGCGCCGGGGAAAGGGAGCATGGGAATCGTCCTCAGAGTATTCTTGCCGCTCGAATTCCGCCGGCACCGGCGAATGCAGCGTGAGGGCGTAACCCTGATAATCGCCCGGCAAGGGACGAACCCTATCCAGATACTCCGTTACCGCCGAACTGACCGGCCCGCGATAGATCGGCTGCGGCTTTTCCACCGACCGGGCCGCGGCCGCCAGCATATCGTAGGCGTCCTGGAAAAGACCGGCCGATTGACGCAAGGAAAGCGGCTTCTCCGCCATCCCATTCCGAGAGCGCAGCCGTATTACATCGGCCCCGGCCCCGGATATGTCGTGAAACACTACCAGTTGGGAACGCCCCTCAACTTCGGCAATCGCCGCAATGGATTCAGCCATGGCCTCGGCGTAGTCGGCCACGGTATCCCGCAAAGGCAGCAGAACCTCCCAAGAACGGTGGTCGGATTCTTTGGTGAAAACCATAGCCGGCCGCCGGCCCCACGGACCTGCTTCAGTCCAACCATTGGCCGCCAGGTAGGAACGGAGGTTGACTATCGGCAAGGAGGCCAGCGCTTTCCGGTCGCGTAGCTGGACTAGCATAGCGATTCCCCCTTTTCAATCCTTTCCATCAGGCCGGTCAGCTGCTCAACGCTGAATATGTTGGCCGTGGGGACTGACACCGTGACATTGGACGGATTATCCGTAGCCGGCCGGCCCTCCAAGGAGAGCCAGTAAGCGCAATGCCGCAGACAAAGCTCCTCAGGGGATTGAACCAGCCACTCGGCAGGATCCACCGGCATCAGCAGAACTACCAGGATACGGGGTACCATAGTATCGGCCCGCAGTTCGTTATAGTTCTTGACCGGCAACGGGAAGTGTATGCGGTCCCCGCGCAACAAATCCCGGGTCGTGGACTTGGCTTGAAATTCCACCCGTGGCCGCCGTCCATAGTCGGACATCAGGATGCCGTCCACGCTGTCGGTATCCGTATTGGGCCGGGCTACCTTGAAACCGGCCCGGGCCGCGATACCCTTGACATAGGCAAAGGACAACTCCTCCATTCGCTGGTTCGGCGTCATCCCACCTCCTGCTGAAACCACTATAGCCGAAAAAGGGCCGGTTGCCAAGACGGGCTATCGGCGTTGACAGCCGGTTTTACCCACTGTCAACACCGATAATTACCCGGTCAGCTACCTACCCCAAACCCTACCCATGAAACAAGTTCAGCGCCGAACCTTTGCGGAACCATTCCAGCTGGGACTCGCCGTAGGAGTGGTTCAGCTGCAGGGTTTCCTGGCTGCCGTCGCTGTGTTGGATCCGGCACTCTACCGGCTGGCCGGGGGCCAGGTCTTGCAGGCCCACCAAGCTGAGGCGGTCATCCTCCCGGATGCGGTCGTAGTCGTCGGGGTTGGGAAAGGTCAAGGCCAGCAGGCCCTGCTTTTTCAGGTTGCTTTCGTGGATGCGGGCAAAACTGCGGACGATGACCGCCGCGCCGCCCAGCAGCCGCGGCGACAAGGCCGCGTGTTCCCGACTGCTGCCCTCCCCATAGTTGAAATCGCCGACCACCACCCACTTGACGCCCTGGGCCTGGTAATCCCGGGCCAGGCGGGAAAAGCCCACGCCGGCCTCGCCGGTCAGCGCATTTTTGCCCTTGCCGGCCGTCCCGTCATAGGCGTTAATCGCGCCCATAAACATATTGTCGCTGAACTTGTCCAGGTGCCCCCGATAGCGCAGCCACACTCCGGCCGGGGAAATGGCGTCGGTCGTGGTCTTGCCCTGCGCCTTGACCAGCACCGGCATATCCCGAAAATCCTGCCCATCCCACGCCGGCCACGGCTCCAGCAGCTGAATCCGCTCGCTGTCCGGAGCTACCGTCAACTCAATGGCGCTGCCATCCTCCGGCGGATCCTCGTAAGAGGAGCTGCCCCGATCGAAGTTCTGCGGCGGCACATCCGGGGCCGGAGCCGGCGGCTCCAGGCGGAAGGGCTGCCCAGCGGCGTCCGTCAAGGCATCGGTCAAGGGATTGAAGGACAGCCGGCCGGCCAACGCCAGGGCGGTAACGATTTCCGGGCTGCCAATCAGGTTCATCGTGGCGGCCTCCCCATCGTTGCGGGCCGGGAAGTTGCGGTTGTACGAGGTGACGATGGTGTTGGGCCGGCCCACCGGCTCGCCCTGCCGCCGCCACTGGCCGATGCAGGGGCCGCAGGCATTCGCCAGCACCGTGGCGTCAATATCCTTCAGGGACTGCATTTGCCCATCCCGCTCAATGGTGGCCCGCACCTGTTCCGAGCCGGGCGTCACCATAAAGGGAACGGCCGCCTTGAGACCCCGCCGCTTGGCCTGTTCCGCCACATCCGCCGAGCGGCTCATATCCTCATACGAGGAATTGGTGCAGCTGCCAATCAGAGCCGAGGAAATTTCGTCCACCAGGTTGGCATCCTGCTGCAATTCGGCGGCCATTTGGGAAATGGGCCGAGCCCGGTCGGGGGAATGGGGACCGACCAGATGCGGCTCCAATTCCGACAAATTGATTTCCACTACCTGATCGTAGTGCTGCCCCGGATTTTCGTAACATTCCGGGTCGGCGGCCAGCAGATGCCGATACTGGTCGGCCAGTTCGGCCAATTCCCCCCGGCCGGTAGCCGCCAGATAGCGGGCCATCGTTTCATCATAGGGGAAAGTGGAGGAAGTAGCCCCCAATTCAGCCCCCATATTGCAGATGGTGCCTTTGCCGGTGGCGCTGATGCTGGCCGCCCCGGGGCCGAAGTATTCGATGATGGCGTTGGTGGCCCCGGACACGGTCAGCAGGCCGGCCAGGCGCAGGATGATGTCTTTAGGAGCCGTCCAGCCGCTCAGTTCTCCGGTCAGGCGGACGCCGATAAAGCGGGGATACAGCACTTCCCAGGGCAGGCCGGCCATCACTTCCACCGCATCAGCCCCACCCACGCCCACGGAAATGGAACCCAGCCCGCCGCCGTTGGGCGTATGGGAATCGGTGCCAATCATCAGTTGGGCCGGAAAGGCGTAGTTTTCCAGAGCGACCTGGTGGATGATGCCGGCTCCCGGCCCCCAGAAACCGACGCCGTACTTGGCGGCCGCCGTCCGCAGGAAGTTATAGACTTCGTGGTTTTCGCCCAGGGATTCCTGCAAATCCTGGGCACCCTCGACCCGGGCCTGGATCAGATGATCGCAGTGGACGGAAGTGGGAACGGCGGTGGCCGTCCGCCGGGTCTGCATAAACTGGAGCATGGCCGTCTGCCCCAGCACATCCTGCAGGATGACCCGGTCGGGCCGCAGCTGAATGTAGGTTTCCCCCCGGATCAGGGCGGTATGGCTGGGGTCGTCCAGATGGGACAAGAGGATTTTGTCGGCCAGGGTCAGCGGCGTCCGGCGGGTCTGCCGGGCGGTTTGCAGGTTCTGATCCAGGCGCTGGTAAATCCCGGAAACCGATTCCCGGGTCGGCGCAATCGTTGGCATAACAGGCTCTCCCCCTACGCTGTTTTGCGGTTCAGGCTAACCCGCCGGCCGGCATTTCCTTTCCGCAACGCCGGCCGGCGCGGATTTATTAGCGTTAGTCTAAAAGGATAAAAGGCTTGTGTCAATGCGCCCGGCGGCGGAAGGGGGAATAGGCTAGGCAACGGAATCCCTTGCCCGTTTTGCCCGCTATCCCTCCCCATCCCCCTACCCGCCCTCCGCCGGGCGGCCGCGCAGGGCCGATATGCCGGTGGCCGCCAGCAGCAGCACGGTCATGGTCAGATAGGTGTAGCGCAAGCCGACGGTAAAGGCATGGCCTACTCCGGCCGCGCCGCCGGGCTGCACCGCATCCAGGCTGGGTTCGTAGCCCAAAGATCCCATCGTCGCCGTAACTATGGCAGTGGATAGGGCTATGCTGATGACATTGCCCGAGTTCCGCACCAGGTTCAGGAAAGCCGAAATGACGCCGTAGCTTTCCCGGCCCACCGAACTCAATACCGAGCTGGCGTTTGGCGAAAAGAACAAGCCCATTCCGCAGCTTTGCAGGATTAACGCCGGCAAAATCACCCCCAGGGAAGTGTCCGCCGTTACCCGGGACAAAATGAACAGGCTGACGGCGGAACAGGCCAATCCGCCCACGGTAAAGATGCGGAATCCGTAGCGGTCGGACAGGCGGCCGCTCAGCGGCCCCAGGAACAGCATACACACCGCTCCCGGCACCAGGGTCAGGCCGGTCTTTTCCGGGCTGTAGCCCAATACCCCCTGCAAGTAAAAAGGCGTCAGGAAAAATATGGATATGCCGCCGAAAAAAGCCAGAAAGGCCGCCGATACGCCGCTGGAAAAAATCATCCCCTGGAAAAAACGGGGATTCAGCATCGGATTCGGCGTCCGCAGTTCCCACCAGACAAAGGCCGCCAGCAAGCCGGCAAAAATCGCCAGGGCGGTCAACACCGGCGGCGAAGTCCAGCCGAAACGATAGGCGTTGGTCACCGTCAGCAACAGCAGCAGCAGCGCCCCGGTGGATAGAGCCGCGCCCAACCAGTCAAAGCCGGGCCGGCCCCCAGGGCCGCCGCTTTCCGCCGCCCGTTCCCGCACCACGGCCAAAGTCAACGCCACGCCCAGAGCGACCATGGGCAGGTTCACCAGAAACACCGCCCGCCAGCCGAACAAGCCCAGCAGAAAGCCGCCCAACGCCGGGCCGACGATGGCTCCGCTGCTGACCACCCCCATCATCAAGCCGATGGCCTTGCCCCGTTCATTCCCGGGAAAGGCGGCGGCGATTATCGCCATGCCGGTGCCTTGGGTCATCGCCGCCCCGGCCCCTTGCAGAATGCGAAAGCCAATCAGCAATCCCATATTGGCCGCCAAGCCGGCGGCCAGGGCAAAGAGGGCAAAAAGCAGGGAGCCGATGATATAAACCCGTTTCAGCCCGATGATGTCGGACAGGCGGCCCATCGGCAGCAGCAGGGCGCTGATGGTCAGGGTGTAGGCCAGAATGACCCACTGCACGGTGGGAATGGACGCGTCAAAGTAGCCGGCAATGGGATGCAAAGCCACATTGACGCTGACCTGGTCGGCAACCGAGGCAAAGGTGCCGATGGCTACGGCGGCAAAGGCCCACCACTTGTAGCCGCCGCTTTGGGCGATGCGGGCAATCATCGGAATTCGGGCAATCATTCGTTATTACCGGCCGGCGGCTAGGGCAAAGCCCGGGCGCTGCGGAAAGTCAAGGTTTGCAAAACGGTCACCGCCAGGGCGATGATCCCGATAACGGTAAAGGCATCGGACGGATTCCACAGGTGGATGAACAGGCTGATGAGCAGGGTGGACAGCGGCGTCAAACCGTGATCCAGCATATAGATGCTCATCACCCGGCCGCGCAGCCCGTCCGGCACCACCGTTTGCAGCAAAGTGCTGTTGGCGACCCGAAAGACATACTGGCAAAAGCCCATCCCCATCAGCATCCCGAAAGACACCGCCATCCAATAGGATTGGGAAAAGAGAATGACGAACAGGCTGCCGCCGATCAGTCCCAGGAAAGCGGCAATCCCCTTGGGGAAAATGTAGCCGACCAAGGCAATGAATATGGCGGCGATAAAGCCGCCTACGCCCACGGCCGCCGCCAGGGCCCCGCCGGAATCCGGGCCTCGACTCAATACCTCCGTGGTAAAGATGGGCAGCACGAACACCAGCGGCTGAAAGACCAGGTTGGGAATCAGCGGCAGTAGGATCAGCTGCAAAATGCGCTTTTCGTCCTTTACATAGCGCAGGCCGGCCAGCATACTGGCCCAAGCCGATTCCCGCCGCCGCGGGGCCTCGCTGCGGTAAGGCAGTTTCACCGGCAGCAGCATCAGCACAATCAGCACATACAGGGCCGCCTCCAGAAAGAAGTTCCACTTGAACCCCAGCAGGGCAATCAGCAGGCCGCCGATGGCCGGGGATATGATGCGGGTGCTGGGATAGACCATTCCGTTCAGGGCCAAAGCCCCGGCCAAGGCGCTGCGGGGTACGGT
This sequence comes from Dehalococcoidia bacterium, assembly GCA_965203435.1. Lineage (GTDB taxonomy): Bacteria > Chloroflexota > Dehalococcoidia > Lucifugimonadales > UBA3495 > CBDBCU01. The sequence goes on along the minus strand of CBDBCU010000005.1, from coordinate 100,652 downwards.
GTTGGCGACCATCGCTTGGCGTACCGGCTGGATTAAAGAGTGGGCAATGCCGGCAATGGTCATATAGACAAAGGGATGCCACCAGCGCAGCGGCCCGCGGATAATATCCCCCTCCCAATCGGAACTGATGACCAGCAGGGCAAAGATAATGGCGGCCCCGGCCATTCCCGATTGAGTAATCATCGCCAGTTTGCGGCGGTCGACCCGGTCGGCCAGGACGCCGGCCCAGGGGCCGATAACCAGCACCGGGATGGTGCGGATGCCTACCGCCGTGCCGGTCAACAGGGCGTTGCCGTCGGTCAGCTCCAGGGTCAGCCAGCCGATAGACAGCATTTGCAGCCATTGGGCGCCGATGGCAAAGAAGTTGCCCAGCCAGACATAGCGGAAGTCCCGATACTGGCGGGCCACGGAAAAGGCCCCCAAGCCGGGCAGCCGGCCGCGGCGGGGGCGGTCGGCGGCGGCCGTGGTTTCCGTCCGATCGGCGGCGGCGGTTTCCGTCCGGTCGGCGGCGGTCGTTTCGGGCCGGGGGGCTTCAGCAGCCATTAAGGTCCAAGGCGGTCAACAGGCTTCACCCCTCCGGGCAGAGTTTCGGCAAACGCGCAAAATCGGCGGCAAGGAAAAGATTATAGCACAAAGAAAAAGGGGGGTGGCATAACCGTTTTTTTGCCGCCTTTTGCGGTCAATAGGCGGGCAAGGGTATATAGGGACGGGGCTTCCCGCTTGCGCGGAGTCCAGCGTATATACAACCGTCATTCCCGCGTAAGCGGGAATCCCGAATGGTACTGAATAGACCAGCCCTTTGCCGTCCAAACCGCCGCCGGATTCCCGCTTGCGCGGGAATGACGGTTGCGAATTCGCCGCCTCCCCCATTCGCTCATCCTGAACTTGTTGAAGGATGGCCGGCGGCTGATAACGAGAATCTCTAGGGATCTGAAAGTCTTGCCGCCCATCCTTCAACAAGTTCAGGATGAGCGGATTTATGGATTCCCTCTTGCGCGGGAAAGACGGCAAAATAGCCGGCGGAAAGGACGGTTGCTATACGCAATTGCCCTTAATTATGCCCGCCGGCATCTTGGAAAAACCGGTTATTCCTGATAAAGTATCGGCTTATGAAATGCTTGATTTGCAAACACGGGGAAGTCGTTGACGGCGTAGCCGTAATTACGCTGAACCCCGGAACCTCCATTCTGGTGGTCAAGGATGTGCCGGCCCGGGTTTGCAACAACTGCGGCGAGGAGTATGTGGCTGAGGAAGTTACCGCCCGGCTGCTGAAAAAAGCGACGGCTCTAGCCCGGGAGGGCGTCGATGTAGCCGTTTGCAGTTACGCTACTGCGGTGGCGTTGGATTAGCGGCCGGACGATTTTATGCCTGCGCCGCTGACCGGCCTACTCTCAATCCCCCCCGACGCCGCTATCCTCCTGCTGGCGGTGGCGCTGGATTTGACCGGGCGGGAATTGCCGGCGCGGCTGCATCCGACCGTATGGATGGGGCAGACCATTGCCCTGCTGGAAAGATTGGCACCGCGGCGGGGGGGCGGCCGGCAATTGGCTTATGGCGGGTTGCTGGCTTTGTCCATCCCGATTTTCTGGGCGGCCGCCGCCGTCTTGGCCGCTGTAGGATTGCGCTGGCTGGACGGCTGGCATCCCTGGGCTTATCCCCTGGCTTATGTCATCGGCGGGGCGGTATTGCTGAAAACCACCTTTGCCTTGGGGATGCTGCATCGGGCCGCCGCTACCATCCGCAATCTATTGACGGCGGAGGATTTGGCCGGGGTACGGGCCAATATGCGGTCGTTGGTCAGCCGGGACGCATCGGATATGACCGCCGGCCAGGCTATCGCCGCCACTGTGGAATCGGTGGCCGAAAACAGTTCCGACAGCTTTATCGGCCCCTGGCTGGCCTTTGCCCTGTTCGGCTTGCCCGGCGCCTTTGCCTACCGCGCCATCAACACCCTGGACAGCATGATTGGCTATCGCGGCGAGTATGAATACCTGGGCAAGGCGGCGGCCCGATTGGATGACCTGGTCAACCTGATTCCGGCCCGGCTGACCGCTATCCTGCTGCTGATGGGCAGCGCTATCCTGCCGGGGCAGCGGCTTGGCAACGCCTGGCGTATAATGGTAAGGGATCATTCCCGCACCGCCAGCCCCAACGCCGGCTGGCCCATGAGCGTTATGGCCGGCGCCCTGGGCGCGCAGCTGAGCAAGGCCGGCCATTATACTCTGGGGGATGATACCCGCCCCCTGGAAATCCGGGATATTACCCGCGCTATTCAAGGGATGTATGCGGCGGCGATACCGGGGCTGCTGATTGCCCTGGCATTGATTTTCCTGCGCTATGGGATTGGCTGGTGAGCGTTAAAGATTTTTCCCCGGCCGGGCGGCAGACCCGCCCGGTGCATGGCGGCGTCCGGCCGGCGCAACTGCGCGCCCTGGGCCTGAACCCGGCCGAAGTCCTGGATTTTTCGGCCAGTGTCAGCCCCCTGGGGCCGCCGGCCGGTCTATGGCCGGCCCTGCAACAAGTGGACTTGACCGCCTATCCCGACCCGGAATGTCTGGAATTGCGGGAGGCCATCGGCCGCCATACCGGAGCGGCGGTGGACGGCATATTGGTGGGCAACGGATCCACGGAACTGATTCATCTGCTGGCTAGGGCGTATCTGTCGCCGCCGCGGGCCGGTTGCGCCAACGCCGCCCTGCTGCTGACCCCCACCTATGGCGAATATGCCGGGGCCGCCGCTCTGGCCGGCGCGGAATTGCTGACCCTGGATGCCCGGCGGGACAAAGGCTTTGCCTGGGATTGGGATAAGGCCGCCGCCCTTATCCAATCCCGCCGGCCCTCTCTGGTGTTCCTGTGCAATCCCAACAATCCGACCGGGGTTTATTTGAGCCGGGGGGAAACGGCGGCCTTGGCGGCTACCGTGGCCCAAGCCGGCGGTCTGCTGGTTCTGGATGCAGCCTATGTCAACTTTGTGGCGGACGCCTGGGACGAGGCGGCGTTGCTGCGGCCGGCCGGCGGGATAGCGGACAACCTGGTCATCCTGCGGTCGATGACCAAAGACTATGCCTTGACCGGCCTGCGCCTGGGCTACGCTTTGGCCGCGCCGGCGGTTATAGCGCGATTGGCCGCCTTGCAGCCGGATTGGAGCGTCAACGCTCTGGCGCAAGCGGCCGGATTGGTGGCTTTGTCCGATGCCGATTATCTGCCCCGGGCCCGGGCCGCGGTCGTCGCCGCCAAAGATTACTTGACTAGGGAATTGACCGGCTTGGGCTATGGAGTAATGCCTTCGGCCGCCAACTTTCTATTGGCAGCGGTAGGCAATGGGGCGGCGGTACGGGAAAAGCTGATGCGGCGGGGTTTATTCGTCCGGGACTGCGCCTCTTTCGGCCTGCCGGACTGCATCCGCATCGGCATCCGCCCCCTGCCCGACTGCCAACGGCTGGCGGCGGCCTTGGGGGAGTTGGGGTAGGGGGATGTCCGGTATAGGCTATTGCCCCGGAAACCGCCGGCCGCAACCGTCATTCCCGCGTAAGCGGGAATCCCGACGGTACTGCCCAAGACCGGCCCACTACCAATCGGGCATTTCTGGATTCCCGCTTACGCGGGAATGACGGTTTCTATAAATCCGAACTCAGTTAAACCCGAACAGCGGCGGAAAGGCGGCGATTACCAGGGCGGCCCAGACTGCATAGACCGGCAGATAAGCCGTCTGCCAGCGTTCCAAAGCGGCGAAATCGGCGCGGCCGCGCAGGAATTGGATATAGAGCCAAGCCGCCCAGCCCAGGTTGACCAGCAGAATCAGGTTTTCGCCCAACGCCGCCGTTTTGTTGGCGCTGAACCCGAACTCGGTAATGCGGGCGGCAATGGCGGACAGGGCTACCGCGTCGGCGATGATAGCGCTGATAATCAGCAGCACGGTCAACCCGTCAAAGAGGTTAGGCTTATCCGTAGGACGGCGGGCGGAAATGCCGTACAACAGCAGGCCCAACACCAGGGCCAGCAGCAGGTCAAAGCCAATCAGCGCCTCCCGTTGCGCGTCCACGCCGCGCCCCGTCCCCAGCATCGCCGCCAGGAAAGCCAGCAGCACCAGCGCCACCAACGGCGTAAAGACCCGGGCCAGCAAGGGGGCGATGTTTTCCATAACCCGCTGCCGGGATTCCACCAGCCAAGCCGCCACTATTACCGCCCCGGCCGCGCAGCCGGGCAGCAGCCACTCCCCGGCCAGGTCCGCAATTTCGAGGTCAATGAAATAGAACAGGGCAAAGGTCAAGCCGGTCAAGACCCCGCCGCCCATAGCAATCAGCGCGTAGTAGATGAACAATTCCCCGGAAAAGCGGATGAAATCCATCCGCGCGGCCGTAGTCCGCCATTGGCCGCCGGCATAGGCCAATCCCACCGCCAACCACAGGAACAGCGGCAGATGCAGGGCGGCCAGCAGCAGAGTGGCCGGCGTCCCATTTTCCGCCCGGGCGTAGGGATAGAGGTTGGCAAAGAGGGCGGCCGCAACAAAGGGCAAGGCCAACCAAAGGCATTGCCGCCGATTCAGCCGCCGTTTCCAGGCAAAATAGCCGGCCAGCAGCGGCAGGACAAAAAGGGATGCGTTGCGGAGGTAAAACAGCGCCGCGGATTCGTCGCCAAAAAAGCGGTAGCCGAACAGACGGGGGGACTGTACCAAGATCCCGGCGGCGACGGCCAGGGCCATCACCACCAGAAACTCCCGGCGGTGACCGGCGGCCGCCGCAGCGGACAAGGCGGAGGCCGCCATCCCGGTCACTGCGGCGGCCGATTCCTCCGGGCTTGCCAATTCCGCCGCCGGGGCCGGCCCCCATTCCCGCCAGTATTCCCCGGCAAAATCCCGAATAACGGCATCCGATGCCGCCTGCCGTTTCAAGGCAATCAAAAAGGATTCGTCGGCAGTCAAGCCGGCCGCTTGCAGTTCCGCCGCCGCTTCCCGCAAACGGTTTTCCCCGGCGGCCACAGCCGAGTCGGACAACCCCCGGCGGCCGGCATAATCCCGCCACCGGCCCAGCCGTTCCTCCAGCGCATTCCCGTTGCCATTCATAGGGGCATAGCATATACTAGGGGGAAAGGGGTTGCAACTCTCTTACCGTCTTTCCCGCGCAAGGGGGAATCCAGGCCATAGCAACCGTCATTCCCGCGTAAGCGGGAATCCAGTGGTTGCTTGCCGGGGTTGCGGCTATCCTGGGGTAGCGCCGCTCTGGATTCCCGCTTACGCGGGAAGGACGGTAGAGCGGCAGCAACCGACCTACTATGTCATTCCGAGCGTAGCCGAGGAATCTAAAAATCCAGTGAGGAGTCAAGGGCGGGCATTTTAGATAACTCGGCTACGCTCGGAATGACATAGCAAAGGGGCTGGCTATCCGGGGCGTCAATACCCAAGTCAACACGCCCGAATAAAAGTATATGCAATTGACCGGCGGCCAATTTTATTTCCGGGAAAGAGGTTAAGCGTGGCGGATGCGCCCTATGCCTTGGCCGCGGCCGGGCTGCAAAAGGGATTCGGAGCCGGGCCGGTACTGGCTGATTTGGATTTGACCGTGGCTTGGGGGGAGGCGTTGGTTATTTTCGGGGCCAACGGCTCCGGCAAAACTACTCTGCTACGGATTTTGTCAGGATTAACCCGGCCCGACGGCGGCCGCGTCCGCTTGGCCGGTTTTGACCTGCGCCGCCAGGGATCCGCCGCCCGCCGCCAGGTGGGGGTAGTGGCTCATCGCGGTTTTCTCTATGATGATTTGACCGGCCGGGAAAACCTGACTTTTTACGGCCGCCTGTATGCCCTGCCCGATTTGCCCGGCCGGGTGGCTGAGGTTTTAGACCAGGTGGGAATGACCCGCCGGGCCGACCGCCGCGTCCGCAGCTTGTCGCATGGAATGCAGAAACGGTTGTCAATTGCCCGGGCTCTGCTGCACCGCCCGCCGCTGCTGCTGCTGGATGAACCGGAGTCGGGATTGGATGCCGATTCGGTAGCGGCCCTGGCCGCCATCCTGCGGGAATGGACAGACGCCGGCCGCGCCGTAGTAATGACCACCCACAACGCCGCCCTGGGCCGGGATTGGGGCAACCGGACGGCAACTTTATCCCACGGCCGCCTGCACGGGCCGGCGGCAGGGGAGGGTGCGGCGGCGGGGGATTTTGGGAATTAACTAAAGTTGATTATCCTTGCCATTATTAACGCCCGGCGCTAATATAGGGTCTAGTGAATCCCTTTAAGGACAATGATACGGAGCGAATTTTCCGGGGCGAGCCGGTGCGCTGGCTGCCTCCGGAGCTGCGGCGGCGGGCGCGGATGCGCTTGCAGCGGGTATTGGCGGCCGCGGCGTTAAGCGATTTGCGGACGCCGCCATCCCACCGCTTGGAGGCTTTGCGCGGCGACCGGGCCGGCCAACACAGCATCCGCATTAACGACCAGTGGCGAGTCTGTTTTGTCTGGCGGGAACAAAGGGCGGCGGAAATCGAGGTGGTTGACTACCACTAGAATCGGGAGGCAAGGCAATGATGGCGGGCGATGGGCCGGTGCATCCGGGGGAACATCTGGCGGAAATGCTGGCGGAATTGGGCCTCAGCCAATACCGTTTGGCCCAAGCGATGGACGTGCCTCCGGCGCGGGTTAGCCAGATTATCCACGGCCGCCGGGGAATTACGGCGGACACGGCCCTGCGGTTGGGCCAGGCTTTGGCAATGACGCCGGAGTTCTGGCTGAACCTGCAACATATCTATGACCTGGATCTAGTCCGGGCCGCTACGGAAGTCAACGGAGGGGAGTCCTTGGCGGTGGTTGGATCTCAGCAACCGTAGGGAATAGCCCGGTGACATTAGCGCAAACCTGCTCCCCCAAATCTACGCCATCCCCAAACCCTCAACCCTCTTTGCCCTTATCCTCAACCGTATCCGTATCCCCCTCCGCCGCCGGCCGCAGCGGCAGCAAGTCCTCTACCGCCAATTCCAAATCCGGCAGGGCAATCAGCCGGATTTTGTCGCCCCGCCGGTGGATAGTATGGCAAGCGTAGCCCTGCGGCCCCGGCTCGGTAAAGTTTTCGATACAATCCTCCGGCAGGTTCAGCACCAGGGTTTGCGCCACGCCGGCCCGCCCATAGACCTGGGCTTTATGACGCCGGTCGTAGTCCAGGGTGCTGTCCGAAACCTCGAGGACGACAAAGGTATCCGCCGGAGTGGGATGGGCGGTAATATAATTGTCCGCCCGGGGCCGCAGCAGAATAACATCCGGCTCCGGCTCGGAATAGTTGTCCAGCCGCAGCGGGTTCTGGATGCGGGTATGAAACCGGTCATTCTCCGCCAGATAAAGCAGACGATAACACTTGTTCCTAGTCCCGGCGTGCGGCGGACTTTGCGGCGGCATAACGATAATTTCCCCCTCGATCAGCTGCACCCGCTCCTCCGGAGCCAAGATGCCTCCTTCGGCCATCCGGTAGTATTCGGCCACCGTGAACTTGCGGACTTTCGGGATTTGCGGCTCCGAGGTCTGCGGCTCCGGGGGAAGGGCGGCAACTGAGGCCACGGTTACGGCCAGGGCCGGCGGTGCCGGGGCTATTGTGGGCGTAGTAGTCATTACTGCCCCCTGATTTTGGGAAAGATTAGGGGATGGGAATGTGCCAGAATTTATGATAAACCGGCCGCCCTTTTCCGGCAAGGGCGGCCGCCGGCTCGGAACCGGGTTGGCAAGCCGCCGGCTTTCGGGAGAACCGCCGGCGGCCCTAGGGCGCGGCCGATAATCGCGCCGACCACAAATCGCCCTGGCCGGGGATATGTTGCCCCGTCCGCATTTCTTTAATGGGATAATCCGGCAAAGGAACGGCCGCCAGGCACTTGCCGTCGAAATGGCCGCCGCGGCGGACAAAATCAAAGCCCCCATGGGCAAAGCCGGCCTCCTGCCTATCCACCGGCAAATCGGCTACATCCTCCGGGACGATATGCAGGAAAAATTCGGCCGCCGTATCCGTCGCCGCGCAGGATTCCCGCAAGTAAAGCAGCTGGTTATTCCGCCGATACAAGTCAAAGTAATCCCGCTCTGCCGGTTCCGCTGCGGCCAGGGCGGCGTAGTCGGCCCGCAGTTGGTCATAGTCCGGCGCGGCGATTAAATCCACCGACCACAAATCCCCTTGCCCGGGGATGTGCTGCCCGGTGCGGATTTCCTTGATGGGATAGGGGGGCAGGCCAACGGCCGCCAGGCATTTCCCGTCGAAATGCCCGCCCCAGCGGGCAAAGGCAAAACCCCAATGGACAAAGCCGGCCGCCCGACTATCCTCGGGCAAATCGGCAGGATCCTCCGGGACGATGTGCAGGAAAAATTCGGGCGCAGTATCCGCCGCCGCGCAGGATTCCCTCCGGTAAATCAGGCGGTTGTCCAGTTCATACAAAGCGAAGGAGTCCCGGGCCGCCGGATTAGCGGCGGCCGCGGCGGTATAATAGGCCCGCAGTTCGTCGGGGTTGGGCGGGATGATTAACTCCGTGGACCACAAATCGCCCTGCCCGGGGACATACTGCCCGGTACGCAAAGCGGCCAGGGGATAACCGGGCAGGCGAAATTGCAGCGTGCATTGCCACGGCGCGAATTGGCCGCCGCGCGCCGTAAAGTTGAAAGGCCAGCTGGCAACGCCGTAGGCTTGGTTCCGGTGCGGCAAGTCGGTCAAATTCCGCGGTATCAAATGCAGAAAGAACTCGGGGCCAATATCCTCCGGGGCGCAGCCGGCCCGGACATACCGCAGCTCTTTGCCGTAGTTCTGCAGGGACACTTGAAAGGAGGGCTGGGGGGAGGGTAAGGAATTGGCGGCCGGCGGATCCGGAAGCCGGGCGGCGGCCAAGGCGGAAACCGGCCCGGCCGGGCTGGCCCCGCTGCGGCGCAATAAGGCCGGCTCCATCCGCCGGATCATTTCCGCCGCCAGCAGTTCATTCCCCCGCCGGTTCAGGTGACAGCAGTCATCGATATACAGGGTTTCCGGGTGGTCAACGAAAACGCCGGTCAGGTCAAAGTAATTGATGCCCTGCCGGGGCAAATCCGAGTTGAACTGCCGCAGCAGCGGGTAGCCCCGGGTCGCCGCATAGCCGTTGGGGCCCTCGGGCTTATAGGCCACTAACCGCTCCTCTCCGCTCAAAGGCTTGCCCCCCGGCACATACGGGCTGGGCTGCAAAAAGTGGTAATAGTCGGCTCCGGCCACGGCGGCCAGCCGATCCAGCGTTACCGAGCCGCGATACCAGACCCGGGCCGCCTCCGGAAACAGTTCGTCCGACGCCGGCCAGTTTCCGGGGCCGTGTTTCTCCAGGCGGTAATCCGTCGCCGCGGCCGCCAGCTGCCGGTTCCGTTGGAGAATCGCGGCGGCGATTCTTTCCTGCCGCCAGCGGTTCGCCAGCCCGAATAGGGCGGACCAGCGCAGGGGGGAAGTCGCCCCGGCCGCGGCCCGCCGGACCTGTTCCTGGCGCAAGATCCCGATCTGTCCCGCCAGCAAAATCTCCTCGCGGGTCAGCCCCACCCGCTTATGCCACAATTCGGGCAGGAAGGGAAAGATGCCTTTCTCCGGGTTCAGCCCCGTGCTGAGGGCCAGTTCATTGACCCCATCCAAATTGACGATGAGGTCGAACTCGCCGCCCAGCAGCAGATTGTTGGCCAGAATCATCGCCTGCTGGGGTTGTTTGGCGCTGCCCATAGCCAGGTTGAGCACTACCGGCTGGCGTGACAGCCGGTTAGCGGCAAACCAGCGGTTCAGGGCGTCCTCCAGAAAAGAGTGAACATCCCGCGCTACCGAGCCGCCTAGCAAACCGATAACTACTATATCCTCCCGCCGCTGTTGGGGTGGCGCTGTATTCAGGACGCGGTCCGGCAGCCACTTGGTAAAGCCGTAAAAGGGATGCCGTAGCTCGGGGACATTAGTCGCATCGTGGGGGAGGGTAGAACCTGACGGCGCCGCCCACCAGCCGCGGCCATACCCTTGCCCATAAGCCGTATAATAGGCGTGCGCGGCCATCCCCTCCAGAACCAGCAGGGTCAAGACCAGCATTAAGCCGTAGTAGAGGACTTTTTTGAGGAGAGGCAAAACCGCTTTTCCTTCCTTGGGGATTTCATTGGCCGGTTACGCGCCGGATTCTTTTCAGCCCTGGGCAAGGCGATTTGATTATAGGCTATAATGCCTGGGCGGGGCAAGGCGGCGCTGGAGGGATGGATAAACCGGCCGCCGCAACCCTCAGCCCTCTTTGCCTGCATCCTCAACCGTTTCCGTATCCCCCTCCGCCGCCGGCAGCAGCGGCAGCAAATCCTCTACCGCCAATTCCACATCGGGCAGGGCGACCAGCCTTATTTTGTCGCCCCGCCGGTGGAGGGTATGGCGGCCGTAGCCCTGCGGCCCCGGCTCGGTGAAATTTTCGATGCAATCCTCCGGCAGGTTCAATACCAGGGTTTGCGCTACGCCGGCCCGCCCATAGACCTGGGCTTTGCGGTTGCGGTCAAATTCCAGGGTGCTGTCCGACACCTCGAGGACGACAAAGGTATCGGCCGGAGTGGGATGGATCGTTTCGTAGCAATCGGCTCGGGGCCGTGCCAGCATAACATCCGGCTCCGGCTCCGAACCATCGTCCAGATGCAAGGGGGTCTGAATGCAGACCAGAAACTGGTCAGCGGCCAGGCCCCATAAAAGGCGGTTGGAACGGATTATTGTTCCTGAGTGCGGCGGACTTGGCGGCGGCATAACGATAATTTCCCCCTCGATCAGCTGCACCCGCTCCTCCGGAGCCAGGATGCCTACTTCGGCCATCCGGTAGTATTCGGCTACCGTGAACTTGCGGACTTTCGGGATTCGCGGCTCCGGGGTCTGCGGCTCCGGGGGAAGGGCGGCAACCGGGGCTACGGTTACGGCCGGAGCCGGCGGTGCCGGGGCTATTGCGGGCGTGGTAGTCATAGCTTGCCCCCTGACTTTGGGAAAGATATGGAATGTCCCGGAATGGATGATAAACCGGCCGCCCTTTTCCGGCAAGGGCGGCGGCTGGCTGCCTGGAACCCGGTTGGCAATCCGCCGGCTTTCTATGGAACCGGCGGCGGCCCTAGGGCGCGGTCGATAATCGCACCGACCACAAATCGCCCTGGCCGGGAATATGCTGCCCCGTCCGCATTTCCTTGATGAGATAGTCCGGCAGAGGAACGGACGCCAGACACTTTCCATCGAAATGGCCGCCTTGGCGGACAAAGGCAAAGCCGCCGTGGGCAAAGCCGGCGGCCTGCCGTTCCGCCGGCAAATCGGCTACATCCTCCGGGACGATATGCAGGAAAAAGCCGGCCGCCGTATCCGCCGCCGCGCAGGATTCCCGCAAGTAAAGCAGCCGGCCCTCCTGCCAATACAAGGCGAAGTAGTCCCGGGCCGCCGGTTCCGCTGCGGCCAGGGCGGCGTAGTCGGCCCGCAGTTGGTCATAGTCCGGCGCGGCGATTAGCTCTACTGACCACAAATCCCCTTGGCCGGGGATATTTTGCCCGGTGCGGATTTCCTTGATGGGATAGTTGGGCAGGGCAATCGCCGCCAGACACTTGCCGTCGAAATGACCGCCGCGGCGGGCAAAGTCAAAACCCCGATAGGCAAAGCCGGCCGCCCGCCGCTCCGCCGGCAAATCGGCGGGATCCTCCGGGACGATGTGCAGGAAAAACCCGGCCGCCGTATCCGCAGCCGCGCAGGATTCCCGCCGGTAAAACAGCTTATTGTCCCGGGTAAACAGGTCGAAATAGTCCCGGGCCGCCGGTGCCACAGTGGACAAGGCGGCGTAATCAGCCCGCAGGTAGCCGAGGTCGGCCGGAATAATTAACTCCGTGGACCACAAATCGCCTTGACCAGGGACATACTGCCCCGTCCGCAGGGTGGCGACGGGATAACCCGGCAGCGGTATTCGCGCCGTGCACTGCCACGGCGCGAAATGGCCTTTGGCCGCCGCGAGGCGGAAAGGCCGGCTGTCAAAACCTTGCCCTTGATAGTGCGGCGGCAGATCCCGCAAATCCCACGGGGTCAAGTGCAGAAAGAACTCGGCTGCCAAATCCTCCGGGGCGCAGGGCCGCCGGACATACCGCAGCCTTTTGCCATTATCCTGCAGGGACACCAAGAAAGCCGGCGGGGGGGGGGGTAAGGAGTTAAATTTCGCTTCCGCCGGCCGCCGCCCGGCGGCCAGGACGGAAACCGGTTTGGCCGGGTTTTCCTGTCCCCAGCGCGATAAAGCCGGCTCCATCCGCCGTACCATCGCCGCCGCCAGCAGTTCGTACCCCCGGGCGTTCAAGTGGCAGCAGTCATCAATATACAGGGTTTCCGGGCGGTCAACGAAAATTCCGGTCAAGTCAAAGTAATTGATCCCCTGGCCCGGCAAATCCCGGTTGAACTGCCGCAGCAGGGGGTAGCCCTTAATCGCCGCGGAGCCGTTGCTGCCGTCCGGTTTATAGGCCGCTAACAGTTCCTCGCCGCTCAAAGGCTTGGATCCCGGCAGATGGGGATTAGGCTGCAAAAAATGGTAATAGTCAGCCCCGGCCCCGGCCGCCAGCCGGGACAGCAGCAGCGACCCCCGATACCAGACCCGGGCCGCCTCCGGAAACAGTTCGTCCGCCGCCGGCCAGTTTCCGGGGCCGTGTTTCTCCAGGCGGTAATCCGATTTCGTTGCCGCCAGTTGCCGGTTCCGTTGGATAATCGCGGCCGCGATTCTTTCCTGCCGCCAGCGGGTCGCCAGTCCGAAAAGGGCGGACCAGCGCAGGATAGAAGTTTCCCGGAGCGCCGCCAGCCGCGCCTGTTCCCGGCGCAAAATCCCAATTTGTCCCGCCAGTAAAATCTCCTCGCGGGACAAACCCACCCGCTTGTCCCACCGCCCGGGCAGGAAGGGAAATACGCCGTTGTTAAGCCGATTGTCCCCGCTGTTGAGAACTTCATTAGCCCCGTCCAGATTGACGATCAGGTCAAACTCGCCGCCTTGCAGCAAATTGTCGGCGACAATCAGCGTCTGCTGCGGTTGTTTGGCGCCGCTGACCGCCAAGTTAAAGACTAACGGCTGCCGCGGCAGCTGGCTGGCGGCAAACCAGCGGTTCAGGGCCTCCTGGAAAAAGGGATTGACGGCCGCCGCTACCGAGCCGCCCAGCAAGCCGATAACTACTGCATCCTCCCGCCGCTGTTGGGGCGGCGCGGCATTCACGGCGTGGCCCGGCCACCGCTCGGTAAAGCCATAAAAGGGATGGCGTAGCTCGATGTAATTAGGCGAATCGGGGCGGAGGTCCGAACGCGCCGGCGCATCCTGCCAGCCGCGGCCCTCCTCTTGGACATAAGCCGCATAATAGGCGCGCCCGGCCATCCCCTCGAGAACCAGCAGGGTCAGCAGCAGCAGCAAGCCGTAGTAAAGGACTTTTTTGCGGAAAGGCAAAACCGCTTTTCCTTCCCTGGGGATTCTGTTGGCCGGGTTCTGGGCTGGTTGCCTTTCAGCCCGGGGCAAAGCAAATTGGATTGTAGGCTATAATGCCTTGGCGGGGCAAGGCGGCGCTAGGGGGGACGAATAAACCGGCCGCCGCAACCCTCAGCCCTCTTTGCCCCCATCCTCAACCGTATCCGTATCCGTATCCGTTTCCGCCGCCGGCAACAGCGGCAGCAAATCCTCTACCGCCAATTCCAAATGGGGCAGGGCAATCAGTTGGATTTTGTCGCCCCGCCGGTGGATGGTGTGGCGGGCGTAGCCCTGCGGCCCCGGCTCGGTAAAGTTTTCGATACAATCCTCCGGCAGGTTCAGCACCAGGGTTTGCGCCACGCCGGCCCGCCCATAGACCTGGGCTTTGCGGTTGCGGTCAAATTCCAGGGTGCTGTCCGACACTTCGATGACGACAAAAGTATCGGCCGGAGTGGGATGAATCGTTTCGTAGCAGTCGGCCCGGGGCCGCAGCAGCATAACATCCGTCTCCGGTTCCGAACCGTCGTCCAGATGCAAGGGGACCTGCTGTCCGACCAGAAACTGGCCGCCAGCCAGTCCGTAAAAAAGGTGGCCGGAACGGATTATTTTCCCGGAGTGACCGGGACCCATCGGCGGCATAACGATGATTTCCCCCTCGATCAGCTGCACCCGCTCCTCCGGGCTCAGGATTCCTACCTCGGCCATCCGGTAGTATTCGGCTACCGTGAACTTGCGGACTTTCGGGATTTGCGGCTCCGGGGGAAGGGCGGCAACCGGGGCCACGGTTACGGCCGGCGCCGGCGGTGCCGGGGCTATTGCGGGCGTAGTAGTCATAGCTGACCCCTGACTTTGGGAAAGATAAGATATGGGAATATCCCGGAATGGATGATAAACCGGCCGCCCTTTTTCTGGCAAGGGGTTGCGCCCCCTACCGTCATTCCCACCCCCTTTTTACCGTCATTCCCGCGTAAGCGGGAATCCAGCGTCAAGGCATACATCAACCGTCATTCCCGCGTAAGCGGGAATCCCCAAATGCCTGATGGATGGTATGCCGGTCTTTGGCAATACCGTTCGGGATTCCCGCTTACGCGGGAATGACGGTAGGGGGGCGCGGGACAGACGGTAGTAGAGCGGGAAGGACGGTAGTAGAATGGGAAGGACGGTAGAGGGGATGATGGGCGGGAATGGCGGTTAAAGAGGACGGGAAAGCCCAAAAATCAAAAACCGGATTTCCTTGCCAATGCCCTTGACACCCTTAAAACAATGTGATAATTTGCATTGGATTTCCCGCCGGGGCGGTTTTCCGGAGGCTATTTCCGGGATACCCGAAACAGCATATACCGCCGCCGGCGATTAAAAGGCAAGGTTGATGAACGACCCCAATGCCCTGACCAACATCGATTGGGTCAACCTGAGCAATTGGCTGACTACCTACTGGATTTACTTTCCGGTAGTCATCCTCTTTGCCTTTACCCTGATGATTGCCCACGCCTTTATTCCCTCGGCGGTGCAAACCGGCCATCTGCCCCCGGCGGCGGAACGGTTGCGCTGGCCGATGACCATCTTTGCCCTGCTGCTGCTGGCGGTGGCGGTAGCCCTGATGACGCGCATCATCATCCTGACGCCGCAGACCCTGGGCAACATCTATGACCGGTTCCTGATGTAGCCGGTCAGTGGGCAAGGCCGCCGGCGCAAGTCGGACGGCAAAAAACGGCAACGGTAGGCGGCGGCCAAGGGTAACCGGTTACCGTAACCAATCCATTCCCGCGGCGGCGGGAAAAACAGAGATTAGACCCGGGTTCCCGGCTTGGCCGGGAGCCGGCGGATACTGAAAATAGGCAGGTTCAGGCGCCGATGAGGCCAAGCGCAAACATCATACCCCTGGCCGTGGTGGGGCTGGTCGTCACCGGCATAGTCGGGTTTATCGCAGCCATCCTGTTCATCTCCTGGTTTTCCAACCCGCCGTTCGGCTTGGGCAACGCCCCGGCGCAGCCCATCGCTTTCCCCCATACCGTCCACGCCGGCTCTCCCGAGGAGGGCGGCGCCGGCATTGCCTGCGAGTTCTGCCACCGCAATGTAACCAAAGGCGCCGCCGCCACCGTGCCGGCCGTGGAGCAATGCCTGTTCTGTCATAAGCAGATTAACCCGGAAAATTTGGTCGGCGTCTCGGCCGCCGATGCGGACGACCAGCGGGAAATGCAGCGCATCGTGGACAAGTTCAACGACGAAGCGCCCATTGATTGGGAACGGGTGCATCGCCTGCCCGACCATGTGCGCTTTGTCCACGAAGCCCATATCCGCTTTTTGACGCAAGGGCCGCCGCGTAAGGATGTACCCTTGCCTATGGGCAACACTGGTACCATAGACTTGCCCATCCCGGTGGGCGAATCCTGTTCGGTCTGTCATGGCGATGTGGCGGCGATGACCGAAGTGCAGCCGCAGGCCGGCCAATCCCTGAAAATGGGGACTTGCGTGGACTGCCACCGGGAATTGAATGTCGGCACCGACTGCACCATCTGCCACAAGTAGGCGGCCGGGCGCGGCCTGGTCCGTCAAGGCATAAACCAGCAAAGGCGTAACCGATTATGAAACTGACACGGCGCAACTTCCTGGCCTGGGCCAGCCTCTCCGCAGTGGGGGCCGTGGCCTGCGATGTTTTCCAGGAGGGAGAGCTGAGCGTCCAAAGCCCCCGGGATTTGCCCGAGGACCTGGTCAAGGGCCGGGACAACTGGTACGCCACCCTCAGCGACGCCGCCAGCGGCGGCGAGGGCGTCATCGTCCGGGTGATGGAAGGGCGGGCCAAGAAAATCCGCGGCAATCCCAAGTACCCGGTGAATCAGGGCAAGCAGGGGCCGCGGGCTGAGGGCGGCTTGCAAGCCCTCTATCATCCCGACCGTATTGCCGGGCCGATGCGCCGCATCGGCCCCCGCGGCTCCGGCCAGTTCAAGGCGATTGACTGGGAACCGGAAGCCCTGGAAATTCTGCGCCGGGAAGTGGCCGCCCGCCGCGAGGGGATGGTGCTGATTACCGAACCCCTGCGCGGCACCCTGGGCCGCATTGCCGGCCAATTTGCCACCAGCCTCGGCGGCCGCCACTTGGGCTTTGCCGCTCTGGATCGTACGACCGAAAAGGCGGCGGTCAAAGCGGTTTTCGGCCAGGATTCGCTGCCGGATTTCGATCTGGCCCAAGCCAACTATGTCCTCTCTTTCGGCGCGGATTTTCTATCCACTTGGGGGGCCTCCACCCGCATGGCTAGGGCTTACGGCGAATTCCGCCAGGGAGCCGGGCGGGAAAGCCGGGGTACCCTGGTACAAATCGACCCGCGCTTTTCCATGACCGCGGCCAATGCCGATAAGTGGCTGCCGATTAAGCCGGGCACGGAGGGCTATCTGGCCTTGAGCCTGGCCCGGGTCCTGCTCAGCGAGGGATTGACCGCCCCGGGAGTGGATATTGACGCCTTGACCAACGGGCAGGCGGCGGCGGCCCTGGAGGACTTTACCCCGGAACGGATCGCCGAGATGCTGGAACTGCCGCCGGAACTGCTGCAAGGCAAATTGCCCGCCGTCTATATCCGGGAATTGGCCCGGGATTTTGCCAGCCATCGCCCGGCTATCGCCCTGGGCGGCGACAGCGCCGGAGCCCACAGCAACGGCGCTTTCAATCTGCAAGCCATCTATGCCCTGAACTATCTGGTGGGCAGCGTCGGGCAGCCCGGCGGCCTCCGTTTCAATCCCGGCAGTCCGATCCCGGAACTGCCGGCCGCCGCTGCCGTCGGCTCTTTGGCCGATTGGCAGAATGTAATCGGCCAAATCCGCAGCGGCGCTACCCGGCTGGTGATGGTGCATAATGCCAATCCGGTCTATGGCCTGCCCAACGCCGCCGGTTTTGCCGACGCCCTGAACCGGGAGGATGTGTTTGTCATCAGCTTTTCGCCTTTTATGGACGAAACCGCTATAATGGCGGACCTGATCCTGCCTGATCGGGTGTATCTGGAGGCTTGGGGCGACGATCTGCCGGAGCCGGGGCCGGGCTATTCGGTTATCGGGATGCAGCAGCCGGTCGTGAACCCGCTGAGCGACCTGAATCCCCGCAGTTTCGGCGATCTGCTGCTGAGCGTAGCCCAGGAATTGGGGCAGGAAAAGGCTTTGCCCTGGAATGGGGTCGCGGCGGCTTTGCGCGAAAATGCGGCGGCCCTGTATAATCTGAACCGGGGTACTTCCCGGCAAGCCGATTCTCCGGAAGCCCTGTGGAACTTGATGCTGAAACAGGGCGGCTGGTGGGATGAAACCGACCAGGGCGTTGCGCCGGAGCCGCCGCGGGGTCTGCTCAACGATATTGCCGGCCGGGCGCAAACGGCTAACCCGGTAGGGGATGGGGATTTTCAGTTGCTGCCCTTTGCCCATAATTCCCTGGGGGATGGCAGCAATGCCCATCTCCCCTGGATGCAGGCTTTGCCCGACCCCATCACGACCATCACCTGGCAGACTTGGGCCGAAATGAACAGCCGCCAAGCCGAGCAGATGGGCTTGCGGGAGGGCGATGTGGTGCGGATTGAATCCGCCGCCGGCAGCATAACCGCCCTGCTTTATCCCCATCCGGCGCTGCCGCCCAATGTGCTGGCGGTGCCCTTGGGCCAGGGCCGGCGCGTCGGTTCCGACTACGCCACCGGCGGCGATGTCCGGGAAAGTTCCAATGTGCTGGATTTGCTGCCGGCCGAGCCGACCACCGAAAGCGGCGGCTTGGCTTGGGCCAGTGTCCGGGTCCAGGTTACGCCTACCGGAGAAAGCCTGAAAGTAGCCAAGTTCGAGGGGGCTTTCCCGGCCCGGGAAATCGCTCTTGGCGAGGGCGAGGAAGTCATCAAGGTTACGACCGGCGGCGCCCATTAGCGGCCGGCCAAATCCGCCCGGCCGCGGCGGCGGGAATTAACGGCGGCAAAAATCGGGGAGGATCATGGTTACGGTTTCCAACCGCGTCAATCATAAGTGGGGGATGGTCGTTGACCTGGACCGCTGCAACGGCTGCCAGGCGTGCGTGGTCGCCTGCCAGGCGGAGAACAACCTGCCCATCAACGACAAAAACTCCTTCCTGCAAAACCGGGCCTACGAGTGGATCCGGGTGGAACGCTACTGGGAGGGCGAGTATCCCAATGTGCGGGCCCGGTTCATTCCGGTGCTGTGCCAGCACTGCGAAAACGCCCCCTGCGAGCCGGTCTGCCCGGTCTATGCCACTTATCACAACGCCGAGGGGCTGAATGTGCAGCTTTACAATCGCTGCGTCGGCACCCGCTACTGCATCAACAACTGCCCCTACCAGGTGCGGTATTTCAACTACTGGCATCCCAACTGGCCGGAGCGGTTGCAGAATCAGCTGAATCCGGATGTGACGGTGCGCTCCCGGGGCATTACCGAGAAATGCACTTTCTGCATTCAGCGGCTGCGGCGGGCCGAGCTGAAAGAGGAACGGCAGCGCGGCGGGCAGCTGAATGACGCCTCCCTGAACGCCGGCAACTATATGCCGGCCTGCGTCCAGGCTTGCCCCACCAATGCCCTGATGTTCGGCGACCAGCGGGATGAAACCAGCCCCATCAAGCCGTACTTCGACGATGTCAACAAGTACGACATCCACCACGAGCATGACCGGAAAACCCGGGGCTATCGGCTGCTGGAGGAACTGCGGACGAAACCCAACCTGATTTACCTGAAAAAGGTGGATCCGAACCCCTTGAAGGGCGAAAGCAATGGCTAACAGCGGCGTACAGTATCAGAGCGGCGGGCATGGGCATCATGCCGGAATGTGGGTCTTTCCCCAGGCCGAGCAGGTAACGGCGGATGTGTCCGGCAAGACCGCGGCCCTGCCCTCCGGTTACAAACTGGCCCTGGCGGCGGCCGGCATTTTGACCGTCCTGGGCCTCCTCGGCTTTATTATCAAGCTGAGCAGCGGCGGCTTTGCCGCGCCGGGGCCGTGGGGCTACTATGCCGGCGTCTTTTCCTTTATCTTTATGGTCACCGGGGCCGCCCCCCTGGCGGCCTGCGCTTTCCGCTTTACCAAAAGCCACTGGCGGCGGCCGGTGTCCCGGGTGGCGGAATTGTTCGCCGTGATTGGGGTGGTCAACATTATCCTGTTCATCCCCCTGATGCTGGCGCTGCCGCCGATTTACAATCCCGTGGCGGCGGACTTGGGCGGCACTGATGCCCTGCGCCAGGAGCGGGCCTTGGGCAACGCCGCCGAGTGCTGCCTGCCGGGATCGACGGATTTGGAAGTGCGGCGTACCCTGTGGTTCGAGGTTCCCTTTGGCGGCCCCCATCTGTGGGACTTGCTGGGCCTGGTCGGCTTGGCGGTGTGCGGGATGGCCCTGCTGTATATTTCGGCGCGGCCGGATTTGGCGGAGGCCCGGTTGACCGCTACCGGCTGGCGGCGGACGCTCTACGGGCTGATTTCCGGCGGCTGGTACGGGACTAAAAAGCAGTGGAACGCGCAAAAGGCCGGCTTGGCCCTGCTGGGCGCGTGGTACTTTATGCTGCTGATTTTCGTCCAGTTCATCTTTGTCACCGACTACGCTATGAGTATGGTGCCGGGTTGGAAGGACTCGGTGCTGCCGCCGATGTATACGGTGATGAGTTTCCAGTCGGCCTTGAGCATTATCCTGGTCATCCTGTTTGTGATGCGGCGGAAGGGCGGCTATGCCGGCTATATCGGCAAAGCGCCCTTCTGGTCGGCCAGCAAAATCCTGCTGGGCTTGACCCTGCTGTGGACTTACCACCTGTTCGCCTTTTTCATCACCTACTGGTACGGGCGGCTGGAGCATGAGGAAAACATCATCCGCTATGTCTTTACCCAGCCCTACCTGACGCTGTTCCTGGGGAACTTCGTATTCAGTTTCGTTGCGCCTTTCCTGACGCTAATCTGGAATCCGGTGCGGCGCAGCGATTGGGGGCCGACTTTGGCCGGCGGCTTTGCCCTGGTCGGGGCCCTGCTGTTCAACCTGCGGACTTTTAACGCCGCCTTTAATACCGGAGAACACTTTGAGTTTGCCCTGACCCGGGTGCCGGCGGCGGTGTGGCCCGGCTTGACGGATGTTTTCATCATCCTGGGCGGCTTGGGCTTGGTCGCGCTGATTTATCTGCTGGCGGCCAAGGTGGTACCCCTGATGTCCATTTGGGAAGTCAAGGAAGGGGCCAAGTACCAGAAAATGGCTACCCTGGTCAAGGGGGAATATCTGGTACTGGCTAAACCGGAGTAGGCGGGACGGCTTTTCCCCGCTAAACCAGAGAAGTAGGGACGGCCTTTTTCCGCTCATCCTGAACTTGTTGAAGGATGAACCGGGGAAAGGGCGTTCAAGGCAAACATTAAGGCAAGGCCGGCGGGATTCAGGATTGCCGGTTCATCCTTCAACAAGTTCAGGATGAGCGGTAGCGGGGCGGGTTCCGGGCTGGCGGGAAAACAAGCCGGCGGGATTCAGTCAAGGCAAAACCAGGCCGGCGGGAAAACAGGCCGGCGGAAACCGGGAAAATCAGGCAGAAAAGGGACAACCATGCAGGAAGGCAGAGTCCTCAGCACGCGCGAGATCAACCGGGATTTGCTCCGGTCCATCCTGGATTCGCCGCGGTGGTTCTGGCCGGTGGTGACCATCCTGGGGCTGATTCTGCTGGTCGCGGCCATCGCCATCGGCATTATGGTGAACCGGGGCTTGGGCGTCACCGGCCTGAATCGGCCGGTGGCTTGGGGCTTTTTCATCACCAACTTCGTGTTCTGGATTGGCATCAGCCACGCCGGCGTAATGCTGTCGGCCATCCTGCGGCTGGCTAAAGCCGAATGGCGGCGGCCGGCCACCCGGGCCGCCGAAGTGCTGACCCTGTTCTCCCTGATGACGGCTATGCTGATGCCCATCATCCATACCGGGCGGCCCTGGCGCATCCTGTATTGGGCCTTTCCTTACGACTTTGCCCGCGGCATCTGGCCCAACATTCGTACGCCGCTGGTCTGGGATCCCAGCGCCATCCTGACCTATCTGACTTCCAGCACCCTGTTTGTCCTGATTGCCCTGATTCCGGATTTTGCCGTGCTGCGCGACCATACCACCGGCATTGCCCATCGGGTCTATGGGGTATTGGCGATGGGCTGGGAGGGCAACGCCCGCCAGTGGAAACTGCAAATCATTGCCGGCGTGCTGCTTTCGGCGCTGATTCTGCCGGTGTTCGTATCGGTGCACAGCATCGTTTCCTGGGACTTCGGCATGGCGGTAACGGTCAAATCCTGGCATTCCACCGTCTTTGCCCCCTATTTCGTCGTGGGCGCAGTCCATTCCGGGGTGTCGGCGGTGGCCTTTGTGCTGATTCTGCTGCGCTGGTGCTACGGCTGGCAGGATTACATCCGCCACGAACACATTGACGCCCTGGGCCGGCTGCTGATTGTGGTCGCCACCGGCTGGTTCTACTTCCTGATTATGGAACTGCTTTTCGGGATGTACGGGCGGGAGGCCGACGAGCTGGCGGTGCGGGAACTGCAATTTACCCAGTGGCCGTACAATGCCTGGTTCATCGTGTTCGTGATAACCACCTACTTCATCCCGGTCGCCCTGTGGCTGAGCCGGGCTTGGCGGCGCAACCTGTGGATTATGTCCCTGGCCTGCATTTCGGTGAATATCGGGATGTGGCTGGAGCGGTATCTGATTATCGTTCCCGGCCTGACCAACAAGCAGGTATTCACCTTTGTCTGGGCCGAATACACCCCGCAGCCCATCGAGATCCTGATTGTCGGGGCGACCTTTGCCCTGGTGACGACGCTGATGTTGCTGTTCAGCCGGGTGTTCCCCCTGGTGCCGCTGTACGATGTGAAAGAGGGGGATGTGCTGCGCACCGAGGTACAGGTAGGCCGCCGCACGGTGCCGGCCACTTTCCGGGAGGATTAGCGTAAAATGGCCGACGGGGATTTCTTTGACGGCTTGCAGCAGCTGGTCGAGGAGTGGCATAAGGCGGCGGAGCCGGCTAATCCCTCGTCGGACTACGTCGACTTGGTGCTGTTCCTCCGGCGGGACGAAACCGGCGATGTGGAGTTGACCCTGCGGTCGGCCAAGGATTGGTTGGCGACGACTTGCCTCCGCGAGCTGGTTGATTCTCAGGGATGGAATTTGAGCCGGCACAGTGCGGGCCTGAGCCTGCCGGTCGTCACCAGGATCATCAAGAAAAAGGAGTAGCATATTTCCCTTGCCGGATGTCAAGGTCATAGGCAAGGGAAAGACAGAGAGGTAACATTATGGCGCGCCGTCCTATCCTGGGGTTGTTTGACAACGCCAACGCCGCCGCCGACGCGGGGGATGCCCTGAAAGCGGCCGGCATCGCAGAGACCGAGGTGGACTTTCTGACCGATTCCCCCTACCCGGAAGGGGCTTTCGGGGAGCGGGAGGAAAAGCATCGCCTCTACATCTTTCCCTTTATCGGGGCCTTGCTGGGGCTGACTTCCGGCATCCTGCTGACCTCGATGACCCAGGTGGCCTATCCCCTGGTAACGGGCGGCAAGCCCATCCTGTCCCTGCCGCCCATGGCGGTAGTAACCTACGAGGGGACGATGCTGGGGGCCATCCTCTTTACGGTGCTGGGCATCATCTTTGAGTCCCGCCTGCCCAAGCTGAAAACCGGGCTGTACGACAAGCGCATCACCGAGGGCTATATCGGCGTCCTGGTCAACACCGAGGAAACGCAGCACGGCCAGGTAGAGGGGGCTTTTAACCAAGCCGGGGCAGTGGAAGTAAAACGGCAGTAGCGGCGCGGCCGGCGGTCAGTGCCAAGCCAGCACCGCGCAACCGATTCCATTCCGCGCATCCTGAAATTGTTGAAGGATGAACCCGCTGCCATCGGACGGAAACCCGCAATTCCCCTGGATTTCGGCAGGGGCCGGAATGACGGGACAGGTAGAATGAAGGACTTTTCGGGAAAACTGAAACTCAGCGTTGCCGGCGGCCGCCGCGGGCGGCTGCGGACTTACTTGGCCGGGCTGGCCCTGCTGGTCGGCTTGCTGGCTATGGGCTGCGCCCAGGGGGCCTACCCGCTGGACATCTTTTACGAGATGCACTACCAGCCCTCGTACAAGGCCCACGAGCCGCCGCGGCTGAGTCCGCCGGAAAGCGCGGTGCCTTTCTTTGACCCGCCGGCGGCCACCTCCTTTAACCTGGACGGGCGGCATCTGTACGAGGTGAACTGCTCTATGTGCCACGGGGCCCAGGCCCGG
Source organism: Dehalococcoidia bacterium (assembly GCA_965203435.1). Taxonomy (GTDB): domain Bacteria; phylum Chloroflexota; class Dehalococcoidia; order Lucifugimonadales; family UBA3495; genus CBDBCU01. The sequence continues at coordinate 77,009 of CBDBCU010000005.1, read as the reverse complement.
GGCGATGGGGAAGTGCTGAACATTATGATCGACACCTACGGCTACAATCCGGCCGTCCCGCCGGATATGACCGCCATGGATGACCCGCTGATGATTGCCCGGGACTACGACAGCGTCCGCAATATCGTAGTGGGCGGGTTGCAGGTAATGCCCAGCTTTGCCAAGCTGCTGACCGAAGCGGAAATTGACGCCGTAACCCGCTATGTAACCGACTGCCTGCAAGCCGGCGGCCCGGAGGGGTGCTAGGGGCTTTCCCGGCAAGGGGGTTCAGGATGACCACGCCATCGCTAGAGGAACGGTTGCGGCGGTTGACGGCCAATCCCGGTCAACCGGCAACCAAGGCGGATATTGCCGAGCTGTGGTCGGCAATCCGGATTCGCGACATTGAACGGCGGTCGGAAATGAACCGCCGGGAAAGCGAGCGCAACATCCGCGCCATTGAGTTCCAGTCGGAAATGAACCGCCGGGAAATTGAATTCCGGTCGGAAACGCGGCGGCGGGAGAGCGAGCGCCACATCCGCACCCTCAAGTTCCAGTCGGAAATGAACCGTCGGGAAATTGAATTCCGGTCGGAAATGCGGCGGTGGGAGAGCGAGCGCCACATCCGCGCCATTGAGTTCCGGTCGGAAATGCGGCGGTGGGAGAGCGAGCGCCACATCCGCGCCATTGAGTTCCAGTCGGAAATGCGGCGGCGGGAAAGTGAATTCCGGTCGGAAATGCGAACCCGGGAAAGCGAGCGGATGATTGAGCATTACGACCGCAAACGGCGCAAAGCCGAAAAGCGGTGGGATATGATCTGGCGAGGGTCGATAACCCTGTATGTCGTTCTCTTTGTAGCCGCCGGGATTATACTGGCTAATTCGCTGCTCTAGGGCTGAAAAGGAAACATCCCCAGAATTGTCCCGGCTTAACCCATCCGGGCCGGCATAGCAAGCCGGCCCTTTGCGCCCCAGCCTTGGCAGCTCCGCGGCCGTTTATGGATAGTGCAGCCAGCAGTAAAGCGTCCCTTTCCCGCCCCGTCCCGTTGCCGGCGGCCTTTTGGCTGGCGCTGCTTTTCTGCTGTCTGGCCGCGTCGGGCGTTGCCTATGCTCAAACCCCGGCCGGCCCTTACGATGAATCCGAAGCCCAGGCCCTTGACCGGATGCTGATGTGTCCGGTCTGTCCGGCGGAATCCATTGACCAGGCGCAGGTGCCTTTGGCCCGGCAGATGCGGCAGCAGGTGCGGGAAATGCTGGCCGCCGGAGCCGGGCGGACGGAAATTCTGGACTGGTTTGCCGAGCGCTACGGCCCGTCCGTACTGGCGGCCCCGCCCAAAACCGGCCGCAATCTGCTGGCTTGGACGCTGCCGGTGGCCGGTGTAATGGCCGCCCTGTTAGCCGGCCTGTTGGCCCTGCGCGCCATGACCGGCCGGAATCAGGCTGCGGAATCTGACCCGGCGGCCGGTACTATCCCGGACTCAGAACTGGAGCCGTATCTGGCGGTAGTGGATCAAAATTTGGCCCGGCCGCCGGGGGACGACGGTCGTCAAGCCGGAAATGGCGGCTCAGGAGCGCGGGATGGCTGAACTGGGGGCAATGGCCTTATGGATCGGGCTGGCCTTGTCCGTCTATGCCGCCCTGGGGTCGGTTCTGGGGCAGTTGCGCGGCGCGCCGGCCCTGGTCGAAAGCGCCCGGCGGGCGGTGTATGTGCTGGCCCTGACCATGCTGGTGGCTACCCTCTGCCTGATTGGGTCTTTCATCAATCGGGATTTTGAGGTGGCTTATGTGGCCGCCCACAGCAACCGGGCGATGCCGGACATCTACACCTGGGTGGCCTTTTACGCCGGCAACGAGGGGTCGCTGCTTTACATTGCCCTGGTGCTGTCGGCAATGGCGGCCATTGCCCTGCGCTGGGCTCCGGCAGCCACCCGGGACACCCTGCCCTATACCACCGCCGCCCTGATGGTGATTCAGACCTTTTTTATCGCCGTGATGGGCTTTATGGCTAATCCCTTTGACCGCCTGCCCTTTATCCCCCCGGACGGCGAGGGCATCAATCCCCTGCTGACCCACTTCGGAATGTTCTTTCATCCCCCGGCGTTGATGGCCGGGTTGATTGGCATTAGCCTGCCCCTATCCTTTGCCCTGGGCGCGCTGGTCGGCGGCAAAGGGCGGGATGAATGGGTGGACGCCGGCCGGATCTGGGGATTGCTGGTCTGGGTGCTATTGGCCGGGGGATTGCTGCTGGGTTCCTGGTGGGCGTACACCATCCTGGGCTGGGGCGGGTTCTGGTTCTGGGATCCGGTGGAAAACGCCGCCTTTATGCCTTGGCTGGCCCTCACCGCCTTTGTCCACTCGGTAATGGTGCAGAAACGCCGGGGGATGTTCCGAATGTGGAATATCGTCCTGATAAATGTAGCCTTTGCCCTGGCTTTGTACGGGATGTTTATGAACCGGGGCGGGCCGGTGCCGTCGGTACACTCTTTCGGCGCGTCCACCCTGGGCTGGGTGTTTCTGCTGTTCCTGGCGGTGGGGGTAATCGTCCCCTTTGCCGTATTTTTCTGGCGGTACGGGCTGCTGAAAAGCGCGCAGAACCTGGATTCGATGCTGTCCCGGGAGGCGGCCTTTCTGGTCAACAACCTGCTGCTCCTGGGCATTGCCTTTGTTACCTTGTGGGGCACGGTCTATCCCCTGTTCGTCAAATTGGGCGGCGGGGCGGAAATCACCATTGCCCGGCCCTTTTACGACCAGGTGAACGGGCCGCTGCTGCTGGCTTTGCTGTTCCTGATGGGCGTGGGGCCGCTGCTGCCCTGGCGCCGGGCCAACTGGCAAAGCGTGCGGCGGGCTTTGCTGCTGCCGGGATCCGCGGCGGCGGCCGTAGTAGTTATCCTGCTGCTGTTCGTTACCCGCAGCCCCTTTGCCCTGGTCGGATTCGGATTGAGCGCCCTGGTAACGGCCGGCATTTTGCTGGAATGGTGGCGAGGTATGCGGTCGCGGCATCGTTCCACCGGAGAAAATTATCCCCTGGCCCTGGCCCGACTCTTGGCCGCCAATCGGCCGCGCTATGGCGGCTATATCGTCCATCTGGCCGTGGTGATGGTGGCTTTGGGCGTATTGGGCGGCTCCCTCTTTGAGCAGCAGCGGGATGTGGTCTTGGCCCCGGGGGAAAGCTACGAAATCGCCGGCTACCGGTTGACTTACCTCGATACTACCCAGCAGACCTTTGCCGACCGCACCGAATACCTTTCCCATCTGGAAGTGTATCGGGAGGGGGAATTGCTGGAAACAATGCAGGCCCGGCGCAGTTTCTACCCCTCTTTCAATATGGCCTCGACCCTGGCGGCCATCCGCTCCACGCCGCTGGAGGATTTTTATGTAGTCCCCAGCGAAAACCGGCCCGATGGCGCGGTAGGTTTCCGCATATTGGTCAATCCTCTGGTATGGTGGATGTGGGCCGCCGGGCCGGTGCTGATTGCGGGGACGGCGGTATCCCTGTGGCCGGAACGGCGGCGGGAACGGGCGGCGGTATCCTTTCCGGTTACCCGCCCGGCGGCGGCCTGATGGATTTACCCTTGCCTTGAGGTATTCATCCTTTAACCAGTTCAGGATGCCCCTTCAACAAGTTCAGGATGAGCGGAAAGCAAAAAGCAACGGCCTGATTTCCATTCATCCATTCATTCGGCGGAATTAACGGGCAGATAATGGCGTTAATCATTGGCACGATCCTGGCCCTGCTGAGCTTGGGCGTGGCGGTCTATCCCTTTGCCCGGCGGCGCTTGGGAATGGATAAGGCCGCCCGGGCGGCGGCCGTCGAGACGGAAAGCGCGGAAACGGAAACCGCCGCCGGCCCGGATACCGCGTCGCTGGCCGATATTTACGCCGCTATCCGCACCTTGCAGCTGGAGCGGGAATTAGGCCGCATCCCGGAGGGACTGTACCAGGAGCAGCTTAACGACTACCGCATCCAAGCCGCCTTAGCCCTGCGGCGGCAGGAACAGGAACAGGAACAACAAACGGCCGCCGCTCCGGCCGGCCGCGATGCTGATGCCGCCCTGGAATCGGAAATACAAGCGGCCCGGGCCGGGTTGCGGCGGGCGGCCGGAGATGGCGGAGCCGCCGCCGGCCCGGCGGAAAGGGAATAGCTATGCCGGGCTGGCGGCGTTGGCCGCTATTCCGGTCAGGATTGGCCCTGCTGCTGCTGCTGGCGGCCGGCGGCTATGGGGCCGCGCCGTTGCCAATGGCGGCGCAGGAAAGGCCGCCGGCCACGATTAGCGTCCAGGGCGCGGCGGTCAATGGCACGGCCGGCGGCGCTATTCCGGCCAATTTGCCCCTTACCCTGCACGCCATCGATCCTACCGCTGGCCGGGTTGCCACGGCGGAAACCACTACCGATGGGCAAGGCAATTTCCGCTTTGAGGAAGTGGCCGCCCCGGCCGGCGGCAGCTATGTATTGGTGATGGACTATGCCGGAATGCGCTACAATTCCCTGCTGGCGGCGGCGGATTTGGCCGGGCCGGTAGAGTTGACGGTGTACGAAACCACCCGGGATCTGGGGGTAGTACGGGTCGAGCGGCATACGATGGTGCTGGCCGGGGTTGAGGAACAGACGCGGGAAATCGCCGCCCTGGAACTGCTGAATATCACCAATAGCAGCGACCGCACCCTGCTGCCGGAACTGACCAACATCACCAATCCCAACGAAATCAACTTTCTGCGCTTTTCCCTGCCGGCCGGGGCCAGCAATCTGGATGTGCAATCCAACCTGCCCGGCGGCGAAATCATCACCATTGGCAACGGCTTTGCCCTGACCGCCCCGGTGTTGCCGGGCCGCCATCAGGTCAACTACACCTACACCTTTCCCTATGGGGGTAACGCCGTTGCTTTCAATCAGCGCCTGCTGCAAGGGGCGGCCGTCTATCAGGTATTAGTTCCGGAACGCTTGGCGGATGTGCAAGTGGCCCCGTTGGAATCCCGGCCGCCGCTGGACATTGAGGGGACGGCTTATCGGGTTTGGGAAAGGCGGGAGCTGCCGCCGCGGCAGGGGGTAAGGCTGGAATTGTCCAACCTGCCGCAGCCCGGCCCGTTGACCCGCTTAACCCAAACCGCCGCTGACCCCGGCCTATGGCAAACCGCCATTCCGATAATGCTGGGCTTGGCCTTGGCGGCGGTATTGGTCTATGGCTGGTTCCGGGGGGCGCGGCCGGCCGCTGCGGTAGCCGTAGCCGCCGGAGATGCGGCGGCCGGGGATATGGCCGCCGGGGATGATGGTTTATCCCCGGCCCGGCGGCAAGAGTTGGCCCTGACCGTAGCCGCCCTAGATGAAAGCTTTGAGCAGGGGGGAATGTCCGAGTCGGAATATCAATCCCGCCGGGCGGAATTGCTGGCGCAGCTACGCCGGGCGGCCGGGGCTGAACAGGAGCCGGCATCGTGAGTCGGACGGGTTGGCTGCTGCTTACCGGATCCGGGCTGGTCATCCTGGCTTTCCTGGGAATTCTGATCTGGGCCTCGTTGCAGACCGGCGGACGGGCGGCCAGCATCAGCGGCGTCAATACCGAGTTCGGCGCGGTGGATATTGACGCCGCGCCGGCCCGGGATTTTACCCTGGAATTGACGGAGGGCGGCGTGCTGTCCCGGTCGGATTTGCAAGGCAAAGTGGCGCTGATCGATTTCTGGGCTTCCTGGTGCGCCCCCTGCCGGCAAGAGGCCCCGGCCCTGGAACAGGTTTATCGGGAATACGCCGGGCGGGAAGTGGAGTTCGTCGGCGTCAACATCTGGGACTTGCCGGGAAACGCCGCCGCCTACATCGCCGAATTTAGCTTGACTTACCCCAGCGGCGTGGATACTGACGGCAAAATCGCCATTGACTACGGCGTAAAAGGCATCCCGGAAAAGTTTTTCCTTGACCGGCAAGGGGTGATTCGGCAAAAGTTTGTGGGGCCAATGCCGGCGGACAAACTGCGGGAAACCCTGGACAGCCTGCTGGCGGAGTAGGCGCCGGCCCTGGAAAAGGGCAAGGCCAATCTTATTCCCCGGCCGGGTCTTTGCCGTTGGAGGATTCGATAAAGGGCGGCGGCTCGTCAAAGGGTTCGCCCTTGGCCAAGGCTGCCTGCTGCCGGACGTACCACTCCAGAGTCCTCATTTTGAGCGTTTGGACTTGCTCCCGGCCCTCCTCCCGGCCTACTTGGATGCCCGCCTCGAGTCCCTCCTCCCGGCCTTCCTCCCGGCCTTCCTCCCGGCCTTGCTCGCGACCCTCCTGCCGCAACTGGCGGCGGAGGGGTTCCACGAACTTGTTGTTCAAGTAACGGTAAGTTACCACGAGGTCGCCCCCTTCCCGAAAACCGCCGCCGCCCGCCAGGTCTATCCCGCCGGCGGGATAAGGTGTATAATAATCCCGGCCGCCCTTAATCCGATGGCGGCCGGGGAGGAATTATATGCCCATCATTCAGCGTCCCTATGTGCCGCCGGAGGATCAGCCGCCGCAGGAGGACAGCTATGTCAACCCCGGCGACACCCGCGCCGGCGGCGGCGACCCGTCCGGCGAACCCATCACCTTTTACTGCGACTCCATGCACATCTACAGCAGCCTCTACTCGGCGGTGCTGTTTTTCGGAGAGCAGATGGAGGAACGAGAACCCATCCTGCGGGCGCGGATCAAGGTCAGTCCGCAAATGCTCAAAGCCTTTGCCCTGCTGGCGAGCAAGCACGTGCGGGAATATGAGGAGGCCGTCGGCCCCATCACCCTGCCGGAACAGGTCTATAACGCCTGGGAACTGGAGCCGGAACAGCGGTAGCCGCCGCCCCGGCCGCCATTGTTTCCGTTTATCCGCCTTTGTTTCCGCTCATCCTGAACTTGTTGAAGGATGGCCCGGAACTGGTTGCCGGGCCGGAAATCGCCCAAGGGAGGATTAAATCCCGTGAGTACCGTCAACCAACCCGGCATCGTCGCCGCCCCAGAGCCGGCCTATCCGGCGCAAAACCCGCCGTTGCCGGGAACTACCGTCGGCGGAGCCGTGGGAACTTTCTACGCCGATTTTACCTTGTGGAGCCAAGACCACACCCGTTCCCGCACCCTGAACGGACGGGTGGACACCGGGGTATCGTACACCTTGGTGCCGGCCTCGATCCTCGAGGAATTGGGCATCGCAAGGTTCGAGACCCGGACTTTCACTCTGGCCGACGGCTCCCGCCGGGAAATGTCCAACGGACTGGTGGATCTGGAACTGGACGGCCGCTGTCGGACGGTGTATGTCCTCTTTGGCGACGAAAAGAGCCCGGGGGTACTGGGCGCGATGGCTCTATCCGCCTTTGCCCTGGCCGCCGACGCCAAAAACCGCCGGCTGATTCCCGGCGAGCTGACCTTGTAGCCGGCAAATCCGCCATCCGGGAGAATGTTATGGTTGACCATTCCCACTACACCGACCCGCCCGACCGCCCTATCGCCGCGGATGACGCCTGCCCCCTGCCGGTGCAGCCGGGACAGGATGCCGCTACGCCGCCCGATTGGACTTGGCGGCGGATTAGCGCCAGCCAGCCCAACGCCGCCGTTTTTCATATCAACCACAGCGATGTAACCCAGGTTAAGGTGGATGCCCTGCGCCCCGCCGACTCGCCCCCGGAAGCCCCCTTTGTCATCACCCAGGACATCCCCATCATCATCATTGACAGCCTGGATCAGTATTGGGCCGGGGAATCCCGCACCCGGCTGCCCTTGCAGGGGTTGCGGGTGCCGGTGGCGGCCGATACCGAGCGGGAAGCCAAAGCGAAACTGGCGGCCGATTTGGCGGCCCAACTGCGCCTGCTGCTGCTGCTATCCTCCTCCCGGCAAGGGGAAATCGCCCCGGAACTGAAAGCCAACCTGCGCTACCTCGGCTCGGTGCTGGCGGCGCGGTAATCCGGATTCAAACATGGATAGACCGGATGGGCAGGATTTTGGGTCTGATTAGAACGGTTATGACCGTCAACAACCGTCCTTCCCGCCGCCCTCGACCGTCCTTCCCGCCGCCCTCGACCGTCCTTCCCGCGGCCCCCTTACCGTCCTTCCCGCGTAAGCGGGAATCCCGACGGTAGAGGGGCGGCGGTCTCCCCACCGTCATTCCCGCGTAAGCGGGAATCTACACGGTACTGCCTTAGGATGGTATTGTCGGCAGGCAACCGTGTAGATTCCCGCTTACGCGGGAATGACGGTGGGCGGCATCGAAAATCACCCCAAAAATTTTTCGAAATTCACCCCACACCCCCCTTTACATCCTCAAAACCTTGTGATAGAATAGTACGCACGTCGGGGACGGAATCGCCGAGGCGATTCCGTCCCCGACGTTTCTGTTGGGGGCCTCTCGGGAGGTTCCTTTATGCCCAAGTTCTTTATGTTGGGTATCGCCCTGTTCCTGGTGCTGGGCGCCGGGTATGGCCTGACCACTATCCAAGCCCGTTCCATCCCCTGGGACTGTTCCGATTGGCAAGCCTTTGCCCACGCCGACCGGACTACGGCCATCTTGGAATCCCTGGCGGAGAACCGGGGCAAGACTCTCTACTGCGGCGTTGACCAGTCCGACACCTTTACCAAGGCGGAGACCTGGGAGGCCGGCAAAGACCGCAATGAGCGGGATGACACCGTTTATTACGGGGAACGCGGCCAGTTCCGCGGCTTTATCGCCGCCCAAGAGGGCTATCTGACCGACGGGGAATCCGGCGTTACCGGGGTCAGCATCGACCGCATCTTTGAGTTCCCGAGGGAGGAACGGCGGCGCACCAAGCGGGTCAAGCGGCTGGACATCGCTAACGATCCCGTCCTGTGGCCGATTACCGCCGTCGCCAGTTGCGGGCAAGTGGGCGGCATCGTTTGCTCGGATTGGGGAAATTACGACAGCCACGCTTACGGCTCCGGCGGCTCTGGTGCTGCCAGGCGGGATGCCCAAGGAATTTACGCCGGCAAAGCTGAAGATGGTCAAGGCGTAAATGCTTGGGCGATGCACTGGGACACGCAAGCCTTCTATAATCCCGAGCAGAACAATAGGCTTACGGGGGACTTCGCTAGTCCCTCCACGGCGGAATGGACGGCGTTGGCGGCCGCCATGGCAAAAGAAATTTGCCGGGGCGAGGGTTATCCGTCGGTCACCAATGTGGTTATCGGCCGAGGCCACAACAACGATCAGACGCCGATCCAATCCAGGAATCGCGGCCCCCACTTGGGCTGGTTTTTCGACAACCACCCTACTGCTGGGAGCAATCATCGCTACCGGGCCCGGCAAAGCCGGACTTGGACAGCCACCTGCAAGAAAGTCATCCGCCGCACCCGGAAGTAGGGTATAACCGGAAACCTTTTAGCCGCCATTTCCCGGCTTTGCCGGGGGATGGCGGCTTTTTTGTGGGCGGGCGGCCCCTCTACCGTCATTCCCGCGTAAGCGGGAATCCCGAACGGTACTGCCTTAGGATGGTATTGTCGACAGGCAACCGTGGGATTCCCGCTTACGCGGGAATGACGGTAGAGAGGGCGGCCCGCAACCGCTCCCCATTCCGCTCATCCTGAACTTGTTGAAGGATGCCCCCTACCCCGCCCCCTCCACGGTCAAAGTGTAGTCCCCCGGCTCCCGTGTGCCGGGGGCTATCGGCGTTACTGCTACCATCATTCGTTTCAAGCCGGGATAGGGGGCTACTACCGCCGCGCCGGTCAATCCGCCCTGGCCGTCCGCCGTTAATTCCAGCCGCGTTACCCGGTTTTCCGTCCCTTTCTGCAATACCTGCACGATATACCGCTGCGGCACCCGGTTGTCGGTGTGGACGAAGCCGGCGACCTGCCAATCAGCATCATCATCGGATTCGGCGGCAACGCCATCGACGGTCAAGGCAATATCCCGCAGGCACAAGCCCAAGTCGTTCAGGGCGTCGTCGGTAACATACTGAAAGCGCAGTTGGATTTCCTGCCCGGCGTAGCGGCTCAAATCCACCGATTCCGTTATCCAGCCGCCGCTGAATCCGGTATAGCCCGGCCCGAATCCGCTGCCGATGGGATTGTCGGCGGAAGTATGCGGCGTTTCCAGGATAGTCCAATGCCGCCCGCCGTCCGGGGACACCTGCACATAGCCGTAGTCCCAATCCTTTTCAATGCGATGCCACACCTGATAGGTCAAGGCGGCCGTGCTCGCCGTCCGCAAATCCGCCGTCCGGGTCAGGGTAGTGGCAATGGAATCCCCGGCATTGCTCCACCAGCAGCCGCTAGCGCCCACTTCCTCCGGCAGCAAAACATTTTCCGCCGCGCCGGCAAAGCGGAAACGCAACGGCTGCCCGACCAAATCCGGGCCAATCGCGATATAGTCCGTGCCATACTGCGCCGCCTGCCCTTGCAATTCGGTAAAATCGTTCATCACCCGCCGTTCCCGCACCGCCACCGCCAAACCGCCATAGCCATAAATCCCCCCATCCTTAGCGTCCAGAAAGTTGGCGGCAATCCAATCCCGGAAAACATCATAAAAGCCGACGCTATATCCGGCCTGTTCCAGATAGGCGGCAATGCCGGCAATATCATCGGCCGGTTCGGCGACCAGGGCGCGCAGGGTATTGGGGCCGCCGTTGTCCATGCCGTAATGCTCGGCCAGATAGTGCATAAAGAGGGCGGCGGCACCATAGTGGGCGGACACATTGGCATCGTCCAGCGGCCAATGGGTGAGGGAAATGTGGGAATGGCGCATAAACCATTCCATGCTGTTGTCCTGATAGCCGGCGGCGCGCACCGCCAGCTCGGCCAGCCCCTCGTTGACCCAGGTCGCCTCCGACGGGTCATAGTTCCAGTGGATGGCGTGCTGCAATTCGTGGGCCAGGACGATGCGGTGGGCGGTCGATCCAATCGGCAGCACCGCGCCGTTAATGTAAATCATTTCCCGTTCATTGCTGTGGGGATGGACGGCGGCGGGATATTCGTCCCCGGAACTGAAGTAGCCGGCCGCCCCCGAAATGTCGCCGTGCAGGATGGTCAAGTGGACATCGTTGTCCACGCCCGGCCGCCATTCCGTGCCGAAAGCGGCGGCAAGGCGGGGATAAATCCGCTCCTCAAAGGCCGCCGCCGCCCGTTCCAAATCCTCTTGCCGGACGCGCAGCCCCTCCTCTACATACCAATAGGCGTGGGGGGTGACCAGGCGCAGCTCAAAGGGGGACTGATACACTTCCAAATCCCGCAGGTTCACCATCCAGAAATCATCGGTACGCCCGGCGGCATAGCGGACCGGCTCCGGGTTGACCACCGGATTGACCGGCGGCGCGCCCGGCGGCAATAGCAGCTCTTGGGCCAGTTGGTACAAATCCCGCTCCGGGGGAACGGCAAAGGCCGGCACGGACGGGGCCGGCGGCGGGCTCGGCGTTGCCGTGGGGATGACCGGAACCGGAGTAGCCCTTGCGGTCGGCAACACCGGCGGTGCCGGCCGGGGCGATGGGAGGGGCGTCGGAGCCAAGGCAACCGGAGGCGGCGCTACCGGCGGCACAAGCGGCGGAATAGTCGGATCCGCCGGCGCCGGCGTAATGACCGCCACCCTTCCATTGCCGGCCGGCGTAGCCGGGACGGTGCAAGCCACCGCCATCCCGCCGATTAAGGCGGCCAGCAGCAGCGTCAACAGCAGGAAAAGCCCTCGGCGTCCGTCAATAAGCATAAACCCGATTATAGCGGAAAGGGCGGCTATAAGTAAGCAGAGGGGCAGGGGAATGGCGGGTTCTGTTCCATTTTGCTGGGGGGACTGTGTGCGCTGCACCGCTAGACAAGCATAGGTCTAGCGAGGAACAGCCTTTCCCCCAGCAAAATGGAACAGAACCGAATGGCGGGTAATGCCATAAAAACCGTCATTCCCGGCGGCCCCTCTACCGTCATTCCCGCGTAAGCGGGAATCTAGCGGTTGCTTGACAAGTATGCGGCATTATACGGCAGTACCGTCGGGATTCCCGCTTACGCGGGAATGACGGTGGGTGGGACGGGAAGGACGGTAACGGGGCCGGGAATGATGGTAATGGGCATGACGGTAGTAATTGGAGCGGGAAAGATGGCCGGGGGGCATCAGGTATAGGCCATTGCCCGACAAGGCATAAAAAGTGGAGCCGGTGAAGGGAGTCGAACCCTTGGCCTGCGGTTTACGAAACCGCTGCTCTGCCTCTGAGCTACACCGGCCCATTGCGGAAAATGCGGATGTTGCAACTATTATATCACCGTCCGGAGGGAATTGCACCCCCCGGAATCGGGCAATTTCCGGGCAATTATAGGGTATTCGTCCTTCAACAAGTTCAGGATGAACGGAGCGATACCCTATTCCCCCCTAAATCGTGGCCGGGCCTAATCCGCCGTAGTCGGCCGGCTGAGCCTCGCCGTCCCCAGGCCAAGGTGGGATGGTGATGCACAGGAAACGCAGGCCGGCGGCGGAATCAGCGGCGGCGCTGAACTGAAAGCGCCAGCCCACCGGGATCGTCAAAGCAGCGCCGGGCTGCACGGCCGTTGGCTTAACTCCGGCCGGGTCAATATCCGGCGGACAGCGCCACACCTGCCCATAGCCCTCCAGAATGTACCACATTTCCGCTACGGTGCGATGATAGACCGGCCGGGAAACCTGCCCCGGCGGCAGGGTGGCCTCGACCATACTGCCCCCGCCAACCCCATGCCGTTCATCCAGCAGCAGCCGAATTTCCGAGCCATCCGGAGCCACGGCGTCAGCCACCGCCGCCCGGCGGGCCGGCGGCGGGATGGATAGATAGGGGTTTGGCAGTGGGTAGGACATGAGAAGTTCCTCAATCGGGTTCGGGTTTCCCGAAAAAGCCCTTGACATCCCGGTCTTTATGGGATAATCTAATCCTGCGGTCCCCGGGTAGTCCTCTCCCGGCCTTGCGCCGGTGATGGCCCCGGGGTTTGTTTTGCCCCTTTGACCGGCCGGGTGTTGCGGATAGACAATTCCCGCCGCGCCGACCGGGTTTCCCGAAAAAATCCCTTGACAACCTCTTTAGAGTGGGATAATCTAATCCTACCGTCCCCGGGTAGTCCTCTCCCGGCCTTGCGCCGGTGATGGCCCCGGGGTTTGTTTTGGCCTGCCCTTTGGCCCGGCCGGGCGTGGCGGATAGACAATTCCCGCCGCGCCGGCCGGTTTCTTTTGAGCGTGGATTGTCCCGGCTAGGAAAGGGCCGGTTTCCGCCCTTTCCGTTCCAGAAAGTCCTTGAAACCCTCCTCCACCGACAGGCCGCGGAACCGGCCCTGGCGGGAATTGACTTCGTTCCAGAACTGTTCCTCCATGGGCTTGCCGGTATGCTCCAAGAGCATCTGCTTGATGTTGGCGACCCCCTCGGCCCGGTTTTTGGCGATGCCGGCGGCCACTTCCACCGCCTTATCCAGCAGTTCATCCTGGGGTACCAGGTGGTTCAGCAGGCCGATGCGATAGGCTTCCTCGGCAAAAACTTCCCGCCCGCTGTAAAGCAGCTCCTTGGCCCGGGGCCAGCCAATCAGGTTAGGCAGGCTCCAGGTAGCGTTCATCTGCCCGTAGTTGACCGCCAGAAAGCGGAAACTGGTCTTGTCGCAGCCGAGCAGGAAGTCCAGGGAAGTCGCCATGACGGTGCCGCCGCCGTAGCAGAGGCCGTTGACCGCGCCGATCAGCGGCAGGGGGCTGGATGCCATGCGCCAGGTATATTCGGCGCGCTCGGCGGCGGCGGCGTCCCGTTCCTCCGGCGTCCGCTCCCGGTTTTCGTGGATGTCGGCTCCGGCGGAAAAGGCCCGGTCGCCGGCTCCGGTAAGGACGACGGCCCCCACTTCCTCGTCCGATTCCATAGTGGTCAGGGCGGCGTCCAATTCCCGCACCAGTTGCAGGTTCAGGGCGTTCAGCACTTCGGGCCGGTTCAGGGTAACGATGGCGACCCGCTGCCTCTGCTCAACTTTGATGGTTTCATAGCTCATAGCGGCCAAATCCTCCGGTCAATATCCGACCGTCCCCAATATCCGCGGCGGGACTGCCCAACGCGGCGACCAGGGACGGCGGGTTTCCTTGGCCTAATAATAAAGCACACTTGCCAGGGAAAGTAAAGGAAACCGCCCCGGCGGCGGCGGCCGGGGCAGTATGCGGCGGATTGCCGACTGAAACGACTGCCGGTCAGACCCGGCGCAACTTCCGGCCAATCCGGGCAAGTTCAGGAAGTACGCCGCGTTGCCCGATGCCGAAAAACCGGCGGACATAGTCCTCCACGGCATTACGCCGCCAAGAAGCAGTAGATTGATGTTCAGCGAAGTTCCTTTCCCACCGAAGCAGCCCCATCGCGTCGGGAAGTTGCTTGGTCAGGAAATTGACTTCCTCTTGGTCAAGATTTTGCCGTTTCAGGAAGTTCCCGAAATATCCCGAGCGGCAAACTTGGACGCAAGCAGCGATTTCAGGGCGTTTCTCAGCCCTATCCAGTTCGTCCTTTAGCTGGACAAATTGGAGCAAATCTTGGCCGCCGCCTTTGCTTTCAGACAAAGGTTGCCAGATGAACCTCTGGCACATATCCTCCGTAGCAATACGCAGGTCGCTAATGACTGCTTCCCAAGCAATGTTAGCTTGGGAATGCCAAAGGGTATCGGCGGTTATAAGGCGGTCTTTGGCGCGGTCGGGCAGCACGGCCCAGTCTTGACCAAAGAAATAGGTTTTCAAGCGGGATTCGGCCTCGCTTTTCTTATCCTCCTCCCGCATTTTCCGGTATTCGCTGGCACTGAGTTGGGCGCTGACCCAAACCTTCGCTCCGTACCAGAACTCCGTCCAGGTCAAGGGAGCTCCCGCCGCTGTCAAGGACGGTTCCGTAGTTACCGTAAAATCCTGGAACCAATCGATAATTCCCGGCACCGGGAAACCATCCTGATTGGAGAAAATATAAGGAAGCTCAGGGGCCTCCAACATATAGTTGCAGTCTTGGGCGACCTGCACCCAGCTATCGGGCTGGCCGACTTCCTTGAGCTTCTGCCACACGGACGCTATCTCCTGGTGGGTGATATTGTCCAAACCCGAGATAAGGTGTTCATTCAAGGAGAGAGAGGTAGCCAAAGCGACACCCTCCATGTCGCTTTCGGCGGCATAGGGTTCATCAGCAACATACCGCGCGGCGGCGTAGCTCGTCTCAAACACGGACCGGGCAATATAATGCAAGGCTTCAGCGTAATTGCCCTGCCGGTGCTGAACCCGGCCAAGCTCGACCAACGCTTTAGCCCCTACCGCGTAGGTGGACAACAGAAAGGTTTGGGCAGGATCCAAGTCAAGCAACTTGATAATGCCGCGCTCTTGGCTGTCCAAGATGCTCAGTCGTACCCTGGCCCGGTCAACTTCCCGCAGGCAGTCCAGGGCAACCTCGTCCAGACCCCCGCCTTGGGCTCGCTTAATGCGGAACGCCCGGGCGGCGGCGATGTGGATAAAGGTAATCAAATCCCGGAGCGTTCCGGGGATTAGCTGACGCCCGGAATTCAGGGATTCTTGGAAGTCGTTTTCGACCGGAATACCCGCGTCCGGCTCGTAGGAAACCTGGTGGCGGTGGTACAGCCGCTCCAAGGATTTGAGAATCGCTTCCTCCCACTCCGCCGAAAGTTCCGGGGCCGGCCCGTTCTTGGAATCGCGGTGCGGCGGATACAAGACCCAAAACAGACCGATGGGGTCAGGGGATTGGGACTCCCCGTACGTATGCAAGGCAAACATACCAGAACGGTTGAGGCTGTCGAACCGTGCCGAGAATTCAGGTTCGGACATCTCCTTGAGCTCCGCCAGCTCTTTACGGATTAGTTGCTGAAGTTCTACCAGTTCGTACTCCGGGTTGGTCATAACCCTACCTCCACATTGTTTCTACAGCATAGCGTACAGCCTTGCTTGGCATTAGTCAAGCGGCATAATCCAAGGGATAATCTTTGATTAGGTTGCCAAACCCTCCCCTGCCAATTATCCTGTAACCACCACTAGCACCGATGCGGCCAAGGCTTATACTGGCTTGGCTCGGGCGCGCGAAGTAGTCAAACATTCGGTAGGGGAGTAGGTGCGGGCCATGGCGCACACTAACGGGTGCGGAAACCGGGGCCGGCCGATGGCAAAGATGGCTAGAAATGCCCCGTTTAGGTTGGTATATAATTCCCATAATAAAGGGTCAACCCGCCATTAAATAATATCACGCTCCCGTCCTTATTGACTGGCTGACCGGATAATCGCTTTGCCCATTCCCCCTCAACTAAAAAGCCCTCCCGCCGGGCCGGGGGAAGGGCCGGGATTTGGGCCGGCAATCCGGGCGGCCGGGGCGGCCGCCCGGCCTAGGTTTCCCGGTTCAGGTTTTCCAGAAATTCCTCGTTGGTGGTGTATTTGGACAGCCGTTCCAGCACCCGCTCCGTGGCGTTGGTGGCCCCGTCGTTGGAAATCAGGGAAATCATCCGCCGCAGCAGCCAGATTTGCTTCATCGTCCCATCGCTGTAAAGCAGTTCCTCCCGGCGGGTGCCGCTGCGGACAATATCCACCGCCGGGAAAAAGCGGCGGTCGGCCAGCTTCCGATCCAGATGCAGCTCCATATTGCCGGTGCCTTTGAACTCCTCGTAAATCACCTCGTCCATCCGGCTGCCGGTATCCACCAGGCAGGTGCCGATGATGGTCAAACTGCCGCCCTCCTCAATGTTGCGGGCCGCGCCAAAGAACTTTTTGGGCGGATAGAGAGCCGCCGGGTCAATGCCGCCGGACAGGGTGCGCCCGCTGGTCGGCACCGCCAGGTTATAGGCCCGGGTCAATCGGGTAACGCTGTCCAGCAGAATGACCACATCCCGCTGATTTTCCACCAGCCGCTTGGCCCGTTCCAAAGCCAATTCCGCCACCCGGCACTGCTCCTCCACCGACTCGTCAAAAGTCGAGGCAAAAACATCCCCCTCTACCGCCCGGCGCATTTCGGTCACTTCCTCCGGCCGTTCCCCAATCAGCGTCACCATCAGGGCTACGCCGGGCATATTGCGGGCCACGCTGTGGGCAATCTGCTTCAGGATGGTGGTTTTGCCGGCCTTGGGCGGCGACACAATCAAGCCCCGCTGCCCCAAGCCGATGGGGGCAAAAAGGTCGACCATCCGGGCCGACAGGTTAGTGCCGTCGGTTTCCAGGACAATCTGCTTTTCCGGGAAAATGGGGGTCAGATGCTCGAACTGCTGGCGGTATCGGGAATGAACCTGGTCGGTGTCCAGGCCGTTGACCTTCTCCACCCGCACCAGGCCGAAGTAGCGTTCCCCCTCTTTGGGCGGGCGCACCAGGCCGGTGACGGTGTCCCCGGTCCGCAGGCCGAAGCGGCGGATTTGGGACTGGGAGATATAGACATCCCCGTTGCCGGTCTGATAGGTAATGCGGCGGAGAAAGCCGTAGCCTTCGTCCATGATTTCCAGGATGCCCGAGGCGGCCAGGGACTGCTGGGCGGAGACGGCGTGGAACAGCCGGTTCAGCACATCCTCCCGGCGCGCGGCGGCCATCGCCGCCCCGTCCTCCATCCCGTAGTCCTGGCCTACTTCCAGCAGGGCATCCTTGCTCATGGCCCCCAGTTCGGCCACATCCCGGGTCTGCGGTTTAACAATGGTAGTCATCATCACCTCGATCGTTCTTTCCGAAAGCCCGCCGGCGGGCTAAGGCCCCTAGAGTTGTCCATCTACCGGGGGCATTGTAGCGGGCGGCTCGGAACTGGCAGCCCGCTCATCCTGAACTTGTTGAAGGATCACCCGGAACCTGCTGAAGGGTCATCCTGAACTGATTGCCGGACTGACGGGGATAGGAACCGGCAATCCGCTCACCCTGAAACCTGCTGAAGGGTCATCCTGAACTCGTTGCCGGATGGACGGAGCCCAGCCGCAAGGTTAGTTTCCTAGCAGCCGGTCAGCCGCCGCCGGCCTTTTGCCAATCCTGCAAAAACCGGGCCACGCCGGCATCGGTCAAGGGGTGCTGCGTCATCTGTTTCAGCACGCCGTAGGGGATGGTGGCAATGTCGGCCCCGGCCTGGGCCGCCAGGGTGCAGTGCAAGACGCCGCGGATGCTGGCCGCCATCACCATCGTCGCGATGTCGTGCAGCTGATAGACCTCGACAATGTCCGCCACCAGATCCATCCCCTCTTGCCCGATGTCGTCCAGCCGGCCCACAAAGGGGCTGACCACCGTGGATCCGGCCTGCGCCCCCAGCAGGGCTTGATTGACCGTGAAACAGAGGGTCTGGTTGATTTTGATGCCGTCCCGGGCCAGCATGGAAATGGCCTTGAACCCCTCGGTCGTGCTGGGAATCTTGACCCAGGGATTGGGAATCCACTCGGCGATGTCCCGGCCCTCGGCAATCATCCCGGGGGCGTCCAGGCTGACCACTTCCACGGAAATGGGGCCGTCGATGAGGTCGGCGATTTCCTGGACGGCGGCGCGGTAACTTTCGGCCCCGCCGATGCCCTCTTTGGCCGCCAGGGACGGGTTGGTCGTGACGCCGCTGACAACGCCCAGTTCGGCGCCCGCGCGGATTTCCTCAATGTTGGCGGTATCCAGAAACAGTTTCATAACATTATACCCCTTGCTGCGGGATTGCGGTGGTTTCCGGGATTCTTTGCCGGGCGCGTTCCCGCTGATTATTGACATCCCGGATAGCCCGGCAGATTCTTTCCGCTCATCCTGAACTTGTTGAAGGATGTCATTCCGAGCGTAGCCGAGGAATCTAAAATGCCCGCCCTCGACTCCATTTCAAGATTTTCAGATTCCTCGGCTACGCTCGGAATGACATAGTAGATTGGCTGGGGCTTTCCAACATACTGCCGAGGAACCGGCCGCCAGGAATAATTGCCCGGCATTAGAGGGAAAGCGCCTTATATTCTTAACGGCCCTGGCCGGCGGACGGGATAGACGGCTCAGGATTGCCCCTCCACCAGCAGCGGCGGCTGCGCCCCCTCCCGGATGGTTTGCCGGGCCGCGGCGATAAAGTCGCAGAACAGCGGATGCGGCCGGTTGGGCCGGGACTGAAACTCCGGATGAAACTGCACTCCCACCATAAAGGGATGTTCCGGGGCTTCCGCCGTTTCCACCAGCCGGCCGTCCGGCGACAGCCCGCCCATCAACATTCCCGAGGCTTCCAATCCCTCCCGATAGCGGTTGTTCACCTCAAAGCGATGCCGATGCCGTTCCTCCACCTCGTCATCGCCATAGGCCGACATAGTGCGGCTGTTCCGCTGCGGCCGGCAGGGATAGCCGCCCAGCCGCATCGTGCCGCCCAGGTTCGTTACCGCCTCCTGTTCCGGCATTATATGGATGACCGGATGCGGCGTTTCCGGATCCAGTTCCGCCGAATTGGCCCCGGCCAGGCCCAGCACATTGCGCGCCCAGTCGATGACCATCACCTGCAAGCCCAGGCACAAGCCCAGATAGGGTATCTGATACTGGCGGGCGTATTGCGCCGTGTCAATCATCCCCGCGACGCCCCGGGAGCCGAACCCGCCCGGCACTACAATGCCCTGGGCCGCGTTCAAGTGCAACTCCGGCCCGTCCCGCTCAATATCCTCGGAATGAATCCACTGAATATCCACATCCCGGCCCTGGGCGGCCCCGGCGTGACGCAGGGCTTCCCGCACCGACAGGTAGGAATCGGGATATTCCACATACTTGCCCACGACGGCAATCCGCAGCCGCTCCTTGGGCTGCCCCATCCGGGAAACCATTTCCGACCAAGCGGACATTTCCGGCTCCTGCCCGTCCAACGCCAGGGTGTCCATTATAAACCGGCCCAAGCCGGCCGTCTCCAAAATCAGCGGCACCGCATACACATTATCCACCGTGGCCAGGGGGATTACCGCGTCGCTATCCACATCGCAGAACAGGGACAGCTTTTCCCGGATGGCGGCGGAAATGGGCTGATCGCTGCGGCAAATCAGGGCGTCGGGCTGAATGCCGATACTCCGCAATTCCTTGACGCTGTGCTGGGTGGGCTTGGTTTTCAGTTCCCCGGCCGCCGCAATGTAGGGCAGCAGGGTCAAATGCACATAGCAGACATTGTTGCGCCCCACATCCTTTCGCATCTGCCGGATGGCTTCCAGAAAGGGCAAGCCCTCAATATCGCCCACGGTGCCGCCCACTTCCACCACGATAACCTCGACCCCGGAACTCGCCGCCAGGGCGGTCAGCCGGGATTTGATTTCGTTGGTCAGGTGGGGGACGGTCTGGATAGTGCCGCCCAGAAAATCGCCGCGCCGCTCCTTGTCAATCAGGGCCGTATAGACCTGGCCGGCGGTTACATTGGAATCCCGGGTCAGTTCCACATCGATAAACCGCTCGTAATGGCCCAAGTCCAGGTCCGTCTCGCCGCCGTCCCGGGTTACGAAAACCTCGCCGTGCTGATAGGGCGACATGGTGCCCGGATCCACATTCAGGTAAGGATCCAACTTGACCACGGAAACGGACAGCCCCCGGCTTTTGAGGATGCGGCCGATAGAGGCTACGCAAATCCCCTTGCCGATGGAACTGACCACGCCGCCGGTGACGAATATATACTTGGCCGTCATTCTTTTAGCCGCAACGGACGCTTGGATCCGGGAAAAGGCGGCAATTCCGCCCAGAGGAACAGCGGTGGCGCGCCCTCAAAGAAAAAGGCCGGCGCCGGAGGATGGGGCCGTCCAGCAACCCCTTGCCCTAGATTATAAACAGGGAAATCCGGCTTGTCAAGCCCTTAAGCAACCTCTATTTTGCGTAACCGGGGCTTTGCCGCCGGGGGAATGTGGATTCAAACATGGATAGACAGGATTAACAGGATTCTTGTATCGGATTAGAACGGTACTGGCGGCCCCTTACCGTCCTTCCCGCCCCCCACCGTCATTCCCGCGTAAGCGGGAATCCGGCCGCCCCCTACCGTCCTTCCCGCGTAAGCGGGAATCCGCCGCCCCCCCACCGTCCTTCCCGCGTAAGCGGGAATCCGGCCGCCCCCTACCGTCCTTCCCGCGTAAGCGGGAATCCGGCGCCCCCCCACCGTCCTTCCCGCGTAAGCGGGAATCCGGCGGCGGTTGGGCGGCAAAGGGCTGGTCTTTTCAGCACCGTCGAGATTCCCGCTTACGCGGGAATGACGGTCTGCGGACATCGAAAATCCCCCCAAAAAAATTTTCGAAATTGCCCCCGCCCCCCCTTTACAAACCCCAAACCTTGTGATAGTATGAATGCACATAGGCCAGGGCCGAAATTGCCTTGGCAATTTCGGCCCTGGCTTTTTGTCTGGGGCCTCTTGGGAGGTTCCATTATGCCCAAGTTCCTTATGGGAAGTATCGTCCTTCTCCTGCTGCTGGCCGCCGCCGGGTATGGCCTGACCACGATCCAAGCCCGTTCCATCCCCTGGGACTGCACCGATTGGCAAGCCTTTGCCCACGCCGACCGGACTACGTCCATCCTGGAATCCCTGGCCGAGAACCGGGGCAAGACCCTCTACTGCGGCGTTGACCAGTCCGACACCTTTACCAAGGCGGAGACCTGGGAAGCGGGCAAAGACCGCAATGAACGGGATGACACGGTCTATTTCGGCGAACGCGGCCAGTTCCGGGGTTTCATCGCCGCCCAGGAGGGTTATCTGACCGACGGGGAATCCGGCGTTACCGGGGTCAGCATTGACCGCATTTTTGAGTTTCCGAGGGAGGAGCGGCGCTATAAGCGGGTCAAGCGGTTCGATGTGGGCACTGACACCGAACAGTTCCCGATAAACGCCGCGGCCAGCTGTGGGCAAGTTCTCGGCCTGATTTGCCCCGGGGAGAGCAACACGGGCGGCACTTACGTAACTAGTCAACTCACCGGGGGCAACTACGCCCGGAATCAGGCGGTCGGCTTTGGGAACAGCGTTACCGGCCGTCATGTTACCTGGGACACGAACCTCTGGTACACCGATACCAATTACAACGCTGACCCCCGGGGCGCCGCTTCCGGGAACGCGAGCCCGAACAATGACTGGTGGCAAGGGCAAGCGGCCGCCGCGGCGGAGCGGGCTTGCCGGGCCCGGGGCGCCCGGTATGTGGCGGGCAGCGCCCGGTTAGGCCCCGGCCACAACTTAAACCGCGGCTCGCTCTCCTCGAATGATAACGGTCCGGGCTTGGGCATTTTCTTTCGGCGGGTGCCCCATGAGACGGTCAGCAATGCCTTTCTATACGCAAGCCGGCAAAGCCGGACTTGGGAGGCCACCTGCAAGAAAACCATCCGCCGCACCCGGAAGTAGGATTGCGTAACCGGGCGGTTGCCCTTGAGGAAACCTTTTTGCCGCCATTTCTCGGCTTGGCCGGGGGATGGCGGCTTTTTAGTGGGCATCCCCGGCCGCCGCCTCTACCGTCATTCCCGCACCTCTCTTACCGTCATTCCCGCGTAAGCGGGAATCCGGCGGCGGTTGGGCGGCAAAGGGCTGGTCTTTTCAGTACCGTTCGGGATTCCCGCTTACGCGGGAATGACGGTAGGGGCCGGGAATGACGGTAAGAGAGGGGCGGGGATGGCGGTTGCGGTTGCGGGGATGATGGTAAAGCGGCCGGGAAAGACTGCGGAAACCGGGCCAAACCCGGTTTGACACCCGCCCCCTCCCGGCTTAAAATCAACAGTGCCATACTACCGATAAGGCAGTCCCCTTATGCTGGAATCGCAACCCGACCGCCATGCCCTTGATGTGGCCCGGGCCGCTCAGGAATGGGCGGCGCCGGCTACGGTCATTCTGTTCGGCTCCCGGGCCACCGGCCGCTACCGGGCCGATTCCGACATTGACCTGCTGGTCGTTGCCGACGACAACCTGCGGAGCGCCGAAATTCGCGCCTATCACGGAGCCCGGAACTATATGCAAGCCCATCCGCCGGACTTGGCCCTCGAAGTTGTCCCGATGACCTGGGCCAAGTTCCGCCGCTGCCGCCAGGCCAATCAGCACATTGCCGGCCAAGCCGCCAAATACGGAGTGATGATGCGTCAAGAACCCCCGGACGATACCCCCGCCGCCCCGGATGCCTACCCCGACCATTGGCCGGAGACGGAACGGCGGATCCTGAACGCCCGCAAGTGGCTGGGTACGCTGGATGTGATGATTGGCGGCGAGCTTTACGCCAGTCATCAGGAGGCTTTGGGTTTTGCCGCCCAGCAAGCGGTGGAAAATGCCTTGAAAGGCTGGACTTCCGCCTATAACGCCGAGGGCAGTTTCAACTACAAGCACGAGATTATCACCCTCTGGCACAAAGTCCAGGAGTTGGAAACTTACCAGGAGCCGACGGCGGCCGTCGCGATCCAAGCCGTGGGGGAACTGCTGGACTACACCTCTTATCCCGACCCCGACCAGCCGGGGATGACTCTGGATTGGCTGACCCATTACGCCGCCCAGTACCGCTACGATGGCTCTACCTTTCCGATGACCTATGAAATCGCCCGGGAAATTCAAGAGAAAATCGACCAGGCCGTAACCGCCGTAATCCGCCACATCTACGCCCTGAGCGGCGTTGACGAAAGCGGCCAGTAAAATCCGCCGCCTATCATTCCGCCCATCCTTCAACCAGTTCAGGATGAGCGGACGGGGATTGCTGGCGGGATATGCGGCGGCATTAGGGCAGTACCGTTGGGGATTCCCGCTTGCGCGGGAATGACGGTAGGGGGGCCGCAAATTTCTTTCCGCTCACCCTGAACTTGTTGAAGGGGCATCCTGAACTGCTTGCCGGGCCGGGCCTTATTCCGCGCATCCTGAACTGGTTGCCGGGCCGGGCCTTATTCCGCTCATCCTGAACCGGTTGCCGGGCCGGGCCTTATTCCGCTCATCCTGAACCTATTGCCGGGCCGGGTATTATTCCGCTCATCCTGAACCGGTTGCCGGGCCGGGCCTTATTCCGCGCATCCTGAACTGCTTGCCGGGCCGGGCCTTATTCCGCGCATCCGGAACTGGTTGCCGGGCCGGGCTTTATTCCGCTCATCCTGAACTGATTGCCGGGCCGGGCATTATTCCGCTCATCCTGAACTTGTTGAAGGATGGGCGGAATAAGGCCACGTCGTCGCCCCTAGCCTACTGCCACTTCCCGGCCCTCATCGGAGGCTTGGCGGATGGCATCCACCAGGCGATGCAGTTCCACCGCCGTGGCAAAATCCGGTTGGGCCTGCCGTCCCTCCCGGATGGCTTGGCCGAACTCGCTATACATCTGCCCCACATTAAAGGGTTCGCCGCGGGGCATATCCTCCGGTACATTCGTCAAGCGGGCCGGAATCGCTAAGGGTTGCAAATCACCCCGGGCCGGCGTTCCATATACAGTAAGCTCGCTGAGTTGCGGGGAATCCGCCGCCATAGCGGTCAAAGTGCCATCCGTCCCGTAGATTTCCAGCCGCAGGCCGCTGCCGGCCCAGGGATTGCTGGCAATGTGCGCCGACACCACCCCGCCGCCCTGCAAACGCCCGCTGACCAGCACATTGTCCGGAGCCGTAACCGGCAGCCGCCGGCCGGTATCCGTTTCCAACCACTCTTTGGTTTGGGTGGACACCACCGCCGCCACGCTGCCGAAATCGCCCACGACAAAGCGCAAAGCGTCCAGGCTGTGGCCGGCGGCGATGGTCAAGGTATGCGCCCCCAATTCGTCCTCCCGCTGCCAGGTGCGGTGAGACGGCCGCTCTTGCGCCCCGCCGCGCACCAGGCTCAAATGGCAGGATAGCACCTGCCCCACATAGCCGCCGGCTACCCGTTCCTTGAGGTATTGAATAGCCGGGGCGGCCCGGGCTTGCAGTCCCACCATATTGACCACGCCCTGGGCCTGGGCCAAATCGGCCATCGCAACGGCTTGGGCGGTGGTCTGGCCCAGCGGCCATTCGGTATAGGTATGCTTGCCGGCGGCCAGGGCGGCCATCGTCGGCTCGTAATGGGACGGCACCCGCAGCACCACGGCCACGGCGTCAATATCCGGGTCGGCCAGCAAATCCCGCCAGTCGGCAAAGGCCCGCGGAGCCCCGTACAACCGGGCCGCCTCCTCAGCGCTTTCCCGGCGGGTAGTGCAAACGGCGGTCAACGCAAAGTCCGGGCTGGCGACCGCCGCCGGCAGGTGGGAACGCGGCGCCCAGCCCAAATGCGCGTTGGCCCCGATAAGGCCCAATCGTAGCTTTTCCGCTGCCATAGCAAATCCTCTCCTGCCCGAAACTTGCCGATTCCCTTCGGCCCAATTTCGCTGAAATAATGCCGGCCTTGCCCGGCCCGGCCGCTACCCGGCCGCTACCCCCAACTCGGCCGGGTACAAATCCTGGTTCAGGATTTCCTCCTCAAAACTTCGCAAGTCGCGGATTTCCACGCCCTGGATTTGGCCGGCGGCGTCCACCAGGGCTTGGATGCGGGGATTGGGCGTAGGGATGCAGTCCGCCACCGCCGGCCCCCACTGCGCCCGCCACAAATCCCGCTGCCGGTCGTAGCGGACACTTACCGGGTGCGGCTGCACGGCGGCGACCACCTGGCTTTTGCCCTCCCGCCGATAGGGGGAATAAAGGGCGCCGAGGATGTGAAAACTGACGGCGCGGCAGTCGTCGGTCACGAAAAAGTCGACGCCAATCTCATCCTCCGGCGCCTCGTAGTCGTTGAAGGCCCACTCTCCCGAACCCCAGCAGATTTCCAGAAAATCGCCGGGGCGGTCGTACCAGACCTTTACTACTCTTTCGACCATAACCTTTCTCCCGAATACCTGGCGCGGCTCGCAAAAGCGGTCAGCACAAAGGCATCGCCATTGTCAAAGAACTGCACTATGACGCGAACCCACTTGTCGCCCACGGCGGTATTCCGAATCCACTTCTGGTAGATCCGCACCCTTTCCGGGTCTTTATTTGACCGGGTTATCAGATCCGGGTCTAGCAGGGTCAGCTCCAACTCGGCCCGCAGGTTCACCATATAGGGATGCGGGCCGGTCGGTTCGGTTATATGCAACCACCGTTCATAGGGCAAGCGAATCGGCCGCCCCTGAAAGTCAAGGATTACCGCATCGCCGCCGTTAAGGATACCACGCCCCCTTAAGCCGTGAATTTCCGCCGCCCTTTCAGCCTTGCCCGGCCCGGCCGCTACCCGGCCGTAACCCCCAACTCGGCCGGGTACAAATCCTGGTTCAGGATTTCCCCCTCAAAACTTCGCAGGTCGCGGATTTCCACCCCTTGGATTTGCCCGGCGGCGTCCACCAGGGCTTGGATGCGGGGATTGGGCGTAGGGATGCAATCGGTCACCGCCGGCCCCCACTGTGCCCGCCACAAATCCCGCTGCCGGTTATACTTGAGGGCAAAAGGATGCGGCTGGGCGGCGGACATAACGATGGTTTCGTCCACGCCTTTCCCGGAGTAGGTAAGCGCGCCGATAACCGCAAAACCGGCGATATGCCCGGCTGCGGCAACATCCACCATAATGTCCAGCTGGGCGTTGGGCGTCTTGAGGCCCGGCGGCTCCACGGCCTCCGCGGGGTCTCGACACCAGGAAACTTCCAGAAAGTTGCCGGGCCGGTCCAGCCAGACATTTACCCGGTTTCCTTGTTCCATATTTCCACCCCCGCTTTCGGTTTATCGGTAGGAAAGGCGCTTAACACAAAGGCGTCGCCGTCGGCAAAGAACAGTACTGCCACGCAAATCAGCTTGTCGCCGATGGCTGTGCCGAAGTGCCACCGGTGGTAAAGTAGGATCTGACCGGGCCGCTGCTTTACCGGTTGAGGGGATATTCGCACCACCTCCGGATCTTGCAGCGTTCCGGCAACGACTTCCGGCATCGGCTCCATTTCGGGCCTTTTCCCGATGATATGCAGCCACCGCTCGACCGGAAAGCGAATCGGCCGCCCCTGAAAGTCAAGGATTACCGCATCGCCGCCGTTAAGGATACCACACCCCCTTTAGCCGTGAATTTCCGCTGCCCCTAGCCTTGACCAGCCCGGCCGCTACCCGGCCCTAACCCCCAATTCCGCCGGGTACAAATCCTGGTTCAGGATTTCCCCCTCAAAACTTCGCAGGTCGCGGATTTCCACGCCCTGAATTTGCCCGGCGGCGTCCACCAGGGCTTTAATGCGGGGATTGGGCGTAGGGATGCAGTCGGTCACCGCCGGCCCCCACTGCGCCCGCCATAAATCCTGTTGCCGGTCGTAGCGGACACTTACCGGGTGCGGCTGCACAGCGGCGACGACCTGGCTTTTGCCCTCCCGCCGATAGGGGGAATACAGCGCGCCAAATATATAAAGGCCGACCGCCTGCCCGCTGTCGGTCAGATGCAGCTCAATCCCGATTTCATCGTTGGCCGGGTTACAGGTTTCGACCGCCCCTTTTCCCGAACTCCAGTCCAAGTCCAGAAAATCGCCGGGGCGGTCATACCAGACCTTTACCGCTCTTTCCGCCATAGTACCTCGCCGGGCATTATCCCGCGTTCGGTGTAAGCGGTCAGCACAAAGGCATCGCCGTTGTCAAGAAACTTGACCGCCACGCGCACCCACTTGCTGCCCACTGCGGTATGCTCAAACCACTTATGGTAGATCCTTACCGTGGCCCGGTCTTGCGCCGACCGGACGATTACCTCCGGGTCTAGCAGGGTCAGCTCCACCTCGGCCCGCAACTGGAGCATATAGCGATGCCGCCCGGCCGGGTCGGTTATATGCAACCACCGTTCATAGGGCAAGCGGATGGCCTGCCCCTGAAAGTCAATGATTGCCGTGTCCCTGCCGTTAATGATACCACGCCCCCTTAGGCCGCCAATTTCCGCCGCCCCTAGCTTTGGCCGGCCCTAACCCCCAATTCCGCCGGGTACAAATCCTGGTTCAGGATTTCCTCCTCAAAAGTCCGCAAGTCGCGGATTTCCACGCCCTGGATTTGCCCGGCGGCGTCCACCAGGGCTTGGATGCGAGGATTGGGCGTAGGGATGCAATCCACTACCGCCGGCCCCCACTGCGCCCGCCATAGGTCTTGCTGCCGGTCGTAGTGGACGATTACCGGGTAGGGCTGCACGGCGGCGACCACCTGGCTTTTGCCCTCCCGCCGATAGGGGGAATAAAGGGCGCCGAGGATGTGAAACCCTACGGCCTGATAGTCGGCGGTCAAATAAACATTGGCGCCGATTTCGTCCTCCTGAGTAATATGCTCGTTGACATCCCACCCCTTGGCCCAGCGGATTTCCAGGAAGTCGCCGGGACGGTCGTACCAGATGTTCACTTGCCCCCTTTTCTCCATAGCGTCTCTCCGGTTTCCATCAGGTTGCGCGTGAACGCGGTCAGCACAAAGGCGTCGCCATCGGCAAAGAACCGAACGACGACGCGAACCCACTTGTCGCCTTGGGCGGTACCCACCATCCACTTCTGGTAAATCCGCGCCCTTTCCGGGGCGCTGTTGGAGCGGATAACTATATCCGGATCCCGCAGGGTTTCATCTATGGTTTCCCGCAGCTCCGCCATATTGGAATGGCCCGACAGGATATGCAGCCAACGCTCGTAAGGAAAGCGGATGGCTTGCCCCTGAAAGTCAAGGATTACCGTGTCCCTGCCGTTAATGATAGCACACTCCTATGCTGTGAATTTACCCGGCCGTAACCCCCAACTCCGCCGGGTACAAATCCTGGTTCAGGATTTCCCCCTCGAAACTTCGCAAGTCGCGGATTTCTACCCCCTGAATTTGCCCGGCGGCGTCCACCAGGGCTTGGATGCGGGGGTTGGGCGTAGGGATGCAGTCCATCACCGCCGGCCCCCACTGCGCCCGCCACAAGTCTAGCCGCCGGTCGTAGCGGACCGTTACCGGGTGCGGCTGCACGGCGGCGACCACCGTGTTCGTCGTGATTCCAGCCCCGCTTGATACTGAGTTTCATCCGGTCCTCCGGCGTGTTGGCCGCCACGGGCGGTAGGGGTGTGGGCATAACGATTCGCTCCCGTTTATGTGGTTAAGTCACCTTAATTCCCTCGCCGGCCCGCCGGGCAGCCCGGGCCTTGCTGAACCCCCCCCCCCGAAAGAGACGGCGGAGGGGGATTACCTGCGGAAACCGGGGCCGGCGGACGGCAAGGATGGCTGGAACTGCCCCGGTTTAGGTTGGTATATAATTCCCGTAATAAAGCACACTTGCCGTGGAAAGTAAAGGAAACCGCCCCGGCCGCGCGGCCGGGGCGGGATAGGTCAGGTCAAGGAACCGTCGACCCCCACCGTCCTTCCCGTGTACGCGGGAATCCGGCGGGCAAGGATTTGCGGTTGAAAGCCCTGGCGCCGTCCTTCCCGCGTACGCGGGAATCCGGCGGCGGCTAGAGGGCAAGGGGCTGGGCTTTTCAGCGCCGTTTAGGATTCCCCCTTACTCGGGAAGGACGGTAGAGGGGCGGCCTTGCCGGATTTCCCGGCCCGTATCCTACGGCTGGGGCTGGGCCACGGCCCGGAGCAGGAAGGCATCTTTGATAATCAGCACCTCGCCCTCCAGCCGGGCCTGGTTCCGGCCGACGGCTTGCAACCCTTCGACCGATTCTTTCGTCTGCTCGGTCAAGTCTTTTATCTGGTCGGCCACGCCCTTTACCTGGTAGTCGACCCGGTTCTGGGCTAGGGTCAGGGCTTGCAGCTCGCCGGCCAAATCCTTGACCTGGTCGGCCAGGGTTTTTACCTGTTGGTCGGTGCTGGCTTGGGCCAGGGCGATGCCTTTCACCTCGAGGTTCAGGTCTTTCATTTCGCCGGTCAAATCCTGCATTTGGCCGCTCAAAACTTGCAGCTGCTCGTCGGTGCGGGCCTGGGATTGGGTCAGGGCTTTCAGCTGTTCGTCAGTGCGAGCCTGGGCGACGGTCAGAGTTTGCATTTCGGCGGCCAAGTCTTGCATTTGGCCGCTCAAAACTTGCAATTGCTCGTCGGTGCGGGCCTGGCCCTGGGCCAAGGCTTTCAGCTGCTCGTCAGTGCGGGCCTGGGCGATGGTCAGGTCTTTCATTTCCCCGGCCAGGTCTTGCAGCTGGTCGGCGGTGCGGGCTTGGGCCTGGGCGATGACTTTCATCTGGTCGGCAAAGTTGTCGGCCATGACTTTCATCTGGTCGGCCAAGCCTTGCACCTGCTGGTCAGTGCGAGCCTGGGCGATGGCCAAGCCTTTCATTTCCGCGGCCAAGTCTTGCAGTTGGTCGGCGGTGCGGGCCTGGGCTTGGGCCATAACTTTCATCTGGTCGGCAAAATTGTCGGCCATAACTTTCATCTGGTCGGCAAAATTGTCGGCCATAACTTTCATCTGGTCGGCCAAGCCTTGCACCTGCTGGTCGGTGCGGGCCTGGGCCTGGCCGATGGCGCGCACTTCGTCAGTCAAGGCGTCGATGCGCCCGTTGATTTGGTCGCTGGAGCGGTCAATGCGCGCGTTGACCTGGTCGTTGACTTGCTCGATGCGCTGGCCGTTGCGTTCGATGCGGCGATCCATCCGCAGCAGCAGGGTTACGAGGAGGCCGGCAATGGCAACCATCACCGTCAGCAGGCCAATGCCTACGCCGAGGATGCCAATCAGTTCCGGCGACATATCCGCGAACATATCCGTCTCCCCTTTCCCGGAGGGCTTGTTGGGACAAGATTAGCACGGTTGGCGGGGGGTGTCAACCGGGGCATCCTTCAACAAGTTCAGGATGAGCGGATTTGTAACCCGTTGCAGGATGGGCGGAATGGGAGGCCCCCGTTCAGGATGAGCGGATAAGGCGGCCCCCGTTCAGGATGGGCGGAATAGGGAGAATCCGTTCATCCTGAACATCGTTGAAGGATGAACCGGCGGCGGATCAGGAGAATCGCCAGGAAACGGCAAGGGGTTGGTGGATGACCGTCCGCTCATCCTTCAACGATGTTCAGGATGAACGGATTGGGGCGCCCCATCCCCCAACCAGTTCAGGATGAACGGAAAAATGGGCGGCCTAAAACTGCCCCCTTTTTTGCCCTTTTTTGCTATTGACAATCCTTGTTTGGGGGGTTATGGTTTAGGGTACGCTTTAGAGAGTCCGGAGGGAACATTCGGGTAGAGCATCCGGATGGAATGTTCGGGTAGAGCGGCCGGCGGGTTGGCGCAGGGCCAGCGGCCGGCAGGGTCAGGGTTAGGGCTTTTCCGCTGTAGGGCGGGAAAGGCAGGGCCACATTTTTACCGCTGAGGGTATCGCTATGTTCCGGCGCTTGGCCGCCATCGGTTCGCTGTTTCTCCTGGTTTGCATTGTCGGGACTTGGGATAACCCGCCGGCGGAGGCCGCCCGCTGGGTTTTCGTCCCCCATAACTGCGCCGAGTGGGCACCCATTGACCACGCGGAACGCAAAACCGCCATCCTGGAAACCCTGGGCGTGCACCGCGGCCAGACCCTTTATTGCGGCATTGACCAGTCGGACACCTTTACCGCCGCCGAGGTGTTTGAAGCCGGCAAAGACCATAACCAGCGGGACGACACCGTCTATTGGGGCGAAAATGGCAACTTTTTCGGCTTTACCGCCTGCCAAGCCGGCTGGCTGACCGACGGGGAGGAGGGGCTGACCGGCTGCAGCACGGCGGCCATTTTCGAGTTTCCCCGGGAACGGGTGCGGGATCGGGACAGCGGTCGGCGGCTGTCCCTGCGCTACGGCCGGGTCTATGAAGGCGACGGGCCTACTCATCCCGATGCAAACATCGCGGCCACCGGGAAAAAGTATGAAGGCGGCGAGACCCGGACCCAAACGGACGGGACGGTCAAGGGCAATACTTGGGTCTGGACGGAATGGGCCAGCGGCGTGGGAATAATTGGAGCTACCGATACCGGCCAGGCCAGCACCCGAGCCGCCCGAGCGTATGCCTCGGCCAAGGCGGCTTTTGTCGACAGCGGGTATGATACGCTGGAATACGCCCGGGAGCGGGCCCGGGTCGGCTCGATAAATACGGGTGACAGTGAAGTCGCGCCCACCTTTGTCGGCGCCTATTGGGAGTGCCGGGAACTGGGCTATAAGGATGTCCGCAGCATCAACGCCTGGTTCGAGGACGAGGCCGATGAGACTACGACCGGCGTCGGGACCTGGAATCGGAGGACCACGCCGGGGTTTAATGAGGGTCAAGGGCAAAACAACCGGTACGATTACCGGCGGCGGATCTTTTACAATGCGGTGTGCTGGAGTCCGTAGGGTAGGGAGTGGCCCCCCCGTTTTGGCGGGGGGGCTTTTTTGTTTGGGGGGTGGTTTCCCTTTTACTCTTGGGCGGGGGAATCCGGCGGGGCGGCCCTCAGCTCAGAAAGCGCAGGGCGGCAAAGAGCAGTCCCATACTGGGCAGCAGAATAGCGACGAACTTCAGGGTGATGCGCCATTCCATATTCCGCATATCGGCCCGCACCGCCCGGATGTCGGCGTCCAGCTTATGTTCCAGGGCGTCGAGCCGGGCGTTAAACCTTTCCTCTTGGGCCGCGAACTTGGCTTCCATCCGCCGCTCCATGGCATCCAGGTCGGATTTGGTAGCGGCGTTTTCGCCGATGGCGGCCCCGACTATTTCGATCAGAGCCTCGGCTTGGGCTTCCGGGAAACCGGCTTCCTCCAGATCCTTTACGGCCCGGTGGGTGTCAAAAACAAAAGTCGCCACGACGCTGCCTCCTTGCGGTTTTGCTGCCCGGTTTCCGCCATTATAAGCGGCTGGGGGGCTAAGGGCAAGGGGGGCGGTGGGGGCAATCCGGAATAGCCCACCCCCTAGACACCCGCCGTCAACAGTGATAATCTTATCCCAATCAAGCCCTCCGGGAAATGGGAGAGGGATATGTTTTCGGATATGTCGCCGGAACTGATTGGCATCCTGGGCGTAGGCATTGGCCTGCTGACGGTGATGGTTGCCTTTGCCGGCCTGCTGGTGACCCTGCTACTGCGGATGGATCGCCGCATCGAACGCAACGGGGAGCGGATTGACCGCGTCAACGACCAAGTCAACGGGCGCATCGACGCCCTGATTGATGAAGTGCGCGCCATCGGCCAGGCTCAGGCCCGCACTGACGAGCAGCTGAAAGCCTTGGCTGACCAGATGAAAGTCTTGGCCCAAGCCCAAGCCCGCACTGCCGACCAGCTGCAAGACTTGGCCGCGGAAATGAAAGGCTTGGCCATCGCCCAGGCCCGCACCGACGAACAGCTGAAAGCCCTGACCCAATCCCAGGCCCGCACCGACGAGCAGCTGCAAGTTTTGTCCGGCCAAATGCAAGACTTGGCCGCCGAAATGAAAGACCTGAACCTCGAGGTCAAAGGCATCGCCCTGGCCCAGACCCATACCGATGCCCAGGTAAAAACCTTGTCCGACCAGGTAAAGGATTTGGCCGGCGAGCTGCAAGCCCTGACCCTGGCCCAGAACCGGGTCGACTACCAGGTTAAGGGCGTGACCGCCCAGATCAAAGACTTGACCGCGCAGACGAAAGAATCGGTCGAGGGATTGCAAGCCGTCAGCCGGAACCAGGCCCGTCTGGAGGGCGAGGTGCTGATTATCAAAGACGCCTTCCTGCTCCGGGCGGTGGGGCCGGGCTAACCCTGAACTTGGGACGGCGGCGGTTCGTTAAAGGGTTCGTTGCGTTCCGCCGCCGCTTCCCGCCGCTGATTCCAAGCCTCCCAAGCCCGATTGGTTTCGGCCTGCCCCTCGGCCCGGCCCTCGATCCGCCCCTCGGCCCGGCCCTCGCCGCGGCCGTAGGCCCGGGCCTTTTCCATAGTCGCTTCCCGGTTGAAAAACCGCATATTTACCTCCTCTTTCAGCTGCTGGATGCCCAAGCCCACCGGCACATAGCAGAGGGCAAAGGACAGCGGGGTCTGGAATTTGTCTTTGGTGAGGGCCAGCCACCCGTGTTGCAGGAAAGGCCGGCCCGCGTAGGAACTCCACGCCTCGAGGGTTTCCAAAGTGATGGTGACCAGGATCAGTACGATGGTCGACCAGAACAGCCAGGGCGGCACGGTGACGCCGAACATCTGGAGATGCTCCAAGACCGGCGATTTCCAGCTGTCCCTTTCCCCTTTATAGTCCCTTTCGTCTTTAGCCAAGGTCACCTCCGCAGTATGGTATAAAAGCATTATATACCATACTGGGGGGATGGGAAAGTTGGGGGGCGGTTCCGGCAATTATTGATATTTATTGATGCCGTGGCTGGACACCCCCGGTTGACACCCGCCGCCAACCGTGCTAATCTTGCCCCCAACAAGCCCTCCGGGAAAGGGGAGACGGATATGTTCGCGGATATGTCGCCGGAACTGATTGGCATCCTTGGGGTAGGCATTGGCCTGCTGACGGTGATTGTTGCCTTTGCCGGCCTGCTGGTGACTATGCTGTTGCGGATGGATCGCCGCATCGAACGCAACGGGGAGCGGATCGACCGCGTCAGCGACCAAGTCAACGGGCGCATCGACGCCTTGATTGACGAAGTGCGCGCCATCGGCCAGGCCCAGGCCCGCACCGATCAGCAGGTGCAAGGCTTGGCTGACCAGATGAAAGTTATGGCCGACAATTTTGCCGGCCAGATGAAAGTTATGGCCCAAGCCCAGGCCCGCACTGCCGACCAGCTGCAAGACTTGGCCGGCGAAATGAAAGGCTTGGCCATCGCCCAAGCCCGCACCGACGAGCAGCTGAAAGCCTTGGCCCAGGGCCAGGCCCGCACCGACGAGCAGCTGCAAGTTCTGAGCGGCCAAATGCAAGACCTGGCCGCCGAAATGCAAGCCCTGACCTTAGCCCAGGCCCGCACCGACGAGCAGCTGAAAGCCCTGACCCAATCCCAGGCCCGCACCGACGAGCAACTGCAAGACTTGACCGGCGAAATGAAAGACCTGAACCTCGAGGTCAAAGGCATCGCCTTGGCCCAAACCCATACCGATGACCAGGTAAAAACCCTGGCCGACCAGGTAAAGGATTTGGCCGGCGCGCTGCAAGACCTGACCCTGGCCCAGAACCGGGTCGACTACCAGGTAAAGGGCGTGGCCGACCAGATAAAAGACTTGACCGAGCAGACGAAAGAATCGGTCGAGGGATTGCAAGCCGTCGGCCGGAACCAGGCCCGCTTGGAGGGCGAGGTGCTGATTATCAAAGACGCCTTCCTGCTCCGGGCCGTGGCCCAGCCCCAGCCGTAGGCGCCGGGCCGGGAAATCCGGCAAGGCCGCCCTCCCCTTACCGTACTTACCACCGGCACCCTACCGTCCTTCCCGGCCATCCCTACCGTCATTGGTATGTTGTAATAGTCGGGAGAACCGGCGGATTGGCCGGAGATGGGCGCGGGGGCGGTGCCGACCGTCATTGGGCGGCTCCGGGGACTTGTCCGGAGGGCGCCGTGCGGGAGTAGGGCAACCCCCACGCCTCCCAGGATTGACCGCTCCGAACGGATGATTGGGGCTTGCACCCCGGATTTGCCAGTGGGGAGGGTCAACCCACCCGATTATTCCAGATCAAACCAAGGGAGGTCAAATTATGTCGGAACCGAGCAAGGTAGTGGCCGGAGTGGATGTGGGCAAGGCCACCCTGGTGGCGGCCCTCCGCTCTGGCGCGGCTCAGGAGTTCGCCAACACCCCGGCCGGCCGCCAGCAGCTGCTGGCCTGGCTGGAGCAGCGGAAAGTGGGCCTGGTCGTCTGCGAGCCCTCCGGCGGCTACGAGAAGGGCTTGGTGCGCGGCCTGCATCGGGCGCAGCGGTCGGTCAGCCTGGTCGCGCCGGGGCGGGCGCGGGCCTATGCCAAGGCTATGGGCCAGGCGGCCAAT
Organism: Dehalococcoidia bacterium; assembly: GCA_965203435.1. Taxonomy (GTDB): domain Bacteria; phylum Chloroflexota; class Dehalococcoidia; order Lucifugimonadales; family UBA3495; genus CBDBCU01. Next base: position 41,457 of record CBDBCU010000005.1, on the reverse strand, counting down.
ACCGACCCGTTGGACGCCCGCCTGCTGGCCCGCTATGGGGAGCAGCTGTCCCCGGAACCGGCCCCGGAACCGGAGGCGGAGCGGGAAACGGTCAAGGAGCTGCTGGCCCGCCGCCAACAGCTGGTGGACGAGCGGGTGCGGGAGCGCAATCGCCTGGAGCAGGAAAAGTCCTTTGCGGTAGAGGATTCCCTGTTCCGCCACCTGGAGTGGCTGGAGCGGGAGATTGAGCAGCTGGATCGGCAGTATAAAGAGCTGCTGGAAAGCAGTCAATCCCTGGCCCCGGCGGCGCAGCTGTATTGCAGCGTCCGCGGGGTCGGGATGCAGACCGCCGCCGTCCTGCTGGCTTGGCTGCCGGAACTGGGCCGGGGGGACGGCAAAGGACTGACCGCCTTAGCCGGCTTGGCTCCCTGGCCTAAGGACAGCGGCAAGCAGCAGGGCTACCGGGCCATCAAAGGCGGTCGCTCGGTCGTGCGCCGGGCTTTGTATCTGGCGACGCTGACCGCCCTGCGGCGGAAGGACAACGATCTGAGCCGGTTTTATTGCCACTTGCGGGAACGGGGCAAGCCGGGCAAGGTGGCGATGGTGGCGGCCATGCGGAAGTTGTTGCTGCACCTGCACGCCATCGCCCGCCGGGGGACGCCCTGGACGCCGCAGGCCGTCCCGAATTAGGCCGCCAATTTCCCGAAAACTCCTTGACGGCCAACACGGATACTCCCGCGTAAGCGGGAATCCCGAACGGTACTGAAAATACAATTCCGTTGTCCCCCTCGCACCCCGCTGGATTCCCGCTTACACGGAAATGACGATATAAGGGCGGAAAAGCCGTTTCCACCAGCCATGGCCCCCGGAAATTAGAAATTCCGGAATTATAAATTCAGGTATTGACCTGGGCGGAATATCCTTTATAATCTATTGCCGGGCCGGGGCGCTGTCCCTTTTCCGCCCGGCGCTTGGCATCCGGGGAAACTTGGGGTAGAATAGCCCGCAGCCCTTTCCCGCCGGCCCGGCCGGGTTTTTTCCGAAATCCGGGCGGCGGCCGCGGGTTTAGTTCCGGAGCCGGCATCCTTCAACCCGTTCAGGATGAGCGGAACTGACGCTCAGGATGAACGGATGGGGCGGTTCCGGATGAATGGAACGGAAACCGGCCGGCCGGTATTGCCTTTTCCGGCCGGGAAAGGTACAATGCTTAACGCGCTAATCCGACCGGTATCGGAAAAGCAGTCTGAGGAGGCCGAACCGATGAAAGTGGAGACCCAGTGGCAGGACGAAAACCTGGTGGTGATGACCGAGGGCCGCGTGGACGGCACTAATGCCACCGAGTTTCAGGACGCCCTGACCGGCGCCATTCAGGATGGCGGCGCCGGGGTGGTGCTGGACTTTGAGAACCTTTCCTATATCAGCTCCGCGGGCCTGCGGGTTATCCTGATGGTGGCGAAAGACCTGCGCCGCCAAGGCACCCGCTTTGCCGCCTGCTCCCTGATCGCCCCGGTGCGGGATGTCTTTGTCATCAGCGGCTTTGACAAAATCATCCCCATCCACGACACCCAGGAAGCCGCGATCGGCTCCTTTAAGAAGTAACCAGCCGGGCCGCCGCCCCGGGCCCTCCCCCCGTCCCGCCGGGCCGTCAAGCCGGGCCGGCGTCGGGCCGCCCGGCCGGCCGCAAACCGAACTTTCAGGAACGGGAACGGGATCATCACGATGAGTGACACCTATAAAATTCTGGTGGTGGACGACGAGCCGGATCTGGAGCCGCTGGTGCTGCAACGGATGCGCCGCCGCATCCGCAGCGGCGACTATACCTTTGTCTTTGCCCACAACGGCCTGGAAGCCCTGGAAAAGCTCCAGGAGGACGAGACCATCGATATGGTCGTCTCCGACATCAATATGCCGCAGATGGACGGCCTGACCCTGCTGGAGCAGATTCCCAAGGTCGACCCCAACATCCGCTCGGTCATCATTTCCGCCTACGGCGATATGAAAAACATCCGCACCGCGATGAACCGGGGCGCTTTCGACTTCGTCACCAAGCCGCTGGACTTCGAAGACCTCCAGCTGACCATTGACCGCACCCTGACCCACTTGACCGAGTGGCGGGCCGCCCTGTCCTCCCGGGACAAGCTGGTCGCCTTGCAGAACGAGCTGGATGTGGCCCGCAAAATGCAGCAGTCCATCCTGCCTACCCGCTTTCCCCGGGGCGCGGACTACCAGTCCTTCGGCGGGATGGCCCCGGCTCTGGATGTGGGCGGTGATTTCTACGATGTGATGCGGTTGGAAAACGACTGCATCGGCCTGGCGATTGCCGATGTTTCCGGCAAGGGGGTGCCGGCGGCTCTCTTTATGATGTCCAGCCGCACCCTGCTCAAAGGCGCCGCCATCGGCAGCCAGCAGCCCGGGGCCGTGCTGCGGGAAGTCAACGACCTGCTCTGCGAGGATAACGATGCCATGATGTTCGTTACCCTCCTCTACGCCGTCTATGACCCGGCCACTGGGGAAGTGACCTACGCCAACGGCGGCCACAACACCCCCTTAATCCTCCACGCTGATGGCACTTCCACGGAGCTGCCGCTGACCGGCGGCGTGGCCCTGGGCGTAATGGACGATATGGACTTCGAGCAGGGTTCCATTACCCTGGCTCCCGGCGATGCCCTGGTGCTTTACACCGACGGCGTTACCGAGGCGATGAACGGGGAACATGAGGAGTTGGGGATGGAACGGTTGCAGGAAATCCTGGCGGCCACGTCCTCCCGTTCTCCGGAGGAAATCAATCGGTCTATTTTCAACGGCATTCGGGCCTTTGCCGGCGGGGCGCCCCAGTCCGATGACATAACCTGCTTGACCCTGTTCCGGGGGCCGGCCGCCTGATGAGCGCGCAGCTGGCGTTGACCGTCGCGAACCAGGTCGAGGAGCTGGCCCGCATCGCCGCCGCCGTGGAAGGCTTGGCCGAGCAGGAAAACTGGCCGCCGGATTTCCTGTTCAAGGTCAACCTGGTGCTGGAGGAATTCGGCATCAACATCATCAACTACGGCTACGATGAGGGCCGGCACAGCTTTCAGCTGAACCTCACCTGCGAAGGGGAAATCGTTACCATCGAGTTCATCGATGACGGCAAGCCCTTTAACCCGCTGGAGGACAATCCGGAAGCCGACACCGATACCGATGTGGAAGATCGGCCCATCGGCGGCTTGGGGCTGTTTCTGATTAAGGAAATGACCGAGGATTTTTCCTACCGGCGGGAGGATGCCAAAAATCATTCTACTATGGTTATGCGTAAGTCGGAATGAGGCTGCTGTTCGTTGCGCTGACCCTGGCGGCCTTGGCCCTGGCTCCCGGCGCTATGGCCTGCGGTCTGCTTTTTGACGGCCCGGTTCCCGGGCTGGAAGGGTTGGCCGCCGCGGAAACGCCGGTAGCCGCCCGGCCCATACCGCAACTGGCGGCGGCCCTGGGCGGCGGCCCGACGCCCGACGCCCCCACGCCGACGCCGGTCAGCGGCGTGCCCGGGATTTTTGACGATTCTATCCTGTTCGGCCAATCGGCCGCTTTCAGCGGCCCGGCCAGCGCGCTGGGCAGCAATATGCGCTTAGGCATCCTGACCGCCTTTCACGAAGTCAACCAGGCCGGCGGCGTCCACGGCCGCGAGCTGAAACTATCCACCCTGGATGACGCCTACGAGCCGGAGGCGGCCATCGCCAACACTATGGAGCTGATCGAGGAGGGGGTTTTCGCCCTGATTGGCGCCGTCGGCACGCCCACTTCCCGCTCCGCCACCCCGGTGGCGGCCGAGGCCGATGTTCCCTACATTGCCCCCTTTACCGGGGCCGCCTTTCTGCGCGATCCCTCCTGGGGCAACATCATCAACCTGCGCGCCTCTTACAATCAGGAAACCGAGGAAATGGTCGCCCGGCTGACTGAGGATTTGGGCATTGACCGCATCGGAGTAATGTATCAGGACGATTCCTACGGCAAGGCCGGCTACGGGGGGGCCTTGGCCGCCCTGGAACGGCGGGGGATGGAGCCGGTTTCCGTAGGCATTTATCCCCGCAACACTACGGCGGTCAAAACCGGCCTGCTGCAACTGCGCCGCGGCGATCCGGAAGCGGTTATCGTTATCGGCGCTTACCAGCCGGTCGCCGCCTTGGTTTCCTGGTCCCGGCATACCGGCCTCGACCCCATTTTTATGACTGTTTCCTTTGTGGGCAGCAATGCCCTGGCCGAGGAATTGGGCTCCGCCGGCAAAGGGGTTTTCGTAACCCAGGTCGTACCCTTTCCCTGGGACGACACTTTGCCCATCGTCCAATCCTATCAGGCCGCCCTGGCCGCCTATGAACCGGGCGCGGAACCCGGCTTTGTATCCCTCGAGGGCTATCTGGCCGGCCGAATGGCGATCGCCGCCCTGGAGGGCTGCGGCCGGGAAATCAGCCGCAGCTGTTTCCTGGTCAACCTGAGCGGCGTGCTGGACATCAACCTGGACGGCTTTCAACTGGACTATGGGGCCGGGGACAATCAAGGTTCCGACGCCGTATTTCTGACCGCTATCGGCTCCGATGGCCGTTATCATCCCATTGAAAAACTGGGGGAGGAAACGCCGTGAAAGAACGCTTGCGTCAACTGAGCCATTTCCGCATTTCGGCCCTGCTTTATGTCGCTTTCGGCGGCACCGTCGCCCTTACCCTGGGGGCCGCCCTGGTGGGCTGGTTTTCTTTCAATCGGGTGGACGCGGCCCAAAGCCAGGTCAACGAAGTGAACCTGCCGGAAGTGGCCGCCGCTTTCGGCGTGGCCGAATACAGCAGCGCCCTGGTCGCCGCCGCGCCCCGGCTCACCGCCGCCGAAAACCTGGTCGCGATGAACACCATCTATGACAACATCACGACCACCAACGAAGCCCTGAACGAGCAGCTGCTCATCCTGGAGGAAATCGCCCAGGATGACGAGCGTTCCGCCGCCATTCGGGAACACGCCCAAACCCTTACCGCCAACATCGAAGCCATCCGCGATCAGCGCTACCGCCTCTTTCAACTGGATTCCCGCCGGGAAACCTTGCAGCGGGAACTGGGCAATCTGCGGAGCCGTACCCTGAACATCATCGTCCCGGCCATCGACGATCAGCTCTTTTACACCGTCACCGGCTATCAAAAGCTGAACGAATCCCCGGCCCCGCCGACCGAACACTTTTCCGAAGCCGAGTTCAACCGCTATCGGTTCCTCTACGAACTGCAAGGGGACGCCAACATTGCCACCGAGCTGCTGGCTAATGCCTTTACCCTGACCGAGCCGGCCGCCATTGAGCCGTTGCGGGAACGCTTCGAGGCCGCCGCCGGGCGCATTGACCGCAACCTGGCCGAACTGGAAGGCTCTCCGGTCCACCGCCGCATCGAGCCGGTCTTTACCCGCATTTCCGGCTTGGGCCTGGGCGAGCAGAACGGCTTTGATGTGTTGGAACAGCAGCTCCGCCTCGTCCAGGGGCAGCGCACTTTGCTGGATCATAACCGCAGCGTCGCCGTGGCCCTGGTGGCCGAAGTGGATGGGCTGGTGGTCGATTCCCAGTCCAGCGCCCAATCGGCGGCGTTGGCCTCGGCCCAGTCCATTTTGACCGGCCGCACCCTGCTGCTGGTCATTACCGGCATCAGCGTCGGGGCCGCCGCCCTGATTGCCTGGCTATTGGTAGGGCGGATGATTCTCCGCCGCATCGGGATGGTTTCCGACTGGATGCGCCGTCTGGCCGGCGGCGATTTGGAGACGGTGGTGGAAGTGGGCGGCAACGATGAAATTACCGATATGGCCGCCGCCGTGGATGTTTTCCGCCGCCACGCCCTGGAAATCCAGCGCCTGAACCTGGTGGAAATGCTGGCCGGCGACCTGCAAGAGAAAAACGAGGAACTGGAAACCACCCTTTCCGACCTGCACCGGGCCCAGGATCAGATTGTGGCCCAGGGCAAACTTTCCGCCCTCGGCGAACTGACCGCCGGCGTCGCCCACGAAATCCGCAATCCCCTCAACTTCGTCAAAAACTTCTCCGAAGCCTCCGGCGAACTGCTGACCGAACTGCAGGAAGTGCTGGAGGAAGTCGGCGATTCCTTGACCGAGGAACAGCGCGGCCTGATTCAGGATATTTCCGGCGACCTGACCGACAATCTGGAGCGCATCCGCAATCATGGGGAACGGGCCAACAGCATCGTCCACAGTATGCTGATGATGAGCCGCGGCACCGGCGAGTTTCAGCTGATGGATGTCAATGCCCTCCTCGATGAACACGCCCGCCTCGCTTTCCACAGCGCCCGGGCCACCGACCCGGACTTTCAGCTGGACTTGGCCCTCGACAACCTCGACCCGGCCGTCGGCGAGCTGGAAGTCATCCCCCAGGACTTGGGCCGGGTCTTTGTCAATATGGTCAGCAACGCCTGCTACGCCACTAACGAAAAGCGCACGGCCGCCCTGGCCGCCGGGGAATCCTACTTCCCCAAGCTGACCATTGCCACCCAGCGGGATGAGGAAAACATCACCATCAGCATCAAGGACAATGGCAGCGGGATGCCCCCGGAAGTGGCGGAAAAGATTTTCAATCCCTTCTTTACTACCAAGCCCACGGATCAGGGCACCGGGTTGGGCCTGGCGATTTCCAACGACATCGTCCGGCAGCACGGCGGCGTCATCCGGGTCAACACCGAGCCGGGCGAGTTCACCGAAATGCTTATCGAGCTCCCCCTGGAACGCCCGGAAATCCCCGAGGAGGATCCGGACAGCGGGGCGGAACCGGCAATCCCGGCGGAAACGGCGGCGGCCCTGGACTGACCGGGAAAGGGGGGAATCCATAAATCCGCTCATCCTGAACTTGTTGAAGGATGGCCGGCAAGACTTTCGGATTCCTCGAGATTTCGTTATCGGCCGGCGGCCATCCTTCAACAAGTTCAGGATGAGCGGAAAGGGGTTGCTGGTTGAGGATGCGGCGGCATACGTCCGTACCGTTCGGGATTCCCGCTTACGCGGGAATGACGGTAGAAGTAGGGCGGACAATCAGCAACGCCCCTACCGCTCCCCCGCCAACTCCACCGCCCACACTTCCCCTTGGCCGGGGCTATGCTGGCCGGTGCGGATAGTTTTGATGGGATATTCCGGCAAAGGAACCATGGCCAAGCATTTGCCGTCAAAAAAGCCGCCCCAGCGGGCAAAAGCGAAATCCAAGTTGGCAAAGCCGGCCGTTTGCCGTTCTGCTGGCAAATCGGCAACATCTACCGGGATGATATGCAGGAAAAAGCCGGCCGCCGTATCCGCCGCCGCGCAGGTTTCCCGCAAATAAATCAGCTGGTTGTCTTGCTGGTACAGGTGAAAATTGGAACGGGCGGCCGGTTGAATAGCAGACAAAGCGGCGTAGGCGGCCTGCAAATCATCCGGGTCGGCCGGCGGGTAAAGGTTAGTTTCCCAGATCCCGGCTTGCCCGGTGCGAATAGCGGCGATAGGGTAGTCCGGCAGGAAAACTACCGCGATACACGCCCCCCGGGGCCGGCCGCCGTACTGGTTCAGCCCAAAATCCCGGTTGTCAAAGCCGTTGCCCTGATGCTCCGCCGGCAAATCCGCCCGGTTCACCGGGTAGATATGCAGGGTTATGGGGGTTGCATACGCGGCCGGAGTGCAGTTGTCTTTGGCATAGAGCAGGCGGTTACGGCCGGCATCCTGGTCGATGAAAACCTCAAAAGCCGCCGGCCCGGCCGGAGCCGGCCGGTTCCGCCGATAGTCGGCAATAATTTCCCCCAGGCCGGGGCGGGATAGGCTGTAAAGTTCCGACCACGCCGGCAAACCGGCCGGGCGGTAACTCTCGGCAACGCTGCGGAACAGAATCAAGTCATCCCGGGCATAGTCCGGCAGTTGGATGACGGCCAAGCAAAGCCGGCCCACCCTTACCCGGGGCGTCCGGAGGGCGGCATAAGAGGAATAGCCGTGTCGCAAAGGCGGCGGCAAGGTTTCCAGCCGCTTGGGGAAAATCCGCACGCCAAACCAAGCCTCCGGCTTCTCCGGAGCGCAATTCTCCCGAATAAAGGTCAGCCGCTGGTTATCAAGATAAACATTATAATCGGCGCGGATAATCGGCTCTCCAGCGGTGGCTTGGCGGTAAAGTTCTTGGTAGGCGGTGATAGCCGCCGGCGTCATCCGGGCCGCATTCAGCGGCCGCGCGGCAATCAGAGTGTTGTTGTAAATTTGGCGGCGGTAACGGGAATTAAAAGCCAAATCCGGTTGACTGAGGGCGGGCTTATGCAGTTCATAATCGGCGCGGCCGCCGGCGGCGGCCGGCAAACGCTGCCGGGCCGCCGGCGGCAGGATTTCCCGCTGCCGCTCCAGATCCTGGCCGCCCAGCACGACCAGCGTCTCTCCGGGATGGCGTGCCAGCAGCTGCGCCAATCCCTCCCGATAAGCCAACCGCCAGGAATTCATTTCATACTGCGTCCGCAGATATTCCGGGGCCGTCCGATCTACCAGAAAGTTGAAATAATCATACTGCCCGGGGTGGAGCTGCGTCATCTGGAGCAGTGCCAAGCCCAAGCCTAAGCCGGCCAGTCCATACACTCCGGCCCGCCCCGGCCGCCAATGGGAAAAGCGGTTTGCCAACCCGCCCAATCCCCCGGCGGCCAGCAGGCAAAAGGGCGCATAGATAAAATAAAAATGCCGCCAGTTGTCGTACTGGTTGGAACCCAGCAGGGCGGCGGCCAGCGGCGGCAGCAGGAAAGCCGCCAGCAGCAGCCCGGCAAAGCGCATCCGGGTATTGCGGAAAAGCACCCCGGGCCGGCGGCAAAGACCGGCCGCCGCGGCCGCCATCCCCACAAATCCCAGCAGCATAATCAGCGGCGGCGTGGTGACGCCGAACCAAGTGGCAGTGTAATGCGGCGGCAGTTCCTTGGACGGAAGCGCCGCGCCCTGAAACAACTGCCAAGCAAGGTTGGGATGGTTAATGGTCAAGTCCAGACTGGCCGCCAAATAGTCCCCCGGATTAGTCCAGGCGTAGGGCGCCAGGGCGTACACCGTCAACCCGGCCGCCAAGATAAACAGCCCGCCGGTCAACAGGATGGCTTTCCGTTCCATTCCCCTGCCGGCGTAAAACCAATCCAATCCCCGCATCGCCAATACCGCCGGCAGCAGCATCGCCCCCATAATCCGCAAATTGGTCAGCAGCCCCACCGCTAGGCCCAACAGGATAAAGGCCCCCGGCGTATCCCGGCGGAAAGCCCGTTCCAGCAGATACAGGGTTATGACCAACATAGTGAGAAAGGGCAGGTCTTTGGAATTAAAGAAAGAGTGGGCGTAAAGGCGGGGGTGCAGCAGGAAAATCAGCAGGGCCAGGATAGCGATAAGCCGGTTGTGGAACAGGTGGCAAGCCAGCCGGTAGCAAAAGAAAGCGCCGACAATAAAGAACAGGTGGGTTAAGGTTAAACGGAGGCGGTGGCTCTGGTAGTTATCGGTCAGGCCCAAGGCGCGCTCAGCCAGCAGCAGGGGCAGCTCAAAGGCCACGCCATAAACCCGGTCGTGGTAATGGCGCGATTCAATGCGGTCGGCCCGGCCCAGGATATAGTCCAGATTGCCCACCGCCGTTTGCCGCTGATTCGCCGCATCCGGGCTGATGCCATAATCCCCAGCCGCCGCCACTCCCGCCAGCAGAAAAAGGGCGCAAATCAGCAAGCCGCCGTGGACGGTAAGAAAGTTCAGCGCCGCCCGCCGCCGGCCGGCCAGTTGCGGGGATATGGAAAGCGGCGGCGGGAACATAGGGCGGATTATAGCACATAGCCGCCGCCCTTCCCGCGCCCCCTTTACCGTCATTCCCGCTACCCCCCACCGTCATTCCCGCGCAAGCGGGAATCCCGCGGTGGCTTGCCAATACTGCGGCGGTATAAGGCAGTACCGTCTGGATTCCCACTTGCGCGGGAATGACGGTTGCTATATGCCCTTGCCCGCCCAGCCCTACCACTCCCCCGTCAACTCCGCCGCCCACAATTCCCCTTGACCGGGAATATGCTGGCCGGTGCGGAGGGCTTTGATGGGATAGCCGGGCAGAGGGACGGTTGCCAGACATTTGCCGTCAAAGGAGCCGCCATAGCGGGCAAAGGCAAAATCCAAATTGGCAAAGCCGGCCGCCCGCCATTCTGCCGGCAAATCGGCAACATCCTGCGGGATGATATGCAGGAAAAAGCCGGCCGCCGTATCCGCCGCATTGCAGGTTTCCCGCAAATAAATCAGCTGGTTGTCTTGCCGGTACAGGTCAAAATCGGCTTGGGCGGCCGGTTGAATAGCGGCCAAAGCGGCGTAGGCGGCCCGCAAATCATCCGGGTTGGCCGGCGGGTAAAGGTTAGTTTCCCACACCCCCTCCTGCCCCGTGCGGATAGCGGCGATGGGATACTCCGGCAGGAAAACCACCGCGATACATTCCCCGCCGGGCCGGCCGCCGTAATTGCTCATCGCAAAATCCCGGTTGTCAAAGCCGTTGTTCTGATGCTCGGCCGGCAAATCCGCCCGGTGCACCGGGTCGATATGCAGGGTTACAAGGGTTGCATATTCAGCTGGGGAACAGTTCTCTTTGGCGTAGAGCAGGCGGTTCCGGCCGGATTCCCGGTCGATGAAAACCTCAAAAGCCTCCGGATCGGCCGGTGGCGGCCGATTCCGCCGGTATCCGTCAATAATTTCCCCCAAGCCGGGACGGGATAGGCTGTAAAGTTCCGACCACGCCGGCAAACTGCCCGGGCGGTAAGTCCCCTCGGCGCTGCGGAATAGAATCAAGTCATCCCGGGCATAATCCGGCAATTGGAGGACAGCCAGGCAGAGCTGGTCCAGCCTTGCCCCATGCGCCCGGATTCGGGCATAAGAGGAGTAGCCATGCCGCAAAGGCGGCGGCAAAGTTTCCAGCCGCTTGGGAAAAATCCGTACGCCGAACCAGGACTCCGGCTCCTCCGGAGGGCAGTTTTCCCGGACAAAGACCAGCCGCCGGCCCTCAAGATAGACATCATAATCGGCGCGGATAATCGGCTCTCCGGCGGCGGCTTGGCGGTAAAGTTCCCGGTAGGCGGCGACGATTTCCGGCGTCATCCGGGCCGGATGCAGCGGCCGCAGGGCCATCCGGGTGTTGTTATAAATTTGCCGGCGGTAGGCCAAACTAAAGTCCGGCTCCGGCTGGTTGAGGTCATGCTGAAGTATTGCGTAATCGGCGCGGCCGCCGCTAGCCGGCAACCGCCGCCGGGCCGCCGGCGGCAGGATTTTCCGCTGCCGCCCGATACCCTCCCCCCGCACGACCAGGGTCGCTCCGGGATGGCGCGCCCGCAGATATTCCAGTCCCTCCCGATAGGCCAGTTGCCAGGAATTCATTTCATACTGCGTCCGCAGCCGTTCCGGGGTCGTCCGATCCACTAAGAAATTGAAATAGTCATGCTGCCCGGGGTGGATCTGCGTCATCTGGAACAGTGCCAATCCCACGCCCAAGCCGGCCAGGCCATACACTCCGGCCCGGCCCGGCCGCCAACGGGAAAAGCGGTCGACCAGCCATCCCAATCCCCCGGCCGCCAGCAGGCAGAAAGGCGCATAGACAAAATAGAAATGCCGCCAGTTGTCGTACTGATTGGAATCCAGTAAGGCGGCGGCTAGCGGCGGCAGCAGGAAAGCCGCCAGCAGCAACCCGGCAAAACGCCGCCGGGTGTTGCGGAAAACGGATCCGGGCCGGCGGCAAAAACCGGCCGCCCCGGCCGCCATCCCTACCAGCCCCAGCAGCATAATCAGCGGCGGCGTGGTGATGCCGAACCAGACCGCATTGTATTGCGGCGGCAAGTCCGTAGAGGGAAACCTTTCGCCTTGGAACAATTGCCACGGCGGAACGACCGGATGATTGGCCGTCAAGTTCAGGCTCGCCGCCAGGTAATCCACCGGATTAGCCCAGGCAAAGGGAGTTACGGCGTACCAAGTCAGCCCGGCCGCCAGTAGGAACAGCCCGGCGGTCAACAAGATGCCTTTCCGTTCCGGCCAATTCCCGGCGTAAAACAAATCCAAACCCCGCATTGCCAAGACCGCCGCCAGCAGCATCACCCCCATAATCCGCAAATTGGTCAGCAATCCCACCGCTATTCCCAACAGGATGAAAGCGCCGGCAGTGTCCCGGCGGAAAGCCCTTTCCAGCAGATAGAGGGCAATGACGAACATAGCGAGAAAGGGCAAATCTTTGCTGTTGACAAAGGAATGGGCGTAGATGCGGGGATGCAGCAGGAAAATCAGCAGGGCAAACAGGGCAATAAGGCGGTTGCCGAACAACCGATAAGCCAGCCGGTAGCAAAAGAAAGCGCCGAGGATAAAGAACAGATGGGTCAGGGTTAAGCGCAGGCGGTGAATGTAATAATAATCCTCCAGACCTAGGGCGCGCTCGGCCAGCAGCAGCGGCAGCTCAAAGGCCGCGCCAAAGAGGATGTGGAGTTCGTCGATAATGTAATCCTGGCCCAGGATGTAGTTCAGGTTGGCCCGGGCAATCCGCCGCTGATCCTCCTCATCGGTGGCAATGCCATAATCCCCGGCCAGCGCCAAGCCCGCCAGCAGAAAAAGGGCGCAGATAATCAGTCCGCTATGGGCGGTCAGGAAGTTCAGCGCCGCCCGCCGCCGGCCGGCCAGGGGCTGGGATATGAAAAGCGGCGGCAGGAACATAGGCCGGATTATAGCATAAAGGGTGTGGATGGCTTTTTCCCGCCCATCCTTCAACAAGTTCAGGATGAGCGGAAAAGAGCCGCCCCCTACCGTCATTCCCGCTTGCGCGGGAATCCCGAACGGTACTGCCTTATGATGGTATTGTCGGCAGGCAACCGTTGGATTCCCTCTTGCGCGGGAAGGACGGTAGAGAGACGGATGGGGACGGCGGCGGCCCCGCCGACCGTCATTCTCGCCGCCCCCTTACCGTCATTCCCGCGTAAGCGGGAATCCGGCGGCGGGACAGCAACGGGCTGGTCTTTTCAGTACCGTTCGGGATTCCCGCTTACGCGGGAATGACGGTAGGGGGGCCGCCCGGAAATGCCCTTTCCCATCCCCCGCATTGACACCGCCGCCGCCAACTCTATTCCGCTCATCCTGAACTTGTTGAAGGATGGCCGTCCCCAACCCCCCGCATTGACACCGCCGCCGCCATCGAATAAAGTAATTTTGCCGGGCCGGCGGGTATTGCCCCGCCGCCGCGGCTAGGCTATTCCAATTCAGACCATCCCATCCGAGGTGACAATCCTATGTTTGACTTGGCAAAACGCTTTCTTAACCGGCGGTTTTCCATCCCGGCCGGGCGTCTGCTGCTGATGGCGGCTTTGGCCTTGACCCTGGCTTTAGCCCTGGCCGGCTGTGCCCGGGGCGAAACCATTTATCGCATCGGCGCGGTGCATCCCTTGACCGGGGATGGCGCGGACTACGGCATCCCGGTGGAGCGGGTCATTCAGCGGGCGGTGCAGGACATCAATCAGCAGTGGGCCGCCGACAACCGCAACCGCCATCTGGAGCTGATTATGGCCGATGGCAAATGCGAGCAGGCCGCCGCCCGGGCCGCCGCCGAGCGGCTGGTCGAGGACAGCGGCGTCAAAATCATCTATGGCGGCAGCTGCTCCGATGAAGTGCTGGGCATGGCTCCCTACACCGAGGCCAATCAGGTATTGCTGCTGTCCCCCCTGGGCGAATCCAGCGAAATCAGCATGGCCGGCGATTATGTTTTCCGCAACATTCCGTCCAATTCCGACCATGTGCGGGTTATGGCCCCCCTGCTGCTGGCCCAGGGTTTCCGCCGATTTGCCCTGCTCACCAACGACACCGCCTTTGCCCAGGATTTGCGGAGGTGGCACAAGGAACTTTTGACCGAGGGCGGCGGAGAAGTGGTCGCCGATGAAGTAGTTCCCTCCGGGCAGGAGGACAACAGCGCGGCCGCCGGGCGCATCGCCGCCGCCAATCCCGACCTGGTGATTGTCCTGCCGCAGACCATCCCGGACATTGGCTTTTTACTGCAATCCCTGCGCGCCGCCGGCTATGAAGGGCCGGGGGCCAGCAGCTCGGTAATCGGCGGCGGCGCTATTGACTTGCACGCCGACCTGCTGGAGGGTTTCTATCTGCCGGGCCTGGATTTCCAGGGCCGGGGACAGGCGGACTTCGCCGAATTGCAAGCCGATACCGCCTGCGACCTGGATTCCTACTGCGCCACCGTCTATGACGGCATCCTGCTGATTGCCGAGGTTTTGCTGGAATGCGGCGACCAGGATGCGGCCTGTATGCGGGACTTCCTGTACGGAACGCAGAATTGGGCGGGCAAGTATTTCGGAACCATCAGCTTTGACGAAAACGGCGACATCGCCGGCTCCTTCCATTTCAGCCAAATCCGCAACGGCCAGGAAGTGCCGGTGCGGTGACGGGGCCGGTAGTGGGCGGGCGGGGTTGTGCTACAATAACCCCCTCCGGTCAAATCGGCTTGGGCGTGGCGGCAATATCCATAGACCATTTCCGGCCGGCCGGCGGGCCGAGCAAAGCAAGGCGGCGACGTGAAAAACTTTCCCCTACCCCGCTTGGATAAGCACCCGGAACTGGCGGCGGCCCTGCGGAAATACTGCCGCCTCCGGGAGGGCGCGGTTTGGGTTGATCCGGAGGGCCGGCATCGGGTTGGCTGCCGGGATGCCGCCGCCGGGCCGGCCGTGGCTGACTTTATGGGCCGGGAAAAGGCAGTTCTGGCCATCCAGGATCCGCCCTATAATCTGGCGGCCGTTGCCGCCGAGCCGGTGGAGCGCTATATCCCTTGGTGCCGCCGCTGGGTTGAAACTACCAGCCAGGCAATGGCGGCAAACGGCAGCCTGTATGTCTGGCTGGGGGCCGACCAGAACAACGGCTTTCAACCCCTTCCGGAGTTTATGCTGATGATGCGGGAAACGCCTTTCCAAAGCCGCAGCTTTATCACTATGCGGAATCAGCGGGGCTACGGGACGCAAAAGAACTGGATGGCGGTGCGGCAGGAACTGCTTTACTACACCAAAGGAGAGCCGACCTTTAACGCCGCCGCCGAATATACCGACATCCCCCGCCTCCTGCGCGGCTACTACAAAACCGTGGGCGGCCAAATCACCGAGAACGGGGAACGCAGCAAGTCGGAAAACCTGCGGGCCGGCAATGTGTGGGTGGATGTGCAGCAAGTTTTCTACCGGATGGAGGAAAATGTCAACGGCTGCTATGCCCAGAAACCGCTGCAAAGCAGCCGGCGCATCATCGCCGCCAGTTCTGCGCCGGGGGAGCTGGTCCTTGACTTCTTTGCCCATTCCGGGACTACCTTGCTGGCCGCCGAACTGCTGGGCCGGAAATGCTATACTCTGGACTGGAATCCGGTCTATTGCGAAATAGCCATCCGCCGCTTGGAACGCTATCGACAGACCGGAAAGCTGGGCTGGCAGAACGGCAATCCCTTTGCGGCGGAAATCGCCGCCGACCCGGAATTGCGGGAACTGGCCGCGCCGGGCGGCCCCGTTGCCGCCCGCCCGGCGGCCTTGTTCTAAAAGCGGGATGGGGAAAATGGAGGAACTGCGGACGGAACTGCAAACCCTGCTGGAGCGGCTGGATAACCCTGACCAGTTCAGGAACATCCTCGACGGCTTGGTGTCCATCTACCCTTTCAGCGAGTTCGAGTATATAATTTCCCATCTGCTGGCGGCCGGCCGGCTGACCCTTGACGAGTATCACGAAATCCGGGAAAACTATATCCAGCGCAATCTCTACCTGTACCTCTTTGAGATAAGCGCGCCCCGGGGGTTCGGCGAAAGGTGGGCGCACGGCCACTTGAAAGAGTTGGTACCCCAGCTGCTGCGGCCCAGCCGTCAGCTGGACGCCGACTATTCGGGTCAGTACGATTTCTTGCTGCCGCCGGACATCCGCATCGAGGTGAAAGCGTCCCGGGCGGTGGAGTTTAACAGCAACGAACCCTTGTATATCAAGGCGTTGTCCTCCACCTCGGCCTTGCCCTTTGATATGAATTTTCAGCAAATCAAACCGCGCTTTTGCGATGTGTTTGTGTGGCTGGCGGCTTGGCGGGATGTTATCAAGTATTGGGTAATTCCCTCCTATGTGGTGGAAAATCACCCTTACTATTCCGCCGGCCAGCATCGGGGCAATGTGGGGGAAGGGCAGCTGCATCTGAACCGGGAAAATATCGGAGAGTTTGACCGGTATCTGGTGCGGTCTAACGAATTGGAAAGCGCCATACAAGCGGCCGCGGCGTTGGAACAGCAGCTACGCAGCCGCGAACCATCCTAATAGAAAGCGGGTGAAACACCGTGCCAGGCAAAGTTTTTCTGGTGGGGGCCGGCCCCGGCGACCCCAGCCTTATCACCGTCCAGGGTCTGAACTGCCTGCAACAGGCCGAGGTGGTGGTCTATGACCGCCTGCTGGATCCGGCCCTGCTGGACACGGCTCCGGCCGCCGCCGAGCGTATCTTTGTGGGCAAGGAACGCGGCGGCCAGGCTCTGACCCAGCCGCAAATCAATGAACTCCTGGCCGAACGGGCCGCCGCCGGCCAATCGGTAGTGCGGCTCAAGGGCGGCGATCCCTTTGTCCTGGGCCGCGGCGGCGAGGAGGCCCAATTCCTGGCCCAACGGGATATTCCCTTTGCCATCGTCCCCGGCGTTACCGCCGCCACGGCCGCCGCCGCCTACGCCGGCATCCCGGTCACCCAGCGCGGCCTCGCCACTTCCTTTACCGTGGTCAGCGGCAGCGAATCCCCGGACAAAGCAGAGTCGGCAGTCCCTTGGGACATCCTGGCCCGCACCGGCGGCACTCTGGTCGTGCTGATGGGCTGGGCCGCCTTGCAATCCATTCTGGAACGGCTGCAACAGGAGGGGATGGCCGCCGATACTCCGGTGGCCCTGGTGCAGTGGGGAACCTGGCCGCAGCAGCGGACGGTGACCGGCACTTTGTCCGATGTTTATGCCCAGGCCCAAGCCGCCGGCTTAACCCCGCCGGTAGCCGCCATCATCGGGCCGGTGGTCAACCTGCGCCAAGAACTGGCTTGGTTCGACCGACGGCCGCTTTTCGGCAAGAAAGTGCTGATAACCCGTTCCCGTACCCAAGCCTCCCAGCTGCGGGAACTGCTGGCCGACCAGGGCGCGGAAACCCTGGAATTGCCCACTATTGAAATCGCCCCCCTGGCCGATTATACTGAACTGGACGCGGCCCTGGGGCGCTATGGCCTGTTGCCCTATGACGCCCCCTTTGGCAAAATCAGCAACTACTGGCTGATTTTCGCCAGCGTCAACGCTGTCGCCGCCATTTTTGACCGGCTGGAATTGGCCGGGCAGGACGCCCGGGCTTTGGCCGGGGCCACCGTGGCGGCTATCGGCCCGGCTACGGCGGCGGCTCTGGCGGAACGCGGCATCCGGGCCGACTTTGTGCCGCAAACCTCGGTGTCGGAGTTGGCGGTGTCGGAATTGGCCGGCCGGGAATGGGAGGGCGCGCCGGTGCTGCTGCCCGGGGCCGACATCGGGCGGGATGTATTAGCCCAGGGCTTGGCGGTGCAGGGGGCGCGGGTCGAGCGCATCGCCGCCTATCGCACCATCGTCCCGCCGGCGGCCGCCGCCCAAGCCCGGCAGCTTTGCGGGGGGGGTATAGATGTGATAACCTTTACCAGCTCCTCCACCGTCCGCAATCTGCTGGAACTGCTGGACGGCGATAAATCCCTGCTGGAGCCAGCGCTGATTGCCTGCATCGGCCCGGTCACCGCCGCCGCCGCCCGGGAGTTGGGCCTGCGGGTGGACTTGGTAGCGGAGGCGGCCACGGTCGAGGGATTGGCGGCGGCGGTGACGCGCCATTTTACTGCGGGGGACGACAAGGGAGAATAAGCCGATGACCAGCTTTCCCGAAATGCGGTTGCGGCGGGTGCGGGAATCGGCGGCGATGCGCGCCCTGACCCGGGAAACCCGCCTGTCCCCCGCCGATTTCATCTATCCCCTGTTCGTAACCCACGGCCAGGGCGTCCGCCAGCCCATTGACCCGATGCCCGGCTGCTATCAGCTGTCCCTGGATTTGCTGCCGGCGGAAATCGCAGAAGTGGTGGATTTGGGCCTGCCGGCGGTATTGCTGTTCGGCCTGCCGCCGCAGAAAGACCCGGTCGGCCGCGGGGCTTATGACCCGGAGGGCATCGTCCAAACCGCCATCCGGGTTATCAAGGATACCGCCCCCGACCTGATGGTAGTCGGCGATGTTTGCCTGTGCGAATATACCGATCACGGCCATTGCGGGATTATCGACCAGGGCCGCGTTGACAACGACCGCACGCTGGATTTATTGGCCCGGACCGCTTTGACCCAAGCCCAGGCCGGGGCCGACCTGGTAGCCCCCTCGGCGATGATGGACGGGCAGGTGCGGGCCATTCGGGAACGGCTGGATGCCCACGGCTATACTGCTACGCCCATAATGGGCTACGCCGCCAAGTATGCCTCGGCTTTTTACGGCCCCTTTCGGGTCGCCGCCGACTCTACCCCTCAATTCGGCGACCGGCGTAGCTACCAAATGGATCCGGCCAATCGGCGGATGGCCCTGCGGGAAATTGAAAGCGACATTGCCGAGGGCGCGGATATTGTGATGGTCAAGCCGGCCCTGGCTTATATGGATGTAATTCAGCAGGCCCGCCAGCGCTTTGACCATCCCCTGGCCGCTTACAATGTCAGCGGCGAGTTTTCGATGGTCAAAGGCGCGGCGCAGCAGGGTTGGATTGACGAAAGGGCGGTAACGCTGGAATTGCTGACCGGCCTGCGCCGGGCCGGGGCCGACATCATCATCAGCTACCACGCCAAGGCCGTGGCCCGGTGGCTGCGCGAGGAGGATGAATAACCGCTATGATGACCGCAGCGACGGCCGGCTATCTGGCCGAGCAGTATGTGTTCAACGAACTGATGCGCCGGGGCGTTGCCATCTACAAGCCGTTGGTGCATTGGGGGCCGAACGGCTTGGCGCGGCTGGAGGACGGTCAGACCCTTGAACTGGAAATCCTGTCGGTCGGCGGCGCCGGCGGGCGGGACAAGGCTTGGTTCCAGATCCTCGACTTCGAACCCCGGCCGGAGCTGTTCATCTTTTGCATCACCTTTGAGGACGACGCCGTCGACGAATGCTGGGTGTTTCCCTCGGCGGTGTTTTCCGCCTACGCCACCGGCCTCAACAGCAAGCACAAAATCCGGGACTTCAAGCTGGACGGCGGCATCCTCAAATACGGCGCGCCGCTGCGGGAACATCTGAGCTGGTTCTTGCACCGCTGGTCTCTGATCACCGACTTTGCCCGCTATCGTCGCTTGGGCGAAATCGAGGATGTGGCAGCGGCCAAGGAAGCTTTCCGGGAGCAGGCCGTTGCCCAGCGGCGGAACTCCCGCAAGGCCAAAGAGGACGCCGCCCCCAAGGCCAAACCGGGCTCCGCCCGCAGCAAGGCCCCGGCCCCCACCCCGGAGCCGGAGCCGGAGATTGACATTCCCTCCTGGGAAATGCTGGCCGAGGACTTTCCCGCCCCGGTGGGGGGGTAGCGGCCGGCCCGGTCGCGAGATTCCCTATGCCAGCCGCAACCGCCGACAACCGAGCTTACATCAACCCGGCCCTGCTGACTTGGGCGCGCCAACGGGCCGGCCTGACGCCGGAACAGGCCGCCCGGCGGGTCGGCGTGGCCGCCGGGAAACTGGCGGCTTGGGAAACGGGGGAATCCCGCCCTACCCTGCGGCAGGCGGAAACCCTGGCGCAGAAACTCTATGTGCCTTTCGGCTACCTGTATCTGTCTCAAATCCCGCCTATGGACTTGGACTTGCCCGACTTGCGGACGGCGGACGGGCGGCCGGTGTCCAACCCCAGCCCGGAGTTTGAGGAGGTCCTCAACAACGCCCTGGCCAAGCAGGAGTGGTTTAAGGAGTACCGGCAAGAGGAGGGCGCGGCCCCGCTGCCCTTCATCGGCCGCTTTTCCCGGAACAACTCCTTTAAGGAAGTAGCATCCGACTTGGCTGACACTATGCAGGTTGCTGAAAAAATCCGTCCGGCGGCGGATCAGGGGGAAACCTTTTTGCAAAGCCTGATTAACCAGGCCGAGCAAATCGGGGTTCTGGTACTCCGCAGCAGCATCGTTGGCGAAAATACCCATCGTCCCCTGAAAGTCGCCGAGTTTCGCGGGTTCGCCCTCAGCGATCCCCTCGCGCCGTTGATTTTTCTGAACGGCAGCGATGCTCGGGCCGCGCAAAGCTTTACCCTGATGCACGAACTGGCGCACCTGTGGCTGGGCGAAAGCGGCGTATCCAACTTGGATTATCGTCAGGATGGGGTAGAACAATCCAACCCGGTAGAACGATTCTGCTACCGGGTAGCCGCCGCGGCTCTAGCCCCGGATTGGGATAAGTTCCGGCATTACGATGACGCCGCCCCACCCGGCGGCAAAGACCGGCGGCCGGTCAGCGGCAATCCTAACCGCGACCTAATGGCGCGCAACAGCCCCACTTTTACCAGCGCTTTGGTGGCCGCCGTGCTGCAAGGGCGGACTACGGAAAGGGAGGCCGCCCGTCTGCTGAACCTTAAAATCCCGGCCTTGGACCACCTGGTCCGTTGGCTGACGGCGGGAGCGGCCGGCTGATGGCCGACTTTTGCTTGGACACCGGAGTTTTCATCCGTCCCCACCGGGAGGGCTTTTACGGCTTTCCGTTGGCTCCCACTTTCTGGGAAATGCTGGAGCAAAAGGTGGTTGCGGGAATTATCGCCAGTCCGCGGCCGGTCTATCAGGAGTTGGCCGACTATGGCGATGCCTTGGCGGATTGGGCCGCCGCCCGCCGGGATACGCCTTTGTTCGTTGCGCCCGGCCCGGCGGTTCAGTCCCAGCTAACCCGGGTTGCCGATTATGTCCGCGGCAACTATCCCGGCCGCAAGGCCGCCGAGTTCCTGGGCGGCGCTGACCCTTGGGTCATTGCCCACGCCCTTGCCGACAACGGGGTTATAGTATCTTTCGAGAGTCGGGTAAGCATCGACGCTCAAACGCCCAAGATTCCAAATATAGCCCAAGCTTTCCAAATCCGCACCCTTAGCTTGTACCAAATGCTGCGGCTGCTGGGGGTGGAAATCCTTTTCCGATACTAACCGAGGTTTTATGCGCCAAACCAAATCCCGGCAACTTTTTGACCAGGCCCAGCAGTTCATTCCCGGCGGCGTGAATAGCCCGGTGCGCTCTTTCCGCGCCGTCGCCGGCAGCCCGCCCTTTATCGCCCGGGGGCAGGGCAGCCGGGTGTGGGATGTGGACGGCAACGAATATATCGACTACCTCGGCTCCTGGGGGCCGCTGGTCTTGGGCCACGCCCCTCCCGCCGTCGTGTCCACCTTGCAGCAGGCCGCCGCTAACGGTACCAGTTTCGGCGCGCCGGTCGAGCAGGAGGTGGAACTGGCCCGCCAGATTTGCGCCGCCCTGCCCTCCGTCGACCGCATCCGCCTGGTCAGTTCCGGCACCGAAGCCTGCATGAGCGCCCTCCGCCTGGCCCGGGCTTATACCGGCCGCAGCAAAATCGTCAAGTTCGCCGGCTGCTATCACGGCCACGCCGACGGGCTGCTGGTCCAAGCCGGCTCCGGGGCCTTGACCCACGGCGTCCCCACCAGCGCCGGCGTCCCGGCTGCCTACACCGCCGAAACTCTGGTCGCCGATTACAACGATTTAGCCTCGGTGGAAAGCTGCTTTGCCGCTTGGCCCGCGGCCATTGCCGGCATCATTGTGGAGCCGGTCGCCGGCAATATGGGCGTCGTACCGCCGGCCCCGGGCTTTCTCGCGGGCCTGCGCCGCCTTGCCGACGCCAATGGCGCCCTGCTGATTTTTGACGAAGTGATAACCGGTTTCCGCGTGGCTTATGGGGGGGCGCAAACCCTTTATGGCGTTAGGCCGGATATTGTTTGCCTGGGCAAAATTATCGGCGGCGGCCTGCCGGTGGGGGCTTACGGCGGCCGGCGGGATATTATGGAACAGGTAGCCCCCCTCGGCCCGATGTATCAGGCCGGCACCCTGTCCGGCAATCCCCTGGCCGTTACCGCCGGCTTGACCACCCTGACCGCCCTGCAACAGCCCGGCGTCTATGCCCGGCTGGAATCCCTGACCGCCCGATTGGCCGACGGCTTGACCGAAGTCTTTGCCCAAGGGGAAGTTCCGGCCACGCTGAACCGGGTAGGGTCGATGCTCACCGGCTTTTTCACCTCCGGCCCGGTGAACACCCTGGCGCAGGTGGAGCAGGCGGACACCGCCGCCTACGGCCGCTGGTTTCACGCCCTGCTGGAACGCGGCGTATATATCGCCCCCTCCCAATTCGAGGCCGGGTTCGTATCCCTGGCCCACACCGCAGCCGACATTGACCGCACCCTGGCAATAGCGGCGGACGCGTTGGCGGCGGTGGGGTAAAGGGACTTGGCCCGCTGCCTTTCTACCGTCCTTCCCGGCCGCCCTACTACCGTCATTCCCGCGTAAGCGGGAATCCCGACGGTACTGCCAAAACCGGCTTATTATCAATCGGCATTTCTGGATTCCCGCTTACGCGGGAATGACGGTTTCTATATACGATTACCCTGAATTGCTGACAATAGGGCATTGACGACGCCTTAATAATTGTTACAATACTATTCCTTTCAACCTTTACTCAGCAATCAGGAGGCTAGGGAGCAGTTATGATTGAGATTCCCCGGTGGCGCGCGGAGCAGAAACCGGTCTGGATTCCCTGCAAAACCGTCCGGCTGATGCCGGACGGTAAGGAGTTCATCGTGCAGTTCGACCTCGACGGGCAGGAATATACTACCTTTGCCCCGCCCCGGTTCGTCAACGAGGAGAACAGCGGCTTGGGCGCGTGCATCGTCGCTGATGTGAATGAGGGGGTGCTGGTGGACATTCCCGCCGAGACTTTCACCTGCGGCCGGCGCCTCCTGATTCGGGACGAAACGATGCTTATGCCTTTCCACCCGAGCCAGTAGCTATGATCCTCAGCGACCGGGAAATCTGGATGGAAATCGGGAGCAGCCGCTTGGTAATCACTCCCGATCCCAAGGTTGATCAGATCGCGCCCTCGGCCCTGGACCTGCGGCTGGGCAGCGAGTTCACCACTTTTCCGGAGCCAATGCCCGGGGTTGAAACCCGCATCGACACGGCGAAAATCGGCAATGTCGAAGCCTTCATTGCCCACTACGGCCGCAAGCAAACCCTCGCGGACAACGAAGCATTTCCCTTGAAGCCGGGCGATTTCGTTTTGACCTACACCCTGGAGTATATCCGGATGCCCAACTACCTGGCGGCGCGGGTTGAGGGCCGCAGTTCCCTGGCCCGGCTGGGCATATCGATTCATCAAACGGCGCCGACGGTTCATGCTACCTTTGAGGGGCAGTTGCGCCTGGAAATATCCCACAACGGCCCCTACGACTGCATCCTGCGTCCGGGACAGAAAATCTGCCAGTTGATTATCGAGCGCCTGGGCAGCCCGGCGGAAACCAGCTTGGTAAGCCTGTTTCAGCGGCAACAGCAAAATCCGGGCTAACCCACCCGCCGCAAAATCCGGGCAATAGGATTCTGGATTCCCCCTTGCGCGGGGCCGACGATTGCAGAGCCGCCGCCGCCGCCATCCGCCCATCCTGAACTTGTTGAAGGATGAATACCCTATGCCAGGCCCAAAAACCCTTTGGCCGTCCTTCCCGATCCCCTACCGTTATTCTCGCACATATACTACCGTCAATCCCGCTGGCGCGGGAATCCAGTGGTGGCTTGTCGAGAATGTGGCGGCATAAGGCAGTACCTTTTCTGGATTCCCGCGGGCGAGGGAAGGACAGTAGAGAGGGCCGGGAAGGAAGGTTGCTATATTCGGTTCCCCGGCGGGCAAAATCCGGCTAAAGGATTGATTTATGGCCGGCGCTGTAATACAATAGCCGATGCCGGGAACGGAAGTAGGCCGCAAGGGCGGGACGGGGTTTCTACCCATCCCCAACGGCGGCGTACCGACCCGATAAAAGATTAGGGCGGGAGAAAATGACTGCCTTGAATCCGGAACTGGCCGGCATCCTGCGGAATATGGACAGCCGCATCAGCAATCTGGAGGGTTGGGTGAGCGAGCAGTCCAGCGCCATTGCGGAATTGGGCCGCCGCATTGACACCCTCCACTCCCGCATCGACCGCCTTTTCTACGCCATCGTCGGTTTCGGCATCGCGGTCGTAGCCGCCTTGGGCGGCGGGCTAATAACCATGATTGTTCGGGGAGTCGGCGGAGGCTGACAGTGCCGCGCGGGATGAAAACCTTGCCGGTCGAGGCATTGCCCCGGCCGGTTTCAATTTACATGGATAAACAGGATATACAGGATTTTTGTTTGTCGGTATAGAACGGTACTGACCGTCAATAACCGTTCTAGGCAGATACAAAAATCCTGTTTATCCGGTCTATCCATGTCTGAATCCGCTACCCCTAGCCCATCCGAAAGGCGGTCAGGGCGGCTTGGCCGAAGGCCCATTCCCGTTCCCCGGGGCTTTGGAAACAGGGATATTCCAGCAGGGCTTGCAGGGCATTGCGGTAGCCCTCCCGGCCGGCGACCGGGGGGAAGTCGCTGCCCCACATCATCCGCTCCGGGCCAAAGGCGGCGTAGGCCATTTCCATCAGCGGCGGAATTTCGTTAAAGGCGTAGTGGGCCGCCAAAGGATTGGGGCGGACGCAGAACTCGCCCAAGCCGCCGAACTTGATGTAGGTGTTGGGAAAGCGGGCCAGGGTCAGGGCGGCCTGATAATCGGCATAGGGTGCGGTCACCGACTCCGGGCTGAGCGGGCGATAGGCCCCGGCCAGATGCTCCAGGATGACGGTTAAGTTGGGGAACTGCTCCACGATGCCTTGAAAGGCCGGGTCGGCGGCATCGGCGGCGCGGCGGATAAAGCAGCTGACCGGCAGGTTCAGCTCAGCGGCTTTGCGCCAGATAGCCAGAGGATCCGGCTCCGGCGAGCGTTGGGTGGGATGGAGACGCATCCCGACCACGCCCTCCTGCCCGGCCAGGCGTTCCAGGGTGTCCGGGGCTTGGGGGTCGTCCACATCCACCCAAATCACGGCGCCAAAGCGGCCGGGGTAGCGCTGGACGCATTCCAGCAGGTAGTCGTTATGGTAGTTGCCGGCGTGCTGAATCAGGAGGCACTGCTGGACGCCGTTCAGGTTCATCTGGTGCAAAATCATTTCCACCGGCTCGAACCAGTTGACGCCGGCGTGGGCGTGGGTATCAACCATCAGCATAGGGTTTCACGCTCCTTATATGGAATGTAACGGGTTGATGGATGGGGCGGGAGCGGCTAAGCGCCACCCCCGCCCGGCGGTTGCGGTTCCACCGGCGGCAGTTTGTCGATATCCACATCGTCATCCGACTGGCCGTAGATGAAACGGGTCAAGCGTTCCATCCGCCGCTCCTGGCCGCGGGTGGATGGAGTAAAGCGGCGGCGCGGTAGCTGGCGGATTTCCTCGAGTTGGCTGACGAACCGGCGGGCGGTGTTCAGCCGAAGCTCTACCCGATCCGCCTCCCAGCGGTGTTCGTAGTAGTTGTTATGGGCGGCCTCCAACCCATCGAAATGGTCCGACAGTTCCGGCCGGCCGAACTCCAGATGCAGCTGCATGGCGATGTCGCCCAGCAGGGAATGGCTTTTGTGATTCCAGCCGCGCAAGGCGGCCACGGATTTTAGGGCTTGGGCCGCCGCGTTCCAAAGCTTTTCCGACGCCTGCATGGTGTCGCCCTGGACAAACAGCTCCTCCTCTGCTTGCAACAAGCACTGGCGGCTGATTTTCAGGTAGCGGTCCGAAATTTCCTGCGGGGTAGCCATAGGTTTATCCCTCCTGAATTTGGCGGCGGCGGCCGGTGGCGGCTATTCAGTGCCGCCGGCCGGCGGCTGGGGTTCCACCGGCGGCAGGTCGTCTATATCCACATCGTCATCGGACTGGCCGTGATGAAACGGGTCAACCGTTCCATGCGCCGTTCCTGGCCGCGGGTGGACGGAGTAAAGCGGCGGCGCGGCTGTTGGCGAATTTCCTCGAGCTGGCTGACGAACCAGCGGGCGTCATTCAGCCGATCCTCTACCTCGTCGGCCGCCCAGCGGTGTTCGTAAAAGTTGTTGTGGGCGGATTCCAGGATGCGGAACTGTCGGGACAGTTCCGGCCGGCCCAATTCCAGGCGCAGTTGCATGGCGATGTCGCCCAGCAGGGAGTGGCTTTTGTGATTCCAGCCGCGCAGGGCGGCCACGGATTTTAGGGCTTGCGCCGCCGCGTTCCAGAGCTTTTCCGACGCCTGCATAGTGTCGCCCAAGACAAACAGCTCCTCCTCGGCCTGCAGCAGGCACTGGCGGCTGATTTTCAGGTAACGATCCGAAATTTCCTGCGGGGTAGCCATAGTTATTCCTCCTGGATTTGGCGGTGGCGGCCGGTTGCGGCTATTCAGCGCCGCCGGCCGGAGGCTGGGGTTCCACCGGCGGCAGTTTGTCTATGTCCACATCGTCATCCGACTGACCGTAGATGAAACGGGTCAACCGTTCCAGCCGCCGCTCCTGGACGCGGTTGGACGGAGTGAACCGAGGCTGCGGTAGTTGGCGGATTTCCTCGAGTTGGCCGACGAACCGCCGGGCGGTGTTCAGTATATCCGCCATCTCATCGGACTCCCGGATGCGTCCGTAATAGTTGATATAGACAGCGTCTAAGCCGACGAACTGATCCGACAGTTCCGGCCGGCCGAACTCCAGATTCAACTGCATGGCGATGTCGCCCAGCAAGGAGTGGCTTTTGTGATTCCAGCCGCGCAGGGCGGCCACGGATTTGAGGGCTTGGGCCGCCGCGTTCCAGAGCTTTTCCGACGCCTGCATGGTGTCGCCCTGGACAAACAGCTCCTCCTCCGCTTGCAGCAGGCACTGGCGGCTGATTTTCAGGTAGCGGTCCGAAATTTCCTGCGGGGTAGCCATAGGTTTATCCCTCCTGAATTTGGGAACGGCCGGCGGGCATTACCGCCCCCGGCTGCAATGGGCGGTGGGGCGGGCTGTTGGGAGATCAAAAAACCTAGTCATATTAGTAGTGGTGTTGGGGGTATTATACTATTCTTTGGGGAATTATATACCTAATCGCTAAACCCCTTGGGCCGGCCGCCCTCCCTGAACCGCCCCCTTGCCAACCGGCCCCATCTTGCCTTATCCTGTTTCCTATAAATCTGCCGGCCGTCGGCCGGGCTGTATAAATCTGCCGGCTGCGGCCGGGCGGGGAGGTTTCTGCTGATGCCGGAGGTCCATGACCGCGGCGGTTGGCCCACCGCCGAACCCATTGCCCAGGAGGAGCATATCCTTGCTGATTGGGAACGGCGGGTGGATGCCCTGCACAATGTCCTCGGGGCCAAGGGATTGCGCCGCACCGATGAAATGCGCCGGGTTATCGAAAGCCTGCCGCCAGAACAGTACGAAACTATGTCGTACTACGAGCGGTGGACGGCGGCCTTGGAAATCCTGCTGTTGGAAAAGGGCATCCTGACCACCGGGGAAATTGACGCCCGTATGGCCGTCTTGGAAAGGATGGAGCAATAATGACCGCCGCTACCGCCGCGCCGATCCAATATCAGCCGGGCGACCAAGTGCGGGTGCGGGTAGGCCATCCCGGCGGCCACTTCCGCACTCCCGCCTACATTCAGGGGCAGACCGGGCGGATTGCGGCTATCGGCGGCGTCTTTGCCAATCCGGAATCCCTGGCCTACGGCGGCGCCGGCCAGCCGTGCCAACCCCTGTATCGGGTCGAGTTCCGCCAGGCCCAAGTCTGGCCGGACTACCAAGGGCCGGCGGCGGATTTGATTCTGGTGGACCTTTATCAGCACTGGCTGGAGCCGGCCGGGGAATAGGGAATTGGGCCGGTAAGCCGTTCATCTAGGACTTACCTACCGCTCGTCCTTCAACAAGTTCAGGATGAGCGGTAGGTAAATCCCGGATGGGCAATAGGCAATGCCGGCTACCGGAGAGGATAATGGACACTCAATCCCATAACGGACACGAACACCCCCATAACCATCCCGGCATGGTCGCCGATGGGGAGTTGGGCTACTACGCCCGCCGGGCGCAGGCCATCGAGGCCCTGCTGATTGAAAAGGGGGTTTGCGCCGCCGCCGAAGTTCAGGATATGGTGGAGCGGATTGAGGCCCGTTCCCCGGCTGACGGAGCCCGGGTCGTGGCCCGGGCCTGGCGGGATCCGGAATACAAGGCGCGGCTGCTGGCTGACCCGGCGGCGGCCCTGGCCGAGTTGGGCTATGCCCTGCCGGACGCTACCCCCCAACTGGCCGTAGTGGAAAACACCGCATCCGTGCATCATCTGGTCGTCTGCACCCTCTGCTCCTGCTACCCCCGGGCCCTGCTGGGCCGACCGCCGGACTGGTATAAAAGCCTGGCCTACCGCGCCCGGGCCGTGGTCGATCCGCGGGGCGTAATGCGCGAGTTCGGCTTGGATTTGCCGGATACGGTGGCGGTAACGGTGTTGGACAGCACGGCCGACCTGCGCTATCTGGTGCTGCCGCGCCGGCCCGCCGGCACCGAGGGCTTTACCGAGGATGAATTGGCGGCCCTGGCAACCCGGGACAGCATGATTGGCGTAACCGATGCCCGGACGCCGGCAAAAGCCGGGGTGTAAATCCCGTCCTACAACCAGTTCAGGATGAGCGGATGGGGATGGCGGCGGCCGCCCCTACCGTCCTTTCCGCCCCCTACAGTCCTTCCCGCCCGCCCTCTACCGTCATTCCCGCGTAAGCGGGAATCCCGCGGTTCCCTGTCGACAATACCATCATAAGGCAGTACCATTCGGGATTCCCGCTTACGCGGGAATGACGGTAGGGAGGACCGCCGCCATCCCCATCCGCGCATCCTGAACCGGTTGCCGCCATCCGCTCATCCTGAAACCAGTTGCCGTCTTTCCGCTCATCCTGAACTTGTTGAAGGATGGGAACGGCGGCGGGAAAGGCCGGATAGGCCAGAATGGCGGCGGGCCATCCTTCAACAAGTTCAGGATGAGCGGAAAGAAATTCGCGGCGCTACAACCGTCCTTCCCGCGTAAGCGGGAATCTCGACGGTATTGCCAAAGACCGGTACACTACCCATCAGGCTTTTCTGGATTCCCGCTTACGCGGGAATGACGGTCGGGGGGCGGGAATGACGGTAGGTGGTTGTGGGATTCCCGCATAAAGCGGTAAAATAGGTTGTCCGGTATAGGCCCTTGCCCGGCCAATCCGCCCGGCTGTTCCCGGCGTAGTTATGGCTGAAATCCTTACCGGCGCGGGGGCGGGATGAAATATCCCTGGGCCAACCTTTTCCTGCTTTTGCTGGGCGCAGCCGAATTGGGCAGCGGCTATCTGGCCCTGACCAGTGGCGCTCCGGAGTGGGCGGCCGCCCTCCATATTCACCGCATCCTGGGCTTTGCCATCGTCGTCCTGCTAATCTGGAAAGGGCGGAACATCCTGGGCCGGCTGTTGCAGCGGTCCCTTTGGCGGCGCTACTGGTTGCCCTACGCCGCCTCGCTATTGCTGCTGAGCCTGCTGCTGGCGGCCCTGGGCTTGGGCGTGGCTTGGAGCCACCTCGGGCCGTTCCACTTCCTCGGATTCAGCGGCGTCAGCTGGCACATCTACCTGTCCCTGGCCTTGACGCCCCTGCTGCTGTGGCACACTTTGCGCCATCGCTGGAGTATGCGCCCCCGGTTCTGGGCGGAACGGCGCGCCGTGCTGAAACTGGGCGGCTTGGCCCTGGCCGGCCTGGTTTTGTGGCGGGCCGGAGAAATGGTCAATCAGTGGGCCGGCTTGCCCGGGGCCGACCGCCGTTTTACCGGTTCCTACGAAAGCGGCAGCGATGCCGGCAATGCCTTTCCCACTACTTCCTGGCTGAATGACAATCCGCCGCCGGCCGACGCCGCCCACTGGCGCTTGCAAGTTAGCGGACAGGTGCGGCGGCCGCTGTCCCTCTTTTATGGGGAGGTAGTCCGGGGGGATAAATCCTTGCGGGCTACCCTGGACTGCACTGGCGGCTGGCATTCCACCCAGGATTGGCAGGGCCTGTCCTTGCGGGAGGTGCTGGATTGGGCCGGGGTACTGCCCACGGCCGCCAGCGTAACGGTGCGCTCGGTCACCGGCTATTACCGCCGCTTTGCCTTGGAGGAATTGGACGATTACTTGCTGGCGACCCGGGTCGGCGGCGAATCCTTGTCCCACCGGCATGGTTTCCCACTGCGGCTGGCCGCGCCCGGCAAGCGGGGTTTTGAGTGGGTCAAGTGGGTGAACCACATTGAGGTCAACGACACCAGCAAATGGTGGCAGCCGCCCCTGCCGCTGAGTTGAGGGCAAGGGCATATCTGAGGCCCCCTCTCTACCGTCCTTCCCGTCCGTCCCGCAACCGTCCTTCCCGCGTAAGCGGGAATCCCGAATGGTACTGCCTTATAATGGTATTGTCGACAGGCAACCGTGGGATTCCCGCGTAAGCGGGAATGACGGTAGGGATGGGCAGTCAACCCCCTATGTCATTCCGAGCGTAGCCGAGGAATCTAAAAGTCTTGAAATGGAGTCAAGGTCGGGCATTTTAGATTCCTCGGCTACGCTCGGAATGACATAGTAAAGGGATTGGTCATCCCGGGCGCGCAAAAAAGCCGCCACCCCCCGTTTCCGGGGAATGGCGGCAAAAGGTTTCGGGTTACGCCCCCCTACTTCCGGGTGCGGCGGATGACTTTCTTGCAGGTGGCCGTCCAAGTCCGGCTTTGACGGGCCCGGTAGCGATGGTACTGGTCAACAGTATTGTCGAAAAACCAGCCCAAGTGCGGCCCGTGATCCCTCTGATTATACAGCGCCTGATCGTTGCTGTGGCCTTGGCCGAAAACCACATTGGCGACCGACTGCCCGCCGTGTTGCTCCCGGCAAACTTCTTTAGCCCTGGCGGTCGCCAACTCCGTCCATCCCTCCGAGGAGGGACTAGCGAAGTCTCCCAAGAGCGCATTGCTCGCCAGAGGATTATAGAAGGCTTGCGTGTCCCAGTGGATCGCCCAGTCGCCGGCATTTTGCCCTTTGCCGGCATAAAGGCCCTGATCATCCCGCTTGGACCCGGCAGGTTGCCCGTAAGTGTTGTCATCGGGAGGCCCCCAACCGGAGCAAGCCAGGGTGCCGGGTGTCCGGCCGTCCTCCGGATCCGGGCAAGTATCGGTACCCGCCGGGCCGCTGCTGATGTCCCACCGCTTGACGCGTTTAACCCGCCGCCGTTCCTCTCTCGGAAACTCAAAGATGCGATCAATGCTGACCCCGGTAACGCCGGATTCCCCGTCGGTCAGCCAGCCCTCTTGGGCGGCGATGAAACCGCGGAACTGGCCGCGCTCGCCGAAATAGACGGTGTCATCCCGTTCGTTGCGGTCTTTGCCGGCCTCCCAAGTCTCGGTCTTGGCAAAGGTGTCGGACTGGTCGACGCCGCAATAGAGGGTCTTGCCCCGGTTCTCCGCCAGGGACTCGAGGATAGCGGTCGTCCGGTCGGCGTGGGCAAAGGCTTGCCAATCGGCGCAGTCCCAGGGGATGGAGCGGGCTTGGAGGGTAGTGATGCCATACCCGGCGGCGGCCAGCACCAGGAACAGGGCGATACCCAACATAAAGAACTTGGGCATAAGGGAACCTCCCAAGAGGCCCCAGAACAAGGCCAGGGCCGAAATTGCCTTGGCAATTTCTGCCCTAGCCTTGCATCATTCTATAACAAGGTTTTGGGTTTGTAAAGGGGGGGGGGGGGGGGGGGCAATTTCGAAAATTTTTTTGAGGTGATTTCGCGCCCTTTTTACTGTCATTTCCGGCCGCCCCGACCGTCATTCCCGCGTAAGCGGGAATCCGGCGGCGGTTGGGGGCGGCAAAGGGTTGGTATTTTCAGTACCGTCGGGATTCCCGCTTACGCGGGAATGACGGTCGGGGCGGCCAGTACCGTTCTAATAAGATAAAAATATCCTGTTAATCCTGTCTATCCATGTTTGAATCCGTATTCCCTTGGGCGGGGAGGACGGTGGGCCGGGTGGTGTGGTAAAATAGTTGGCAACATTATTCCCACCGGAAAGAAAGGATGCAGTCCGCTTATGGTTTCTATCGCCTGCGACAAGGTTACGCTGCCCAATGGCTTGCCGGTTATCCTGCACCAGGATAATTCCCTCCCCCTGACGGCGGTCAATGTCTGGTATCACGTGGGTTCCAAAGACGAGGAACCCGGCCGCACCGGCTTTGCCCACCTCTTCGAGCACGTGATGTTCGAAGGCTCCAAGCACCATAACCACAGCTACTTCGAGCCGCTGCAAAAGGTGGGAGCCAACCTGAACGGCTCCACCAATGCCGACCGCACCAACTATTGGGAGGATGTGCCGTCCAACTATCTGGAACTGGCCCTGTGGCTGGAGGCGGATCGGATGGGCTTTCTGCTGGAGGCCCTGGATCAGCA
The DNA here is from genome assembly GCA_965203435.1 of Dehalococcoidia bacterium. Lineage (GTDB taxonomy): Bacteria > Chloroflexota > Dehalococcoidia > Lucifugimonadales > UBA3495 > CBDBCU01. The sequence goes on along the minus strand of CBDBCU010000005.1, from coordinate 9,026 downwards.
GCGCTTTGACATCCAGCGGGAAGTGGTCAAAAACGAGCGGCGGCAAAGCTACGAAAACCGCCCCTACGGAATGGCCCAATGGCACATTCAGAAAGCCCTCTTTCCCCTGCCGCATCCCTACCACTGGATGACCATCGGGTCGCAGGAGGATTTGGACGCGGCCAGTCTGGAGGACATCAAGGATTTCTTTCAGCGTTTTTATTCGCCGTCCAACGCCAGCCTGGCTATTGCCGGGGATCTGGATAAGGAGCGGACGCTGGAATTGGTGAACCGCTATTTCGGGGATTTGCCGCCGGGGCCGCCGGCTCCGCGGATTGGGCGGTTTGATTCGGCGTTGGCCGGGCGGGTGGAACTGGAAATGCGGGATAAAGTATCTTTGCCGCGCATTTATATGGCCTGGCCGGCCCGGCCCGAGGGGGATCCGGAGGAGGCGCCGCTGGAAATGCTGCGGGCGGTGCTGGCCGATGGGCAAAGTTCCCGCCTGTACCGCGCCCTGGTCTATGAACAGCAGGTAGCCCAAAGCGTCAGCGTCCGCCACTATTCGGCGGAAATTGCCGGCCAGTTTGTGGTGGAGGCCACGGCGGCCGCCGGCCGTTCCCTGGGGGAAGTGGCGGCGGCCCTTGAGACCGAAATTGACCGGGTTCGGCAGGAAGCGCCCACGGCGGCGGAACTGGCCCGGGCGCGGAATCGCTTGGAAAGTTCCCACTATCGGCAGCTTTCCCGGATTGGCGGGTTCGGCGGCCGGGCTGATTCCCTGAACTATTACAACACCTTTTACGGCGATCCGGAACGCCTGAACACCGCCCTGGAGCCTTATCTGGCGGTGCAGCCGGAGCAGGTCTTGCAGGCCGCCCAAAAGACGCTGAACGGCAGTCAGGTGCAGCTGCGGGTGCTGCCGGAGGAATCCCGGAAAGCGGCGGTCAACGGGATAGATTTTGACCGGGCGGTACGGCCGGAACCGGCGGTCGAGCCGCCATTTGCGCCGCCATTGCCGGTACACCGCCGCCTGCCCAACGGCCTGCAAGTCACCGTCGTGGAAAAGCCGGGGCTGCCCATTGTGGCCTTTGCCCTGCTGCTGCCGGCCGGGGCCATCGCCGACCCGCCGGCCCAGCCCGGCTTGTCTTTCTTTACGGCGCAAATGCTGTCGGAAGGGACGGCTACCCGCAGCAGCCAGGATATTGCCAACGCCTTTGAGTTCATCGGGGCGCGGCTGTCCATTGAAACCCGGCGGGAAACCAGCATCCTGTCGGCGGAAACCCTGACCCGCCACTGGCCGCAAGCCCTGGCCCTGCTGGCCGATGTGGTCCAGAACCCCACTTTCCCGGAGCATGAACTGGAACGGGTGCGGCGGGAACATCTGACCGACCTGCGGCGGGGGCAGGATGACCCGACCTTTATCGCCGAGCAGCTGATGCCCGGCTTGGTGTTCGGCCGGGAATCCCGCTACGGACACCCCAGTATCGGGACGGCGGCGTCCGTGGCCGCCTTTACCCGGGAGCAGCTGGCCGAGCATTTCCGCCGTCACTGCGGCCCGGCGGCGGCTCATTTGCTGGTCGTGGGGGATGTAAACGTGGAGGCGGCGGTGGAACAGGCCGCGGCGGCTCTGGGCAGCTGGGATAATCCGCTAGGGACGGAAGTAGGGGCGGCCGCGGCCGGAGACGATGCCGCCATCGTTGGCAGCCCGGAGGATTCGGCGGGTATTTATCTGGTGGACAAGCCGGGGGCGGCGCAGTCGGTCATCCGGGCCGGCCACACCGTCCCGCCGCGCCGTCATCCCGATTTTACCAGTTTGGGCTTGCTGAACTATGCCTTTGGCGGCCAGTTTTCGGCCCGGCTGAACCTGAACCTGCGGCAGGATAAGGGCTACAGCTACGGCTTTCATTCCGGCATATCCTGGTTCCGGGAACAGTCTTTGCTGGTGGCCGGCGGCAGTGTGCAGACGGCGGTAACGAAAGAGGCGGTGGCGGAAACCCTGCAAGAGTTTCGGGATATTCAGGGCGGCCGGCCGGCAAGCGCCGAGGAAGTGGCGGCGGCCAAGGCCGGGCTGCTCCTGGGCTACCCGGCCGGCTTTGAGCGGCCGGGGCAAATCCTGGGCCAGCTGATCCAGCTGATCTTGCATCAGCTGCCCGATGACTATTTCCGCAATACGCCGGCCCGGGTGTCGGCGGTAACGCTGGAACAGGTGCGGCAGGCCGGGGCGGAATGGGTGCGTCCGGAGGGATTGCGGACGCTGGTGGTCGGCGACCGGGCGGCGGTAGAGCCGGGCCTGCGGGAACTGGGCCTGCCGCTGACCGTACTGGACGCGGACGGCTTGCCCCGGTAGGGGGACGGGTTCGACCGGTGGAATTGCGGGCCCGGCATCGGCGGATATTAGAGCGGATTTTCGCCGCGCCGACGCCGCCGGATATTCGGTGGACGGAGGCGGTGTCCCTGCTGCGGGCCATAGAGGTAGAGGTTTCAGAGCGGGCCGGCTTCCGGATGCTGCTCAAAAAGGGCTCCGAGCGGATGGTAATGCACCGGCCCCATCCGCGTCCCAACCTGTCCCGGCCGGCGGTGCGCGACTTGGCAAAGTTTCTCGAGGCCCTGGGAGTTAAGCCGTGATGGAGTATAAGGGTTACATCGCCGAAGTAGAGTATGACGAAGGAGCGGCGGTTTTCCACGGGCGGGTGGTCAACGCCGGCCCTTACCCCATAGCCACTTTTGAGGCGGCGGACGCGGCGCAACTGCTGCCGGAGTTTCGCCGGTCGGTGGACGAATACCTGGCCGCTTGCCGGGAGGAGGGGGTAGAACCCCGCAAACCTTTGGCGCCGGCGCAACGGACGGGATAGCAGCATTAAGCCGGGCGGCTCAGCGCAGCGGCCGCGCCGCAGCCTGGCGTTGGGCGGCAAAGAGCGGCTCCATTCCCCTTGCGGCCAGGGCCAGGACTTCGTCCACCCGTTGGCGGGGGAAGGGGGCGGCTTCCGTGGCCCCTTGCAGTTCCACCAGCTCGCCGCGCGCGGTCATTACCACATTAAAATCCACTTGGGCGGCAAAATCCTCCCGGTAGCACAAATCCAGCAGCAGGGCCTCCTCCACCAGGCCGACGCTGATGGCGGCTACGGCCCCGCGCAAGGGCAAGGCGCGCAAAACCCGATTATCCACCAGAAGTTGCAGGGCCTGGCGCAGGGCAACCCAAGCTCCGGTGATGGCGGCGGTGCGGGTGCCGCCATCGGCTTGCAGCACATCGCAGTCAATGGTTACGGTGCGCTCGCCCAGAGCCGGCAAGTCGGTAACGGCGCGCAGGGAACGGCCAATCAGCCGCTGGATTTCCTGGGAACGGCCGCTGATGCGGCCGGCGTCCCGGTCGCGGGGGGTGCGGATATTCGTGGAACGGGGCAGCATATTGTATTCGGCCGTAACCCAGCCGCGCCCCGCGCCGCGCATAAAAGCCGGCACCCGCTCCTCTAAAGAGGCGGCGCAGATTACTTTGGTCTGCCCGGTTTCAATCAGCGCCGAGCCTTCGGCAAAGGGTTGATAGCCGGGAGTGATGACCACCGGGCGGGGTTCATCCCAGCGCCGCCCGTCCGGTCGGGTAAAAGTTGCGGCCATAGTTTTCCCTCGGGGCTTGCCGGTTGGGGGGATAGGGCTAATCCCCGGCCGGGCCGGGGGCAGCCATCTGGAGTCCTCGCTGGAAACCCTTGTTGAAGCGGTTTTCCTTGAAAAGTTCGGCAATCATTTGCCGTGCCTCCTTGGTAAAATAGGTTGAATCAAAGGCTCAACTGCCGGCTCTAATCCGACGGTTACTTTTCGGGATATATGCCTTTGCGGATGCTTTCGAGGGTGGGATGCGGTTCAGTGAATTCCCGGCCCTCAGCTTCGGCTTGTTCCCGGCGTTGATTCCAGTCCTCCCAAGCTTTTTGCTGGGCGGAAGCGCCTAGCTGGAAGCGGATTTGCTTAAAGAGTTCGGCAATCATTTGCCCAACCTCCTTGGTAAAGGAGGTTGAATCAAAGGCTCAACTGTCGGCTCTAATCCGACGGTTGGCCTTTGAGTTACTGGCCGTTGCGGTCGGTTTCGAGAGTGGGCGGCGGTTCGGTGAATTCCCGACCCTCGGCATGGGCCTGTTCCCGGCGGCTATTCCAACCCTCCCAGGCTTTTTGCTGGGCGGAAGCGCCTATTTGGATGCCCTGGCCGATGCCCCGTTGCAGGCCCCGTTGGAAGCGGTTTTGCTTGAAAAGTTCGGCAATCATTTGCCAGACCTCCGGGGTAAAGTAGCTGATGAACCAGAGGCTCAACAGGCAGAAGCTGGCCGTTACCAGCCCGGCGACCAGGGCTTTGGCGAAAGCGTTAGCCCAGCAACCGAAGTCCGGCAGCCCCTGGCATGGGGCTTGGGACAGGTTTTCCTCAAACTCCCACCAAGTTTTAGCCCCCAGGATCAGGCAAAAGGCAATGACTACCGCGATGAACCTTTTGGGGCCTAAAAGCCAACCGGTGAAAAGGTGTCGTTCCGGATCGGCATCAGGGGTCAATATCGTCTCCGGCGCCGGCGGGTGCTGGGAATGGGCTATAGTATCACTTTACCCGGCGGCAGGAGCGCTGTCAAGTCGCCGGGGCAATCCTACAGGGCAATGGCATATATCCGCCGCCTGCTACCGTCATTCCCGCGTAAGCGGGAATCCCGAACGGTACTGCCGTATAATGCCGCAGTCTTGGCAAGCCACTTCGGGATTCCCGCTTGCGCGGGAAGGACGGTAGCAATATGCGGTTGCCCCAGCTTGGCTGTAATGCGGATTGTCGGCCGCCCGGCCGGTTTCAGCGGCCGGCCGGTTTGTAGGCGACGATTTTTACACTGGCGACATTCATCGGGACGCCCTCGTCATCGAAGCGCAGGTTTTCATCGGTGGTTTCTACCTGGACAAAGCCGGCCCGCTCCAAGCGGTTCAGATAGACGCCTTTATCCTCGGCGCCGCCGATGCACTCGACCCACGCCTGGCCGTCGGTGCGGGCCGGTCCCTCCGGAGTCAGGGCTACCATATCGGAAATGTGCATTCGGCCGCCGGGGGCCAGCACCCGATAGGCTTCCCGAAAGACGGCATCCTTGTCCGCCGAAAGGCAGATGACGCAGTTGGAAATGACCACATCCACGCTGGCCGCCGGCAGGGGAATGTCCTCCATTTCGCCCTGGACAAACTCGACATTGGCTAGGCCGGTGGTCGCCAGGTTTTTGCGGGCCAAATCCAGCATATCGGGGGTCATATCCAGGCCAATGACCCGGCCGCTGCTGCCGACCTGCTGGGCAGCCAGAAAGCAGTCGATGCCGCCGCCGGAGCCCAGATCCAATACCCGCTCGCCGGATCCTAGCCCGGCCAGGGCGGTAGGATTGCCGCAACCGGCCGAGGCGGCCACGGCTTCGGCCGGCAAGCCGTCCACCTGCCCTTGGGTGTAGAGGCGGAGGGCGCGGTCGGCGTCGGCGGGACTGCAACAGCCGGAGTCGGAGTCGCTATCGCCGCAGCCGCCGGCCGCGGCGGGTTGCGGAATGGCGGCCAGTTCAATGACGCCGCGGGCCCGAGCGCCGTAGCGTTCTTGGACAATACGCTTGATTTCATCCTGATCGGGGGTTTGGGTTGCCATGGCTTTTCCTCCGGGTTGGATTGATGGGTTAAGAGTCGCGATTAGCGCCGTTGCCCGACTGAAACGGGCGCGCGCCAAAGAAACCGGCTAGGAATCCCAAGCCTACTTTGACCACCGTGTCGGACAGATCCCTGAGGGTATCCTGGGCCGGCGTCATCTGCTCCGCCGATACCGGGGCCAGCCAGATCAGCACACTACCGCCCGCCCCGATCAGGGCAAAAGCGACAATCAGCAGGGAAATGGCGTAAGAACTTCCCCGCACTATTGTCCTCCCTCGGACTGCCCGGGGGTGGAGGGGGCCGCCTTGGCCCGATCCCGGGCAATCTGGCCTTTGATGTCGTGAAAGGCGGTATACAGGAAAAGGCCCAAACCCAGCGCCAGCAGGGTCAGGCTAATTGCCATCAGCGTCACCGCGAGAACGGGGCCCAACCATTCCGGCTGCGGAACCATTGCGTCACCTCCTACCGGGGCGGTTTTCCTTGACTGCTACAGGAGTATAACAGATGGTTGACCGGGTTGGCAACCTGGTTATGGATAAGGTATTCAATCCGCTGATCCTGAACTGGTTGCCGGATGAATACCCGATAACCGATTTGTGGTAGAATGGGGCGGCCGGGAAGGGGCAAGTTTCCGCCCGGCGGTCTGCGGCTATTCTGTTGACGGGGGTAAGGCAATGATTGACCAGGTGGAGTTGATGCGGATTGTGGACCAGTTCCGGGGGGATGCGGTGGTAGTGCCGGCGATGCGGGCCAATGTCGGCTGGGCGGCGGTGTCCCGCAACATCGTCCGGGATGTGCCGGCCAGCGGCGCGATGGGCAAAACTTCCTCCTTTGCCCTGGGCGTGGCTCTGGCCCGGCCGGAGGAGCGGGTCATCCTCTTTGACGGCGACGGCAGCCTGCTGATGAACCTGGGCGCGCTGGTCACCATCGCCAATAAGGCGCCGGCCAACCTGTACCACTTCGTCCTGGATAACGGCGTCTATGCCACCACCGGCGGCCAGGTAGTGCCGGGGGCCGAGGAAACGGACTACGCCGCCCTGGGGCAGTCGGCCGGCTACGCCCACAGCTACGCCTTTGACAATCTGGAGGATTTTGCCACGCAAGCGGCGCAGATTTTCGGCGAGGAGGGGCCGACCCTGATTGCGGTCAAAACCATTCCCAACATCCGCTACCCGGAGGAACGGGCTGCCCGCCAGGGGCCGGCCGCCCGCCGTACGCCGCAAGCGGTGCAGGAACTGATGACCGAGTACGGGCTGCGGTAGGGCAGCCCGGCAGTTTTCCGCTCACCCTTCAACAAGTTCAGGATGAGCGGAAAACTGATCGCCGCCATCCCCCCGCTTATCCTGAACCTGTTGCCGGATAAGCGGAAAACGGACGGCCGCCATCCCCCCGCTTATCCTGAACCTGTTGAAGGATGACCTAGCAGCAAGTTCTGGGTAAGCAGGGGGATGGCAGGCAACGATCTCCTATGTCATTCCGAGCGTAGCCGAGGAATCTAAAATGCCCGATACAGATTCCTCTCAAGATTTTTAGATTCCTCGGCTATGCTCGGAATGACATCCTTCAACAAGTTCAGGATGAGCGGAAAGGGATGGGCTATTCGGGGCGGCAATAACCAGCGTGAATGCGTCCCCGCAAGGAGGCTTGAAGTTATGCGAATAACCGGCTTTTCTACCCGGGTGGTGCGGGTGCCGGCAGAAAATCCCCTGGTCGAGGGTATCCCCGTCGGCCCTGGCACCCGGGATTTCGTTACCCTGGAACTGAACACCGACGAAGGGATCCAGGGCCTCGGCTACTCCTTTATCCCCGGCATGGTCGGCAATCCCCTGTTCACCGCCCTGAAAGTCACGGTGGACGCGATGGCCGAACTGCTGATTGGCGACGATCCCCTGCCGGTGGCGGCGGTGGTGGACAAGCTGAAACGCCGCACTGGCACTATCGGGCCGGGCCTGTTCAACTTTGCCCTGGCCGGCCTGGACCTGGCCCTGTGGGATATTAAAGGCAAGGCGGCCGGCTTGCCGGTGGCGACCCTGCTGGGCGGCCATCGGGATCGGGTACCCACCTACGCCAGCGGCCAGTTGGGGCGCGAGCGCAACCTGGAATATCTGGCCGAAGTCAGCGCCAAATTGGTGGACAAGGGTTTCCGCCAGATGAAAACCCAAATGGGCGCGGAGCCGTCGGCGGATGCCGAAGTGGCCCGTATCCGTACTGTCCGGGAGGCCATCGGGCCGGACATTGACCTGATGTGCGATGTCAATCAGCTGTGGGATGTGAACCGGGCTATTGCCATCGGCCAGCGGGTGGAGGAATACAACCTGTTCTGGCTGGAGGATTTGACCGTCTATGACGATTATCAGGGATTGGCCCGCATTGCCGACGCCCTGACCACGCCGTTGGCCGCCGGGGAATATGTATTCGGCATTGCCCCCTTTCGGCAGCTGATTGAAAACCGCTCCGTGGACATCGTGATGATTGACCTGATGCGGGTGGGCGGCATTACCCAGTTCCAGAAAGTGGCGGGAATGGCCGAGGCGTTCAACCTGCCGGTGGTCAGCCACATTGCCCCGGAGGTGCAGGTGCATAATGTGGCCGCCATCCCCAACGGGCTGACGGTGGAATATATGCCCTGGTCGTTGCAACTTTTTGAGGAAACCCCGGCCCTCGTGGACGGGCAAATCGTGGTGCCGGACAAACCGGGCCTGGGCTTGACTTTCAGCGCCGCGGCCCTGCGGCAATACGGGGTTTAGCCGGGCGGGGGGCGGTTGCTATATGCCACGTCTAGGCAATGGCCTATAGCAACCGGCCTTACCGCCCATCCCTCTAACCGTCCCTCCCGGCTCTCTCTACCGTCCCTCCCGCCGCCCCTCTACCGCACTTACCGGCCGCCCCCCACCGTCATTCCCGCGTAAGCGGGAATCCCGCGGTGGCTTGCCAAGAGTGCGGCATTATAAGGCAGTACCGTCCTGGATTCCCGCTTACGCGGGAATGACGGTGGGGCAGCAGGGATGACGGTTGTGGGGTGTGGGGATGACGGTTGCGGGGACGCGGGGATGGACGGTAGGCGGCGGCCGGAAATGGCGGCAGGGGTAGTTGCAAAGGATATATGCCTTTGCCTTGGGGACACCAACAAATTCGGCTTGTCCGCCGGCCAAAGGTATGATAGGATTCAAGGCAATCGGAAAAAGGCAGGATTGCGAATTGCTGGAACCTCTGAAACTAATCGTTGCGACCGCCGGCGCGACCCGCGGCCCCGGCCGCGTTGGCCCGGCCCGTTGCTTTGGCGGCCCGGGTTCTGGGGATAGTTGCGGCGCTGCTGATTGCCCTGCTCGCGGCCTGTACCGATGAAATATACATTACCCCCCCCCCCCCCCCCCAAGTAACTCAAGCAACTTTGGCAATTCCGGCAACGCCAACCCCGG
>CBDBCU010000004.1:0-175240 GCA_965203435.1 Dehalococcoidia bacterium | reverse complement strand
TATCGGCAACGCTGACTTATCCAGTCCCGAGAATCGGCTTTAAGGCCGCCCCCCTAATCAAGGGGGGGCGGCCTTTTGATTGGTTGCCGGCGGCTTGTGTCTTTTTTCCGCTCATCCTGAACTTGTTGAAGGATGGGCCGGTGGGTGGCGGGATGGGCGTCGAGTCATTCCGGCAACGGGGTCATCCTTCAACAAGTTCAGGATGAGCGGATGGATACCCCGCAAGCGCTACAATCGCCCCCATAAGTTGCGGCGTATTCATCTTTAGCAGGTTTCTGGATGGACGGAATTATACGCCGCAAGCGCTATAATCCTCCCCGTCACTTCCCCCGGCGGCGGGGTTATTCCGGTCAAGGAGCGTAGGGAATGAAAGTAGGATTTATCGGCTTGGGCAATATGGGCAACCCGATGGCCGCCAACCTGATTAAGGCCGGCCATCAGCTAATCGTCCACGACCTGCGGCGGGAAGCCGCCACCAATCTGCTGGAACTGGGGGCGGAATGGGCCGACACCCCGGCGGAATGCGTCCCCGGCCAGGAGGTCACCCTGACTTCCCTGCCCGTCCCCCGGGATGTGGAAGCGGTGGTGCTGGGCGAAAAGGGCATCCTGGAGGGCGCGGCCCCGGGGGCGGTCTATATGGACTTGTCCACCAACTCGCCCACGATGATCCGGCGGATTCACGAAGTCTGCGCCGCCCGGGGCGTGAATGTGCTGGATGCGCCGGTCAGCGGCGGCGTCTATGGCGCGGCCGCCGCTACCCTGGCGGTGATGGTCGGCGGCGATGAAGCCATCTACCAGCGGATGAAGCCTACCCTGGACGCCATCGGCAGCCATGTGGTCTATTGCGGCCCCATCGGCAGCGGTATGGTCTGCAAGATTTGCAACAATATGCTCAGCATGGGCATTGGCGTATTGGTGACGGAAGCCCTGACTTTGGGGGTCAAGGCCGGGGTGGATTTGGCGGTATTGGCCGATGTTATCGCCAACAGTTCCGGCGGCAATCGGCGTCTCACCGAAAAGTTTCCCCGCTATCTGTTCCGGGGCAACTTTGAGCCGGGCTTTGCCACCGCCCTGGCCGCCAAGGATGTGCGCCTGGCGACCGACCTGGGCCGGGAATACGGCATCCCCCTGGACTTGGCAAACCTGATTGACCAGAAGCACGTAGAAGCCCTGAACCGCGGCTGGGGCAGCGAGGACTCCGACGCCGTTTCCAAGCTGCAAGAGGAAAAAGCCGGGGTGCAGCTGCGGCTGCCGGGTTAGTTGGGCGGGCCGGGGGGCGGGCCGGCCATCCAACCGGCCGGCCGGCACCTTTCTACACGTCACTTCCCGCCGCCCTCTCTACCGTCATTCCCGCGCAAGCGGGAATCCCGAACGGTACGGACGGATGCCGCCGCATCCTCAACCAGCAACCTCTTTCCGCTCATCCTGAACTTGTTGAAGGATGGCCGGCAAGACTTTCGGATTCCTCGAGATTTCGTTATCGGCCGGCGGCCATCCTTCAACAAGTTCAGGATGAGCGGATTTATGGATTCCCGCTTACGCGGGAATGACGGTAGTGGGCGGCGGGAATGTCGGTCTCCATAGGCCATTGCCCCGGAACTGCTACCAAAAGCCCGGTTGCCGCTAGCCGCCCGGACTGCTAGGATATTCCGTATCCGGCATCCGGAAACATCCGGGCATATAAGGGGGACTGCGGGAATGAACCGGGTTTATGGCAAAGGCATACTGGTACTGATTGCCGCGGCGGCGATGCTGGCCCTGGCCTTGACCGCCGCCTGCACTCAGCCGGCCGGGGATACGGCGGCCCTGGAATCGGAAAACGCCAACTTGCAAGCCACTATTGCGGCGATGGAGGCTGCCGGGCCGGCCAGTCCGACGGAGGACAGCCGCCTTGCGACGGTGCGGGAACGCGGCCGGCTGATTTGCGCCAGCAACAATGCCATCGCCGGCTTTGGCTATCTGGAGGATGGCGGCAATGTGGGCTTTGACATTGCCCTGTGCCGCGCCGTAGCCGCCGCCGTCCTGGGCGACCCCAACGCGGTGGAAGTGCGGGTCGTTACCGCCACCGAAATGGGCGCCACCCTCCAGTCCGGGGAAGTGGATATGATTGCCCGCACCCTGACCGTTACCACTTCCCGGGAAGCCCAGTGGGGCAACTTTGCCCAGACGATGTATTATGACGGGCAGGGTTTTATCGTCCACCGGGGGGAATTGGGCTTGACCAGCGCCACGGAACTGGCCGGGGCTACCATCTGCGTTACCCAAGGCACGACCACCGAGCTGAACCTGCAAGACTATTCGGATTTGCTGGGCTTGGGCATTCAAGCGGTAACTTTTGAGCGCACCGATGCGGCGGTGGAGGCTTATAACCAGGGTCAGTGCGACGGCTTTACCACCGACCACTCCGGCCTGTATGCCTACCGCAGCGGGTTCGCCGATCCGGAGGCCCATATCATCCTGCCGGAAACCATTTCCGAGGAACCCTTGGGGCCGGGGGTGCCGCACGGGGATGAGCAGTGGTACGACCTGGTGAAAGCGGTTATGGCGATGCTGATTTACGCCGAGGCTTACGGCATCGATTCGCAGAATGTGCCGACGGCGGTCACCGGCAACACCAAGATTGACCGGCTCTTTGGCTTGTCCGGCAGCTACGGGCAGGAAACCCTGGGCTTGGAAAAAACGGCGGCGCAGGAAGTAATCCGGGCGGTCGGCAACTACGGGGAAATTTATGACCGCTATATGGCCCCGTTGGGTCTAATCCGGGAGGGCAGCCGCAACGCCCTGTGGAACGCCGCCCCCTGTACCGATTGTCCCAAAGGCGGCCAGATCTTTTCCGTGCCGCTGCGGTAAGGGGGCGAGTTTCAAGCCCCGCAGCAAGGCGGCCGGGCGGCGGCGTATTCGTTCCGTTCATCCTGAAACCTGCTGAGGGACGAATACGCCGCCGCAGAACGGAATCCAAAAGTGTCAAAAACCTGACAAATCATCCCGGCGGCGCTATAATAATGCCGGGAGGGTAAGGGAATGACTACCACCATCAACGACATCAGCGACCTGGCCCGCATCCTGGCGGAACGCCCGGAGTGGTCGGATACCCTGCGCTCGCTGCTGCTCACCAAGGAAATTCTGGATTTGCCGACCGCCTTGGCGCAGCTGACCCAGGTGGTAAACGACTTCATCCAGGAGCAGCGGGAAACCAACCAGCGGGCTGACGAGCGGCTGGCCCGGCTGGAGCAGGTGGTGAACGACTTCATCCAGGAGCAGCGGGAAACCAACGAGCGGGCTAACGAGCGGCTGGCCCGGCTGGAGGAAATTGCCGCCAGCTCTAACGAGCGGCTGACTCGGCTGGAGGAAATCGCCGCCAGCTCTAACGAGCGGCTGACCGGCCTGGAAGGGCGTACTGCCAACCTGGAGGAAATTGCCGCCCGTTCTGAGCAGCGGCTGACCAAACTCGAGGAAATCGCCGCCAGCTCTAACGAGCGGCTGGCCCGGCTGGAGGAAATTGCCGCCAGCACCAACGAGCGGCTGACCGGCCTGGAAACTAACACCCGGCAGATGCGGGTAGAAATCGACCGGATGCAGGGACAACTCGGCCGCCTGCTGGGCGCGGACGCGGAACGGCGGCTCCAGGGCCACTTGGACGTCGTCCTCAGCCAACGGATGCGTCTGCGCCGCGCCGTTACCCTGAAAAGCATCATCGCCAGCATCGACCGGGGATTTGCCGAACTGCTCGAGGATGCCGAGGATCAGCAAATCATCACCCCGGAGCAGAATATCCAGGTTCGGCTGCTGGATGTCATTCTGCGCGCTACTGACCGGGCTACCGCCGCGCCGGTTTATATCGCCGTGGAAGTTTCCATAACCCTGCATCAGGAGGATATTGACCGGGCCGCGGAACGGGCCGCCATTCTGGAAAAGGCTACCGGCATAGCCGCTAAAGCCGTAGTGGTCAGCGGCCGCGTCCATCCGCCGCAGGAAGCTCAAGCCGCGGCCGCCGGGGTCTCCATCATCTTGGCCGAGGACTTGGCCCGGGATGCGCCGGAGGACTGACCGCCGGCTATGCCGGGCGGCAAATCCGCCGCCCCCCTCACAACTCCCGCGTCATCTCAATGTGGGGGATGTTGGCCTCTAAAAAGACGCTGCCCCGTTCCTGGTAGCCCAGGTTGGCGTAGAAACTTTTGACATATTCCTGGGCGTGGAGCATACAGCGCGGCAATCCCAACTGGCGGGCTTCCTGTTCCAATCGTTGCAGGATCTGGCCGCCGATGCCCTGCCGCCGCCAGGCCGCCGCTACCGCCATCCGCCCAATCCGGCCCCGGGCTTGGCCGGCATCATCCGGCTCCACCACCAGGCGGCCGGTGGCAATGACCCGGCCCTGATGCAGGGCTACGGCGTGGATGGTGTCGGCGGCGGCGTCAAATTCATCCACTTCGATCGCCGCCGGCACGCCTTGCTCCACCACGAACACCTGCATCCGCAGATTGACCGCGCCCTCCCGTTCCGCCGCCGTTTCCGCCAATTTAATCGTTAGATCCGCCATAAAACCGCCGTCTCCCTCTTTCTACCGGGCTACCGACTACCGGGCTGCCAAGCCGCCGGGCTGCCGGCTACCGGGCCGCCAAGCCGCCGGGCTGCCGGCTACCGGGCCGCCGGGCTGCCAAGCCGCCGCCCTACCGGGCCAGCCCGTAGGCCAGGGCGCGCAGGGTCGGATCCTCGGCGGCGTTCAGTTGGGCGGCGAGGTCGGCAATCAGTTTCCCGGCGGCGGTGCTGCCCCAGAACCAGCGATGCAGGGCTTCCGGGTCGGCCGCCGGCTGCTGCGCCATCCGCGCCTCGTAGTAAAAGGCTTTCAGGTCATCGACGCAGTAGCGGATAAACTGCGGCCGGGACACTTCCTCCGGCCGTTCCGGCCAATCGGCCTCCTGACCCCGGGCTACGGATTCCAGAAAGGGTATCATTCCCCGAAAGCGGCGTTGGGGGATGCCGCTCAATCCAACGGCGGTGCGGCCGCCGTGGCTGGCGACCCAACGCTCGTAAAAAGCCCGCAGCGCCGTTATTTCGTCGGCGGTGTTGCGGGAAACCTGGAAAGGCGCCGCCGTCACTTCCGACGCCTGCGGCATAATCGCCGGGTCGCCATCCTCCGGGAAATCGGCCAAGACCGGGCCGGATTCGGCATCCAGCAGGTCAAAAGCCGCCTTGATGACTCGATGCTGATAGGCCGGGTCGTCGGGCTTGCCCAGGGCAAAGCCGAAGTAAAAGGGGACATACAAAGCCCGCGGCGGTTTCACCCGGGCGGCGTGTTCCCGCACCATCACCAGGGCGGTGGTGGCGATTTTATGCTCCTCCAAAATCCGGGCCAGCACACTCACGGTGTGGGTGCAGAGGGGTCAAGTGGGGGTCAGCAGGGCTACTTCCACCCCCTCGGCCAGCAAGCGCCGGCCCACTTCCGGGCCGGTTTCCGCCATCAGGCGGCTGGGATCGCGCAAAGCCCCCATAAAAGAGTAGTAGTTGGCGGAAAGGCTGCCAACGACGCCCTGCTCGGCCAGTTCCCGCAGCCGATCCATCGGAAAGGTGACATTCAAGTCCCGGTATAGGCCGGTATGGTCAAAGCCGATGGAAAAGTGGCTTTGCATCACCTCGGACGGGTTGCAGTCGCTGGGGATGACCCGGTAAGAGGACTCGCCGCCGGCCGCATCCCGGGCAAAGGGCGGGTCGCCGCGCAAATGCAGGCCGGCCGTGGTGACCAGAGCCACCTTGCTGTGGGCCAGATCCCGTGCCGGCGTCACCCAGGGCGTCGCGTCATTTTCCAGACAGGGAAAGAACTCCAGCGTCCGCCGCTGAACTTCGCTGAGGGTTTCCAACCGGGGCATAAGGGCCTCCTTATTTTCCTTTCCGCTGCGCTGCCGGGCCAATCCGGGGCAATTCCTTGCCATCCTTCCTGCCGCCCATCATCCCGACCGTACCCTACCGTCATTCCCGCGTAAGCGGGAATCCGGGAATCCTTGCCGCCATTCCCGCCGCACACTACTGTCATTCCCCTTATGCGGGAATCCCTTGCCGTCATTACCGCCGTCCCCTACCGTCATTCCCGCGTAAGCGGGAATCCATAACGGTACTGAAAAGACCAGTCGGCTTACCGTCGGGTATTCCTGGATTCCCGCTTACGCGGGAATAACGGTAGGATACGCCGGGATGACGATTGCGCCTCTGCCGCCGCCGGGTTCCCGCTTACGCGGGAATGACGGTAGGGGACGGCCCTTGCCCGGCCCGCCGGTCAGTCAAAGACGATAGCACCCCGGCCGATTTCCCCGGCGTCCATATCCGCGTAGGCTTCGTTAATCTGTTCCAGGGGATAGCGGCGGACGACCAGGTCATCCAGGTTCAGTTTGCCGGCCAGATACAGATCAATCATCCGCGGCATATCGGTGCGGGAACGGGCCGAGCCGTAGTAGGTGCCGCGCACCGTCTTTTCGTTCCGCACCAGATCCACGGCGTTGATGGGGGCGGCCGCGCCGATGGGGGCAATGCCCACTACCGTCACCGTGCCGCTCTTGCCGCACATATCATAGGCCGTCCGCACCGTTTCCGCCGAGCCGAACACCTCAAAGGTATAGTCGGCCCCGCGGCCGCCGGTGATTTCCTTGACCTGAGCCACCGGATCCCGGTCGGCGGCGTTGACCGAATGGGTCGCCCCGAACTTCATGGCGAACTCCAGCTGACTTTCCCGGATGTCCACGGCGATGATGCGGCCGGCGTTCAGCAGTTTGGCCCCCATAATCACATTGAGGCCCACGCCGCCGCAGCCCACGACGGCCACCGTGCTGCCCGGTTGCACCTGGGCGCTGAACAGGGCGGCCCCCACGCCGGTCGGCACGGAGCAGCCAATCATCGCCGCCTGGGCCATCGGCAGGGGGGCGGTAGTGGGGACAACCCCGGTTTCGGGGACGACGGCATATTCGGCAAAGCAGGCCACCTTGCCCATGTGGTGAATATCCTGCCCGTTCTTGTGCAGGCGGGTGGTGCCGTCCAGCATAAAGGGGCCGGTCGCCATGTGCAAATCGCACAGATTGGAACGGCCGGCCAGACAGGATTCGCAGCGGCCGCAAGCCGGCACAAAGGACAGGATTACCTGGTCGCCGGGCTGGGCCAGGGTAACGCCGGGGCCGACTTCCACCACCGTGCCGGCCCCCTCGTGGCCCAGGACGGCGGGCAGGTTGATATTGGCGTCGCCGTGCATAAAGTGGCGATCGCTGCGGCAGACGCCGGCCGCCCCGATTTTGACCAGCACCTCGCCGGCCTGAGGTTCATCCAGCTCCACCTCCTCCACCGCCAGGGGTTGCCCATATTCGTACAAAACGGCAGCCTTCACCGCTGAGCCTCCTCTATTCAATTCCCCAACACCCCACCCTGCCCTATATCATCTACGGCGGCGGGCCATCTGTCAACCGGCCGGCTAGACTATCCTTTTCCGCTCATCCTGAACTGGTTGAAGGATGCTATTGCCAAGGCAATTATATACCCTTGCCAAAGGGCATAAAACCGGGTATGATGACGCTACGAAAGAGGTGAATTATGAACTCCCCCCTTGCCGGCGACGCCTATCTGGAAGTGCGCTACTATAAGGAATCCGACATCGTGCGGGCGCTGATTCCCGGCCGCAAAGTTGCCACTTCCAGCGAGGTCACCGCGCCGCTGGTCATTGACTTTGGCAGCGAGGAGGACGGGTTTGATGTAGTGGGCTTCGAGCTGCGCGCGGCGTCGGAATATCTGGCGGCGATATTGGCGGCGTCCGGCCCTGCGGAAACTATCGCCGCCGGCCGGCAATCCTGATGGAGCCAGGGAATACCGCTACGACAGTTGCTGACCGGGCCGCGGCGGCGGCTCCGGATACTCCGGCCGCGCCGCGCTATCATGACCTGGACGCTTTGCGCGGCGTGGCAATGCTGCTGGGTATTGTGCTGCACGGCGCGCTGTTCCTGCTGGGCAGCGAGGATTGGCCGTTGACCGATCCGGGCGTTACCGAGGAAGTAGCGGACGGCTACGGCATCCTGCTGGCGGCTATTCACGGTTTCCGGATGCCGATTTTCTTTCTGCTCAGCGGGTTCTTTACTGCGCTGCTGTGGCGGCGGTACGGGCTGCGGGCGGTCTTGGGCCATCGTCTGCGGCGGGTCGGCCTGCCCCTGGCGATTGGAGCGGTTACTATTGTGCCGGCCACCGGGTTGCTGCTATCCCTCAGCGGCGGCAATGATGATTTTGCGCCGCTGCATCCCTTTACCTGGCTGCTTTCCTGGACTTACGACCTGGATCATCTATGGTTTCTGTGGTATCTACTGGCTTTAGTGGCCCTGTTTGCCCTGCTGGTCAAGCTGGGATTGACTTTCCGCCATCCCTGGCTCTGGTGGGGGCTGATACCCCTGTCCCTGCTGCCGCGGCTGCTGATGAATGGGCTGGGCGCGGAAACCGGCAGTCCTGTTATCAATCCGCAAGCCCTGGCCTGGTATGCAATGTTCTTTCTGCTGGGCGTCTTTATGCAGCAGCGGGGAATAGTAGTCGGTCGCGGCTGGGCCGCGGCCTTGGTCCCGGCTTTGCTGCTGGTCTTTCCCCTGGCCCTGGTTTTGTCCGATGGCGACCCGGACGGCGGCGCAGTGCTGCGGATATTGGCGGCGGCGGTGCAACTGGCCTATGCCTGGCTGATGGGTTTCGGATTGATAGGGCTGTTTCGGCTGCTGGCCGGCCGGGAACGCTTCTGGGTGCGCTACCTGTCGGACGCCGCTTATTGGATGTACCTGGCGCATATGCCGCTGATTGTGGCTGGGCAGATGCTCCTGCTGAACTGGCCGCTGAACGTCCACCTGAAATTCGGCCTGCTGTGCCTGGGGGTAGCGCTGCTTTTGCTGCTCAGCTACCAATGGGCGGTGCGCTATACCTTTATCGGCAAGGGGCTGAACGGGCCGCGGCAACGGCGGGTTAGGCCGGCCTAGGTTTATTTTTCCGTTTCCACCCACAGCCGCTGGCCGTCGGTGCTGAAATGGATGGTACCCTGCTGGGCGGTTTGGTAGATGGCCTCGGAGCCCATCAGGTTTTCCAAGCGGGCCATAATCATGGGATGGGGATGGCCGTAGGAATTGTCCGCGCCGGCGGAAATGACCGCCCATTGGGGGTTGACCGCCCGCAGAAAGGCGGCGGTCGTCGAGCTTTTGCTGCCGTGATGGGCTACTTTCAGCACCTGGCTTTGCAAGGGGGCATCCCGGCGAATTAGGTAATTTTCCGCCGCCGCCGCAATATCCCCGGCCAGCAGAAAGCGCATCTCGCCATAAACCAGCCGCATTACCAGGCTGTTATTGTTGGCGTTCCACAACGGGCCGCGCAAAGGAATAGCCGGGGGATGCAGGATTTCCAGCGTTACCCCCTCCTCCAGGGTCAAAATTTGCCCGGCGGTCAGATAGACCGGGTCATAGCCCTGCCGTTCCAGCGTCCGCCGCCATTGGGGATAGAGGGAACTTTCCGCATCTTTAGCGCCGACCAGCACCGTGTCCACCCGATAGGATTCCAGGGTATGCAGCAGTCCCCGGCTGTGGTCGGCGTCCAGATGGGTTACGGTTACGGCATCCAGCCGCTTATCCCAAGCCGGCATAACCGTAGCCAGGGCGCGGGCGGCCCCGGCAGTATCCGGGCCGCCGTCAATCAGCACTTGCCGGCCTTGCGGCGTAACAATCAGCGCGCTGTCGCCTTGCCCCACATCAAAGAAATGGATATGCAGCTTGCCATCGGCCCGCTGAAACAGGCCAGCCCCCATATAAAGCACTGACGCGGCCAAAATGATGGCGGCCCCGGCCAAGCCCAGGTAGGCCCCAGGAGAACGCGGCCGGCCGCTGTCGGTAAAACCCAGGAGCGGCGGCAAAGGTTCCCGGTTAATCGGAATCCGAAAGCGGCCGGCCAAGCCCCGGCCTGAGGTCAAGCGGTCAGCCAACAGCAAGGCGGCAATCAGCAAAGCGTACCAGGCCAATACCCCGAGACCGTTGCCGCCCTCCCTAGCTATCGTCCAGCCCGGAATCCAATCCACTAGTTGCAGTAGGGCCGTCAGAGGCAAAGCGGCCGCCAGTCCCACCGCCTGCCCGAAAAGGGGATGTACCAAGCCGGCCAAAGCCGCCGCCAATCCGCCGACCAGGGCCAAGGGCAGCAAGGGCGCGGCCAGCAAAGTGGCTGGCAGTCCCAAAAGTGGCAGTTCCTTAAAGTGAAACGCCACCAGGGGAAAGGTTGCCACCGTTGCCGCCGCCCCGATGATGAGGCCGGAAACCAATCCTTGCAAAGGCAAACCGCCGCCAATCCGCCCTAGGGCGCTGCTATGCTGGAATTGGGCGGCGATGGCCCGGCTGGCGGCCGTCTGCCAGGGCAAAGCCAGGGCAATGCCTACCATCGCGGCAAAGCTGAGTTGGAAAGAAATGCGGGCCATCAGGCGGGGTTCCAGGGCGGTCATCAGCACGGCGCTGAAAGCCAAAGCCGGCAGTAAAGTGGCCCGCGGCCGGCCCAGCGCCAAGGCCCCCAGATAGACGCTGCCCATCAGCGCCGCCCGCACTACCGAGGGCGCGGCCCCGCTCAACACCACATACAATCCTACGGCGGCTAAAGTCAGCAGCAACGGCGCCGGCGTGCGCCGCCCCAGCAATCCCCGCAATAAACCTAAAGTCAGGGCCAGCAGGATTCCGAAGTGGATGCCGGAGATGGCTAACAGGTGAGAGGTGCCAGTCTGCCGGAAGTTCTGTACCACCTCCTCGGTCAACTGGCCGCGCAGACCCAGCAGCAGGGCTTGGGCCAGGGCGGCCGGCTCCGGCGGCAGGGCGGCGTCCATCCGGCGGGCCAATTGGCGGCGCCAATCGTAAATCCGCGCCCGGAACTGCGGCCCGGCGTCCAGCTCGGCCGGCCCCAACCAGGCGCTTTCGTGGGACCACAGAATAGCGGATATGCCTTGATTTTCCAGATAAGCGGGATAGTCAAAGCCGGCAAAGGGCTGCGGCCGTTGCAGCGAGCCGGGAATTTCCAGTAAATCGCCATAGCGGATATAGGGCGGCTCCCGCTCCGGCAATCGCACTAGCTCCGCCGGGGGCGGCGCGAAAGCCAGTACCTGGCCGCCCTGCGGCTGCCAATCGGATCCCGGGCCGCGGCGGATTTCCGCCAAAGCCAGCCGAAACTTGACCCGGGTAGCGGTAGCCTCCGGATCGCTGACTACCTGCCCCCGGATCGTAACCGCCTGTTTATCCCGGTCGAGCAGGACGGGCGCGGCCGGCGCGGCGGCATAGCGCCCCATTGCCAACAGCAGCATTGCCAATAACAAGAGCGGCCAGGGCGACCCGAGCAAAAGCAACGGCCCGGCCGGGAGCCGCCGGCGCAGCAATCCCAGGGCCAGCGCCAGAATGACGGCCAGGGCGGCCAGCAGGAAAAGGGCCAACGGCTCGGCGGCGGCGTAACCCCACCCGGCCAGGGCCAAGCCGGCCAGCCACGCCGCCGCCAAGGCCGCCGCTTTCATCGGCTAGACCCGTGCCGCCCGGCTAGGGGGCCGGGGCCGGCACCACGCTGACCAGGGATTGCAGATTGCCGTAAATGCCGGGGCCAATGCCGGCGACGGCGGTAAGTTCCTCGGCGGCGACAAAGGGGCCGTGCTGATTGCGATGGGCAATGATGGCCCGCGCCCGGGAGGGGCCAATGCCGGGCAGGGTTTCCAACTGGCGGTCCGTAGCCGTGTTCAAGTCCAGCAAACCGATGGCGCTGACGGTAATCCCGCCGCCATTGCCCAAGCTTGCGCTGGCGACGCTGCCGGCCGGAATCCCGCCGCCATTGCCAGGGATGGTGCTGCCGGTAGCGGATTCCTTATCGGCGTTATCGACCGGGTCGCCGCTTTCGGTGCTGCCGGAAAGTTCTCCGGTCAGCAGATTGGCGGTTTTGCGGGTCAAGTCGGCGGCGGCCGGCGGGACGGCCGCCGCGGCCTGGTGGGGCCGGGTGGCAATGTCCGGGATCAGGTAGCGGCCCTCATCCTGAACTTTCAAGGCCAAGTTGACCGGTGACAAGTCGGCCGTGGCGGCGATGCCGCCGGCCGCGGCTACGGCATCAGCCAGCCGGTCGCCGGGATTCAGGGTATAGACGCCGGGCTTTTGCACCGCCCCGGCCACATAGACCCGCAAGGGCGCGACATCTCCAGCCGCGGCGGCGGCCGCCGCTGGCGGCGTAGGTTCAATGCTGGCGGCCGCGACCGTCGGCACCAAATCGTCCCCGGTCAGTTCCACCGCCGCCGTCCCGCCCCGGTTCAGCAGCAGGAAAAGCAGGGCAAAGAGCAAAAGGGCCAAAAGGGCCGCCGCCGCCGCAATAGGCAAAACCCGGGATGCCGTCATAATAACCGCTCCATCCTCTACCGGCCGTTTCCCTTTGCTGGCGGCGCAGGCATCCTTCAACCCGTTCAGGATGAACGGAACGATCCGCCGCCGGCAAGGGAAAAACGCCGGTTAGATTACATAAAGTTGCTGATTGGGCGGAATTATAGCCTAAATTTCAGAAAATGTGTAATTTTCTTAAAAAAGTATAAAATTGCCCAAACCCCAATTATTCCATTATTATTAACCGTGATTAAAAACCCCTTGCATTATTGCCGCCACTGGTATATTATAGCCGGCAACCGACCCAATCCTGGCCCCAGCCGATACCCGACGGCATAGGATACCCGCAGGATTAGATGGACATTCTACTTCGCATAACCGCTATGGCCTTCCGCTACCGCAAGCGGATGCTGCTGGCCTACCTGTCCTTCTTTATCGCCATCGGCTTTTCCCTGGCGGTGCCCTGGATCTTTGGCGAGTCCATCGACAGCCTGGTAGTCATCGAGGGGGTATTGGAGGAGGGCGGGCGGATACTGCCCAATCCCGACTTGACCGTCGGGCTGCTGGTCACCCTGGCCGGGCTGCTGCTGGCGGCCAGCATTATGCGCGGCTTTTTCGACTTTGCCCGCACCTATACCACCGATTCTCTGTCCCAATTGGTATCCTACGACTTCCGCAACCTGCTCTATAACAAACTCCAGCACATCAGCTTTGCCTATCACGACAAGGAACATACCGGCAATCTGATGTCCAAGGCCACCGCCGATGTCGAGGCCATCCGCCGCTTTGTCAATATGGGCCTGGTGCGTTCCCTCGAGGTCGTCGTCCGCACTATCGCCGTTACCAGCATATTGGTGTGGCTGAACTGGGAACTTGCCCTAATCAGCCTGGTCTTTGTTCCCTTTCTGGTGGTGCGCTCCACCCTGGTGATGGGCAAGCTGCGCCGGATGTGGCTCCATGTGCAGGAAGTCAACGGCGAACTGGTAACGGTCCTGCAGGAAAACCTGGTCGGCATCCATGTGGTCAAAGCCTTTGCCTCGGAGGATTTTGAGCGGCGCAAGTATGACCGCAAGGCCCGGGAATTGCGGCAGGAATACTATCAGTCGGAACGGCTGCAAGGCACCAACAGTGCCTGGATGACCCTCTATTTCACCTTTGCCCTGGGCCTGATTGTCTGGTACGGCGGCTGGGAAATTATCCGCGGCGATTTGACCGCCGGGGATTTGGCGAAGTTCGTGCTGTATCTGAATCAGCTGACCTTTCCCATCCGTTCCGCCGCCCAGATTATCAACAGCTTTTCCCGGGCCATTTCCTCGGGCCGCCGCATCTTTGATGTGCTGGATTCCCGTTCTCCGGTCGAGGAAAAGGCCGAGGCCCGGGCGATGGGCCGGGCCGTGGGCCGGGTGCAGTTCGACGATGCCTCCTTTGCCTATGATGCCCGTTCTCCGGCCCTGAAAGGCGTCAACATTACCGCCGAACCGGGCCAGATTACCGCCATCCTGGGGGCGCCGGGCAGCGGCAAAAGCACTATCGTCAACCTGCTGCCCCGCTTTTACGATGTTACCGGCGGCCAGGTGACCATCGACGGCGCGGACATCCGGGAATTCACCCTGGAATCCCTGCGCCGCAATGTGGGCATCGTCCAGCAGGATATTTTTCTCTTTGACGCCACGATCCGGGACAACATTGCCTACGGGGTGTCCAACGCCACCGAGGCGGACATCATCAACGCCGCCAAAATCGCCCAACTCCACGACCAGATAATGAACTTGTCGGACGGCTACGATACTTGGGTGGGGGAACGCGGCAGCACTTTGTCCGGCGGCCAGCGGCAACGCCTGTCCATTGCCCGCACCGTGCTGGTCAACCCGCCCATCCTGATTCTGGACGATTCCACTTCCAGCGTGGATGTGGAAACGGAACGGCAAATTCATCAGGCGATGGTCAATGTGATGCAGGGTCGTACTACCTTTGTCATCGCCCACCGCCTCAGCACCGTGCGGGAGGCCGACCAGATTTTGGTATTGAAGGATGGCAACATTGCGGAACGGGGCAATCATCAGGAACTGATGGCCCGGCCCGGCTTGTACCGGGACATCTACGAGTTGCAACTGCGGCCGCAGGAGGAAGTGCTGCTCGACGCCGCGATAAGCGGTATTCCGGCCCGGGCGGCGACCGCGGCGGCCGCCGGGGCTGACGGAGGGAACAACTGATGCGCGGCGGCGGCTTTGGCGGCGGTTTCGGCGGCATGATGGGCGGGATGCGCGGCTTGCAGTCCGGCGGCATCCGCTCCGTCAGCCTCGACAACCTCAGCGACGAAAACGAACTGGGCGCGGTCTATAACAACCGGGTCGTCCTGCGCCTTATTTCCTATATGGGGCCCTTCAAGGCCGATGTGGTCAAAAGCCTGCTGGCCGTCCTGGTCTATACCATTGCCAACGCCAGCATCCCCTGGCTGATTATGCTGGGCATCAATCAGGGCATCAACACCGGCGATGTGTCGCGCCTGCATCTGATGGGCCTGGCTTTCCTGGCCGTTACCCTGATCCACTTCGGGGCCAACTATCTCCAATTCGTCTTTATGGCCCGGGTCGGGCAAAGCATCCTGTACGCCCTGCGGACCCATATGTTCAGCCACCTGCAAAGCCTTTCTCCGGCCTTTTACCACCGCACCGCCGTGGGGCGCATTATGTCGCGCAGCCAGAGCGATGTTTTGCAGTTGCAGGAAACCTTTGAGATGCTGGTGCTGGCCCTGGCCGATGTCGTTACCCTGGCTTTCATCATCATCTATATGCTGGTGGTGGACTGGCAGTTGGCCCTGGTCAGCCTCAGCATTGTGCCGGTGCTGTTCTTTATCCTGGGCTACTGGCAGCGTTTTGCCCGCCGTTCCTTTATGCGGATCCGCCGGGCCATCGCTATGGTCAACGGGGAATACAATCAGAACATTACCGGCGTCCGGGTAGTGCAAAGCCTGAACCGGCAAGGGGAAAACCTGCGCCACTTCGAGGAACTGAATCAGGAACATCTCGATGCCAACTTGCAGGCCAGCCGTTTCTCCGGCGGCCTCCAGCCGATGGTCGAGTTTCTGATTGGCGTCGGGATGGGCTTTGGCGTGGTGCTGGTCGGCGGCCTGCTGGTGCGCGGCGACAATCTGGAATGGGGGGTATTGGTCGCCTTTGCCGTCTGGATTCAGCGTTTCTTTGAACCCGTCCGCCACTTGACGATGCAGTATGGGGTTTTTCAGCGCTCCATGGCCGCCGGCGTCCGCATCTTTGAGCTGATTGACCTGGAGCCGGAGGTCAAGGATGCCCCGGACGCGGTGGCAATGCCGCCGGTGCGGGGGGAAATCCGCTTTGAGCAAGTCCACTTCCACTATGTCGAGGGAGTGGAAGTGCTGCAGGACATCAACCTGCACATCCGCCCCGGGGAGAATGTGGCCCTGGTCGGTTCCACCGGAGCCGGCAAAAGCACCCTGGTGACCCTGGTGCATCGCTTTGCCGATGTTGCCCAGGGCCGCATCACCATTGACGGCTACGATTTGCGGAATGTTACCCGCCGTTCCCTGGTCGGACAGATGAGCATGGTCTTGCAGGAGCCTTACCTCTTTTCCGGCAATGTCAAGGAAAATATCCGCTACTGCTACGCGGACGCTACGGATGAGGATGTAATTGCCGCCGCCAAGGCCGTGGGCGCCCACGATTTCATAATGGCGTTGGAGGAGGGCTATGACACCGTGCTGGCTGAGCGCGGCGTCAACCTCAGCGTGGGGCAGCGGCAGCTGATTAGTTTCGCCCGGGCCATCGTTGGCGACCCCCGCATCATCATCCTGGACGAAGCCACCGCCAACATCGACACCCATACCGAAATCCTGATTCAAGAAGCCCTGAGCCATGTGTTGGAGGGGCGCACTTCCATTGTCATTGCCCACCGCCTGTCCACCATCCGCAGCGCCGACAAAATCGTAGTGCTGGACAAAGGGCGCATTGTGGAAGTGGGCCGGCATGAGGAACTGCTGCGGCGCAACGGCGTTTATGCCCGCCTGTATGCCATCAACTACGGCCTGGCCCATGGCGAAGCCGACCCGGAAGCGGAAGCCGCCGCCCTGACCAGCCTGGGCCACCTAACCCCCGCCCCGGCGGATAATGATTAGGGCGCGGCCGGCCATCCGCTTACCGTCCTTCCCGCCGTCCCCCTACCGTCCTTCCCGGCCGCCTTTCTACCGTCATTCCCGCGTAAGCGGGAATCCCGCGGTGGCTTGCCAAGACTGCGGCATTATAAGGCAGTACCGTCGGGATTCCCGCTTACGCGGGAAGGACGGTAGGGGCCGCAATCAACCTACTATGTCATTCCGAGCGTAGCCGAGGAATCTAAAGGTCTGGTAAGAAAGTCAAGGGCGGGCATTTCAGATTCCTCGGCTACGCTCGGAATGACATCCTTAAAAAGCAACGGAAACGGCGGCGGATTAGGGCGCAGTTACTAAACCCGCCGACCACCCTTCCCCTTGCCCGGGTACATACTGCCCCGTCCGTATTTCCTTGATGGGGTAATCCGGCAGGGGGACGGCCGCCAGACACTTGCCGTCGAAGTGGGCGCCGCGCTGGGCAAAGGCAAAGTCCCGGTTGGCAAAGCCGGCCGCTTGCTGGGCTGCCGGCAAGTCGGAAACATCCTCCGGGATGATATGCAGGAAAAAGCCGGCCGCCGTGTCATCAGCCGCGCAGGTTTCCCGCAAGTAAAGCAGCCGGTTATCTTGCAGATACAGGTCAAAGACCTCCCGGATTGCCGGTTGACGGCCGGTCAGGGCGGCGTAGTCGGCCCGCCGCCAGGCCGGGTCGGCTGGCGGATATAAGTCGACTTCCCAGATGCCCTCTTGCCCGGTGCGGATAGCAGCGATGGGATAATCCGGCAAAGGCACCGCCGCCAGGCACTGGCCGTCAAAGGGGCCGCCCCAACGGGCAAAATCAAAATCCCGATGGGCAAAGCCGGCATTCCGACGATCCGCCGGCAAAGCGGCTGGATCCTCCGGGACGATATGCAGGAAAAAGCCGGCCGCCCTATCCGCCGCCGCGCAGGTTTCCCGTGAATAAATCAGCCGGTTATCCTGAATATACAGGGCAAAAGCGGAACGGGCGGCCGGTTGAATAGCGGTCAAGGCGGCATAAGCGTCCCGCAGATATTGCGGGTCAGCCGGCGGGTAAAAAATTACTTCCCATAAGCCGGCTTGCCCGGTGCGGATCGCGGCGATGGGATAATCGGGCAGAGGCACCGTCGCCAGGCATTTGCCGTCAAAGTTGCCGCCCCAGCGGCCAAAGCCAAAATCCAAATTGGCATAGCCATCGGCCTGCGATGCCGCCGGCAAGTCGGCGGCGTCCCGGGGGATGATATGCAGCAGAAACGGGGCCGCCGTATCCGCCGCCGCGCAGGATTCCCGGATGTAGGTCAGTTGCCCCTCTTGCCAATACAGGTCAAAGGCATCCCGCCGGTCGGGTGGCACGGCGGCCCGGGCGGCGTAAGCATCCCGCAGGGGTTCCGGATTATCCGGGGGGTAGAGGCTGCCGCGCCAACGGCCGGCTTGCCCGGTGCGGATTTCCCGGATAGGATAGGCCGGCAAGGGGACTTGCGCCATGCACTCGCCGCCGGGCCGGCCGCCGTAAAAGCGCAGGTAAAAATCCCGGTTTTCATGGTCAATTTCCCGGCGTTCATAAGCCCGACTCAATTGCGGCAAATCCTCCTCAGCCGCCGGGTAGATATGCAAAGTTACCAGAGTTTGGTAATCCTCCTCAGTGCAATCGGGCTTGGCATAGAGCAGGCGCTGTTGGCCGTCAACATCCTGCTCCAGGAAAACATCAAAATCCCCCCGCAAGACCGGCTGACGATTTTTCAGCCGGGCCGCGGCGATGCGCTCCCCCAAGCCGGGCCGGGCCAAGCTGTATAGCCGCTCCCACCGATATTCCCCCCTCTGATCCTGGCCGACAATCAAATCGCCTTGGGCGTAGGCCGGCAGTTGGATAACCGCCAGGCAGGTGTCAGCCCAGCGCACCCCATAGCTGCGTAAGGCAATGGCGGCATCGACGCTCCTTTCCGGATTCGGCCGGAAAATCTTTACAAAGAACTGCCGTTCCCTATCGCCCGGCGGGCAGTTTTCCCGGACAAAGGTCAAAGTGCGATCCTGGATATAAACATCATAGGCGGCCCGGATAATCGGCTCTCCGGCCACCGCCTGGCGATAAAGTTGCTGGTAAGTTGCCAGGGCCGCCGCCGTCATCCGGTCGGCCCGCAACGGTTTGACGGCGAGGAAAGTGTTGTTGTAAAGGCGGCCTACCGGCAGGGAGTTGAAAGCCAAATCCTGATGGGCGTCGTTGCGGACATGAAACAGGGCATAATCCGCCGCGGCAAAATCCTGCTCCACCCAAGAACCCGGCCCGGCGGTCGGGTCTAATAGCCGGGAGCGCAAAACTTCCCGCACCGCCACAATTTCCCCGGGATGCCGTTCCCGTAGATAGTCCAAGGCCGCCGCTTTCCGCGCATTGACCAAAGGCATATAGAACTGGGTTCGCAGATATTCCGGGGTCGTCCGATCCACCAGAAAGTTAAAGTAAAAGCTCTGGGCCGGATGGATTTGCGCCATTTGCAGGGCAATCAAAGCCAAGCCGACGCCGGCCAAGCTATAGGCAACGGCGCGGCCCGGCGGCCGGGAGCGATGGGCGATCAGCCATTGCAATCCAACTCCGGCCAGCAGGCAAAAGGGGACAAAAATAAAGTAGAAATGCCGCCATCCTTCATACTGATGGGATTCCAGCAGAGCGGCGGCCGCCGGCGGCAGCAGGAAAGCCGCCAGCAACAGTACCATAAAGCGCCGGCGGGTATTGCGGAGTACGCCGCCGGGCCGGCGCAGTCCGGCTATAGCAATGGCGGCCGCGCCGATACCGCCCAGCATTAGCAGCGGCGGCGGCGTGGTGATGCTGAACCAGACGGCGTTGTATTGCGGCAATTCGTGGGCCGGGGCCAGCTGCCCCATAAACAATTGGGGTATCACCGTGGGATGGCCCACCGCCAGGGTCAAGCTGAGCAGCAGGGAATCCACCGGGTCGCGCCAGGCGTAGGGGGTCAGGGCGTACAGGGTCAGCCCGGCGGTCAGCACGAACAGCCCGGCGGTCAGCAAAATGGTTTTCCGTTCCCGCCCCCGGCCGGCATAAAACCAGTCCAATCCCCGCAGGGCCAGCACGGCCGGCAGCAACATTATCCCCATAATCCGCAGATTGGTCAGCAATCCGACCGCTATACCCAGCAGGATGAAAGCCCCGAGCGTATCCCGGCGGAAAGCCCGTTCCAGCAGATACAGGGCAATCATCAGCATACTGACAAAGGGCAGGTCTTTGGAATTAAAATACGAGTGGGCGTAGATGCGGGGGTGCAGTAGAAAGAACAGCAGGACGGCCAAAGCCAGCAGGCGGTTGTCGAACAGGCGGCCAGCCAGCCGGTAGCAAAACCAGCCGCTGACAATAAAGAACAGGTGGGTCAGGATAAAGCGGCTGCGGTGGGCGGCCGGGAAGTTGACCGCCGCCAGGGCATCCTCAATCAGCAGCAGCGGCAACTCGAAAGCGGCGCCGTAACCCCGGTCGGAGTAAATGGGGGTGTCCACGGTGTCGGCCAGGCCCCGGATGTAGTCCAGATTGGCCTGGGCAATGCCGCGCTGGGTGCCGACTTGCAACCCGATACCATCATAATCCCCCACCAGAAACAAGCCGGCCAGTAGAAACAGGGCGCAGACCAGCAGGCCGCTGTGGACGATTAGAAAGTTCCGCGCCGCCGGAACGCGACCGGCCAGTTGTGGGAGTATGTGGCGCAAGGGCGGGAACATAGGGGGGATTATAGCATAAGGGCGTCCGGCTATCCGGGCAATGCGCCCGTTCTACCGTCTTTCCCGGCCCCCTACCGTCATTCCCGCGTAAGCGGGAATCCGGCGGCGGTTGGAGAGCAAAGGGCTGGTCTTTTCAATACCGTTCGGGATTCCCGCTTACGCGGGAATGACGGTAGGGGCGGACGGGAAGGACGGTGTAGAAAGGGCGGCGGCCCCCCCACCGTCATTCCCGCGTAAGCGGGAATCCGGCGGCGGTTGGAGAGCAAAGGGCCGGTCTTTTCAATACCGTTCGGGATTCCCGCTTACGCGGGAATGACGGTAGAAAGGGGCGGGAAGGACGGTAGGGGCGGCGGAAGGACGGTAGAGATGCGCGGGAATCCAGAATCCCGCCGCTAACTTTCCAGAAACTCCCGGATAACCCCGGCCAGTTCGTCCGGCTTGTGGTAGCCGATGTCGTGGATGGTGTCGGGAATCCAATGCACCCGGTTATTCGGGACGGCTTGGGCCGCCGCCGCTACCATCCGCTCTTTAGTGGCGGCAAACTCGGTGCCGACCCGTTCCGGCCGCGGCCCGGCCGGCACAATCAGCGTAGGGCAGACAATCTGCGGCAGCGTAACCGACGGCGGCTCCGCCCACATTGCGGCCAATACCTGGGCGTGATTAGCCGGCCGCAAATGGTCGTACATCTGCCCGTCCGAATCCTCATAAACCATGGTCTGCACAATGCGCTCCAGGTCGGCGGCCCAGCAGTCGGCCAACTGATTGCGCTGCTGTTCCAGAAACTGCGCCCGATTGCCCGATACATTGCGCGGCGCATAGCGGGCGCGGAAAACCTCCCAGCTGGCATCCGGCAGCAGATGACCGTCCAGGAAACCGCCGTCAATCATTGCCAACTTGCGGACCCGCGCCGGAAACCGGGCCGCCACATTTATGGCTACATTCCCGCCCCAGGAATGGCCCAGCACGGCGGCTTGTTCCAGCCCCACGGCGTCCATAAAGCCGGCCACATCCGCCGCCAGAGTTTGCCAATCATAGCCGGCGGCCGCCTGCGTGGTCTGCCCGTGACCCCGCTGATCCGGAGCCAATATCCGATAGTGGCGGCTCAAGCGGGCCGCCAGCCGCTCGTACCAGTGGGCGGTCGAGGCCAACCCGTGCAGGGCCACAATCGGCAATCCGCTGCCACCGTCCTCCGCCGCCCATTCCAGATAATGGACGGTCAAATCGCCGACGACGCAGAAATTTTCCCGGGGGATGGCGCGGTTTTGTTCCGGCGATTCCGTCAAAGCGCAGCCTCCGCGGCAAGGATGAATAAGGACGATGGATAATGGGGGAATTATAGCACGGCCCGGCCTTATTCCGAAAAAGCGTATTCCCCGGCCCACAGCTCGCCGGAATCCGCCGCATACTGGCCGGTGCGGAGGTGGGCGATGGGGTAGTAGGGCAGCCGGATTTGCGCCCGGCATTGCCCCTGCCAAAGCTTGCCGCCGGCTTTCGCAAAGCTGAAATCCAAGTTGTCAAAGCCGTGGCGCCGGCGATGCGGCGGCAAATCGGCCAAATCCCGCGGCGTCAAATGCAGAAAGAACCGGGGTTCGGCATCCGCCGCGGCGCAGGCGTCCCGGACATAACGCAGCCATTGGCCGTCGCCCTGTAGATACACCCGAAAGGCGGCGGCGACCAGCAGGGCGTCCGGCGGCGTTGGCGGCCGGGCCGCGGCCAGGGCGGAAACCGGCCCGGCCGGACTAGCCCCGCCTAAGCGCAACAAAGCCGGCTCCATCCGCTCTACCATTGCCGCCGCCAGCAGTTCGTAACCCTGCGCGTTCAAGTGGCAGCAAATATCCCGATACAGGGTTTCCGGATGGGCGGCGAAAATTCGGGTCAGGTCAAAGTAATTGATGCCCTGGCCCGGCAATTCCTGGCCGAACTCTAGCAGCAGCGGATAACCCTTCGCCACCAGCGGCTTTTTCGGCGAATCGGGGGAATAAGCAAACTCCCGTTCCTCCGGGCTCAGTGGCTTAGAATCCGGCACATACTGATTGGGCTGCAAAAAGTGGTAATAGTCGGCCCCGGCCAGTTCCGCCAACCGGGCCAGGGTTACTGAGCTGCGATACCAGAATCGGGCCGCTTCCGGCCGCAGTTCCCCGTCCCCCGTCAGCCAACTCCGGGGGCCGTGTTTATCCAGGCTGTAGTCCGCCTCCGCGGCCGCCAGTTGCTGATTTAGGCGGATAATCTGAACGGCGGTTCGCTCCCGCCGATAACGATTCGCCAGCCGCCAAAGGGCCGACCAGCGCAGCGGGGTCGTCTCCCCGGCCGCGGTCCGCCGGGCCTGCTCCCGGCGCAATACCCCGATTTGTCCCGCCAGCAGCAACTCCTGAGCCGTCAGCTCCACCCGCTTGTTCCACACCAGGGGAAAGAAAGGAAAGACGCCCTCCTCCCTACTCTGGCTTACGCCGCCGGCAACTTCATTAAACCCGTCCATGTTGACGATCAGGTCAAACTCGCCGCCCAGCAGCAGGGTGTGGGCGGCGATCATCGTCTGCTGCGGCTGCCTTAAGGTTGCGGAGGCCAGGCCGAGGACTACCGGCTGCCGCGGCCGGTTGGTAGTGGCGAAATGCTGGTCCAAGGCGCGTTGCAGAAAGGGATGTACCTCCTGGGCTACCGAGCCGCCCAGCAAACCGATAATCACCGTGTCCTCCCGCCATTGCCGCGGCGGCATCGCGATCAGGTCGTGATCCGGCGCGGTCGGGACATAGCCGTAAAAGGGATGCCGTAGCTGCCAGTGGTCGGCCTTTGCGACAGAAAGTTGGGGGGGGGGAGGGTAAAAGTCATTTATCTCCTCCGCCCGGCCGCCGCCATACCCCACCCCATAGGCGGCGTAATAGGCCAGGCGGGCCATCCCATCAATAGCCAGCAGGGTCAGCAGCAACATCAGACCGTAGTAGAGGACTTTTTTGCGGAAAGGCAAACTGCTTTCAGCTCCCGGTCGGTTCTATAGACGGGTTAAGAGATTCCCTGCCGGCTTGCCGCCATTGTAACCGGCGGCTTGACGGAGGGCAAGGGGTAGTTTCAGCCGTTTCCAGGGCATCCTTTAACAAGTTACGGATGAGTGGAAGGATCCCCGGCAATCCAACGGCGTCGACGCTGATTGTTACTATCCACCGCCGGTTTTTCCGCCGCCGTCGCCGAAAGCCGGCTCCAGTTTCAGGAGCTGCCGGTCCGCCGCCAGCACGTACATTTCCCCGGCGGCGTCAGTTCCGAAAGCGATAATGTTGGGGACGGCGGCGGGGGTTGCCACCAGCCGCCGCGACCAGCCGCCGGCTCCGTCCGGCGTCAAAGCCCAAAGGCGGTTGCTGCAATAATCGGAAAACAGATAAGACCCCGCCAGGCGCGGCAGGGCGGCGCCGCGATATTCGCCGCCCCAGATGATAGCGCAGCCCTCGGCCCGGCCGTAGGTGAAGGCCGGCGGCGCATAATCCACCAATTCCGCGCACTGCGCCTTATCCCCATAGCAAAGAGGGCCCTCAAACAGCGGCCAGCCCAGGTTGGCCCCGGCGGTAGCGATGGATACTTCCTCGGCGGCCTGGGCTCCCGCCGAACCCACATCGCCCACCCACAGGCGGCCGGCGGCATCAAAGGCCATCCGCCAGGGATTTTGCAAGCCGTAGGCCCAGATTTCCGGCCGGGCGCGCAAAGGATTGTCCGCCGGTACCTGGTAGGGCTGTTCCGGAGTGGCCCCGCGCACAGCGATGCGGATTATTTTGCCGCGTAGGTTGGCCGGATTTTGCGCTTCCGCCGCCGCCCGGTTGTCGCCAAGGCCCAGATACAGCATAGCGTCCGGGCCGAAACGGATGGCCCCGCCAAAGTGATAATCGTCCGGCATTGCCAGTTCCAGAATAACCAGTTCCATCGTAGGGTCAGCCCGGTCGCCGACGACCGGAAAGCGGGACAGGCGTACTTTCCGGGGATTAGTCCGGGTAGTGTAATACCCATAGAGAAAGGGATGTCGGTCGAAATCCGGATCCAAAGCTGCGCTGAGCAGACCGCTTTCGGCGGCGGCGGAATCCACCCGGTCGGTCAAATCCAGGAGGGGCGGATTGCCGCTCAGCTCGCAATAGACCTCGGCGCGGTAATCGCATAAGAGAATAAGGCCCTCCCGTTCCACGATAGCCAAGCCGCCGCCGGGCCAGGGGAGCAGCTCTACCGGCTGCCGCAGTTTTTCTCCCGAGGCTGCGATGTAAGCGATTTCCGCCGGCTCCGCCACCGGCTGCGGGGAATCCGGCTGGTAGCGCCAGCACTGGGGATAGCCGGCGGCCAGGGCGCAGAAAAAATCCTCCCGGCCGCTGACCGCCGTGAACTCCCCGGACGGCTCCCCCAAATCCGCGCCGAAACCGCCGCCCCAACACTCCAGCTGTCCCCCGGGACGGATACCGCAGGCATACTCGCTGCCGGCGGCGATTTGCGTAAAAGCCCCCGGCGGCGGGCGGGATTGTCCGGCGGCATTGTCGCCTTGACACCAAGCCGTGCCCTCCGGCCGCAGGGCGCAGGTGTTCCGATCCCCCAAAGTCAGGGATTGAAAGGGGCCGCTATGGTTGTTGGCTTGCCCCCGGCGATTTTGCCCCCAGCAGTGCAAAGCCCCGGCGGGGGTGAGGCCGCAACTATGATTTGCGCCGATGGCGATGGCGGTAAAAGCTAGGCCGGTCGGCGGTTTGGCCAGGCCGGCGGCGTCCCGCCCCCAGCATTGGACTTGGCCGGCAGGGTCCAAGGCGCAGGTATAATGTCGCCCGGCGGCCACTGCGGTAAATTGCCCCGGCGGCGGCGCGCCTTTACCATAGGCATTGTCGCCCCAGCAGGCGATGCGGCCCTCCAAGAGCAGGCCGCAGGCGTAACCCTGCCCGACAGCTACCTGCCGAAACCGGGCGGCGGTCAACTCCTTTGGTACCCGCTGATTGTCCTGGCCCCGGCAAAACAGCCGGCCCTCCGCGCGCAAGCCGCATTGGACATATACTCCCGCGGCTAGCTGCACGAAAGGCACAAAATCGGCCGCCGGCGTAATAGTAGGCAGCGCAACGGCCGGCGGCGCGGCGGCCGGGAGGGCGGCCGTGGGCAGCGGCTTAGCAGCAGGGGCAATCGCAGCCGGCGGCGGCGTGGGGGTAGGGAGGGCAACCGTAGCCGGCGGTAGGGCGGTAGGAATGGCACGGGTGGGCGCCGGCGGTAGGGCAGTGACGGCCGGGGTCGGCGTCGGCGCAACCGGCGCATCGTTGGCGCAAGCCCCGCTAAAGGCCAGAGCCAGGGCCAGAATCGTCAAGCCCAATGCCAAGCCGCGAGCAGTGGATAACCGTTCCGGGCGGCGGAACATTGTTTTAAGATAGCGCCGTATTCCAAACAAGGGTTTCAGCATCGCCCGGCAGCGGACGAACCTCGCATCAGGATTCCAGTCCGATTATAGGTTGCCCGGGCGGGATGGTCAAGTTAGTCGATGCCGGCGGTTCCCTTTGCTTTTGACTGTTTCATCCTTCAACAAGTTCAGGATGAGCGGAGGGGGCGGGCCGCGCAGGATGGGCGGATGGGGGCGGCGGCCCCGCAACCGTCCTTCCCGGCCTCCCCTTACCGTCCTTCCGGCCATTCCTCTACCGTCATTCCCGCGTAAGCGGGAATCTCACGGTTGCCTGTCGACAATACCATCCTAAGGCAGTACCGTTCGGGATTCCCGCTTGCGCGGGAATGACGGTCGAGGGGGCGGGAATGACAGTAGGAAATCAGGAAAGACGCTTGCCCTAGACAATCCCCTCCGAAATAACTTTCCGGGAACTATTGTCAACTGGCCGGGTTGTGCTATCCTGTAATCTAGTGCCAAGTTGCCATAACCGGGCGGGGGCGGGATGCCTATGCTTACCGCCCGCACATTCGCAGGAGGGGGACGGACCGTGCCACAGGGGGAGCAGGGGGCGAAACTTTTGGGGGACTATCCGCCGGCGGTAGCGGCGGCCCTGGCCGGCCTGGATGCCGACCGCGTAATTGCCCGCATCCGGGAACAGGATTACCGGGTCTGGCGCGACGACCCCACGGAAATTGTCGACCGGCTGGGCTGGATGTCCATCGTCGACGAAATGCAAGGGCGGATTCCCGAATTGACCGCCTTTGCCGACGGCGTACGGGCCGACGGCTACCGCCATGTCGTCCTGCTGGGGATGGGCGGCAGCAGCCTGGGGCCGGAAGTGCTGCGGCGCACCTGCGGCCGTCAGCCGGGCTATCCCCAACTGCTGCTCCTGGATTCCACCCTGCCCTCCTGGGTGCAGGCGGTGGAACAGGTTATTGACCCGGCCCAAACCCTCTTTCTGGTCTCCTCCAAATCCGGCTCCTCCATTGAACCCAACAGCCTGTACGCCCATTTCCGGGAAAAAGTCGCCGCCGTCAAAGGCGCGGCCGCCGGGGCAAACTTCGCCGCCATCACCGATCCCGGCACCGTGCTGGAAAAGCTGGGCCGGGAACAGGACTTTCGGCAGGTCTTTCTCAATCCCCCGGAAGTGGGCGGCCGCTATTCGGTATTGTCCGGTTTCGGATTGGTCCCGGCGGCTCTGATTGGGGTAGATTTGCGGCAGCTGCTGAGCCGCGCCGCCGGGATGAAAGAACGCTGCGACATTGACACCGCCGCCGCCAATCCCGGAGCTTGGCTGGGCGCGGCGATGGGTATCCTGGCCCGGCAAGGCCGGGATAAGCTGACTTTGATTGCCTCTCCGGGCATTGCCGGGTTCAGCTTGTGGGTTGAGCAGATGTTGGCCGAGGGCTTGGGCAAAGAGGGTTCCGGCATTATTCCGGTAGCCGGCGAGCCGCCCCTGCCGCCGCAAAGCTATGGCGGCGACCGGTTCTTTGTCTATCTGCGCCTGGCGACGGATGAAAACGCCGCCTTGGACGCCCGGGTGGAATCCCTAGCCGCCGCCGGCCATCCCATAGCGCGCCTGGATTTGGCCGACGGCTATGATTTGGGTGCGGAGTTCTATCGTTGGGAATATGCCACCGCCATTGCCGGCCGCCTGCTGAACCTGCATCCCTTTGACCAGCCGGATGTGCAGAGCGCCAAGGATATGACCGACCGGGCCTTGGAGCAGTATCTGGCGCAAGGGGTCTGGCCGGACGCGGACGCTGACGCCAACCTCAACGACTTGCTGGCCCAAGCCCACGGCGGCGATTATCTGGCGATCCTGGCTTACCTGCCGGACACGCCGTCCATCGGAGAAAGCATCGATAATATCCGCCGCCAAGTAGCGGAAAAGTATGGCATCGCCACTACCGCCGGGTTTGGCCCCCGCTACCTGCATTCCACCGGCCAACTGCACAAAGGCGGCCCCAATTCCGGCTTGTTTCTCCAGTTGACCGCCGACCACGCAACGGAAATTCCTATCCCCGGCCGGCCCTACAGCCTGAACGCCCTGGCCGACGCCCAAGCCGCCGGGGATTTGCAAGCCCTGCGGAATCGCGGCCGCCGGGCCATTCGGATCCCCTTGGGCTCAGACCCGGCGGCCGAACTGCGCCGCCTCAGCGCGGAATTGTAACCGCATACAAATCCGCTCATCCTGAGCCTGTTGAAGGATTATCCTGAACTCGTTGAAGGGTCATCCTGAACCGGCAAATCCGCTCATCCTGAACTCGTTGCAGGGGCAGACGGATAGCAAATCAACGGAAAGCAAGGCAAATCCGGGAGACAAACTTATGGAACTGGCAATGATTGGCTTGGGTCGGATGGGCGGCAATATGGCGCAGCGGCTGTTGCGCGGCGGGCACCGCGTGGTGGCTTATGATGCCAGCAGCGCCGCCAGCGCCGCCAGCCGGGATCAGGGCGCGGCCGCCGCCGCCAGCCTGGACGAAGTGGCGGCAATGCTGACGCCGCCCCGGGCCGTGTGGCTGATGCTGCCCGCCGGCCCCGTTACCAACGCCGCCATCGACGAGCTGATCCCCCTGCTGGCCGCCGGGGATGTGATTCTGGACGGCGGCAATGCCAACTACCAGGACACTATCCGCCAAGGCGAAAAACTGGCCGGCTATGGCATTGAGCTGATGGATGTCGGCACCAGCGGCGGCATCTGGGGCTTGACTGAGGGCTATTCCCTGATGATTGGCGGCCCGGCCGCTACCTTTCATCGCTTGGAGCCGATTTTCCAGACCCTGGCCCCGGCCGCCGATAAGGGCTACAGCCATGTCGGGCCGGTGGGGGCCGGCCATTTCGTCAAGATGGTGCATAACGGCGTCGAGTATGCCCTGATGCAGTCCTATGCCGAGGGTTTTGAGCTGCTGGCGGCCAAGACGGAGTTTGCCTTTGACCTGCCGGCCATTGCCGAAACCTGGCGGCACGGCAGCGTCATCCGTTCCTGGCTGCTGGATTTGACCGTAGCCGCCCTGGAACAGGATCCCGGCCTGGAAAACCTCGATGCTTATGTGGAGGACTCCGGGGAAGGGCGCTGGACGGTGCAGGAATCGGTGGATTTGGCGGTGCCGCTGCCGGCCATCACCCTGGCCTTGCAGCAGCGTTTCCGTTCCCGCCAGGCCCAGCCTTTGGGCGCGAAACTACTGGCGGCCCTGCGGAATCAGTTCGGCGGCCATGCGGTGCGGAGGGCGGAATAATGGTTTTGTCCGCCGCCACTGCCGCCGATTTTGACGCCGTCGCCGCCGCCCTGGAGGACAGCCGCGGCATTACCAGCCTGATTATTTTCGGGGCCAGCGGCGATTTGACCCGCCGCAAGCTGATGCCCGCCCTGTGCAACCTCTATTCCAAGGGGCGCATCCGCCGGGAATTGCGGATTGTCGGCGTGGCCCGGGCCGATTTGACCACCGCCCAATACCGCGAGTTCATCCACCGGGAAATGCTGGAAACCGGCGGCTTTCAGCCCAATCAAGCCGAATGGGACGACTTTTCCGCCCACATTACCTATCTGATGGCCGATGTCGTCTCTCAGGATAGCCTGCGCGAGCTGGAATCCCACCTCGAGGAACTGGAAAACTTCGACCGGGAAGTATCCAATCGCCTCTACTACCTGGCTATCGCCCCCAGCCTGTACCAATCCGCCATCACCGGACTGCAAGCGGCGGGAATGGCGGACGATAGCGCCGGTTGGCGGCGGATTGTGGTGGAAAAGCCCTTTGGCGTGGATTTGGCTACCGCCCGGGAACTGAACGCCGTCGCCCATTCCGTCTTTCAGGAAAATCAGGTTTTCCGCATTGACCATTACCTGGGCAAGGAAACGGTGCAGAACCTGCTGGTGTTCCGCTTTGCCAACACCATCTTTGAACCGATCTGGAATCGCAACTACATCGACCATGTGCAAATTACCGTGGCCGAATCCCTGAATGTGTCCGAGCGGGCCGACTACTACGACCAAACCGGCGTGCTGCGGGATATGTTTCAGAACCATCTGATGCAGCTGCTGTCCCTGGTGGCCATGGAGCCGCCGCATACCTTTGAGGCGGACGCTTTGCGGAATGAAAAGGCCAAGGTGCTGAAATCCATCCGCCGCATCCGCCCGGAGGATATTGGCAACAACCTGATTGCCGGCCAGTATCAGGGCTATCGGCAGGAGCCGGGCGTAGCCAAAGATTCCCGCACCCCCACTTATGCCGCCCTGCGGCTTTTTGTGGACAACTGGCGCTGGCAGGGCGTTCCCTTTTACCTGCGTTCCGGCAAGGCTATGGAGGACAAAACCACCGAAATCATCATCCAGTTCCGTCATCCGCCGCACATCCTTTTCCCCCTGGCCGAAAATGAGGAAGTGCCGTCCAACACCCTGGCTATCTGCGTCCAGCCCGATGAGGGCTTTCGGTTGGAGTTCCAATCCAAAGTCCCGGACGCCGGCCTGCGGATGCGGAAAGTGGAATTGGAGTTTCACTATCAGGAGGAGTTTGGCGGCGGCGCTTTGCCCGATGCCTATGAGCGGCTGCTGATGGATGCCCTGAATGGCGATGCCGCCCTGTTCACCCGGGGGGATGAAATTGAGCAGGCGTGGGGCATTATGGATCCGTTGATTGCCTGGCTGCACAGCCCGGCCGCGCCGCCGCCGCATCCCTACGCCCCCGGCGCGTGGGGGCCGGACGCCGCGGAGGAATTTCTGGCCGCCGATGGCCGGGTTTGGCTGCGCGGTTGCTGCGACCACTGACCGGGAAATTATCCGGCGCGGCGGCGATTGGCCCGGCGCGGCAACTGACTGCAAATGTAAGGAGGGAAACTATGCCTACCGCTAACCCGATCACGGTAACCGTCTGGTACGATTACACTTGTCCCTGGTGCTATGTCGGCCTGATTCGGCTGGACGCAGCGGCGGCGGCCCGCGGGGCCGTCATTGACCGGCGGCCTTATCTGCTGGCCCCTGACCGCCCGGCGGCCGGAGAACCCCGGCCCTTGCGCGAGGGGGAAACGGAAACCGAGTTGAACCCGGCTTGGCAGGAACGGGCGCAGCAGGCCGGCATCGTTATGCGCCGCCCGGCTCTGGCCCCCAACACCAACCTGGCCCACGAAGCCACCGCCTACGCCAAAGCCCAGGGTTTGGATGGCCCGTTTCATCACGCCGCTACCCGGGCCTATTGGGAACGGGGCGTCGACCTGGGCGACCGGGCCGCCCTGCAAGCCATCGCCGCCGACTGCGGCCTGGACCCGGCCGGCTTGGCCGCCGCCCTGGATTCCGGCCAATTCCGCCAGTATGTGCTGGACGAACACCAGGCCGCCAAAGACCTGGGTGTTTTCGGCACGCCCACCTACCGCATCAACGGCGGCGAACCGGACTTCGGCGACAAAAGCCTCGCCGACTTGCAAGAAATGATTGCGGCAGCGGCTGGGGGGTAGCTGCCTGCCCGCAAATAACCCGGAGCGGCGATGCACTGTCGCGCCGCTCCGGGTTCGGTTCCCCAAGGCTATCGCCTATCGCAACCGTTATTCCCGCAGGCCCCCGTAACCGTCATTCCCGCCGCCCCCACAACCGTCCTTTCCCGGCCTCCCCCTACCGTCATTCCCGCGTAAGCGGGAATCCCGCGGTGGCTTGCCAAGACTGCGGCGGTATAAGGCAGTACCATCGGGATTCCCGCTTACGCGGGAATGACGGTAAAAAGGCGCGGGATGCCGGTGGGGTGGCCGACACCCCCGTCCGCTCATCCTGAACCGGTTGCCCCTTTCCGCTCATTCTGAAACCTGCTAGAGGATGAAAACCGCCGCCGCCGGCTACTCCCCCGCCGCCCGCGGCGGCAGCAAATCGGCCACGGCAAACTCCAAATCGGGCAGGGCGACCAGCCGGATTTTATCGCCCCGCCGGCGGATAGCGCGCTGCCGGTAACCGTCCGGGCCGGGGTCAGTCAAATCCTCAATGCAATCCCCGTTCAGGTCCATAATCAGCATTTGCGGCAGGCCGGCGGCGGCATACAGCCGGGCCTTGACTTCCCGGTCATAAGCCAGGGTAGTGTCGGCCACCTCAACGACCAGCAGGGTATCCTCCGGGCCGGGGTGTCCGGCGAAGTATTCATCCGCGCGGAAACGCAGGAGGGCAACATCCGGCTCCAGCTCGGAGTTTTCCTCCAAGTGAATGGGGTTCTGAACCCGGACGATAAACCGGTCGTTGGAGTGCCGATAGAAAAGGCGGGTCAAACGATCCACTTCCCCGGCGTGGCGGATGCCAATAGGGGCCATAACGACAATTTCTCCTTGAACAAGCTCCACCCGCTCGGTGTGGGACAGGATGCCGGCCGCGCCGAGCCGGTAGTATTCCGCTACCGTGAACTTGCGGGGTTTCCGGAGGGGCGCCGGGGTAGCTGGAGCTGCCGGAGCCGCCGGGGCAATTGACGCGGCCGGCGCGGCGGCCGGCGGCGCTTTAGCCGGAGCGGTAGTCATCGCGACGCCTCCTCTTGCGGAAAAGTAGGAATGTTCCTGGAAGGATGATATACCGGCCGCCTTGG
Source organism: Dehalococcoidia bacterium (assembly GCA_965203435.1). Classification (GTDB taxonomy): domain Bacteria; phylum Chloroflexota; class Dehalococcoidia; order Lucifugimonadales; family UBA3495; genus CBDBCU01. The sequence goes on along the minus strand of CBDBCU010000004.1, from coordinate 143,101 downwards.
CGTTGCAATAGCGGCCGGTACGCTTTTTCCGGGATCTAACCGTCCTTCCCGCCCAAGGGAATACGGATTCAAACATGGATAGACAGGATTTACAGGATTTTGGGTATCTGTAGAACGGTACTTGCCGTCAACAACCTTTCTATACAGACCCAAAATCCTGTAAATCCTGTCTATCCATGTTAATTAAAGGATGGGAAAATTTAATTTTTCGAATTCGCCCCCCAACCCCTTGCAATTCCCCAAACCTTGTGCTAGAATGAAAACACATAAGTCCGGGGCTGAATCGCCGAGGCGATTCAGCCCCGGACTCTGTTTCTGGGGCCTCTTGGGAGGTTCCGGTATGCCCAAGGTCTTTATGTTGGGTATCGCCCTTTTCCTGGTACTGGCCGCCGCCGGCTATGGCCTGGCTACTATCCAAGCCCGTTCCATTCCTTGGGACTGTTCCGATTGGCAAGCCTTTGCCCATGACGACCGGACTACGTCCATCCTGGAATCCCTGGCGGAGAACCGGGGCAAGACTCTCTACTGCGGCGTCGACCAGTCCGATACCTTTACCAAGGCGGAGACCTGGGAAGCCGGCAAAGACCGCAACGAACGGGATGACACCGTCTATTTCGGGGAACGCGGCCAATTCCGGGGTTTCATCGCCGCCCAGGAGGGTTATCTGACCGACGGGGAATCCGGCGTTACCGGCGTCAGCATCGACCGCATCTTTGAGTTTCCGAGGGAGGAACGGCGGCGTACCAAGCGGGTTAAGCGGATGGACATCGCCAACGACCCCGTCCAGTTCCCGATTACCGCCGTCGCCAGCTGCGGGCAGGTGGGCGGCATCATTTGCTCGGATTGGGGAAATTACGACAGCAACGCTTACGGCTCCGGCGGCTCCGGCAGTTCCAAGCGGGATGCCCAAGGCATTTATGCCGGCAAAGCTGAAGATGGTCAAGGCCCTAATGCTTGGGCGATGCACTGGGACACGCAAGCCTTCTATAATCCCGAGCAGAACAATGTGCTCACGGGGGATTTCGCTAGTCCCTCCACGGCGGAATGGACGGCGTTGGCGGCCGCCATGGCCAAAGAAATTTGCCGGGGCGAGGGTTATCCGTCGGTCACCAATGTGGTTATCGGCCGAGGCCACAGCAACGATCAGACGCCGGCCCCATCCAGGAATCGCGGCCCCCACTTGGGCTGGTTTTTCGACAACCACCCTACTGCTGGGAGCAATCATCGCTACCGGGCCCGGCAAAGCCGGACTTGGACGGCCACCTGCAAGAAAGTCATCCGCCGCACCCGGAAGTAGGGGGGCTGGCCTGGGGCATTCGTTCCGCTCATCCTGAACTTGTTGAAGGACGAGCGGAAGGAATGCCCTAGACCAAGACCGGAAACCCTTTTGTCGCCATCCCCCGTAGAAAAGGGGGATGGCGGCTTTTTGTGGTTATTGTCCGGCCATCATCCCGTAGGGCAATGGCCCTCCCTACCGTCATTCCCGCGTAAGCGGGAATCTCACGGTTGCTTGTCGACAATACCATCATCAGGCAGTACCGTTCGGGATTCCCGCTTGCGCGGGAATGACGGTAGGGGGTCTGCGGGAAGGACGGTAGCGGGCGGCGGGAAGGACGGTTAAAAAGGGTGGGGGTGGGCGGTTTCCATAAGCAAATTGCCGGCGATTGCTGACACCGGGCCGGTTGACGCCGGGGATGACGCATCTTTAGCCTGGAGATAGTCAGGACTGACCCGACGACAATCGGGTCGGTTTTTCTCTAGCTGCCTATAGGGAGGTGCGTCTTTGTTTTGCCGCCGCTGTCCGTCTGCCGATTTGATTGCTTTGGAGGTTTTCCATCCGCAGGATTATCCGGTCTATCGCTGCCGCCGGTGCGGGTTTCTGTTCAGTCCGGGGCCGGTAGCGGCCGCTGCGGCGGCCGCGCCAGAGTCGGCCGCTGGACGGAAACCGGCCGCGCCGGGGCCGGCCGCTACCCGGAAACCGGCCGCGCCGGGCCGGCCGGCCGCCGACTCCGGCGGCCGCCGGCGGAGGGATTCCTGATGGCGGCCAGTCCCGCTACTGCGCCGGCTCAGGGGCAGCTGTTCGTCCCGCCCTTGGCGGTGGAGGGCGGCGGCGGCCAATCCAGCCCGGCTATCCCGACGCCGCCGGAGTTTGCCCGGCAGGTGCTGGGAGTGAACCTGTGGGCCAAGCAGGCGGAGGCCCTGGCCGCCCTGGCGCAGCATCGGCGAGTGGCGGTCAAATCGGGCAACGGCCTGGGCAAAGGGTTCAGCGCCGCCATCGCCGTGCTGTGGTTTCTGCACTGCCACGACCCGGCCATCGTGCTCAGCACCGCGCCCACCTTTCGCCAGGTACGGCATATCCTGTGGCGGCAAATCCACAGCCTGCATCGCCGCGCTCCGCAAACCCTGGGCGGCAAGTTGCTGGATACCCGCTGGGAACTGGCGCAGGATCGCTATGCCATGGGCTTGTCCGCCGACACGGCCGACCAGTTTCAGGGCTTTCACAGCCCGAATATGCTGATCATTGTGGACGAGGCCGAGGGGGTCAGCGATGCCATTTACGAGGCGATTGAGGCGGTGTTGACCGCCGAGGAGCCGCGGCTGTTGCTGATTGGCAATCCCACGACGGCGGCCGGGGCTTTCCGCCGCGCCTTTTATCAGGAACGCAGCCTGTACCACTGCATCACCATATCGGCGTTGGACAGCCCCAATGTGCGGGCCGGCCGGGTGGTCATTCCCGGCTTGACTACGGCCCGCTGGGTGGCGGAACGGCGGCAAATCTGGGGCGAGGACAATCCCCTGTATCGGGCGCGGGTGCTGGGCGAGTTTCCCGACCGGGCCGAGGATACGCTGCTGCGCCTGTCGGACCTGGAATCCGCCGCGGCCCGCTATGCGGCCGAGGATAGCGCCAACCCTCCGCCGGCCGGGGAAATCGTCCTCGGGGTGGATGTGGCCCGGTTCGGCTCCGACCACAGCGTCATCCTGCGGCGGCGCGGGTCGCGGGTGGAGGACATCCGCACCTTTAACGGGATGGATACGATGGAATTGGCCGGCTGGGTGGCCGCCGCCATTCGGGAGTTTCAGCCTACGCAGACCTGCATTGACGAGGTGGGCGTGGGGGCCGGAGTGGTCGACCGGCTGCGGGAACAGGGCTACGGCGTCCGCGGGGTCAACGCCGCCCACGCCGCCCGGCAAAAAGAAGTATTCGCCAATCTGCGGGCCGAAACCTACTGGCGGCTGCGGGAACTGTTCGCCGCCGGAGAAATCCGCATCCCGCCGGATCAACAGCTGCTGGGGGAATTGGCGGCCTTGCGCTACAGCTACGACAGCCAGGGGCGCATCCTGCTGGAAAGCAAGGAAAATATGCGGCAGCGCGGCATCCCCTCGCCGGACAAGGCGGATGCCCTGATGCTGGCCTATGCCCTGCCGGTAAGCCGGCCCAAGTTGTGGATTTGAGGGGGGGGGAAACCGTCCTTCCGGGATTCCTTACCGTCGTTCCCGGCCGCCCCCACCGTCATTCCCGCGTAAGCGGGAATCCGGGGTTGTTGCCGGGGATGCGGCGGCATTAGGCAGTACCGTCGGGATTCCCGCTTACGCGGGAATGACGGTGGGGGTTGCGGGAATGAGGGTAGAAAGGCGCGGGTAGGTCGGTAAGAGGGCGGCGGGAATGACGGTAGGGCGGCCGGGAATGATGGTAGGGGCGGCCGGGAAGGACGGTAGGGGACGCAGGAATCCAGAGTCCGCAACACTGCCGGATTCCCGCTTACGCGGGAATGACGGTAGGGGTTGCGGGAATGACGGTAAGAGACGCGGGAATGATGGTAGAAAAAAGGAGGCAAGCCGTTATGAAAATTACCCCGGGACCTTTTCCCGGTCAACTGGCGAAACTGCTGGGGTTCGGCCGCCATGCGGCGGCGGATAAACCGGCGGCGGCGGGCGGCGGCGTTATTCAGCGCAGCAGCCGGGCGGCGGCGGCCGATTTTACGCCGGCCGCCGAACCCTTTGGTGCCGGCGGCGGTTGGGCGCGGCCGGAATATGGCAGCTACTACGCCAGTTCGGTGTCCGTTTATGCGGCGGTCAAGGTGCGGGCCGATGCGGTCAGCCGGCCGCCGCTGGCCGTCTATCGCCGCCAAGCCGAGGGCGGCAAAACGCCGGTACTGCCGTCCCATCCCGTCCGCCAGCTGCTGCAACGGGTCAATCCCTGGTACACCCGCGGCGATTTGTGGCAGGCCACCGAAATTTACCTGAACCTGTGGGGGCAGGCGTTCTGGGCTTTGGAACGGGACGAAAACGGCGGCCGGGAAATCTGGCCGTTGCGCCCCGACCGGGTAACGGTGCTGCCCGACCGCCGCCAGCATATCCGGGGTTTTGTCTATCGCGGCCGGGCCGGCGCGGCCGTGGCCTACACTCCGGAGGAAATGGTCTGGCTGCGCTATTTCAATCCTCTGGAGGAATATGCCGGCTTGTCGCCGCTGGCGCCGGCCCGGCTGTCGGTGGATATGGGCGGCGACGGCCTGCGGTTCAACCGCAACTTTCTCCGCAATTCGGCCCAGCCCGATTTTGTGCTGCTGACCGACGCCCAGCTGACCGATGCCGAAATTGAGGACTTTTATCAGCGGTGGGAAACCCGCTATCGCGGCCCGCAGAATGCCCATCGGCCGGCCATAGCCAACTTTGTGCGGGACATCCGCACCCTGGGCTTGAGCCATCGGGATATGGATTTCATCCGCGGCCTGCGCTGGAGTCTGGAGGAAGTGAGCCGGGCCTATGGCGTGCCTAAACCGCTGCTGTCGGATTTGGAACGGGCTACCTTTGCCAACATCAACGCCGCCGAGCGGATTTTCTGGCGCAATACCATCGTGCCGGAATTGCGCTTTTTTGAGGAGCAGCTGAATCGGATGCTGCTGCCGCGCCTGGGCTACCCGGATTTGGAGTTGGCCTTTGACTTGAGCGCCATCGAAGCCCTGCAAGAGGATGAAAACCAGCGGGTGAGCCGGGAGATGCAGCTGCTGGATCGGGGCGTTTTGACCATCAACGAACTGCGCCGCCAGCGCAATTTGCCGCCGCTGCCGGGAGGGGATGGGTAGGGGGGTAGGGGGGCGGGTGGGAAATAACCACCTTTCCCCCAATCCCTAACTTTACCCCTTGACACCCCGCATTGCTGTTCGTCAATCTGATAAACAGCCCCTGATTTAAGGGTTGCGCTGATTATTTCGATGGTGTAAATTATTGCTCACATACCCAGCTTGGGGTGACGAGAGGAAGTATGCCTGAAAAGACTTTCCGGGTTAACGTTTACCAAGTTGAGTTGACCGGCAACGAGGACGCCCATCAGCTGCCGTTCCATAATGCCATTGAAGCAGCCATCGGGTTGCCGCTGGCTCAGCGGTATCGGGAAGTGAACGAGAAAGGCCGCCGGCTCGAAAACTACGAGCGGCGGGACGGTTGCTTTCTACTCAACTTTGTAACGGGGCAGTATGACGGCCCCGGGCGCACCAGTCCGCAGACGGCGGTTGTGCCTATACCCTTGGCTCCCAACGAGACCTTTGCCTACGAAACGGCCATGCTTTACGACCCGGTGGAAAGCATGGCCTTGGTCGAGTCGTCGGTCGGGGCCATGGGATCGTCGGCGATAGCCCATTATTTCAAGGAGTTCGCCAATCCCGACACGAATTATACCCTGGTGCCGCGACTGGACGATGAGGCGGCGGCCCGGGCGCGCAATCATCGGACGATTCGCAAATGGAAGTTGCGCGTGGCGATGGGCCCGGTTACCGATGTTGACCGCGCCTCCGGACTCAGTCCGATTAAAGCCTTCGGCGAGGGTTACGGTGCTGGATTTATTGACATCGAAATAAAAGCCCAGCGAGAACGGGGGCGTACGCTCTCCTTGACGAGTGTCTGGAACTCGATAAATCCCATTTTGGGTGACGACAACGAAAACAACGTTACCCAGTTGATTGTAACGGGGCGGGAGAACGACGATGATCAGCTGGAACCCATTGATCTGCTGCAACATCGGGAGAAACGATCTCGTTCCCTGCGCGTGGATGACATCGCGCGGAAAGTCCTTTACGGGGTGCGCTGGGACGCTCTGTTCGAAATTCGCCGCGAGTTTTTGTAGCCATGTCCGCCCGAAAAGAAAGGCTGCTCCCGCTTTTGGCCGGGCTGCTGGCCGGCATTGGAGCCGGCATCCTGGTCTTTGTCTGCGGGATTAAACCGCTCCCGCCCTCCTTGGCCGCCGGTACGATGACCTTCGGGATCGTCGTAGCCGGCTTTGCCGCTACCCAGCGCAATATGCTGCTGGGGATGCGCGGTTCCAATGTGTTGCGTTTTGCGGCGCGTACCGGGTATCACCACGACGTGCTGAATTACCTGATGCACTGCGTCTATGCCGGGCTGTTCGTATCGGCAGTGTCGGTGGCCGGATTTTTCCTGGGTCAGAGCGCTATGCTCTGGTCGGTGTGGCTGGCTGTTTTGACCGGGGGGATAGTGCTTATACTGGCACTGATGCTCCGCAACGAAATCCTGATTCGTCAGGTAATCGTTCACTTCCTGGAGGAGCAGTAACCCCCGCTTTGTCGGCAACGACCGGGTGGTATTCCGCATTAAGGGCAATGCCTACCGCCTGGTAGTCCAGATTAACTATAACGCCGGCCGGGTTTATATCCGTTTCGTCGGCACTCATTCGGAGTATAACCGCATCAACGCCGCGGAGGTGTAAGGGCCATGGCAACGGAGCAGCAGACCATCCTCACCGAGGAGGAATACTGGCAGGCCGCTGAGCGGATTTGGGAGCTTTTCCATTCCGAACCCGGCACTCCGGAGGGGGACGAATTCGAAGCCTTGGCCGCCTTGGTCGAGGCTTACGATGCTATCCACTGTCCGATGAAGGACCCTACCCCGGTCGGCGCCATTGAGTTTCGGATGGATCAGGCCAACCTGACCCTGGACGACTTGGCCCCTTGCGTGGGCAGCCGGGAATTGGCGGCGGCGGTATTGGCCGGCCAGCAGGAAATCACCCCGGCTATGGCCCAAGCCCTGTATGACCGCTTGGATATTGACATCCTGGACTTGCTGCCGCAGGAATCCAAAGCTGTCTTGTGAACGCTGCGACTGCCGCCGCGCTTAGGGTGTATAATCAACGGCGGCAACTTTTACCGATGGGGGGGCAAACGGCGGATGCGCGTCTTTTCCAAAGGAACGCTGCGGGACTTTTGGGAACAGCATCGGGAAGCCCAATCCGCTCTGGATGAATGGTATCGGGTGACGCGGCGGGCCAACTGGCGCCGGCCGGCCGACATCCGATCCCGCTATGCTGACGCCAGCTTTGTCGGCAGCGACCGGGTGGTCTTTAACATCAAGGGCAACGCTTACCGCTTGGTAACGCAAGTGGACTATTACCGGGGGCGGGTTTATATCCGTTTCATCGGCACCCACGCCCGGTACAACCGCATTAACGCCGCGGAGGTTTAGCTATGGCCGACCTACAGCCGCTCCAGACCGAGGCAGAGTACCGGCGGGCTTTGCATCGGCTGGGGGAAATTTTCAATCCCGCCCCCGGCGCGCCGGAGTGCGCCGAGTACGAACTGCTTTGCGACCTGGTCGAGGCGTACGAGGACATCCACTATCCGATGTCCGACCCGACGCCGCTGGGGGCGCTGGAGTTCTGGGTGGATCAGTGGCATTTGACCCTGGACGACTTGGCCCCTTGCCTGGGCGGCCGGGAAGGGGCGGCGGCGGTATTGGCCGGCCAGCAGGAAATCACCCCGGCGATGGCCCAAGCCCTCTATGACCGCTTGGATATTGACATCCTGGACTTGCTGCCGCAAGGGGCGCCGGCGGTTTCGTGAACCCGCCCCTCGACCGCCCCACTACCGTCATTCCCACGTAAGCGGGAATCCCGAAATGCCTGCCATAAGCCGGCTTGTCTGACGCAGTACCGTTCGGGATTCCCGCTTGCGCGGGAATGACGGTAGAGAGGTGATGGGATTGACGGTTCTATATGCGATTGCCCGGTAAATATAGGTGTTGCCTAATCCCGAATTGGCGGCGCAAGGGTTTGGGAAATGTGGTACACTGAATCCTGTTAAACCGATGTTTGCATTAAATTGCGAGGTGTCAGCGATGCAGTGGGCCTCCGCTATTTCCGAACAGCCTGCCCTGGAGCCGGCCGTGGCCGAAGGCGCCGCCGCTATCCAGCGGCAACTGAACGGCGCGGCTCCCGATCTGGCCGTGGCCTTTGTTTCCCCGCATTACCGGGATAACTACGCCGCCCTGCCCGGCTTGGTACGGGAGGCCCTGGGCCGGCCGTTGCTGCTGGGCTGCTCCGGCGGCGGCATTATCGGCAACGGGCAGGAAGTGGAACAGCGGCCGGCCCTGTCCATCACCGCCGCCATCCTGCCGGAAGTAACTCTGACTCCCTTTCATCTGGAGGGCAATCGCCTGCCCGACCTGGACGCCGGGCCGCAATCTTGGGAGGAACTGCTGGGCGTCAACGCCGCCGCCAATCCCCAGTTTATCCTGCTGGCCGATCCCTTTTCCTTTCCGGCCCAGAACCTGATAATGGGGCTGGATTTTGCCTACAGCGCCGCCGCCAAAATCGGCGGATTAGCCAGCGGCGGCCAGGAACCCGGCGGCAATGCGATGTTCCTGGGCGACCGGGCCTATCCCTCCGGCGCCGTCGGCGTGGCAATGTACGGCAATATCATCGTGGATACGGTGGTGGCCCAAGGCTGCCGTCCCATCGGCCGGGCGATGCGGATTACCCAGAGCCGCCGCAATATGCTGGAGGGGCTGGACGGGGAAACGCCTTTGACCATCCTGCGGGGAATGTTCCCTACCCTCAGTCCCCGGGATCAGGATTTGATGCGGCATTCCCTGTTCCTGGGCGTGGTGATGGACGAACTGGTGGACGCCCCGCAGCAGGGGGATTTTCTAATCCGCAATGTGATGGGAATGGATGACCGCAGCGGTGCTTTGGCGATTGGGGAAATGCTGAAAGAGGGGCAGCTGGTGCAGTTTCATCTGCGGGACGCCGAAACTTCGGCCGAGGATTTGACGGTGGCTCTGGAACGCTACGCCGGGGACAATCGGGAAAATCCCATTCACGGCGCGCTGCTCTTTTCCTGCCTGGGCCGGGGGCAGTATCTTTACGGCCGGCCCAACCACGACACTGACCTGTTCCGGGACAAGTTGGGGCCGACGCCGTTGGGCGGCTTTTTCTGCAACGGAGAAATCGGCCCGGTCAGCGGCGTAACCTTTCTGCACGGCTACACCAGCTCCTTCGGCATTTTCCGCCCCCGCTACTGAGGGCCGGGCTATCGCATATAGCAAACGTCCTTCCTGCCGCCCCCCACCGTCATTCCCGCGTAAGCGGGAATCCAGAAATACCCGATTGGTAGTTGCCGATCTATCTTTAGGACAGTGCCGGCCTGGATTCCCGCCTGCGCGGGAATGACGGTAAGGGTGCGGTTTGACATCCCATTCTGCCGGCGCTATAATAAGCCGCCCCAGCAGGGATAGGACAGCCTTTGCCGAAACCTTGCGGGCAAAATCGGGAGGATTTATGGCGACCACCAAACCCCGGCAGAAAATACCGGTGCGGGTCATCCCCCACGCGCAGATGCTCGCGGAAAGGGAGAGCGAGCTGCACACCTACGAGGTGCGCTACGAGATGTCCAGCGAAAAGATGGCAACCCTGCTGTCCCTGGACGCCATCAAGCCGACGGCCGAGGTGTTGGAATGGTACTGCGCCTATCAAGAGGTGAAATTGCTCCGCGCCAAGACCCCCACGCCTGGAACTCCTGGGACCACTACCAAAGCATCCACGAAATCCGGCTGAGCGAACATCCCCATCCATTTGACAACCCCCTATCCCGGCCTTTACACTCAAGCCCCATTTGAGACTGAGGAGATAAGACGATGCCGGAACTCAGCGTATTGCTGCACGGAAGCCCTATCCGCACCGATGTGGGCGTGGTCGGCTTTTGCTCCGTCCTGCTGATTGAGGGCGAAAAGCGCATCCTGGTGGATGTGGGTCATGTGGGCCGCCGCACCGCCCTGGAAAGCGCCCTGGCCGCCCGCGGCCTGACCCCGGAGGATATTGACCTGACGGTGATGAGCCACGCCCATTGGGATCACAGCCAGAACTATGACCTGTTCCAACACGCCCCGATGCTGGTGCATCCCTGGGAGCGGAAGTATGCCCACAAACCGCACCGCAACGATTGGGCCACGCCGGCCTGGTCGGGAGCGATGATCGAGTTCCAGGACAAAGTCGAGGAAGTCGAGGAGGGCCACATTATCGAGCCGGGAGTTACGATAATGCACACGCCGGGCCATTCCCCCGGCAGCATATCGGTGCTGGTGGAAACGCCCCGGGGGTTGTGCGCCGTTACCGGGGATGTGCTGCACTATTCCGCCGTAGCCCTGACCCGCCGCAATCCCCTGGTGTTCTGGAACGAAAAAGAGGCTACCCAAAGCATTGACCGCATTGTGGCGCAGGCCGAGCTGATTTATCCCGGCCACGACCGGCCCTTCCGCATTGTGGACGGCGAGATCGAGTATGTGGAAACGGCCCCGATGACCGTATCCGGCCTGGACTTGAACGACCCGGACTTGACCATCGACAACCCGTCCCGCCCGGTCTGGATTATGCCCGGCATCGAGGATCAGACCCTGGAACGGCTGGGGTAAGGCATTGCCCCGGCTATACGATGGCCTCAGAAATAGGGGCGGGTTTTGCGACCCGCCCCCATTCTTTAGGCATAATCCGCCCGGCCCAACTCAGGCCGCCGGGGATGGCAATTCATCCGGCCGTGGCGGCAGCAAATCCGCTACCGCCAATTCCAAATCCGGCAGGGCGGCCGGGCTGATTTTATCGCCCCGGCGAAAGATGGTGTGCCGGGCATAGCCGGCTGGCCCCGGCTGATCCAGCCGGTCAATGCAGTCCCCCGGCAGATTCATCACCCACATTTCCGGGATTCCGGCTGCCGCGTAGCGTTTGGATTTCACCTCCCGGTCAAAATCCAAAGTGCTGTCGGAAACTTCCACTACCACCAAGGTATCCGCCGGGCCGGGATGGGCGATGGCATAGTCATCCTCGCGAAACCGCAGGAGGGCAATATCCGGCTCCGGCTCCGAGTGGTCGTCCAAGCGAATAGGGTTCTGGACGCTGATGGCCGCCGCCGCCCCCAACGCTTGGTGCAGGACTCTTTCCATTCGGCGTACGCCGGTAGCGTGGGGTATTCCAATGGGCGCCATAACGATAATCTCCCCGTCGAGCAGTTCCACCCGCTCGTCGGGATCCAGGACGCCCACCTCGGCCATCCGGTAGTATTCGGCTACCGTGAACTTGCGCTTCTCCCGGACGGGCGGCGGCGATTCCGGCGGCGTAACGGCGGCCGATTCCGGCGGCTCTTGCCGGGCGGCAACCGGTTCAGGATGTACGGGAAGGGTGGCCGGTTCCGGGGGCTTTATTTGTGTGGTCATAGCAGCGCCTCGGTTTGAGGAAAGGATTAGGGATTTCCCGGGTTTCTTGGGGCTATAAACCGGCCCGCCCCCAATCAGGCCGCCGTATCCGGCGTTTTCGCAATTTGAGGCGGCAGCAAATCCGCTACCGCCAGTTCCAAATCGGGCAGGGATGTCAGCCGAATTTTGTCCCCCCGCCGGTAGATGATATGGCGGGCGTAACCCTCTGGCCCCGGCTGGTCAAAACTTTCGATGCAATCCCCCGGCAGGTTCTTAATCAGGGTTTGCGGTATGCCGGCTCGCGCGTAGAGGGGGATTTTGACTTCCCGGTCATAGGCCAGGGAACTGTCGGACACTTCCATAACCAGCAAGGCATCGGCCGGGCCGGGCGCGGCCGTAGCGTAGTAATCGGCCCGGCGGCGCAGCAGCATTACATCCGGCACCAGTTCCATAGTTTCGCTGAGGCGGAGGGGATTCTGGATGCGGAGGATGAACCGGCCCGGAGCCCGTTGGGCCAAGACCTCGTTGGAAATGTCCACGCTGGCGGCATGGCGCAGGCCAATGGGCGGCATAGTGACAATCACTCCCTCGATAAGTTCCACCCGCTCGGTGTGGTGCAGGATACCGACTTCGGCCATCCGGTAGTATTCGGCTACCGTGAACTTGCGCTTCTCCCGGGCGGGCAGCGGCGATTCCGGCGGCGCAACGGCGGCCGCTGCCGGCGGCCCTTGCCATCCGGCAACCGGTTCAGGATGTACGGGAAGGGCCGCCGGTTCCGGGGGCTTTATTTGGGTGGTCATAGCAGCGCCTCGGTTTGGGGAAAGGTTGGGGCCATTTGTCCCGGTCTGATAATAAAGGGATGGGATGAGTTATTCAAGGATGACGGCTTTCCCCATCCTTCAACAAGTTCAGGATGAGCGGAAACTGGATCCGGTTGCTGATGACCCTCCATCCTTCAACAAGTTCAGGATGAGCGGAAACTGGATCCGGTTGCTGATGACCCTCCATCCTTCAACAAGTTCAGGATGAGCGGAAACCGGCGCCGGTTGCTGATGACCCTCCATCCTTCAACAAGTTCAGGATGAGCGGAAACTGGATCCGGTTGCTGATGACCCTCCATCCTTCAACAAGTTCAGGATGAGCGGAAACTGGATCCGGTTGCTGATGACCCTCCATCCTTCAACAAGTTCAGGATGAGCGGAAACTGGATCCGGTTGCTGATGACCCTCCATCCTTCAACAAGTTCAGGATGAGCGGAAACCGGATCCGGTTGCTGATGACCCTCCATCCTTCAACAAGTTCAGGATGAGCGGAAAATGGATCCGGTTCTTGTTGCTGACTGCCATTTTCCGATACCGGCGGCCGTTTCCCGCTTATCCGGCTGGTGGCCCTTTTCCGCTCATCCTGAACTTGTTGAAGGGTGGGCGGGATAGGGCATCCCCAAAACCTACCTATCGGAAATAGCTACCGGCTGGCCGCCCTTTTTCCGCTCATCCTGAACTTGTTGAAGGATGGCGGGAAAGGGCCGCCCCCCCAACCCTACCTATCCGAAATAGCTACCGGCTGGCCGCTGCGGGCGGCCGCCTCAATCGCCAGCGTTACCTCGACGGTGCGGCGGCCTTCCCGGGCCGTGGTGTGGGAGCAGGGGGTGCCGGCGGCCAGATGATCCAGCCAGGAACGGGTTTCGTTGGCAATCGGCCCCCAGTATTCGCCCCTAGCCCAGTCCCCGGAGGAATTGCTCTGCATAAACAGGGCATCCACATAGTGGTCGGGAACATAGGCATGGGGGACGCCGCGGTCGGTGAACAGGAAACTATCCTTGTTGTCCATATCCAGGATGATAACCCCGTCCGCGCCCAGCACCTCAAAGCGGGCGCTCTGCCCATAAGTCGGGTATTTGGCCGGCAAAGCGTAGCAGATGCCCAGGTTGACCAGACAGCCGTCCTCAAAGGTAATGACCGCCCAGGTTACATCGTGGATGTCGTGGCCCATTTCCTTGTAAAGGCGATAGTTGCCGCGGGCGACAACCTCCACCGGCCTAATGCCCTCCAGATACCAGCAGGCCATATCCACATAGTAGGTCAAAGCGTCCAGCACCGGAGTGGCTTCCGGAGAACGCTTGAGGATTTCCATCATGTGGGCCCGGGAATTATAGACCCGGGATTGGATGCCGATAATGCTACCCAGCCGGCCCTGGGCAATCTGTTCCTTGGCCAGCATCCAGCGCCGGTCGTGGCGGCGGGAATAGCCAATCCGCAGTTCTACGCCGGTACGCTCGACCGCCGCCACAATGGTATCGGTGTCCTCCAGAGTCAAAGCCAGCGGTTTCTCCACAAAAACCGGCTTGCCCAACTCCAGAGCCTGCAAAATCGGCTCCAGATGTTCATGCTCCGGCGTGGACACCACCACGGCGTTGACTTCCGGGTGGGCGATGATGCGGTAGTTGTCGCTGGAAGTAAAGTCGGCCCCGACCTGCTGGCCCAGCAGCCCGGCCCGTTCCGGGTCAATATCGGAAACGGCCAGAAAGCGCACCGAGGGATGGCGGGACGCCATATTAGCCCGCAAAGTGCCAATGCGCCCGGAACCGACCACCGCCACGCCCAAATCCTGTTTTTCCATTGATTAAACCTCCCGGTTTATCCGCTGAGTTTCCTGCCGCCGGGCGCGACCGCCGCCGGGACGCTACGCCGCCAATTCCATGCGGCTTGGCCGCCGGACTAGGGCCGGTATCAGCCTTTGCCCGACCGGGTCAACCGCCAACAGCGCGCCGGTCAGCGTATAAGCGCCCAACCGGGCCGGCATCTCGGCGGCGTCGAAAACCACGATAGTGGTCAGCTCAATCCCTTGCAGCCGCACGCGGACTTCGCCGATTTCCTCCTCGACTACGCTGCCATCCGGCAACCGGGCGGGGATTTTCCGCGCCGGCGCAAGGCCCAATTCCCGCAATACCGCGCCGGGCAAGCCGGTATAGGTAGCGCCGGTGTCCACCAGCGCATCGACGGTGATCGACCGGCTGCCGTCGGCGGAAAAAACTTCGATCGGATGGCTGAAAGTTCCCATAGCCCTCCTAATCCTTTGCTGATTGTTGGCGGGGGCCGCCCGGCCGGGGCTGCCCCGGGCTTAGGCTACGGATACTCACGGCAAGATTTCCAGGTCGCTGGTCTTGCTGGCCGCTTGCAACAACTCCAAGGTTACATAGCGCGGTTGGCCGTAGGTAAAGGGCGCGGCCTTGCCGTTCTTGTCTTTCTTGTCGTTGACGACCGGATTTCCCAACTTTATGGTCTCCGCGTCCTCCGGGCCGCTCAGGAAAATAATCCGGAGCGGGTTGGCGAAATGGTGCCACTGCTGGAGTTCATTGACCTTGTCCCGCAACCCCTCAGCCCTTTCTTTGAGCGCGGTGTCGGTCAGCGCCGCGATTTCTCCTTCGCTCCGCAGATCGATGGATTCAATTTCGGCAATGAACCGTGGCACCCGCGGTTTGATCTCGCCGCCGGCATAAAATCCCAGATAGTCCGTAGCCTTGAGCGCGCGCATCGGCTTGCTGACGCTGCACCGATAAATGCTGAGGTCCTGGTACATCGGCCAGGCCCGATTAGCGCCGATTACCATTACCCGGGGTTTATTCGCCCCGATAAGCCCCCTTTGCCGCAGCATCCGGATGAACTCGCGCAGCAGAAACGCCTCCCGCTCCGAAGGCGGCTCCTCTCCGTCGCTCAGTATATCCTCGACGGCGCCGGCCAAGGTGTCGAAGTTCGACCAGATAACCCCCTCCGGCAAGTTTGCCGGCAGGTTGTCATCCGGCGTAAGCAACAGCAACCGTTCCCCCGCTTTGAGGGCTTTCCGGTGATTCCTGAGTTGACGGAGGTTCACCGCATCCGGGTAAATCTTGGTCTCCATCCAGATGGCGGCCCCGGTGCCAATCCAAGCGTCCGGTACCGATTGGGTTCCCCTATGCTGGTTGTCGAAAGTTACCAGATTAAAGCCGGTGTCCCCGAGGAGTGCCCCCAGGATGCGGTCAATGTTGGCGAGGCTCAACCGCTGAAGTACGGCCAGGAAAGTTGCGGTAACGATGTTTTCCGCTTGGTGGTAGGTGGCAAACAGCGGAGTGGTCACTTTTCAGCCTCCGGCGTGTCTTGGGGGTAACGCCCGCCCTCCGGTTAAAGAGGGCGGGCAATTAGGCAGTTTCCCTACGGGCGGGAACCGGCCGCCCCGTTCATCCTTCAACGATGTTCAGGATGAACGGGTTTCCCTACGGACGGGAATCGCCGCTCCCGCCCTTACCCCTGCTGGTAGATGCGGCTGCCGGCTTCCCGGAACTCCTGGGATTTTTCCTGCATTCCGGTAAAGATGGCGTTTTCCGGATCCAAGCCCCGGTTCTTGGCGTACTCCCGCACATCCTGGGTGATTTTCATGGCGCAGAACTTGGGGCCGCACATCGAGCAGAAGTGCGCCACCTTGGCCCCCTGGGCCGGCAGGGTTTCGTCGTGATAATCCCGGGCCGTTTCCGGATCCAGGGCCAGGTTGAACTGGTCGTCCCAGCGGAACTCGAAGCGGGCCTTGGACAGGGCATCATCCCACTCGGCGGCCCGGGGGTGTCCCTTGGCCACATCGGCGGCGTGAGCGGCGATCTTGTAGGTGATGACCCCCTCTTTCACATCCTCCCGGTTGGGCAGGCCCAAATGCTCCTTGGGGGTAACATAGCACAGCATCGCCGTGCCGTACATCCCAATCATCGCCGCCCCTATGCCGGAAGTGATGTGGTCGTAGCCGGGGGCAATGTCGGTGGTCAACGGCCCCAGGGTATAGAAAGGCGCTTCGTGGCAGACCTCAATCTGCCGTTCCACATTCTCCTTGATTTTGTGCAGCGGCACATGGCCCGGCCCCTCGATCATCACCTGCACATCGTGTTCCCAAGCGAACTTGGTCAGCTCGCCCAGGGTTTGCAGCTCGCCGAACTGGGCCTCGTCGTTGGCGTCGGCGATGCTGCCCGGGCGCAGGCCGTCGCCCAGGGAAAAGGCCACATCATAGGCCCGCATAATCTCGCACAGTTCCTCAAAGTGGGTGTAGAGGAAGTTTTCCTGATGGTGGGCCAGACACCAGCCGGCCATAATGGAGCCGCCCCGGGAGACGATGCCGGTAACCCGGTTGGCGGTCAGCGGCACATAGCGCAGCAGCACCCCGGCGTGGATGGTAAAGTAGTCCACCCCCTGCTCGGCCTGCTCAATGATGGTGTCCCGGTACAATTCCCAGGTCAATTCCTCCGGATTGCCGCCCACCTTTTCCAGGGCCTGGTAAATCGGCACCGTGCCAATGGGTACCGGGGAGTTGCGGATAATCCACTCCCGGGTGGTGTGGATGTCGTTGCCGGTGGACAAGTCCATCACCGTGTCCGCGCCCCAGCGGGTGGCCCACAGCATCTTTTCCACTTCGTCCCGGATGGAGGAGCTGATGGCCGAGTTGCCAATGTTGGCGTTGATTTTCACTTGGAAGTTGCGGCCGATAATCATCGGCTCCGTTTCCGGGTGATTGATGTTGGAGGGGATGATAGCCCGGCCGCGGGCCACTTCCTCGCGGACGAATTGAGGGGAAACCCCTTCCCGGATGGCGATGAACTCCATTTCCGGGGTAACGATACCCTGGCGGGCGTAGTGCATTTGGGTCACCGGCCGGCCGGCGCGGCCGCGCAAGGGCTGGCGGGTCAAGCCGGGAAAGGATTGGCCGCGATCCTTGCTGCCGTTGCGATAGACCGGGGTGGCCGGATATTCCTCCACATCCGCCCGCTCCAGGATCCAGGGGCGGCGGAGCGGCGGCAGGCCCTGGCCCAAGTCCAGCTGGGCGGCGGCGTCGGTATAGGGGCCGCTGGTGTCATAGACTTGCAGCGGCGGGTTGTCCTCGGAGCCGAAACGGCCCGAGGTAGGGGTCAAGGCCACTTCCCGGAAGGGCACCCGGATGTCGGCCCGGGAGCCGGGGGCATAGACCTTGCGGCTGGCGGGAAAGGCCGATTGGCCCCGGAGTTCCAGTCCGTCCTGTAGCTGCGTCATCGTCAAACCTCCGCTAAAATAAATAAAGCCGCCACGGCCAGGAGCCTGGCGACTTCATCTTGTGAAAAGCCCAATAAAGAAGCGCCGCTTCCCTGCGCCGGCATTACCCGGATCAGGTTCGTAAGGGTCGGCGGCATCCCTTGATTCGGCCGCCCTCTCAGCCCGGCTCAACCCAGCTCCCCTACGTGCCTTGGCCGTTAAATTGTTAATCGCAAACCATTGTAGGGCGGTGGGGAAAGGTTGTCAACAGGGGGAATTTCATTCCGCGCCCCCCTACCGTCATTCCCGCGTAAGCGGGAATCCAGTGGTTGCCTGCCGTCATTCCCGCCCCACTACCGGCGGCCCGCCCTTGCCTTACCGTCATTCCCGCGCAAGCGGGAATCCCGACGGTTGCCTGCCGCCATCCCCACCCCACTACCGGCCGCCCCGCCCTTTACCGTCATTCCCGCGTAAGCGGGAATCCCGACGGTTGCCTGCCGCCATCCCCACCCCACTACCGGCCGCCCCGCCCTTTACCGTCATTCCCGCGTAAGCGGGAATCCCGACGATACTGCCTTATAATGCCGCAGTCTTGGCAAGCCACCGCGGAATTCCCGCTTACGCGGGAATGACGGTAGAAAAGGGCCGCGGGATTCCCGCCTACGCGGGAATGACGGAATGACGGTTGACGCCGCCTATACTCGGGTAGTATATATGTACCCGCCAATTATTTCCGCCCTGTCCTGTTGTGAGGGGATTCATCCTTCAACAAGTTCAGGATGAGCGGATGGAATAGCCCATAACCATAGGGGAGCCAACTATTTCCGAACCTGGCCGGAGGATTATGACCGACGCTAACGCCGCCTGGGATGCCGACCTGTATGGGCCGGCCCCGGATAACTTTGTCTTTGGCGATGCCCATACCCATCTGAACCAGTATGGGCCGGCCGATTGGCCCGGCATCCTGCAACGGGCGGACGCCGCCGGCATCGGCTTTATCGTCTGCGCCGGCACTACCCTGGAAACCACCCGGGACTGCATTCGGATGACGGCGGAATATCCGCAGTTTTATGCCGGCGTGGGCATTCATCCTATGGAAGCCCATCAGCCCATCGATGCCGCGGCCTATGCCGAACTGGAAAACCTGGCCCGGGATAATGCCAAAGTGGTCTGCATCAGCGAAATCGGCTTGGACTTTATGCCGGATTCGCCGCCCTATCCGGTGCAGGATCAGGTGTTTCGGGAACAGATAAGGCTGGCCCGCAGCCTGAAACTGCCGGTCATCTTTCACTCCCGGGAATCCCATCCGGAGGTTTTTCGTACCCTGCGGGAGGAGGGCGCCGACGAAGTGGGCGGGGTGATGCACTATTTTCAGGGGGATGCCGCTACGGCTCGGGCGGCCATTGATGGCGGTTTTTTCCTATCCCTGGCCCGGCCGTTGACCCGCCTGCCGGAGTTGCAGGAAACGATTAAAGCCATCCCCCTGGACAACATCGTGCTGGAAACCGACACCTATCCCCAGCCCTTTAAGAAATACCGCCATAACTGGACGGAGCCGCGGCATATCCGGGAAGTAGCCCAATGCCTGGCCGACCTGAAAGGCGTATCCCTGGCCGAAGTGGCGGAAACCACCACCCGCAACCTGGCCGGCCTGCTGGGTTTGGACGGATTCTAACATGGATGAACAGGATAGACAGGATTTGTTTGTCTGTTGAGTAGATTTGTTTCGGGAAAGGAAACAACCTACCCGGCAGACCCCAAAATCCTGTTTATCCTGTCTATCCATGTAAATAATAAAGGACGGAATATGGAGCCGCGGATTAGCATTATTACCCTGGGGGTGGCGGATTTGCCCCGGATGGTGGCCTTTTACCGGGACGGGTTGGGCTTGCCCCTCTTTGACGAAAACACCGAATCCATCGCCTTTTTCCAGAACAAGGGGACTTGGCTGGCCTTGTATCCCCGGGATGCCCTGGCGGCCGATGTGGGTTGGCCGGCCGGAGAGGGCGCGGCCGCGGCCGATGGCGGCGGTTTTTGCGGCGTAACCCTGGCGCACAATGTCCGCAGCAAGGGGGAAGTGGACGAACTGCTGGCGGTGGCGGTCGCGGCCGGGGCGGCCCTGGTCAAGGCGGCGCAGGATACTTTCTGGGGCGGCTATTCCGGCTACTTCGCCGACCCGGAGGGCTACCTCTGGGAAATTGCCTGGAACCCCCACTTCTGGATTGAGTAGGGCGGAGATATGCCGCACATTACCGCCGCCATTCCCGGCTGACCTACCGTCATTCCCGCGTAAGCGGGAATCCCGCGGACGGTCAAAAAGGGCATTGCCGTTTGTTACCGTCATTCCCGCGTAAGCGGGAATCCCGCAGTTGCTTGTCAAGGTTGCGGCGGCATAAGGCAGTACCGTTCGGGATTCCCGCTTACGCGGGAATGACGGTAGGGGCGGCGGGGATGACGGTGGCGGGCGGCGGGAATGACGGTAGTGGGCGGGATTGATGGGGGATGGGAAGGACGGCGCTATATACCCTTGCCCGATATGTGCTAAAATAGCCCGGCATTATTCCCCTAATTCCGACTACAGGAGAAAGCCGATTATGCTGCCGGAACGCTGCCAAATTGCCCTGAAAGAGTGGGCTGTTACCTTGGACGCCCTGGCCCGGGGCGAGCAAATCCTGCTGCTCCGCAAGGGCGGCATCCACGAAACCGGCAAAGACTTTCGGGTCATCCACCGGGAGTTTCTGCTTTATCCCACCTATGAACATCAGCGGGCCGACCTGCTGAAACCGGCCCGGCAGCCGGCCTTGGCCCAACTGCTGGCCGACCGGCCGCAAACCGAGGCCCTTACCTTGTCCCACTGGGCCCGGGCCGAGGAAATCCTCGAGGTATCCGAACCGGAACGGGTGTCCGAGCTGGCCCCGCATCACATTTGGACCGATGCCTATGCCCAGGCGCGCCTGCATTGGAAACCGATGCTGCCGCTGTCCATCCTGCTGCTGCGGGTTTATAAATTGGCACAGCCGGCCACCGTCCCCTGGCTGAAAGAATACGGCGGCTGCACCTCCTGGGTGGACATTATCCCCCGCATCGACCTGGGCAATATGCAGCCGGCCCTGACCGACGCAGAGTTTGCGCGGGCGGTGGACGCGGTAAAGGGCAGCCTGGGCCTGGTAGCGGTGTAGGGGGGCGGGATTGATTGACCGGGCCGTAAAGTGCCGAAAACAGGGAAAATAGCGGGAAATTGATGACGCATGGACCGTTGACAGGCTTGCGGTCGGTCCGTTAAAAGGACCGTCAAGGTTTAACCTTGAGGAGGTAAGGATATGAGCCTGTCCATCGGCGTGGTCAACATCGAGTACCTGGGTTATCCTGGGGAACGGATGTACGCCTTTATGCGTGACCTTATCGAGAACCCGGAAGTCGGCTTGGAATCCATTGTCGACCCCGAAAATGCTTTCTGGGACGGGTATGGCGGGTTCGGCAACGCGTTCTACGAGTTTGAGAAGGGGGGCTTGATTAACCGGGCCAACGGCTGGGCTAGCCAACGGAACCTCAGCTATGTCGACCGGGTCGCTCTGATCCGGGACATCGAGAAACTGCCCTTTCGGAAAGCTTACGGCACGGAGACCATTATGCTCCACCTGAGCGTTTAGCCATGGTTAACGCCCTGGCAACACCCCAAGTAACCCTACTCCGCGGCGATTGCCGCGTCGAGTTGGGCAAGGTCGCTACTGAGTCCGTGGACTTGGTAGTAACCTCGCCGCCCTATGCCGACCAGCGGGCCACTACCTACGGGGGGATTAAGCCCGACGACTATGTAGAGTGGTTTCTGCCCATTGCCGCCGAGCTGCGCCGGACGCTGAAACCCACCGGCACCTTTATCCTGAACATCAAGGAGCGGGCGGTCAACGGGGAACGGCACACCTATGTCCTCGAGCTGATCCTGGCCCTGCGAAAGCAGGGTTGGCTCTGGACGGAGGAGTTCGTCTGGCACAAGAAAAACTGCTATCCCGGCAAGTGGCCCAACCGATTCCGGGATTCCTGGGAGCGGCTGCTGCAATTCAACAAGCAGCGGCAGTTCAAGATGAATCAAGAGGCGGTGATGGTGCCGGTGGGCGACTGGTACGATAATCGGATGCACAACTTGAGCGAAACCGACTTGATTCGGGACGAGTCCAAAGTGGGCAGCGGTTTCGGCAAGAAAGTATCCAACTGGCTGGGGCGGGATAGGGTCTATCCCACCAATGTCCTGCACCGGGCTACCGAGTGCGGCAACCGCAATCACAGCGCTGTCTTTCCCTACTGGCTGCCGGAATGGTTCATTGACCTGTTCACCGACCCGGGGGATGTAGTGCTGGATCCGTTCATCGGCTCCGGCACCACCGCCTTTGCCGCCCTGGACAAGGGGCGCAGCGTCATCGGCATTGAGCTGTACCCGCCCTACTACGACAGCCTGCGGGAGCGGTTGGGGCAGCAGGAGAGGATGGCGGTATGAATTCGATTACCGACGCGCAAATCACCACTTACGTCGCGGCCAACATTGGCGACTTTCACGACAAGCGGTTGGAGCGTCTCAACAATCTGACTCTGGAGAAGTTGTTGCTCAAGAACCCCTACTTGTTCAAGAGCAAGAACCTCATCACGGTCTCCGACCTGGTCAAGTCCTTGTTGGACGCCTACCTGAGTTCCCAGGAGGAAACCCTATTTGGCAAGTTCCTCGAGGGACTGGCCCGTTTCGTGGCATTGGAAACGCTGGACGTATTCCCCGACCAGCACCCGGGGATCGACTTGGAGTTCGTCAAGGACGACTCCTATTACATCGTGCAAATCAAGTCTGGCCCCAATTGGGGCAACAAAGACCAGCTTGCTGAGTTGCGGCAAAACTTCGAGTATGCCGCTCTGCAAGTGGCGGAACGCAATCCGGGTATGGATATTGTCACCGTGAACGGGTGTTGCTACGGTCGCGATACCCGACCCCAAAAGCGGGGCTACATTAAGATTTGCGGGCAGGAGTTTTGGGAGTTGATTTCCAACGACGATGAACTTTATACCCGCATCATCGAACCCATCGGCCACGACGCCAAGCGGCGCAGTGAGCGGTTCGAGGTGGATTATGTAGCCGTCATCAACCGGTTTTCCCTGGAGTTCTCTCTGAACTTCTGTGATGCGGCTAGCCTTATTGACTGGCCCGCGTTGGTGCGGTACACCTCGGCCAAAGGGCGCAAGCCGCGGTTGAACAAACCCTAACTCAGGACGATTAACTATGCCTTACCCCGCCACTATTGACGAAATCGGCGCCGCCCTGACGGCGCGGGGCTACCCGGCTCTGGCCCGGCGGCTGGCTTACTTTGCCTCGGATGCGGACTTGGAGCCGGGGGATGTACCGCTGACTTTGGCGAGCGCCTTGGGGTTTTGGGCGTTTTTCCGCCGGGTGGATTCGGAGGGGCGGGCGTTTACCGGCTGCTCCCCGGAGGGCTGGCTTTGCGTGGAATGGGATTTTGACGACCAGCGCGGCGTCAGCCTCTGGTTCGTGGATGACCAGCAGGTCCGGTTCGCCGCTAAAGGCGCTGACGGGCAGTGGGTCAAGGTTGACGGCGGCAACGCCGGCAGCCTGGCGGTAGTGGCTGAAAAATTGGTAGAAGCGGGGTTGTTCCAGTGGAATCAGGAAACCGCGGACGGCAAGAACTGGCAACTTGGCACCATGTCGCCCGATACTGCCGGGGTCGTCACCTAAGGGAGGACGGGAAAGTCTTGTCCGATGCCTTTATCCTCCGGGAACAGGAAACCTACTTGTCCACCAACTGGCTGGAACATTTCCACCCGGCCGACCGGGATGTTCAGTTGGCCGGAGTGCGGCAAACCCTGCGGGATAAAGGTTTCCGCATGGCCCCTACCGGGCATTTCGGAGTGTTGAGCGTGGGCGATGCTGTTGACCGCTGTCGGCAAAACCTGAACCTGGAAATTCGGTTCGTCAACTTGGGCGATGGCCGCGACCCATCCCATACCGGCATCTATGGCTTGGCGGCGGACAAGGCGCGAGCCGCCCAAGCCCTGGCCCAAGCCGTCAGCCCGGCGGAAGTCTATCCCGCCGGCTAGTCAACCCGGGCCAAAGGAAGTTTAACCATGCCTTACCCCGCCACCCTGGACGAAATCGGCGCCGCCCTGACGGCGCGGGGCTGCCCGGCCTTGGCCCGGCGGCTGGCTTACTTTGCCTCGGATGCCGATTTGGAGCCGGGGGATGTACCGCTGACTTTGGAGAGCGCCCTGGGGTTTTGGGCGTTTTTCCGCCGGGTGGATGCCGTCGAGCCGCTGAACCGGATTGATCTGGCGTGTTCCCCGGAAGGTCGTCTTTCCGCTTATTGGGATTACGCCCACGGCGGCCGGGTCAGCATCTGGTTTCACGATACGGAGGGGGTTAATTTCGCCGCCACCGACGCCCGCCAGCAGTGGGTGGACATTGACGGCGGCGGGGATACCGGCAGCCAGGCGGAAGTCATGGCAAAACTGGTGGAGGCGGGTCTGTTCCAATGGCATCAGGAAACTCCGGAGAGCAAGAACTGGCGCGCCAACACCACGTTGCCCGATACTGCCGGGGTCGGGACCTAGCCCCGGATGGCAAGGTGCTGGGCGCGGCCTTTCTGCTCCGGGAGGGAGAGGAGTATTTGTCCACCAACTGGCTGGAACATTTTCACCCGGCCGACCGGGATATTCAGCTGGCCGGAGTGCGGCAAGCCTTGTGGGACAAGGGGCGCGGCGTCCGCCGTACGGCGTTTTTCCTGGTATTGAACGCGGGAGACGCCATTGACCAGTGCCGGCAGAAACTGAACTTGGAAATCCGTTTTGTACCCTTAGGGGAACGGCGCGACCCGTCGCACACCGGCATCTACGGCTTGACGGGGAATAAATCCCAAGCGGCCGATGCCCTGGCCCAAGCGGTCATCCCGGCGGAAGTCTATCCCGCCGGCTAGTCAATCCGGGCCAAAGGAAGTTTAACCATGCCTTACCCCGCCACCCTAGACGAAATCGGCGCCGCCCTGACGGCGCGGGGCTGCCCGGCCTTGGCCCGGCGGCTGGCTTACTTTGCCTCGGATGCGGATTTGGAGCCGGGGGATGTGCCGCTGACTTTGAGCAGCGCCTTGGGGTTTTGGGATTTTTACCGCCGGGTGGATTCGGAGGGGCGGGCGTTTACCGGCTGCTCCCCGGAGGGCTGGCTTTGCGTGGAATGGGATTTTGACGACCAGCGCGGCGTCAGCCTCTGGTTCGTGGATGACCAGCAGGTCCGGTTCGCCGCTAAAGGCGCTGACGGGCAGTGGGTCAAGGTTGACGGCGGCAACGCCGGCAGCCTGGCGGTAGTGGCTGAAAAATTGGTAGAAGCGGGGTTGTTCCAGTGGAATCAGGAAACCGCGGACGGCAAGAACTGGCAACTTGGCACCATGTCGCCCGATACTGCCGGGGTCGTCACCTAAGGGAGGACGGCAAAGTCTTGGCCGATGCCTTTATCCTCCGGGAACAGGAAACCTACTTGTCAACCAACTGGCTGGAACATTTTCACCCGGCCGACCGGGGTGTTCAGTTGGCCGGAGTGCGGCAAACCTTGCGGGATAAGGGTTTCCGCATGGCTCGCTCCGGGCGTTTCGTGGCGCTGAATGTGGGCAATGCCATGGCCCGGTGTCGGCAGGAGTTGAAGGTGGAAATTCGGTTTATCACCTTGGGCGATGCGCGCGACCCGTCCCATACCGGCATCTACGGCTTGGCCGGCAATGAGGAGGATGTAGCCTTGGAATTGGCCCAAGCCGTCAACCCGGGGGAAGTCTATCCCGCCGGCTAGTCAATCCGGATAAGGAAGTTTAACCATGCCTTACCCCGCCACCCTGGACGAAATCGGTGCCGCTCTGACGGCGCGGGGCTGCCCGGCTCTGGCCCGGCGGCTGGCTTACTTTGCCTCGGATGCGGATTTGGAGCCGGGGGATGTGCCGCTGACTTTGAGCAGCGCCTTGGGGTTTTGGGCTTTCCTGAATATGGTGGATTCCGATACCCGCGTGGAAATAGGCTGCTCGGCGGAAGGTCAGATTTGCGCCGACTGGCGGTTTGCGGACCAGCGCACGACCAGCATTTGGTTCGTGGATGAGGCGCGGGTGCGGTTCGCCGCCAAAGACGCCAAGGGCCGGTGGGTGGATGTGGATGGCGGCGGGGATGCCTGCGGCTTGAAAGAACTGGCGGCAAAACTGGTAGAGGCAGGTCTGTTCACTTGGCATCCGAAACCTATCGTCAACAGGAAATCGACCCCCGACATCACGTTGCCCGATACTGCCCGGGTCGCCACCTAGGGAATGACGGACTTCCTATCCCCGAAGCGTTCGCGCTGCGGCCGGGTGAGGAGTATTTGTCCACCAACTGGCTGGAACATTTTCACCCGGCCGACCGGGATGTTCAGCTGACCGGGGTGCGGCAAACCCTGCGGGACAAGGGGCGGGATGTCCGCCGTACCGCGTTTTTCCTGGTATTGAACGTGGGCGACGCCGTTGACCGCTGCCGGCAGGAGCTGAGGGAGGAAATTCGCTTTGTCAATCTGGGCGAACATTATGACCCGTCCCATACCGGCATTTATGGTATGGTAGGGAACGAATCTAAAGCGGCGCAGCTGCTGGCCCAAGCCGTCAGCCCGGCGGAAGTCTATCCCGCTGGCTAGTCAACCCGGGTAAAAGGAAGTTTAACCATGCCTTACCCCGCCACCCTGGACGAAATCTGCGCCGCCCTGACGGAACGGGGCTGCCCGGCTCTGGCCCGGCGGCTGATTTACTTTGCCTCGGATGCGGACTTGGAGCCGGGGGATGTACCGCTGACTTTGGCGAGCGCCTTGGGGTTTTGGGATTTTTACCGCCGGGTGGATTCGGAGGGACAAGTAAGTTTGACCTGCACGGCCGAGGGCTGGCTTTGCGGTTCGTGGGATTTCGCTGATCGGAGGGCCGCCAGTCTGCTGTTTCTGGACGCGCAGCGGGCGCTGTTCGCCGCCACCGCCGCTGACGGCCAGTGGGTCGAGATGGACGGCGGCGGGGACACCGGCGGCTTGGACGAGGTCACGGTAAAATTGGTAGAGGCGGGTTTGTTCAAGTGGCAGCAACCCTTTCCCGAAGGCAAGAACTGGATCCCCAACACCACGTCGCCCGATACTGCCGAAGTCGCGATATAGACGACGCCGGCCGGCCAAGGCTGGGGGCCTTTTTGCTGCGGCCGGGCGAGGAGTATTTGTCCACCAACTGGCTGGAACATTTCCATCCAGCCGACCGGGATGTTCAGCTGACCGGAGTGCGGCAAATCCTGCGGGATAAGGGTTTCCGCGTGGCCCATACCGGGCATTTCGGAGTGTTGAGCGTGGGTGATGCTGTTGACCGCTGTCGGCAAAATCTGAACCTGGAAATTCGGTTCGTCAACTTGGGCGAGGCGCATGACCCGTCCCATACTGGCATTTATGGCTTGGCGGCGGACAAAGCGCGGGCCGCCCAAGCCCTGGCCCAAGCCGTCAGCCCGGCGGAAGTCTATCCCGCCGGCTGACCTGACCCCAACCCAAACCAAAGGAAACAACCGACTATGAAATACCGGCAACTTCCCCGCACCGACCTTTCCCTTTCCGAAGTGGGCTTCGGCGTCTGGACGGTGGCTACTACCTGGTGGGGCAAAATTCCCGAGGAACAGCGGGCCGCCCTGCTGGAGAACGCCGTGGACTTGGGCGTCAACTTTTTTGACACCGCCGACACCTACGGCGAAGGCTACGGCGAGGAAATCCTGGCTAAAGTCCTGGGCCACCACCGCCACGACCTGGTCATCGCCACCAAGTTCGGCTACGACTTCTACGACCAACTGACGCCGCGCCTCGGCCATCAGGAACGGCCGCAGAAGTTCGATCCGGATTTTGTCCGCTTTGCCTGCGAGCAGAGCCTGCGCCGGCTGAACTCGGACTACATCGACCTGTATCAGGTGCATAACCCCCGCATCGATGCCCTGGAACAGGATGACCTGTTCGCGACCCTGGAACAGCTGCAAGCCGAGGGGAAAATCCGCTACTACGGCGTGGCCCTGGGGCCGGACATTGGCTGGTTCGAAGAGGGCGTCGCCGCCATGCAGGAGCGGGCGGTCAGCAGCCTGCAAATCATCTACAGCATCCTGGAGCAGGAGCCGGCCAAAGATTTCTTTCCCATCGCCGCCGACTGCCAGGTAGGGCTGCTGTCCCGCGTCCCCCACGCCTCGGAAGCCTTGACCGGCCGCTATACCGAAGTTCCCAGCTTTGACGAAAGCGACCATCGTTCCCACCGCCGGGCCGAATGGCTGCGGGCCGCTCTGCGGAAAGTCGAGCAGGTTAAGTTTCTGGCCGGCGAGGAAACCGGCCGCACCCTGGCCCAGGCCGCCATCCAGTTTGCCCTGTATCCGCCGACCATCACCTCGGTGCTGCCCAACTTTACCAACCTGGCGGAACTGCGGGACTATACCGCCGCTGTGGACACCCCGCCGCTGACCGAGGGGGAACAGCAAATCCTGGATGACCTGTGGGCCAACGACTTCTACCTGCCGGAAGTGTCGCCCAACCTGACCGAAGTCTGATTCAAACATGGATAGACAGGATAGACAGGATTTTTGTCTGCCCAGAAAGGTTATTGACATCCATAACCGTTCTCAGCAGATACAAGAATCCGGTCTATCCGGTCTATCCGGTCTATCCATGTAAATAAAAAACAATGCGGATTATTGTGGACACGGATCCCGGGGTGGATGATGCCCTGGCCCTGTTGCTGGCCCTGGCCGGGCCGCCGGGGGAAGTGGTCGGGCTGACCGTGGTCGGGGGCAATGTGCCACGGGCCCGGGGCGTCCGCAACGCCCTGGCTTTGCTGGAATATGCCGGGCGGGAGGAGGTGCCGGTATTGCGGGGAAGTTCCCGGCCGTTGCGCGGCAAGTTTCCCTACGCCCAGCATTTTCATGGCTGGAGCGGCCTGTCCCGCCGTTTGCCAAATCCGCTCCTTAGTCCCGCCGCTACCGGGGCGGTGGACTTTCTGGCGGCGCAACTGCGTGATTACCCGGGACAAATCCAATTGGCCGCCCTGGGGCCGCTAACCAACCTGGCCCGGCTGGAACGGCGGTATCCCGGCCGCTTGGCGCAAGCGGCGTCGATCGTAGTGATGGGCGGCGCGGTGGACACTCCGGGCAACAGCACTCCGGCGGCGGAGTTCAACTTTTACAGCGACCCTTTGGCGGCGGCCGAAGTTCTGAATTGCAGCGCGCCGATTACCCTGGTGGACTTGGCCGCTTGCCGCCAGGTTGCTATCGAGCGGGATGCGGCCGCCAACCTGCGCCCCCGAAACCGCCGGGGCCAATTGGCGGCGCAACTGCTGCAAAACTGGTTCCGCCGGGACGCCCAACGGCAGCGCTTTGAGTTCTACGACCCCTTGGCGATGGCCGCCTTGTTGGAGCCGGCGATTTTGACTACCCGCCCGGCAACGCTAACGGTAGAAACGGCGGCCGGCCCGGCGTTGGGGGAAAGCCGGGCCGTGGGCAATGCCGGCCCGGTAGCCGTGGCGGACAAGGTAGATACGGCCCGGTTCTTTGCACTGCTGCGGGAAACCCTGGGCTGGGACGGAATACCGCCGGTCAGCTAACCCCCAAGCCGGCTTTGACCGTTTCCAGAAAATCGTCGAGGCACTGGTCAACAGTCGCATTGGCAAAATAGTCGTGGGCCGCGGTCCGCATTTCCCGACCGCTGCGGTGATGATAGCGGGCCAATTCGCTGGCCGCGCGGAGTCGCCGATAGGCTTCGGCCGTAGCCGCAGCGCAGTTGCTTTCCAGCAATTCATGACGCCAGCGGTGCGGCGAATAGCTGCCCCGCGTGTCCGGAGCGTCAGTTATGCCCTCCGTATGAAAAATGCGGATGTTCACCAAAGGGTGGGTGAAAGGCGGTTCATCGTGCAACCGGGCCTCGAAGTAATGCAAGGCGGCATAGAACGCCGCAGTAATCGCCCAGTCGCGGTAGCGATAGCCGCTGCGGACGAACTCTTTAGCCAGACCTTCGTTATGCCGGGCTTGCCGGAGGTGTACCGCGCGGCTACTCATCCGTTGCCGTGTCCCGCCGCCAGATTATGGTCCCGACATTGTACCGGGGTTGGCACAGGTCCTCATCCGCTACCGCAACATAGTCCGGAGACAAGCACAACGGTTTGAATTGCCGGCCCACCCCCAGCTCCTTTTTGATCAAACGACCAATGAGCTCCGAGTCATACTGATCGCCCATTTCCACCAGCACGAAAACCCGGATTTCGTCCAGATACTGCCCCACCGCAATTCCCCGCACCTCGGGAAAGGCGCTGTAAACCCGGATGACTTCCGCCAGCAGCCGCTCGGCTTGCCGTCCCTGCATAACGGCCCTGGGCAAATCCTGGCCGGTCAGAGAACTCCAGTCCACGGCATCTTTGCCGGCTTGGATCCAATCGGACAGGGATTCCGGCGGGGGCGACTGGCCGATGGCGTACTCAGGGACTGCGGCCGCCGCATCCGGGGCGGCGGTCAGCAGCTGCTCCAGGCTTTGCGCCCGGCCGGCCAAATCGGCGGCGGCTTTCCGCAAAGCCTTTACTTCCTGCAAAGCGGCGTTCCGCTGGGCCTCGTTCATAATAGAGGTTCCTCCCGGTAAAGGCTACTTCTCCGCCACACTGCGCCAGCGGTGTCCGTAGGTGAACCGTTCGACTTTGCCGGCCGGGTTCTGAATTTTCAGCAGTTTCGGATTGGTGGTGGCCTCTTCGACGATGTAAAGCCAGTAAGCATCGCCGCACTCTTGGGCTTTCTTAAACTCAGGGCGCGTCAAACTAACCCCGGTGAATTTGCCGCTCAAGCCCTTGACCTCGCACCAAACGGTTATCTTGCTGTTTTTCCGGCCGGACTGAGTCCGATACAGGTCAAAGCCCTCATTATTGGGCGGGGTGGTGTGCCACCCTTTCTCACTGTTTTGGTTTTGGATGAACCGGATGGCCTCCTTTTCCACCAACAGATTGTGCGGCGTGGGCTTGGTCTGGTCATCAGGATCTACCCGCACCGATACGGCGGAGACCAGTTGCTCCAGGAATTTCTCCAGAACTTCCTCAGGGACGTTATTGTCCCGCAAGACTTCCAGGGCGTCAGGCTTGATGCCGGCATCCGTTGCCAGCTTATTGACCTCCGGGGGTTTAGGCGGGCGGCCAGGCAGCAATTCCTGGCGACGGAAGGTCGCCCGCACCTCCCCGGAAACAGTAAGACGCCAGCGGCCTTTTCTGGCGGGCGTACGCTCCAAATGCCCGCTCTTTTTCAACGCCGTCCGACACCCGGAGGTTTTGAGGTTGGCGCTCGTCTTACGAATATGCGTAATCCCGCGATCAAGCTCGACCTCGGGTACGCCCACAGACGCCAACAGTTCCTTGACTTTGGCGTCTATCCGCTTGAACGGCGCCTCGCCGCCCAATTCTTGGAGGGCAATGAGGACCCAGTTCTCCATTTCTTGGACCGTCGGCAGTTTCCGCTTTTCCCGGGGCTTTTCCCGGATCGTAAGCGGCGGCTTTTCCCGGCCCTTAGGCAGTTTCCCTTTGGTAGGCGTAGGCATAGGCTTAACCTCCTCAGCAAATCCGCAGTGGTGCAACGGGTGCTGACCGTGGCGGCTATAATAGCCGGGAATATCCGCCGCTGTCAACTTTCCCTTTATCCCGATAACTGACAGCAACCCCCTTGACTATCCCGGCCTCAGCCGCTATGTTGCAAGTCTATCGGATAGGATAGGATCCTATCCTATCCCCCCATTCGGCGCGGCGGGAGGTTTTAATCCGTGCGGGCTATTGATATTCATGCCCATCAGGAACCCCAATGTTTTCAACGGGCCATTCGGGCCGGGCGGGACTGGCACGGGTTGACGGCGGCCAGTCCCGAGGCTGAAATTGACCCCATGGAAATGTGGACGCCGGAACAGCGCATCGCCGATATGGATTCCCTGGGCGTGGCGGTGCAGGTGGTTTCCACCAGTTCCGCCTTTTATATGTATGACCGGCCGCCGGCCGTTACCGCTGCCATCGCCCGGGAGTGCAATGACGAAGTGCATCAGCTCACGATGGACTATCCCGCCCGGTTTAAGGGCTTTGCCACTTTGCCGATGCAGGATGTGCCGGCGGCTATTGCCGAGCTGGAGCGGGCGGTGCAGCAGCGGGGGCTGGTGGGGGCGATGATTGACGATAAGGTCAATGCCCGGACCTATGATGACCCGCAGTTTTTACCCTTCTGGCAGGCCGCCGAGGCGTTGGGCGCGCTGCTGTTCATTCATCAGGGCGACCCCACGGTGGTGGAATCCCGCACCGAGGGCTGGCATCTGCCCAACACTATCGGCAATCCGGTGGATCGGGCCATCACCTTTGCGTCCTTCGTCTATGGCGGGGTGTTGGATAAGTTTCCCGATTTGAAAATCTGCCTGGCCCACGGCGGCGGCTATGCCTGTTTCGGCATTGGCCGGATGGATCGGGGTTGGCAGGTGCGGGCCGAGGCTAGGGCCAATATCAATCGGCCGCCCAGCAGCTACCTGAACCAGTTTTACTACGATTGCCTGACCCACAGCGAGCCGGCCCTGCGGCTGCTGCTGGACACGGTGGGGGCCGACCGGGTGGTGTTAGGCACCGATTGGCCGGCCAATATGCGGATTGACTGGCCGGTGTCCTGGGTCCTGGGCCTGCCCAGCCTGACCCAAGCGGAAAAGGAATCCATCCTCTGGAAAAACCTGGAACGGCTGCTGGGGATTTGACCGGGGGTAGAGGGGCGGCAAGGGTCTAGGGGAAATCGTCCTTCCCGCCGTCCTTCCCGCCGTCCTTTCTACCGTCATTCCCGTCCCCCACCGTCATTCCCGCGTAAGCGGGAATCCCGACGGTACTGCTGTATAATGCCGCAGTCCTGTCAAGCCACCGCGGGATTCCCGCTTACGCGGGAATGACGGTAGGGGCGGCCGGGAATGACGGTAGGGGATTAGTGGCGGCCTTTGACATCCGGTCAACATCAGTCTAAAATGCCCGGTGTCGGAGACTAGGGCCGGTTCTGAATTGGCGGGACTTGAGTTGCCAGGAACCGGGAATAAATCGACCGGATGCGGATAATACCGCCGCCGGCAAGGGAGCAGTCTATGGCCTACCATCCCGAGGACAACGGCGTTTTCTGCGCCACTTGCGGCCGGGAACAGGAGCCGGGGGCGCGGTTTTGCCCCAACTGCGGGGCGGCGGCAAACCCGGCGACCGGCGGTCGGATCGTCCATCCAAGCGGGCCGGCGTATGACATCCATCGCCCGGTCCCTAACTACTTGGTGCAGTCCATCCTGGTTACCATCTGTTGTTGCTTGATTGGCGGCATCGTCGCGATTGTTCACGCGGCGCAGGTCAACGGCAAGTTGAGAGCCGGGGATTACGCCGGAGCGGTCAGGGCTTCCGAAAGCGCCAAGGGGTGGTGCTGGGCGTCCTTCTGGATTGGCCTTGCCGGCGGCATACTTTACATTCTCGCGACCTTGGCCTTTACGATGGGGTAGTAATGACCACTAATCAGCTGCCGGCATTGGCCGCAAGGGGGTTTTCTTGGCTACAATCGCCGCCGCTTTGGCGGTGGCGGTTCGTGGCCTTGGGGTTGGCGGCCTTGCCCTGCCTGGCCGTGCTGTATTTCCGCAATCCGGAGGAGGGCGGTTTTTACCCGCCCTGTTTCTTTTATGCCTTGACCGGGCTGCACTGCCCCGGCTGCGGGACTTTGCGGGGGCTGCATCAGTTGCTGAACGGCAACCTGCTGGCGGCTTTCGGCTACAATCCCTATACGATGCTGGCTTTGCCGGTCCTTGGCTACGCCTACTTGGCGGCCTTGCTGCTGACGGTATCGGGCAAAAGGCTGCCCACGGTTTTTATCCCGCCGACCCTGATTTGGGGACTGCTGGCGGCGGTGCTGGCATTTTGGGCGCTGCGGAATGTGCCGGTCTATCCGTTGACCATTCTGGCGCCGTAGGCTGGGGCTGGGGCGATGCGGGCGATGCGCGAAGTTGAAAAAATCAGGATCTGGTACGATAAGGCCGGGGACTATCTCGATGTGCATTGGGTCTCCGGCAGCTACTTCACCCTTACCGGCAACGACCAGGTGATGGTGCTGATGGATCGGGCGGGCAATCGGTGCGGGTTCAAGGTTTCCGCCATCAGCAAGCTCGCGGCCGAGGAAGTGGTCGACGGGGCGTTGACCCCGGTCGACTTGCCGCCGGCCTGGACGGAAAAGCCGGCCGCCGCAACGGGCCAAGGCCATTCCCGCCGCCCCTTATAGACGAAATAACCCCCTTGCCTTATAATCGGCGGTGGCCGGCCGGCATGGTTTCCGGCCGGACAACCGCTATTGCGGAACGATTATTCCGCGTTGCCCTCCGGCAGCGCGCCAGGAGGTTTTGCCGTGGCCCAAGATCAGGATGTTGTACGCGTGGGCTTTATCGGGGCCGGTCGCAATACCCGCGACCGCCATATTCCCGGTTTTCTCAAAGTTGACGGGGTGGAACTGGCCGCCGTCGCCAATCGCAGCCGGGCCTCGGGGCAGCGGGTGGGCGACGCCTTTAACATTCCCGCCGTCTATGACCACTGGCAGGATTTGCTGTCCGACCCCACCCTGGACGCCGTGTGCATCGGCACTTGGCCCTATATGCACCGCACCCTCACCCTGGCCGCCCTGGCCGCCGGCAAGCACGTCCTCTGCGAGGCCCGCATGGCCGCCGACGCCCAAGAAGCCCGGGAAATGCGGGACGCCGCCCGCCAGCACCCGGAACTGGTGACGCAGATTGTGCCGGGACCGTCCACTTTCCCGGTGGATAACCTGCTGTGCCAACTGGTGGCCGACGGCTACCTGGGCAATCTGCTGGCCGTCGAGGCCCAAGTATTGACCTCGGCCTTTGTGGATCGGGAGGCCCCCCTGCACTGGCGGCAGAACCGGGCTTTCAGCGGCTACAACATCCTGAATATGGGCATCTGGTACGAATGTATGATCCGCTGGACGGGGCCGGCCGTGCGGGTGATGGCGATGTCCAAAGTCAATGTTCCCGCCCGCCGGGATTATGACGGCAGCCTCCAGGCGATAACCATTCCCGACCATGTGGACATCCTGCTGGAGTTTGCCAACGGCGCCCAGGGACATCTGCGGGTCAGCGCCGTCACCGGCCTGGCTCCCGGGGCCGAAGCCTGGCTCTACGGCAGCGATGGCACGATCCACTTGACGCCCGACCTGGAAGTCCGCGGCGGGCAGCGCGGCGACCGGGAATTGGCGGCCCTTCCCAATCCGCCGGAGGGCCGCTACGCCTGGCGGGTCGAGGAGGAGTTCATCAGCGCCATCCGGGGCCAGGAGCCGGTAACCCGCACCCCCTTTGAGGTGGGCCTGCACTATATGGAGTTCACCGAGGCCGTAACCCGCAGCGCCCAAACCGGCCAGGCAGTAGCTTTGCCGTTGTAGGGGAAATTTGCAGACTACCCTACCGTCATTCCCGCACTCCCGCAACCGTCATTCCCGCGTAAGCGGGAATCCTGTAGTGTCTGGCCAAGACTGCGGCATTATACGGCAGTACCGTTCGGGATTCCCGCTTACGCGGGAATGACGGTAGAGAGAGGCGGGCGGCGGGAAAGCGGCGGCAAGGATAGATAGGCGGCGGAAACCGGGGAGATAATCAGGGGGATTTTCCGGCGCCGATTGAGGAGGATTAGCCTTGAAGGACTACCACATCAATGTGTTCTACAGCGAGGAGGATGGCGGGTATATCGCCGACATTCCCGACCTGAAATACTGCTCTGCCTTTGGGAACACGCCGGTAGAGGCGGTGACCGAGGTGGTGATTGCCAAGGAGGCTTGGCTGGAAGCGGCCGCTGCCCGGGGCCGGGAGATTCCCAAGCCGGAATATGTGCCGCTGATTTACCGGCTTTAATCCCGCCGTCCCCTGCTACCGCGCAGTATGCGGTAGTTGGGGGCGTTCATCCCCAGCCATAGACCTTCCACCAAGCGAGAGACCAGCCGCGGTTTCTTTTCGTCCAGTTGTTTCTGATTGAGAGTGGAAGTTATGACCGTCGGCAGTTGTGCGTCGTGGCGGTACACCACAATCTGGTACAGTTTCTCCTCGGCCCAAGGGGTGCTATGCTCGGCGCCCAAGTCATCCAGAATCAGCAACGGCGCCGTCTTGACCTGCTCGAACAGTTCATCATAGCCGATGAGACTTTCCGGGCTGAAAGCCGCCCGGAGATGGTCAAGCAAAGCCGATACCGGAGCGGCGAAAAATACTGAGCGTCCGCGCTTGATGCTCTCTTGGGCAATAGCTACCGCCAAGTGAGTTTTTCCGCACCCCCAAGGCCCGGTCAAGATCAACCAGCCCTGCGGGTTGGCCGCGAAATTCTCGGCGATTTGCTTGGCATTAGTCAGCGTCGCCCGGTCGTCGCTGGTAGCACCCGGGCTGCTCCAAACATCGAACTCCTCCATGGTCATCTCTCGCCGCAAACTATCCGGTATTTCACCAAAGCGGCGGCCCAAGCGGGAGTTATATTCCCCCAAGCGAAAGACCCGGGAAAAGCCGTTGCCGGTTTCCATCCGGGTACGCAGGCCCTCCTCTAACCGCTCCAGAGGCCCCCGCACGGTGATAATGGTCGGCAGTTCGGCGTTAAAGCGGTGGCTGATTATCTGGAACAGCTTTTCCCGGGCCCAGGGCGTAGTGGCTTGGGCGGTCAAGTCATCCAATACCAGCACCGGCACATTCCGCACCTGCTCAAAGAGTTCATCGTAGGAAACGGGATTGTCCGGGGCGTAGGCGGCCCGCAGATGATCCAGCAGGTCGGCGGCTACGATAAAGTAGGTGGTAAAGCCGGCCGCGATGCAACGATTGGCGGCGGCTACGGCCAGGTGGGTTTTGCCGCTGCCGCTGGGGCCGGTGAACACCAGCCAACCGGCCGGCTTTTCGGTAAAGGCGGCGGCGGCGGTCAAGGCATCCCGAAACATCCTTTGCCCGGCGGCATCGGTCAACGGCCCGTCCGGGCGGGTATTTTCCAGGGTAATGCGGCGGAGTGCGCCCAAGTTGCTGTAGCGGTGCAGGGCTTCCTCCCGATGAGACGGCTCCGGCTGCTGGCAGTGGCGGCAGGGGAAAGCCTCGCCAAAATCGGGATGGCCGACCGGAACTTGCTTGCTGACCCAGCCGGCGCCGCGGCAAACCAGACAAGAGCTTACCTCCGGTTCCTCCGGGGTAATGCTAGGTATGCCGAAACCGCCGCCATTGACCGCTTTCAGGTCATTACGGGCGGCTATTCGCCGGAGTATATCGCCCAGGCTCTCCATCATCTACCTCTTTAGTTTCCCAAAGCACCGCACCGGCTTTTATGCCGATGCCGCTTTGCTGTTGGGCAGCCGCCGTACTTTCTTTGAGTCCGCCGCGTCCTTGGGCCGCCCAGCGGCGCAGGATGGCGGATATGTAGCTCCAACTGCGCTTGTTTTCCCGGATAGCGATGGCAAAGGCATCGGCAATCCACCGTTCCGGGTAGCTGTCCTCGGCCTCTTGCAGGTATTGGGCCAGCTGCGGGCCGATTAAGCCGATATTATCCTCATACAGGGCATAGATGTTGGTACGGGTTGCCGCCGGCGCGGCCGGGGTGTCCAGATCTCCCGGGGCAACGGGCGATTCCTCTTTTGGTCCCGCCGCCGTCCCGGCCGCTTGCCGGGCTAGATGGCGGCGATTGGCGGCGGTGTTCAGCAAGTAGCGGGGGCTTTCCGAACTGCCGGCGGCCGCCGGGCAACGCAGCAGGGTTTTGCGGGCTACGGCTTTAGCCAATCCCCCTTGCGCCCATTCTTGGGGATCGCCGCCCAAGACTTTCAAGCCTTGCAGCAGAGTCGGGTCGTTCAGCAGTTCCCCCTCGGCCAGGGAACGCTGGGGGCCGCGCTGCTGGGCCAACAGCCAGAAAGCCCGCAAGGTTACTTTCAGTTCCGCCACATCCTCAATTTCCGCCAGCAGGGCGTTAAAGAAAGGGTCGGGAACCGGCGTGAGGCGGACGCCGTCGGGAAAGCCGTTGAAAGGCATCGCTAAAAGTCCTCCTCGCCGCGGCCCAGGGCGTCAAAGCGCACCAGATTGCTGCGAAAGCGCAGTTTGACGCTGCCCACCGGCCCGTGCCGATGCTTGGCGACTATTATCTCCGCAATGCTGCGGGGATAGGGGCGGTCGGGAAAGTGCTGCTGCCACTCCTCCTCGGTGTAATAGACATCCTCCCGGTAGATGAACATAACGATGTCGGCATCCTGCTCGATGCTGCCGCTGTCGCGCAGGTCGGACAGCTGCGGGCGGTGGCCGGGCCGGCCCTCCACCACCCGGCTCAGCTGGGAACAGGTAACGACCGGCACCCGCAAATCCCGGGCGATGCCCTTGAGGGAGCGGGAAATTTCGCTGATTTCCTGTACCCGGTTTTCGCCGGCCCCGCGACTGCGCTGCGCCCCCTGAATCAGTTGCAGATAATCCACAATCAGCAAATCCAATCCCTGGGGGGCGAGGGACAGCCGCCGGGCTTTGCCGCGCATTTCCACGATGCCCTGAAAGGGAGTGTCGTCAATATAGACCGGCAAATCGGACAGCTCGCCGATGGAATCGTTGACCCGCTGCTCCTCGGTTTCGGACAGCAAGCCCAGGCGCAGGCGGTGGGCATCCACTTCGGCATCGCTGGCCAGGATGCGGATGCCCAACTGCTCCCGGCTCATTTCCAGGCTGAAAATGCCCACGGTGCGGCCGTTGCGGGCGGCGCTGATCGATACATTCACCGCCAGAGCGCTTTTGCCCAAGCCGGGCCGCGCCCCCAGAATCAGCATATCGGAACGCTGCATTCCGCCCAGCAGCTGATCCAGGTCATTATAGCCGGTCATCACCGGGGCGGTATCGTCCAGCAGGGGGTCGGCAATCGCCGCCCGATCCTCCAGAAACTGGTCATAAATCTGCCGCAGGGAAACAAAACCCCGTTCCGGCTGCTGTTCCCGCACCCGCAGCAGCATATCCTCGGCCTGCCGCAAAGTGCTTTCCACATCGTCGGTGTCGGCATAGCCCAGGGCCGAAATGCGGTGGGCCACGTTAATCAGCCGCCGCATCAGGGACATTCGGGAGACCAGTTGCGCGTAGTATTCGGCGTGGGTGGAAGTGGGCGTTACCGAAACCAGATGGCTCAGATAGGCCATTCCGCCCACATTTTCCAGCTGGCCGGTGCGCTGCAACTCCCGGGCCAGGGTCACCTGGTCAATGGCCTCGCTGCGCTGAAACAGGTCGCTGCCGGCGGCGAAACACAGCCGGTTTTTCTCCCGATAGAAATCCTCCGGCTTAATCAGATGGGAGACCTGGAGAAAGGAATCGCCGTCAATCAGCAAGGATCCGATGACGGCTTCCTCGGCCTCGATGTCGTGGGGCAGCAGCTGCTCCGCGTACATTGTCCGCTACTCTTCGACCCCGGCGATGATGTGGATGGTGGCCTGAATGTCCGCCGACAGGCGCAGGGCGGCTTCGTATTCCCCCGGCTCCCGGATGGGGTCAATAGTGGCAACCAGGCGGCGGTCGATGTCCCGGCCCAGGGTTTCGGTGAGGGCGGCGGCGATGCGGGCGTCGGTGATGGCTCCGTAGTAGCGGCCGGTGGGGGTGACCCGGGCCGCCAGGGTGATGGTGGTATCGTCCAGCAGTTGGGCCAGTTCCTCCATAACCTGGGTTTCCCGGGCCCGCTGCTGGTCGCCGGCGGTGCGGATTTTATGGGCGCGCTTGAGAATTTCCGGCGTGGCGACCTGGGCCAGGCGCTGGGGGATCAGATAGTTGCGGGCGTAGCCGTCGGCCACCCGCTTGATTTCCCCGGCGTGGGCCTGGTTCGGCACATCCTGCAAAAAGATGACTTGCATAACCCTTTTCCCTTTCCCGGATTTAATGGCGTTTTGGCAGTAGCCGCCATTATATCCCAAAATCGGGGCCAGGGAAAGGGGGCAATTGTCAGTTTTTGGGGGAATTGGGATAAATCCCTTGCCGGGCGGGCCGCAGACCCGCCATTCCCGACACCCTTACCGTCCTTCCCGCGCAAGGGGGAATCCAGAACGGTACTGCCCTGCCTCAGCGGAACCCCCCGGATACATTTCCCCGTCTGTGCTATACTTTCATCGACCTTAAAACGCAACTTCCGAATATACCTTACCCGGCCCGCAACAAACAACATCCTTAACCAGGAGCGCAGCCGTTATGCCTAGCCCCGAACCCACCGCCGAAATGACGCCCCTGCAATACTTGGCCCGGGCCGATAAGGAATGGGCTACCGGCCAGCATCAGCAAGCCGCCGCCCTGCTCTGGAAAGCCACCAAATCCACTTTCATCGCCTTGGCCGAGGCGCGCGGTCTGGACTATGACGAATTGTTTATTGACCTGGCCAAGGCTTTGGAAGCCGAGGGCTCCGTCCATAAAGGCTATTACCGGGATCGGCTGGGGGTAGCCAAGCTGATGCGCGACCACGCCGAGCTGGATGTTCTGGAGGGCATCCAGCTGGAAAACGCCTACTGCACGGCCCGGAAGTTCATCGTGGAGCAGCACGGTGACCGTCAGTAACCGCCACCGCCAGCGGGCGGCCCGGCACGTTGAAAAGGCCCGCCATTACCAGCGGCAAGCCCGGTTGCTGCTGGAACGGGATCAGGACCGGGATTGCGCCGCCATCGTCCTTTACGAAGCGGCCAAACAGTGCATCAACGCCCTGGCTAATCAGCAGGGGCGCAATCCCGGCACCACCGGCCGCAAGGAGCGTTTCCTGTATCGCATCGCTGAGCAGGATGATGCGCCGCCGAACTTGATCGTGCGGTGGAACTATGCCGGCCAGCTCCACATCTACGCTGATCGGGAACATCTGTCCCCCTCGGACTACATGGAAGCCTGGGCCCGGGCCGAAAGTTTCATTGCGGATCTGCTGGAGCTGTACGCCGGGCGGGGCTAGATGGTGGGTTCGTCCAGCACCCAGATTTGCTTGAGCGGCAGTTCGACTTTCAAGGCCGACGGCAGCCGGTCATAGTTCTCGAACAGCAACTCCAGAAAAGCCGCGGAGTCCCACAGGCGGACGTTAAAGTAGTTGCTCTTGCGCGCCTCGCTCTTTGCCGCGCCATTAAAGCCGCCCCAGGAAACCAGCAGGCCGTAATCCGCCCCGAAGTTATTGACGACGCCGGCCAGTTCCCGCAAAACGCGGACATCGCTGACTTGGGCTCCGGATTTCACCTGCACGCAAATGCGCGGCGGGTCAAACCCCATCGGCCCGCTGCCGGCAACAATATCCACGCCCCCGTCCGGGCCTGGCGGCGCCACTTCCACGCCATAGCCTTGCGCCTTCAATACGGCGGCGACCAGGCGGGTGAACTCGTGGCCGTGAAACTTCTGCTCGATGCGGTCTCTGACCTGGTTGTTGCCAACCTCAGCCAAGTCTTGCTGGGATTCAGAGCCCTCCAGCGACTCGTCAGATAGCTCTGCTTGGTCAATGGGACCCGCTTCGCCTATAGCGATAGCCCGCAGCCGCCGCTCAGCATCGGTACTTCGGGGCTGAAATACGGTGGAAATCGGGGTCAAGGAGCTTTTCAGGCCCTGCTCCAACGACGCCCGCGGAACCTCTTGGTTAATCCAAGTAACCGGCCGCCCGTGTGCGAGACTAGGATTTTCCGGTCGAAACCGGTACTCGCCGGATATTTCCCCGATGGCTATGGTTGGCTGTCCCTTGCGGGGCATAGCCACCAAGTCGCCGGTTTCAATCAGGCCCCTAAAAGCCCAAACTTGTCCCGTCAGACTGCCAATTTGGTTAGGAGTCTTATCAGGATGCGCTTGGCTCACCACCTCGCGCACTTGCTCCCGGGTTTGCGCCGTGGTCAGGTCTGCCGTTACACCGAAACCGATGGTCAGCATCCCGTTTTCCAAGGCTTCCTCCTCCCGCTCTCCATACGCCCCGCCCCGTACTACCCAAACCGCCATTGCTAACCTCCTTGAGCCAGTGTTTCCCGTTACTCTACACAAATACAAGCCGGTTGTCAATTTACAACTGCATTCAGCTGATTCATTGACACCCCCACCCCAACCAACCTATACTCAACCCCATTCCCCCGGCAGATTATTGTCCCTTATCCCTTATAGGAGGCCGGTTGTTATGACTGCTACCCCGCCGCAAGCCCAAGATGGCGGCGATGCCATTCTGGAAGCTTTTCGCAACTTGGGCGTGGACTACATCATCTCCTCTCCCGGCTCCGAATGGGCGCCGGTTTGGGAAGCCCTGGCCCGCCAGCAAATCAACGAAACTCCCGGCCCCGCCTATATCAACTGCTGGCACGAAACCCTGGCCGTGAACCTGGCCCTGGGCTATACCCGCGTCACCGGCCGGATGCAGGCCGTCCTGCTCCACGCCGGCGTCGGCCTGCTCCAGGGCGGCGTCGGCCTGCACGGAGCCTGGCTGGGCGAAGCCCCCATGCTGGTCTGTTCCGGCGAAGCCACCAGCTACGGGGAAAACCCGGCCCTGGATCCCCAAGGCCAATGGTATCGCAATCTCAGCGTGGTCGGCGGCCCCAACCGCTTTGTCGAGCCCTTTGTCAAGTGGAGCGGGCAGGCCACCAGCCCCTATACCCTGTACGAGCAACTGACCCGGGCCGGGGAAATGGCCCAGCGGACGCCCAAAGGCCCGACTTTTCTGGATGTCCCCATTGAGACGATGATTCATCCTTGGGCCGCGCCGGCCAAGCTGCGCCCGGTACCGCCGGCCCCCAAAACCCGGCCCGCTGACTCTGACCTCGAACGGTTAGCCGCCCGCATCGCCGCCAGTCAAAAGCCGCTGATTATCGCCGAAAGCCCCGGGCAGGAAATAGCCGGCTTTGACGCCCTGGTGCACTTGGCCGATTTGATGGCGATCCCGGTTATTGAAAGCGCCGCCACCTATGCCAACTTTCCCAAAAGCCATCCCCTTTACCTGGGGGCCAATCCCGACCCCCTGATGCATCAGGCCGACCTGGTGTTGCTCCTGGGCAGTCGTTCCCCCTGGTATCCGCCCAACGCCGGCCCGGCTAAGGCCACGATTATCGCCCTGGGCGACAATCCCCTCAAAGGGCAGATGGCTTACCAGAACCTGCTGGCCGACGGCTATGTCGAGGGGGATTTGACCTTGACTTTGCAGCTGCTGACCGCTGCCCTGGAAAGCAGCGGCGCGGCCGCCGGCTCTAACGCCGCCAAAATTGCGGAACGGCGGGATTACTGGACGGCGGAACATAACCGACAGCGCGATAGCCGGCTGGCGGCGGCAGCGGCGGCCCGTTCCCGCCAGCCCATCGACCCGGTCTGGCTCTGCGCCGCCATCAGCGCGGCCATGCCCGATAATGCCGTCTTTGTCGAGGAAGTCACTTCCCACCGGGGGGCGGTTTTGCGCTATGTCCAGTGGGATAATCCGCAAAGCTACTTTCATCCCAACGGCGGCCTGGGGCAGGGCTTGGGCTTGGCCCTGGGCGTCAAACTGGCAATGCCGCACCGCCCGGTGGTCGCCCTGATGGGGGACGGCGGCTTTCTTTACAATCCCATCACCCAGAGTTTCGGGGTCGCCGGGGAAGCCAATTTGCCGTTCCTGACGGTGCTGTTCAACAACGGCAACTACGAGGCTATGCGCCGCAATCATTTGCATTACTACCCCGACGGCGCCGCCGCCCGTTCCGACATCTGGCACGGCGTCCACATCCCCGGCCCGGACTACGCCCAACTGGTCGAACCCTTTGGCGGCTACGGCGTCCGGGTCGAGGATCCGGAGCAGCTGATTCCGGCCCTGCAAACCGCCCTGGCCGC
The DNA here is from genome assembly GCA_965203435.1 of Dehalococcoidia bacterium. Taxonomy (GTDB): domain Bacteria; phylum Chloroflexota; class Dehalococcoidia; order Lucifugimonadales; family UBA3495; genus CBDBCU01. The sequence continues at coordinate 99,766 of CBDBCU010000004.1, read as the reverse complement.
CGTGCAAGAGGGCCGCATTGCCCTGGTAGATGTGGCCCTGTCCGTTTAGGCCGGGTTCAAGCCAGCGCCAAGCCTACCCGCCCCTGGCAGCAACCCGGTTCAAGGGGTATAATGCCTTGACCTTTGCCCCCGCCCGGATAAGAAAGGAAGTAAAGGAGGTTTCCCTTGCAGTTCGGCAAAGTTCTGGCGACGATTGTTCTGCTGGCCGGCTTGGCCTTGACCGGGCTGCTGGGGTGCGGGCCGGCCGACACCGGCAGTGCGGAAACGGACCGGGCGGCCTTGGTTGCCCTTTACCACGCCGCCGGCGGGCCGGATTGGATCAACAACTGGAATTGGCTGAGCGATGAACCCCTTGGCACGTGGTACGGAGTCACCACTAACGACGCGGGGCGCGTTACTGCGCTTTCTCTTATACGAAATAATCTCGACGGCAGTATCCCCCCGGAGTTGGGCAAGCTGTCCAACCTTGAAGTCCTGATCTTTGTCTACAATCAGCTGAGCGGGCCTATTCCAGCGGAATTGGGCAACCTGTCCAACCTGGAGGCATTAGGGCTTAGTTCCAATCAATTGACGGGAGCAGTTCCGCCGGAGTTGGGCAACCTGTCCAACTTGGAGAGATTAGGGCTTGGTTCCAATCAATTGACGGGGACAATTCCGCCGGAGTTTGGCAACTTGTTCGCCCTTGAATTTCTGTGGTTTTACGGCAATCAGCTGACCGGGTCTATTCCGCCGGAGTTGGGCAACCTGTCCAACCTCAAAGACCTGCGGCTCCATAACAACCGGTTAACGGGAGAATTGCCGATAAGCCTTATGCGGACTGACTTGGATGGGTTGTGGTATAAGGGCAATTCTGGACTTTGTATGCCGCGGACGGAAGCTATGCAAAGTTGGCGTAGGGGGATTGAGCGTGTAGTGGGGCCTATTTGCCCGCGCCGGTAGAGGGAATTTGCTTTCCCTCGACCGGTGTGGTATAATTAGGGAAACGGCGTAGGAGGAGGGAAACCTGATGTCTACCAAAGCGTGCTTTGGCCTCGGTCTTTATACCGGTACCATTGTCCTGATATTGCTATATATGGTGCTGTTTAACCCGGGCGGCGCGCTCGGGGAAAGCCGGACTATCCCTTTCCTTGGGTTCTGTTTCCCGACTTACCCGGGGCAGTCCGCCCTCTTGCAGTTCTTGGGGACTTTCATAGTCGCTACGAGCGTTATGCCGTCCCTGTTCAACAGTTCCATCCCTCGCTCCGTACCAATTATTGCCCTTGTCGGCTCAGCCGTAGTGATGATCGGGCAAGCGATACAAGGCATCGATGAAATTCCTTTGGTGCCGGCTTTCCTTGTCGCGATTGTGTTTTACGTCGTCCCGGTTTGGATTCTGGTAGCGGGATGGGCTTGGATAAGTCGGGCGTGGGCTTTGCTGAAATCCCGCATCAAATCCGGGGACTGTACGGAGCAGCTATGACCACCAAAATCGGCCCGGCAAAGATGGCGGCGGCTATCCCGCAACCGGCGCCGCCGCAACCCTTTATTCTGCCGGGAACTACTGTCGGGGGAGATTTGGGAATTTTTCGCGTGGATTTTACCCTCCGCAATCCGAGCAGCGGCCAATCCCGCGTCCTGAACGGGTTGGTGGACACCGGAGCGTCTTATACCGTCATACCGGCGGCGGTTCTGGCGGCGTTGGGCGTGACGCCGCTGCGGTCGGTGCGGGTGCGCTATGCCGACGGTTCCTTTGCGGATCTGGATCTGGGCGAGGCGCAGATGGATCTGGAAGGGATGACCAGCACGGTGCAGGTTCTCTTTGGGAACAGCGTCGACACTTTCCTACTGGGGGCTATGGCTCTGGAGGCTTTTGCCCTGGCCGCGGATGCCACGAATCGGCGGCTAATCCCGGCGCAGGTTACGGCGTAGGCAGTAGATACGGCCGACGCAACCGGCCCGGCCCATCCTTCAACGATGTTCAGGATGAGCGGATTCTCTGCGGATTAGCCCGCCGGCCCATCCTTCAACGATGTTCAGGATGAGCGGATTGGGTGCGCTTTCCCCGATCCGGCTTTGACATTCCGCCCCTTTCCTGCTATCTTTAACGGCGGCAACCAAACCGCCGGGCGGGATGCAGGAGAGGCTTATGGCTTGGAACGACATTATCATCCAGGGGCTGAAGGACTGGGATACTTCCCTGATTGCCTATGTCCCGGACATTTCCATTGACCGGGTTACTAATTTGATTGCCGCCGATCCTTTCTTTCGGCTGGTGTCGTCCACCCGGGAGGAGGAGGCTGTCGGCGTGGCCGTGGGGGCTTATGCCACCGGGCGCAACGCCGCCGTCTTTATGCAGTCCAGCGGGTTCGGCAACAGCATAAACGCCCTCGCCAGCCTGTGCATTCCGGCCCGCATTCCCATTCCCATCTTTCTCAACCTGCGCGGCGGCCCCGGCGAGTTCAACATTGCCCAAGTGCCGATGGGCCGGGCCACCCGCCCCATTCTGGATACCCTGGGACTGGTGCATTTCACCCTGGAGGACGAGCATAATATGGCGAAAATCGTGGACGGCGCCCTGAAGTTGTGCCACGCCAATCGCCAGCCGGTCGCTATCTGTATGACCCAGCTGCTGCACGGAGGGAAACTTGCATAGGTTCGAAGCTACCCAACTGCTGCTCCGCCACGCCGGAAATTGCCCCATCGTCAGCAACCTGGGGCCGACTACCGATGAGCTGTGGCACGCCGGCCACCGCGACCGCAACTTTTACACCTATGGCAATATGGGCTTGTGTTCCTCCATTGCCTTGGGCATGGCCTTGTCCACCGGGGAAAAGGTGATTTCCCTGGACGGCGACGGCTCCCTGCTGATGAACCTGGGGACGATTGCCAGCATTGGGCGGGAGCGGCCGGAGAACCTGATTGTGGTGGTGTGGGACAACGAGGAGTGGGGGCAGACCGGCCATCAGGCCAGCCACACCGCAATGGGTACCGACCTGGAACAGGTAGCCCAGAGTTGCAGCATCCCCCGCACGGCCACGGTCCGCAACTTGGAGGATTTGGAGGGGATTTTCCGCCAGGCTTTGGAAAATCCCGGCCCCTGGTTCATCGTCGCCAAGATTGAGGAAACCGAATATATGCCGGTCGCGCCCATCGAGCCGGAGTTGACGCTGTACCGTTTCCGGGGAAGTTTCGGGGTTTAGGGGGGGACGGATTCAAACATGGATAGACAGGATAGACAGGATTTTGTTGTCTGTATAGAACGGTATTGGCGGCCCCCGACCGTCATTCCCGCGTAAGCGGGAATCCCGTGATGGCTTGCCGAGGTTGCGGCGTTATAAGGCAGTACCGTCGGGATTACCGCTTACGCGGGAATGACGGTAGAGGGCGGCCGGGATTGACGGTAGGGGGCGGCCGGCAAACCGGCCGCCCCCTATGCTATCATCCCCAGTCCTAGCCCGGGTGGCCCGGCGCGCCGTATAGGGGACTGCTATCCGGGCAGATACCGCAGGGCGGCAAAGAGCAGCCCCAGGCTGGGCAGGAGAATGAGCAGGAACCGGAGGGTAATGCGCTGTTCCTGCGCCGCGAGCCGGGACTCAATCCGTTGCTCCAAGGCGTCCAAGTCGGCTTTGGTGGCGGCATTTTCCCCCACGGCGCCGCCGACTATTTCGACCAGGGCTTCGGCTTGCGCTTCCGGGAAACCCGCCGCCGCCAAAGCCTTTACCGCCCGGTGCGTATCAAAAACAAAGGTTGCCACTGCTATGCCTCCTAATCAGTTTCCTTGCCGGATGGCCGCCATTATAACCGGCGGCGGGACGGAGGGCAAGGGGGGACGGGAAGGACGGTTTATATAGACGGTCAATCCCATCCCCCCAATCCTAGCCGGGATGGCCGGGCGCGCCATACAACGGGCAGCCGTGGCAGCTGCCGGCCGCGCCGCAGGGAGCGGCGCCGGATCCGCCGCCGCCGGCCGCCGCCAAAGCCCCGACCGGGCCGGCCGGGGGGCCGGTTTCTACCGCGCCTTGGGCGAACAAATCCAGTTTCAGCTGCTTGGCGCTGGGCGGGCGCTGGCCCGGAAACAGCACAAAGGGCCACGCCCGTTTCCGCACCACGCCCATCACCTGCAAATCCCGCCAGTTGTCAATCTTATGCTGACGGCGGTTTTCAATAATGCGGTCGGCGGAAGTCGGCCCCAAGCCCGGCACCCGCAGCAACTGCTCCCGACTGGCGGCGTTCAAATCCACCGGAAAGGCGTCCAGATTTTCCAGGGCAATGGCCGTCTTGGGGTCTTGATCCAGGGGCAGAAAGCCGCCGCCGTCCAACGCCAGGTTCAGCTCGGCGTTGGAATAGCGGTAAATGCGCTTGAGCCAATCCACCTGATAAAGGCGGTGTTCCCGCATCGGCGGCACGGCGGGATGTTCGGCCATGGGCGTATGGGCCGCCGGCCGAAAAGCGGTGTAATAGACCCGTTTCAGGTTCCAGTCGCCATAGAGCTGGTCAATGCGCTGAAAAATGGCGGCGTCGCTTTCATCGGCGGCGCCCACGACCATTTGGGTGGCTTGCCCGACGGCCCCGCCACTGGCGGCTTTGGTCAGCCGGTCAATCCACTGCATCGGCGCCAGGATGCCGCCGTCAAAATCCTTATGGGGACTGATGCGGCTCATCATTTCGGCGGTGGGCGTCTCAATGTTCACCGACAGGCGGGTGCCGAGGCGGTGGGCGGCCTCGACATACTGATACTCGGTGCCGGGCATCACCTTGAGGTGGACATAGCCCTGAAACTGGTACTTGCGGCGGAGGACTTCGACCACCTGGATCATTTTGTCGGTGGTTTTGGAGCCGCTGCCGGCGATGCCGGAGCTGAGAAAGAGGCCGGCGACGGTGTGGCGCTGGTGCATTTCGTGGAAAGCGCGGGCCAGTTCGTCCACCTTAAAGGCATAGCGCTTGCGGGGGACATAGACGCTGTTGGGGCAATAGGCGCAGTCCATCATGCAGAAGTCGGTGAACATCACCCGCATCAGGCTGATGGCCTGGCCGTTGGGCATGGCGGCGCGATAGACGGCGGGCAGGGGGCGTTTGGCCGGGTTGGCATAGGCGTAATGGCCGCCCTGGCGGGCCTGGGTCGCCGCCGGCCCGCCCGGCCCCGACGCCCACATTTTCCCGCCATAGCCGCCGCCGTTGGCGCTGCCGCCATAGCCGCCACTACCCTGACCGCCGCCATAGCCGCCGGAGCTGCCGCCGCGCGGCGACTGGGCCAGCACATCGTCCCCGGCCATCCCGCCGAGGATTTGCAGTTTTTCATAGACATCCGGGGCGCGCTGAATAAGCATAGGGGTTAGGCACCTCCCGTTTTGGCTGATAAGCACAATAGTTCTAATAAGTGTGAACGGGGGTAATGCGGGGTGTCAAGGGGTTGGCAAAGGATTGACAAAATTGGATGGGATTGCTAGAATGGGGAAAATCTTGCGGAGGGCGGTCAAGAAATGGTCGATGCATCTTTGCACTTGCCCAGCCTGTCCATTCAGAACTTTCGCGGCATTGCCGACCTGACCATTGCGCGGTTGGGGCGGGTTACGCTGATTGCCGGCGAAAACGGGGCGGGCAAAACCACCCTGCTGGACGCGGTGCGCCTCTACGCCACGCAGGGCGGCTACCCGACCCTCCGGAAAATTCTGCTGGACAACGATGAGGTTATCCTTGTCCAGAACGACGAAACCGCGGTAGCCATACCGGATTTTGCCGCGCTCTTTTACGGACGGCAACCGTCCAGCGCCGATTTTATGACCATAACGCCCAATGGGGGCGCCCCCGCGCTCACCATTAAGCCAGGCGGGGGGTTATTTCGGCGCATCTGGTCGTCGTACGAAGCTGATCAGAACGACAATCACACTATGCTCAGCATTTGCTTGTCCAATCATTCCGGGGAGGTTCGAATAACGCCGCACTCCGAGCCGGGTCTGGTATCTTACCGCCAGTTTGGGAACAAGGAAACCCTCCCGGAAATCCCCGTTGTAACGCTGGGGCCCAATGTGCCGGACAATGCGGACATAGCCCGGTTCTGGAGCGAGGTGGCCCTTACCCCTGCGGAAACGCGCGCCCTGGACGCTTTGCGGCTGATTTATGGCGCAGCGGTTGAGCAAGTTACCGTCGTCGATGAAGCGGTACCAAATCATTCCCGCTCGTTTCGCCGGCTCTTGGTGAAAGTCAGGGGATTAGGCGACCGGGTACCGTTGCGTAGCCTGGGCGCCGGCGCCGTCCGTATGTACGGCGTTGCTCTGGCCTTGGCCAGCAGCAGAGACGGGTTTTTGCTGATTGACGAGGCCGAAAACGGACTGCACCACTTGGTGCAAGCCAATTTCTGGAAAATGGTCATCCAGATGGCTCAGGAAAACAACATTCAGGTCATCGCCACCACCCACAGCTGGGACTGCGTGGTTGGCTTTGCCCGGGCCTTGACCGAACTGGAGGAGATGGATGTCGCATTGATCCGTCTTGACCGGCTTGGCGACCGGATGCGGGCCGTGGAATACTCCCGGAAAAACCTGCAAGTCGCCGCTCGGCAACGCATCGAGGTGCGGTAATATGACCGGCGCCGATCCGGCGGCAGCTCGCCTCCTGCTGGTCGAAGGCCAGGATGACAAGCACGTCCTTTGGCAGATTTGCCGCCGGGCCGCATCCTTTTCCGTCCACCGGGAAGGATACGATATGAGCGTCACTCTGCGCCAAGCGGAGACTGCCTTTGGCATTGCGGAGAAAGGCAATTTCAGCGCCGTGCTGGAGGCCATTGAGACGGAAATCTTTCCTCGCGGCCGCCAAGCCCTGGGCATTGTGGTGGATGCCGACAGGCAACCGGAACAGCGTTGGGCGGAACTGAAAGCCGCTTTCCCGGCGGCAGTCCCGCTGCCCGACGCCCCCGACCCCGCCGGCATTGTCCTCCCGGAGCAACTAGGGCAGCCCCGCGTCGGCGTCTGGATGATGCCCGATAACCGGTCTCCCGGGGAGCTGGAGGATTTTGTAAAGCAGATGATTCCGCCCACCGCTCCGGTATGGGCGGCCGCCCAGCGCTATATTGACGACATCCAACCCGATGACCGGAAGTTCGCGCCGGAAAAGACCGACAAGGCTAAACTTTACGCTTGGCTGTCCACCCTTAAAGAGCCGGCGCGGATGGGCGCCGCCATCCACGCCCGGGACCTGGAAACCAACGGCTCCCTTTGCCAAACCTTTGTCCACTGGCTGCAACGGCTGTTCGGCTAGAGCCGCCCCCCTACCCCCACACCCGCCCCACCGCCCCCCGCAACCGCGCCCCCACCAACTCCGCCAACTCCCCCGCCGCCAATACCCGCCACCGCTCCTCCTCCAACCCCGCCACTACCTCCCCCTGCACCGCCAAGGGCAGCAGGGGGAAAAAGAAAGTTGCCATCCGGGACAATCCCGGACGGCAACAACGGGCGTGGTCTGAACCGGACGGCTACCTGCGCCTGCGTAGGGCAACCCGCTGAGACACTCGACGGCGTACCACGGTCCGCGTACGCACCCTGACAGTCCTGGTGACCTTTACCCTGATCCGAGGTCCGGTAGGCTTGTAGCCTGCCATATTATCACCCCCTTGCTGATAAAACTTCCATACCATTATACCACGATAGGAACATTTGTCCATACCTTTTCGACGGCATTTTGAATTTTCCCCTCGGTCTCGACAATCGCCGACTTATGCTCGGCAATCACTTGTTGACACCTTTCCACTTCCGCCACTATTTCCTGTTGCACCGACAGCGGCGGCAGGGGGATTGGGATGGCGGCGATTTCATCCAACCGCAAAGACGGATAGTTCTGATCTGCCGTCAACTGCCGGGCGTCCACTTGGCAAAGCAGTTGATAAACAAACTTGGGCAGTGCCTTTTCCGGGTTGCAGACAATCCCGGCCAGATGGCTAGCCACATAAGCCGGTTCGCCCATCACTACCCGGTGGTTCAGGAAAGTCGACGCCCCGCTCTTTGGGAACAGAATAGTCCCGGCAGCGAACAAACGCAACTTCTTTTCCTCAACCGCCCGCTGGTTCACCCAATCCTTGGTACCGGTGAAATGATCCGACAGGTGAACCGCTCCCACATCCGCCATCCGTATAAAGGGGAACACTCCATCCTTAAAATACTCGTCGCCTTGCGGGGCCGCGTTGCCGGCAATGATCCTGGCAACATCTCCCAAGGCCACATAGGGAAACTTTGCATCCCTCCGGACGCTTTCCCGATACCGCTCTCCGTTCAGGTTGTAGTCCCCATCGGCCGCCAGCCGTTCCTTGCTTACCACCCGCCCGGTCTGCGGCGCAAAATCGGCCAGGTTTGCCCCGGCCCGCCGCCGCCGCAGATATTCCCCCAGCTCGGCCGCCACAGCCGGCAGGTCATTGCGGTCGATCGGCCGCCGTTGCGCCCCCAGGTCAAAGCCGTCATTTTCCACCTTGAAAAAGGCGATGCTGTCGCTTTGCGCCGCCAGGCTTTTGTCCAGAATCAGGATGGAAGTTTTGATGTCGGAGTAAGGCTTGAACACGCCGGCCGGCAAGGAAATCACCGCCGCCAGATAGTTCTCCACCAGCAGTCTCCGCAACTGCTTGTAGGCATTGTCGTTCTGAAAGGTGATGCCCTCCGGGACGATGACCCCGGCTCGGCCCCGGGCGGTTAGGTGGCTGGCGATATAGTCCACGAACAGCACTTCGGTGCGTTTGGCCTGGGTGTAAAACCGGGAATGGGCGGCGACAATGCCGGCCGGGGACATAAAGGGCGGGTTAGCCAGGATGACATCGTAATGGTCGTTCCAGTGGCGGTCGTGGGATATGGTGTCATAGACTTCGATGCGGGGATCCTGTTGGTGTTGGAGAAAGAGGTGAATGGCGGCCAGTTTGACCATATCCGGAGCCAGGTCATAGCCCACCAGATTGGCCGCCAGGCGGTTCTTGACCGGGACGCTGAACTCAGCCCCTTCCTGCCGCCGGATGTGCTGCCAGGCGGCGGCCAGAAAGCCGCCGGTGCCGCAGGCCGGGTCGAGAATGGTTTCGCTACTTTGCGGATTGACGATGCCGACGATGAAGTCGATGATGTGGCGCGGCGTGCGGAACTGCCCAGCCTTGCCTTGGGCCCCGGTATCCCGGAGCAGATGCTCGAAAGCATCGCCGATGGTTTCGGTGTTGTCGGTCTGGAACTCGTTGACCTGTTCCAGAAAGGCGCGCAGGGTCGGGGCGTCATTGTAGGGCAGAAAGGCGTCCCGGTAGATGGATTGAAAAGCGGCGGGAATGTCGGTACGGCCGCCGATATAGGCCAAGCCGGCCTGATAGCGGCGGGCTACCTCCGTCGCCGAATGGCGCATTTCCAGCAGCTGATCCCACCGATATTCAACGGCCGGGCCGAGGAAGTAAGTAGGCTCATAGCCATCCTTCTCGCTGCGGATGTCATCGACGCTGATATGCTTGTAAATCAGCGCCTTGGTGATTTCATGGCACTGCTCCATGGGCATCGGCACTTTGCCCACCAGAATGTTCCGCGCCCCCTTGATGATTTCCTGGGTGGAGGGAGAGGACTGCGCCATCTTTTCGGCCTCCTGCTTTCTTGCCGTCGCCCGGATTCCGGCCGGATATAGGCCCGGGCCGGACGGCCCTAAACTAACCGGCGTGCCGGGCCAGCAAATCCCGCACCGCCGGCACCAGCTCCTGGGGAATCATCATCATGGCATAGGCCGGATCCTCAAAAGCGGCCTCGTCCTCGGCCACCGCTTCCGAATCCGTTTGCCGCTCGTAATGCTCCAAGAGCTGGCGGACCCGCTCCTCATCCCAGCCCGGGGGAAAGTTCGTCTCGCTTTTCATCGGTTGCTCCTTCGCCGGCGCCGCCGGTAGGCAGCCAGGGCATTGCCGGTCAGTTCGTAAGCGGTTATTACAAAAACACTGCCCGGTTCCGGATCCCGCAGGTAAATTACCCGCAGATAACGCCCGCCCGCCGTCCTTCCGATAGCGTTGCGCGCCCCCCGGCGGCTAACCCGATCCTCGACCGGCGCCAGTAAAACATCCTCCACTTCCTCCTCGACAACGTCGTGGGTGTAAATATGTGGATAGCCCCTTTCCGGGTCAATGTAAAACCGAAAGTTCATCGCGGTCGTCCCTGCTCAGGACAATGATAGCACAATGCGCTGGCCCCGGGTTTCCGGCCTCCTTACTCCGGGGTCAGCCCGTGTTCCCGGACATACTGAATAATCGCCTGTACCCGTTCCCGGGGAAGGGCCCGCAAAACCTGCGGCTCCAAGCCGGTACCAATCAACTGACCCGGCCGCCCGGCGTCGACGGCCGCTCGCACTTCCGGGGTGGTGGCGTAAGCCTCAAAAAGCTGCTGAGCCTGCTCCGCCTGTTCCGGGTTGGCTAGGGGATGGCTTTCCAAGTAGCGGTTAAAGGCTTGCCGCAATTCATAGTTGCGGCGGGTAAAGCCCCGTTCCAGCACGATGCGGGCGTCGATGGTCTGCCCGTCCGGCCCCAGTTCCAGCTGCGTAGCGCTTTCCAAATGATCCGGGCCATAATGGATATAGCGCTGCTCCCCGGAAGGGACGGACGGCTCCGATCCGCCATTGTTCCCATTCGGGACAGGCGGTCCCGGGGCTGGGGCCGCCGGCGGCCCCAGCCTCGGCTCGTAGATATGCCCTTCGTGATGCCTTTCGCACACCCCAAAGAAGTCGATAATCTTGAAGGACTCTTTGGGATAGGAGGGCAGGGTTTCCCGCACCCGAGGGTCGGTCACGCTGTCCCGAAAGTCATAGCGCCGGGTACCCCGCCCCTTGACCTGAATGAACTCGGTGGGCGAGTCCATTTTGCAGCACAAGGCGATATTCAGCAAGTCGGGGCAATCGTAGCCGGTAGTCATCATCCGCACGGTGACGCACACCCGGGTTTTGCTGGTCAGCCGGCCCGGCGCCTCCGGATGCGCCGACCCGTGCAGCGTATTGTTCTTGAACTGCCGTCCATAATCGGCGGCCCGATCCACATCGGAAGTTACCGCCACGGCAAAATCCGACTGATAAAGACCCGGCCACCGCGCCATCGCCGCAAGGTTCAGGGCATTGGTCAGTTCCAACGCTTCGATCTGGGTGGGCGTATAGACGATGGTTTTGCCGATAAGATTGCTGCCCGGCTCCCGCAGGGCTTCGTCAAGGATGGTCTCGGCGAACTCCCGCCGGGTGGCCGGAATAAAGAGATTGCGGCCCAGATTGCCGGGGTAGAAAGTTTGCGTTGCCGCCACTTCATCGTCCAGGCTGACCACATCCAGCTCCAAGCCCTGTTCCGACAGCAGCTCCCGGGTTAGTTCGGTCCGCACATCCACGGCGGTCGGCCCCACCAGATAGCCGTCCCGGCGCGCTTCCTCCATCGTGTAGGCATAGGTCGGTTCCCCCGGCGGCCGGCCAAAGGCGAAGTAAGTATCCCGCAGAGCCTGCTGTTCCCGCCGCAGGGGACTTTCCTCAGCCGCCGCGTCCTCGGTTTCCCTCAGCAGAGCCCGGGGCGTGGCGGTCAACCCGATCTTTTCCCCTTGCAGCCGCTCGAACAGCCGGCGGCGGCTGGGACCGCTGATGCAGCGATGGGCCTCATCAGCAATAATCAGGTCAAAATGCTCCGGCGGCAAATCCAGCCCTTCCAGGGTCTGAATGCTCATCACGGTGATGTGGGTGCGCCCCCAGTTATAATCCTCCTGGCCGCTATACACGCCAACGGTGTATTGCTCCGCCAGGGCCTCCCGCAAAGCCGGGCCGGTCTGGTCTTTCAGCTCGATGCGATCCACCAGGAACAGAATATGCTCGGCGTTGCCGGTGGCTATGTAGAGATAGCACAAAGCGGCGGCCACGGTGGTTTTGCCGACGCCGGTCGCCATTTCCAAAAGAAAGGCGGTCTCGCCCTGCACGGCGGCCTGCTGCACGGCGGCGATGGCGGCCAACTGGTAAGGCCGCATCTGGATTCCCGCCGCCGGCAGATAGTCGGCGGCCACCGCCGTTGTCGCCAACCGGGAACGGTCGACCGGCCCGCGGCCCCACGGCCGGGCTACCCCCTCCGGCGACGGGATAGTCAAAACCCGATTCGGGTTGCCCGCCCGCGTATCCCAAAAGTAATGGGTATCGCCATTGGACAGCAGGACATACTGGAGGTTCAGGCGGGAATGGGCATAGTCCCGGGCCTGCTCCTTGCCGGCCAGGGGATGTTTGCCGGCCGCCTTGGCCTCCAGCAGGGCGCGGATGACACCCTCGGAGTCGCTCAGGATATAGTCGGCAAACCCGTCCCGCTGCGAACCCCGGGCGTGAACTTCCGTAGTGAACTGCCAACCGGCTTGTTCCAAAAGCCGGTCGATTTTTGCTCGGGCTTCCTGTTCCGGCGTCATTGCCCTACTCCCCCGCCGCAAAGCCCTTGGCGCAAGCCATCCCAACCACAGCGCGGCCGCCCGGCCCGGCGGCAAAAAACCGCCACCCGGCGGCTTCCCGCAGCCGGTTGATTTTAATGCGGGCAGTAGCCTCGTTCATAACCGCATTGTACCACCATTTCCGGGCGGGTCAACCACCACCGCAAACCGGCCGGGAAACCCGGCGCGAACTTTACCCGCGCCAAGGCTCCCGGCCGGTAAGGACCGCCGGCATTGCCGGCAAAGTAAGCCGTCCTAGCGGCTGTACCCGGAATCTCCGGGCCAGTAGTTGGGCAGGGATTGGCGGAGTTGCGCCAGTAGAAAGGCAAAGTCCTGATAGGATTGCCGTTGCCCCAGGGCATCAGCCAGGAGTTGCAGCTGTTCCTCTAAAGTTGCCAGGTCTCCGCCGGCGTGGGCATAGTCCGGGCCATTGGCATAAGGCAGGCCGCTGTAGCGGTCGGCGGCCAGGGCTACCAACGCGCCGAATTGCAGCAGCGGGTCTGGAGCGTAGCCAATGCCCGAGTTCACCCTGCTCGGTACGGCGGATGCCTGCTGCCGGGACTGGCCGCTATCCGGATCGACCCAGCGCAGTTCCACCGTGCCCAGGGCGGCAGTATAACCCGCCGGATAGCCGCGCAATTCCAGTTCGTAGAAAACGGTGGTGGCCGCGCCGGAGGGGATTTCCGCAAACTCCTGGCGGTTCTGCTCAAAAAGATGATCGGCGGTTACGCGGTTTTCGTAGCCAATCAGCCGCCAGGTACGAACCAAATCCGGATTCCAGGTCACTTGCGCCCGGGTCTGGTCGGCAAAGGGCAAAGCCAACTCCAGCCAGTTGTCCCGGCGGAACAGGGCTTGCGCCTGGGCCGGGTCGTCCAGATAGCGATACCAGCCGTTGCCGTGCTGCGCCAGCTGCTCCAGCAGATAATCGTTGTAGTTAGCAATGCCCACGCCCAGGGTAATCAGGCGCAGGGGATTGTCCCGCCCGCCATCGGCCGCCGATTCCAGAATGGCAAAGGGGCTGGTGGCGTCCACATTAGCCACCCCATCCGACATCAGGATGACATAGTTATATGCCTCGGGCCGCAACTGACGCATCCCGTCGGCCAGCTGTACCCCCCGGTTCAAGCCGGCCTGCACATTGGTAGCGCCGTGGGGCTGCAAGCGGGCAATGGAATCCTGCGCCGCCGCAGCGTCGGGCCGGCTGTCGGCTACGGTCAACGAATGCAGCACCGTATCGGTAAAGTGGACAATGGAAAGACGGTCTTGGCGGCGCAGGCTTTGGCGGATACTTTCGGCGGCGGCCCGGGCAATGGCGATCCGATTGCCCTCAGCCATCGACCCGGAGGCATCCAGCACCAGGGTTACATTCAACGGCTTGCCGGCATCGCGCAAATCCGGGGCTTGAAAGGCCAGCCGCGCCAGATGTTTCCCATTATCCAGGGGATGGGGGAGTATGTCGGCGGTGATGGCAAATTCCTCCGTCCGCAACGGCCGGGCATAGCCATAGTCAAAGGCGTTAATCCACTCCTCGGCCCGCACCGAAGCCGGCTCTACGGGATAGCCGGCCCGCGCCCAGTTCAGGGCCAGATAGTAGGAAGTGCGGTCGGTATCCAGGCTGAAAGTGGAAACCGGGTCTTGCCCGGCGTCCACTACCGGAGAGCGTTGGTAGTTCTGGAAAGTGGTCAGGGCGGGTTGGGGCGGGGCCGCGCCGGCGTTGGCCGCCGCCGGGGTCGGCGCGCTGGCCGGGACCGATTGCCCTTGCGGCGCCGGGGTAGCCGCTGGGCCGGAGCCGCTACTTTCCCCCTTGTTGCCGGAGTGTCCGGCGGCACCTTGCGGGCTGGATGGCCCGGCGGGGCCTTGCGCCCCACTAGCGCCGGACGGTTCCGCGGCGGCGGGCATGGATTCCCGCTCGACCACCCTTTCCACCGGCACCTCTCTAATTACTTCCTTAACTACTTCGACCTCGACCTCTTTCGGGGTTTCCGCGGCGAATTCGGACGGCTTGTTTTCCGCGGCCGGACTGCCGCCGCCGGCCGCGCCCTCCGCCGGCGCGGTGTCCAGAGACCGGGCATCCGGAGACGGCGTAGCGGCCGGCAAAACTTCCGCCGGGGCGGACGGGTCGCCGGCCGGCGTCGGCTCCGCGTTCCGGCACGCCGCCGCCAGCAGCAAAATCAACAGGGCCAGCAGCCCCATCCGGGCAAGCCAATTCAGGTTGAGCATAATCCCTTAAACCTCCTGCGGGTTTATCCAATATGCCCTTATGACGCCCGGCCCGGCAATTTTGTTCCCGGAAAATGGGATGAATTTTGCGGATACAAAAAATCCCCCGCCGGGATGGGGGATGGCGGGGGAAGTAAATCCGTTGGATAGGGTTAGTTGGCTGGGACGGGGGACAAGGCGGCGGCCCGCTTATCCTGATAATAAAGGGCATCAACCCCAAAGGGCATTGCGCCGCTTACTTCCCAATCCGGCCAAGGAAGGGGCGGCGTTTTGACCGGCAGATACCGCCGTTCTCCGGCGCCGGCGGCCGCCAGACCTACCGCCGGATCCGGCGGCTTTTCCCCGGTGGACTGCATATCTCCAGAATGTCGGCAACCAGAAACACGATGCCGGCAAAGGCGGCGAACTTATCCGGCTCCAGCCAGCTCAGCAGCGAAAACTCGTAGCACAAGCCGACATATTCCCGGTCCTCCTCCGACCAAAAGACGGTGTAGTGGTAGGTCATTCCTATCCCCCGACCCCGGCCGCCTTTTTTACCCCCGGCGCCGCCGTTTCCGACCAAATGTTAGGGAGGCCAACGACCACGAACTCCAGGGGATAGTCTTCGTCGGGGATAACCAAGTCCGCCATAGGGGTTGGCGGCGTTTCGCCGTCGGCCTGCATATCCTCCAGGATTTCGGCTACCAACCGGCGGATGCCGGCAAAGGCGGCCTCAGCCGTCGGCTCCAGCCAGCTCAGCAGGGGGAACTCGTGGCACAAAGCCACAAACTCTTTATCCTCGTCAGACCAGGTGATGTGGTAGGTGTAGCGGTCAACCATCAGCGGATTTGCCTCGATCCGTTCCATACCCGGCATAATAGCACAGTAATTCCTTGACGGGCGCGCTATCGGATGCCGACTTGCCGAATGGCTGCTAATCCCCCTCCCCATCATTTCCGGCCCGGGGGTGGAAGTTTCGGTAGGCGGCTTTGGCTTCCTGCTTGGTGATGTGGGTGTAGATTTGGGTGGTGGTAGGGCTGGAATGGCCCAGGAGTTCCTGAATGACCCGCAGGTCGGCATCCCCCTCCAGCATATGGCTGGCAAAACTGTGCCGCAGGGTGTGGGGATGGATGCCATCGCGCAGGCCGGCCTGGGCGGCGTGGCTTTTGACCAGGTTTTCAATGCTGCGGCGGGATAGCCTTTGCCCGTAGCGGTTCAGAAACAGGGCGCTACGCTCCACCCGCCGGCCGGCGGCCAAGCCGGCGTTCAGCAGGGCCGGCCGGGATTCGGTCAGATACTGCTGCAAGGCATCCGCCGCCGGTTCGCCGAACAGCACCCACCGCTCCTTGTTACCCTTGCCGGTCACCAGGATCCGCCGCTGGGCCAGGTTCACATCCGGCAAATCCATTCCGACAATTTCCGCCAAGCGGACGCCGCAGGAATACAGAACTTCCAGAATGGCCCGATCCCGCTGCCCGTAGTCGTTATCGGTGTCCGGGTTTTCCAGCAGGCGCGCCGCTTCCTGCTTGCCGACAAAGGAGGGCAGCGGCTTTTCGGTTTTGACTTGCAGGCTGCGTCCCGACGGCACCGGGCTATGCTTGAACCAGCCCTCTTGCGTCAGAAACTGGTAAAAGGCGCGCAGGGCGGTCATCTGGCGCAGGATGCTGACCCGGGCATAGCCCTCCCGTTGTTTGCGCCCGGAGTAGGGATGAATCGTTTCCCGCCCCTCGGTTGCCAGCCACGCCAGATAGCTGCGGGCCATCCGCCGGTTCATAGCCCGGGGCGATTCGCCGCTCTGCGCCAGATAGCGCAAAAAGGCATTCAGGTCCTCCTGATAAATCCGCACCGTGTTGTCGGACAGCCCCCGCTGTCCCCGCAGATGATTTTCATACCGTTCCCGCAGGGGCGTCAGTTCGTCCGCCTCCGCCGCAACCGCAACATCCACCGCCTCAGCGACCATAGCAAAACCTCCGGGTCAACCGGGATAAGGCAACGCCGGGATAGCCTACCGGTTGGCCCGGAAAATTTGCCTTGTTGGGGAAACGCCGGTTTTAGGGGAAATGCGCGGGCTTGGGGGGGATGATAAGGGGATGGGATATATAACCGTCATTCCCGCGTAAGCGGGAATCCCGCGGTTGCTTGCCGACAATACCATCATAAGGCAGCGCCGTTCTGGATTCCCGCTTACGCGGGAATGACGGTTAGGGGGGCGGCCGGGAAGGACGGTTATATATGTAGCCGCGCCCATTGACAACGCCGCCGGCCGCCGTCTAACATAAAGGCAGGGAAACCGGCACGGCAGAGGAAAGAGGGCTATGTCTAGCAACGGCTACGACCCCCGGGCTTGGCGCGTGGCGCAGGAATTGCACGCCGTCGCGCAGCCGGAAGTTACCATTCTTTTCGGCTCCCGGGCCCGCGGCGATTGGGAGGATGGCCGCTCTGACATTGACATTATGCTGGTGGCGGCCAGCGTTCCCGACCTGGAAAAGCGCCAGGCCCTTACCGACCAAGCCGAGGCCCAAGCCGCGGCGGTCTATGGCGGCCCGGTGAAAGTTCAGATTACGCCCATCGCCAGCGCCCTGTTCCAGCGGATGCACCGTAGCATTAACCATGTCGCCGCCCGAGCCTGGCGCGAAGGAGTAATAATGCCCCGTTCCCGTCGCCGCCCCGAGGAGTTCAACCCGGATTACCGCGCCGAACACGACATTACTGAGGAACGGCTGGATCAAGGCGCGGCGCACTTGCGCGCCTTTAACATCATGGTCGAAACTGACCCGGAGAACGATATTGTTATCGGGCAGCAGGCGCAGAACCTTATGGAACACGCCCTCAAAGCCCTAATCTCGGCGGCCGGGCAGGAATATGCGGTAGAACATCGAATAGAACCCCTGGCTGCGGCGGCCCGGGCGGCCGACCCGGAACTGGACTTTGAGTTGCTGATTCCCGGTCAGGTTTTTGACCAGTATGTGGGCGTGGACGAATATCTGCGCTTGGAAACCCCGGACTTGACTACTTATCCCGACTACCGGGAAATCGTCAACAACGCCGCGCAGGTTTTGATGGAACGGACGCGGCAATTGGGGGCGGCCCGGGGGATGTAATTCCCCCAATCACCCCCCAACCGCCGCCGTTGCCGGTTCGGCCGCCCTTTCCCCGTCCCCCTCTACTTTCCAGGCGCAGTTGGTGCAGGCGGCGCCGGCGCGGGTGGCCGCCATCAGGCCGTTGCACTCCGGGCAGGGGTCGGGCAGGGGTCGGCGGTTAATCGTGAAATCACATTCCGGATAGCGGGCGCAGCCGTAGAAAGCCCGCCCCCGGCCGCGCTTTTCTACCAAATCGCCGCCGCATTGCGGGCAAACCGCCCCGGTCGGCAATGGCCGGGTCGCCTTGCAAGCCGGATAGCCGGTGCAGGCCATAAACTTCCCGAAACGGCCGGTTTTGATGACCATCGGACTGCCGCACTTATCGCAAACTTCCTCAGTAGCCTCCTCAGCCGCCCCATCCCCATTTTCCGCCCTGTCCTCCGCGCCTTTAATCGGGTGGGTGTTGCGGCACTTGGGATAGCCAGTGCAGGCCATAAACTTCCCGAAACGGCCGGTCTTGATGACCATCGGACTGCCGCACTGGTCGCACACTTCGTCGGTGGCTTCATCGGCCGGCTTGTCGTTGGGCATATTGGCATTGGCCGCCGCCAAATCCCGGGCAAAGGGAGTGTAAAACTCCCACAGCATGGGAATCCACTCCCGTTCCCCCTGGGATATTTCGTCCAGCTTTTCCTCCATTCGGGAAGTAAAGTCCGGGTTCATCAAATCGGCGAAAAACTCGGTCAGCCGCGCCGTTACCTTGCTGCCCAATTCGGTGGGATGCAGGCTGGTCTGTTCCTTGACCACATAGTTGCGGTTCAGCAGCACGGCGATAGTGGGGGCATAAGTGCTGGGCCGGCCGATGCCCCTTTCCTCCATGGCCTTGACCAGGGTGGCCTCGGTAAAGCGCGGCGGCGGCTGGGTAAAGTGCTGATTGGCGGCCAGGCTTTGACAGTTCAACCGATTTCCCACCGCCAACTCCGGCAGGGCGTTGCGGTTTTCGGCGGCGTCGCCCTCATCCCGGCTTTCCAGATAGAGGGTACGAAAGCCGGGGAATTTCAGTACGGAGCCGGTGGCCCGGAAGTTATAAATCGTTCCGGGAGCCGACGGATCCGCGGCCGCCGGGCGGCAAGCGGCGTCAATATCCACGGTCGTGGCGTCGGATAGGGCGTCGGCCATCTGGCTGGCTAACAGCCGCGCCCAGATGAGGCCGTAGAGCCGGTACTGTTCCGGGGTCAGATAGGGTTTCAGGGATTCCGGATCGCGGTGGACGGCGGTGGGACGGATGGCTTCGTGGGCTTCCTGGGCCGCCTTGCTGCGGGTGCGATAGCTGCGCGGCTGGGCCGGCAGATATTCCGGGCCGTACTGCTTGCGGATGTAGTCCCGGGCTTCCTGCACCGCCGTAGCCGCCACCTGCACGGAATCGGTCCGCATATAGGTAATCAAGCCGACCGACCCTTCCCGGCCGACATTCAGCCCTTCGTAAAGCTGCTGGGCTACGGCCATAGTGCGCTGGGCGGTAAAGCGCAGTTTGCGCCCGGCTTCCTGCTGCAAAGTGCTGGTGGTAAAGGGGGCGGCCGGCCGCTGCCGCGCTTCCCGTTTCCGCACGGCGGCCACGGTATAGGCGGCGTCCTGCAATTCCGCTTCATAGCGGCGGGCGTCCGCTTCTACCGGAATGTTCAGCCGATTGCGGCTGCCTTTGACCGAATGTAAGGCGGCGGGAAAGACTTCCAACTTATCCGGCGGATCCGTTTCCTTATGCAGTTGGGCGTCCAGAGTCCAGGATTCCACCGGGACAAAGGCGGCGATTTCCTGTTCCCGGTCGGTGACCAGGCGCAGGGCTACCGACTGCACCCGGCCGGCGGACAGGCCGCGCTGCATCCGCTTGCCCAGCAGGGGGCTGAGCTGATAGCCCACCAGCCGATCCAGGATGCGGCGGGCCTGCTGGGCGTTGACCAGCTGCATATCGATTTCCCGGGGATGGCGAAAGGCTTCCTGCACCGCGTCTTTGGTGATTTCGTGAAAGACGACCCGCTGCGGCGGTTGGGCGGTCAGCCCGGCCCAGCCGGCGGCGGCCTGCAAATGCCAGGATATGGCTTCCCCCTCCCGGTCGGGATCGGTAGCCAGATAGATGCGGTCGGCGGCTTCGCCGGCCTGTTTGATTTCCTTGACCAGCGGCAGCTTTTCCCGCAGGGTTACATAGGTCGGCGCAAAATCCTGCTTCAGATCCACGCCCATCTTGCCCTTGGGCAAGTCCCGCACATGACCCTGGGAGGCCGTTACCACATAGCGGCTGCCCAAAATCTGCCCCACGGTGCGGGCTTTGGCCGGAGATTCGACGATAACCAGCTGCTTGCCGGCGGTCTTGCCCAAGCCGGCGGCGGCCCGGTTCGCCGCCGCGCCTTTGCCGGCCCGTTGACTTTGCCCGGCCGCCTTGCCGGCGGCGGCGTTTTTGGCCCGGCTTGACGCCCCGGCTCTGCCCCGGCCGGCCGCTGCGGTTTTAGCGGTCTTATCGGATTTGGCGGCGGCCCCGGTTTTGCCGGCCGATGCGGTTTTGCCCGGGGCTTTGCCAGCGCTTTTACCTGCCATAGGTTGCCCTTGTCTCTCCTGTGCGAATATAGTTCATTCCGCCCACCGCCTTAACCTGCCCTTTCAGCTCCAGCAGCGTCAGCAGGCTGCTCACTTCGGCGGCGGACATTCCCACTTCCCGTTGCAGTTCATCGATA
The DNA here is from genome assembly GCA_965203435.1 of Dehalococcoidia bacterium. Taxonomy (GTDB): domain Bacteria; phylum Chloroflexota; class Dehalococcoidia; order Lucifugimonadales; family UBA3495; genus CBDBCU01. Next base: position 79,372 of record CBDBCU010000004.1, on the reverse strand, counting down.
TGCACCGGCTCGTGGCGGATGTGCCGCAGCAATTCCGATTCCCCATCCAGTTCCGGGCCGGGCGGCGGTTCCACGGGCGGCGGCGCGGCGGCCGGCGATTCCGCGGCCGGCGGCGGCAAATCCAGCGCCGTCTGCCGGACCGCGGCGCTGAGGTTCAGTTCGGCCAGGATGTCGGTATGACTGGCCGCCAGTTTCGCCCCCTCCTGAATCAGCCGATTGGTCAAGCGGCTGGCCGGAGAAAAGATGTTGCCCGGCACGCAAAAGACTTCCCGGCCCTGCTCCAGGGCGTGATAGACCGTCCAGCGGGCCCCGCTGTTTTCCCCGGCCTCCACCACCAGCGTACCCAGACTTATCCCGCTAATCAAGCGATTGCGGCGGGGAAAATGGCGCGGATCGGGCCGGACTCCTAAGGGGTATTCGCTGATTACCGCCCCCTGCTCGGCAATGCGGCGATACAGGTCGGCATTAGCCGGGGGATAGGCGATGTCCAGCCCGTTGGCGACGACGGCCAGGGTGCGGCCGCCATTGCTGAGGGCGGCGCGGTGGGCGATGGCGTCCACGCCCAAAGCCAGGCCGCTGACGATGGCGATGCCGTTGGCCGCCAGTTCGCCGCTCAGATTGGCCGCCGCTTCCCGGCCGTAGGCGGTAGGCTTGCGGGTGCCAACCACGGCCACGGCCCGATCATCCTCCGGCCGCAGTTGGCCCTGAATGTAGAGCAGCGGCGGGCGGGCGTCAATAGTCCGCAGCCGGGCCGGATATTCCGGGTCGTGCCAAGTCAAGACGCGGATACCGGCTTGGTCCAGCCGGGCCATTTCGGCGTCCGGATCGATGCGGCTGCGGGCTTCGGTCAGGGCTTGGGCGGCGCGTTCATCCAATCCGGCGGCGCGCAGGGCGGCCGGAGCCGCCTGCCAAGCCTCGGCCGGACTGCCGAAATATTTTTCCAGTTTCTGAAACCGGGCCGTCCCCAGGCGGGAAACCTGGCTCAGGGCCACCCAGAACTTGATTTGCGCCGCATCCCAATCAACCATAGCCCGGATTGTAGCGCCGGAAATCCGGGGTAGCAATAGGCCCGGCGTCACTATTCAGGGCAATTGCTGACGGCGGGCAGACCGCACGACCGTCATCCCGCCCCTCACCGTCATTCCCGCGCAAGGGGGAATCCCGCCGCCTTTCACCGTCATTCCCGCGCAAGGGGGAATCCCGCCGCCCCTCACCGTCATTCCCGCGCAAGGGGGAATCCCGCCGCCCCTCACCGTCATTCCCGCGCAAGCGGGAATCCAGGACGGTACTGTCCGATGCCGCCGCAACCGTCCTTCCCGCCCCTCCCTACCGTCATTCCCGCGCAAGTGGGAATCCAGGACGGTACTACCCTATGCCGCCGCACTCTTGGCAAGCAACCGCAGGATTCCCGCTTACGCGGGAATGACGGTTACTATAGACAATTGCTTGGGAAAGCGGATTAAGGCGCGGCCCTAACTCCACCGACCACAAATCCCCTTGACCGGGTACAAATTGCCCCGTCCGCATTTCCTTAATGCCGCCGGGATAGTCCGGTAGGGCAACGGCCGCCAGGCATTTCCCATCGAAATGGCCGCCTTGGCGGGCAAAATCAAAACCCCCGTGGGCAAAGCCGGCCTCCCGCCTATCTGCCGGCAAATCAGCCACATCCTCCGGTACAATATGCAGGAAAAAGTTGGCCGCCGTATCCGCCGCCGCGCAATTTTCCCGGAGGTAAATCAGCCGGTTATCCCGCCAATACAGATCGAAGTAGTCCCGGGCCGCCGGTTCCGCAGGGGACAAGGCGGCATAGTCGGCGCGCAGTTGGCCGGAATCGGCCGGGAGGATTAGCTCCGTTGACCACAAATCGCCGCCCAGCCCGAGGACATATTGCCCGGTGCGGATTGCGGCGAGGGGGTAGTCGGGTAGGGGTATTTGCGCCGCGCACTGCCACGGCGCAAATCGGCCGCCGACTTCCCCGAAGCGGAAACTCCGGTTGTCAAAGCCGCGTTCCCGATAGCGCGGCGGCAAGTCCGACAAGTCCCGCGGTATCAGCTGCAGAAAGAACTCGGTTGCGATGTCCTCCGGGGCGCAACCGGCCCGGACATAGCGCAGCTCTTTGCCATCCTCCTGTAGGGAGACTTGAAAGGCCCGGGGGGGCAGCGGCGGCGGCGGCCGCCCGGCGGCTAAAGGGGAAATCGGCTTGGCCCGGCTTTCCCCGCCTAAGCGCCGCAGGGCCGGGGCCAGCCGCTCTACCATCGCCGCCGCCAGCAGTTCGTTCCCCCGTTCATTCAAGTGGCAGCAGCCATCAATATACAGGGTTTCCGGGTGGTCGGCGAAAATCCCGGTCAAGTCAAAGTAATTGACGCCCTGGCCGGGCAAATCCCGGCCTAACGCCCGCAACAGGGGATAACCCCGCGCCGTAAAGTACCGGGTGACCTCATAAGGTTCATAATGCAATTCCCGTTCCTCCGGACTCAGCGGTTTGCTGCCCGGCGCATACTGATTGGGCTGTAAAAAGTGGTAATACTCGGCCCCAGCCAATTCGGCCAACCGGGCCAGCGTCAGCGAACCCCGATACCAGACCCCGGCGGCCGCGGCCTGCCGTTTCCTTTCCGCCGTCAGCCAGCTCCGGGGGCCGTATTGCTCCAGGTTGTAGGCCGATTCCATCGCCGCCAGTTCGTGGTTAAGTTGGATAATCGCGGCGGCGGTTCTTTCCTGCCGCCAGCGATTCAGCAGTCCGAAAAGGGCCGACCAACGCAGCGGGGAAGTCTCCCTGGCCGCCGCCCGCCGCGCCTGTTCCCGCCGCAAAATCCCGATGCGTCCGGCCCGTAAAAACTCCGCCCTGGTCAGCCCCACCGGCTTATCCCACGCGGTAGGAAAGAAGGGAAAGAGGCCATCCTGAGGATTCCAGCCGGCGCTGAATATAATTTCATTGAACCCGTCCAGATTGACGATCAGGTCAAACTCGCCGCCTCGCAGCAAAGTATCAGCGACAATCAGCGCCTGTTGCGGTTGTTTGCCGCCGGTCAGCGGCAACTCGAGGACTATCGGCGGCCGCGGCAGGCGGTTAGCGGCAAACCAGCGGTTCAGATGGCGCTGGAGAAAGGGTTGGATCCCCTCCGCTACCGAGCCGCCCAGCAAACCGATAACTACTGTATCCTCCCGCCGTTGCCGCGGTGGCATGGCATTCAAGGCGTGTTCCGGCGCCGCGTAGGCATAGCCGTAAAAGGGATGCCGGATCCGCCAAGGAGCGAAGTTCTCATTCGCCTCTATATTGAGGGGGGGGGGGGGGGGGGTAAGATTATCCGGATCCGCCGCCACGCCGCCGCCATACCCCGCCCCATAGGCGGCATAATAGGCCAGGCGCGCCATCCCCTCAATGACCAGCAGGGTCAGCGCCAGCATCAAGCCGTAGTAGAAAATTTTCCGGCGGAAAGACAAAACCGCGTTTCATTCCTTTGGGATTTCGTTGGCCGGCTCCGGGACGGATTGCCCTTTAGTCCCGGGTAAAGCAACGGGATTATAGGATGTAATGCCTTGGCGGCGCAAGACGGCAGAACAAACCTATCTACCGTCCTTCCTAGCCCTATTCCGGCTCCGGGAAAGGGAAATCAGCGGCCCACAGCTCGCCGGCACCGGCTGCATACTGGCCGGTGCGGAGGTGGGCGATGGGATAGTCGGGCAGGCGTAGCAGGGCCTGGCATTGCCTCCGCCAGTGGAAACCGCCGACTTCCGCAAAGCTGAAATCCAAGTTGTCAAAGCCATATTCCCGGCGATGCGGCGGCAGTTCCTTCAAATCCTGCGGCGTCAAATGCAGAAAGAAACGGGCTTTTATATCCGCCGCCGCGCATTCGGCCCGTCCATAGCGCAGCCAGCGGTCATCATTCTGGAGGTACACCTGAAAGTTGGAATCGACCAACCGGGTATCCGCGCCCGCCGGCCGCCGGGCCGCCGCCAGGGCGGAAACCGGTTGCCCGGCCGGCCGGGCCGCCCGCCGCCGCAAAGCCGGCTCCAGCCGCTCTACCATCGCCGCCGCCAGCAGTTCCTGCCCGTGATCGTTAAAATGGCAGCAGTCATCCCGATACAAAGTTTCCCGGCGATCCACAAAAATCCGGGTCAAGTCAAAATAGTTGATGCCCCGGCTTTGCAAATCCCGGCTGAACTCCCGCAGCAGCGGCGGATAACCCTCGGCGACAAAGGGGCCGTACCGGCCGCCGGGCGTATAATGATATTCCAACTCTATGGCGCTCAGCGGTTTGGAATTCGGCACATACTGGTTAGGCTGCAAAAAATGGTAATACTCGGCCCCGCCCAATTCCGCCAACCGGGCCAGAGCCAGGGATCCCCGATACCAGATCCGAGCCGCCGCCGGAAAGAGTTCCTCGGTCTCCGGCCAGTTTATTGGGCCGTACTTTTCCTGGCTGTAGGCCGCTTCCAAAGCCGCCAGTTCATAATTCCGTTGGATAATCTGCGCGGCGGTTCTTTCCCGCCGGTAACGGTTCGCCAGTCCGAAAACCGCCGACCGGCGCATGATAGAGGTTTCCCCGGCCGCCGTCAGCCGCCCCTGTTCCCGGCGCAAGGCCCCAATTTGTCCCGCCCGCAAAAACTCCTCGGCGGTCAAGCCGACCTGCGTATGCCACCATTTGGGAAAGAAAGGAAAGAAGCCGTCCCGGCGGTTCTCCGCGCTAAGGGCCGTTTCATTGAACCCGTCCAAGTTGACCATCAGGTCAAACTCGCCGCCCAGCAGCAGGGCGTTGGCAAAAATTATCGTCTGCTGGGGTTGCTTGGCGCCGCCCACGGACAGGTTGACGACTACCGCCTGCCGCGGCAGGTTGTTCTCGACAAACCAGCGGTTCAAGGCCCGTTGGAAAGCGGGTTGCACCTCGCTCGCCACCGAGCCGCCCAGCAAGCCGATAACGACCAGCTCCGCCCGCCGCTGCCGGGGCGGCATTGCATTCAGGTCGTGGTCGGGCGAGCTGCCGGTATAGATGTAAAAGGGATGACGGATGCGCGGGGTAGTTTCAGTCGTGGGGGCCGGGTCGAGGGCAGGCGCGGCAGCGGTCAGTGCATCCGGCCGGCCGCCGCCATACCCCTGCCCATAAGCCGCATAATAGGCAATCCGGGCCATCCCCTCGAGAGCCAGCAGGGTCAGCAACAGCATCAAGGCGTAGTAGAGAATTTTTTTGCGGAAAGGCAAACCGCTTTCGGCTCCCGGTCGTTTCTATTGACCGGGGAAAATCCGGCCGCCCCCTAGCCCCAGTCAAAGCGGCTTGATTATAGAATGTAACGCCCGGGCCGGGCAAGGCGGCCGGCGGTTAAACCGATATAAGGTTGAGGCCGGCGATGCGCTGAAAGTGGCGGCGGTTGTTGGATAGCAGGGTAAGGTCGTGGCGTACGGCGGTAGCGCCAATCATCAGGTCGAAGTCGCCGATGGGCGTGCCGGCCCGGCGCAGGCGGCTGCGTTCCTGAGCGAATAGGCGGCAGGTGGCGGTATCCAGTTCCACCAAGACGATGCCCTGATCCAGGAAGTCCAGCAAAGCCCGCTCGCTGCGCTCCGGATCGGTAGCCCCGACCACGCCGTCATAGAGCTCAGCGATGGAAATGATGCTGATGCCGATCCCCTCGGGTTTCAGCTGGTCGACCCGGGTCTTTACCCGCTCCACTCCGTGCAGCCAGTCGATCGACCAATCGGTGTCGATAAGGTACTGCATTGCCATCTAAGGTTCGACCGGTTCCCGAGAGCCGGTGGCGCGGGCCGCGTACAGGGTTTTCTTGAACTCCTCCCAATACTCCCGGTCGTACGCCCAAGTGCCGGCCGTGGCCCGGAAAGCCTCCGGATCGCCATTTGGGGCAGTCCCTTCGGGAGTCGGGGGGATGTCCATCAGGGTCAGGCGGTACTCGACGCCCTCCTCGAGGGTTATGGGCTCCAGGGGGGTCAGGATGCCGTTGATTACTTTGGCTTTGACGGTTTTAATCATAGTTGCTGCCTCGGATTATGGGATGATTGGTTGAGTGTAGCAGATGCGGCGCGGCTGGGCAAGGGGCTATGAACGGATTTCCGGGGTATATTCCGATAATTAAAAGACCCTGGGGCTGGCAACCGGGCAATAGCATATAAAAACCGTCCTTCCCACGCCGCTTTGCTGTCCTGTCCGCCGTCCCCCTACCGTCATTCCCGCGCAAGCGGGAATCCAGAACGGTACTGCGTCAGACAAGACCACTACCAGCCGGGCATTTCTGGATTCCCGCTTACGCGGGAATGACGGTAGGGGGAGGACGGTTTTATATGCCTTACCCCCGGTTGCCGAACCTATCCCATTCCGGTATATTAAGGGCGGTTTATTCTATCTAGTTGCCAATCGAGGTGCGCTGTGTTCCTGGTTCCTAAAGTGATGAGTACCCAACATCCCGACAACGCTACGCCGCCGTCCTTTGCCGACGCCGCCGGCGTGCTGCGTGGCGATGGCGAAGTCCACGAGGCCGCCGCCGTATTCGCCCTGGGCTGCACCGAGCAGATGTGGGATTCCGAGGGCAAGGAGGCCGACAATCAGGTCGTCCGCAAGCTGCTCACCGGCTACCCGGACTTTTTCCGCGAGGAGCAGCGCCTGGGGCAGGAGGTCATCCTTACCCTGCGCGTCCCCAATCCGGGCATTGAGCGGGATATGCGGAAGTCCATGGTCGAAGCCCTGCAAAGCGTCCCGGCCGCCTGGGATATGGCCCACAGCTTTTATGGCGACACTGACGCCGACCACGCCCCCATTCAGGAAGTCATCCTGCCTTTTACCACTTCGGCCCGGGAGCTGGCCCTGGTGGAAGCCTACTATCGGAGGATGATTGTCGGCCAGGAAACCCGCCCCCTGGTGGACGGGCAGCTGGTCAAGGATTGGGTGGGCGAGTTTTTCCCCAAGCAGCTGCGGGTCATTCCCCTGATTGAGGATATGGAGCATCTCTTTTACTGCGACCGGATCGTTGAGGAATACTTGCAGGGGCGGGATTTGCCGGCCCAGCGGGTCTTTCTGGCCCGCAGCGATCCGGCCCTGAACTACGGCATTATCGGCGCGGAGCTGACCCTGAAAGTGGGCCTGTTCCGCCTGTACCAACTGGAGCAGCGGCTGGGCATTCCCCTGTATCCCATCATCGGCGCCGGCTCCGTGCCGTTCCGCGGCCACTTGACCCCGGTGAACATCCGCCGCGCCCTGGACGAATATCCCAGCGCCCATACCTTTACCGTGCAGTCGGCTTTCAAGTACGACTATGACCAAGCCACGGTGCAGGCCGGCATTGCCGAACTGCTGGCTTATGAACGGCGGGAGCCGCCGCCGATTGACCAGGACCGGGCGCGGGCGGTGATTGACCGGGCTACCGCCGAATATCAGGCCCAGGTGCGGCAGCACATCAACCTGATTAGCGCGGTGTCGGCCAATGTTCCCAAGCGGCGGGAGCGCAAGTTGCACGTGGGCCTGTTCGGCTACGGCCGCACCCTGGACAGCGTGGGGGATGAAGTAACTTTGCCCCGGGCCATCGGCTTTGCCGCCTCGTTATATTCCATTGGCGTCCCGCCGGAACTGCTGGGCTTGGCCGCCTTGACTCCGGAGGATTTGGCTTTTGTGCGGGAAGTCTATCCCAGCCTGGACGGCGACCTGCGCGCCGCCCTGCGGTTCACCAACGAGCGGCAGGTCAAGGAACTGCTGGGCGACAGCTATCTGCGGCTGGTGGGGCAGTTCACCGACGAAATCGACCGGGTTCACGAAGGCTTGACCAGCGCCATCCGGGCCGCCATCGAGCACGGCAGCCGGGTCAGCATCTCCCACTATGTAGAGGAAGCGGCCCAGCTGCGGCGGTTTTTGGGCTAGGGGTAGGCGGGTATCAATTCCGCTCATCCTGAACTTCGTTGAAGGATGAATAGGCCGCAACCGAAGGGAATCCCGAGGGTAGAAAGATTGAGGTGCCAAAATGCTACAGCAAGACTTGGCGGTCAACATTCGGACGGCCCAAGACCTTTGGGCCGACCAGCCCCGGGCGGCTATCGGCGTCCTATTCCAGACTCTGCAAGGCCACTTGCGGGATAGCGCGCCGGAAGCCGACCCGGCGGATCCGTGGGCGCTGGTTCAGAAAATCGCCCGGGAGCGCAACGACATCGAGTTGGAAGCGGCCTATTCCTATGTCAAGGGCTTTGCCTTCGACCTGGCGCGGGACATTGAGCGGGACGCCGAGGATTGGGAACTCTGCGTAACCATTGCCGAAGCCTTTATTCAGAAGTTGGAGCGGCATTGTGGCAACCAGTCCTGAAACCTACCGGCAGTGCGCCTTGACCCAACTGGAGATGGCCGGCGCAGGGTTTTCCCGCTTGACGGCGGCGGAGTGGGACAGCAATCCCTGCGCCGCCGCCGTTATTGCCGGGCAACTTTGGAAAGCCGCCCTTTACAGCGTGGCGGTCAGCTATCAGCGGGAAACCGGCCGGCAAATTAGCGGCAAGTCCCCGCAGTTGGGCGGATACATTGAGCGGAAATACGGCAAAGGCGATATTCTTTGGGGACAAGTCAACCGGCTGCACAACTTCGAGTTGAAACCGGAACAGCCCCGGGCGGTCTTTGCCGAAAACTGCCGCTATACGGCGGCTTTCATTACGCGGCTTAACGCTGGCTTGCCGGCCGAGCTGCAAACCCCGCCGGCCGCCCTGGAATGGCTGCAAAATGCCTGAAAATCCCCCGCCGCCCCGCCAGGCAAACATCCGCCAAAAGCGCTAAAATGGTATCCGATTCAGAACTCCGGCCGCGGCCGAATCCGGTAGGTAGCCCATGCCCCGCAACTTCTGGATGATTACCTGCAACGAGGAAAACTTCAACATCACCCGCGCCCTGGACTTTACCGCCCAGGGCCTGAAGTCCGAATATCGCCGCAAGGTGCAGCGGGTGGAAAAGGACGACCGCCTGCTCTTTTATGTGTCCGGCATCCGCAAGTTCACCGCCACCGCCACCGTTACCGCCGCCTATCAGGAAGTGGAATCCTATCCCTGGCGCAACGAGGGCAAAGCCACCTGGCCCTATCGGGTGGAAATCAAGCCCGCCGTGGCTCTGGAGCCGGAGCAGTATATTACCGCCGGCCTGCTGGCCTATCGCCTGGACTATGTGCGCCGCTGGCCGCCGGAAAACTGGTATCTGGCCTTTCAGGGCAACCTGCATCTGCTGCCCAAAGGCGACTTTTTCCTCATTGAGGAGGAGATGAAAAAGCTGAAATTCGGCCGGGATTATATCCCGGAGGAGCCGCCGCCGCCCGCCAGCGGCCGCAGCCGCAAAGGCCGCCGCGGCAGCAACAACCGCAGCGCCGCCAAGAAAACCGACGGCAAGGCGGCCGCCGCCGCTGAGGTCTGACCGGCCTATCCCGCCGCCCCTACCCTCCTTCCCGCCCAAGGGGGAGACGGATTCAAACATGGATAGACAGGATTCTTGTATCTGATTAGAACGGTAATGGCCGCTCCTACCGTCATTCCCGCGTAAGCGGGAACCCCGAAATGCCCGATGGGTAGCAGGCCGGTCTTTGGCAATACCGTCGGGATTCCCGCTTACGCGGGAATGACGGTTTCCCTAGTAAAATAGATTTCTAAAATCGCCCCGAAAATGCCTTGACCTATCCCTCAACCGGGTTTATACTGGTCAGCAATCCAAGCCCCCTAACCTTAGCCGCGAGGAAATTGCCATGTCCCTACGCAATGCAGTGGTCGCCCTGGCCTTTCTAATAGCATTTTTCGCAGGGGGGGGGGTATCCATCAGCCCAAGCCCGGGCCATCCCCTGGGATTGTTCCGACTGGCAAGCCTTTGCCCACGCCGACCGCACGACCGCCATTCTGGAATCCCTGGCCGAAAATCGCGGCAAAACCCTCTACTGCGGCATCGACCAGTCCGATACCTTTACCAAAGCCGAAACCTGGCAGGCCGGGAAAGACCGCAACGAGCGGGATGACACCGTCTATTTCGGGGAACGGGGTCAGTTCCGCGGTTTCATCGCGGCGCAAGAGGGCTGGCTGACCGAGGGGGAATCCGGCGTTACCGGGGTCAGCATCGACCGCATCTTTGAGTTTCCCCGGGAAAAGCGGCGGGTTAAGCGGGTCAAACGATTTGAGGTCGGCAGCGGCGATGTTGCTACCGATACCTGTATGACCGATTTGCGGGAGGGACGACAGCCCGGCGCCTTGATTTGCTCGGATTGGGGAGACAATCCCGGGACAGCGAGCAGTGTCGAAACGCTTGCCCAATCGAATGGCCGACATTATGCGGTCGGGCGCACTCAATCCCAGGCTGCTACCGCGGTTGGACGCTCAACTGGCCGACGAACACCATCACGCGGACGGGGGAGGCGGACAGCGCCGCTACGCCCAGCTTGGCCGAATGGCAGGAGCTGTTGGCCGCCGGGGCCGGCCGGGTTTGCCGGGCCCGGGGCGCCCGCTATGTGGCCGGCAGCGGAGTTATCGGCCCCGGCCACAGCAACGACAAAGGCGCCGGCAACCGGGATCACGGGGACAATTTGGGCTGGTTTTACTGGGATATTGAGGATGGGATGAACTATAAACTCCGCGCCCGGCAAAGCCGCACCTGGACGGCCACCTGCAAGAAAACCATCCGCCGCGCCCCGCGGTAGGGGGGCGTAGGTCAGTCCCGCCCTTTGCCTACAAATCCTCCAGTTGAAACCAGACAACGCCGTCCCAGTCGAGGCTATCCTCGTAACGGTCGCCGGCGGCTACGGCTTGGGCGGCGATCCCGGTGGCCTGTTTCAGCAGCTCGGCGTTGCGCCGGGCGCGCAGCAAGTCCCAAGGGCCTACGGTCCAGGAGACTTCCACGGCGCAGTAAGTAGGCGCATCGTGGGCGTCCCGGGCCAGAAATATCAGGTCGGCATTGATGAAGCTGCGCCGGGTAGGCCGGTCGAGTTGGAGTTGGCGGGCAAATTGCGCCAATTCCGCGGCCGGGACTTGAACCGAGTTGAACAAATCCAGTTCGTCGGCGATGCCGGCGATAGTGCGCTCGGCCAAGAGCTGAGCAGTCAGGCCCTTGACTTTGCTGATGTCGGACTCCATCCGGTTCATCCGGGCGGTTTGAAGCTCAGTAACCCGGCGCAGTTCAACGAGCTGACGGGTATTTTCCTGGGCGGTTTCCCGCAGTTCCTTGACTTGGACGGTCAGCTCGGCCAATTGGCGGGTGTGCTCGGCGACGACTTCCCGCAGCTCAGCCAGTTGGCGGGTGTGTTCGGCGACGACTTCCCGCAGCTCGGCCAGTTGGCGGGTGTGTTCGACGGCCACTTCCCGCAAGTCCGCCAGTTGGCGGGTGTGTTCCGCGGCCACTTCCCGCAAGTCCGCCAGTTGGCGGGTGTGTTCGACGGCCACTTCCCGCGAATCGGCGGTTTGTTCGGTCAACTGGGCCAGCCGTTGCGGCATAGCCAACAGTTCGGGGCTCAGCAACCGGCTGCGGATGGCCTCAGCCCATTGCGGCTGTTCATCCAGAATCCGGTGCAGGTCGGTGATGTCGTTGATAACGGTAGGATTGGCTTGGGTCATAAGGACAATCGCTCCTAGCCGAAGTACGGTGGCTCATCCCAGTATAACACACCGCCCGGCCTACTGTCCTTTCCGCCGCCTTTCTACCGTCATTCCCGCGTAAGCGGGAATCCCGATTCAAACATGGATGAACAGGATTCTTATATCTGATTAGAACGGTACTGACGGTCAATAACCGTTCTATACAGATACAGAAATCCTGTCTATCCATGTTTGAATCCGTATTCCCCCAAAGCATCCCGGATTTCTGCCAGGACTTCCTCGTCGGTTTCCGATTGCGCCGCCTGTTGCAAGGCCGCCACGGCCGCCGGCCCGCCAATCTGCCCCAAGGCCCAGGCCGCATGGCAGCGTACCAATGGTTCCCCCTGTTGCAAGGCCCGGTCTAACGCTGGAATGGCCGCCGGGTTTTTCCCGTTGCCCAGGGCGACGCAGGCATTGCGCTGCAAACCAATCCGCTTGGCCCGCAGGATGGGGGTGCCGCGAAATCGTTCCCGGAAATCGGTTTCCGACATTTCCAGAATTTCGATTAAATCCGCCGTGGCCAGGGATGCTTGGCCGAAAGCCGGTTCCTGAGCCGGCTGCGCCTTGCGGTTCACCGGGCAAACTTCCTGGCAAAGATCGCAGCCGAAAATCCAATCGCCCAGCAGCGGCCGCAACTCCCGGGGGATGGCTCCCCGATTTTCAATGGTCAAGTGGGAAATGCAGCGGGCATTGTCAATCACATAGGGCGCGACAATGGCCCCGGTGGGGCAGGCGTCAATGCAGCGGACACAGCTGCCGCAGGTTTTGACCAGGGGGGCGTCCGGGGCGATTTTCAGGTCGGTAATCACCTGGCCCAGGAAAACCCACGAACCGAGTTCGCGGGTCAGGATGTTGCTGTTTTTGCCGAACCAGCCCAAGCCGGCCCGGGCCGCCGCCGCCCGATCCAGCATCGGGCCGTCATCCACATACCAGCGGGCGGCGATGGGCGTATCCAACCGGGCCGCCAATCCCGCCGCAAAATCCCGCATCCGGGCTTTCATAACCCGGTGATAATCCCGGCCCCGGGCGTAGCGGGCAATCTGGCCGGTCAATCCCGATCCGCCGGGATTGGAATCGGTATCGGCGGCCGCCGGGTCAGCCGCCGGATCGGCGGGATAGTAGTTAAGACCCAGGCTGATGATGGATTGGGCGCCGGGCAGCAGTTCCTGGGGAGTGGCGCCGCGCTTGACCCGCCCGGCGGTGTACCAGGGCAAGCCATCCATCAGCCCGTCCTGGATGCGGGCCAAGGCCAGATCCCGGTCGGCGGCAAAGATGGCGGCATCGGTAATCCGGGCCAAGTCAAAGCCCCATTCCCGGGCATAATCCTTGACCAATGCCTGGAGTTCGGTCGGCGTGGCGGCGCTCACAAGTTTTCCCCCTGATAGCGGCCGGCGTAGCCCTGCTCCACCGGGGCAGTCAGCCGAAAGAATACCAGCTGCATCAGCCGCGCCCCTTGCTGCAAAGCATAGCCGGCCGGCAGATGCACCAACAGCAGGGCTTGCGACCGCCCCCGATAGCCGGCATCCCAAACGGCGGTGTGGATGCTGACTCCGGAGCGCAGCAGGCTGGAACGCGCCCGCCCCAAAGCCATCAAATCCAGCGGCAGGTTGACCACTTCCCGAAAGGCAATCAGATAGACCCCCGGCGGCAGATGCAGCCAACCCTCCGGGTCAAAATCCAGGGATTCCGTTGCCGCCAATTCCCGGGCTGCACTGTCCCGGCCCATCCGGCCGCCTCCGGTCACCCGAACTACGGATTGCAGGGACAAATCCACCCCGTTGGGCTGCAACTGCTCCGCCGGGCAAAGCAGGTTTTCAATCAGCGGCGGCTGCCCGGCCGCCGGCTCCGCAATCAAGCGGCGTAGCGTCGCCCGGTCTAAAACGGCCCCCGGCCAGGTTTCCGGCATTTCCAAATTTCCTTTACGGATGGGTATCGTCCGGGCAATAGCATATACCTAGCCAATCCTCCGCCATCCAATCCCCTACCGTCTTTCCCGCCTTGCTACCGTCTTTCCCGCGTAAGCGGGAACCGGTGGCCGCCGGCCCGGGTATTGCCATCCCCCACCGTCTTTCTTGCCCTCGCTACCGTCATTCCCGCGTAAGCGGGAATCCCGAACGGTATTGCCAAAGACCGGCACACTATCAATCGGGCATTTCGGGATTCCCGCTTACGCGGGAATGACGGTAGGAGGATTGCCCGGGGCATCATCCTTCAACGAAGTTCAGAATGAGCGGAATTAGGCCGCCAGGATGAACGGAATAGGCCGCCAGGATGAGCAGAATTGGCGGCCCGGCAGTCAGTTGCCGCCCCCTTAAAGGCAGGGGCGGGTTTATGCCAACCCGCCCCCTTTCCGGTCAAGGGATATTATCCCGGCCCGGCCTAATCGTGCATAAAGTCATGCACATCGGCCGGCAGGGGGGTATGCACCGGAATTTCCGCTACTACCGCCTGGGTGGTCAGCAACATCCCGGCAATGCTGCCGGCGTTCTGCAAGGCCGAGCGGGTAACTTTGGCCGGGTCAATGATGCCGGCTTGGATCAGGTGGGTATATTCGCCCTTTTCGGCGTCAAAACCCCAATCCCCTTCGCCCTGCCGCACCCGATCCAGCACCACTTGCCCCGGATGGCCGGCATTGTCGGCAATCAGCAGCAGCGGCGCGCTGAGGGATTCCAGCACCAGTTTGACGCCCATAGCCGCGTCTCCGGTCAAAGCCGCCTGCACATCGGCGACCGCCTGCTCGGCCCGCACCAGAGGGACGCCGCCGCCGGGGACAATGCCCTCCTCGACGGCCGCCCGGGTGGCGGCCAAAGCATCCTCGGTGCGGGATTTGCGCTCGTTCATTTCCGGCTCCGTCGCCGCCCCGACCTTAATCACCGCCACGCCGCCGACCAGGGCCGCCAGCCGTTCCTGCAACTTCTCCCGGTCATAATCGGAAGTGGTTTCCTCAATCTGCACTCGGATTTGGGCTACCCGGCTTTCCGTAGCTTCCGGCAGACCCCGGCCCTCGATGATAGTGGATTCATCCTTGACCGACACCAGCCGCCGCGCCGAACCCAGATGGGCAATTTCCACGCCGTCCAGGGTCAAGCCGGTATCCTGGCTGATAACCGTGGCCCCGGTCAGCGTGGCAATATCCTCGAGCAGGGCCTTGCGCCGGTCGCCGAACCCGGGGGCTTTGATGGCAACGCAGCTGATGGTGCCGCGCAGCTTGTTCACCACCAGGGTCGCCAGAGCCTCGCCCTCTACATCCTCGGCAATGACCGCCAGGGGCCGGCCGCCGGCTTGGGAAACCTTTTCCAAAGTCGGCACAATGTCGTTGACCGAGGAGACCTTGCCATCGGTAATCAGCAGCAGCGGCTCCTCGAGGGCCACTTCCATCCGTTGGGTGTCGGTTACGAAGTGGGGGGACAGATAGCCGCGATCGAGGCGCATCCCCTCGGTAATGTCCATTTCGTCGGACATACTCTTGGATTCCTCGATGGTGATGACCCCTTCCCGGCCCACCTTGTCCATGGCCTCGGCAATCAGCTCGGCGATGCTTTCCTCGTGGGCCGACAGGGCGGCGACCCGGGCCACCTGTTCCCGGTTTTCCACCGGAATGGACATAGCGACCAGTTCGTCCACCACGGCCGCCACGGCCCGGTCGATGCCGGATTTCAGGCTCATACCGTTGGCCCCGGCGGCGATGTTCATAAAGCCCTGCCGCACCATGGCGCGGGCCAGCACAACCGAGGTAGTGGTGCCGTCGCCCACCACATCGTTGGTTTTGGCCGCCGCCTCCTTGACCAGCTGCGCCCCCATATTTTCGTAGACGTCGGGCAGTTCCACCTCTTTGGCGATGGTGACGCCGTCGCTGCACACCACCGGCAGGGACCACATCCGATTGAGCAGCACATTGCGGCCGCTGGGCCCCAGGGTCAACCCGACCACCCGGCCCAGTTCATCCACGCCCCGCATCAGGCTGGCCCGGGCTTGTTCGTCAAAAAGCAGTTGCTTGTCCGCCATATTTTCCGCGCACCTCCGACTTTTGCGCTGCGCCGCCGATTCCTGGCGGCGGCTCTTTTCCGTTTTGGCCCCCGCCGGCCGCCCTTTGACCGGAACGGCGGCGGCTCTGCCATTTTTCACCGCCCTAAATAATGCAACACCGCCGCCCAATTGTCAACCGGCGGCCGGGCGGCGATTCCCATTTGGATGGGGTATATAGTTCCGCCCATACGGAACTGGTTGAAGGGTTGCCCGGGATTTGTTGCGGGATTAAAAGGCTGTGCCGGAGCCGGAGCCATAAAACTATTGACCAAAGCAGTCGGTTAGACTACCTTATAAGACAAGCAAATCCTGATTTGAGCAATCTGGCGGAACGATTGATGCTGCTGAACAAGCCGGGACAACCGGATTCCCTGGCCCAGTCTTGCCCGGACGATGCGTTGGCCGCCCGGTTCCGCATCTTGGCCGACCAGTGGAAAGCGGAAACCGGTATGTTTTCCTTGCACGAGCAAAAGGCGCAGCATCCGGCCTATCGGGAAATCATCGCTATGGGCGACCAAGCAATTCCCCTGATCCTGCGGGAATTGCAGGAACGGCCTTATCGCTGGTTTGCCGCCTTGCGCGAGCTGACCGGGGAAAACCCCATCCCCCTGGAATCCGCCGGCCAATTCGAGCCGGGCGTAGCCGCCTGGCTGAAGTGGGGCCGGGAAAAGGAGTATATCCCCGGACAATATGACGCTGGAACGGTATATATGCTTTGACCCGGCGGCCGCCCAAAATCGGTTGCCAAGCCTAGCCGCCAGCGCTATAATAATTCCGGCCCTATCCCGACCGCGGACGATAGCGCCAAGGTCGGGATCATTCAGGAAATCAGGAGGAACTATGTCCCAGGAATTCATCGCCATCATCGCCGTAGGCGTATCCATCTTGGGCTTTATTCTCGCCTTGCACCTGCGGATGGAACGCCGCGTCGACCGGGCTGAGGACAACCTCAACCGCCGCATCGACCGGTTGGAGGAAAGCTCCAACCGCCGCATCGATCGGCTGGAGTCGGATGTAAAGCAGTGGTTCAACGCGATGGACACCCGCCTGCGGATGGTGGAACAAAACCAGGCACACCTGGCTGGGGAATTGTCCTCGATCCGGGAACTGCTCCGCTTGCAGCCGGTCGGCTTGGATTAGGGAAAGCCGAACCGCGGCAAGGCGGTTCAATTCTTAATCGTCAATTCGCACCACCCCCTCCCGCCCCTCTACGGCCGCCGCCAATTCCCCAATGGCGCAGTTCAAGACGGGGTGTAAAACCTCTCCGGCAATTTCGGCCAGGGGCAGCAGGGCAAAGGCCCGCAAGGGCAGTCGGGGATGGGGTATCTGCAAATCCGGGGTTTCCAAGGCGACTATTTCGCTGCCGTACAGCAGGATGTCCAAGTCAATAACCCGCGGCCCGTAACGGCGGCCGCCGCCTTGCCGGCCCCGCCGCCGCTCAATGGATTGGCATAAGGCCAGCAGCTGCGCCGGAGACAAAATCGTATCCACCGCGACGGCGCCGTTCAGAAAAGCCGGCTGTTCCCGGTAGCCCCACGGTTCCGTTTCATAAAAGGCGGAAATGGCCGCCGGCATTGCCCGTCCGTCCGCCGCCAAAGCATCCAGGGCGGCCCGCAGGTTTTCCCGCCGATTGCCCAAGTTGGAGCCCAATCCCAGGTAAGCCCGGATTGGCGCGGCGGCGGCCGGCGGCGTCAATTTGCCGAACTCCAGCCGCGGATGATGGCATCGCTCATCCGACAGACCTGCGCCATTTCCCGCACATCATGCACCCGGACAATGTCCGCCCCCCCGGCAATGGACAGGGCTACCGTGGCCGCCGTCCCCGCCAATCTTTCCCCTACCGGCAAATCCAATACCCGCCCGATGGTGGATTTGCGAGAAGTTCCCAGCAATAGGGGCAACCCTAACGACCGAAACTCGGGGAGCCGCCGCAAAATTTCCAGGTTATCCTCGGCGGTTTTGCCAAAGCCAATGCCCGGATCCAGGATTATCTTATCCCGGGCCACGCCCGCCGCCATGGCCTGTTCTACGCTCTGGCGCAGGCTGGCGAAAATATCCGGCAGCAGGTTTTGATATTCCCGCCCTTGCTGATTGTGCATCAGGATTAGCGGCGCTCCGGTTTCCGCCGCCACGGCCGCTAGGGCCGGGTCATACTTCAATCCCCAGACATCGTTGATTATGGCGGCCCCGGCTTTAATCGCTGGCCGCGCCACCGCTGATTTGTAGGTGTCCACGCTGAGGGGAATGTTGACCTGCGCGGCCAGGGCGGTCAAGGCCGGCAGCAGCAGCTCCAACTCCCGCTCCGGGCGGATGGGCGTAGAACCCGGCCGGGTGGACTCGGCCCCTACATCCAGAAAATCGGCGCCCTCGGCTTGAAAGCGCAATCCCTGTTCCACGACCGCCGTCAAATCGGCGCCCAAGCCGTCCCCGGAAAAGGAATCCGGGCTCAGGTTGATGATGCCCATAACATAGGTGCGGCGGCCCCAGACCAGGGGTTCGCCCCGGGCCACGGCCAGCTGCTCCCAAGCCGGCAATTTGCCGGCGCTGCTTTCCCTTTCCTGTTCCATAGCCCAATGGTAACACGATCCGGTTTGCTTGGGCGGTGGCTTTCTGCCATCCTTTCCCGGAGAAAAATCTGGCGTCCGGTTCGGGCCGGCTAGGGCGCGGCGGCCAGTTCTATAGGATCGCCCGGGGTCAAATCCAGGTATTGCAGCCCCGGGTAGTCCGGGGCGTAGCGGTAGGCCCGGTACACCATATTATCCCAAGATTCCCAACCGGAGGCTAGGCTCCGGTTCTTATGGAGCGGCATCGGCGCGCCCGAGCGCAATGGGCCGGAGGGGAGGGACGGATTGATGTAGCCCCAAACTACTTTGCCGGCCGGCGTAACCTCGAAAATAGTGCCGGTGCGGCTGCTGCAAATCAGGGTGTTGCCGTTGGGCAAGCGCTGAACGCCGGATTGCCGCGGCGAGTACCAATCCTCCGGCTCGGGCGTGGTATAAGTCCAGACCGGCCGGGCCGGGGCGGCCGGTTTTCCGGCCTCTAACCGGTAGTTGCTGCCGTCCCAAGGCGGCGCAATTTCATCGATCGAGGAATACTGCCGAGCTCGCCCGTCCGCCTCGTCGCCATTATTGAACAGGAGGAGATTGCCCGCGCCGGGCAAGCCCGGTTCAATCCAATGGACATTATGGGGGCGGAACAACTGCTGGTCGGCGGCGGTTCCGGCCTGGTAAGCCGCGGGATTGCCCCAGCGGTACAGCAGATCGCCGCCCCGGCCGCCGTTGCCGCCGCTATGACCGGCCGCCTCGGCCGTGGTAGTGCTGTGGTCAATAATCCACAACTCGCCATAGTTGCGGGCCGACAGCGCAATTTGATCCAGTTCCGCGTTGTAATCGATCGAGTTGGCGTGCAGCCAATCCAGGCGCAACCGGTAATTGATATCCACGAGTTCCGGGTGCTCCGCCACCGTCCCGTAGTTAGGGAGACTAGGGTCAAAATCCTGGATCAGGTGATCCCATACCGACCATTCCCAGACAATCTCGCCGGAATCCGGCCCGGTGGGGCGGACTTCAATGATATAATCCAGTTCCAAGTACCGCCCAGTGGACTCGGGATTGCCGCCGCGGTCCCTTACCTCACCGCCGTGTTTCCAGCTTTTCAGCAGCAGCAGCACATTCCCGTTAGGCATTTTCAGCAAGTCATGATGTTGATCCGGCGCGGTATACTCCCAGATTACCCGGCCGGTCGGATCGATTTCCCGGATTTCGATTTCCCGGATATTGTCGGTCACCTGGCCCCGGGCGCTGGTCAGCAGGTTGCCATTCTCCAGCAGCCGGGCAAACCGGTACGACCGGTCAAGCGGCCACTGATGCACGACCCGACCCTGGTTGTCGATCAGATAAATGTTTTGGCCCCTGTTGGGCCGCAGCAGGGTATAGCCCGGAAAGGCCTCCGGTTCGTTCAAGATCAGCCCTACCGGGGTTTGGACCGGGGACGCCGTCGCGCTGTCGTAGGGAACCGGCTCAGGAAACAGGGCCGCCAGGGCCGCCGGGTCCGGCCCCGGCGTAACGGTGGGCTCGGGCGTGGCGGTGGTCGTCGGCTCAGGAAACAGCGTCGCCAAGGCCGGCCAGGGCGTGGCGGTGGGCCAAGGCGTGGCGGTGGCCGTCGGCTCAGGAAACAGCGCCGCCAAGGCCGGCCCGGGCGTAGCGGTAGCGGTGGGCCAAGGCGTAGCGGTAGGCAACGAGGTCGGAACTTCGGCGGCGTTGCCGCAGGCCAGCAGCAACGGCAGGATTGCCAGGAGGATAGCAGTGGTCAGGAAAGGTCGCATAGCGCCGCGTCAATTTTGTCGGGAAGTGAAGTTTGTCCGTTTCAGCATTATCCCATAGTGTACGGCATAGCGCAAATTCGCTTAGCGACCGGTTTGCGCCGCTTCAGGCGATTTTTTCGGACCCTCCTCAACTTGCTGAGTCCCCCATCCCCAGCCCCCAACCGCCCCGAAATAGGTTATAATGCCTCCACCTTATCCCCCTCAGGAGCGGCTGTGGCTACCGAAAAGCGCATTATTGACCGGAAAATCGAGGCCCTTCAGGATAAGCAGCGGGCCGCTCGCCAGGGCGGCGGGCCGCAGCGCATTGACCAGCAGCGCCGCCGCGGCAAGCTGACCGCCCGGGAACGCTTGGCCCGCCTGATGGACGACGGCTCCTTTCAGGAAATCGATTCCTTTGTTACCCACCGCACGACCGACTTCGGCTTGGCTGACCGCAAAATCCTCGGCGATGCCGTGGTCACCGGCTGCGGCCGGGTGGAGGGCCGCCAGGTTTTTGCCTATGCTCAGGATTTTACCGTGTTCGGCGGCTCCCTTTCCCAAGTGGTGGGGGAGAAAATCTGCAAGGTGATGGATCTGGCTGGCAAGACCGGCTGCCCGGTGGTGGGCCTCAACGATTCCGGCGGCGCCCGCATCCAGGAGGGCGTGGTCAGCCTGGGGGCCTATGGCGATATTTTTCTGCGGAATACGCTGTATTCCGGCGTAGTGCCGCAGATTTCGGTCATTATGGGGCCGGCGGCCGGGGGGGCCGTCTATTCCCCGGCCATCACCGACTTTATCTTTATGGTGCAGGGCAGCGGGCAGATGTATATTACCGGCCCGGATGTGGTCAAGGCCGTTACCGGGGCCGAAGTTACCCACGAGGAACTGGGCGGGGCCGCGTCCCACGCTACCCGCAGCGGCGTAGCCCACTTCGTCTATGAAAGCGAGGACGAATGTCTGGCCGGGGTGCGCCGGCTGCTCAGTTTCCTGCCCGCTAACAACCTGGCCGACCCGCCGCTGCGATTGCTCGAGGATCCGGTCGACCGCCGCGACCCGGATTTGCGCTATCTGGCCCCGGACGAACCCAATCGTCCTTATGATGTGCGGGATATTATCTACCGCATCGTCGATATTGGCGACGATGCGGAAATGGAGGAAGCGCCGGCCGAGGAATTTATGGAAGTTCAGGCCGATTTTGCCCCCAATGTGGTGGTCGGCTTTGGCCGTTTCAATGGCAGCGTGGCCGGCATTATCGGCAATCAGCCCTCGGTATTGGCCGGGGTGCTGGATATTGATGCCTCGGCCAAGGCGGCCCGTTTCGTCCGTTTCTGCGACTGCTTTAACATTCCCCTGGTGACCCTGGTGGATGTGCCGGGGTTTATGCCCGGCGTGGATCAGGAATATGGCGGCATTATCCGGCACGGGGCCAAGCTGATTTACGCCTACGCCGAGGCCACCGTCCCCAAGGTCAGCGTCATCCTGCGGAAAGCCTACGGCGGCGCTTATATCGTGATGAGCAGCAAGCACCTGCGGGCCGACATCAACCTGGCCTGGCCCTCGGCGGAAATCGCGGTAATGGGGCCGGATGGCGCAGTCAACATCATCTACCGGGAGCAAATCGCCCAGGCCGACGACCCGGCGGCGGAACGGCAGCGGCTGATTGCCGACTATCAGGAAAAGTTCACCAATCCCTATATCGCCGCCGGCCAGGGCTTTCTGGACGATGTGATTGACCCGGCGGAAACCCGCGGCCGCATCATCCAAGCCCTGGAAATGCTGAAAAACAAGCGGGACAGCCTGCCGGCCAAAAAGCACGGCAACATTCCTTTGTAACCGCTACCGTCCTTTGTAACCGTTACCGTCCTTCCCGCGCAAGCGGGAATCCAGAGAATCCGACAGCAGAACATAACCCAGCGGCCGGTCAATCACCTATAGCAACCGTCATTCCCGGGTAAGCGGGAATCCCGAAATGCCCGGCCGCCAATGGCCTTGTCTGTCGCAGTACCGTTAGGGATTCCCGCTTACGCGGGAATGACGGTAAAGGGGCGGCGGGAATGACGGTAAAGTAAGTTGTCCGGTGTATGCAATTGACTTGAACATAGCGGCCGGTCAATCACCTATAGCAACCGTCATTCCCGCGTAAGCGGGAATCCCGAAATGCCCGGCCGCCAATGGCCTTGTCTTTCGCAGTACCTTTAGGGATTCCCGCTTACGCGGGAATGACGGTAAAGGGACGGCGGGAATGACGGTAAAGGGTCGCAGGATGACAGTAGGGCGTGGGAAAGACGGCAAGGCAGGTTGTCCGGGATAGGCAATTGCCCGGAACCTAGCGGCCACCGCCGGGAATTTTCGGAATCCGGCCGCTATAATGGTTGAGGAGCCTTATGAAACTGCAACTCGACAAGCAAGCCGACGCCCTTTATCTGAGCCTGGACGACTCGACCATCGTCGAGTCTGAGGAAGTGTCCCCCGGCATCATCCTCGACTACAACGCCGCCCAAGAAGTGGTTGGCGTCGAGATGCTGCGGCTTTCCCAACGCGCCCCTAACCGGGACTTGTCCAATCTGCAAATCGAGACCGCCGGAAGTTCAGATCCCTAACCCATCCGCAGCGCCCAAGGAGCCCGCCACTATGGAATTCGGCATTTTCTATCAACTGCCCTGCGCCGACCACCAGTCCCCGGCCCAGCGTTACGCCGACACCATTTCCCAGGCTCAGCTGGCGGATCAGTTGGGCTTTGATTCCGTCTGGCTGGCCGAAGTCCATTTCAATCCCCGCTTTTCGGTGCTGCCGGCCCCCCTGCTGCTGGGGTCGGCCATCGCCCAGGTTACGGAACGGCTGAAAATCGCCACCGCCGTCAACCTGATGCCGCTGCATCATCCGGTACGCCTGGCCGAGGAGTTTGCCACCCTGGATGTGATTTCCCAGGGCCGGGCCATCCTGGGCACCGGCCGGGGGGCGATGCTCCAGCAGTATGCCGGCTATGGCATTGATGTGGAGGAGGGGCGGGAGCGGTTTGTGGAAAATCTGGAAGTGGTGCTGCGCGCCTGGACCGAGGAAACTCTTTCCTATTCGGGCAAGTATCATCAGGTAGAGCCGGTGCGGGTAGTGCCAAAGCCGGTGCAGCAGCCGCATCCTCCGGTCTATATCGCCGCCAACAGCGCGGATACCTTTCCCCTGGTGGGGCAGTTGGGCCATCACCTGTTGCTGGCGCCCCTGGTGGTAACGCTGGAAGGGGGGCAAAGCGGCTTGGCCGAATACCGCCGTCAACTGCAAGCCCACGGCCACGCTCTGGAACAGCGGCGGGTCAATGTAATGGCCCTGATGCACGTAACCCGGGATGAAAAGGGGGCGACGGCCCAAGCCTACGCCGCCAGCCTGGAGAACTATTTGAGCATCCTGCGGAGCAATCGTTCCCGTTCCATCAGCGGCCGCAATCGGGATTTGAGCTTTGACCATGTATCCCAGGAGTTTGCTGTCATCGGCAGCCCGGAACGGGTTATTGCCAAGCTGGAATCCTACCGGGAACTGTTCGGCGCCGACGAGTTTATGTGCTGGTTCGCCGTGGGCGGCCTGCTGCCCAATGCCGAGGTGCATAACGCGATGCGCCTCTTTGCCGAGGAAGTTATGCCCTATTTCCGGTAGTCATCCGGCCGCAGAACGAAACCCAAGGAGTTACCCTCTTTCCCGTGGAAAATTACCGGACTTTGCCCCTGCCTGCTATTTCCCTGCCGGCCCGATTGCGGGCGGCCGGTCAATCCCCTTGGCTGCCGTTGGCCCTGTTGCTGCTGGCTTTGTCCGCAATGTTCCTGTTTGGCAACGACCGGGGGGCTTTCTACCGGCCCGGCCATCATAACTTTCTTTCCGCCCAAAGTATGACCCTGGCGGCCAACCTGTCGCCGGAACATAACTTCCTGATGCACTTCCGGGAAATCCCGGACGCCGATGGCAATGTAGCCTACGATCCCTATAACCGTTTTCCCCTTGGCACCTACGCCCTGATTAAGCTGGCGATCCTGCCCTTTGGCGATGATTTGTCGGCGCAAATCTATGCGGCCCGGCTGCTGATGCTGTCGTTCTTTGCGGCGGCGGCGGTCTTGGCTTACCTGTCCCTGGTTCGGCTGGGCGGCGACCGGTGGATTGCGTTGGGGGCCACGGCGCTGACCTTTGCCTCGACCTATTGTCTGTATTACAACGATATGGTGTCCACGGAAGTAACCAGCCTGTTCGGGGTGCTGCTGGTTTTTCATGGGATGACGCTGTTTTTGCAGGAGGGGCGGTTTGGGCAATTGGCGGTAAAAAGCTGCCTAGCCCTGCTGCTGGGCTGGCACATCTATGCCCTGCTGCTGCCCTTTATCCTCTTGGGCTTGGCAAAGGAAATCCTCCGGGCGCGGCCGGCGGCGGAAAATACGGCCGCAAATAGGCTGGCCTCTTGGCTGCGGGCGCTGTGGCAGGGATTGATTGCCTTTCTAACCGGCCCTTATTTCCGGCTGGGATTGATTGCCCTGGCTTTCGGCCTGCTGGTACTGGGGTTCAACCTGTTCAATGAATACCGGGCGGGCAATGGGGAAATCCCGTTGACCGAATTGTCCACCGTCAAGGCAATGGAATATCGCACCGGGTTTAATGCCCGCACCCAAGCCGGGGATAATGCGGCGTGGCTGGCCGGGACGCGGGACGGGCTGGCTTTTTTGCGGGGGCAGTTTGCCAGCATTGGCATAATGGCCGTGCCTTATGCCCTGCCGGGTCAGGTCAGCATATTCGAGGTGAACCTGGGCGGCGGCCGCGGCTTGTTCGAGACGCAAAGCCTGGTTATCGGAATAGCGGTGTTCGCCGCCGGTTTGGCCGGCTTATTCCGGTTCCGTCAACAGCGGCGGCTGCTGTTGACCCTGCTGCTGGCCGGCTGGGGCTGGGCTTTTATCGTCCCGGCCAGCGTCGATGTCCACGACTTTGAGGCTTTGTTTCATATCGGCATCCCGCTGATATTTTTCCTGCTGCTGCTGGGGATTATCGGCCGGTTGTCCGACCGGCGGCTATTGGTCAGTCTGGTTTTGGCCGCCTTGGGGATTTTCGTTTTTGCCAGTTTTCAAGCCAGCAAAGAGGGCTATGATGATGCCGCCGCGGCATTCCAAGCCGAAATTGTGGCCGACTTTCAAGCCCTCCGCAAAGTAACCGCCGGCCAGAGCGTATATCTGGCCTCCCGGGAAGCCTACCATAACTTTGCCGAGGTAACGCCGGCGGCCCTTTACTATCTGGCCGGCCATCCGATTTCGGAGAACCCGGAGGTGTACCGCCACGGCCGCCTGTCCTACCTGATCCAACCGCACCGGGAGGAGGGATGGGCTTTGCTGACGCCGGAAAATCGGCGGGCTTTCCTGTACGACCGGGCGCTTTACAGCGGGGATATGGATCAGCTCAGCGCGGTAGCCGGGGAGCCGGTGGCCCGGGCCGATTTTGACCTTTACCTCAGCGCAAACCGGATTATCTATGTCAAGGAGCCGTGCGGCAGCGCCGACCGGGATTCCCGGTTTATGCTGCATATCATTCCCGCCGCCGGGCGCGACCTGCCGCCGGAGCGGCGGGAATACGGGTTCGACAACCTGGATTTCGCTTTCCGCGACTATAACTTTGCGGCGGTCAAACGGTGCATTGCGGTGCGGCAGCTGCCCAGCTACCCTATCGCCGCCATCCGCACCGGCCAGTTCAGCGCTAACGGGGCGGAAATGCTGTGGGAAAGGGAGTTATCAATCCCGTAGCAATCGCATATAAAACCGTCCTTCCCGCGCAAGGGGGAATCCATAAATCCGCTCATCCTGAACTTGTTGAAGGATGGGAACGGCTCCCATCCGTTCATCCTGAACTTGTTGAAGGATGAACCGGCGGCTAATCCACCAACCTCCTTGTTGCCTGCTACTCTCTTTATCAACCGTGGGTTCATCCTTCAACGATGTTCAGGATGAACGGATAAGGCGGCCGGTTCAGGATGAGCGGATTTGGGGGTCTCCCCGCCCGCCACCCCATCCGCTCATCCTGAACAGCGTTGAAGGATGGGCAACCGCCCCCTACTTCCGGGTGCGGCGGACGGTTTTCTTGCAGGTGGCCGTCCAAGTCCGGCTTTGCCAGGCTTGGTAGGCGTGTCCCGTTCCCTGACCCCCGAACTCAGTCCACTTATTTTCACTGTAAAACCAGCCCAAATTGTCCCCCAGGAGCCACGTGCCTTGTCCTTTGCGGGCGTCGTGGCCGGGGCCGAAAGTGGCGCTGACCAGCCGGTAGCCCCGGGCCCGGCAAGCCGCTTCAGCTAAGGTATCCGCCAGGGCTTGCCATTCCGCAGCCCGGTGGGTCTGCCATGCGATGCGCGCGGGGCCGCCGGTTTGTCCCCAGTTGCTAGTGATGGAGGAGACGCCGAGCTGAAGGTTCCGGGCGCGGTTTTCCGCGGCATCTTTCCCGGTTTCACCTTCCACAGAGCCCTTAGCCGAGCAGAGCAGGTCGCCGGGGTTCGTGGCGGCGTTGTAGCAGGACTCTTTAACGGTCCTGTCGGATTGGCTGCTGATATTGAGCCGTTTGACCCGCTTAACCCGCCGCCGTTCCTCTTTGGGAAACTCAAAGATGCGGTCGATGCTTACCCCGGTAACGCCGGATTCCCCCTCGGTCAGCCAGCCCTCCTGGGCGGCGATAAAGCCGCGGAACTGGCCGCGTTCCCCGAAATAGACGGTGTCATCCCGCTCGTTGCGGTCTTTGCCGGCGGCCCAGGTTTCAGCTTTGGTAAAGGTGTCCGACTGGTCAATACCACAGTAGAGGGTCTTGCCCCGGTTTTCGGCCAGGGATTCCAGGATGGCGGTCGTGCGGTCGGAATGGGCAAAGGCTTGCCAGTCGGAACAGTCCCAGGGGATGGCGCGGGCTTGGGCTGATGGATACCCCCCCCCCTGCGAAAAATGCCATTAGAAAGGCAAGGGCGACCATTGCATTGCGTAGGGACACGGCAATTTCCTCTCGGATGGGGTTAGGGGGCTTTGATTGCTGACCAGTATAACCCCGGCGGCGGGGTAGGTCAAGGCTTTTACGGGCAATTTTCCAAATCAATTTTGCTATGGAAACCATCATTCCCGCGTAAGCGGGAATCCCTACGGTACTGAAAAGACCAGTCCTTTGCCGCCCAACCGCTGCGGGATTCCCGCTTACGCGGGAATGACGGTGGGGGCCGTCAACAGCCGTTCTATACAGACAAAAATCCTGTCCATCCTGTTTATCCATGTTTGAATCCGGATTCCCGCTTACGCGGGAAGGACGGAATGACGGCAAGGGGGTTCGTGGGGTATAATTCCCGGTCAGTCCGTCCCCATTTCCCAATCCGCCGGCCGCCAATCCACAGGAGTTATTCCTTGCTATGAAAGCCCTTGCCGCCGCCCGGCTAGCCGCGATTTCCGGGCCGGCGCGGCGGCTTGCGGCCGGCGGTGGGGCTTGGCTGCCGCTGGCCCTGCTGCTGTTGACCCTGGCCACGGTGTTTCTGTTCAGCAACGACCGGGGCAGTTTCTACCGGATGAGCCACCACGATGTTATGACCAACATTCATCTGAGCCTGGCTCGGAATATATCCCCGGAATACCCCTTTCTGGGTTTCCGCCACCGCTGGCAGGACGCCGCCGGCAACATCACCTATACGATGCACAATCGCTTTCCGGTCGGCGGCTACCTGCTGATTAAGCTGGCGATCCTGCCTTTCGGCGATAACCTGGCGGCGCAGCTTTCCTCGGCCCGGCTGTTGATGTTGCTGACTTTCGCCGCCGCCGCCGTCCTGGCCTACCTGTCCCTGAGCCGATTGACCGGCAGCCGCTGGATTGCCCTCGCCGCCACCCTGCTGACTTTCGCATCCCCCTACTGGCTCTTTTACAACGATATGGTATCCACCGAAATTGGGCCGGACTTTTTCGGGATGATGCTGGTCTTTCACGGGATGGTTCTATTCCTACAGGAGGGGCGCTTTCGGCAGCTGCTGGTGAAAAGCTGCCTGGCCCTGCTGCTGGGCTGGCATATTTACGCCCTGCTGCTGCCCTTTATCCTGCTGGGATTGGCCGGCGAACTCATCCGGGCGCGCGCCGCCGCTCCGGAATCGCCGTTTATGGACCGGATCCGGGCCGTCCTGGCGCAGCTGCTCCGCAGCCGCTACTGGCGGCTGGGCGTAACGACGCTCCTTTTCGGCTTGGCCCTGCTCAGTTTCAACTGGGCTCACGAATACCTGGTTAAGGGCGGCGACACCGGGTTGACCGGGTTGTCCTCTTTCAATTCCATGCAAAGGCGGTTGTCCTTAATTCCCGCCCCGAACCTCGACAATCCCTTTCCCGGGGACGGGGACGGTTACAATCTCAGGGGCTGGCGGGATTACGGGCGGCAGCAGTTTTACCGCATTGGGGGAATGGCGGCGCCCTATGCCCTGCCCGGCTATGACAATGCTTTGTCCCGCTATTTCATCAACCAAGGCGAATTTCCCCGGGAGGATAAGGCGGCTCCCGGCGTAATCCTGGGTCTCGTCGTTACCGCTTTGGCCTTGTTGGGATTGGCTGGGGCCCGGGATAAACGGCTGTGGGCGTCCCTGGCATTGGCCGGTTTCTGCTGGGCCATCCTGGTGCGGAGCGGCGTGGCCGACCATGAGTTTGAAAGCATAATTTACACCGGCCTGGTCTTGACCGCCTGGTCGCTGGGATTGGGGTATTTAAGCCGGGTAGGCGGCCGCCGCTTTATCGCCGCCCTGGCCGTTGCGGCCGTGCTGATTTTTGCCTGGGCCAGCTTTCGGATGGCGCAAGTCGGCTATTCCGATGCCGTTCTGGAAATTCAAGATGCGGCTCAGGCCGACCTCCGGTCCATTCACGCTATAGCCGCCGGGCAGACCCTTGCGGATCGTGGGAAACTGCCCGAAACTGCCGTTGTCGTGTCCAACTATCTTTCCCAAGTCATTCGGGCGCAGCCGGCCGTAGCCGACTATGTAATTGTGCCCTTGCAGCTGCCGGGCGTACCAACCTTGACCCCGGAAAATCGGCGGCTGTTTCTCTATCCCGGGGGGCCGGCGGCGGCCGGCTATCTGGATGATATTCTGGCGGCCGCCGGGCCGCCGCTGATTGAGGGCAATTTTGCCGTTTATCGCTATGTCAGCCCAACTAATCCGCCGGAGGCTTGGCTGTTTTATGTCAAGGCGGGATGCAGCCGAGCCGACCGCTTGGCCCCGTTTCTGCTGCACCTGTTTCCAGCCGAGGTGTCCCAGCTGCCCCGGGAGCGGTGGCAATACGGCTTTGACAACTTGGACTTCGCTTTTGTGGGCTATCGCTGGCAAGTAAGGGAGCGGTGCGTAGCCGCCCGGCCGCTGCCTGATTATCCCATTGCTACCATCCGCACCGGCCAGATTGCGCCGGACGGCAGCCTGCTGTGGGAAAGGAAAATCGCTATGCCCTAGGGGTGGTTTCCCCGGATTTGCGGAGTTCTTTGGCAAGGGATTGCCGGTCAAGGCTCCCATTCGGTTGTGGGGTATTCATCCTGCAACAAGTTCAGGATGACCCTGCAACAGGTTCAGGGTGAGCGGAATGAATAGCCCCCAACATAAGGATTGCCGGTCAAGGAAAAGAATGACATAGCCGGGCCGGGGCGGTATAATTGCCGGGCAACTAGACCCCCTTGCCAACAACCGCCGCCGCTCAAGGAATTGTCCCTTGCTATGAAAGCCGCCTTGGCCGCCCGATTATCGGTTGACTCCGGGCTGGGCCGGCGGTTGCGCGCGGCCGGCGATTCGGCTTGGCTGCCGTTGACCCTGCTGCTGCTGGCCCTGGCCACGGTGTTTCTGTTCGGCAACGACCGGGATGGTTACTACCGGGTAAGTTACCACAGCGCTTTAACCTCTGACCATCTGGCGGTAGCCCATAATATGGCCTGGGAAAAGGGTTTCCTGGGCTTTTACCGCCGCTGGCAGGATGCGGACGGGGCCGCCGTTTATAGCCTGTATAACCGCTTTCCGGTCGGCGGCTACCTGCTGATTAAGCTGTTCATCCAGCCCTTCGACGGCGATTTCCCGGCGCAGATTTACGCGGCCCGGCTTTTGATGCTGCTGGCTTTCGCGGCGGCGGCGGTCTTGGCATATTTATCCCTATGCCGGCTGACCGGCCAGCGCTGGATTGCCCTGACCGCCACCCTGTTGACCTTTGCCTCCCCCTACTGGCTTTATTCCAATGATATGGTGTCCACCGAAATCGGGTTGGACTTTTTCGGCGGGATGCTGGTCTTTCATGGGATGGCACTGTTCGTGCAGGAGGGGCGCTTTCGGCAGTTGCTGATGAAAAGTTGCCTGGCCCTGCTGCTGGGCTGGCACGTTTATGCCCTGATTGGGGTTTTTGTTGCGGTGGGACTGGCCGGCGAACTGATCCGGGCGCGCTCCCTAGCCCCGGCCGCCGCGCCCGGGATCCGGAGCCGCGCCGTTTTGTCTCAACTATTCCGCAGCCGCTACCTGACCCTGGGACTGGCAAGCCTGCTATTCGGCTTGGCTTTGCTGAGTTTCAACGGGGTCAACGAATATCGGGTTTTGCAAGGGGAAAGGGGGGTGACCGACCTGCCCTCTTTCAATGCGATGCAGCGGCGGCTTTCCTCTTATAATCGGGAGGGGGACACTTTCTTTCCCGGGGGCTGGGTAGATTACTGGGGGCGGCAGTTCCACCGCATCGGGAAAATGGCTACGCCCTATGCCCTGCCCGGCTATTTCAATGACCAAGGGGAAGTTCCCCGGGAAAAAGTCCAGGCCCATTACCTCCTGCTGGGCTTAGCCGTTACCGCTTTGGCCCTGCTGGGATTGGCCCGGGCCGGGCATAAGCGCCTTTGGGCCACCCTGGCGCTATCCGGGTTTTGCTGGGCCGTTCTGGTGCGGTACAATGTGGCCTTTCATTACTTTGAGGCGGTCTTTTACACCGGCATACCTTTGACCGCTGGGTCGCTGCTGCTGTTGTACCTGAATCGTTCCGGCGGCGGCCGCCGCTTTATCGTCGCCCTAGCCGCCCTGGCGATGCTGGTATTTGGCTGGTCGGCTTATCAGATGGCGCCGGTCGGCTATGCGGAAAGCGTTGCCGAAGTCCGGGATTTGGCGATGGCCGACTTTCAGGCGATTTACCCGCTAACCGAAGGTCATACCGTCGCTTATAACGGGCAGTTTCCCGATATTTCCGTGGTAGTGTCCCACTATCTGCGCCGGAGTATTGGGGCGCGGCCGGCCGCCAGCGCCGACTTTTTAATCCTGCCTTTGCGGTTAGCGGGAATCCCAACTTTGACCCCGGAAAATCGGCGGATATTCCTTTATCCGGGCGGCGCGGCTACTGCCGGCTATATGGAGGATTGGATTCTGGCCCCGGCCGGCCCGCCGCTGATTGACAAGGATTGGGCCGTCTATCGCTACACCGACCGCCAGACTAATCCGCCGGAGGATTGGCTGTTCTATGTCAAGGGGGGGTGCAGCGCGGCCGACCAGGCGGCCCGGTTCTTTCTGCACTTGACGCCGGAATCCGTCGGCCAACTGCCGCCGGAACGCTGGCAACACGGCTTTGACAACCTGGATTTTTCTTTCCGGTTTTATCGTTGGCAGACCGGGGAACGGTGCGTAGCCGCCCAGCAACTGCCCGATTATCCGATTGCAACCATCCACACCGGCCAGGTCAGGGCCGACGGCAGCCCGCTGTGGGCCGGGAAAGGTGATTTGCCGTAGTCCCTACTGTCATACCCGCCCCTTTCTACCGTCATTCCCGCGTAAGCGGGAATCCCGAACGGTATTGCCAAAGACCGGCACACTACCCATCCGGCTTTTCGGGATTCCCGCTTACGCGGGAATGACGGTGGGGGACGCTGCTATGACGGTAGAGATGCGGCGGGAAGGACGGTAGGGGGGCGCGGGAAGGACGGTAGGGGGGCGCGGGGATGACGGCAAAGGGGACTGCGGCAAGGACGGTTCTATATGGGATTGTCCTGAGTTGGTCAGGATTAAAGGATGACAGAACCCGCCCCGGGGCGGTATAATTGCCGGGAAATTAGGCCCTTGCCATCCCCTACCGGCGGCCGGCCGCGGCCGCCGGCTCGAGGAATTGTCCCCCGATATGAAAGCTGCTTTGACCGCCCGATTAGCGCCGGCCTATTGGCTTGGCCGGATCCGCGCGGCCGGCGGATCGGCTTGGCTGCCGCTGGTGCTGCTGCTGTTGGCTTTGGCTACGGCGTTTCTGTTCAGCAACGACCGGGGCAGTTTATACCGGCCCAGCCACCACGATGGCGTCAGCGCTATCTATCTGGCCGTGGCCGACAATATGGCCTGGGAAAAGGGTTTCCTGGGGTTCTACCGCCGCGGCCGCAACGCCGACGGGGACATCACTTATAGCCTGTATAACCGCTTTCCGGTGGGCGGCTACCTGCTGATTAAGCTGTTCACTTGGCCCTTTGAGGGCAATACCGGGGCGCAGCTTTACTCGGCCCGGCTTTTGATGCTGCTGGCTTTCGCCGGGGCGGCGACCCTGGCTTATTTGTCCCTGAGTCGGCTGACCGGCCAGCGCTGGATTGCCCTCATCGCCGCCCTGTTGACCTTTGCCTCCCCCTACTGGCTCTATTCCAACGATACGATCGCCACCGAAATCGGGCTGGACTTTTTCGGCGTGATGCTGACCTTTCATGGGATGGTCTTGTTCGTACAGGAGGGTCGTTTCCGGCAGCTGCTGGTCAAAAGCGGCGTGGCTCTGCTGCTGGGCTGGCACGTCTATGCCCTGCTTGGCCCCTTTATCTTGCTGGGGCTAATCAGCGAACTTATCCGGGCGCGTTCCCTGAACCGGGAATTTTCTCCCGGGATCCGGATCCGGGCGGCGCTGTTCCAACTATTCCGCAGCCGCTATTTGATCCTGGGCGCGGCAACCCTGCTATTCGGCGTTGCCCTGCTAAGTTTCAACTTTGCCAACGAATATCGGGTAATGCGCGGCGAAGTCGGGTTGACCGAACTGGCCTCTTTCGACTCGATGCAGCGGCGGCTGTCCTTGAATCCCAATCCGCGGCCGGACAACTTCTTTCCCGGGGGCGGGTGGAATTACTGGCAGCAGCAGTTTTACCGCATTGGGGGAATGGCTACGCCTTACGCTCTGCCCGGCTATACCAGCGCCCTGCCCGGCTTTTTCAATGACTTGGGGGAGTTTCCGCGCGAGGAATCGATGGCCCTGGGCGCAATCCTGGGCTTGGCGGCTACCGCTTTGGCCCTGGGCGGCTTGGCCTTGGCCCGGCATAAGATGCTGTGGGCCACCCTGATTTTCTCCGGGTTTTGCTGGGCTATTCTGGTACGCCACAGCGTCGCCTATCACTATTTCGAGGCGGTGATTTACACCGGCATACCCCTGGCCGCTTTATCCCTGCTGCTGGTGTATTTGAGCCGTCCCGGCGGCCGGCGCTTTATCATGGCCTTGGCCGCCCTGGCCCTGCTGATTTTTGGCTTGTCCAGCTTTCGGATGGCCCAAGTCGGCTATACCGAAATCGTTGCCGAAGTGCGGGATTTGGCTATTGCCGATTTTGAGACCATCCACGCTATAACGGACGGGCATACCGTGGCTTACAACGGCCGCTTTCCCGAAATCAATGTTGCGGTGTCCCATTATCTATTCCGCAGCATACGGGTTAAGCCGGCCGCTGCCGAATTTCTAATCCTGCCTTTGCGGTTGGATGGAATCCCGACCTTGACCCCGGAAAATCGGCGGATATTTCTTTATCCGGGTGGCGCGGCTACCGCCGGCTATCTGGACGATTGGATCTTGGCGCAAGCCGGCCCGCCGCTGATTGAGGACGATTTTGCCGTCTATCGCTATACCGACCTGGGGACTAATCCGCCGGAGGATTGGCTGTTTTACCTCAAGGCGGATTGCAACCCGGCGGATCGGGAATCGCTGATTTTTCTGCACTTGACGCCGGCGGATACCGGTTTCCTGCCGGTGGAGCGCTGGGAACACGGCTTTGCGAATTGGGATTTCTCTTTCAGCGAATACAGTTGGCAGGGCGAGGGTAGGTGCGTGGCGGCCCGGCGGCTGCCCAACTATCCCCTGGCGGCTATCCGCACCGGCCAGCTGGGGCCGGAGGGCAACCCGCTATGGCAGGGGGACGCCGCCATAACTTATGGCCGGTAGGCGGGGATAAGAAAATCGGGCGGGCGGCAAGTTTGCATTCCCCGCCGGAAAGGAGTAAAATTGCCGATGCCAAGAGGAAAAGGGCGGCGGTTGCTGCGGGCGTTGCGGGAGGGCGGGAAAGTCCTGCTGTCCAGCGTTATCGGAGTGCTGTCGCTGGCGGTGAACTTTTACCTGGTCTGGACGGGGCAAGACTGGACCGGCCGGCCCTATTACGACCTGTATAAGGATGTCATCACCGTAACGGCGGCGACGGCGGCGGTGGGGATTGCCATAGTCATCTATTCCCCGGAGGTGGTCAAGGTGTTTGGAGAGACCTTTCTGGCGAAGCGTTACGCCGCCGGCCGCGAGGATGGGCTGGAGGAGGGCGTGGAAAAGGGGCGCGGGGAAGGCCGGGTCGAGGGGCGCGAGGAGAGGGATGCCGAGGTGCGGGCGGAGCTGCGGCGGCTCTTGGCGGATAATCCGGAGACGGTGGCGGAGCGGCTCCAGGACTGGCTGGGCAAGGGAGATGCGCCGTACAACGGGAAAGGTCCCGGCCAGGCGCAATCGGGTTAGCCGGGAATTTACGCCCTGGCCCCGCCCTCCCGGAAAAAGCTGATGTCCCTTTTTGACCACAATCGCTGGCAGCAGGCCGGGGCGGAAGCGCCCTTGGCGGAACGGATGCGGCCCCGCAGCTTTGCCGAATTCGTCGGCCAGGAGCATATCCTCGGCCCGGAACGGGTTTTGCGCCGGGCCATCGCCGCCGACCGCCTGCCCTCTCTGATTTTGTGGGGGCCGCCGGGCAGCGGCAAAACCACTTTAGCCCGTCTGGTAGCCGGGGCCACTCAAGCCCCCTTTGAGCCGGTCAGCGCCGTCACTTCCGGCGTGGCCGACCTGCGCCGCATTGTGGCCGCGGCCAAAGAGGGCCTGGGAATGTACCAGCGCCGCACCATCCTGTTCGTGGATGAAATCCATCGTTTCAACAAAGCCCAGCAGGATGTAATCCTGCCGCATATTGAGGATGGTTCCGTTACCTTTATCGGCGCTACCACCGAAAACCCCTCCTTTGAGGTCAACGCCCCCCTGCTGTCCCGCTGCCGGGTTTTCACCCTGCAATCCCTGACCGCCGAGCAGGTCGCCGCCATCGTCCACAGCGCCTTGGCCGATGGGGAGCGGGGTTTGGGCGGTCTCAATGCCGAACTGGCGGCGGCGGCCTTGGAGCATCTGGTCAATATCGCCAACGGCGATGCCCGGGTCGCCCTGAATGCTTTGGAAACCGCCGCCTTTGCCGCCGCTCCGGACAATCAGGGCCGCCGCATCCTTACCCTGGAACTGATTTCCGACGCCCTGCAAAGACGCTCGCCGCTCTATGACAAGGCCGGCGAGGGCCACTACGACACCATTTCCGCCTTTATCAAATCGGTGCGCGGGTCGTCGCCGGACGGCGCCCTCTACTGGCTGGCTCGGATGATTGAATCGGGAGAGGATCCCTTGTTCATTGCCCGCCGGCTGGTCATCCTGGCCGCGGAGGATATTGGACTGGCGGCGCCGCAGGCTTTGCCGGTGGCGGTGGCGGCGCAGCAAGCCGTCCACTTCCTCGGGATGCCGGAGGGCCGTATCCCCTTGGCTGAGGCTACCGTTTATTTGGCGACGGCCCCAAAAAGCAACGCCGCTTATATGGCCCTGGAGCGGGCTTTGCAGGATGTGCGGCAGCAGCCTAATGACCCGGTGCCGCTGCATTTGCGGAATGCTGTAACCGGCTTGATGCGGGAAATGGACTATGGCAAGGGCTACCGCTACGCCCACGACCATCCCGGCCACTTTGTCGCCCAGGAATACCTGCCGCCATCCCTACAGGATCGCCGCTACTACCACCCGTCCACCGAGGGACAGGAAAGGGAAATCGCCGCCCGGCTGGAACAGTGGTGGGGGGATGGTGGTGAGGAAAAGCCGCCCTAGAAATCGTCCTTCCCGCCCAAGGGGGAGACGGATTCAAACATGGATAGACAGGATTAACAGGATTTTGGGTGTCTGATTAGAATGGTACTGGTCGGCAACAACCGTTCTCGGCAGATATAGAATCCTGTCTATCCTGTCTATCCATGTTTGAATCCGGTTCCCCGCCATCCCATCCGGCTAACCCGCCGCCAACGCCGCCATAACTTCCGCCGCGCTGACCACTTCCGCCTGGCGGGGAAAGATGCGCTGCGTCAAAAAGTCGTGAACTTCCCCATCGGCATCGGCGCAGCAGTCGGCCACAATGAACAGCCGATAGTCGGCATCGGCGGCGTAGCGGGTGGTGGACAGCACTACCCCGCTGGTCGCATAGCCCAGCAGGATTAGGGTATCCACATTGTTGGCCCGCAGGGTCAGATCCAGGTCGGTGCCGTACAGGGCATTGACCCGGTGTTTGCCGACCACCACTTCCCCCTCCCGCGGCTGTACCGCCGGGTGGATTACTTGTAGCGGGTCGGCTATCGCCGGCGCGCCCGAGGCTTTGCGCTGGCTGAAGGTCTTGTTGCGCGGGCTGATTTCCGGGTAGCCCGGCCGAAAGACGGTAGCGGAATAGCAGACCAGCAATCCGGCCGTCCGCGCCGCCTGCTGCAATTCCTGGGTCTTGGTCACTACCTCCCGCTCGACCGCATGGGGCAGGGTATTCAGCACATCCCCATAAAAATCGGCAATAAGCAGGGCGGTGGTGTCCCGGTTAAAGCTGAATTCCGCCATTGGCAAGCCTCCTAGGGTGGAATGGGATAGGATATGCGGCAATCGGACTTTAGTAGCCTATTGCCTGACAAAGGCAAGGGGTATAATATGTTATTCTAACCTTGCCGGCAACGCCGGCGGCCCAAGCCCGACCCGGAGGAAAGCCGCAATGCGCGCCCCAGCCAAAGTCAAGCCGGCCCAACCTGCTACCGACCTGGCCTCGGAAGTTGCCATCCTGACCGCCGGCAATCAGCTGATCCTGCCCGACTCCCTGATGGCCGCCTACCCGGAAGTAACCTGCTTTACGGTAGTCGACGAGGGAGAAAGGATTATTCTTACGCCGGTGCCGCCCGGCTCCGTCAAGGATGCC
Organism: Dehalococcoidia bacterium; assembly: GCA_965203435.1. Classification (GTDB taxonomy): domain Bacteria; phylum Chloroflexota; class Dehalococcoidia; order Lucifugimonadales; family UBA3495; genus CBDBCU01. Next base: position 42,266 of record CBDBCU010000004.1, on the reverse strand, counting down.
TGGGCAAAGATTGCCGCCCAGGGCCTGACCGAACAGGATATAGCCGACGCCGTGCAATGGGCGCGGGAAAGCTGACTGACACCCAACTCTTACCGCCGCCCATCCCGCAGTTCCCCGACTACCCGCCGCACTCGGGTCAAGGCTTCCTCTACATCCGCCGCGGTGATGTGGCGGTGCGTTACCATCCGCAGGGATTGATCCCGGGAGGGCGTAACTTTGACCCCGGCCGCCGCCAGCGCCGCCATTACTTCCCCGGCCGTCCCTACCGTCGGCGCAATCTCAAAAATGACGATATTGGTCGAAACCTGCTCCGGGTCAAGGCTCAAGCCGTCGATGGCCGCTAAGCCCTGGGCCAGGCGGCGGGCGTTGGCGTGGTCGTCGGCCAGCCGTTCAATCATCGTATCCAGGGCGACCAGGCCGGCGGCGGCTAATACTCCGGCCTGCCGCATCCCGCCGCCAAGCATCTTGCGCCAACGCCGGGCCTGGCCGATAAACTCGGCGCTGCCGCACAGCACCGAGCCCACCGGGCAGCTCAGGGCCTTGGACAGGCAGAAAGAGACCGAATCCACATCCTGAACCAGGGCGGCGGCCGGCACTTCCAGGGCTACGGCGGCATTGAACAGCCGCGCCCCGTCCAGATGAACTTGCGCTCCGGCGGCGTGGGCTACTTCAGCCGCTTGCCGGGTATCCTGCGGCGTCAGTACGCCGCCGCTACAGCGATTGTGGGTATTTTCCAGACAAACCAGGGTGGTCGGCGGCGTATGCACATTGCCCGGCGGCCGGATGGCGGCGGCCAAATCCGGGGCGGCAATACGGCCCTGGGCGTCATTGGGCACCAAGCGCACCTGCGCCCCGGCCAAAGCCGACACCCCGGCCGATTCGTTCCAGAAAATATGCGCCTGGTCGCCCATCACGATTTCATCCCCCCGCTGGCAGCAGGTCAGGGCAGCAATCAGGTTGCTCATCGTGCCGCTGGCCGTCAGCAGGCCGGCATCCTTGCCCAGCAGAGCCGCCGCCCGTTCCTCCAGCAAGTTGATGGACGGATCCTCGCCGTACACATCATCCCCCACCTCGGCGGCCGCCATAGCCTGCCGCATTTCCGCGGTGGGATGGGTTACGGTGTCGCTCCGCAAGTCTATCGCGTTCATTGCTAACTCTCCCTTGGGTCGGTGTCGGCGTCTTGTTTGACCAAGATGCCGAAATGGTTATAAACGAACTCCGGATTGCCGCAGTTTCTCAGCAACTCCCAATTGTTCCTGGCGGCGGGAATCCTGTTTATCGACAGGCTGCCTTGACCAATATGCTCAATGTAGATGGTCGGGATGAAGTAAAAGTCAATCCGATCCCCACCGTCAACATCCTGGGCATCCACGCCAACCACTAGGTCGGCAGTCTCGGTACTCTGCCGGTAGGACTTCACGTCCGACCGATAAGTCCGGTCGGCGCCGCCACGCACTCCCCCGGTGAACGAGACGCTGCGGCCGCCGCCAACGGTCTTTACCTGAACCCGGATAATGTCCTTTACCCCGAGTTCCACCACGATGTCGTAAGTGGAGTGCGGCAGGTCAACCTTGGAAGCGTTATACCCGCGAGCAAGCAAAGCCCCCAAGAACCGGCTTTCGTTGGCAAAGCCGGTCGCCGAAGCGAGCTTGCCCTTATTCTCTGTCGCCATTAGACCTTACTCCTTCTCCAGCACAAGGACATAATCGTCCTCGATGCGCTCGGCCCGCGGCACTTTGATAAAGTGATTGATGATGCCGGATACAAACCAGGTGTCAATCCGGTATCCCAAATCCGGGGCGGCGTCCCGCAGATAGCGCCAAGTCTCAAAGGTATGCCCCCGCATCATATTGGAGCCGACGACAATCACATACTTGGCTCCCGGTTTCAATACCCGGCGCACTTCGGCCAGGTTCTGGAGCATATCCTGAACATACCGATAGGCGATGCCGGCCCGGCGCGGGTCAACGGCAAAGATGGATGCAATCACGGCGTCGGCGCTGGCAATGCCGGTATGGCGCAGCTCGGCGTATTCGGCCGCCGTAACCACTTCCGTCCCAACGTGCTGCCGTTTCAAGTCGCGCAGGGAACCGGCCGCCAAGCCCAGCCAATACATTTCCAACTGGTGGGTGCGCGGATAGTCCACCGCATTAAGATAGGGCGGCGAGGTCAAGGCCAGGTCAAAAGTCCCCTCCGGATAGGGCGACAAGTCCGTGGCGCCGCAATCGGTAGGGATGGATACCGGAGCCGTCGGCTGTTCCGCCAGAGCCAGCATCCCGGCGACATTGCTTTCCAGCCGCTTGCGGAACAGGTTGATAGCATAGCCGGGGTCAATGCGCTTTTCCAGTTTTTTGCGGATTACCGTCCGAGTGCAGTTGTTATCGGCTTGGGACGCTGGCCGGATGACCGAGGAAAAGACCGCCCGCAGAAAATCCTTGACCGCCGGCGCAGCGGGCAACCCGGCAATCCCGCTCTGGATAAAGGCCAATTCCCGCAATACATAGGGCTTGAACCAGTTATCCCGATAGGGAAACTCGGGAATATCCGCCGCCGCATCATCGGCCGGGTCAAACTGCTCCAGCCGCGCCGTCAATTCCGCTACCGCCGCCGCTAGGTCCGCGGCGGGCAGCGGCGTAGTTTTCGCCCGGGCCAGAAAGCGGGAAAAGGGGTCAATATCCACGCCCACGCTGGGCCGGCCCCGCAGCATAGCCTCCAGGTTAGTGGTGCCGCTGCCCATAAAGGGGTCAAGTACCAATTCCCCCGGCCGGCTGTAGCGTTCCACAATCCACCGCGGCAGTTCGGGAAAGAACTTGGCCGGATACTTATGCAGGCCATGGGTATAGGCCCGCTGATCGCGGCTGATGAACAGAAACCGCGCCCCGGCCGGCCGCACCGCCAAGTCTAGGGGAATATCCCCCTCAATGCGGACGGCCGGCGGCAAATCCCGGTCGTCCGCCGCCGCCCGGTCAACTTCCCGGGGCCGGTAAGAATCCAAATCCAACTGCTCCACCCGTTCCGGGGGCGGCAAATCAGACTCCTGTTCAGTAACCGGGGCGATGGCTTGTAATTCCATTAACTCTATCCTGCTGGTCCTTTGATAACGGCGGCGCGGCCGGTTCCGGGCCGGCCGGCCCAGGCCCTTAGGCGGATACCGTTAGGCGATTAGTCGCACCCAAGCAACTTCCGACCAGTCGAGCTGTTCCTCGCAACGGGTGCCGGCGGCCCCGGCCCTGGCCGGGATGCCGGTGGCCTGCTCAATCAGCGCGGCGTTGCGGCGGGCCCGGTCAATATCCCACTGCCCCACGGTCCAGGAAATTTCAACGGCCGCGTAGTGCGGCGTATCCTCCTGGTCTTGGCCCAGAAACACCAGGTCCGCCTGGATGAAACTGTCCTTGGTCGACGCTTCCAAGCCGAGCTGGTTGGCAAACCGGAGCAGTTCCGCGGTGGGTATCATCTCCGGGTTTGCGAGTTCCAGCGCGTTGGCGACGATAACGCAAGTGCGTTCGATACGGTATTCGAACTTCATGCCTTTCACCCCGCTCATGTCGTTTTCCATGCGGTTCATCCGAGTGGTTTGGTTCGTGGTAATCCGGCGCAGCTCCACAATTTGGCGGGTATTATCGGCGGCGGTCTCAGCCAGTTGGCTTACCGTTTCCCGCAATTCCACGAACTGGCGGGTCTGCTCCGCCAGCTGGCGGGTATGGTCGGCGGCGGTTTCCCGCAGTTCCACCATTTGGCGGGTATTATCGGCGGCAGTTTCCCGCAGTTGGCTTACCGTTTCCCGCAATTCCACAAACTGGCGGGTATGGTCGGCGGCGGTTTCCCGCAGTTCCACACACTGGCGGGTATTCGCGGCGGCGGTCTCCCGCAGTTCCGCAATTTGGCGGGTATTCTCAGCGGCGGTCTCAGCCAGTTGGCTTACCGTTTCCCGCAGTTCCACGAATTGGCGGGTCTGCGCGGTGGTGGTTTCCCGCAGTTCCACACACTGGCGGGTATTTGCGGCGGCGGTTTCAGCCAGTTGGCTTACCGTTTGCCGCAACTCGCGGATTCCGGCGGTCAGCTCATCCAGCCGCTCGGGGCCAGCCAGCAGCTCAGGCCCCAAAAGTTGATGGCGGAGGGCTTCCTTCCATTGGGGCTGTTCGTCCAAGATACGATACAGGTCGGCGATGTCGTTGACGACGGTCGGGCCGGAGGTAGTCATAGGGATTCTCTCCTCGGATAAGTCCGCTTGATTCCATTATAGCAGGTGCTTACAGAAGTTGCCGCAATGGAACAAAATCATTATATCACATTCCTTGCCAAACTTTCCCCAATGCCTTAATATAGCGTCAATCCGATCCGTCCCCCACAGCAGGAGGCGCCGCTATGCGTCAAAGCGCGGTCAGTTTCAAGGCCAAGGGTCTGAATTTCGAGGGCATTGTCGCAATGCCCGATAATGCCGGCAACCCGGTTCCCGGCATAGTCCTGTGCCATCCCCATCCCCTCTTTGGCGGCAATATGGACAACAATGTCATCCTTGCCGTTTCCTTTGCCCTGGCTAATCAGGGCTTTGCCACCCTCCGTTTCAACTTCCGCGGCGTGGGCAACAGCGCGGGGCAGCACAGCAAGGGCGAGCAGGAACATCAGGAAATCCTCGGCGCTTTCGAGCTGCTGAAAGCCTGGCCCGGGATCGACGGCAAAAACCTCGGCTTGGCCGGCTATTCCTTTGGCACTTCGGTCATCCTGGGCAGCGCCTCCGTCCAGAAAAAAGCCCGGGCCCTTGCCCTGATTTCGCCGCCGCTGCGGGCTTTTCCCGATTCCCCCCTGAAAAAAGCCAAAATCCCGACCCTGATAATTTCCGGCGACCGGGACAAACTGGTGCAGGCCGCCGACTTGCAATCCAATCTGGATGCCTTTGCGCGCCCGCCGCAGCTGCAAATCGTCCCCGGGGCCGACCACTATTGGGGCGGAATGGAGCGGCAGGCCGCCGGCCCGGTAACGGATTTCTTTGCCGCCCAACTGAAGTAGCCGCCGATGCCTACGCCCGAACACCGCCCGGATCCGGCCGGGGAAACCGCGCCATCCGGCTCCCCGGAAATAGCCAACCTGGAATCGCCGCCGGCCGGCAATTTGCCGGCGGCGGCCGCCGCCGCGGACCCGCCGGCCGCTAACCGCCCGGTCAAGGGCGGCCGTATTCCCATCTACCGGGATTTTACCCTGCTCCAGCTGGCCGTGATATTCTTTCTTATCGACCAGTTCACCAAGTTTCTGGCGCGGGCCTACCTGCCCTATGGCTATTCCTGGCCCTGGCGCGGCTTTTTCCGTTTCACCCACACCGAAAACACCGGCAGCGTTTTCGGCATTTTGCAGGGGCAGAACACGCCCTTGATTTTCGTTTCTTGCATCGGCATTTTGGTATTGATAATGGTCTATTACAGCCAGCCCCGGCCCACCAACCTGCTGCGGTTCAGCCTGGCTTTGCAACTGGGCGGCGCTTTTGGCAATCTGCTGGATCGGCTGCGGCTGGGCGCGGTAACGGATTTTATCGATGTAGGCCCTTGGCCGGTCTTTAACCTGGCCGACGCATCCATCGTAACCGGCCTGCTGCTGCTGGTTTGGGTATTGCTGCGCTCCGGCGGCCAATCTGATGCAACCGCAACCCCAACTCCGGCCGCCGCCGCAACCGCGGAGGCCGTTGCTACTGAAACGACTTCTAACTCGACGGCCGTCGACAGCCCGCCGGACAAAGACCCGCCGTTATGACTGATCCGTCGACTGCCATACAGGAATTCACCGTCGGTCGGGATGAAACGCGCCTCGACCGGTTCTTGTCTTTGCAAAAGACCGGTTTGAGCCGCAGTCGGCTGCATACCTTGATCGACCAGGGGATGGTTACGCGCAACGGCCAGCCGGCCCGCCCGGCTCAAAAGGTCAAAGTCGGCGACCGCATTATCCTGACTATTCCCCCGGCCCGGGAAGCCAACCTTTCCCCCCAGGATTTGCCGCTTTCCGTCCTTTATCAGGACGCCGCCCTGATGGTCATTGACAAGCCGGCCGGCTTGTCGGTGCATCCCGGCCCCGGCCATCCCGATGGCACTCTGGTCAACGGTTTGTTGGCCCGCTGCCCGGACCTGCCCGGCATTGGCGGCGTGCTGCGCCCCGGCATCGTCCACCGCCTGGACAAGGATACTTCCGGCCTGATGGTAGTTGCCAAAACCGAGGCGGCGCACCGGGATTTGTCGGCGCAAATCAAGGCCCGGCAGGTGGACAAGGGCTATCTGGCTTTGGTGGTGGGCATTATTGACCCGGCCCAGGGCATTATTGACGCCCCCATTGCCCGGGATCCGCGCCATCGCCAACGAATGGCGGTAGTTCCCGGCGGCCGGGCGGCCCGCACCGGCTATCGTACCGGGCAGCGCGGCCCGGCCCATACCCTGCTGGAGTTGCAACTGGAAACCGGCCGCACCCACCAGATCCGGGTACATCTGGCTTATCGCGGCTGCCCGATTCTGGGCGACCGGATTTATGGCAAAGCCAGCCCGTTGCTGTCGCGCCACTTCCTTCACGCCCACCGCTTGGGTTTCCGCCATCCGATAACCGGAGAATCAATGCAGTTTCAAGCGGAATTACCCCCGGACTTGGCGGCGGTTTTGCCGGAGTTGGGCTTGACAAATCCCCATCCCGCCCTTGACGCCGCCGCTTTCCGGTAGTAACCTGAACGGCAGTTGCCTAGGAACCGTTGCCCGGAACCTATATAGAGGAGACCGCTAGGAATGCATTCCAGAGACAGGCTCGTACAGTGTAAAATCCGTAATGGGGTTATGGAAATGGGCTTGCACTGCGCCATTCACAAAATCCCCCATACGCTGGCTGCCGTGCTCAAACCTGCGAAGCGTGGTTTGAATAGCGGCTTCGCTATTGTCGATGCCGATCCACCGGCGCCCCAATTTCTCCGCGGTTACCAGGGTCGTACCTGATCCGGAGTAGCAATCCATCACCAGATCGCCCGGATTAGAGGATGCCTCTATTATCCTAGACAACAAGGCGGGGTTCTTCTCCGTCGGGTAACCCGTAATGCGGACATTCTGATTGCGAGCGTCGTGGACATCCGTCCAAATATCTTGGATGGGTATGCCAGAGCTATTCTCGAGATATATTTTCCGGCGAGGGTTTCCCGTAGGAGACCAATATATCTCGCCTCTCTCGTCCATCTCGTCGAGAGTGCGCGGAGGGTACTGCCAGTGTTTGCCGGGTGGGGGGTAGGTTCCGCGCCATTGTTGGCCGGTTTCCCCGTTCCGTCTTCCTGGAGCGTGTATTGGCACTTTCTTGTAGCGTCGGCCATCCGGGTCGACGTTGGGATACTCTTTAAGAGACTTGTCCCCACCCCAAGGCTCTACGGGACGGTTCCAAATATACGCACTGCTTTTCGTGTAAAACAGCACGTAATCGGAAATGTTGCCATAGGTCTTCCGGGTATAGTTCTTCGGGTTGGTCTTTTCCCTGGTGATGCAGTTGCGAAAGTTCTTTTCGCCAAAGATCTCGTCCAGGATAACGCGGAAATGAAAAACCATCCGGCTATCAAGATGCAGGTAGAGAGAACCATCGCGGGCCAGCAGCCGGTTTATCAAAATCAAGCGTTCCCGCAAGGATTCCACAAAGTCGGGGCCAACCAGCGTGTCGTCATAGGCATAAGTCTGATCCCGAGACTCAAACCGCGCCGCGGTGGCGAAAGGGGGGTCAATATAGACCAGTTTAATCTGACCGGAAACGGAGTCGTCCCGGAGCAAAGCGGCCAAGGCGCTGAGATTGTCGGAATGGTATAGCCGATTCTTTCCCCGGGAGTGTTCGGGGCGCGGCTTATATTGACCGGGGGTAGCGGCCAGAATCGCAGATTCCGGCTTTTTACCGGGGTACTCAAGCCGGAATCCACCGGTGTCGGCAGTATGGAGCGGGCTATTCGCATTCCAGGTAACCGGGATAGGAACAGCCATCTTAAGACCTCAACCACTGAGCAGTGATTCGGATAGGCAACATCCGCAAGGTAACTACCTTGACCCTGCCGCCCCAAAGGTTCTCAATGTAGGAATAGTCATCCCACATGGAACCGGTCAATAACCCCGGACCGTCATTTACGAATATCACTTTTATGCCAGCCATTTCATGGCTATCGGCATAAGTGACAATTTCTTGGGCCACCTCACGATACTGGCCGGTCCGGTCGTCTTCTTGGGATCCGCCGCGATCAGAATCGTAACGTGCTAACCCGATCGCAAGGACTTTCCCGCCCTCGTAAATCACGAAATCTACCGGGCGGTCGGGCTTCGGGTAATCCGGGAAAACATTACCCAAGATGACATCTTTGCCCGCCCTCTCCGGCCCGGCAATTACCATTCCGGCGAGCTGGCTGCGAAGGACATCAAAAGCCCTTTCCGTCAGATCGTAGCCTTTGCGGCCGCGGTCTTTATATTCCCAAAGGATGGCGCAGAGCGTCTCGTCGGGAACTGGTCGGGAGTCAAAGCCCCTTTGCACCTCGACGATGTTCCGAAATTGATCGCCGAACTGACTTATGACCGTGTCAACGGCACGCTTCCGCTTGAGCATTTCGACCGGGGTGGGCGGACTGACGTACTTCTTGAAAACGCGGCAAAGTTGCGTCCGCATCCAAGTCCCTTTCGTTTCCATGATGGAGCGAAACAAATGGACTGCCGAATGGGACTCCTTCAGCAATATGCCAAATTGCACCAATACCGGCCCATACAACCGGCAAGCGTCGGGCAGAACGTCAGGGTAGTATTCCCCGGTCGCAAGGGTGATCCAGTTTGCGCCTTCACCTTTGTAGTCGCCGAAGTTCTTTTCGGTAGGCACTTTGTCGCCACCCCAAGTCTGGCGGATTCTAACCGATCGCAAGCGATCTGTAGAGCTGAGGTAGCAATCATAATTCCTTATCTTAAAAATGTAAAGCCTTAATTCCTATAGAATTCCCCGAACTTCTATTTTGAGGTTTTTCCCGCGGAGCTGTATAATCTTTGTGCTATAATAGCCCCGGCCCCCATCCGGCAAAGGCCCGCAAAGGAGGCGTCTTATGCAATTTGGCCTGCTGTTTGAGACCCAGCGCCCCTACCAGGGCACCGATATTGACTGGAACGCCCTGTATAAGGAAACCCTGGAGCAGTGCGAACTGGCCGACCAGGCCGGCTTCGACAACCTGTGGTTCGTGGAACATCACTTCCTCACCGGGTTCTCCGGCTCCCCCAGCCAGGACGCCATCTTTGGGGCCCTGAGCCGCATCACCAAAAACATCCGCATCGGCTACGGCGTCTGCATCCTGCCCTATCACCATCCGGTACGGGTGGCCGAGCGGGTGGCCCTGGTGGATCAGCTGACCGACGGGCGGGTGGAGTTCGGCACCGGCCGCTCCAATGCCTATGAACAGGTGGGCTTGGGCGTCGACCCCCGCAATACCCGTTCCCTGTGGGAGGAATCCATCGCCATGCTGCCGCAAATTTGGCAGTCCGAGGAGTTTTCCTGGGAGGGAGAGCATTGGAATGTTCCCCAGCGGCGGGTGCTGCCCAAGCCCTACCAGAAACCCCATCCCCGGATGTATCTGGCCTGTACGCAGACCGAAAGTTTCCGCCTGGCCGCCGAAAAGGGCATCGGCGTATTGTCCTCGGCCTCTTATGCCACGGCGGTGCTGGCCGAACACGTCAAGGTTTATCGGGAGGCCCTGGCTAACGCCAATCCGGTGGGGGCTTTCGTCAACGAGTTCTGGGGCAACAATGTCCACGCCTACTGCGGCCCGGATAACGACGAGGCCCGGGAGTTGGCGGCCTTGTCGATGAAAACCTTTTTCGGCCCGGACAAGCCCTATATCGCCGGCCGCATCAATGCCTACGAGGAATTGCTGGAGGCTTGGGGCGGCGTTCCCGACCACTTGCAAGCCGATTTCGGCCGCTGGCTGCGGCAGTCCGATGACGCCCACCGGGCGCAGGCGGAGCAGTCCGGCATTTCCCTGGATGCCGGCCCCGGCGCGGCCCGGGCCGCCATTGCCCAACTGGACGCCAACACCCTGGCCGATCGCGGCGTCATCATTGCCGGCGATCCGGACAGCTGCGCCCGGGCGGTGCAGATGTACGAGGATATTGGCGTCGACCAGGTGATGATGATTATGCAGACCGAAACCATCCCCCACGAAAAGGTGATGGGTTCCATCGAGCTGTTCGGAAAAGAGGTTATTCCCCGGTTCCGGCAAGGGGGGAAAGGCCATGTCTAACGGGCGGCGGCTCCGGCGGCAGGTTTTCAAGCTGCCCAAGCGGCATCGCTGGAAAGCCAAGCCGGGCAACAATGTAATGGTGCTGAACCGGGGGGAAGTCATCTGCGAAATCCCCCAAGGCTGGGTCGTCGACCGGGAAAGCGGCGACACCGCCCCGTCGATCCGGATTTTCGACGGCTATCCCCCGGACGACGACATCCGGCTGGAAGTTTCCTGCCTGCGGTTCAACGCCCGCCTGGAGTATCCCCCCGGCAAGGGAGAGGATCCGGCCGCAACCGCCAACTATCTGGAATCCCTGGCCGGGGATGTGGCCGCGCGGCAGCCGCCGTTGGCCGCCCGGCTGTCCGAACTGGCCGCCGCCGCCCGGGATAGCCGGCTGGCCGAGGACGATTTGCAGGAGGCCCTGCTGCAATACTTCGATGCCGTGCAGCCGCCTTTGACAGAGCAGCTGGACGCCCGGGTGGAGGATAAAGGCATCGTCCTCAGCCGGGGGATGCCCTATCCGATGGAATTGGGGCCGCCGGGCGTGGAAGTGGTGTGGATGGAAATGGAGTTCGTCGACCCCTTTGGCCGGCGGCCGGCGTTCAGCCGCTTTGCCCTGGCCCGGGGTTCCGGGGTAATGGCGTACATTACGATGGATTTCTGGCCGGAGGATACCGACAAGGCGGCTACGGCTTGGGCCGATGTGCTGCAAACCCTGCGCTTGGGGCAGTATATGGAACACCCTTTCTTTGGCCCCAAAGAGTAGCCGGCCGGCGATGGTTGCCTTGTCGTCAAATCCCGCCGCCCACCCTGAACCGGTTGCCGGAAAGATACCCCGGCCGCCGGAGACTAACTCCGCCCATCCTGAATTTGTTGCCGGCCGGGTACCCGGCCGGCCGGGGACTAATTCCGCTCATCCTGAACTTGTTGAAGGACGAGCATCCCGCCGGCATTGGTTGCCCTTGCCGGCGGCCGCCCTTATCCTGCTGCTGCTGGCGGCAATATCCCCGGCTTGCGTCCCGTCCCCGGGCAAAGATGCGGCGGCATCCCTGACCCTCGAGCAGGCCGTGGGGCAGATGTTGCTGGTGGGCTTTCGCGGGACGGAAGTGGATGAATCGACCGCCCAAATGCTGCGGGACATTCAGCCCGGCGGCGTCATCCTTTTTGACCGGGATGGGCCGAGCGGCGGGGAATTGCCGCGGAATATCACCGACCGGAATCAGTTGCAAGCCTTGACCGCCCAACTGCAAGCGCAGGCGGAAATTCCTTACTTTATCGCTATTGACGCCGAGGGCGGCTATGTCAATCGGCTCAAGGAAAAGTATGGCTTTGCCCTGAAAGTTCCCACGGCGGAAAAGTTGGGGCTGTGGCCAGTTGCGGAAACGGCGGCCATCGCCGGCCAACTGGCAGACGAAATGCGGGCCATGGGCCTGAACTGGAACCTGGCTCCGGTGGTGGATGTGAATATCAACCCGGAAAGTCCGGCCATCGGCGCTATTGAGCGTTCTTTCAGCGCCGACCCGTCGGTCGTGGCGGCCCAGGCCCAGGCTTTCAGCGCGGCAATGCGGCAGCGGCAGGTTATCCCTACCCTGAAACACTTTCCCGGCCACGGCAGCGCCGCCGGCGATACCCACCTGGGCGTTACCGATGTAACCGCCACCTATCGCCGGGATTTGGAACTGGCCCCCTATCGGGAGCTGATTGACGGCGGCTATGCCGATGCCCTAATGACCGCCCATATCGTCAACCGCAATCTGGACGCCGCCGCCCGCCCGGCTACTCTGTCGCCGGCCATCATCGACGGCCTGCTGCGGCAGGAATTGGGCTTTGCCGGCCTGGTGGTATCCGATGATATGCAGATGGGGGCGATTGTGGCTCAATACGGCCCATCCGAGGCGGCCATCGCTGCCGCGCAGGCCGGGGTGGATGTAATCCTGCTGGCGAATCAGCAGGGCGCTTATGACTTGCAACGGGTCTATGGGGTAAGGGATGCCCTGCTGCAAGCGGTCGCCGCCGGGGTTATCCCGGAGGAACGCATTTACCAGTCCGCCGCTCGGATCCTGGCCTTGAAAGAACGGTATGGCATTCGCTGACTAGGGGGGCAAACCGCCGGTCTCTCCAATCCGCCCATCCTTTGCCTGTTTCCGCTCATCCTGAACTCCGTTGAAGGATGGCCCGGTGGCCGATAACGGGAATCTCGAGGAATCTGAAAATCTTGCCGCCCATCCTTCAACAAGTTCAGGATGAGCGGATTTATGGATTTCCACTGGGACGGGGGGAAGGACATCCTTAACCGCCCCCTTGCCACGGGTCAACGGACTGGTTACAATCGGTGGCAACCTAACGCAGAGGTGAAAGGATGGTTATGAATCAAGAGGGAATCGGCGAACTGAAACACATACGGGTTCGCCAGACCGATGGCCGCGAGTTTATGGACGACTTGCGCCGGAAAATCAGCGGCTGCGAGGAGCAGTACGGGATGACCTCGGCGGAAATGGCTGCCCTGGTCAAGTCCGACCAAATCTACGAGACCCTGGAGATTTTCCTGTGGATGTCCAACTATCGCGTACTGGCATCGCTCGAAGCGGCGATCCCCACGGCTGGAACTCTTTCCAAAACTACCTGATCCGGCACAACAAGGGTCTGGACGAGCATCCGTTCCTGAACCAGTCCAGTGCCTTGGATTTTCAGGAAATTATAGTGGGCGGCGCTTCTCGGATCGCCGTGTGGGGGGAGTGCTTGTGCCGGCGCAATGTGAGCTTGGCAATCCGGAATGAATTGGAATTCCGCTATGGGGGCCACATCCGGCAAGTCCGGGGCGTCAGCTTCAACTATGTAGCTTGGATTCCCGGCCAGAACCTGGTATTGAAGTACCACAACTGGCACGAAAATCCGGACCGCTACATCCACCGGGCCTACAATCCGCAAACCGGCCAGCAAATCCTCTACGAGGAACTGACCCGCCATCAATTTCCGGTCTTGTCCGAGGTTTTGGACGAAGCGGAACTGCTGACGCGGAATATCCCCGGGTAGGGGGCAGGCACTTCTGGATTCCCGCCGCCTCCTACTGTCCTTCCCGGCTATCCCACCGCCAGTCATTCCCATCATCCCACTGCTGTCCTGCCCACCGCCCCGGGCTAGCGCCGCACCCGGCGGACACAGTCCGCGCCGTTGCGGAAGTGAATTTTTTGCCGCACCTTGACATACCAGGTGCCGCCATCTTGACGGTTGGTTTGCCAATAATTCGCAGCCAAGTACGGGTCGACCTTAATCACCCGCTGATAGCCCAGGGCGCGGCAATAGGCGTTAGCGTTGGGATAAGTCGTTCCCGCAATGTTGAGGATGCCGGTCAGGGCCAGGTTCATTACTTCCGTGTCGGTGGGCGGAACATAGGCCGCTTCCGCCAACCCCTGCGCCGCGCTAAAGGACGAGGCGCTCTGTTCCGGCCCGAACTCCGTCCAGACCCAATCCGCCGGCTGATCCTGAATCGCGTCGCGCAGGTACTGTTTCCGCCAGCGCCGCTTGCGCTGTTCCCGGGGAAACTCAAAGATGCGGTCAATGCTGACCCCGGTAACGCCGGATTCTCCGTCAGTCAGCCAGCCCTCTTGCGCCGCGATAAAGCCGCGGAAAATGCCGCGTTCCCCGGAATAGATGGTATCATCCCGCTCGTTGCGGTCTTTGCCGGCGGCCCAGGTTTCCGCCTTGCTGAAAGTGTCGGACTGTGTCGATGCCGCAGTAGAGGGTTTTGCCGCGGTTTTCGGCCAGAGATTCCAGGATGGCGGTCGTGCGGTCGGCGTGGGCAAAGGCTTGCCAGTCGGCGCAATCCCAGGGGATGGAACGGGCTTGGGCCGATGGATACCCCCCCCCCTGCGAAAAATGCCATTAGAAAGGCAAGGGCGACCACTGCATTTCGTAGGGACATGGCAATTTCCTCGCGGCTAAGGTTAGGGGGCTTTGATTGCTAACCAGTATAAACCCGGCGGCGGGGTAGGTCAATGCTTTTGCAAGGCAATTTTAATTGACATGGATGAACAGGATAGACAGGATTCTGGTATCGGATTAGAACGGTAATGGCCGTCAACAACCGTTCTATATGGACACATAATCCGGTCTATCCATGTTTGAATCCGGATTCCCGCTTACCGGGAAGGACAGCGGAAAGGGCAGGAATGTCATCCTTCAACCAGTTCAGGATGAACGGATTTTAGGTTTTCCCCGCCCTAATCAATGCGATAAACCCGGGCGGCGTTGTCGTGGAACATTCCCGCCCGCTCGGTGGGGGAATAGCCGGCGGACAGCCGCTTGAAAGCGTTGTAAAGGATGGGGTGGGAATAGGAAACCTTGTCCACCGGGAAGTTGCTTTCAAACATACACCGGGCCGGGCCGAACTGCTCAATGCAGTAATGCAGCAGCGGGGCCATATCCGCCGCCAATTCCTCCGAACCGATGGGGCGGTTGCGGGTATGCCAGTCAAAGCCGGTGCGCGGCATCCCGACGCCGCCCAGCTTGCAGACTACATTGGGGCAGGCGGCGACGGCGGCGATGCCGGCCCGCCATTGGGCCATTACTTCGTCCTCCCGCCCGGCGTAGGGGCCGACCCGCAGCAGGCCGCCGATATGGTTCAGGATGATGGTCAAATCGGGGACGGCCTGGGCGAAATCGGCCAGTTCCGGCAGTTGGGGAAAGTAAAGCCAGCCCTCTAAAGACAAGCCGCGTGCCGCCAGCAGGCGCGCCCCGGCCTGGAAGTTGTCCGAGGCCAGTTGGCCCGGCCAGTTGTGGGCCGAAGTGTTTTCCACTTCCGGATGGGGATCCCAGGTTACGGAGTGGCGGATGCCGCGGAAGCGGTTGGGGCTGGCAGCTTGCAGGGCGTCCAGAACGGGGGCTACGGCCGCGCCCAAGTTCAGGTTGGCGTGACCGATGATGGCGGCCGCCGCCCGGCTGGGGCCGTAGAGGCCGCTGGCGCTGGCCGCCGCCAAGCCCTGGACAAACTCCACCTCGCCTACCGGGCGCAGTTCCTCCGGCCCCTCGGCCCGATACATAGCCCGCGCCTCGATAAAGACGGTGGATTTGATGTTATGGCCGGCGTTAAGATCCGCCGCCAGTTCGGGGAGCAGGTAACGCTGGTAGGGCAGCCGCTCCGGGCGCAAGTCCCAGAAGTGGTGGTGCGGATCGCAGATGGGCAAATCCGGTTCCAGCGCAGCCTCCTGGGTAAGTTCCAGCCAGTCATTGCCGCCGAAAGGCATAAGGGGGCCTCCTTTGGGGGATGGGATGGGGGCAGGATAACACATTTGCGGGGAATATAGGGGAGGGTGCAATGCGAGTCGGCCCTCCCCTGGCGCTGCTACTTGGAAAAATAGTTTTCCCGCGCCGTAGCAATAAGTTCCCTGATGATTTTGGAGCGCGCCTCGTCCTTGAGGTCGTTTTGGCGTACCGAGATCCGGTAGTAACCGAACTTGTTGTCATAACAGGCAAGGGCAAGGCCGCCGTCGCTTAGCTTATTGGTCAGTTCCTCATCCTCGGGAACTTTGAACGCTACCACGAGCTTGGATTTGCTGGGATTAAATGCCACGAAGTTTGTGGCATTTAGTCCCGGCATTGCCAAGCCTATGTGCGCCTTGTTGTATTTGGCCTCGATGCCTGGCACAACTTGTTGTACCATCTCTACCAAGTGGTCGACAATCTGTAGCGAGTCTGACGACGCCTTGCTTTCCCAATACTGACGGTCGACAGATTCGCCGGCCTCCTCCTCCACCGTACCCAGCGTTACCCGATCCAAAACCCTGGTAGCAACGAGGGTGAATTTCCCGCACACCTCAACGCCTTTCATCTGAATGGCGATCAACGGAATATATCCGTTGAACAGGGAAATGACATTGAGGAACCGACTGGTGATGTCCTCGGCTACAATCACCGCCACATGGTCATATTGGGGGAAGCGGCGGCGTTCGATGTCCCAATACTCGATGGTGCGGACAAGGTGAGATTCGTCGGTCGCCCCCAACTGAATCTCAACTTCGTACCGGGTAAGAGTTGCCGGGTCGGACAACAGCAAATCCAAGCGCCCGGCACCCGACTGCCGCCGCTCAATATCCAGAACTTGCAGGTCGCCCAACCCGAGCAGGGACGGATTCTCAGCCAAGCGGTCTTGCAACCACTTTTCGTTGAGCGTCGGGTGGCCTTTCAGGCTGATGAACTTCGGGGGAAACAGCTCGGGGGTGGTCATTTCCAATCTCCCTTAAAGAATAGCCTGATCTAAGGCGTTTATAGCACAAAGCATCTGTGCGCGTCAATGCCTTATGACGAGCAAGATCCGATGTCCGTTTTACGCCGGCATATCCCTTTGCCCTTGCCGACGCTCGCCTATTCGTATGCTAATACTCCGATAGGCGGTAGGAAAGCCGATGCGCCCCGCATACCGCACCGAATCGGGCCGCCGTTCTCGCAGGCGCCGGGTCGCCGCCATGTGTTCCGGGTCAATCTCGTAGTCCTCGCTCTCGATGTCGATGACCACGAACTTGCCCTTTTCCTGGGGTTCCACCAAGGGTTTGATTTGCTCCTGGTAGATTTTCGCGCCCCGGTCGCAGATTTCCTTTTTGGTGTAATCCTCCCTAGGCATTAGGCCAAACCTCCTTGCTGCCGCTAATTCAGTTCCTCAATCACCACCGCCCCGTCAACGCGGGCTTGGATGGTAATTTGGCTGCCCTCCAGCAACGCCATGCCCAGCAGGACCTCGCCCCGGGACGCGAAAATTACAATGTCCCGGGGCTGGTCATGCCACAAGATGCGGCAATTCCAAGTATTGCACAACTCTTGCTGCCCGTTGGCAAAGGTGACTCTGGTGCTGCCATACCGTTCCAACCCCAACCGCTGAATCGCCGTCGCGGGCAAGGCCAGGAAACCGTCAAACCCGGTGTCCACGACGAACTCAACAGTCTGAAACTGCCCGTTGCGGTTCAGCACCGGAACCGGGGCTACCGCTTCGAGGGTGAAATCCACCCGCCCCCTAATCACCGGGAATCCCGAAAGGGCGGCGGAAATGGAAAGCCGACGGATAGCCAATCCGCCCCAAGTACCGCACCGAATCCGGCCGCCGTTCCTTCAATCGCCGGGTCGCCGCCATGTGTTCCGGGTCAATCTCGTAGTCCTCGCTCTCGATGTCGATGATTACGAACTTGCCCTTTTCCTGGGGTTCCACCAAGGGCTTGATTTGCTCCTGGTAGATTTTCTCGCCCCGGTCGCAGATTTCCTTTTTGGTGTAATCCTCAAAAGGCATAGCGCCTCCTTTGCTTGATGCCGGTTGACTTAGGATTTGTTGCCGGGCGGACTGCCGGCCGGCTATCCGCCCCGGCATAGCGGCCTAGTAATGTCGCAGCTCCACCACATTGTCGTCCGGGTCGTAGATGTAGAGGGAGATGCCATCGCCGTGGGCGCCCCACCGTTTGCCGGGGCCGGCCTGGATGCCGACGCCCAAAGCCTCGAATTCCGCTTTCAAGGCATCCATATCCGTGGGCGCGATGACCATGCAGTAGTGATCCTGGTTGCGCGGCCCTTCCCGGCCGAGGGGTTCCTGGTCGCTGGCAAAGAGGTCAATGATGGTGTCGGCGTTCAGCCGCACCGAGGGAAAGCGCACTTCCCCGGCCCGCCACTGGGCTACCCGCTCCGTCGGCAGGCCCAGCAGCTGGGAATAAAAGCGCAGGGATTCCTCGACATCCCGCACCCGCAGGACGATATGATCCATTGCCGTGATGCTTACCAGGGGTTGGGCTACGGCCCGGCTCGGGCTGAGGGTTTGCGTCGCCATTTCCCGCCTCCTCTACGCTGAACTTTTGTCTTGCCTTGACCGGTTAACTTTATACCGAACCGGGGGCGCCGGGCAAGGGGTTGGGATAGGGATACCGGGAAAACCCCTTGCCGTCCTTCCCGCGCAAGTGGAAATCCGGCGGTTGCCTGCCGAGACTGCGCCGTATAAGGCCACGGCATTTCTGGATTTCCACTTGCGCGGGAAGGACGGCAAGGCGGGTTAGTGTCTAAATGTAATTTCCGACTAAAAGATACTCGTCCCCTCAAACCTACCGCCCACTACCGGGCCGGCATCCAGGCCCAGCCAATCCTCAATCAGCTCGGTATAGAGACCGCGGAAATCGTAGCCGGCCCGCAGGTCGCCCTCCAGCAAATCCGTTTCCCGCAGGGAGGGATATTCCCCATACTGCCCACCCTGTACCGGCGTCCCGATAACCATGGCCATCCCTCCGGAACCGTGATCCGTGCCGGAACGATTGTCCCGCACCCGCCGGCCGAACTCGGTGAACACCAGCATAACCACCCGTTCCGCCGCATGATGCTCGGTCAAATCGGCAAAGAAACTGGCGATGGCCGGGGCCAATTCCCCCCACAAATCGCGATGTACCAGTAGCTCGGCGGCGTGGGTGTCATAGCCGCCCTGCTGGGTATAGCAAATCCGCGTCCCCAAATCGGCCAGCAAAGCCTGGGCAATGTTCCGCAGGTTGCGCCCGATAGCATTGTCCGGGTATTCAATGGCGGACTGATATTTTTCCGGGGCGGCGCGCAGGGCATCGGCCCCGGTCAAAGCGTCCCGGCCGGTTTGGCCCAGATAATCCATAACCGGCCCGGAACCCACCGCCGGGGCATACATCCGGGCAAACACTTCCAACGCCCGCTTCCGGGATTCCGGCTGGTCAATGCCGGTCAACAGCCCATAGCCGGACAATTCCGCCACTGACGCCACCGGCACCCCCGGCAAAGCCAAAGCCCGCGGCAAACCCCGGCCGAAGTTCACCCCGGTCAACACATTCTCGGCCCGGGGATCCAACTCCCGGATAACCTGGCCCAGCCAGCCCTCAGTAGCCACATAATCCGGCGCGGCGGTGTGCCAGATGTCCATCGCCCGGAAATGGGAAC
Source organism: Dehalococcoidia bacterium (assembly GCA_965203435.1). GTDB lineage: Bacteria > Chloroflexota > Dehalococcoidia > Lucifugimonadales > UBA3495 > CBDBCU01. Next base: position 23,116 of record CBDBCU010000004.1, on the reverse strand, counting down.
GATTGGGATTGGGATAGCCAATGCCGTGCAAGATGGCTACCTGACCCTGGGCATAAAGCCCGTGCAGCGGGGCCAGGGCGGGATGAAAGCCCACCCGGTCATCCAGGGGCAGAACCTGCTCCGGCGGGATCTGAACCGAGGGGCGGTAATCATAATAACGGCCGTCGCCATAGGGAACGACGGTATTCATATAATCGTTGCCCCCGGTAAGCTGAACCACCACCAGGGCCGGGTCTTGGGGGGATGCGGCGGTAGCGGTCAAAGCGGCGGTGGCGGCGGACATAGCAACGGCTCCTTTGCGGCGGGATGTAACGGGTTTGCGCGGCGTGTATTTGGCGGGCGATATGGGGAAAGTTTAACACAAAGGGGCGAGGATTAGAGACGCAGTTCGCGCCAAGCACTTGGCATGGCGGTGAGGGCCGGGCTGCTCAACCGCTCCAGAATCAACTGGCACAGATGCATCCCGGGATAAAGGCGGTAGGTAAAGGGGCCGTTGTTGACGATTTCCAGGGTAAGCTGGCCGGCCCAGCCCGGCTTTACCGACGGCGCGGTTTGATGCACCGTAAGCCCCAGCCGGGCGTAAATGCTGCGGCCCTCGACCCGCGCCGCCAAGTTGTCGGGCAAGGTAAAACTCTCCAAAGTTTCCGCCAGCAGGAAAGCTCCGGGCGGAATATCGATATGCTCCCCCTCCCGCAGCCGCTGATTGTTGGCCCGCCGCGTCTGATGAATAAACGCGCGCACCCGGGCTTCGTCGCTCAAGTCGATGGTCTGAGTAACGATGTCGCCCACATTAGGCGGCAAGCCGGCCGTCAGGGAGGGGTAAAAGGCAAAGTTATAACCCAAGCGCAGGTCAATGGCGCAATCCCTGACCTGTTCGGACAACAGCGGCGGCCGGAACGGGAGCCGCCCGTCGTCAATCAACTCTCGGATGTCGCTGGCGGAGAGGATCATTTATACCGCCGACTTGGCGCAGCCCCGCGGCGACCAAGCGTAAATCCTGCTTTTCGGCAGGACAGCTTGGTCATTGTAGAAAAAGGACTCGTTCGGCAACTTGACCAGACAGTTGCCGGCATCGTCCTCTTGCAGCACAAGGACCACCATCACCCCCCGCTCCCGATCCACCAACCCCTCCTCTACCTCGATAGCGTACCGCTTGTCGCCCTCCATCCCGGCATTGAAACCGACGACGGTATAGCCCTCAATGGTCTCCGCCAGGAAATCCACGTCAATCAGGCCCGGGGTGAACGGCTCCCGCCGTTTCCATTTGTTCATACCCGCTCTCCTTTGCGGTAAATCCGGCCGGCAAGGGGCAAGGACGGGTGTCCTACCCGCCCTATTCCGGGCCAACCTTGGGCAACTTGGCCGCTACCCCTTTCCCGGCAAAGCCGCGTCGGCCGCGGGGCCGGCCGGCCCCCCTACACGCTGAAAGAGGTGCCGCAGCCGCAGGCTTTCTTGGCGTTGGGATTGGCAAAGGTGAAGCCCTTGCCGTTCAGCCCGTCGGAAAAGTCCAGCTCGGTGCCGACCAGGTAGATGTAGCTTTTCTTGTCCACCATCACCTTGACCCCGTGCTGCTCCACCACCTTGTCGCTTTCCCGCTCCTCGTCGGTGATTTTCAGGTCGTAGGTCAGGCCGGAGCAGCCGCCGCCCTTTACCGCCACCCGCAGGCCCACATTGGCGGCCAGGCCCTCTTTGGCGGCGAAGTATTTAATCTTTTCCGCCGCCTTTTCGGTAATGGCTACCCCCAGTTCCACGCCGTCCATCGTAATCGCCATCGGAAAACCTCCCTGCGTATCCAACCGGCAAGACCGGCTGGCGTACTGATTTATCTCCCCTTGCCCACTATTGTAGCCGCCGCCGGGTTGCGGCGTCAAGCGGCCCTCAGCCGCCGCTCCGTTCTGTTTTGGGGGTATTCGCTCCGTTCATCCTGAACTTGTTGAAGGGCGAATGCTCCCCTAACAGAACGAAACCTCAGCCGCCGCCCTCCCCGGATTCCGCTGCCTCTGCATCTGCCGCCGCCGGCAAGGGCGGCAGCAAATCCTCTACCGCCAACTCCAGGTCGGGCAGGGCAATCAGCCGTATTTTGTCCCCCCGCCGGTGGATAGTATGGCGGCCGTAGCCTTGCAGCCCCGGCTCGGTAAAGTTCTCGATGCAATCCTCCGGCAGGTTCAATACCAGAGTTTGCGCTACGCCGGCCCGCCCATAAATCTGGGCTTTGCGGTTGCGGTCGTACTCCAAGGTGCTGTTCGACACCTCGATAACCGCGAAAATATCGGCCGGCGTGGGATGGGCGGTAGTGTAACGATCCGCCCGGGGCCGCACCAGCGCAATGTCCGGCTCCGGCTCCGAACCGTCATCCAGCCGCAGTGGGTTCTGGGTGCGGATATAAAACCGGTCATCCTGCGCCCGGTAAAAAATGCTGGTGGAGCCGTCCAGACTTCCGGCGTGAAGCGGGCCAATCGGCGGCATAACGATAATTTCCCCCTCGATAAGCTGCACCCGCTCCTCCGGGCCCAGGATGCCTCCTTCGGCCATCCGGTAGTATTCGGCCACCGTGAACTTACGCGGTTCCGGGACTTGCGCCAGCCCGGCGGCGGCCGGAGCCGGCGGCGACAGAGCCGGAACGGCGGCCGGAGTAGGCGTTGCCGCCGCCGGAGTCGGTTTTATCTGCGTAGTAGTCATCGATTCACCTCGTCTTGCCGGGAAATTCGGGGCGTAGTGGAATTGACCATAAACCGGCCGCCGCCGGCCGGCTAATCAGTCCGGCCGCGCCGCCGCGGCCGCCAGTACCGGCGCCAAAGCCATCCGCACCGGCCGCAGATGGGGCCGAACGAAACCTCAGCCGCCATCATCCCCGGATTCCTCGGTTGCCGCCGCCGGCAAGGGCGGCAGCAAATCCTCTACCGCCAATTCCAAGTCGGGCAAAGCGACCAGGCGTATTTTGTCCCCCCGCCGGTGGATGGTATGGCGGCCGTAGCCCTCCGGCCCCGGCTCGGTAAAATTCTCGATGCAATCCTCCGGCAAGTTCAACACCAGAGTTTGCGCTACCCCGGCCCGCCCGTAGATCTGGGCTTTGTGCCGCCGGTCATATTCCAAGGTGCTGTCTGACACCTCGATGACCAGAAAGGTATCGGCCGGCGTGGGATGGGCGGTGTCATAATAATCCGCCCGGGGCCGCAGCAGCATAACATCCGGCTCCGGCTCCGAACCGTCGTCCAGGGGCAGCGGGTTCTGAGTCTGGACCAAAAACCGGCCGGCGGCCAGCCCGTGAAAGAGGTGGCTGGAACGCAATAGTTTCCCGGCATGGCCGGGGCCAATCGGCGGCATAACGATAATTTCCCCCTCGATAAGCTGCACCCGCTCCTCCGGTCCCAGGATGCCTCCTTCGGCCATCCGGTAGTATTCGGCTACCGTGAACTTGCGGGGTTCCGGAGTTTGCGGCTCCGGGGTGATGGCGGACGGAGCCGGCGTCGGGGACAGAGCCGGAACGGCGACCGGATCCGGAGTAGCCGCCGCCGGAGTCGGTTTTATCTGCGTAGTAGTCATCGATTCACCTCGTCTTGCCGGGAAAATAAGGGTGCACCGGAATTGACCATAACCCGGCCGCCGCCGGCCGGCTAATCAACCCGGCCGCGCCGCCGCGGCCGCCAGTACCGGCGCCAAAGCCATCCGCACCGGCCGCAGATAGGGCCGCGCCGCCCGCAGCGTATCCGCCAACTGCGCCAGGGACACCCAGCGGCACTGGTCAATCCCCTCGCTCACATCCGGCTGCAAGGGGTCGGACAAGTCGCCGCCGTAGTCCAGCAGAAACCACTGCACCGTCTTGTTCACCGGGCCGATGGCATAATAGGAAATATAGGTCGAACGCAGCAGCGGGGCGCGGATGACGAGCAGCCCGGGCCGCAGGCCGGTTTCCTCGGAAATTTCCCGCAACGCGCACTGTTCATAAGGCTCCTCGGGATAGTCCCGCTTGCCCTTGGGCAAATCCCAAAGGCGGTGTTTGCGGATGAGCAGGGCATAGTCGCCGCAGTGGACCAAGCCCCCGGCGGCGTGCATCTGCGGCAGCTCGTCCCTATTCATGAATGAGAATCCGGTCCAAAATAGCCACCTGTTCCCGATTCAGTCCGCTGAACAGCACCCCGTCCACAATCATATCCGTCGCCGCCTCCGGGGCCGGTTCCGCCGCCCGGTAGATGAATTCCGGGCGCAAATCCTTGCCGGCATACTCAAAGCGGGTCAGGATGTAGTGGATGACATTCAGCCGGGCCTGCTGCTTGTTGTCCGAGGCGATGATGACCCAGGGGGCATAGTCCGTCGAGGTAACGGCGAACATCCGCTCCTTGAAATAGGTCAACAGCTGCCAGCGTTCCGCCACTTTGCGGTCATTGGCCGAGTATTTCCAGTATTGCAGGTCGCTGTCCTGGCGCAACTTGAACCGCAAATCCTGGGCATCCTGGGATACCGACAGGTAGATTTTGACCAGTTCAATGCCGGCGTCCACCAGGTCTTTTTCCCAGTCGTTGACCCGGTTCATAAAGTAGTGATACTGACGCAGGGAGCAGTAGCCCATCGCCGGCTGCACCAGGGCGCGGGAGTACCAGGAGCGGTCAAAGATGGTGATGCTGCCCGGTTCCGGCATCAGCTTGCGGTGATGCCCCAGCCAATTCCGCATTTCCGCGGCGGTGGGAATGCCCTGGCTGATGACCCGCACATTGCGGGGATTGAGGTAATGGGTGATGGTGGCGGTAGTGCTGCCCTTGCCGGCGGCGTCCCGGCCCTCCAGGACGATGGCAATGCGCTGCCCCTGGCCGACGGCCCATTCCTGCAAAGCCAGCAGCTGGCGGCGCAGCACCCGCAGCTCGGCCCGATATTCCAGATACTCAATGCCGCGAAAGGCCGCCACATCATGCTTGCCCGGCGTCGTTTCCGGCAGAATGGCGTTATGGTCTTGATACATCGGGTCAACTCGTCAGCAAAAGACCGGCCGATTAGCGGCCGTCCCGGTTAAAGACGCCCGAGTTTTCCAAGGGTACGACTATGGTAAATAAAAGCCGCCGCCTTTGTCAATGGCGGCGGCAAAGTTCCCGGTTGCTTCCGGTTAATTCCGACCCTCCGGTTTCCGGCTAATTCCGCCTATCCGGTTTCCAGTTAATTCCGCTCATCCTGAACTTGTTGAAGGATGAAACAAAGCGCTCTAGCCAAACCCCTCCTCCATCCACTAAACCGCGGCGGCGACTTCGACCGGATGATTGGCGCTACCGCCCGGCGGCATAATCTTACCTTACTATCCAACAACCGCCGCCCTCTTTCAGCGCAGCGCCGGCCGCAACCTTATATTGGTTTAACCGCCGTAAATCGACCGTTCTCTGTATCCCGGCCGGAAAAATTGCTCCCCTTCCAATTTTCTGCTACACTATTCCCGGCCGGCCCGCCCTCGGGTCAGCAAACCGTCCGTCCGGCCCGCCTATTCGGGCAATCGGCCGGCTTAACCCCCATTTGGAAAAGGAGTCGCGATGATTTACGAAGTCCGCACCTACGATATGAAACCGGGCAGCGTGGCCGAGTTCGAGGACAACTTCGGCCAGGCTTTGCCGGGCCGGGAAAAGGTTTCCCCCCTGGCCGCTTTCTTTCACACCGAAATCGGCCCCCTGAACCAGGTCATCCACATCTGGCCCTACGACAGCCTGGAACACCGGGAGGAGTGCCGCAGCGCCAGCGTGGAAGGCTGGCCGCCGCCCAATGGCGGCAACATCCTCAATATGGATTCCCAAATCTGGAATCCGGCCGACTTTATGCGGCCCATGGGCGGCGGCCAGGAGCTGGGCGGCGTCTATGAAATGCGGATTTACACCTATCAGCCCGGCTCCCTGGCCGAAGTGCTGAACCGCTGGGCCGCCGCCGTCCCCCACCGGGAGCAGTTTTCCCCCCTGGCCGCCGGGATGTATTGCGAGCTGGAGGACGGCTCCAGCAAGTGGATGCACGTCTGGCCCTACAAAGACCTGGCCGAGCGCACCCGCATCCGGGCCGAGGCCGGGGAAAATCCCCACTGGCCGCCGCCCACCCGGGAGTTCCTGGTGCATCAGGAAAACAAAATCGTCATCCCCGCCGCCTTTTCGCCGATGCGCTAGGGAAACATCCGCCCACCCATCTGCTCGTCCTTCAACAAGTTCAGGATGAGCGGATGGGGCCGGGTCAGTCTAACCCGGCCGCCGGATGAGCGGATGGGGCCGGGTCGGTCTGAACCGGCCGCCGGATGAATGGATGGGGCCGTGTCGGTCTGACCCGGCCGCCGGATTAACCCTCCCAAATCAGGAAAGCCGGAGACCCGATAAATGCCCGCCCTTGCCGACGACATCGCCGCCCTCCAAGCCGCCAATCAGCGTTTCTATGATGCTTTTGGCGCGCTGGATTTGGCCGCCCTGGAGGACATCTGCCTTGATTCGGATACGGCTCTATGCGTCCATCCCGGATGGCCGCCGATCGTCGGCTGGGCCAGCATCCGGGAAAGCTGGCGGCGCATCTTTGACCATACTGCCCTGATGCACTTCAATATCCGCAGCGTCAACGCGGTGGTTAATGGCGATTGCGGCTGGGTTACTTGCGTTGAAAACATCACCAGCGTCGTGCAAGGCCGGGCCGACAACTTCGGCGTCCTGGCGACCAACATCTTTATCCGCACTCCCGGCGGCTGGCGGCTGATTGCCCACCACGCCTCCCCGGGAATGCAATAGGAGGCTACTCTAATGCCCTACGCCATCAACCATGTCCACATCCGTTCCGCCGATCCCCACGCCACCGCCGCCTGGTACGAAAAGCACTTTGACGCCAAAATCGTATCCGAGCGGGAAGTTATGCCCGGCACCATCACCATCGGCATGGAAGTCGGCGGCCCCACCCGGCTCAATGTATCCTCCCAGCCGCCCGGCTCCGACCCCCGGCCCGCCGCCGCCGAACTGAACCGCCTCGGTCTCGAGCATTTCGGCTTTCATGTAACCGACTTGGCCGCCGAACTGGAACGCCTGACCGCCGCCGGCATCCGCACCGTCCTGCCCTTGACCGCAGTAACCGGCGGCCTGAAACTGGCCTATATCGAAGGGCCGGACGATGTGCTGATTGAACTGGTGCAGCCGGCCGCCTAATCCGCCTGGCCTAATGCCGGGGGACGCAACCCCAATCCAACCGCCAAGGATACGCCAAATGACTGAAAACCTGTGGGACTTTGACACCGTACAACCGGGCCAAGCCGGCCCGCCCACCGTGGTGACCCTCACGCCGCAGAACATTGCCGAATACGCCGCCTTGGCCCAGAACCCGGATGCCCGCTACCGGCCGGAGGGCGGCGGTCCCGAATACGGCGGCCGACTGGCGGCAATGCCCACGATGGCCTTGTCCTACGCCCCCCTGCTGCGGGCCGAAATCGCCGCCCACAACGGCTTTGTCGCCTTGGAGCAGTCCCAGACCGCCCGCCGCCAGACCCCCTTTGCCAAATGCGCGGCCCAATGGTTTCGGCCTGCCTTTGCCGGCGACACCATCACCGCCGTGGGCCGGGTGCTGGAAAAGTATGAACGGCGCGGCAGCAAGTTCGTAACTTTCCGCATTGCGGCGGAAAACCAGCGCGGCGAGCCGGTCGGCCAATACGACTACACCTGCATTTTCGAGTATGCCCAAGGCCAGCGGGCAACGCCGCCGGAAACTCCCGCCGACATCCCGGCGGCGGCCGCGCTGGTGGCGCCGTCAACGCCGGCACCTCCCGCGCCCTTGACCTTTGCCGCCCTCTCGGTGGGCGATCCTCTGGCGGAACTGACCATTACCGAAAGCCAGGAAATCATCAACCGCAAAAGCGATTTCCGCCTGGCTGGCGCGCCCAGTCCCAGCAACATCCACAACGACCCGGAGTTTGCCCGCCAGAATATCTTTGGCGGCTTGGTCAACGCCGGCCCGGCTACGATGTCCTATGTGGATCAGATGCTGGAACAATCCTTTCCGCTCAGCGCTTTTTATAATGGCGGCCGCCTGCTGATGCGGGCCATAACCCCTTTCCGCGCCGGCGATGCCGTAACCTTCGGCGGCGAAATCAACGCCAAGCGGGTCGAGGATAGGCAAGGCTTGGTCGAATGCCGGGTAAAAGGCATCAACCAACGCGGCGAACTGGTCTGCCTCGCCGACGCGGCGCTGATGATGGCGGTGTAACCGGTTATGCTTACGATAGTTTTTGCCAAAAACTATCATAAGCAAAATTCTTACGATACTTAATGATCATAAGGAGTGGAGCAAAAGTTGCGCGCGGATGATTTCACCGCCGATTCCCCCGGGAAATTGACCTCGGAGCGGGATAACTACGGCAACGATTACTTGGCTTTTGTCCCCAACCCGCTGCCGCCGGCTTTGACTATGGATGTCCCCACCGCCAACCGCTTGGCCGAGGCTAACCGGGCCCCTGGGCGAACTGAATGGCATTGGGCAAATGCTGCCCAATCCCCATCTGCTTATTGGCCCCTTTATCCGCCGGGAGGCGGTCTCGTCCAGCCGTATCGAAGGCACCGTTACCACCTTGCAGCAGTTGTTGCTCTTTGAGGTCAACCCCTCGCCCCAAGCCCCTACTCCCGACGCGCAAGAGGTAATCGGCTATGTCCACGCCCTGGAATACGGGCTGCAACGGCTGGACGCCGGCGCGCCGGTCAATCTCCGGCTGATCCAGGAACTGCACGAACGTTTGATGCGCGATGACCGGGGACAAGTGAGCCAGCCCGGCGCTTTTCGGGAAGTCCCCAATCGCATTGGCCGGCCCGGTCAGTCCTTTGCCGATTCCCGCTATGTCCCGCCGCCAGTGGCCGGTATGCGCTGGGCTTTGAGTCATTTCGAGACTTTCCTGAGCCGTCCCAACGCCTTGCCCTTTCTGGTCCAGTTAGCCCTGATTCATTACCAGTTCGAGGCCATCCACCCTTTCGAGGATGGCAACGGACGGGTCGGGCGTCTGCTGCTCCTGTTGCTGCTTTGCGCCCGCCGGCAGCTGTCCCGCCCCCTGCTCTATATCAGCGCCTGGCTGGAAAAGAACCGCAGCGAATATATGGACTGCCTGCTGCGGGTCAGCCAGCAGGGAGCCTGGCTGGATTGGATAAACTTCTTTCTGGAAGGGGTAGCCGACCAGTCCCGGGATGCTGTCCGCCGCGCCCAGCGACTGCTGACCCTCTGGCAGGATTACCGCGACCAGCTGCAAGCCGCCCGTTCCCCGGCCAGGGTCTTGCAGCTGATTGACCTGCTCTTTGCCGCCCCGGCCGTTACTGCCGCCTATGTGTGCCAAACCCTGGCGGTAACGCCGGTTACGGCCCAGCGCACTATCGACCGCTTGCAGCAGGCCGGCATCCTCTACGAAACCACCGGCCAGCGCCGCAACCGGGTATATCTGGCCCGGGAAATCTTTGCCCTCTTGGACGCCGATTAAGCCGGTGGATAGCCGCCGGGATTGCCGATTTATTCGGTTAAAAGGTATTCGCACCGCTCATCCTGAACTTGTTGAAGGACGAATACCCTTTTACCGAATAAACCGGAATTAAGGCCGGCCGCCGCCACGCCCAACCTTACCGCAACTTCCCATAAACCCGTTGCGGCGTTACCAGAATGCCCACCCCCTCCTGCGCCACCATCGCCCGGTCATACTCGTCCCAATCCGGGTGTTCCTGGCCGCTGCACGCCCGGAAAATATCCCGCAGCAAGAGCCGCAGCTCCTCGGCATCGGCATTGTCGGCCGCCCGCAATTCCGCTTGCCCCTCCACCACCACATAGCGCCGCCAATCCGCGGTCACCGCCAGCACGGTGATTTGCGGATTGCGCCGCAAGTTCCGCACCTTCCGCGACCGGGGATAAACCGAGGCCAAGACCAGTTGCTCACCCATAGCCCCGCACACCACCACGCTGGCCTGCACCGCCCCGTTGGGCTGCATGGTTTGTACCACCGCCCGGTGATTCTCCGCCAGAAAAGGTTTTATCTCGGCAAACTCCATAACCGCGCCTCCTGTTGATGGTTGGGTTGGGGGGGTAGAGCGTACTTGCCCCTATTCGCCCCGGTACGAATATGCTATCATTTTCTTATGGAAATGACTGCCCGGGACTGCCGGCAATGCAAAATTGATTTCCCGTATCGCAAAGGTTCCATCCGCAAGGGACAGCAAGGATGTTCTATGCCTAACCCCACCATCATCACCGGCAACATCTTTGCTAGCCAGGGCCAGACCCTGGTCAACACCGTCAACTGCGACGGCGTGATGGGGGCCGGCATCGCCCTGGAGTTCAAGCTCCGTCTCCCGGAAATGTTCGACCGCTATGTCGAGCATTGCCGGGCCGGACGCATCAACATCGGCAGCCTGTGGCTTTACAAGCCGCCGGATGAGGCCCGGGAACAGCGGTGGACGCTGAACTTTCCCACCAAGCGCCATTGGAAATATCCTTCCAAAGTCGAGTATTTGACGGCCGGACTGGAAAAGTTCCTCGCCACCTACCAGGGAAAAGGCATTCAGTCCATCGCTTTCCCCCTGTTGGGCGCTACCAACGGCGGGATCCCTGAGGAGGAATCCCTGGCGGTAATGCAGCGCTACCTGTCCCAATGCGACATCCCGGTCGAAATCTACCGCTACGACCCCAAGGCCATTGACGACCTGTATCTGGAGTTCCGCAGCCGGATGCTCCGCCACGATGAACGGCCCGACGACAAAACTATGGCTAAAGCTATGGGTCTGCGGATTGACTTGTTCCGTAAAGTCTGCGCTACCCTGGAGGACCCTAACGACATCAATTCCCTCAGCCAACTGGCCTCGGCCCCGGGGATTGGCCTGAAAACCCTGGAAAAATGTTTCCGCTATGTTATGGACACCCCGGCAACGGCGGCGGCCGACCCCGCTACTGCTCCCACCCTGCTTTAATTCTCCCCCGCTCATCCTGAACTTGTTGAATGGTCACCCCGCCCTTGCCTCCCGCCCCATCCCCAACGCCGGAATTACCGCCAGCAATGCCACTACCGCCCCGGCCCGGAAAAACCCTTGAAACACCGTCAACCCGGCCTGCTGCGCCGCCGCCGCATAGGCCGCCAGCCGCGTCGCTTGCGCCGCCGCCGTCTCTCCCGGCATAGGCAGCGGCAGTGATAAATCCGCCGTCAGCGATTGAAACTCGGTAATCCCCCAAGCCGCCAGCGCCGCCAAGCCCAGGGTCATCCCCAGCAGCCGCGCCACCACCACCAGCGCCGCCGCCGTCCCCCGATAATCCGCCGCCACCGCGCCCAGGGCCTGCGCCGTCAGTGGCGCAATCACCAAGCCAAAGCCCAATCCGGCCGCCGCCAGGTGCAGCGTCAAGTGCGGCTCTGCTATAGCCAATCCCCAGCCGCTGACCAAATACAGCCCGCCGGCGATCAGCAACAGCCCGGCTATCGTTATCGGCCGCGCCCCCCATCGTCCCAGTAGCAGCCCGCCGACTATCGCCCCCACCGGTATCGCCGCCGTCAACCGCAGCAGCCACAGGGCCCCGGTCAGCGGGTCTTTGCCCATCACCGTATTAGCCAGCAGCGGCGTTGTAACCAGGGCAATAATCAGCGCTACGCCCACCAGCAGCTGCGTCAAATTGGCCGCTACAAAGGCTCGGGAGCGGAACCAGGCCGGCCGCAGCAAGGGCTGCTCCGTCCGCCCTTCCCGGAACGCCAAGGCCGCCGCCAGCAGCAGACCGCCGCCCAGCAGGATAAAGGGCAATGCCGATTCTAAAGTGAACAGCCCCGGCCGGGATAGGGCTACCGACAAGACCAGCAACGCCGCCGCCAGCAGCACGCCGCCGCCATAATCCATCCGGGCCGCCCGGTCGCGCCGATTGGACATCCACAGCAAGCCCGGCAGCAATAGCGCCGCCTGCGGCAGGTTCAGCCAGAACAGCCAGCGCCAGTTTGCCAGTTCCACGATGGCCCCGCCGTAGGCCGGCCCCAGCATCGACCCGGCCTCGGCCGCCCCGCCGACCAGACCCAGGGCCAAGCCCCGCCGCTCCGGCGGCAGGACGGAAACCGCTACGGCCATTCCGATAGGCACCGCCGCCGCCCCGCCGATGGCTTGCACTACCCGCGCCGCAATCATCCCTTCCAGGCTGCCGGCCAAGGCCACCAGGACGCTGCCGCCGCAAAACACGCCCAGCGCGGCCAGATAAATCCGGGGATACCCGTACACATCCCCCAAACGCCCGAGGATGGGCATAAAGGCGGTGTAGCCCAGCAGATACGCCGTCACCACCCACGAAACCCGATCCAGCTCGCCAATGGGAATCCGCAAATCCCGCATCACCGCCGGCAACACAGTAACCACCACCGTCTGATCCAGGGCCGTAAAAAAAGCCCCCAATCCAATAACCGCCAGAACTACGGACGCCGGCGCCGGACGTCCCGCCCCGAAAGCAAACATAAACCGCAGAAAGCGCTGGATAATAGAATAAGGATGACCGGATGGGACTATTATAAACCCGGCCGCTCGGGACTCGTTGCCCATCTACCCCAAAACCTACCCGCCCCCGGCCGGCGCCGCAATTTCTGCCGGCGGCTGCAAGGCGGTCAAAGTCAACACCCGGGACACTTCCGGCAAATCCCCGGCCACTAATGGCCCCTCCAGCTGCAACCGCGGCAACCGCCGCTCGGCCTGATCCGCCCATACCGTCACCGGAACGGATGCCTCGTCCAGCGTTCCCGGCAGGGCTGCCGCCAATGCCGTCCCCGGCAGCATCCCCCGGATTACCCAAGCCGCATAGCCGCCATCTGAATCCTCTACCGGTTCTGCCCCGGCCAATTGCGGCGATTCCACGGCGGCAATGGCCGCCGCAAAAACCGCCCCGGCCTGATCCCACCGCACCGGCAACGCCGCCGCCGGAACCGATTCCCACTCCCCACTGAACAGGTTAGTCATCCACGCCGCCTCGCCGATGACAATAACTTCCAGTTCCAGAAAAGACCCGGACGATTCCAACTCCAGGGATAGACGGAATCGATCCGGGGTATTAGCCGCCCCCTCGGCCCGGATTAGCCGCAAGCCGGGGGACAATTCGGTACTGCCCGTCGGGTGTTCCAGGACAAACCCCAAGGATTCCGCCGCCGCTACCCACTCGGCCGCCCGCGCCAAAATCGCCGCCGGATCGGGAACCGGCGTTGGCGTCGGTTCCGGGGTAGCCGTAGCCGCCGGCCCGGCGCAGGCCGCCAGCAGCAGCAACAGCAACCCGGGTAATAGCTTGGTCATTCCCCTTAACCCTTACTCGAACAACGCTCGCGGCAAGCCCGATTGCCGAATGATGGACAGCAAGGTTCCGATCCGAAGTTCTCGATGATCCGGAACCGGAACCGTAGTAGAGCCGCCGCCGGCCGCGCCGCGCTGCATTATTATATGGCTGCCCCGCCGCCGCACCTCGGTAAAGCCCTGCTCGGCCAGTATGCCGCAGACCTGCCGCCCCGACAGCGTCCGCAACCTAGCCAACGGCCACCTCCACCTGGGTTATATACACTTCTCCCCGCAGCCGCTGCTCGACTTCAGCGGCGGTTGCCGTCTCGAAAAACAGCTCCAATGCCTCCTGCAAGTTGGCCCGCGCCGCCGCTACCGACTCTCCCTGGCTGGCAATATCCAACTCCGGGCAGAGGGCTACATAGCCATCCCCCTCCCGCTCGATAATCGCCGTCAACTGCTTGGTCATCCTTGCCTTTGGCCTCCTTTGCTTATTTCCTCGACCGCACCCCGCCGGCGACAGCGGCCGTTGTCCCCCTAATTCCACGACCAGAACGCCATCCCGCCGGCGGCTATTTCCCGCGGCGGCGTATCCCCCACCGCATCCAGCACATAGACCCGCGTGCCACTGGCCGACTCGCCGTTGCGCCGTTCTGCGGCCGGCCCCGGCTGGCCTACCGCTACCAACTGCGTGCCGTCCGGCGACCAGGGCGTATGGGAATAGGCATACTGGTCAAAGAAAGTCAAACTGGTCAAAACCGCGCTGCTGGGCTGAAACCGCAGCAACTCCCGCCCCGATACCGGCCCGCCAGCCGCATCCATCGCCGCCACTTCCGCCACTTTCCAGGTAAAACCCGGCTCCGCGCCGTCCACCGCTACCCAGGCCAGCCGCGCCCCGTCCGGCGACCAGTAAAAGGCCAGCAGCGGCTCCTCCACTACGACTTTTCCGCCGCTGCCATCGGCCGCCGCCAGGTGCAGCCGCTCAAAAATGCCGCCCGATTCCCCCCACTGGTCGGCCACGGCCAATTGCGTACCATCCGGCGACCACATAAAAGCCGCCGTTGGCCCCGCCGACAGGATTGCCGCCGGCGCCGTCCCCAGATTATCCCTTTCCCCGATATACAAAGTCCCACTCTGCCGGCCGCCCACCCATACCGCCCAGCGCTGCCCGTCCGGGGACATAGCCGGCGTCCGAAAGCCCACGGCATCCACCAGCGACAGCGCGTTATCCGCGGCAAAGGGTTTCCGCAGCAGCTTGACCGCCGCCCGGGAATGCCAGATTAGCGATTGCCCGTCGCCGCCCCAACTGTAATACAGCGGCGCCCCCCGTTCCAGGGCAATGGCTCCCTCGGCCGTATCCGGGTTGACCACAAACAGGGTCAGTCCCTGCCGCGTCGCCGCCAGAAAAGACAGATATTCCCCGTCCGGCGACCAGTAAAGGTAATGCGGCGCATCGTCGGCAATCAAAGCCGGAACTTCATTCTCATAGACCAGCCGCCGCCGGCCCACCGCCGCGTCAACGATTTGCGCCGACACCCGCAAAGAGCGGTCGTTAGCCCGCTGCACCCGGGAGACCGCCAGCCGCGTCCCGTCCGGCGACCAGGTGGGCCAAGCCCAGCTTTCCGACAATTCCAGCCGCTGCGCCCGATAGGCGCCGGCCGGCCCGCCTATTTCCGCCGCATCCCGGTCGCCGCCGGTCAACCGCCGCCGTTCCGTGCCCTCGGGATTGATGGTGAACAAATCCCCATAGGGGCCGATATATGCAATGCGATTTACGCTCACCGGAGCAACCTCAACAACCGGCGGTGTAACTGCCGGTACCTCGGGACGGGTCGGCCGGGACGACTGCCGGGTCGGCGCGGCCAAAGTTGGCGGCGCAGCTGGCAAAGCCGGCGGCGGTATTGGCGCGGCCGTCACCGATGGCTTCGACGGCAATACCGGCGGCGGTATTGGCGCGGCTGTTGCCGCCGGCTCCAGCCCTCGGCCGGGATAAAACACCGCCGCGCACCCGCCCCAACCGACGACCGCCAACAGCATTAGCAGCCCGGCCGCCGCCAGCCAACCGGTCAACCGCCGCCCGGAGCCGGCCTTAAATCCATTCACCAAAGCCCCCAATGCTACCTGCCTTGTCGCCCAAGCATACCACCAACCGAACCGGAACGGCAAACCGGGGTCAACAAAAACGCCCCTTTCCACCGGAAAGGGGCGCGGACAGAGGGTCAACTTAATGTTTTTTCGTACGCCTCCCGAGCGGTCAATATGTCGGCTCCCGGAGGACGGCAATCCTGCGTAATCTGCAAAAGCCGTTCCCGGCGGGGAACATAGCCCCTTGCCCGGTCGGAGCCGAACACTATATCCCTTTCATCATTGGATATGAGGACTTTCCCCTCCTTGAAAGCCACATAGACAAAGATGCGGTCAACCGCAGCGTCGCCGCTAATGACTTGCCCGATGCCGACCATCAAGGCATCCCCCTCGGAAACTTCCACTTTCCGGGAGGGCGCAAACGCCATCCAATACCGCAGGATTTGCCTTTCGTTGCGCGCCTCGTCCAGCCCCCGGATAAGGGGCGTTATCGACCGCTCGTACTCCCCGGCTATCCGCCCGCCGCCATCCATCAGCAACGCAACCCTCTGCTCAGCAAGATGCCTCAACAGGCCGTTGATATGCCCGTCCGGGTTATTCTGCGGATTCAGCAGATGGACAAACACATTGGTGTCAATGCCTACCGCATCCTGAAAGGGGCCGCCGGTCATACCCGCGCCCCCAGTTGCAAGCCTTCGATCACATCCGCCCCAAAGAACTCCATCGGCAAGCCCGCTTCCAGCGAACCATCCGGGTTAATGTCCAGGTTTTTGACGATAGGCATCCTCCGGTTATCCTCCTCAAAGGAGAAGTAAGCCACCGAAATATCCTGCGGCGCCAGTTCCCCCAAGGCCACCAACCGCCGCAGTCGTAGCAATATGTTGTCGCTGTGGGTCTCAATGACCGAAGCCACCTGCCGCTGTTGCCACAGGTCGGCAAAGTAGCTGCCCATTTCCAGCTGGGCAGTGGGATGCAACTGCGCCTCCGGCTGTTCCACCATCAGGGTGGTATAGGCCGGCATTATCGCCCCCTGCACAAAGATCGGCAGGCACTGGCTCACGCCAAAGCCATAATCCGCGATGTGGACATTGGCGCCGGTAGCTTTATTCTTGGCGAAAGCCTGACTGACCCACCGCGGCCTGATCGAGGTCTTGAATTCTACGCCCGAGATTCCGGCTACCCGTTGCAGGTGCGGCAACAGGAAATCGTAATGACGCGGATGTTCAGTTATCATCCGATGGAGGTGGGGCAGGGTATTTTCACCTCTCTGGCCCACGTTGTCAATCGGTGGTTGCGACGCAACGATAACCCTTTGCGCCTCAGCCCTGACCGGCGTGATATGCCGAATGGCGTTGACTTGATAACGCGCCGCGTATACGATTTCCCGCAACAACATAAAGCGAGCAAAGGCATCGCTCCTATCACCGGATACTATTGCCCATTCTGCTGCTGCTTCTTCGGAATCAGCGGGGTTAAGCAGGATGCTCGGTACCGGCGGATCGCCCCAGAAAGCGGAAGTATCCCAAGTACCAGTTGTCAGGACATTCCCGGACTCCTCCTCCAGCAACGAGTAGCCGACCTGATTTTCCCCGGGTTTTCCGCGGTAGGCAACCCTAGCCTCGGCTTTGTACCGAAACAAGTCAGGCTGCAACTCCCCGGACTCGCTTAGATGCCCGGACAAAATAGGGGAAAACTGGGGATCCAGTCCCTTTGCTGTCAGCTCAAACTTGAGGTTGCGCTTCCGGGACAAAGCGTTTTTCAGCTCCGCAAAAACCCCCAGGTTCACCAAATCCCCCTCCGGACTGAGGAACTGCGTCTTGCCCGGCCCCAGCGACTGCTGCAACATCAGCAGAAACTTGATGATGGAGGACTTGCCGGAACTGTTGCGGCCAATCAGGACGGTAATCGGGCGAAACCGTACCGTTACCTCGTCGTCGAAAATCCTGAAGTTGGTAAGTTTTAGTTCCGTCAGCATAAGGCTTCCCGGCTTTGCCATAGCAGGAGTGGGATGGCTTCCAAAACTTATAATAACACCGGTTTATACAAAGCGCAAGTGTCCCCGGCGAAATTTCCCCCAAAACACCACCTCCCCCTGCCTTGCCACTGCCGCCGAATAACCGCTATCCTTGCCCCAGGCCCGGAATAATCGACCGGGGCTTGCCCATCCAATCTTGGGGACTGCGCTATGACTGCCGACGCCGCCTTGGCCCGGGAAACCTGGGCCGCCACTTTGGGCCAGTTGGAACTGCAACTGCCCCGCAATACCTTTGAGACCTGGCTGAAAGATTCCGCCGGCGTCGGCTTTAACGATATGGATTTGCTGGTCGAAGTACCCAGCGTCTTTATCATCGAATGCCTCGAGCAGCGCCTTTACCAAGCCCTGCTGCGTACCCTGCGCCAGGTTTCCGGCCAGCCGTACGACATCCGCTTTCAGGTTCCCCCCAGCGCCGAAACGGAGCCGGAGGACACCGCCGCCGCGCCGGCCGCCGCCAACACTCTCTCCGCCGCCGAGCGGCAGCGCGCCCGCGAGGATACCCGAGTCAACTTCAGTCCCCGTTACTCTTTTGCGAAGTTCGTCACCGGCAACTCCAATCGTATGGCGGTCAGCGCCGCCGCTTATGTGGCCGAATCTCCCGGCCGCATCTATAATCCCCTGTTCCTCTACTCCGGCGTCGGCCTCGGCAAAACCCATCTGCTCCACGCCATCGGCCAGCGGGCGGCCCAGGGCGGGCTGAAAGTCCTTTATGTGTCCGCCGAGCAGTTCGCCAACGAGTTCATCACCGCCATCCGCAGCGGCGCTACCGAGGATTTCCGCCGCCGCTACCGCAGCCTGCACCTGCTGCTGATGGACGATGTCCAGTTCCTTAACGGCAAGGAGCAGACCCAGGAGGCTTTTTTCCATACCTTTAACGATCTGCACACCGGCAGCTATCAGATTGTGATGACTTCCGACCGGCCGCCCAAGGCCCTGACCCTGACCGAGGATCGGCTGCGTTCCCGCTACGAATGGGGCTTGATTGCCGACATCCAACCGCCGGATTTGGAAACCCGCATCGCCATCCTGGCCGCCAAAGCCGATGATTTGCAAATCGCCGTCGAGCCGCCGGTGCTGGAGCTGATTGCCAAGCGGGTGCAGAAAAATGTGCGGGAACTGGAGGGCAGTCTCAACCGGGTGGTGGCCTACGCCCAATTGCTGAACGCCCCCATCACCCTGGAATCCACTTCCCGCCTGCTGGACGATATGACCCTGGACACCGCCCGCCACGCTATTGACCCGGAGCGTATCCTGGAACAGGTGAGCCGCCGCTACAAAGTTTCCCCGGCCGACCTGCTGGGCCGCAATCGCAGCAAAACCATCGCCCTGGCCCGCCAGGTAGCCATGTATCTGCTGATTTACGAACTGGAACTTTCCCCCACTGAAGTAGGCCGCTTGCTGGGCGGCCGCGACCATTCCACCGTCATCCACGGCGCCGGCAAAATCAACGGCGAACTCAACGAGGACTACCAACTCCGCCAGGATGTGCTGAACATCAAGGAGGCTATTTTTACTTAGGGGGTATAAATCCCTTGCCGGCGGGGGTATAATCCTTGGAGCAACCGGGGTGGGAGCGTATGCGCGAGTATCTGATTGAAGCCTTGGGCTGGGCCGCGTCCCACGGCCAATTGGAGCCGAGCCAGCATTATGACTTCCAGGAAACCGAGCGTCCCACCCCCGATGAAGCGGACATCGCGTTTATACTATGCGCCGACGCCCCGGAAGTTATTGAACTGAATCCGGAAGCCGAGACCAACAGCTCCTGCCTGGTTTGGGGCAAAACCGCCGATGGCCGCATTGGCCATATCCTTTGCGGCTATTATCCTGAATACTTGATTATTACGGCTTATTTCCCGGCGGAAACCGAGCCGTATAAGTGGGCCGATGACTGTTACCGCATCCGCAAACCGTACCAGGAAACCTGAGCGGAGCTGCTATCGCTGCCGCGGCCGGGAAACCGTAGCCGTGCAAATCGTCCGCTACTTCTCTCCGGCAGGGAAAGCCCCCTTGTATATCGAAAACCTGCCGGTCAAGGAGTGCCGGGTCTGCGGCGTAATCGTCTTTCCCGTTCCCGCCCGTGCTGCCCTGAAAAGGGGCCGCGCCGGTGAAATCCCGCCATCCCACCGCCAGTCCCTCCCGGTCTTTGACCTGCAAAACCCTCACGGCAAACCCGCCGCCCGGCCGAGCCGCTGCTACAACTGCCGCAGCCGGGATAGGGAGGAAAACCGGGTTATCCTCCGCATCTATCCCGACGGCCGCCATCCGCGGACCGTAAAGAATCTGCCGGCCGCTGTTTGCCGAGTCTGCGGGCCTACCGGCTTTTCCGGCAAGGTTATGGACGCCCTGGGAAAAATCCGGGAGGGACAAGCAACCCCGGTTGCCTACCAGTCCATTCCGGTCTTTGACCTGCAAAACCCCCAAGCCCGGCCGGAAAAGGCGAAAGCCGCCGCTGCCCCCGCCTACGCCAAGAGCCGGGCGCCGAATGAACCCTCGGGGATTAGTGGGGATTAGTATGGACTGCCTGATTTGCCACAGCCCTGACGCTTTCCGGGAGGAAATCATCCGCTACTGCGATGAAACCGGCCCGGAGCCTTTCTTTGTCGACAATGTCCCGGCCTTTGTCTGCCTTTACTGCGGCGACAAAGCTATTCCCGAAGCCGCCCTTGCCATAATCAGAAGTTTCCGCGCCGGCGAAGGAAAGCCGGTCGGCCAACTGACCATCCCGGTCTATGACTACGCCCGCCTGAACGAACCCGTCCCGTAGGTTCCATTCCGCCGGTTGAGGAACATTCATCCTTCAACCAGTTCAGGATGAGCGAAAAAATAGGATGGGCTATCCGAAGCGGCAATAATCAGCGGCAACAAGTCCTTAAAAACGGATTTGAAAATTGATGCCGTTACCCTAATGACAAACCGATCGGGATGTGTTATACTGCTTTTGTCCGGGCAGTGAGCGGGTGTAACTCAGTGGTAGAGTATTTGCTTCCCAAGCAAAGAGTCGTGGGTTCGAATCCCATCGCCCGCTCCATCATTCCGGCCTCCCCCGCTCCCGCCCCTATTCCCCTGAGACCGCGCATATAAAACCGTCATTCCCGCGCAAGCGGGAATCCAGAACCGCACTGAAAAGACTAGACGGTTGATCGCTAGGCATTCCCGGATTCCCGCTTGCGCGAGAATGACGGTAAAGCGGCGGCGGGCAATATACTAGGAGCAATACCCGGCCCTCGAACGAAATCCCTTGGGGAGAATTGCCTTGACTTTTGACCGGGAAGCCGACCCCAGCGGCTACTTTCAGGAGGGCGATTTGGCCCTGCTGCTGGATCGCAAGGGCCGCCGCTATCTGCATACCCTGACCGCCGGGCAGATTTTTCACAGCCACCTGGGACGGCTGCCCCACGACGGGCTGATTGGGCAGAGCGTCGGCGGCTGGTATCGCACCGACCGGGGGCATATTCTGCTGGCAGTGCGGCCGACCCTGGGCGATTTTGTGCGGCAGATGCCGCGCGGCCCCCAAATCATCTATCCCAAAGACTTGGGCAACATTATCGCCTTTGCCGACATTTTCCCCGGGGCGGTGGTGGTCGAGTCGGGCCTGGGTTCCGGGGCCTTGACCGCCGCCCTGCTGCGGGCTGTCGGCGATAAAGGTCGGGTCAGCACCTACGAAATCGATGAATCGGTAATCCCCAAGGCGATGGCGAATATCCGCAAAGTCATTCCCAATCCGTCCAACCTGACGGTGACCGTCGGCGATATTTACCAGGGTATCCCGGAGGGGCCGGTGGATCGGGTGGTACTAGATGTGCCGGAGCCGTGGCAAGCGGTCGCCGGCGTGGCCGAGGCCTTGACGATGGGCGGGATACTGATTAGCTTTCTGCCTACCATTTTGCAGGTGCATCAGCTGGTGGGACAGCTGCAAGGCGACGGGCGGTTTCAGCTGATTGAAACCATTGAGACGCTGCTGCGCCCCTGGCATATCACCGAGCGCAGCGTCCGCCCGGCGCACCGCATGGTAGCCCACAGCGGCTTTCTAACCACGGCCGTGCGCTGCCAGCCGCGGATAATCGGCACGGCCGGCAACCCGGCGGCGCCGGCGGTCTAACTCTATCTCTTTGCCGGAGGTTTCCCTGATGGAGGTAATGAACCGGGAACATACCCTGGAGTTTTTGCGCCGCTATGTGAAAACGGATATGCTGCTGAAGCATCTGCTTACCGTGGAGGCGGCGATGCGGGGCTATGCCGTCAAGTACGGGGCCGATGTCGAGCGCTGGGGACTGGCCGGCCTGCTCCATGATTTTGACTGGGAAATCTGCCCTACGCCGGAATCCCATCCCACCTACGGAGCGGAAATCCTGCGGGAACAGGGCTACCCGGAGGACATTATCCGGGCGGTGCTGACCCACGGCGAGCATACCGGCATTCCCCGGGAGTCCTTGATGGAGCATACCCTCTTTGCGGTGGATGAATTGTCCGGCTTTATCCGGGCGGTGGCTCTGGTGCGCCCCGGCAAAAGCCTGGACGACCTAACGCCCCGCTCCGTTCACCGCAAACTGCGGGACAAGAACTTTGCCAAAGAGGTGAACCGGGAGGACATCCGCAAGGGGGCGGCCGAACTGGGCGTTGACCTGGACGAACACATCAGTTTTATCATCCAAAGTATGAAGCCCATCGCAGCGCGGATTGATTTAGTCAGCGGAGAATAGCTTATCCCGACGGTGGGCCGGGCCACAGCTGCTCCCACGCCAACTCAAACTCCTCAGCCCCGGCCGCCGGCCAACCGGCGGGCAGGGCTATATGCCTATCGGTCAACAATGGGATATGCAGACGGGCGGCTATTTCCGCAGCGGCGGCCGCCGGCGCAAAGCCCCATAAATCCGCCTGGCCTATCCCCTTGCCCTGGGCCAGAACCTTGAAAGCACCCATCCCGGCGGGATGGGCCAGAGCCGCCAACCCGGCCCGGTTAGCCGACAAGTCCCGCCGGGACAAGGGCATAGCCGCTAACCGCCGCCGGAAACTATCCAATCCCAGGTTGCGGAGAAACGGCCCTTGCGTAGCCAAGTTCAGCGGCGTCAACCCGGCCCGGCGGCCGGCATTGACGACCGCCGTAAAGTCCACTTGAGCGGTTAAATCCTGCCGCCCGATATTCCGCAACGGGGCGTCGGTTTGGGCGTGGCGGTAATAGGTAGTCAATGTCCCCCGGGGGCGCAGCTGGTTATCGTACAATTCCGCCGCCGGCCGGCCGTAGTCAATCGTCAAGACAAATCCGGCCGCCAACGCCGCCGCTACCTCCTCAGCCCAATCGTCCAGTTGCAAGTTGATTTCGGCAGTCTGCCCCTCCGCCAAGCGGATATTCAGTTCCTCCAGCCGGGCGGCCAGGGCCGGAGTGGAGGGATCGGCCAGGGTTTCGGTCAAGTTCCCGCTGGCGTCAATGGCGATATAAACTTCCCGCAGCTGCCCGCCCGCCATTTTCACCTGATGCACTGGAAAGGCATCCAGCAGTTCGTTGGACAGGATGACGCCGCGCAATCCGCGCAAAGGCAATCCCGCCGCCGTGATGCGGGTTATGCCGGCGGCGGTGTCGGTTTTGTGTGCGGGGCCGGCGGGATTGTAGCGGTCGATACAAAGATAGCGCAGGCCATTGCCAAATCCGCCGGGCAGTTGCGCGGCGGCGGCCGCAATATCCCGGCTCAGCAGACCGTTGCCGGCCCCCCATTCCGCTACAACAAAAGGGTTGGGGCAATTCAGCAACTGCCAGCCCTGGTAGAGCTGAATTGCC
>CBDBCU010000003.1:0-536963 GCA_965203435.1 Dehalococcoidia bacterium | reverse complement strand
AACTCTGAGGCCCCGATATAAAAGGCCCCGTCATAGCCATCGCCCAGCAGCACCCGCTCGGAGCCGATGGAAAGCCGGTTTTGCGGATTGTTCAGGTCCTCCGGCCGGGCAATGGCCCCGGTGTTGACGATGTACGGCCCGGTCTTGCCGGCCTTTTCCGCCAAGTGCAGGATAATGCACTCTTGCAGCACATTCTCAAAGGTGTTGTGCCGGTCGGCAATCAGGACAATGCCTTTCAGCTCGGCCTTTGCCTTGATAACCTTTCGCAGGTTGGTAAAGTACCGGTCGGTCAACAAGGTTCGGGGATTGATGTAGGTAAGTTGCCCGGCCGCGCTGGTCAGTTGCAGGCCGCGCTGAATGAAAAGCCCATAGGTATTGGCCCGGCCGTAAATGCCCTCCTGGTAAAGTTCCCGCAGCTGCTTGTCCGTAGTTCCTACATACGGCGGGTTGCCCAGCACCACATCAAAGCCGCCCTCTACCCCGAACATATAGCCGGGGTCGAACCAGTCGGCGGCGGCGCTCGGATTGTAGGGATCCCACCGGGCGATGCGGTCGGCGGGGCCGGCGGGCAGGCCCACCTTTCGCAGCTGGGCCGCCAGTTGCCGCCGCAAGCGGGCATCCTCCCGCCGGCAGGCTAGTTTATCCCGGCGATTGGCGGCGTGAAAATGCCGTTCCCGATTTTCGGCCAAGCGCCGCTGCCCTTGCGCGGCGGCCGGGGACACCAGTTCCCGATGCAGACCGCCCAGGCCGCGCAGGGCATCGGCGGCCACAAAGCGGGTTTCCAGATTGGGCAGCGGGGCAATGCCGTAGTTCTGCGTCCGGTCGGCCCTGGGTTGCTGCTCAATGGCCAGGGAAATGAAAAAGCGCAGCTTGGCAATCTGGACGGCCAGGGGCTGCAGATCCACGCCATAAATGCCGTTCTGGATGAGATACAGCTTGCGCCCGTAGTCGGAATTCCGATAGCGGTCAAAGGTGGCGCTGACGGCGGCCAGCCGGTCGTTGCGGGCGGTGGGGTCGGCGGTGTCAAAGGCGGCGGCGGCCTGTTGTCCGGCGATTTCCTTTTGGATTGCTTCCCACAAGGCATTGTCCGGATCCAGCCGGCGCAGGGCCAGGGTCAGCTGATGCAGGATGCCCATGGGAAAGGCGCCGGAGCCGACGGCCGGATCCAGCACTTTCAGCCCGGCGATGGCGCGGATCAGGGATTCCCGTTCCGCTGGGGTGAACAGGCGATCGGCGTCGGCAAAGGCGTCGTTATAGTCCAGGAGCCAATGCAGGCGGTTTTGCCAAGAGTCGGCGGTGCTGCCGGCGGCGGCTGGAGCGGCGTTGGCGGCGGCGGCCGGCCCGGCGTTGGCCGCGGCCGGCCCGGCGTTGGCCGCGGCCGGCCCGGCGTTGGCGGCAACTTGGCCGGCCAGGGCGTTGACCAGGGCCGCCGTGGCCATATAGTCCACCACCGGGCGGGGGGTGTAGTAGGAGCCGGTTTCCTTGCGGGCGGTCTGGCGGGTTTCCGGATTGACCGCGGCCAGCAGGTTCTCAAAAACCTTGCCCAGCAGTTCCGGGTCTAACGCCACTTCCTGCTCGGCCGGAGTGTTTTCCTCCACGGTGAACTGGTAGCGGTGAAACAGATCCAGCAGGCCGGGGACGGCGGCATCGCCAAAGAACAGGCGATTGGGCAGGGACAGGAGGCCGTATTCGGCCCGCCGCGGATTGATTACATTGTCGGTAAAGCAGTCAATCCGCTGCCCGCCCTGGCTGGCCGCCTGCTCGCTGTCCAGGCAGTCAAAAAGGCCGCCGTTGATAAAGGGCGTTTGACTGAACAGCTCCAGCAGCCGCTCCGGAGCGGCTATTTCGGCGGCGTAGCGGTAGCGGGAAAAGTCGCGGTGGGTGGCTTGCCCGCCGCCGCTGAACCGCCGCCGCTCAATTTCGGTGTTCAGAGTGGCGAAAAACAGGTTTTGCAGCACCGCCCGATAGTAGGAATCGCCGCTTTCCCGGTCATAGTTTTTGAGCAGGCCGCGAACCTGATGCTCGCTGAACAGCTCCTCGGCCGCCAATCCCTTCTCTTTGATGAACCAGCAGAACAGCATCCGGGTAATCAGGCGGATGACCTGCTCCTCCGCGGCCAGGCCGGCCGGAAAGCGGGCCGTCTGCACCGCCCCCTCGAACCAGGCGAACAGATCCCGATAGAAACGGCGGTTCAGCTCCTCGGTGTCCAGGGCGTCCAGCCAAGCGGCCAGCAGGCCGTCAAAGTTGGGGGAATGGCCGTGACTTTCCAGCCAGCGCCGCCGTTCCGGCAGGGCTAAGTCCGCCAGGATGTCCAGATGCGCCCGGTGCGGCTGTACCGGGTTAATTTCCCGGAGCAGGGACACCGGCCCCAGCACGGCCCGCTCCGGATGCTGCCGGTTGCGGCGGCGGTGGACAAAGGCCAGGCTGATTTTCCCGGCGGCGGTGCGGAACAGGACTACCATGGGATGAATCAGCCGCTTGTTCAGCTCTCGGGTAAAGGCGGCGTAGCGGCCGCGGGGATAGGTTTGCCCGCCCAGCTCCACGGCGGCAAAGAGAAAACTCTGCGCGTTGCCAGTGTCAAACCGGGCGTTCTCAAACAAGCCGGCCTGCTCCGTCCCGGCAATTTCCGCGTTAGTCAGCTGAAACAGCAGGTGGACGGCCTCGGCCTCCCCCAGAAAATCCCCCTCGGATTTGGTATCCGGGTTCGGCGCATAAAACTGCCGGAAAAATTCGGCCGGGTTTCCCGATTGGCCGGCTATAGCGCGCGAGCTGCGGTAGCCCAGGACGGCCAGCAGGTCAATGGCCGCGGCGGCGAAATCCCTATCCGCCGGCCCCGGCAAAGCCGCCCGAATCCGTTCCTGAATAGGGCCGTTCATTATTCCTTTTCCTCCCCTTGTTCCGGGTCCTGAATGACCAGCCAGGTGACCAGCTCGAAGTCGGCGGCCCCCTGCGGCGTTTCGGCGGCCGGCGGCAGCATAAATCCGGGACTGCCGCCCAGGCCCAGGTTACTGAGCTGGGTACTGTTGTGGGCTTGAGTGATGTGGGCAATAGCATCGGTCAGCAGCCGGTCGTACCGGGCCATATTGCGCCCCTGTTCCGTTTCCCGGTCAAAGCGGTCGCAGAGCGGGGTCAGGGGGGCGGTCTGCCCGACCGCCGCCGCCTCGAAAACGGCCAGGGTCTGCTGCAAGTTGGCGCAGCCGTAGCGGATAGTCCGGTCGGGCAGGATATAGACAAAATAGAAAGGATGGCGGGGACTGGCAAACTGGCGGCGGGCATCGGCCGCCCCCGCGCCGGCATTGCGCTGCCGCAGGCAGAAAATCACCCCCGGCGCGGCCGCCGGGCCGGCCGGCGGCGTGGCCGGCGGCGCTACCGCATAAATGCCCGGCGGCATCGCCTCCAATTCCTCCCGATTGCGCTCCAGATAGCGCAGCAACTGGGCGATGAAATGGTCGAGGGTAAAATCGCCCAGGGTAGGGGTGTCCTCCAGTTCCTCCAGAGTCAAGGCTTCCTGGCGGAGCCGCCGCAGCTGCTCATCGCGGAAGTTCAATTCCCAGCGGGCCTCCAGCTCGGTAAAGGGATCGGCGTCGCCGCTGGCGGCGATGTCGGCCAGGGCCATCCGCGCCTGCACCCGGCTTTGCAGTTTCAGATAGTCGTCCATCTCGTCGGTCGGCCAGTAGTTCACCATCTGCACCCGGGCGTTGCGACTTTTGATGCGGTCAATGCGCCCGAACCGCTGCACAATGCGCACCGGATTCCAGTGGATGTCGTAGTTGATGACGGTGTCGCAGTCCTGCAAGTTCTGCCCCTCGGAAATGCAGTCCGTGGCAATCAGCAGGTCAATATCGGCATTGCCGGCGGCGTCCCGGCGCTGACGGGCTACCGGCGCAAAGTTGGACAGGATGGCGTTGAAATCGTTGCCGCCGGCCGTGGTTTGACTGCTGTCCCCGGAAACCATAGCGATGTTGAGGCCCAACTCCCGGGCCAGGCCGGTCAGGTTGCAATACAGATACTCCGCCGTATCCTTGAAAGTGGTGAATACCAGCAGCTTGCGGTTGAGGTGGCCCTCCCGGTCGATGGTGGGCTGCGTCGCCTTGGCGCGGAGGGCTCGGCGGATAGCCGCCAGCTTGCCGTCCCGCTGCGGAGTAATGGCGGCTACCTGCGCCAGGGCGGCGGAAAGCGTCTCCCGGTCTTGCCGCAAATCGGTTTGCCAGCGGCTCAAGTCCAGCTCCGACAAGCGATAGGGATTGCGCCCCCGGTTGACGAAAAACTCCTCATCCTCCCCATCCTCCTCCGGCCGAATGTCGGAGTCGGTCAAATCCGCCGCGGATTGGCGGTCCTGCCGGTAGCGGTCAATCTTGTCCAGCAGCAGCTCCATCTTGCCGATGGTGCGCTGCAAGGTCAAGGTCAGGGAATGGGCGGAACTTTCCAGCCGTTTCAGGAAGTTCGTCCGCATCATTCCAATCAGGAACCGCTCGCTGTCCTGCTGATTGAAATTGTAGCGCTGGCGGGTGGCGGCCAATTCTTGGAGCCGCTGCGGATCGGTTACATAGCTGGAGGGCTGGTACAAGGCCAGCCGGAATTTTTCGATGTTGTCGGCCAGGCCCTTGTAGGACAGGCGGCCCTCCAGGTCGGTGGGCGGATGTTCATTGACCGGCGGGGCTTGTTCAGGAAACTGCCCGATGCGCGCCATTTCGGCGGCGTAGAACTGCTCGATCAGGCGGCGGGAGCGGGATATGGATACGCCGTCCAGCAGCCGCCGAAAGTCAGCCCCCAGCGTGTCCAGCAGCCGGGTTTTATCCCGGCGGATGCCCCGGCCCTGCTCCGTTTCCCATTCCCGGAACTGTTTCTGCGCCGCCGCCATCACAGCGCGGATGTTGCCGATACCCAGGCTTTGCCGGAAAGCGTCCTCCCGCTTTTCGGTCATCAGGTAAATCTGATTCCGCAAATCTACCAGGGAAGTGTTCACCGGCGTAGCCGACAGCAGCAGCACTTTGGTGCGGGCCCCGCCGCCGATAACCTCCTCCAACAGCCGCTGGTAGCGCTGCCCCTCGTCATTGCGGAAGTTGTGGGATTCGTCAATGACCACCAAATCGTAGTTGCCCCATTTGAAGTTGGCGAGGTCGACGCTGCCGACATAGCCGGAATTCCGCGACAAATCGGTATGGGCCAACAGGGTATAGCCGAAACGATCCTTGTCAAAGGGGTTCTGGATGTGGTTGTTGGCGGCCTGATACAGCGACCAGTTGGATTGCAACTTTTTGGGGCAAAGCACCAGGGCGCGCTCGTTCCGCAGCTCAAAGTATTTGATGACGGCCAAAGCGGTGTAAGTTTTGCCCAGGCCCACGCTGTCGGCCAGGATGCAGCCGTTATGGGCCTGCAACTTGGCGATGACGCTGCGGACGCCGTCTTTCTGGAACTCGTAGAGGATGTTCCAGACCTGGCTGTCGGTAAAACCGCCGGCGGCTAGGTCGTCCTTCCCGGCCAGCCTTGCCGCGATGTCTTTGCGGAACAGCTCGTACAGGGTTTTGTAATACACCCATTCCGGGGCGTAGTTGCGGCCGATACGCTCCAGGGCATCCAGTACCTGCCCTTTGACATCCTTGGTGCGCTGCCGGTTATTCCAGAGGCGGTCAAACCATTCCTCCAGTTCGGCCAGGGCCGCGGCGTCCGTGGTCGCCAGGTTGATTTCCAGATTGGCTTGGCCGCCGCCGCCCAGCCCGCGCTTGGTAAAGTTGGAACTGCCGACGATGGCGGCGCGGCCCGCCGGCCCGGCGGTAAGGTAAAGTTTGCCGTGCAGAAAGTTGTCTTGTCGGACGGAGCGGATGGCTACCCGGTCGCTCTTGACCCATTCGGCGCACCGCCGCGCCAGATCCCCCTGTTGCAGGGTGTAGCTGGGGGACAAGCCCTGCTCGGTCAACTCGAAGGACCTGGGTTCCTGATCGCCCGGATCGAGCTGTTCCACAGAAGTGGGATCGCCGTACAGGAAACGGACGGCGGCGACCTTTTCCAGTTCCTCGGCCAGCAGTTCATAGCCGTTGAGGGTGAAATAGGCGGATACGAAGTCAAAGGCCGTGGCGGCGTCCAGGTTGCGGCGCAGCTGGTCCGCCACCACCGCCCGTTCATTGTCCAGAACATTAGGAAAGCGAGGCATAGGATTATTCCTCCGGCCCGGATTTTGGGGCTAATATAATCGCCCCCGAATAGGCGTGTCAAGAAAAAGCGCCCGCTCCATCATCTATGCCGCTATAATAACCTAGGCGGTCGTCCGGCGGCGGGGGCGTTTCCATTCCCCCGACCACCACCCCCACCCAACCCGCCGCAAAACTGCCCGAAACTGACCCGGTTTTTTACTGGCAAACTTTGACCAGGGGTGATTTATAATGCCCCCCAGCAGCAATTTGCGCGTGGCCGGCGGCGCCGCCCGCGGCCGCCGCCTGGCCGGCCCCGCCGTTTCCGGCGTCCGTCCCACCGCCGCGCGGGTAAGAGCCGCCATCTTTAACATCCTGCCGCCGGAAACCTATCGGGACGCCCGCGTCCTGGATCTGTTCGCCGGCACCGGCAGCCTGGGCATCGAAGCCCTCAGCCGGGGGGCGGCTTGGGCCGATTTCGTGGAACGCCATCGCCGCCAAAGTCAGGTCTTGCGGGACAATCTGGCGACGGCCGGATACCGCGGTCAGGCCGCCGTCCATTGCCTTGACGCGCAGCGGGCCTTGTCCACGCTGGCCGGGCCTTATCAACTGATATTGCTCGATCCGCCCTACAAGATGGCCGGCTTGGGCAAGTTTATGGAATCCCTGGCCGTTGCGCCGGGACTGGCCGCGGACGGCGGGCGGCTGGTGGTAGGCCATTCCCGCCACTTGACCCTGGCGGAACAGTATGGGCCGCTGCGCTTGGAATCCCAGCGCCGCTACGGGGACAACCTGGTGGACTTTTATCAATGGGGAGGCCGGGAATGACCATCGCCCTCTACCCGGGGAGCTTTGACCCGGTAACGCTGGGTCACGTGGATGTGGCGGCCCGGGCGGCGGCCCTCTTTGACCGGGTAGTGGTGGCGGTGTATGCCACCCCCGCCAAAAACCTGCTCTTTACCGCCGCGGAACGGGTGGAGCTGTTTCAGGCGGCGGTAAGCCACCTGCCCAATGTGGAAGTGCGCCAATTCGAGGGATTGGTCGTCCGTTTTGCCCAGGAAATCGCCGCCGCCGTGATGGTGCGCGGCCTGCGGAGCGGGTCGGATTTCGAGTACGAGTACGAAATGGCCTTTATGAACCGGAAACTGGCTCCGGATGTGGATATGGTCGCCTTTATGACCTCCCAAGACCATCTCTTTGTCAGTTCCAGCCTCTTAAAGGAAGTGGCCCGCCTCGGCGGCGACATTAGCGGAATGGTGCCGCCCCGGGTAGCCCAGGCAGTCTATCGCAAATTCGGTATGCCGGCTCCGTAAAACCCGAAACCCCGGCCGGCGAAAGGGGGACATCATAGACATCATCAACGCCATCGACCGTTTGGAAAGCCTCATTGAAAACAGCAAGGTGATGCCCATCACCGGGGCCTTGCTGATGGACAAGGCCAAGCTCGTAGAGCTGGTGGATCAGATGCGCCTGGGCATTCCCCAGGAAGTCAAGGCCGCCGAGGAGATGCTGTCCCAAAAGGACCAGATTATGAACAATGCCCTGGCCGACGCCCGCCGGGCTAAGGCTAAATCCGAGGACGAGTTCCGGGATCGGCTGACCCAATCCGAGTTTCAGCGGCGCGGCGATCAGCTGGTGGCCGAGGCGGAACAGAAAGCGGCCAGGATTATCCAGCAGGCCGATGCCGAGGCTTTGTCCCGCCGCACCGAGGCCGATGCCTATGCCCTGCGTTCCCTGCGCGCCCTGGAGCAGGAGGTCAACAGCATCAGCGGCTCCGTCCGCAAGGGCATCGATATGCTGGCCGGCAGCGCCCTGGTCGGCGCCCCCATCAGCGGCGGCTACTTCGACGACAACTAGCCGTTCAGTACCGGCCGGCCGCCTCAATCCGCCGGTACAACCTTGCCCGGGCCGACCGCAGGGTCGGCCCGGGCCCTGCCTATACCTGACAACCGGCTTTACCTTTATTCCCGGCCGCCCCTACCGTCATTCCCGGCCGCCCCTACCGTCATTCCCGCGCAAGCGGGAATCCCTTACCACCATCCCCGTCGCCGCCCTTTCTACCACCATTCCCGGCCGCCCCTACCGTCCTTCCCGCGTAAGCGGGAACCCCGACGGTACTGAAAAGACCAGCCCTTTGCCGCCCAGCCACCGCCGGATTCCCGCTTACGCGGGAGTATCCGTGTTGGCCGTCAAGGGGTTTTCGGGAAATTGGCGGCCTAATTCGGGGAATGCTGAGCAACCCAGGGCGTACCCCGGCGGGCGATGGCGTGCAGATGCAGCAGCAACTTCCGCATCGCCGCCACCATCGCCACCTTGCCCGGCTTGCCCCGCTCCCGCAAATGGTAATAAAAGCGGCTCAGGTCATTGTCCTTCCGCCGCAAGGCGGTCATAGTCGCCAGATACAAGGCCCGGCGCACTACCGACCTACCACCCCTAATGGCCCGATAGCCCTGCTGTTTCCCGCTGTCCTTAGGCCAGGGGGCTAGTCCGGCTAAGGCGGTCAGGCCCTTGCCGTCCCCCCGACCCAGTTCCGGCAGCCAAGCCAGCAGAGTAGCGGCGGTCTGGATCCCGACCCCGCGGACGCTGCAATACAGCTGCGCCGCCGGGGCCAGGGATTGACTGCTTTCCAGCAGCTCTTTATACTGCCGATCCAGCTGCTCAATCTCCCGCTCCAGCCACTCCAGGTGCCGGAACAGGGAATCCTCTACCGCAAAGGACTTTTCCTGCTCCAGCCGATTGCGTTCCCGCACCCGCTCCTCCACCCGCGGCTGCCGGAGGGCCAGCAGTTCCTTAATCGTTTCCCGTTCCGGCTCCGGTTCCGGGGCCGGCTCCGGCTCCAGTTTCTCCCCGTAGCGGGCCAACAGGCGGGCGTCCAACGGGTCGGTCTTGGCCGCCTGGCCCATCGCCTTGGCGTAGGCCCGGGCCCGCCCCGGCGCGACCAGGCTGACCGCCCGCTCCGCCCGATGCAAGCGGAGCACCAAGCCCTTTTCGTAGCCGCCGGAGGGCTCGCAGACCACCAGATCCACTTTCCGCTGCTCCAGCCAGGCCAGCAGCTGCTGGCGGCCGGCCGGAGTGTTGGCGAACTCCTGATCCGCGCCGGTGCGGAGGGCCGCCACCAAGGTGGCTTTGCCCACATCTACCCCGGCCACTACCTTGCTTTGTTCCGCCATAGGTTGACCTCCCTTGATTTGAGGTTTAAGTTGTTAATCGGGTGGATTTGACCCTCCCCACTGGCAAATCCGGGGTTCTGGCCCCTATCATCCGTTCGGAGCGGTCAACTCTTGGGGGCGTGGGGGTTGCCCCTACACCCCCGCCGCCGCCGGAGCCAGGAACGGTCAATCCTGGGAGGCGTGGGGGTTGCCCTACTCCCGCACGGCGCCCTCTTGACCCCCGCTGGGTCAACCGCCAGATAGGGAGGTTGCCCTACTCCCGCACGGCGCCCTCCGGACCAAGTCCCGGAGCCGCCCAAGGACGGTCGGCACCGCCCCCGCGCCCCTCCGGCTAATCCGCCGGTTCTCCCGACTATTACAACATACCAATGACGGTGGGGGTAATGGCGGGAAGGACGGTAGGAGATTAGTGCCGGCCTTTGACATCTGGCCGGCATCGGTCTAAAATGCCTTTCATCCGACCGCCGCTTGGGGGTAAGCCAAGGATCGTCGTATGCACCAGCATGACCATATCAAGCACCGCGATATGATGATGCAGGTTGTCCTGTTCCTTTGCACCTTTGGCATTTACGGCCTTTACTGGTTCTATGTCACCCTCAAAGAACTGCATCAAGACAATGGCAGAGACGAATGGGCCGGCTGGTGGACAGGCCTGCTCATTATCCCCATTGTCAACTTCTTTGCCTTGTGGCATCATGCTCACCAGTACGCCCAATTCGTCGGCGGCAAGTATTCGGGCGTTGCCATATTCATCCTGTGGCTGGTATTCTTTCCGGCGGCATGGCTCCTGGTACAGCATGACTTGAACCGGGCGGCCAGCTACTACCGGAACTAGCCGGGAAAATCGGGCCGATAGGGAACGGGGCAACTGAACATAGAGAGGCGTCAGATGGTTTGTCCCAAGTGCATCAGCCATAACCCGGATGGGGCTGAAACCTGCCACTGGTGCGGCAACGCTCTGCGCCAAGGGCAAGAAGCGACCCTTGCGGAAACCGTGGTAGCCTGCGTTGCCTGCGGCAGTCATCTAAAGACGTCGGCCAACTTCTGCAGCCAGTGCGGGGCGGCCAGGATTCCGTTTCACGAACCGGTAGATACGGAACCGGAACTTACTTGCGCCGCTTGCGGCGGCTCCATTAACCCGGGAGCCAACTATTGCAAGTGGTGCGGCTTGGCGGTAGCCAATGCCTCGGGCAGTAACGGCTCTGTCGCTGAGCCGACGCGTCAAGCGCTGAGACAAGCGGTTGTCCCGAGGGACAAAGGCGACCAAAGGGGACTGACCCGGGAGCAGCAACGCATCGCAGCGGCCCAGCAGAAACAGCTGATCCAAGAACAATCCGCCGCGCGTAAGGAGGCGTGGCGCGCCCAAGCAGAGGAGGAGAAAAAGCGGGCTCGCGAGGCAGCCGAGGAGCGAGCTCGCGTAGCCGAGGAGCGTCGCTTACAAAAAGCGGAGGAGCGCGCCCAAAGGGAAGCCGAACGACGGGAGAAATATGCGCTTTCCGAGGCGGGAGGCTCGGGTGACTCGGGTAGTTCGGAAGCGGAACAGTTGATGACCATCGTCGAAATTATGATGCCCGCCATCATAATTTTTGTTAAGGCGTACATCGAGACGCGTCAGCCTGGGGTTCTGTTCCATTTTGCTGGGGGGGTGTTCCGCTCATCCTGGATGAGCGGAACAAAAATACCCGTCGATTTGGGATAAGCGGGTATTTTTCCCTTGATTCCAGGATTCAACGAACCACCCCCCCCCAGCAAAACGGAACAGAACCCAGCCTGGGGATAAGTTAGACATTAAGTAGATAGCCGTGAAGTACGGCATCCCGTCTGCGGCAGTGCCTTTCTTGACCAAGATGCTGACGGACTACTTCAGGCAAAGGGGGATAAAACCTCCTTGGTAGAGCCGCCAGTCGGTTAGCCTGCGGCTCGGTAAAGGTTTTCAGCGGCCAACACCACCTCAAAGTAAGGAGCAAACTATGGCCTACCACCCCGAGGACAACGGCACTTTCTGCGCCACTTGCGGCCGGGAACAGGATCCGGGGGCGCGGTTCTGCCCCAATTGCGGGGCGGCGATTGCCGGCGGGCCGGGTTATGCGCCGGGGATGGCTTACCCGCCCGGCGGCGAGTTGGCCGCCGGCGGGGAGTATATGGGGTTTGGATTCGGGTAGCGGCGGCGTTGATTGACATCATCCTGATCAGCCTTGTCGCTGCGGTAGTTGGCTTGGTACTGCGCCTCCTGCTGGGCGGCGGCGGGGGGCAGACGGCGGCGAACCTTATCGGCGTGGTCGTCAGCTGGACTTACCATGTCGCTTTCATCGCCGCCAAAGGGCAAACCCTCGGCAAGATGATTGTCGGCATCCAAGTGGTGAATCGGGGAGGGCAATATCCCGGGGTTCGGCGCGGTCTTGCTGCGGGAAATCGTGGGCAAGTTCCTTTCCGGCATTGCCCTGTTCTTGGGCTACCTGTGGGTCGGCTGGGACAAAGAAAAGCGGGGCTGGCACGACCACATCGGCGGCACTTGGGTGGCGCGGAAACGGGGATAAAGTAGGGTAGGGACGGGGCGATGCGGGCTATACTGTTAGACTATCAGGGCCGGGCCATCCGCTTTCCCGAGGAGCGGTGGCGGCATATCCTCCACGATCACGGGGAGATGGAGCCGATGGAGGAAACTATCGGGGAGACGCTGTTGGACCCGGACGAAATTATGCGGGATGACAAGGACCCGGAATTCGTCCGACTATACTATCGGTGGTTCTACGGCCTGCCGGTAGGCGACCACCGCATTTGCGTGGTGGTAAAGGTTTTCAACGGCGATGCCTTTGTGTTGACCGCCTATGTGGTCAGCCACTTTAAGCGGAGCGAAGTGATATGGACAAAATCCGGCGCGTGAATGTCTGGTACGACAAGGCCGGGGACTATCTCGATGTGCATTGGGTCTCCGGCAGCTACTTCACCCTTACCGACAACGACCAGGTAATGGTGTTGATGGATCGGGCGGGCAACCGGTGCGGGTTCAAGGTTTCCGCCGTCAGCAAGCTCGAGGAGGGGGAAGTAGTCGGCGTAGAGTTGACCCCGGTCGACTTGCCCCAAACCCGGCCGGCAAAGGCGGCCGCCGTTTAGCAGTGCCGCCTTTGCCAGCGGCGGCTATAATACCTTGGAGGCAATTTGCTATGGCGGAAGTTGAAAAAATCAAGGTCTGGTACGACAAGGCCGGCAACTACCTGGATGTGTTCTGGGTGTCCGAAGCCGGCAATTTCTTTATGCCTACCGCGGACGACCGGGTAGAGGTTCTGGTGGATGACGCGGGCAATTTGTCCGGGTTTATGATCTGGGGCCTCAGCCGGGTCAAAGCGGAGGAAATCGTCAACTTTGCCCTGACTCCGGTCGACTTGCCGCAGGCTGAGCCGGAGCCGGCGGCCGCCATCTAGCCGGGCCGGGTTTTGCCATCCCCGGCAGCATCCCATCCCCTCGGAGTATCCTAAATGCGGGCTATACTGTTAGACTATCAGGGCCGGGCCATCCGCTTTCCCGAGGAGCGGTGGCAGCATATCATCTCGGACCACGAGGATATGGCCTTGCTGGAGGATACCCTCGGGCCAACCTTGCTGGATCCGGATGAAATCTTTCGCGACCCGTCAGACCCGGAGACCATGCGGATATACTACCGCTGGTTCTATGGCCTGCCGGTGGTGGGAGATAACCGCATCTGCGTGGTGGTAAAGGTTTTCAACGGCGACGCTTTTGTGGTAACTGCCTTCGTCGCCAGCCACATCAAAGGAGACGAACTGCTATGGCGGAAGTAGCGCGGGTGAATGTCTGGTTCGACAAGGCCGGCCACTACCTGGACGTGCATTGGAAGTCCGGCATTATTTTCACCCCTACGGAAAACGACCGGGTGTGGGTGCTGGTCGCTAAGGACGGCGGCATTTCCGGGTTTAAGGTCTGGGGCGTCGATAAGATTAAGGACGGGGAAGTGGTCGACGTAGAGTTGACCCCGGTCGACTTGCCCCAAATACGGCCGGAGCCGGCGGCCGCCGTCTAGCCCCCCGCCACACCCCCCAGCCCAACAGGAGCGGCAGCAATGGAGGAAATCAAAAACATCAGCGTCAACTTTGACGAAGCCGGGGACTGCTTCGATGTGGTTTGGGCATCGCCGCCGGATACCCGCTACACCGCCACCGACGATGACCGGGTGCAGGCCCTGGTGGACGCCGCCGGCAATCTGTGCGGGTTCAGGGTGTCCGGCCTCAGCGGCATTGACGACGGGGAAATGGGCTTCGTCAATGTGGACTTGTACCCGGTAATGCCGCCGGCGGGGACGGAATGACCGCCGGGAACCATCATCTGAAAGTCAACCTCTGGTATGATGCTGCCGGGGATTATCTGGATGTGTCCTGGGGAACCGGCAACGGCTATTACACCGCTACCGCCGACGAGCGGGCCCTGGCCCTGGTGGATCTGCAAGGGCAGGTTCTGGGGTTCAAGATTGACGGCGTCAGCGCGGTCAAGGAAAAGCCGCTCCGCGTGGATTTGTCGGCGGTTAAGCCGGCCGCCCTTCCGGCCTAGCCGCGGGGACGGATTCAAACATGGATATACCGGATAAACAGGATTCTTGATTGCCTTACGGGGAAAATCTTTCCCGGCAGATACGAAAATCCTGTATATCCGGCCCATCCATGTAAATAAAGGGAGGTTTCTTATGCCGGCGACTTTTGGCTGTTCTTTGCCGAGCCGGGGGCCGTTAGCCAGTCCCCAAGCCTTGCGCGCCCTGGCGCAGCGGGCCGAGGAACTGGGCTTTGACTCCGCCTGGGTCAGCGACCACATCATCCTGCCCCGGCAGGTGGAATCCTTCTATCCCTACTCCCCGGATGGCACGCCGGCTTTCAGTCCCGACCAGCCCTACTACGACCCCCTGTCCACCCTCAACTTTCTGGCCGGCTGCACCCACCGCCTGCGCCTCGGCACCCATGTGCTGATTATCCCCTACCGCAGCCCGGTGTTGGCGGCCAAGATGATTGCCACCCTGGACACCCTGTCGGCAGGGCGGGTAACGCTGGGCGTGGGCGTAGGCTGGATGGCGGAGGAGTTTCAAGCCCTGGGCCTGGATACTTTTGCGGAACGGGGCGCGGTAACGGACGAATATCTGCGCCTGTTCAAGGAGCTGTGGACGGCGGAAAATCCGGAGTTCCACGGCCGCTATGTCCAGACTTCCGGGGCCGGCTTTTTGCCCAAGCCGGTACAAAAACCGCATCCGCCGCTGTGGATTGGCGGGCATACCGGGCCGGCTTTGCGCCGGGCCGCGGCCCTGGGCGATGGCTGGATGCCCATTGGCCTGCGCCCGCCGGCGGTGCTGGAGCCGGAGGAATTGGCCGGCAAAATCGCCCAACTGCGCCGCTTGACCGTTCGCGCCGGCCGCCCGGAGGATGCCGTCGTACCCTGTTTCAGCACCGATGTGGTCTTTGACCGGCAACCGGGGCCGCAGCGCCCCCTGATGCGCGGCATCCCGGAGCAGATTGCCGCCGACCTGCGCCAGTATCAAGATATTGGCGTCCGCAACTTTATCATCGGCTTCCGGGTGGACAGCGCCAACGCCCAGCAAGAGGCCATGGAACAATTCTCCCGGGAAGTTATGCCCCTGATTCCCTGATTCAAACATGGATTAACAGGATATACAGGATTTTGGGGTCTGCCGGGAAAGACTCTTGCGGCAAGCCAACGGTCTGATGAGGAAATCCCTTACCAGCCTGGATAACCCTTGCCTAATCAGACCAAAAAATCCTGTCTATCCTGTCTATCCATGTTAATTAAGCGCGGTATTTCTGTTCCAGGGCGTACACTTCGTCCAGGCCCAGCAGGTCGGCCACCTCCCAACGGGTGCCAAAGCGTTCCGGGTTGACCTGGCCGGTATCTTTCAGTTCGGCAAAGGCGTCCCGCAGCTGGCGGTAAATCAGCCAGATGGTGCTGCCGCAAATCATCAGCTTGTAGCCCATCGCGGCCACTTCTCGGGTATTTGCCAAATCGCCGTTATACATCCGCGGCAGGTCGGCCAAATCCCGGGCGTAAAGTTCCAGGTCGGCGGCGGACTTAATGCCGTCCACGAACACCAGATCGGCCCCGGCCTCCCGATAGGCCCGGCAGCGGCGGACGGTGTCCTCCCACCCGGTAACGGCGTAGGCATCGCAGCGGGCGATAATCACAAAATCCGGGTCGCGGCGGGCATCCAGAGCGGCGCGGATTTTCTGAATATGCTCCTCCATCGGGATGACCTGCTTGCCCTCAAAGAACCCGCATTTTTTCGGAAAAACCTGGTCTTCGAGATGAAGGGCGGCCACGCCGGCGGCCTCGTATTCCCGCACCGTGCGCTGCACATTCAGGGCATTGCCGTAGCCGGTATCGGCATCGCAGATAACCGGAACAGCCACCGCGTTGGCGATATAGCGGGCGTTGGCGGTCATTTCGGTCATAGTCAGCAGGCCCACATCGGGGAAACCCCGTTCCGCGGAAGTGCCGGCCCCGGTCATATAGACGGCGTCAAAGCCGACGGATTCGGCGATGCGGGCGTGCAGGGCGTTCATAATAAAGGGGGCGACAATCAGCCCGTCGGCGGCCAGCAGCTGCCGCAGGCGGGTCGTGGGCTTGACCGCCGGAGCAACGGCGGCAAGGGCGTTCATATCGGGGTGTCCTCCTTTGTTTTAGGGAATTATACGCTTATCCCAAACGGCTTGGGCCGCCAGCAGCAGGGCAAGGATAGCGTGGCCTTGAGTATATAATTTCCGGGATTTAATGCCAACAAACCTTGCCAAGGTCGCCCGGCTGTCCCCCTACCATCGCCGCCGGTCTTGTGCTACAATGGGCGGCGCTTACCCAACCGGAAAGTCGAATCCAAGCCGGATGCGGCAGAGGGAATTATGGTTACGGCCCTGAAATTGATTACCGCCGAGGAGTTGCTGGCGATGCCCCGGGGCGAGGGGCATCGCTACGAGCTGCTGCGGGGCGTGTTGGTGGAGAAAATGCCTACTGGAATCCCCCACGGCGAGTCGGTGACGCGCATTGCCGTCGCCTTGGACCTTTACAGCGACGCCAACGATTACGGCACCGTCTTTTCCGGGGAACTGGGTTGTCGTTTGGAACGAGATCCGGACACGGTGCGGGCGCCGGATGTGGCCTGGATTGCCCCGGGCCGCATCCCGCCGGGAACGCAGGGCTACCCGGAACTGGCTCCGGATTTGGCAGTGGAGGTCAAATCGCCGCGCAATTCTTATGCGGAACTGGCGGCCAAGGCCGGGATGTGGCTGAGCTACGGCTCCCGGGAGGTTTGGGTAGCCGACCCGGAACGGGTAAGTATCACGGTGTACCGGCCCTATCAGGAGCCGCTGACTTTGGGCGAGGACGATACCTTGTCGGGAGGCGATTTGCTGCCGGGGTTTTCCACTCCGGTATGGCGGCTGTTTCGGCGGCGGCGGTAAGCGGTCAGCCAAGGGGGAAATCTATCCGGCAGGAAAAATCCAATCAAAGCCGGCTGCGGCAGAGGGATTTATGGTTACGGCCCTGAAATTGATTACCGCCGAGGAGTTGCTGCGGATGCCCCGGAACGATGGGCATCGCTACGAGCTGCTGCGGGGCGTGTTGGTGGAGAAAATGCCGGCCGGTCACCAACATAGCATGGCGGTAGCGCGGATCTGCGCCGCCTTGGGCAATCACGTCGAGGCTAATGACTATGGATGCTGCGGAGCCGGCAATCCAGGTTATCTGCTGGAAAGAAACCCGGACACGGTGCGGGCGCCGGATGTGGCTTGGATTGCCCCGGGCCGCATCCCGCCGGGGATGCAGGGCTACCCGGAATTGGCTCCGGATTTGGCGGTGGAGGTCAAGTCGCCGCGTAATTCCTACGCAGAACTGGCGGCCAAAGCCGGGATGTGGCTGAGCTGCGGCTCCCGGGAGGTTTGGGTAGCCGACCCGGAACGGGTTGCTATCACGGTGTACCGGCCCTATCAGGAGCCGCTGACTTTGGGGGAGGATGACAACTTGGGGGGCGGCGATTTGCTGCCGGGGTTTGCTACTCCGGTATGGCGGCTGTTTCGGCGGCGGCGTTAAGCGGCTCGCCAGCGGAGGAAAATCTATCCGGCAGGAAAACCCAACCAAAGCCGGTTGCGGCAGAGGGAATTATGGTTACGGCCCTGAAATTGATTACCGCCGAGGAGTTGCTGCGGATGCCCCGGAATGATGGGCATCGCTACGAGCTGCTGCGGGGCGTGTTGGTGGAGAAAATGGCTACCGGAGATCCCCACGGCGTAGCGGTATCCCTCATCACTATTGTCTTGGGCGCTTACACCGTGCCCAACGGCTACGGCGTACCCAGATCCGGGGAACCGGGTTATCGTCTGGAACGGGATCCGGACACGGTGCGCGCCCCGGATGTGGCTTGGATTGCGCCGGGCCGCATCCCGCCGGGGACGCAGGGCTACCCGGAATTGGCTCCGGATCTGGCGGTGGAGGTCAAGTCGCCGCGCAATTCCTATGCGGAACTGGCGGCCAAAGCCGGGATGTGGTTGAGCTACGGCTCCCGGGAGGTTTGGGTAGCCGACCCGGAACGGGTTACGGTCACGGTGTACCGCCCCTATCAGGAGCCGCTGACTTTAGGAGAGGATGACACCCTGGCGGGCGGCGATTTGCTGCCGGGATTTTCTACCCCGGTATGGCGGCTGTTTCGGTATCAGCGTTAAGCCCAATCCCTACCCCAACACGCCGGCCGCCCGCCACGCGGTTATTTCCACCGGGGTGTAGCCCAATTCGGCCAGGATTTCGTGGGTGTGCTGGCCCAAGACCGGCGGGGGCGTGGGCTGCAAGGGCGTTTCGCTGAAATCGGCCAAAGCCCCCAACATCCGCAGCCGGCCGGCGTCCCGGTGCGCCAATTCCGCTACCAGTCCGTTGGCTTGAACCTGGGCATCGTCAAAAACTTCCTCGACGAACCGCACCGGCCCGGCCGGGATGCCCCGCTCCTCCAGCAAGGTCAGCCATTCCGCCGCCGGCCTTTCCCGAAAAACCGCCTCGGCCTGGGACATCAATGCCGCGCCAAAGGCTATCGCCCGGTCGGATTGGGGATCATAATCCGGGTCAAAGCGCAGATCGGTCAAGCCCAGGGTGTCCAGCAGGCGGCGGCGCAAGGGATCGCTGAGACAGCCCACCGCGATAACCCCGTCGGCGGTCTGATAGGTGCGATAGTAGATGTTGCCCGGCGCAATCGGATGGTCGGATTCGTAGATTTGCAGCAGGTCGGCGTAGGGCAAGCCGGCCTGCCGCAGGGCAGCGAGGGATTCCTGCGTATGGCGGAAATTATCCTTATCCAGGGATTCCATTTCCACAAAGCGCATTCCCAGCATCGCCAAAGCCAAGCCCAATAGCGTGGTTTCCACCTTTTGCCCCCGGCCGGTGCGCTCCCGATGGTAGAGGGCGGCGCAGACGCACCAAGCCAGGCAAAGGCCGGCGGCGGTGTCCACCAACGGCGTGGCAACGATGTGCTGGGGGACGCCGCTATTATTCAGCTTGCCCTCGGCGGCCATCAAGCCGGACATGGCTTGCAGGATCAGATCGTAGCCGGGGCGGTGGGCGTCCGGCCCTTGGCGGCCAAAGGCGGTATTTTCGCAGTAAATCAGCCGGGGATTAAGAGCGGCCAGGGCGGCGTAATCCACGCCCAGCTTGGCCGCCACATCGGGGCGGTAGTTGACCAGGGCCACATCGGTTTGGGGAATCAGCCGGGCCAGAATATCCCGGGCGGCGGCCGTGGTCAAATCCAGGGTCAGGCTGCGCTTGCCGCGATTGTAGGCGATAAAGGGCCGGCTTTCGGTGGCGGCAAAGGATTGGACGCCGCGCCAGGGGTCGCCCCAGGGCGGTTCCACTTTGATAACGGCGGCGCCCAGATCGGC
The DNA here is from genome assembly GCA_965203435.1 of Dehalococcoidia bacterium. Classification (GTDB taxonomy): domain Bacteria; phylum Chloroflexota; class Dehalococcoidia; order Lucifugimonadales; family UBA3495; genus CBDBCU01. Next base: position 517,748 of record CBDBCU010000003.1, on the reverse strand, counting down.
CAGCAACATCCCGGCAAAGGGGCCGGCAATAATTTCGGTGAACTCGACAACCTTAACGCCGTCCAGGGGGCCGGGCATAGCAGAAACCTCCGGGGATAGCCGGTTTTGCCGGCTATTTTACCCGGTTTTTGGGGATAGGGAAACTGTCCTTTCCGCCCTCCCTACCGTCATTCCGTCCTCACCCCCACCGTCATTCCCGCGTAAGCGGGAATCCATAAATCCGTTCATCTGAACATCGTTGAAGGAGGAACGAAAAGGGCGGCCGGTTCAGGATGAACGGAAAGGGCAAAAAAGCAAAACCCCCCAGCCGCCACGCCGCCGCGCAACCGCCAGGGGGTTCCCTTATCCGCTTACCCCGGCCCCGCCGACCGCCTACTTCTTGCAGGTGGCCGTGTAGAAAATCTGCGCGTACGCCCGATAGCTTCGGTGGGTCGCCCGATCATCCTCATCCGGGCCAAGGGCGAGGTTGGGGTTGCCATCACCGTCCGAATCGTAGTACCACCACCTTACATTGGTGGCCCGGCGGTAGCCCAGAGCTACGCACTCCTCCGTGGCTCCGCCCGGCACCGAGAGGATAGCCGCAGTCGGAAGGGTTGATTCCCCGTTGCCATTCCGGGCCCATTCGGCGGCTTGGTCATCGGTCACAATCCACGCATCCCGGGCGTTGGCCTGCGCCGTAGCATCATTGGCGACGGTATCGGGAGCGCCTTGCCGGCCGAAAGCGATGACATACGCATTGGTGGTAGTCCGGGGAGTACGAGCCCAAGTGGGCGGGGGACTTAGGTTAGGTCCCAGATAACCGGTGGTGGGACCATTGCCATTTGAGGTTATGGTAAGAACTGCCAGTTCACTGTTCGGATATTCCCGGTCATACACCAAGCTCAGCCGTTGCTCCCGCCGCCGCCGTTTCTTTTCCTCCCTAGGAAACTCAAAGATGCGGTCGATGCTCATCCCGGTGATGCCGGATTCCCCCTCGGTCAGCCAGCCCTCCTGGGCGGCGATAAAGCCGCGGAAGCGGCCTTGCTCGCCCTGATAGACGGTGTCGTCCCGCTCGTTGCGGTCTTTGCCGGCTTCCCAGGTTTCGGCTTTGGTAAAGGTGTCCGACTGGTCGATGGCGCAGTAGAGGGTTTTGCCCCGGTTTTCGGCCAGGGATTCGAGGATGGAAGTAGTCCGGTCGTCATGGGCAAAGGCTTGCCAATCGGAGCAGTCCCAGGGGATGGAACGGGCGGCCTGGATAATGCCATACCCGACGCCCAGCACCAGGAAAAGGAGGATGCCAGTGATGAAAACCTTGGGCATAAGGAACCTCCTGGAGGCCCCAAAACAAGCTAGGGCCGAATCGCCAAGGCGATTCGGCCCTAGCTTGCGTACATTCTATCCCAGGGTTTGGGGAATTGCAAGGGGTTTGGGGGGCAATTTCGAAAAATTTTATTTTTGCCCTCCTTTCCATCCTTCAACAAGTTCAGGATGAGCGGATGGGGTCGGCGGCACCACCCGCTACCGTCATTCCCGCGTAAGCGGGAATCCCGAACGGCGCTGCATCAGAATGGTATTGTCGGTAAGCAACCGCGGGATTCCCGCTTACGCGGGAATGACGGTTGCGGGCGGCCGTTCGGGATTCCCGCTTACGCGGGAATGACGGTGGGGGGCCGCCATTACCGTTCTAATCCGATACAAAAATCCTGTCTATCCATGTTTGAATCGGGGTTCCCGCTTACGCGGGAATGACGGTTAAAGAGGGCGGAAAATTGGCGGAAAAGCAAAAAGGAAATTGGGCAAAATTGCCTATTGCCAAGTATTGACAAGGCGTGTTATACTGCTTGCAGGTTCGGGGCGTAGCGCAGCCCGGTAGCGTACTTGCATGGGGTGCAAGGGGTCGCCGGTTCGAATCCGGCCGCCCCGACCAGTTCTACAAAGACCTGCTTTCTTTCCCCTTTGCCTTTTCCATCCCTTTCCCCCGGAGACCGGCCATGCCCGATTCCAAGTATGTAATAATCCTTGAACCGGGGCCGAATAACTGGAGCGCTTTTTCGCCGAATGTGCCGGGTTGCGTAGCCACCGGCCAAGACGCCAAGGAAACGCTGGCGGAGTTTCTGGACGCCTTGGACTTTCATTTGGAGGGTCTGCGGGCGGCGGGCTATCCCCGGCCGGCGGAATATGCTGAGGGCGACGCTCCAGGGGACGCCGACGGGGAGTATGTCCGTTTCCGTTGGGCGCCGGTTTTGGTTTAATCACTGGTCAGCACAATCCGGCCCAGGGGCGGGTTTTCCCGGAGGCGGGCCAGGGCTTGCTCCGCCTGGTGCAGCGGGTATTGTTCCGACACGACCGGCTTTATCCGGCCCTGCTCGACCAGCCGGGCCACCTCCACCACATCCTGCAAAGGCGAGGCGCGGCTGCCGAGGATGCTCCACTGGCCGTAAATCAGGTCGGCGGTATCCACGGCCAAGGGGATGCCGTAGTTGTAGCCCAGGACGGCCAAGCGGCCGCCCAAGCGCAGGCTGGCGATGCTTTCCGGCAAAACGGCGGCCACGGCATTGCCGCCGACGGTTTCCACCACCACATCCGCGCCCCAGCCGTCGGTCAATTCCCGAACCTGCTCGGGCAAATCCAGTTGGCGGCTGTTAACCAGGGCCGCCGGGCCGAACTCGCCCGCGCCGAGCAGTTTGTCCAAGTCAATATCGGCGGCGATAACCCGCGCCCCCAGCAAAAGGGCTACCTGAATGGCGTGGATGCCCAAGCCGCCAATGCCGACAATCAACACGGTTTCCCCGGCCTGCACTTGGGCCCGGGCGGTGAGGGCGTGATAGACGCTGGCAAGGGCGTCGGGGATAATGGCGGCGGCGGCCCAGGGGACGGACGGGGCAATTTTGACGGCGTTGCGGCCGGCCACCCGCATATATTCGGCAAAGCCGCCGTTCAACTCAAAGCCGGTGCGCGGCGCATTGGAACAGCAATTTTCCCTACCCCGGCGGCAGTAGTCGCAAAAGCCGCAGCTTTCGGTGGGATAGACGGTGATATGGTCGCCGGGTTGCAAGCCCGGCACGGCCGCGCCGACCGCTGCCACTTCCCCGGCTACTTCGTGGCCGGGAATGTGCGGCAGGGACACCGTCGGCACCAGTCCCTCGGCGATTTTCAGGTCGGTAGCGCACAAGCCGTTAGCCCGCACCCGCAGCAGTACCTCCCCATCGCCGATAACCGGCTCCGGGACTTCCCGCCAGCGCAGGGGATGGTCGAACTGTTCTAGTACCATTGCGTACATAACGGTTTCCTTTGGTGGGGGGGATGGGATGTTGGTTCTGTTCTGGGGGATTCATCCTTCAACAAGTTCAGGATGAGCGGAATGAATACCCCACCGCAGAACGGGATTACCGCGCTATAGGATTGTCCAGGAGACGGATACGCGGGCCGAGCCGCCCCGGCACGGACACTAACCGCCGTTTTTCCCGGTCAACCCCCAAGCCGCAGATTTGCAGGGTTACTTGGCCCAGGGAGGGAATAACATCCTCCGGGGTAAAAATTGCCGGGATATAGCCCTCCGCGCCGGCCAGCCGGATGAATACCTGGGCAAAGGGATATTCGACAAGGCGGCCCTCCGGATGCTGGACTTGGCGGACAGCGGTCGGCTCGATCCCCAAGCAGGGCAGCAAGCGGGCCGGCGCTTGCATATAGCCGGGGCCGTCGTCGGCCCAGGCGTCCAGGGCAATGAATTCATCCTGGTTCAGGTTGGCAATTTCCATTGGCACGGTAAAGGATTCCATAACATCCCCCGGACGATTAAATCGGGCGGAGGCTATTGTAGGTTAGGCTAAGGGATGTGGCAAGGGCATATAGCAACCGTCCTTCCCGCGTAAGCGGGAATCCAGAAATGCTTGATTAGTAGCTGGCCGGTCTTTGACCGTAACCGTTCTGGATTCCGACTGGCATAGGAAGGACGGTAGAAAGGGGCGGCCATTCTACCCGGTCATTCCGAGCGTGGCCGAGGAACCTGAAATGCCGGTTCTTGACTACTCAGGGGATTTTCAGGTTCCTCGGCTACGCTCGGAATGACCGGAGCTGTTGGAACTTAACCGCCGCCGGCGCGGCGTTACGGTTCCAGTCGGATGCCGTCCCCCACCTGAATGGGGCCGCCGTTGATGACCATCGTCAAAACGCCGCGGCGATGCCGCAGCTGTTCCCGCAGCCCCATCCGGATGGCGTCCATTTTGCCGCAGGGTTCGCACTCCCCCACCACTTCCAGGGTCACCGCCTCGCCGACGAAAAACACCTGCCCCGGCTGGGCCTGGGACAAATCCAGCCCGGCGGTGGTGATGTTTTCCTTAATCTGGCCCGGCTCCAGTTGGAAATAGTCCAGGGTTTCCTTGTCCATCACCAGCACCTGGCGGACACTGCCCACCCGGCAGCTGCGGTCGCCCTCCAGCCCCTGGGCCGAAATGGCCGTAGCCGCCGTCACCGGATCCGACGGCGTCCCTTTCACCCGGGCCAGGTGCAGATTCAAAATCGTTCCTTCCTGCATAACCCTCTCCTCCGGCCCGGCCGGTCAACCCGCCGCCGGGCGGTATAATCCCTGCTGGCCGCCATTATACAAGCCGGCCCCCGCCCTTGCCAATAGGGGATATGGTAAAATCCGGCTTTCCGGGCATACCGCAAAACCGGCGTAAAGGAAAGAGGAAATGTCTGACGATTACATCAAATCCGAACTGCGGGACGGGGCGCTGCTGCTGACCCTGCATGACCCGGCTACCCGCAACGCCATCAATCCGCAAATGGCGGCCGAGTTCTTTGCCGCCCTGGCGCAGTTTGAGGATAGCCCGGACCAGCGGGTATTGCTGCTGACCGGCGCCGCGCCGGCTTTCTGTTCCGGGGCCAATGTGCGCGGTTTCTACGGCAGTATTGCGGAACGGGAACAGCGGCAAGAGGAGCCGCCGCCGGCCCAGCCCTGGGGCGCGATGGAAGCCCGCTACGCCCGCCGCTTGGATTCGGAAACTTCCCGCGCCCCGGAAATGGTCTTGCGCTTGCAGGAACAGCAGAAACCCACTATCGCGGCGGTCAATGGCCCGGCCATCGGCGCCGGGATGGGCTTGGCCCTGGCCTGCGACCTCCGCATCGCCGGGGAATCGGCCCAATTTTCCGAAGCCTTTGTGCGGATGGGCTTGATTCCCGCCGATGGCAGCTGCTGGAACCTGCCCCGGCTGATTGGCCTGAGCAATGCCCTGCTGCTGCAATACACCGGCGACCGGGTGGACGGCAAGGCGGCCTATCGGATGGGATTGGTCAACGAAGTGGTGGCCGATGCCGATTTGCCGGCGGCGGCTATGCAGCTGGCGGCCCGCATCGCCCGGGGCGCGGCCGTATCCCAAGCCCTGATTAAGTATCTGGTCCGGCAGGGGCAGCGGCAGACCTTTCGGGAACATCTGGAATTGGCGCACGTGGCCCAAGCCCAGGCCCGCAGCACGGCCGACCACAAAGAAGCGGTGCAAGCCTTTCTGGAAAAGCGGCCGCCGGTGTTTAAGGGGGAGTAACCGGGGATACCGGTTAGGCCGGCCTTGGTGTATAATGGCGGTCGGCAAGCCGGCTTGCTTGCCGGTCGGCGGGACTGGCGTATAATCCGCAGCGGAAACGCACTGCCTTGCGTAAGGAGTTGACGATGGTAAGCGTAGGGAGCTTGAATCTGCCGGAAACCCTGCTCAGCTCGGAGCTGCGGATAATGGTTCTGGAGCGGTTGGTGGAGCAACTGCTGGAGGATCAGGCCCGGCTGGGCCACAAGCCGAATGTTGACATGATGGCTATCCGCCAGGATGCCATTAAAAGGTTGCGGGCCAAGTACCCGGATATGCAAATCCGGGTAGAGGGGGATGAATAGTCGTGGGGCCGGTACGCAGCCCTTTGGGGGCCATTGGAGCCTTGCTGGTGGCGCTCGAAGCCATTTTCGGCGGGGCGTTATTCGCCTTGGATGCCGATCCGTGGTTGCGCTTGGCAATGGTAACGACGATGATCGTCGGTTTTGTGCCGACGGCCGGCGTGATCTTGTGGATGGTAGTGTACCTTGCCGTCAAAAATCCGGGTTTCCTGTTCAACCCGGCGGAAGTTGCCCAGTTGAGCGAATCCGTGCAACGCGGCGTTTATGCCCTGCCCGACAGCACGGTGTCTCTGCCGGCGCATACCCTCGACCTTCCCGGGGTAACAATCCTCCAGACTCCGCCAATGGCGGCGGACACGGACACCGCTGGCGAGGATGATTAGCTCCGCCCACTCCGGCCCCGAGTCAACGGCCGCCCGTCCCGCCGCCCGCCCCAAAACCCTCAAAAAACCAATTTTCGAAATTCCCTGAAATACCCCTTGACATTGCTGAAAAGGGGGTATATAGTTCCTAGTTACGGAAATGCGGCGGTAGCCCGCCGGTTTCCTCCGCACCTTAAAAAGAGAATAAGGAACCTTGAGAAATTGTCCTGAAACCTCAAACTGAAAAGTTTGGAGTTCTTAGCGTGGGTCAAATTATTAAGGGCTTACGGTGGATGCCTTGGGACCAAGGACCGATGAAGGGCGCGGTAAGGCTGCGATAAGCCTCGATGAGCCGTCTGACAGGCATAGTCGGGGATTCCCGAATGGGGCAACCTGTTCCGGCGTTGAGCCGGTTCATCCGCTACGGCGGAGGGTAAGCGGGGGAACTGAAACATCTAAGTACCCCGAGGAAAGGAAATCAACCGAGATTCCCTGAGTAGTGGCGAACGAAAGGGGAACAGCCTAAACCGTTGCGTACCAAACGGCGCGAGGGCTTATGTCGCAGCGGGGTTATAGGGGATGCCTGGGGTCGCCTCGTCAGACCCGAGGGAGTTAGCAATCCGTTTTCTAGCCGAAGGACCCTGGGAAGGGCCGCCATAGACGGTGACAGCCCGGTAGGCGAAAGGGAGCGGACTTCCGGCACTCTGCCTGAGTACCACGGGGCACGGGAAACCTTGTGGGAAGTTGGGGGGACCACCCTCCAAGGCTAAATATCCTTGGTCACCGATAGCGCACCAGTACCGTGAGGGAAAGGTGAAAAGAACCCCTAGCGGGGAGTGAAATAGACCTGAAACCGTAAGCCTACAGAAGGTCGCAGCCCGGATTGAGTTCCGGGTGACGGCGTGCCTATTGAAGAATGATCCGGGGACTTACTGTATGGAGCAAGGTTAAGGAACTGGAGTTCCGGAGCCGCAGCGAAAGCGAGTCTGAATAGGGCGCATTAGTTCCATGTAGTAGACTCGAAACCGGGTGAGCTACCCATGGCCAGATTGAAGGTTCGTTAACGCGGACTGAAGGATCGAACTCGTGGCTAGTACAAAAGCTTGGGATGAGCTGTGGGTAGAGGTGAAATGCCAATCGAACCCGGAAATAGCTAGTTCTCCCCGAAATGCATTTAGGTGCAGCCTCGGGAATAAGGAGGACGGAGGTAGGGCTCTGAATGGGCTAGGGGGCGTGAGCTTACCAAACTCAATCAAACCGCCAATGCCGTTCTGCCGATGCCCGGGAGTGAGACAGTCACAGATAAGTGCGATTGTCAAAAGGGAAACAGCCCAGACCACCGGCTAAGGCCCCCAAGCGCAGGCTAAGTGGGAAAGGAGGTGGGGTTCCCAAAACAACCAGGAGGTTGGCTTAGAAGCAGCCATTCCTTTAAAGAGTGCGTAATAGCTCACTGGTCGAGGGGTCCTGCGCCGAAAATGTAACGGGGCTTAAGCCTGCCGCCGAAGCCGTGGATGTTCAGGTACAGAATGGAAAGCCCGGAGCCGGAAGGCGAAACCAAGGGCGGAACTTCCTTCGGGAAGGGATGCCGGCGGGGCCGCCGGAAAGCGAAGGGATGGAAGTTCTGGCAACTGCCTGGGCGTGGTAGGGGAGCGTTCCTCGGGCGATGAAGGCCGGTCGCGAGGCCGACTGGAGCGCGGGGAAGTGAGAATCCCGGAATGAGTAGCGTAAATCAGGGTGAGAATCCCTGACACCGAAAGCCCAAGGTTTCCTACGCAACGTTTATCGGCGTAGGGTTAGTCGGTCCTAAGCCGTAGGCAAGCGCCGAAGGCGATGGACAGCAGGTTAATATTCCTGCACCGCCGTTGTTTTGATGATACTCGGAGGGGCGCGGCAGGGTAGGTCGGGCGTCTTACTGGATTGGCGTCCTTTTCCGTAGGCGAGCCGGGGCAGGCAAATCCACTCCGGCGTTAAGCTGAGGGGCGAGGGAATCGTAGCCCAAGGGCTAACGAAACTCGGCTGAACCCAAACCGACGAGAAAAGCTTCGTTTGGAGAAGCAGCGGCGACCGTACCGCAAACCGCCACTGGTGGGCTGGGATAAAAGTCCCTAGGTGTTCGAGCTAACCTCCGCTAAGGAACTAGACAAAAGAGCCCTGTAACTTTGGGAGAAAGGGCCCCCTGGGGGGTGAAGTCCCTTGCGGATGGAGCGTTCTGGGGGCGCAGACAAGAAGGCCGGGCGACTGTTTAACAAAAACACAGGTCTGTGCTAAGGGGAAACCCTACGTATACAGGCTGACGCCTGCCCAGTGCCGGAAGGTTAAGGGGAGGGGTGCAAGCTCCGAACTGAAGCCCCGGTGAACGGCGGCCGTAACTCTAACGGTCCTAAGGTAGCGAAGTCCCTTGTCGGGTAAGTTCCGACCCGCATGAATGGTTGAACGACTTGGCCATTGTCTCGGCGGAGGGCTCGGTGAAATTGCGGTGCCCGTGAAGACGCGGGCGACCCGTGGCAGGACAAAAAGACCCCGTGGAGCTTTACTGTAGCCTGGTATTGGGCTGGGAACTGTCATGTGTAGGATAGGTGGGAGGCTGAGAAACCTCGACGCCAGTCGGGGCGGAGCCATCGTTGAAATACCACCCTTGGCTGTTTTTGGTTCTAACCTCGGCGCAACCGAGGGACAGTGCCTGGTGGGCAGTTTAACTGGGGCGGTTGCCTCCTAAAAAGTAACGGAGGCGCCCAAAGGTCCCCTCAGGACGGATGGAAATCGTCCACAGAACGCATTGGCATAAGGGGGCTTGACTGCGAGACCTACAAGTCGAGCAGGGACGAAAGTCGGGCAAAGTGATCCTACGGCACCGTGTGGAAGGGCCGTGGCTTATCGGATAAAAGCTACCCCGGGGATAACAGGCTTATCTCGCCCAAGAGTTCACATCGACGGCGAGGTTTGGCACCTCGATGTCGGCTCGTCCCATCCTGGGGCTGAAGGCGGTCCCAAGGGTCCGGCTGTTCGCCGGTTAAAGGGGTACGTGAGTTGGGTTCAGAACGTCGTGAGACAGTTCGGTCTCTATCCGCCATGGGCGCAGGAGGCTTGAGGGAACCTCTCCCTAGTACGAGAGGACCGGGAGGGACAGACCTATGGTGTTCCAGTTGTTCCGCCAGGAGCAGCGCTGGGTAGCCATGTCTGGCCGCGATAAGCGCTGAAGGCATCTAAGCGCGAAGCATCCCCCAAGATGAGGCCTCCCTTCCCGATTGATTTCGGGAGTAAGACCGCAGAGAGACTATCTGCTTGATAGGTCGGCAGTGTAAGGCTGGCAACAGCTTCAGCTTACCGATACTAACCGGTCGAGCGATTTGACCCACGCTAAGAGCTTCAAACCCGGTTGCAACCGGGTTTCAGGACCATTTCTCAAAGTTCCTTGTTCTCTCCCCTTTCCTTATCCCATCACCCGGCGCGGGGTGGAGCAGTGGCAGCTCGTCGGGCTCATAACCCGAAGGTCGCAGGTTCGAATCCTGCCCCCGCTACCAGTTTTTTTGAGACGATGGAAGCCCCAGTGAGAACTGGGGTTTTGCAGTCAAAGGAGAAGTCGGTAGAATGGCACGGGTTTTCGGGATACTGGTGACCATCATTTCGGTGCTGGCAGCAGCGCGTATTTTGCTCGCGTTGGGGGAGTGGGGCGTAGAAATGCTAACTGGTGAAAATCAGGAGCAGCAATCTCAATCCCTTACTTCTACGCCTACGCCCTTTCCGACCCGTCGCCCGCTCCCCACGCTGGCCCCATATCCTACACCCAAGCCTACCCTGGTCCTATACTTTACACCCGAGCCTACCCTATCTACCGTCAGCATCGGTCGCTGGGTGGACGAATCTGCTTTCGTTGGGAGTAAGATTACTATTTTCAAGCAGGGGGGCCGACTGTACCTTGAAATGCAATTTCTCGGTGACACTCCTTTCAAGCGAGAAGTTGTCGAGCGTCGGTCTCCCCATGGTCGACGCTTCGACCTGGTAACTCCAAATACCAGCGAATACTGGATAATAGACTCGCGAGGAGACCTCCAAATTTGGGTGAAAGGTTTCGGCTTGGACACTGTCGCCCGAAAAGTCAGATAACCGTCTCCCCTCCATCAATCCCTTACCAACCCGGCTAACCGGCGGGCAGCGTATCCTATCCAGTAGAGAGGTGGCAATGAACGACCGCCTGCATAGCGACATCCTTAAAACCCTGTCTAAACATTACGACCGGCCGCTGATGCGCCGAGAATACCGCAGGGACTATGTGGCCGGGATGATCGGCCAGGCCCTGGGCGCGGAGTGGCGGCTGTGCAGCCTGGACTGGGTTTGGCGGCCCTGGGACTTGGAGCGCAAGGACGGCGCCCGGCTGCTGGTGTAGCCGGCGGCGGCTTTGCAGCCCTGGGACATTGAGGAGGATACGCCGCCGCCTAATCGTTCGGTCTTTCCCCTGGCCCATGGGCGGGGGCCGACGCCTAAAGGGTATCGGCCCGGCGATCCGGAGGGCTACCCGCCGGGCCGCTTGGCCGATGTCTATGTCTTTGCCTGGCATCCGGATACGGACCTGGATCGGGCCGACCAGCGCTGTCCCGAGCAGTGGCAGTTTTTCGTAATCCCGGAGTTCCGCTTGACCGCACATTATACGGCGCGGAAAACAGGGCAATTGCATTTTAACCGGCCAGGATTTTCTGCAAGTAATCGCCGTCCCAGCCGGCCCTTTTCCGCTTGGCCTTGATACCCCCCTGGCGGCTGGTTTCCCGGCGCAACAGGTTCAAAGCCATCTGCCGTACCACCGACAAATTGCCGGCCGCATTGCCGGTTCACGCCCGGCAATGCTCCTCGGCAAAGGCCCCAGCCAGAACCCAATGCAACTGGCACTCAATGCCCCAAGAGGCCCGGGCGCTTTGCAGGAACTCCGCGGCGGTCAGCCGGCGGCTGCATATATAATACCGTTGCTCCGCCGTCCCGACCCCGGCTTGGCGCGCATAGCGGACCTGGGCCACGCTGCTTAATTGCGGCCACTCCCCGGCGGGGTCAATGTAGGTCAGCTCCTCCCGGTCGGCGATGACCCGGCATTGGCGGACTTCCAGCCGGCCATGCCCTTTGCCGACCTCCCGACAGCTACCCAGGGGATCCGTCCCCTCGGCGCAGCGGAAAGCGTCTTGCCGCTGGTCGTACAATTGCCCCTGATTGCTCTTGACCGCCAGCAGGTAGTCGGCCTCGCTAGCCACGATTTGCCGGGCGATGGACTTCTGGCAGCCCATCGCGTCAATGGTCACCAAGCAACCCCGCAAATCCAGCCGCGCCAGCAGTTGGGGAATGGCCGTGATTTCGTTGGATTTGGCCGCCGTCTTGACTTGCCCCCGGGTCAGCCGGTTGGCCGCGGCCCAAGCGCTGACCCGGGGCCGCGGCCCGGAACCTCGGTCGCCGCTGCCGCGCAAAGTCTTGCCGTCAAGGGCGACTACTTCCCCTTGCGTCAGCTCGCTTATGGAGCGCACCCAATCCAGAAAACCGGCCTGGAACTGCTCCGGATCCCGCCGGCTGAATACCCGTCCCAGGGTGTCGTGGGAGGGTATCCCGTTGGGCAGGACGAGAAATCTCCGCAATCCGGCGGCCTTGGCTTGGCCGAACTCGGCGATTTCCACCCCGTGGTCGGCCCCGCAAAGCACCGTGTCGAGGGTGAGGGCAATGATGTCCAGCAAATTATGCCGCTGGTCCCGCGCCATGCGCGGAGCGGTCAATCCTTGAAAAGGCTCCCTAATCCCTGCCCGGCCGCCGCGCCAGCATTTTCGGCTATTTTATACCTTTGACATCCCGAATTTAAAATGCAATTGCCCTGTATAGACCGCAAAACCAAGCCGCCCCCGGCTTTGTGCCGGGGGCGGCCGGATTAACCCTTTACTTTGCCGCACCTACTCCGGGCCGGCAAAGTCGAATACCGGGGTTTCCTGGATGCGCTGCGGTTTCTGACCGCCTTGGGCGATTTGCTGCAACCGGGCCACGGTATCCGGGGCAAACAGCTGCTCGCCGCACTGAGGGCAAATCCGGGCCGGCACGCCCTCGATCAAAACCCACCGGCCGGCCAATTCCAGCGGATAAGTCACCGTGGCGGCCGCCACCCGCGCGCCGCAAAAGTCACACGCCATTAAGGGACCTCCTGACGCGGTGATTTTCCCGCCTATCCGATTGGGTTTGCCGGCAGTTCATCCTTCAACAAGTTCAGGATGGGCGGGTTTGTAACCATTTCAGGATGAGCGGAAAGGCGGCTCGGCGGCCATCCTGCAACCGGTTAAGGATGGGCGGAATGAATGCCCGGTATCCCGGCCATCCCTCCGCTACCGCCCCTACTCGCACTTGTTCCAGCCGCAGGCTACGCACAGCAGGCAGCCCTCCTGGTAGAGAACCGGCGCGTTGCAGTCGGGGCATTTGCGGGCCAGGGTCGCCGGGCGGGAGGGCCGGGGATGATAGCCGTTGACCGGCAGCGGGCCGCCGCTTACCAAGCCGCCATTGTCCACGCCGCCGCTTGCCCGGCCGCCATTGTCCACGCCGCCGCTGACCCGGCCGCCGTTACCCAAGTCGCTATTGCCCAAGCCGCTTACCCGGCCGCCGTTGTCCGCGCCGCCGCTTACCCGGCCGCCGTTGCCAAAGCCGCCATGTCCCCAGCCACCGTTGCCCGGCGGCGGCGGGTAGCCGAGCTGCATCTGCACCGATTCCACTTCCGGCGGATTCAGGGTTTCGGCGGCTTCTCCGGCGTGGCGTTCCAGAGCCAGGGCCACCGCATCCGGGCCGGAACGCACCAGGGTGCCATTGTCCCAGGCCGGGCAGCAGGTAATGCCGCGCAGCTGCGTCACCACATCCCGGGCGCTGATGCCGGAACGCAGGGCCAGGGACACCAGCCGGGAAATGGCTTCCAATTGGGCCGAATCGCAGCCGCCGGCCTTGCCCAGAGTGCTGAACACCTCGAAGGGTTCGCCGCTGTCGCTGAAGTTGACGGTCACATACATATTGCCGTGGCCGGTGCGGACCCGCTCGGTCAGGCCGGGAATTTGCCGCGGCCGTTCCCGGGGCGTCCGCCGCGGGGGAAGGACCCCATAATCGCCCTCCGCGCCATAGTCATCGCCCGGCATTTCCGCCGCTTCCGCCGTTTCCGCCGCCGCGCCGCCGCTTTCCCCGGTGCTTAACACCTGCCCCGCTTTGCTGCCGTCCCGATAAACGGTAATGCCCTTGCAGTCCGTTTCGTAAGCCAGACGATAGGCCGCGGCCACATCGGCGATGGTCGCTTCGGCCGGGAAGTTGATGGTCTTGGACACCGAGTTGTCGGTGTAGCGCTGAAAGGCGGCCTGCATCCGCACGTGCCACTCCGGGGTGATGTCGTGGGAAGTGCGGAACACTTCCTTAACCCAATCCGGCACCGGCAGGGCCGGGTCAATCAGGGCCAGGCTGCCCTTTTGCGCCAACTGCTCCATCAGCTCGGCGGAATAAAAGCCCTCGTAACGGGCCACCGCCTCGAAATAGGGATTGCCCTCGACCAGCCGGGTATTGTCCATCACATTGCGGACATAGGACAGGGCAAAGAGCGGCTCAATGCCGCTGGCGGCCCCGGCGATGATGCTGATGGTGCCGGTGGGGGCAATCGTAACCGGAGCCGAGTTCCGCATCCGCCGTACCTGGCCGGGCTGATTGTAAATGCTGCCCTCCCAAGCGGGAAAAACGCCGCGCCGTTCCGCCAGTTCCGCCGAGGCTTGGTAGGTTTCCTCTTGAATCCGCCGCATCACTTCCGCCCCCAATTCCAGGGCTTCCTCGGAATCGTAGCGGACGCCCCTTTGGGCCAGCAGGTCGGAAAAGCCCATAATGCCCATTCCGATGCGGCGGGTTTTCCGGCTCATTTCCGCAATTTCCGGGATGGGATAGTTGTTCATATCAATGACATTGTCCAGCAGGTGGACGCCGGTGCGGACGGCCCGGGCCAGGCGCGGCCAGTCCATTTCCACCGCCGCCCCGGTATAGCGCACCATCCGGGCCACATTCAGAGAGCCCAGATTGCAGGACTCGAAGGGCAGCAGCGGCTGCTCGCCGCAGGGATTGGTGGACTCGATCCAGCCCAGCTGGGGATTGGGATTGTCCCGGTTAATCCGATCCAGAAAGACGATGCCCGGATCCCCGGTTTGCCAAGCCATCGTCACCAGGCGGTCAAAAACCTCTTTGGCATTGAGGCGGCTAACCACTTCCCCGGTGCGGGGATTTACCAGGTCATAATCCCGGCCCTGGGCGACCCGCCGCATAAAATCCTCGGTAACGGCGACGGAGATGTTGAAGTTAATCAGATGTTCCCCGTCCTCTTTGGCGTGGATAAAGCGCAGGATGTCCGGGTGATTGACCTCCAGGATGCCCATATTGGCCCCGCGGCGGGTGCCGCCCTGTTTGACCACATCGGTGGCGGCGTCAAAGGCGTTGATAAAGCTGACCGGGCCGGAGGCCACGCCGCCGGTGGTGCCGACCACATCCCCCTCCGGGCGCAGGCGGGAAAAGGAAAAGCCGGTGCCGCCGCCGCTCTTGTGAATCAGGGCGGTTTGCCGCACCCGGTCAAAGATGGATTCCAGGGAATCGTCCACCGGCAGCACAAAGCAGGCGGAAAGCTGCTGCAACTCCCGGCCGGCGTTCATCAGCGTGGGGGAGTTGGGCATAAACTCCAGACTCCGCATCACAGCGTAGAACTCCTCCTCGGTGGCCTGCCGCTCCTCCTCCGTCGCGCCGTAGTTGAGGTCGGCCTGGGACAGGTTGCGGGCCACCCGCCGAAACATCCCGTCCGGATCTTCGAGGATGTTGCCCTCCCGGTCTTTAGCCAGGTAGCGGCGGCGCAGCACCACTTGGGAGTTGTCGGTCAACTCGGTGGAACGATTGTTGATTTGGCGGCCGATGCCGGCGGCGGTCAAGGCGTCGTGGAGCCGGCGGCGCGGCTCTACGGCGGCGGCTTGACCCGGCCTCTCTTTAATGGTTGCCATATCCATACCCTCGCAATGCTGAAAAATGATAAGAACTCTGCTGGAATCCCTTGCCGCAATCCCGCTCGGAGTACCTTACCGTCCTTCCCGCGTAAGCGGGAATCCCGAACGGTACTGAAAAGACCGGCCGGCTAACCGCTGAATATCCCCGGATTCCCGCTTACGCGGGAATGACGGTAGCGGGCGGCGCGGGAAACCATAATCCGACCGGTAAGTTGCGGCGTCGGTTCGCAACCCTCCGGATTCCCGCTTACGCGGGAAGGACGGTAGCGGACGGGCGGCCCGGGAAAGGGCTTACCGCGAATCCGCCGCCAGTTCCAGCCGCGGCGGCGAATTCAGCCGGGCATTCAGCATCAGATCCAGGCCGAGGCCCCGCTGAAAATACATCACCGGCGCGGCCCGGTACGGCAACGGCCGGCCCAGGATTTGCGCCAGGGCGTTGACCGCCAGCCGCCAGGGATTGACGGCGGCCACTTGCCGGATGACCCCGGACTGCAAGGGCGCGCCGCGCTGGGCCAGTTCCCGCTCCAGCAGGTCGGCCAGGTCTTTCAGCGCGCCATAAGCCAGGGGATGGGCCGCGGTCAAAGCCACGGTCAAGCCCTCCGGGTTAATGCGGCAATCTTGCGCCGGAAAGCTGCGGCCCACGGCCGCGGCGATCGCCGACTCCTGCTCGCGGGGCAGGGCCGGGCAGCGGATTTCTACCAGGTACTTAACTTGGTTGGTCATAGGATTATTGTAATGCTCCCTTTGATGTTGACGCTAGGGCGGGAATTTGGACGAATCCACCAATTCCCCTCAGTTCCGGCCGCCGGGCCGGTTGGCGCTGCGGGGGAAAGCGGCTCGGCCTGTTTCAGGTATCACCGCCGGTTTCCGCCCACTGTTGTAGCGCTTTTTCCGCGGCTTGTCTCTGCGCCGCTGTCAGTAAACCGGCGGTTTGGGACAATTCGGCCCCCAGTTCGGCGTGGAGTTGCCACATCCGCCGGCTTTCCGCTTCCAGGATTTCCAGGGCGGCGGCGGTTTCCTCGGCCGCCGCCCGGTCGGCAAAGTCATCCGTCAGCGCGGCGGCGGCAATTTCTACCGCCGGCCGCTCTGCTACGGCTACCGGAATAGCGCTAGCCGTTTCCGGCGGCGACGCCAATAGCGCCGCCGGGGTAAAGTTCCGCGGATCGCCGCCGGTCAACTGCTGCCGCAGTTCCGCAGCCTGGTGGTCCAACCCCACTGCCGCCCACTCCGCCCGTTTGTGGCTTTTCCACAAGACCACATAATCCGCAGTGCGATTGATGTGCAACATAGCTGCCTCCCCGGCCGCCGCGGCCGCCGGCTAGACTTCCTCGAGATCCTCCAGTTCCCGGGGCATGGCGAACCAGCAGGCCACCAGGCTGGCCCGCACCTCCTTGTCGATGTCGTTCTGCAAGTCGGCGATGGGGTTGGCCGCCGGGTCAAAGACGAACCCGTCGCCGACCGCCGCGCCGGCCATCACCGGGGTCGGCATCTGCCGCAGCAGGTCGTCGAGTTCGTGAACCCGGGTGTTGTGGCTCAGGAGCCGGGTCAGGGCGGAGTATTGGGCGCTGCTGTTCATCGGAAAACTCCTTTTATAATTCCGTTGCCGGGGTTTCCGGGGTCGGGTTCGCCAGGGATGAATCCTCCGGGATTGCCGGGTCGGATTCGGCGTCGGGTTCGGTATCCGATTCCGTTTCCGGCGGCGGATGGGCGGATTCCTGCCGGCCGCCGCGCCGCCGTTGCTGCCGGGCTTGCCCGGGTTCCAGTTGCGGCAGGGTCAGCTGAGTGCCGCCGCCCTCCCGCAAATCCTTGACCGCCAGTTCAAAGCTCTCGATGTCCTGAAAGTCCCGATAGACGCTGGCGTAGCGGATGTAAGCCACCCGATCCAGGGCTTTCAGCCGTTCCATGACCGTTTCGCCGATGACGCTGGTGGCGACTTCGCCCTGGCCCAGCCCCTGGATTTCGCTTTCGATTTCCTCGACCATCTGATCGATGGCCGGGGCGGGAACCGGGCGTTTGGCGCAGGCTTTGCGGATGCCGGCGGTCAACTTTTCCCGGTCGAACTCCTCGCGGCGGTTATCCCGTTTGGTTACTACCGGCCCGGCGGCGTGGATGCGCTCGTAGGTGGTAAAGCGCCGTGCACACTGCCGGCACTCCCGGCGGCGGCGGATGCCGTTTTCCACATCCCGGGAGTTAGTAACCTTGAAATCGCGGGAAGCGCAGTAGGGACACCGCATTTCTTGGCCTGTTTCTAAAAAAAGTTTTATACTTTTCTTAAAAATACTACATCTTGCACTGCTGCCGCTCAGCGATACAATCTATAGTAGTAGGATTGTATCCTTGCCCTCCGGTATAAGTCAATAGCTTTTGACGGCAAAAATGGGCTGAAAAAATCGGATTTTCCGCCGCTCTTTTCCATTATTTCAGACCCGGCCGGCCGGGCGGAAGGGGCAACTGTCAGTAGAGTTGGGGGGTGGGGGAGGGGTGTTAATATCCGGGCAGGCTGTTCAGGAAAGCGGTTAAGCCCTGGCCTAGGGCGGTATCGGACAAGTCCAGCGGATCGTTGTGGCCGGCGGCGTCCGGGGATAGGAACTGCTTGGGTTCCGGGGCGGCGGCAAAGAGCCGATAGCCCTGCTCGACCGGGATGATTTCATCCGCGGCGCTGTGGATAATCAGGATCGGACGGGACACGCCGCCGATGCGGGCCAGGGAGTTGAATTGCCCGCCGGCCAGCCAATGCAAGGGCAGCCAGGGATGGACGGCCCTAGCCATATCCCCCAGGCTGGTCAAGGGGGAATAGAGGATGACAGCATAGGGCGGCGGGCCGTCCGGCGGATTGGCCGCCAGTTCTACGGCGGCGGCGGTGCCGAGGGAGCGGCCGTACAGGATAATGCGCTGCGGGTCAATATCGGGCCGGGTCAACAGGTAGCGCCACGCGGCCCGGGCATCCCGGTAAAAGCCGCGTTCCGAGGGCCGGCCGGCGCTGTTGCCATAGCCGCGATAGTCGAAAATAAAGATGTTGGCCGCCGTCCACTGCCGCAAGGCGGCCAGGTCATCCACTTGATAACCCAAGTTGCCGGCGTTGCCATGAAACCAGAGGATGGTAAGGTTAGGTTGGCCGGCAACAAGTTCAGGATGAGCGGAATGGGCGGCGGCGGGTTCGGGATGAGCGGAAGGGGTGGCGGCCGGTCCTTCAACAAGTTCAGGATGAGCGGAATGGGCGGCGGGTTCAGGACGAGCGGAATGGCCGGGCGGTCCTTCAACAAGTTCAGGATGAGCGGAATAGGTGGCGGCGGGTTCGGGATGAGCGGGATGAGCGGCGGCGGCCGGGCCGGGGATAAACCAGCCGTGCAGGCGGACGCCGTCGTCAGTGTTGAAATAGACTTCCGCAAAGTCCAAGCCAAGATCCGCCGGGGTGCGGGTAACAGCCCGGTCGGGAAAGAAAACCAGTTGCCGGTGCAGCAGGTCAATCAGCCCCACGACGGCCACCGCCAGCAGCAGGATGGACAGCGGCCATACCGCCCAACGCGGCGGCCGCCGGGCCAGGGCTTTAATCCCGAGGCAATCATCGGCTAGACCCGGTTTCCCGCCGCCACTACATTGACCGGCTGGCCGGCGGCAAAGGCTTCCAGGTTTTCCACCGCCATTGCCAAGCCGCGCATCGTGCCATTGTAAGCCATGCTGCCGTTGTGCGGCGACAATACCACATTGTCCAGTTGGGTAAAGGGATGGCCCGGCGGCAGGGGTTCGGCGGTGAAAACATCCAGTCCCGCCCCGGCGATTTGCCCCGTCCGCAGGGCGTCCACCAGGGCGGATTCGTCCACCACCGCCCCGCGGGCCACATTGACCAGTACGGCGTTAGGTTTCATCAGGGCCAACTGCGCCCGGCCCAGGAAACCCTCGGTCAGCGGCGACAGGGCCAGATGCAGGCAGACCACATCGGCCTGTTGCAGCAGTTGCTCCAAGGGGACAAAAGCAACGCCATATTCGGCGGCCCGCTGCGGACTGGGATGCACCGTCCAGGCGATAACTTTCATTCCGATGCCCCGGCCCAGCTGAATCATCCGCTGCCCGATGGCCCCGGTACCCACCACGCCCAGGGTTTTGCCGTACAGTTCGTCAATAAAGCCCTCCGTCCAGCCGCCCTCCCGGATGCGCCGGTCGTTCTGGACAATTTTGCGGGATACGGCCAGGGCCAGGGCTAGGGCGTGTTCGGACACATAGGGCGCGCCGTAGCCGGGGGTATTGGCCACGGTGATGCCCAATTCCCCGGCGGCGGTCAAATCGACATGGTCAACGCCGGTACCCCAAACGGACAGCAGTTTGAGGCGGGGGCAGGCGGCCAACACGCGGCGGGGAAAGGGGATGGCCGAGCGGATGTTGATAACGGCGTCGGCGTCTTTGATGCGGGCAATGGTAGCCGCCGGGCCATCGGGCCGGGTCGTGTGCCAATCCACCCGGTCGGCCAAGGCGCGGGCGCGGGATTCCAGGGGCGTGCCGGCCAAGACCGGCGGCTCATCGTCCGGGATTACCAGCAGGGCAAAGGGTTTGGCGGCGGGCATAGCGTTCCTTTCGATAAGCCTATCCGCGGGGCGCGGCGGGCAGCTGGGCTTGCAGCCGGTCTAAAGTAAGGATGGGTATGGGAAAAGCGTCCTGCAGGGTCAGCAGGTCTTGATCCTCCGTTACCAGGGCGTCGGCTTGGGCTTGCCGGGCCAGTTGCAGAAACTTGCGGTCGTCCGGATCGCGACACTCGGGAACCGGAATAGCGGCGTCCTCCGGGTAGATTTGGCACCAGGGGTAGTATTCGGCGATGCGGTCATCAGCCGACCTCAGGGACAAGCCAAACTTGGCCCGGTATAGAACCCTTTTGAGTTCGGCGATGGTTTCCTCGGTAGCCAGCGGTATCAGCCAGCCGTTCTGCCAAGCCTGAACCAGCCAGGTACTGCCCGGGGCGTAGATCAGCTTGGAAATGAGTACGCTGGTATCCAGCACTACGCGGAGGGGTAGCATTGTTCCTCCCACCGCACTTCCCGGATGGCCTCGGCAATATCCTCCGGGGTGATGCCCAGGCTGGCGATGTGTTCATCGATCAGCGCCGGCAGGGCCGCTTTCTGGGCGGCGACCACTTCCGGAAACTCGTTGCGGATGCGCCGCACGATGTGGGCAATTTGTTCCGGAGGGGTCAGGTACGCCCATTCCGGGAGGGCCGGGTTGCAGTACCGGTCGTACTCCGGTTGCCGGGCTACCGGGTCGCCGGTCAAGGCGTCGCCGGTGCTTTGCCCGACCAGGTGGTGAAAGCAGGCAGCGCGGCTGCCCGGGGATTCCTCCGGGTCATCCACCTTTTCCAAGGCTTTGTGCCAGGCGTAGCGGGAACGGGGCATATAATTTACCTGATGGATAAACTCCTCCAGGGCCTCGGGGATGTTGCCGCTGGCGACTTGCAGATAGTTCAGCATCCGATTCCAGTTGGCCGGCGGCAATTCCGCCGGCGGAACTGCCGCCGGCGCTACAGCGGCGGCGGCAACGGTGGCGGTGTCGGCATTAACGGCGGTGGCGGTCGGGTTTTTCAGCATAATTCAGTCTGCTCCTGCGGCCAGGCACGGCCGGCCGGGGTTGGGACGATAGTAGTATTGTGCTGCTGGGGAGACGGGATGTCAAGATGGGGGGTTAGCCGCCCCAATTTCGGCGTGGGGTATTCATATTTCAACAAGTTCAAGGTAAGCGTAGCGGGCACCCCCCAACAGAACGGAATTGGGCGGCGGCAAGGCTTGCCGCGGGGCAGTTCCGGCGGTAAGATAAGTTGCCGCCCAACCCCGCTAATCAAACCATCAGGAGGGCCGGATATGGTTGCAAAGACCGCGGCGGTAACGGCCGCCGAACTGCTGGCAATGCCGGACGACGGCTATCGCTACGAACTGGTAAGGGGGGAACTGCGAAAGATGGCGCCGGCCGGAGCGTACCACAGCAAAACTGCCATCAAAATAGGCGCCGCCCTGCTGGTCTATGCCGCGGCGCATAACCTGGGCGAGGTTTTCGGGGCTGACGGCGGGTTTCGGATTGGCTCCGATCCCGACCATGTGCGCGCCCCGGACGCCGCTTTTGTGCGGCGGGAAAGGATTGCGGCGGTCGGTCTGGTCGAGGGCTATTGGCCCGGGGCGCCGGATTTGGCGGTGGAAGTCATTTCTCCCAACGACCGCTATACCGAGGTGGAGGAAAAGGTGGCGGATTGGCTGGCGGCCGGGGTGCAGCTGGTGGCGCTGGTAAATCCGCGCAATCGCACGGTGACTTGCCGCCGTCCCGGCCAAAGCCCGGTTATCCTGACCGAGGCGGATATGCTGGAGGGCGGCGATGTAGTTCCCGGCTGGCAAATGGCGGTGGGGGATATTTTTGCCTGAGGCCCGGCGGTAAGATAAGTTGCCGCACAAGACCGCTAATCAAACCATCAGGAGGGCCGGATATGGTTGCAAAGACCGCGGCGGTAACGGCCGCCGATCTGCTGGCGATGCCGGAGGACGGCTATCGCTACGAACTGGTAAGGGGGGAACTGAGAAAGATGGCGCCGGCCGGAGCGTATCACGGGAAGTTGTCAATCAGCGTTGCCCTCTCGTTGGGCAATCACGCGAAAGCGCATAACTTGGGCGAGGTTTTCGGGGCCGATACCGGGTTTCGGATTGGCTCCGATCCCGACCATGTGCTGTCCCCGGATGCCGCTTTTGTAAGGCAGGAAAGGATTGCGGCGGTCGGTCTGGTCGATGGCTATTGGCCCGGCCCACCGGATTTGGCGGTGGAGGTTATTTCCCCCAACGACCGCTATACCGAGGTGGAGGAAAAGGTGGCGGATTGGCTGGCGGCCGGGGTGCAGCTGGTGGTGCTGGTAAATCCGCGCAACCGCACCGTAACTTGCCGCCGTCCCGGCCAAAGCCCGGTCATCCTGACGGAGCAGGATACTCTGGAGGGCGGCAATGTAGTTCCCGGCTGGCAAATGGCGGTGGGGGATATTTTTGCCTGATTCAGTCGGCCAGAGCTACGGCTACCAGTTCCTCCCCCCGCTTTTCGTAAGTTACCAGCAGGGATTGGCCCAAGAGCTGATGTTCCCGCACATGGGAGGGGGTAAAGCCGACAAAGCCCTCGGTGGTAAAGCGGTATTCCCGCCCGGCGGCATCCCGAATCCCCAGGGTTTCCAGTTCGGCAAAATCCCGGGCGGATACCTCAATGACTTGGCCGCGCACCTGCCGGGTTTCCCCGTCGCCGCAAGCCGCCAGGGATAAAAGGGCAGCCAGCGATAGCAGCAACAAGCCCGCCGGGGCCAGAAATGACGGCAATTTTCCCGTCCTTTAATTAACATGGATAGACAGGATAAACAGGATTCTATATCTGCTAGGAATGGTTATTGACCGCCATTACCGTTCTAACCAGATACAAAAATCCGGTCTATCCGGTCTATCCCTGTTTGAATCAGGGGGGCGGGAAAGCCTAATCGTCCCGTTCCGAGACGCCGGCCTCGGCGAAAGTCGCCATTTCCGCCAGGCAGCGGGCGGCGGCCTCGATCAAGTGCATCGCCAGAGCCGCGCCGGTGCCTTCGCCCAGGCGCATTCCCAAATCCAGCAGCGGCGTCAAGTCCATAGCGTCCAAGCCGACCCGATGCCCCGGCTCTACCGACTGGTGGGCGGCGATAAAGTAGTCTTTGGCCGCCGGGCAAAGCCGCCAGGCAATCAGGGCGGCGGCGCCGGAGATGAACCCGTCCACTACTACCGGCCGGCGGCCGGCGGCCGTCCCCAACATCGCGCCAGCCAGTACGCCAATTTCCAAGCCGCCTACTTTGGTCAGCACATCCAACCCATCCTGAGGGTCGGGCTGGTTGACCGCCAGGGCGCGGCGGATTACTTCTATCTTGCGGGCCAGGCCGGGGTCGTCAAGGCCGGTACCCCGGCCGGTTACGGCGGCCGGGTCGGCGCCGGCAATAGCGGCGGTGATGGCGCTGGCGGCGGTGGTGTTGCCAATGCCCATATCGCCGCAGGCAATCAGGTCGGCCCCGGCGTCCCGCTGCTCCTGGGCGGCGGCAATGCCGATTTCCAGACAGCGGACCGCCTGCTCCCGGGTCATTGCCGGGCCGAGGGCCATATTGGCGGTGCCGTAGGCTACCTTGACCGCGCGCAGCAGGGGATGGGGTTCCAAGTCATCGGCGACGCCGGCGTCCAGGATGACGATTTCGGCCCCGGCGTGGCGGGCCAGCACATTGATGCCGGCCCCGCCGCGCAGAAAGTTATAGACCATCTGAGGGGTAACTTCCTGGGGATAGGCGCTGACCCCCTCGGCCACGACGCCGTGATCCCCGGCGGCCAGGATGACCGCCTTGCGGCGGATTTGCGGCGTCGGTTCACCGAACATCCCGGCCAGCCTCGCCGACAAATCCTCCAGCCGGCCCAGACTGCCCAGGGGCTTGGTCAAGGTATCCTGCCGGGCGCGGGCGGCGGCCACAGCGGCGGCGTCCGGGGAGGCAATGGCTTCCCGGGTGCGGTCAACCAGGGGAGAGATGGTCATAACGGGGCCTCCGGTTTTTGGGATGGGGGCGCTAATGTGACGATTGTTCCAAAGTGTTCAGAGCGTTCCGGTAGAGATAGTTGCTGATCCGAAACCCAATCTGACGCAGACGGTCCAAGTCGTCCCGCAAGGAACTTATGCGGCCTTCTTGGGCGGCGCGGGTAAGGAGGCCGACCGTGCCAATAATGTTAAGATTGTAGTTCTGGGTCATCTGTCGGCCGGTCCTCTCATCGATCGCCAAAACCTCGGCCGCACTGGTTACGGCCAAGGCGATGGCTTCGGCTTCTCCGGCATCCAGTTCCTGTTTCAGTAGCTGGTCGAGCTGCTGGTCAGGAGGGACGACTACGCGCATCCAGCCGGCGGCAACGGCCGCTGACACCTCATGGGAACCGGCCAATCCTTGCCCGGCTTCCACCACTTCCTGCCAGACTGCCGGGGGTATCCATACTTCCCCGTAAAACTCCCGCAGCAGTTCCAGATGCCCCACGATGGAAAGGCCAATCAGCGGGGTAGAGTTGCTAACGGCCCAAGGCATAGCGCAAGTCGTCCTCCAAGTCTTTGCGGGAGTATTGGATGACGATGTCCCGTTCCCCCCGCAAGTCGAAAAAGTCCCACCAGCTGAGTTCGGCGTAGCGGCGGACGGGGCCGGAGCCCAGGATCCATTGTTCGTACAAATCCAGGGCCAACTCTTTGCGGAGTTCCGGCAGCAGCTTTTCCGGCGGCAGGTTCAGGGCGGCCTGCACCTCCTCGGGAATGGGCAGGGCGGTTTTGGCCTTGACCCCGCAAGCTGGCGGCGTATAGGCGCCGGCGTTGGCCCCGGGTTCCCGGTCGAGGAACTCCTCCGTTTCCCGGACGCGCCGCCGTTCCCGCAGCCGGGCATCAAGCTCCGTCCCGTCCAAGCCGGCAAAGCGGCCGGCTACGGCGCAAGAAAGCCGGCCCTGTTCGCACAAAGCCAGGGCCAACTCTTGGCGGAGCAGCTGCTCGGCCGCCGGCGGCGGCAAGCCCAGGTTGTGCAGGAGGTTGTCGGTTATTTCCAGTTCCACTTTCGCCATTGCTCAATCCTCCGATGGGATGGGCGGCCGTCGGGCTGGCCGGTTAGACCGGCAAAACCGCCGGCCCGCCCCGCCCGCTTAAAACTCGATGCCCGGCTGGGCTTTGATGCCTTGCTGGTAGGGGTGCTTGACCACCTGCATTTCCGTTACCAGGTCGGCGTAGTCCACCAGTTCCGGCGGGGCGTGGCGGCCGGTGATGATGATGTGCAGCATTTCCGGCCGGCTTTGCAGGGCGGCAAGGACTTCGTCCACCGGAATCCAGCCGTAATGCAGGGGATAGGTGAACTCGTCCAGCACCACCAGGTCATGCGCGCCGGCGGCGATGATTTCCTGGGCGTCGGCCCACAAGGCCCGGGCCAAATCGGCGCTCTGTTCCAAATCCCGGGAGCGCCAGGTAAAGCCGTCGCCCATAGCGCGCATGGTAACGCCGATTTTCCCGGCGGCGCGCTGCTCGCCAAAGTTGGCGGTGGTGTGCTTGATGAACTGGAGCATAATCACCCGCAAATCCCGGCCCCAGGCCCGGAACAGCACGCCCATCGCGGCGGTGGTCTTGCCCTTGCCGTTGCCGGTGTTGACGATGACCAGGCCCTTGTTGATGCGGGGGCCTTGAACCGACTGCGGCCCCGGCTCCCGGCTAACTTGCTCGGTAGTCATTTTTTCTCCTTTTATTTACATGGATAGACAGGATAGACAGGATTTTTGTTGTCTGCCATCCTTCAACCAGTTCAGGATGAGCGGAAAGGCGCTGCTTGCCATCCTTCAACCAGTTCAGGATGAGCGGAAAGGCGCTGCTTGCCATCCTTCAACCAGTTCAGGATGAGCGGAAAGGTGCTGCCGGCCATCCTTCAACCAGTTCAGGATGAGCGGAAAGGCGCTGCTTGCCATCCTTCAACCAGTTCAGGATGAGCGGAATGATGATGCAGACAAAAATCCTGTTTATCCTGCCCATCCATGTTAATTCCCCCCGGCGCAGGTGTCCACAAACTTTTGGGCCAGGCCGGGGGCGCTGCCCAGGTGGATGTGGATGTAAGAGGCCCACAGATTGCCAATCCGAAAACCCTCCGGGCGGTTATCCTGATTTACTACCCGATAGAGGGCGGTTTCCGGATTGGGCGGCTCCGCCAATACGGACCAGTGGAATTCATGCCCCCTTACCGACTGGCCCGGTTGCAGCAGCGGCGTGGCGGCGGTGGCGGCCACTTCCCGATAGCCCAAAGTCAGCCGCCGGCCATCCATGGAGGATACCGCCGGCAAAGCCCCGACCATAGGATACGCTACGCCGTCCAAATCGGAAAGGCTTTGCCCCAGATACATCAATCCGCCGCACTCGGCATAGACCGGCATTTGCCGGCGGATGGCATCCCGCAGGGATTCCAGCATGGGCCGATTTTCCGACAATTCCCGGGCAAAGAGTTCCGGGAATCCGCCGCCGATATAGACGCCGCCGGCATCCGGCGGCAGGGCGGCGTCAGTCAAGGGACTGAAGGGCAGCAGTTCCGCGCCCCAAGCGGTCAGCAAATCCAGGGAATCCTGATAGTAAAAGCTGAAAGCCTTATCTTGTGCGACGGCGATGCGGGCGCGGGTCGGCTGCGGCGCGGCCGGATAGACCTGCGGCGGGCCGGCCGGCGGGTTAGCCGTGGCGGCAATTTGCAGTAAGGCATCCAAGTCAATGGTTTCCGCAACTTGGGCGGTCAGGGTGTCGTACCATTCCTGGGCTACGGTGCCTTCCGCGGTGGGAATCAATCCCAGATGCCGCTCCGGCTGGGTTAATTCGTCCCGGCGCGGCAAATAACCCAAGACCGGCAGGCCGGTAGTGGCGGCGATCTGCGGCTGGCAAAAATCCAAATGGCGGGGGCCGCCGATGCCGTTGAGGATAACGCCGGCCAGGCGCAGGGCCGGGTCAAACTGCTGATAGCCGAGGATTTCGGCGGCTACGCTGCGGGCCACTTTGCCGGCATCGGCAATCAGGATGACCGGGGCCTTCAGCAGTTTTGCCAGCTGCGCCGTGGAGCCGTTTTCGGACAGGGCGTCGTGGCCGTCATAGAGGCCCATCACGCCCTCGATAATGGCGATTTTTTCTTGGCCGACGGCGCGGCGGAACAGTTCGACCACGGTGGCCGGGGGCAGCAGCCAGGTATCCAGGTTGCGGGAGGGAACGCCGCAAGCAAGCTGATGATAGGAGGGGTCAATGTAGTCGGGGCCGGCCTTAAAGGGCTGCACGGCATAGCCGCGGCGGGCCAGGGCGGCCATTATCCCGGCGGCGATAGTGGTTTTGCCCACGCCGCTGCGTACCCCGGCGATGACAATTGCGGCGGTCATTGACGGCCTCCGGTCTTGAGGATGGATTGTCTGCTGTCTATTATGCAACGGGTGGGCGGATAATGCTACCCGGCTTTACCGTCATTCCCGCTTACGCGGGAATGACGGTAGAAAGGGATGAAAGAGGGCCGGGCGGGTTAGGCCGCCCCGGCCGGCCCGCGCAGTGGAGGAGGTACTGCGCCGCCTAGCCAGCGGGCGGGGCCGCCCGGCCATCTCTCACGGATAAGTCCAATGACGCCGGCCATTGGACGGGATAATTGCGGCGGAAGGGACAAAGAAAAAAGCCTGACTTTCCCGGTCAGGCTTGCTATAAGTCAACAGACTGATACACCTTGCCGCGAAGCGTATTGCGTCAAGTTCTCAGGCAGGTCTCCTGGCTTCTGGCTGCTGACGAACTCCCCGCGGCCTTCCCGGCCCGTTGCATTGGGGCCAGTGGCGCTTTTCCGCCTTGCGGATTAGCGGGGGTTCTTGCCAGTTACAGTGGCGCGACCACGCCGGATTTGCACCGGCTTCCCTTTTCAGCCCCGGGCTTTTGACGCTTGGCCTAAAGCCGGGGCCACCTGTGAACGCTGGAATTATTCGGTTGTTAAGGCCAATGGAATGTTGCGCTAAGGATTATATAACGGGATGGCGGCGGTTGTCAAGGGGTTGTTGGAAATGTGTTATAATTGCCCGGTTATGCTTGCTTACCGCGAACCCTTGCCGGCGGACTGCCCACCGCCGGAAGCCGAGGAAATTATCCGTCCCCGCCGGGTTTTCCGTCTGGTGCAGAGCGATCCGCCGGCGGACCGGGATTTTCAGTCGCAACGGGCGCTGAATCCCGAGCGGCCTTACCGCCGCGTTACCGAATGTCAAGCCCGGGGGCTGTCGGTCTTTTCCGATCGCCGGGATGCCGAGGCGCGGCTGAAACGGCGGAACTTGCGGGGGATGCGGCTTTGCCAGGTTTTCTTGAGCGCCGGGGCCGGCTATATTCAGCAAACCGGCGACCATTCCCCGACCCATTATACTTGGTGGCCGCTGGCCGAATTCAACATCCTCCCCAACTGTCAGGTAGTATCGTGAAACTTATTTGGCTTACCGAAATCCTGGACTATTACGACGGGATCCAGATTTTTGCGGGACGGGATGCGGCGGGCGGCGGCTATGTCGGTTCGCTGATTGACCAAGCCGGCCCGGCCGACCGCTATCTGGTAACGGCCGCCGCCCCGGACCGGCTGCAACAATTCCGGGAGGGCTGCCTCGACTTGCGGACGCTGCTGTTGGCCGCCCCCGGCGGCCAGTGGTATCTATCCCTGGATCAAGAGGGCGGCGATACGCCCTTGCATCTGGAACCTCAATCCGGCCCGTTGACCGCCACGGACTACCTGCCGGAGCCGGGCTTGTTCCTGGACAGCGCCGCGCGGCCGGCACTGCCTTGACCCGCCTACCCACCCCTACCCACTCCGTTCCAAATTCAGGGCCAGCAGGCGTTGCAGGAGGGGCTGGTCGTAGAGGTGGGGACTCCAGCCGTAGGCGGCGGCTACGGCGGCGTCTAACTGCTGGTGGGCGTTGTCCAGCCACTGGGGGCGCTGATTGTATAGGTGGGTCAAGGTGCGACTTTTGCGTTCCGCCGCCGACAGGGCCGGTTGGCCCGCGGCGTCAACCGGATTTAACCACTTCCCCCGCAGTTCGTTCAGGGCAGCGGCGGCTTGGGCAATGGAATCCCGCTGTTCCTCCGTCGGTTCCGGGAACGGGAAAGTCTCAAAGCAGGTGGTGGGGGTGTAGCGGAATCCCGATTCCGCATCCCGCAGCTGCGTACCTTTGTCCCGGGCCCAAATTTCGTGGATGCGGCTGTGCAGGATGCCGAAAAAGTAATCGTCCTCCCGGGCGAAAACATCGGTGCTGTCATTGCACATTACGCCGGCGGGAACCCACACGAACAAGCGGTATTTGGATACCCGGGGCGTGGCGATATAGCGTTCCAATCCGGCCAGGGCCTGGCGCATATTGGGCCGGGGCGTGGCATACTGCCACCAGCGATGGCGAAAGGGGGCTTGCGCCTTGGTCTGGCGCTTGGGATAGACGTGGGCCTTGACATACGCGAAGGGCATTTCATACTGGCACGCCGCATCCTCAGCCATCATCCCGAAGTCAATGGTATAGAAACCGCGGGGTTCCTGGACCAGATCCCGCCCGCTCAGCACCGGCCGCACCACATCCGCATTGGGGCGGCCGTTCACATTAGGGGGCGCGGCCAGCATTTCCCGGGCGTAGCCGGGGGGCAGATCGAAAGGGGCTTTCGGCGACGGCCCCTCAAAGGACAGATTGGCATTTTCCCGTAGGAGCTGCGCCGTTGTCGTGTCAACGCCAATGGTCAGATTGGGATTGATGGCCTGTTCCGCGATTGCGCCGTTAAAGGTTCGGGAGGTTTCGCTGCCATCGTCGAAGCCGACAATGGCGATACGCACCGCCGCTCCGGCCAAATCCCACGCCTTATCCGGGTAGGCCATAAAGATGTCGCCGCTTTCCTTAATGCGCTGCAACACCCGGCGGTTTTCCCGGCCGCGAATGCCTTGCGTCGCCAACAGGCCGGCGCGCTTGGTTATCCCCGGCTGCTCAATCATGGCCCGGGCCTTTTCCAGCCAATAGCAGCACAGGTCCGAGGCATTGGGCAAGCGGTCGCCATAAAGGTTATGGAGTTGGTCAACATAAGCATCGCCCAACTCGCTCCGCAAGCCGCCGCGCCCCAGGAAAGGGGGATTGCCGATGATGAACTCGGCGGCCGGCCATTCCGGTTCTTTGGGGTTTGCCGGGTCGGACTGGTCCAGGATGGCATCGGTCTTTTGGATGGTGTTCAAGGGGGTCAGGATCGGCTGGCGGAGGTAGGGAAAGCCGTTGTTCTGATGCCATTGGATATAGCCAATCCACAGGGCGGTGCGGGCCAGTTCCACGGCGTAGGGATTGATTTCCAGGCCCAGCATCTGGTCGGGGCGCACCCGCGGCCAAAGGTCGTGCCAATCCCGTTCGGCGGCAAAGGTGATAACTTCCTTTTCCAAGTCGAGGAGGGCGCGCAGGGCTACATAGAGAAAGTTGCCGCTGCCGCAAGCCGGATCCAGAACGGTGACCTCAAAGAGGCGCTGCCGGAACTTTTCCAGCCGGGTTTGGGCGGCGTCGGTATAGCCCTCGATCAGCAGGTTTTCCACTTCCTGCCGGGCGGCGGCCCATTCCCGGCGCAGCGGCGTCATTAGCACCGGCTCCACCACCAGCATAATGTCGTCGGCCCCGGTGTAGTGAATGCCCAGTTGGGAACGCTGTTCGGCGTCCAATACCCGCTCAAAGAGAGTGCCGAAAATGGAGGGCTCAATGTTCTGCCAGTTCTTTTGCGTGGCCGCCAGCAGGTACTGCATCGCGACATTGCTGATGGTTACGGTTTCGGTCTGATTGAACAGGTCGCCGTTGAAATGGGCAATGCCAAAGTAGCCGAACAGCCCGCCGCCGGCCATCTGCTGGAACAGGTCGGCGACGGCCAAGTTGAACCGATCCGGGCGGCGATACTGGTTAATCACGGTTTGGGTAAAAAGTTCTTTGGGCAGCAGGCCGGCGTCCTCGGCATAAAGGCAGAACACCAGTTGATTGAGATAGCGGGCCAATTTTTCCGGATCGGGGGAATACTGCTCCATATCCTTGACGATACACCAGAACAGGTTGGCGGTTTCCTGCGTAACCTGCTCGGGGGTGTTTTCCGGCTCCAGGCGGTCCGGGTCAAAGAAAACCCAGCGCAGCTTTTCCAGATAGGGCGGCTGCAGCAACCGGTCGATCGGGATTTCGTGGATAACCCGTTCCTTGCCGCGAAAGTTGGTGCGGAGGCGGATCGTCTTAAAAGAGGAGGCAATCAGCAGCGGCGGATTTTTCAGCTCGGCGGCGTAGCGGATGGCCTGCCGCATCCCCGCGTCGATCTGATTATCGAGGCCCTTGAACTCCCAGGCGAAATGCCCCTCTTTGTAGGCGTCGGCAAAGCCGCCGGGCACCGGTTTCTCAAAGGTGAACAGCTCCGGGCGGCCATAGGCGGCCGGGGTGGGATGTCCCACCAGGGCGCACAAATCCAGAAACAGCTCTTGGGATGCCTGTTTTTCGCCAAAGGCGGCGTCGTACCACTTGGCGACGAACTGGTCGGGCCGCAGCGTAGGTTCCTGCGGCGGGATTTGCAGGGTCATTATTCTCTCCCGGGTTTTTGCCGGCCTAGGGCTACAGGATAGGCAAAGGGGGCCGGGAAAGTCAAGGATTTGGGGGGACGGATTCAAACATGGATATACAGGATAGACAGGATTTTTGTATCTGATTAGAACGGTACTGGTTGTCAACAACCGTTCTATACAGACATAGAATCCTGTTAATCCTGTCTATCCATGTTTGAATCCGCCCCCCCTTTACCCGGTCAGTTCCGCCAGGGTGCGGGCTACCAGTTCCGGGGGGACATCCCGGCGGACGACGGCTTGGCCGACATCCTCCAGCATTATCCAGCGATTGCTGCCGCCGGCTACCTTTTTATCCAGGGCCAATGCTTGGTACAGGCTTTCCGCCGGAATGCCGGAGGCGCGGGTCGGCAGTTGGAATTGGCGCAGCAGTTCATATTGGCGGTCAACGACGGCTTGGTCGAGAATCCCCATTTCCTGGGCCATTTGGGCCGCGCCCATCATCCCGATGGCGACGCCCTCGCCGTGCATAAAGCGGCCGTAGGCAGTGGACGCCTCTAAAGCGTGGCCGATGGTGTGGCCGTAGTTCAGCAGGATGCGGATGTCTAAAGTTTCCCGTTCATCCCGACTGACAATATCGGCTTTAATCGCCATACTGCGGCGGATGACGGCGGTGCTGATTTCCGGCTCTACCTGCATCAGGGCGGCGGCGTGCTGCTCAAAGGTATCCACCAGCTCGGCGTCGAGGATAAAACCGTGCTTGATAGCCTCGGCCCAGCCCTCGGACAATTCCCGCTGGCCCAGGGTGGACAGGGCTTGCACATCGGCCAGAACGGCCTGGGGCTGGTAAAAGGCCCCCACCAGGTTTTTGCCCTGGGGCAGGTTGACCGCCACCTTGCCGCCGATCGAGGCGTCCACCATAGCGGCCATGCTGGTCGGCACTTGGACAAAGGGGACGCCGCGCAGGAAAGTGGCGGCCACATAGCCGGCCAGGTCGCCGACCACGCCGCCGCCCACGGCCAGGATGGGCTGGCGGCGCTCGGCGCGCAAGTTGACCAGCCATTCGTAAATGGATTGGGCCAGGGCGTTGGTTTTGCTGGGTTCGCCGGGGGGGATGATAAAGCAGTGGGCGGCGATGCCGCGGCGCTGCAAGGCGCGCTGGGCGCGGCGGCCGTAGCGGTTCATCAGGTTTTCATCGGTGATGATATAGGCCGGGCCGGCGAGGCCCAGCTCCAGCAGTCGGTCGCCGAGGTCATCAATCAGCCCCCAGCCGGCGAGCACCGGATAGGAGCCGCCGGCGTGGTGGACGGTAGCGGCCAAGTTGGGGTCGGGCATAAGGGCATACCTCCCGGAATTAACCGGCGCAGTTGTTGGCAACCCGCCGGCGGGTTAGGTCAAGAACTCCTGCCAGTAGCTCAGGGCAATGCTGAGTCGCTGCTCCATCCATTGGACGAACCGAGTATTGGTTGACGCGACGTCGGATTCCCACGTGAAAGTGAAAGGGTTTACGGTGCAATCCCGGAAATAGGGACTGCTGGGTTGCGGCGTTTCCTCCGAATGGTCATCGGGGTAATGTTCAATCAGGGCAAAGGCAGTAGCCTCCATTATGCCGCTGAGTTCCCGGCCGACGTGGTGCAGGGAAATTACGAATACCAAGCGGGGATGGCGGGTGGCATAGCTGTCCCACAAGTCATTGTCCAAGGACAGCCTGACAAAAAAGCGGGACTCGGTCAAATTCGCCCAGTTCAAGGCGTTTTTGGCCGTAACCACTACTTCCGTTTTATACCAGTGTTCTCGGTTGCCGGGGCCGCCCACTTCAATATGCGGTTGCACCGACATACCGGCGTCGTTCAAGCGGCGGCTCATTTCCGCGGCTTGAGCGGACAATTTGCTGGCGGCGGCGTTATGCAATTGCTCGGCAACCGCATTAACCGAGCGCAGCTGCGCGGCCCGTTCCTGATTCCGCCGCTGGAGCTGCTCGACGATATGGTCAACTACTTGATCCACTACGCCGGGCTGAGCAGCCGGCTCCGGTTCGCCCAGGGCTTGCAGAATGGTCCGCTTTTCCAGCTGGACAATCAGGTCAACGAAGGGATTCAGGTCACCGCCATCAGCCTGTTCCAGGGTCTCGATGTAGCGCGCCCGGTCATCCCGGGATACTACTATGGGCAAGTAGTTTTCCTTAACCAGATGCCAAGTGAGCAAAGCCCGCACTACCCGCCCGTTGCCATCCTGAAAGGGATGGATTTGGGTAAAGGCGTGGTGCAGCCAAGCCCCGGTCAGGAGAGGGTGGTAATGGCGAGCGTCCTGCTGCATTTCGTTGTAGAAATAAAGCAGGTTATCGATCTCGCTGTCCACGTGTTCCGGGGGGCAGTATTGGTGGATGCTGCCGTCGGGACGGGTCGGGTTGTTGGGTTCTTTCTTGAAATCTCCCTTGACTAGAACCTTGTCAAACCGGGTTCCGAACTGGTTAACTGCCTCGTAGGTGTCCTGGTGTTGGGTAATGACTTGGTGCAGCTGAGTTATAAAGGAACGAGTCAGCGGATGACCGGCTTGGATGTACCGATAGACGAAATCTATGGACTCTTGCTGGTCATTCAACACCGCCACCAAATCCAGCGGCTCCCGGTTGGTGGAACTGCGCTCGATGTAATCGACTACGATACCCCGTTCAATCAGGGTCTCGGTAACGCCACGGTCGAGGGTATACAGTCCCTCAATGATGCCGGTTTCAATGGCCCAGCTGCGGCCCAACCGCTCCAAGTAAGGCTGAAAGGTATCGTTGCCGCGCAACTCCAGGATGCTGCGCCACTGGCGTTGCAGCGAGTCGATTTCACCAAAATCGTACTGCTCGCTGGCCGGGTTGGCCGGTTGGATGGGCTGCCAGTGGTGGGCAATCATTGCCGGCTCCTGGTGGCGGGTGGGGCGCTGCTGGTTAGTATAACCCATCACCCCCCGGCTTTCCACAGCTCAAAAATTTCCGCCGCTACCTGTTCCGGGTTGCGGTGGTCGGTGGCTATCTGGTGATGGGCTTGGGCGTAGGCCGGGGCGCGTTGGGCCAGCAGTTCCCGGATGCGCTGCAACGGATTGTCGCCGGCCAGCAACGGGCGGATGGCTTGACCGGCCGCAACGCCGCCGGTCAGCCGCTGGTAGATGGTTTCCGGCTGGGCGGTCAGGCAAAAGACGAGGCCGGCCGCCAGCATTATCCGGCGGTTGTCCGGGTCGAGAAAGGCCCCGCCGCCGGCGGCGATGACTTGGCCGGAACGGGCGCAAAGGTCGGCGATAACGATTTT
The DNA here is from genome assembly GCA_965203435.1 of Dehalococcoidia bacterium. Classification (GTDB taxonomy): domain Bacteria; phylum Chloroflexota; class Dehalococcoidia; order Lucifugimonadales; family UBA3495; genus CBDBCU01. The sequence goes on along the minus strand of CBDBCU010000003.1, from coordinate 483,147 downwards.
TTCCCATTCCCGAAAGGCCGGCTCCCCCTGCTGGGCAAAGATTTGCTCAATGGATTGGCCGGCCCGGCGGACGATTTCCTGGTCGGCGTCGCGCAGGGGCCGGCCGGTGCGCCGGGCCAAAATGCGCCCGACCCGGCTTTTGCCGGCCGCCATAAAGCCGACCAGGAGGATGTTGGGGCGGGACACGGCGGCGGTCTCCCTTAATCCGCGGTTGTTCTGGATTCCCGCTTACGCGGGAAGGACGGTTTCTATATGTTGCGGCCTTGCGGCGCGTGAGAACTCAGGCCGGCAGCTGGGTCAGGTGCATTCGGCTGCCCTGGGTGGTGGCGGTGTCAAAGTAAAGCACCTGCTGCCCGACCGAGTTGGTATTGGGGGCATCCGCCACAAAGCGGAAACCCCGCCCGCAGCAGTCGGCAACGCCGGCTTGGATGTCGTCCATTACATAGCCGACATGATCCATCGCGTGCTGGCCGCCCAAGGTCGCCGGGTCGTTGGGTTCAATCAGCTCGACCTGCACCTGGCCGAAGTTGACAAAGGCATTGCGCCGGCCGGCCCGGGAAGGGCCGCCGCCCAGATAGACGCCGTCGAACTTTTCCGTGTACCAGGCAATGGCGGCGTCCAAATCCGGCACCAGGTAGCCGGCGTGGACGATTTTGGATACCGCTACCCCACATCCGACGCCGGTCGGGTTGGCCTCGGCCGGGGCCGGCAGCTGGGTCAGATGCAGCAGGACGCCGTTGGTCGTGGCCGGGTCAAAGTAGAGGAGCTGCTGGCCCAGCTGATTGGTGCGGGGGGCGTCGGCCAGGAAACGGAAACCCCGGGCCTGGCAATCGGCGATGGCCTGGCGGATGTCCGGGACCACATAGGCCACATGATGCATTGCCAGGGCGTTGGCCGGGAGGCCGGCGGTATCGGCCGGCTGAATCAATTCCACTTCCACCTGGCCGAAGCGGAGAAAGGCATTGACGCCGCCGCCCGGCACCTGGACGCTGCTGGCGACCAGGCCGCCATCGGCCTTTTCCGCGCCAAAACCCTGACGAAACCAGGCCACGGCGGCGTCCAGGTCGGCGGTGTAGTATCCGATATGCTGGATTTTGTCAAACATAAACGCCCTCCTTGCGGTGAAAAGATTGGCCCCATTATGCCATAAAAGGGGGCGGGATGGAAACCGGGCCGGCTTTTTGATTCCGTTCTGCCGCCGGGCATTCGTCCGGTAGAGAGTTCAGGATGAAGCGGAAAGGGGCCGGCGGGGCCGGTGATTCCTTGTCGAAAATCCTGCCCGGTTAAATATAAACCGTCATTCCCGCGTAAGCGGGAATCCGGGAATGTCCGGGAAAATCCGCGTACTCTGGATTCCCGCTTACGCGGGAATGACGGCAGAGTAAGGGGGCGGGTTTTGATTAAGAACCCGCCCCTTTGCTGTTGCCGAGCAGTTTAAGCCGGCCCTTCCAGAGAACTGGCGGCCTCCTGGTTCAGGGGGTAGGCGTGGCGCAGTTCCGGGTAGTCGTCGTCATCGCCGAAATACCAGGGGAAGTCGGCAATGCCGTCGTCGTCCAGGTGCAAGTTCCATTCCCGGTAAATACCATCGTAATCCACCGGCGACACCAACTCATCGGTGGTCTTGCCGGTTCCGGCTCCGCTGACCGTCTGCCCGCTGGTCTGAGTGTCCCAATAGCTATAGGCCACCTCGTCGTCGCCGCCGAAAAAGATGCCGACCAAGCCGCCGGGGCCGGGGAAAGGCAGCTCGGGCGCCGCATGGGAAACCGAGCCGGTGGCATAGCAGGCTTCGATCAATCCGCCCAGGGGATCGCCGCCGAGGAAAGAGCCAATCAATCCGCCGACCGAGGCATGGTCCGTGCCGGTAGCGGACACCGCCCCGCGGGCGTAGCAGGCGCGGATTATGGCCCAATCGGCGCTGCCGGCCAAGCCGCCGGCCACGACTAGGCGGCCGTTGCCGGTTACAGAGCCGGTGGCATAGCTTTCGGTAATCAGCCCGTAGATGCTTTTGCCCATCAGCCCGCCAATCCGGATGACTTCCCCGGCCCGGACGCCGGACACATCGCCGCTGGCGGAACTGGTAAAGATTATCCCCCGGTTGTTGTAGCCCACCAGCCCGCCGGCGCCGCTGGTGCCGTGGGTAACGCGGACATCCCCCGCGGCGTAGCTTTTCTCAATGTTGCCGCGATTGTTTTCCCCCACCAGGCCGCCCACCCGGGATTTGTAACCGGGAGAGCTGACCGTGGCATCGGCGTAGCTGCGGGTAATGAAACCGCGATTGTTGTAACCGACCAGCCCGCCGACCGCCGGATTGTTGCCGGCGGCCGTTACCGAACCGGTTACATAGCTGAGATCGACCTCGCCGCGATTGTTATAGCCGACCAGCCCGCCGATATACTTGTCGGACACCGCGCCGGACACCTGGGCATCGGTCAAGCCCACCTCGCGCACTTCTCCGCTGTTGACGCCGAAAAGCCCCACTTCCCACGCATCCCGGTTGTCGATAAAGAGATGGGCGATAGTGTGTCCGTTGCCCTGAAAGCGGGCGTTGTAAGGGGCGTCGGTGCTGCCGATAGGCGTCCAGCCGGCCCCGTTGTTCCAGGAAAGTTTGCCATCGGCGGCGGTAATGGCATTGTCGCCGTTGCTGTCAAAGGTCAGGTCGGCGGTAAGTTCATAGCCGCGGCAGGCGCTCTCGCAGCCCATATTTTCCGCCGCATTGGGAAAGGCCCCGGCGTAGATCAGGGCGCCGGATCCGCCCGGTTCGCTGGCATCGCCCTCGTTCTTGCGGTTCTTGTTGGGCCGCTTGCCGTCGGGCCAATCCACCACGCCGTCGCCGTTCAGGTCATAGCGGAGGGCGTTCAGCTGCTGCAAGGTAGTGACCTCGATCTGGAGGTCGTCGTCGGCATCGTAGTCAATGGGCTCCGGGGTCGGCGTGGGCGTCGGGGCCTCCGGAGTACCCGGCTCCGGCGTCGGAGTGCCGGGAGTAGCCGGCTGAGGGGTATTATCCTGCGCCCAGGCCGGCGGCGGGAGAGTGGCCGTCGTGGCCACGGCCCAAGCCAAAGGCAAGGCCAGGCCCAGCACCGCCAAGCCGGGCCCCAGGCGGCGGGCCAACCGGGAAAAGGCCGGGAAAAACTGATTCAGTCGCATAGCGTTACTTCCTCTTTCCTTGCTGGCCGCCCGGCCCGGTCAATCCGGATGCCGACCGGTCAGCAAATAGGTTATAGCGGGACTTCCCTAAGGCAACCGTGCCAGAGCAAATTGGCAATTGTCAACAGGATTATTCGGGAATTTTCCAAGCAATTTTTTAATGGCAAGCGGCCTTGCCGCCATCCTCTCTACCGTCCTTCCCGCCGGCCGCCCCCCACCGTCATTCCCGCGTAAGCGGGAATCCCGACGGTACTGACTTATAATGCCGCAGTCTTGTCCAGCCACTGCGGGATTCCCGCTTACGCGGGAATGACGGTAGAGAGGGCGGCGGGAAGGACGGTAGGGGCGGCCGGGCAATGACGATAGAAAGGGGGCGGGAATGACGGTTTATATATGCGATGGTCTTGAGACACCGCCCGCTCAAACCCCGCCGCTGAGCAGGCGGTGCAGATGCAATAAGCCCTGCTGCCGGCGGGCGGTAGCGGCGACTTGAGCCGGCACGGCCAGCCGGGACGCCGTTTCCCGGGTGAGTTCGTTGTCTTGCAGCTTGCCGAAAGAATGGTAGAGGGCCAAGGCCGGGGAGGTTTCCGTCCCGGCGGCGGTCAAGGCGTGGCTGACCGGCAGGACTACATTCACCGCCAAATCCCGGGCTCGGGGCGGGCCGATGTATGCTGTCTTTTCGCCCGGCTCGGCGGCCACGGTCAAAGCGGCAGTCAAGGCGGCCGGGCGGCCGGCGGCGACTAAGGCGGTCAATTCGTCCCCTAGAGCCGCTGGATTTCCGGTTGCAGCGACAAAGGGGGCCAGCAGGCGGGCGGCCCCGGCAATACGGCGGCGGGGATGATTGGCCGGCCGTACCCGGAAACAATGCCATTCCGCGGCGGACAAAGGCGCGCCATAGCCCAAGCCGGCCGGGGCCCGGCCGGCGGCGATTTGCCCGGCATCCGGCGGCCAGCCGGCCCGTTGCAACAATCGCCTTTCCAAGATGGACACCCGTTCCGCCGGGGGATAAGCGGCGGCCTCTTGCGCCAGGGCTGCCCAGGGCGCGGCCTGCGCCAGTTTCAGAAAGGGCTGCCGATTGGCCCGGTAGCCCAGGGCCTCCATTAAGCCCTCGTACAAAGTCTGCGCCGGCGATTGCTCTTGCATCAGGCGGCGGAACCAGTCGCTTTTGCCCTGAAAGCGGGCATCGCCGGCGGCGTCGAGCAATTCCCCCCAACCGGCCCCATCCGCCGGCCGCCGCCAGCCCTGCTTTTCCAGAATGGCCCACAGGCCATCGGTTTCCGATGCGGCCGACGGATCCACTGGATTGGCCGGATTGGCCGGGTCGACAACATCGGCCGCCGCGCTATCTCCATCATCCCCATCAACATCCGTCAGCAGGGATGCCAAGGAAATGACCGGGGCTTGCCCGCCGTTCTGCAAGCGGGTAACGCCGGGGGACAATTCCAAGGCGGCGTGCAGCACCACGCCGTTATAATTGGGGTCGGCGGCGTGGCCGTGGGCATACCAATCCTGCTGCCGCCGATGCAGTTCCACATCGCCGCGCACCTGACCCAGGCCCTCCACTTCCAGCAGGGCATCCCGAAAATCCGGGCCGGCGGTCAAGCCGGGCCGCCCCGGATACAGCACCCGCACCCGGCGGCCGGCGTCGGTACGAAACTCCTGCTGCCTAGCCGCCCGCTGCTGCCACAGCCGGGCCAGCAGCCGCTCCGGCAAATCGGGCAAGGGCGGGCTTTCCCGGATTATGGATATTGTGGGCATAGAATTACCGTCCCGGCGGGATTGGGTTCAGTGGTCGGGAATGGGGAAAAGGGGGCAGTTGACTATAGAAAACATCCTGCCCATCCTTTTACCGTCATTCCCGCGTAAGCGGGAATCCAGAATCCACGGCCTTATAATGCCCCATCCTCGGCAAGCAACCCCTGGATTCCCGCTTACGCGGGAATGACGGTAGGGGGCGGGAAGGGCGGTAACGGGGTAGGCTGTCCGGTATATCACCTTGCCCAAGATGGGGAAAGGGGATTCCGTCCGCCGCCCATTCCCCCGCCCTTATAAATCGTCGTCCCCGTCCTCCGGATCCGGTTCCCGGGCCGGAGGGGCGGTGGGGGCAAAGGCTGCGCCGCCTAGAGTGGCGGCCCGGCGTTCCCGGCGGCGCGGCCGCGGCCGGGGCATCGCCCGCAAGTCGGCTTTCAGGGTGGCCAGGGCGGTCTGGCTGAGATTCGAAATATCCACCACCAGGCCGCTGACGCCGGTATCCCGCAGGGCCTCCAGATCGGCCGCAATCGGCGGGAGGGACACTTCCACCAGCACATACTTATCCACCCGGCGGCTGATTGCGCCCACCCGCACCAGGTCCGCCAAAGTCCAGGGGCCGGTCACCTCTTTCAAGTCCAGAATAAAGGCGTCCACCGGCAGGGCGGCGACGGCCCGCAATTCCCGGTCGGCCAAGTCCGGAGACAGGGATAGCAGGCGGGCCAAGTCATCCTGCCCGGCCAGGGCGGCGGCGGCCCCGGCCAGGGTAAAGGCCATCAGGTCGGCCCCGGCCTGGCGGCAGGCCGGCGCCGCCTCCGGAGTCAAGACCGGCGTACGGGGCCCCCAAGCCACATCGGGCAACAGGCCGCCGAGGTCCTGCAGATATTCCGGGCCGGCGGCGTCATCGACCAGGGCGGCGTCCAACTGCGCCGCCGCGGCCCGGGTCAAGCCGCGCGGGCGCCGGCGGCCGGGCCGAGGCACCCGGCCCACCAGAGCCATTCCGGGCAAAGTTTCCGTGCGGGCGGCCCCAAAGCCCAGAGGCGCCGGGGAACCGTCCCGAATCCGTTCCAACAAATCCAGCAGTTTGCTCATTTCCGCATCTTTCCGCGCTGCGCGCTGTGGTGTCCGGCGGGCGGCCCCGGCCGGCGCCGGGAATTATACCCTATTCCGGCGGATTTATAAACTGCCCTTTCCGCCCGCTACCGTCCTTCCCGGCCGCCGCTACCGTCATTCCCGCGTAAGCGGGAATCCCGAACGGTACTGCCTTAGGATGCCGCATTATCAGCGAGCCGCCGCTGGATTCCCGCTTACGCGGGAATGACGGTAGCGGCGGCGGGATTGGATTCCCGCTTACGCGGGAATGACGGTAGCGGCGGCGGGATTGGATTCCCGCTTACGCGGGAATGACGGTGGGGGGTTGACTTCCGTCCGCCCTTATGTTACCCTGCCGATATGCAAAACTTTGCCCAACTGCCCGCCGTCCTTTGGCGTATGGCCGGGGACTTTGTGAAAGCCGCCCTGCTTGGCGCGGCCCTGCCGCTGGCCTTGGCCGCGGCCGGGGTGATGGCGATTATCCTGGTGTTTTGCTATATGACCGGCGCGCCGTTGCTGGCCACGACGGCCACGGTCCTGGGCAACATTCCGGCAGCGAGCTTTACCCCGCTGGGCCTGCTGGCGGCTATTCCCCTGACTTTCGTCGCCCTGGCCGGGCTCAGCCAATGGGGACTGAGCTGGTATAAACTGCTCCAGACCCCGGCGGGCCGCAATTGGCTGCTGCCGGCCTACCGCCGGATGGCTTGGCTGCGGCGGCTGGCCGGCCGCTGGCTCTTGATGGCCCCACCCCCGGGCCCCCGGCGGATAACGCCGGCCTTGGCCCTTTCCCCGGCCCAGCCCCATCGCGCCGTCTTGTCCACCGCCGCCGCCCTGGCCGGGGCGATAGCCCGCCGCAACTAAACCCTCCTCCGCTAACCCGCGTTGCCTAACCCGACGGCGCCTTCAGGCCCGCCGCCGGGCGGCTATCCACCGGTTTTTGCGGAGGAGGATTTAGAATGAGTCATCGCTGCGGCGCCAACTGCCGCCGGAAACGGGGACTGCGGTCGGAATGCGAGCCCTGCAACCGCTATAAGGAGAGTCGGCGGAAAACTATCGTCGGGGGCGGTAAGCGGCGACGGCTGACCCAGCATATGCTGGACCACCTGCGGGGTAGCGAACGCAAGGAAATAACCCGGGAGCGGTTGGCGTATGTCCTGGATAACTGGGTAGTACGCGGGGTTTACACCAACCCGCAAGGACTCTCCCGCGTTCACTACGCCTTTGTCTCCGATCTCGGTAACGTTGTGCGCGTAGCCGTGTCCTTGGATGGCACCAAGATCATCACGGCATTTAAGCACAGCCAGGCCAAGGCAAAGTTGCTCGAAGGCGACTTTGCCTACTTCGCGAACCAGCTGAAGTTGAGCGATATGGAGGTGAGAAATGAACCTGACCTTCCGGTATGACCCGGAAGCCGACGTACTCGACATCACTTCGGGGCGAAATGTGGTGGCGGCTACCCCCCTCGCCGCGGCCGCCTTGGGGGATATTGCGGTGGAAACCGGGAGCGACGATAGCCGCGACACGGTGGGCCTGATTATGCTCTGGGCTTCCGGCTATGTGGCTCCCTACTTCCAGTTGCGCCGGCCCGGCGCGCCGTTCAAGGCCGGCGACCCGGAACATATCCGCTACGACCGGGAAACCGACACCCTGACTTGGGGCAACAGCACTGACGACCCGGAAATGGTCTCCCAAGTCGGGGATTTGACCGCCTACTGGCAGCCCGATCCGTATTTCCTAGCGAGGGATGAACCCTTGTTTGATCCCATCGGGCTGTCCCTGCGGAACGCCGCCAAGCACCTGGCCCCCTGGTTCGTGCTGGCCGAGCCGGCGGCTTACTAGGGGGCGGGTAGGCAAGGAGGAGGGATGAAACTGTGCGTTAGCTACGATGCGAAGTTTGACATCCTGTATGTCAGCGCCGGCGCGCCGTGTTATGACGGGGCGAGCATCGCAGATATGTTCGACATCGTAGCGGAAATCAAGACCCGGGACGGCTACGATGTGGCGGGACTGATTATCCAGGGGGCGGCCGACTACTTGTACCCGCCTTTCGTCCCCAGCCAGGGGGATCCGCCGGCGGCGGCCGGGGATAATCCGCTAGCCCGCTACGATCCGGATACGGACACCCTTACCCTGGGGTTCACCGCCGAGGCCCCGGAAATGATTACCCAGGACAATCCGTACCTGGTTGCCTACTGGCAACGGGATCCGGAGGATGCGGATTACTTTCCGCTAATCGGCGTTTCTATCTTGAACGCGTCAAAACATTTTGCCCCTTGGTTTGTGCCGGTAGAACCGCCGGCGGCCGGGTAGGGGCGGGACGGTTGGCGAATATGGAGGTGCACGGCAATGCCTTTGGCGATTGATTACGATCCGGAGGGGGATGTCCTGAGGATTACCACCGAGCAGCGCCCTTGGGTGGGGTGGCACCTGGAGGACGATATGAACCTAGTGGTAAAGGTGGGGGAGAACCATGACCGGGATGTCGTCGGGCTGCTCCTTATCGGGGGTTCCGGGTACGCAGCTCCCTATTTCCGGGTAAAGGATTCTCCGGAGCCGGTTTGGGCGGGTCGGGGCGCGGCTACCCGTTACGATCCGGAGGCCGATACGCTGACTTGGGGGATTTCCCACGACGACCCGGAGCGCATTACGCAAGCCTATCCGGTGGTGGTCTATTGGGGCTTTCCGGATCCGGAGGAGGACGATGATGATTTGTCGTCGCCGGCGCTGGGCGCAGCCCTCTTGAATGCCGCCGAGCATCTGTCGCCTTGGTTTGAGCCGGTAGAACCGCCGGCGGCCGGGTAGCGGCGGCGGGCAGGCAAGGAGGAGGGATGAAACTGACCGTTAGCTACGATCCCGACCCGGAGGTGGATGTCTTGAACATCGCCTTGGCGCGGCGGCGGTGGGTGGGCCGGAGCCTGGCGGCCAACTCCAATTTCGTTGTGCAAGTAGGGGAAAACGGCCCGCAGGATGTGGTGGGGCTGCTGATTCTTTACGCCTCCTACAAGGTTGCGCCCCACTTCCGGGGGGCTGGGGAAACCGGCTGCCGTTGGGTTGGCGACGATCAGTTTGTCCGCTATAACCCGGCGGCGGACATTCTGACTTGGGGCGTTGCCCACGACCATCCGGAGCTGATTTCCCCGGCCACCGGAGACATCGCCGTGTATTGGCAAAGGGACGATCTGAATCCGCAGCGCATCATCCCGGTCGGCGCAGCCCTCTTGAACGCCGCCGAGCATCTGTCGCCCTGGTTTGAGCCGGTAGAGCCGCAGTCGGCCGGGTAGGTAAGGAGGTGCGGGATGCCTTTGACCATTAGCCATGACCCCGCCCCGGACGGGGATGTCCTGAACATCACCACGGAGTATGTAGCGTGGGAGGGGGTGTACCCGGACGCGGCGTCGGATTTGGTGGTAAAGCTCCGGGAGGATTCCCAACGGGAGGTGGTGGGGCTGCTCATAATCGGTGCTTCCGGGTACTTGGCCCCCCATTTCCGGGTGAATGTCACCGCCTTTCCGGCCAGGATTGGGGATGGCGAATTTACCCGCTACGATCCGGAGGCCGATACGCTGACTTGGGGCGTCGTTCACGCCGATGCGGCGCGCATTACCCAAGCCGATCCGGTAGTGGTCTATTGGGGCTTTCCAGAGCCGGAGGACGATGATGATTCGCTGATTCCGGTGCTGGGCGTGGCCTTGCGGAATGCGTCAAAACACTTGGCCCCCCATTTCGTACTGGTAGAGCCGCCGCCGGAATAAGGAGAGCAGTATGATAGAACCCGCCGTAACTCAGCCCGAACCGGAATCCGAATCCTTGCCCGAGCTTGTGGTCGAGTATTACCCGTCCACCCAAACCCTGGTGGTCGACGACAATCAGAAACGGTGCGATGGCGAGGATATTGCCCACGGCCTGACCGTCTTTTACGACGCGGCGGACAAGGTGCTGGGGTTCGTATTGGAGGGGGCCGAGTTAGAACTCCCGGCCTTTGTCGCCGCCGCCTTGGAAACGGCTGAGCAGCAACCGGAAAATAAGCCGGCCGCCGGAAAGCGGTCGGCGGACAGGAGATGAGATTATGCCCGAACCTTGTCGCCAATGGGCTGAGCTGCCCCCTTTGCCGGCGGTGGTCGAGGAATACTGCCGGGAAACGGACACCCTGATTATCCACTTCGGGGCGGAATTGGCCTCCCGCAAGCCGGTGGCCCGGGGCTTGGCCGTCTTTTATGACGCCGCGGGTCAGGTGTCCGGATTTCGGCTGCAACCGGCCCGGACTTGCCTGCAACCCCTGGCCGCCGCTGTGCGGGCCAAAGCCCGGGGCGATGCAGTGCAGCCCCGGTACACGAATTATCCGACTAAAGAGGAGCATGAGCCGTGAAACTAATCGTCCGGTATGACCCGGAAGCCGACGTACTGGACATCCGCACCAATCGGATCTCCTATGGTGCAACTCCCCTCGAGGGGCCGGAGTTAGACTTTATCGCCGTAGAATCCGTCGGGGAGAATGACCGGGACATCGCCGGCGTCATAATCATTTTCGTCTCCGGCTATGTGGCCCCCTACTTCCAGCTGAACCAGCCGGGCGCGCCCTTCAAGGCCGGAAACCCGGAACATACCCGCTACGATCCGGATACCGACACCCTGACTTGGGGCAACATCACCGACGACCCGGAAATGGTTTCCCAAGCCGGGGATTTGACCGCCTATTGGCAACTCGACCGGTGTTTATCCGAGGCGGATGAACCCTTCTTTGAACCCATCGGGCTGTCCCTGGGGAATGCGTCAAAACACCTGGCCCCCCACTTTGTGCGGGCCGAGCCGCCGGTGCCCGGGTAGGGATTTGCCCTCCGCAGTTCAGCCCTCCGGCCGGGTGGCCCGCAGCCGTTGGCGGTATGCCTCGGGAACTTCCCCCAGCCGCTGCCGAAAGGCGGTGTTTTCCCGGTCCGGAATACGGCGGACGGCCTCCTCCATCAGGGTTATGCCGCCCAGATAATCCGCCCGGTGGATGTATTCGGCGGCGATTTGGCCCTCCGGAGCGCCGTTGTGGTAGTTGCCCAGGGGAAAGGCAAGGCCGGTAGCTTTATAGTAGCGGAGGGCAAAGGCGCTGGCCTCGCAGACGCCGCCGCTCATCAGCTGGCGCTGGCAACGGAAACCCTCCGGGCGGGCTTGCAGGGTTTCCCGGGCCCGAATCAAGGCGGTTTCCGCAAGGTCGTTAAAGGTAAAACCGGCATCGCCCACGCGGATGACCGGCCCGCCGCCGATTTCGGCTCCCGGCAAAGCCCGGCTGGATTCCAAGGACACCACCAGGGTATCGCCGGCCAAACCGCCCTCGGCGGCCAGCAGCCGCGCCCCCACTAACCCCACTTCCTCGGCCCGGGTGAATATCCCCAAAACCGGCCCCGGCGGCGGTTCCGCGGCGGCGCTCAATATCGCCAGCAGGGTCAAAATGCTGCCGCAGCCGGCCAAATCATCGGCGGCCCGCATCCGGATAAAATCGCCGTCCAACTGAAAATCCGGCAGGTCAAAAACCACCGGAGCCGGCAAAGGCACCTCGTCTATCCGCGCGGGATCGGCCAGGCGGAGGGCTATCGTCCGTTCCGCCGCCGGCCCGGCCGCCTTATCCGCCGCCGATTCCACTACGGCCGCCGGCAGTCGTTCCCCATCCGGCCGCAGGACCAGCAAAGGCAACCCCGGCGCAAAAGCCCCCTCCGGCACGCCGCCGCGCACCGCCGCCCGCAGCAAATCCCCCTCGACCGCTACTGCCTCGAAGCCGGGATGATCCATGTGGGCCATAAAGGCGAGGGCCGGGTGGCGAGTGGCGTCCTTGGGCGGCAGGTAAGCGAGGATGTTGCCATAGTCGTCCAACCAATGGGCCACTCCCAGCTCGGCCAGGATTTTCCGCACCGCGGCGGCCACGCCCTGCTCCTGAAAAGCCACGGCCGGCCGCGCCGCCAGGCGGGATAGATAAGTCAAGGCTGTTTCCGCATAGTCAAGCATAGCCGCTGCGCCTCCCGGATTTTTGACTGGGGATTGATTGACGGATTATAGCAGAATTTGGCCGGCTGTTGGCGCAAAAATTTCCTATTCAAACTGTTATTCCCACTCCCCACCGCCCCTTTACCGTCATCCCGCCGCCCCTTACCGTCATTCCCGCGCCAGCGGGAATTCGGCAATGCCCGGCCGCCCTTTACCGTCATCCCGCCGCCCCTACCGTCATTCCCGCGTAAGCGGGAATCCCGACGGTACTGAAAAGACCAGTCCTTTGCCGCCCAACCGCCGCCGGATTCCCGCTTGCGCGGGAATGACGGTAGGGTGGCGGAGTCCTTGCCGGCCATCGCCGCAATTCCCGCCCCCTTGACCCCTTTCCCAATGTGGTAAAATCCGGCAAGACTTCCCGGATTGACCGCCGCCAACGGATTCTCAACGCCGGCCGCCCAACGGATTTTTTGCCGCCGGCCAGCCAACGGACTTTTATGGAAAAGCTCCGCTTGCAACTGAATATCCTGGATCAAAGCCCGGCGGCCCCGGGGGAGCCGCCGGCCGCGGCCTTGCAGCATACCATTGCGTTGGCGCAGCGGGCCGAGGAATGGGGCTATCACCGCTTTTGGGTCGCCGAACATCACGGCTCCGACCGCCACATGGGTTCCTCTCCCGAAGTGCTGATGTCCCACCTGCTGGCCCGCACCAGCCGCCTTCGCATCGGCTCCGGCGGCGTAATGCTCCAGCACTACAGCCCCTACAAAGTGGCGGAAAACTTTAATGTGCTGGCATCTTTGGCCCCGGGGCGGGTCGACTTGGGCATTGGCCGGGGGCCGGGCGGGATGCCTAAATCCACCCAAGCCCTGCAATCGCAGCCCGGCCCGGCCGCCGCGGCCGGGGCCTCCCTGGCTGACAAAGTGGTCGAACTGCGGCAGTTTCTGCACAACCGATTGGACGCCGATCATCCTTTGGCCGGCTTGCAAGCGATGCCGCAGCCGCCGCAGCCGGCCGACCTGTTCCTGTTGGGCACGACCGCCGCCAGCGGCGAAATGGCGGCGCAGCTGGCCTTGCCCTATGTCTTTGCCTACTTTCTGAACGGCGACGAAAGGGAAATGCGGCGGGCCGTGGATGCTTACCGCCAATCCTTTGCCGCCGCCGGGCAAGCCGCGCCGCCGGTTATGCTGGCCCTGCCGGTTATCGTAGCCGAGGATGAAAAATCGGCGGCCGCTTGGGCGGCGGAAGTCCGCGCTGTGCGGATTACGCTGGAAAGCGGCCGTACTTTTACCGTCTTTTCCGAAACAGCGGCGCAGGAATTCGGCCGCCAGGCCGGGGAAAATTTCCACTATGCCGTCCAGCCGAGCCGGGTAATTCACGGCCCGCCGGCGGCCGTAGCGGCCCGGCTGTCCGCCTTGGCCCGGGAGTATGGGGTAGCGGAAGTTTTTGTCGTTACCGCTATCCCGGATTTTGCCCAACGGCTGCGCTCTTACCAGCTGCTGGGGGCCGCGATGGTAGAATACCAATCCGCGCATCCTGAACCTGTTGCCGGATTGTCCTGAACTGCTCTCCGGATGAATGCATTGCCGGCAAAGGAAACCCGGAAAGGGGGAGGAATTTATGACGGAAAAGCGCCAACTGCGCTTGGGAGCTTTCTTTTCCGGCACCGGGAGCAATATGGCCTCCTGGCGACATCCGGACGCCGCGCCGGACGGCCCCATCAGCCTGCCTTACTATCGGGATTTGACCCGCCGGGCCGAGGCCGCCAAGCTGGATTTCGTCTTTTTCGGCGACGGCCTCTATATCAGCGAAAAGTCCCATCCCATCTTTCTCAACCGCTTTGAGCCGCTGACCCTGCTGGCGGCCCTGGCCATGGACACCACCCACATTGGCTTGGCGGCCACCCTGTCCACCACCTACAGCGAACCCTTTACCGTAGCCCGCCAGTTTGCCTCCATTGACCACCTCAGCGGCGGGCGCGCCGGCTGGAATATCGTTACTTCCCCCTTGGAGGGCTCGGCCCGGAACTATCGGCACAGCCGCCCGGAACATCCGGCCCACGATTTGCGCTATGCGATGGCCGATGAATTTCTGGAGGCGGTCAAGGGTTTGTGGGATTCCTGGGAGGATGATGCCTTTGTTTTTGACAAGGCGCGCGGCGTCTTTTTTGACCCGGATAAGATGCATCGGGTCAACTTTGAGGGGCAGTTTTATGCGGTGCAGGGGCCGCTGAACATTTCCCGTTCCCCTCAGGGGCGGCCGGTACTAATCCAAGCCGGTTCCTCGACGGCCGGACGCCGCTTTGCCGCCCGCCACGCCGATGTCATCTTTACCGGCCAGCCCAACCTGGAAACGGCCCGGCAGTTTTACGCCGAGGTCAAGGGCCAGGCCGCCGAATATGGCCGCAATCCGGCGGAAATCCTGATTCTCCCCGGCTGTTCCCCTATCATTGGCGACACGGCGGCGGATGCGGCGGCCAAGCAGCAGCAAATCGCCGACCTGGTGGACATCACCGACGCCCTGAACTATCTGGGCCGCTATTTCAACGATCTGGATTTTACCCAATTCCCCTTGGACGAACCCTTTCCTGACTTGGGCGATTACGGCCGCAACGGCTGGGAAAGTACCACCGACCGGCTGAAAGAGTTGGCTAAAGGGGAAAACCTGACCCTGCGGCAGTTGGCCCGGCGCACGGCCACGCCGCAACATTCCTTTATCGGCACGGCGGAACAGGTAGCCGCTACGATGCAGGAATGGTTTGAGGGCGCGGCCGCCGACGGCTTTATGGTGAACAACGCCGTGCTGCCCACCGGCTTTTACGACTTCATCGACCAGGTACTGCCTATCCTCAAAACCCGCGGCCTGTTCCGTACCGAATACGCCGCGGCCACCCTGCACGGCAACCTGGGCCTACCCGTCCCGCCCAACCGCTACACGGCGGCCCGGGCCGGGCGGTAATTTCCAAGGATGGGATGGATAGGCCGGATAGCCACCGTCCTTCCCGCCGGCCGCGCAGACCGTCATAACTGCCGCCCCTACCGTCCTTCCCGCGCTCCCGCAACCGTCATTCCCGCGTAAGCGGGAATCCAAGAGGGTACTGAAAAGACAATCCTGTTGCCCTCCGCACCGTTCGGGATTCCCGCTTACGCGGGAATGACGGTAAAAGGGTACGGGAAGGACGGTAGCAGGGGGACAAGGAATGACGGTCGAGAGGCCGCCGCAACCCTTGACCCCAATACCCCTTATCAGGTAAGTTAGAAGGTACGACACAGCGCACTTTCGGAGGGGTTGACGGCTATGACAATGTTCACTCCCGCCGCCGGCGGGGATTTCGGGGAGGGTTTTGGCTATAACCTGGCGGTGGCCGACCGGATTTATACCGCCGCTATGACCGGGCTTTACGGCTGGACAGCTTTGGGCCTGGGCGTGGCCGGGGCGGTCGCCTGGCTGTTCAACGCCGCCGGCATCTATGTCGGCCTGAGCTTTATCGGGATGATTGTGGGCTTGGCCCTGGCTATCGGCTGCCTGTTCGGGATGCAGTTCGCCGCCCGCAAAGGCGCGCCCCTGGCCGTGATTGGCGGTCTGTATCTGCTGTTCACCGCCCTGATGGGGTCGCTGCTGGCCTACATTTTCGCCGCCTATGCCGGGGCTACCATCACCGCCGCCTTTGCCGGAGCCTGCGGCCTTTTTGCCCTGATGAGCGTGTTCGGCCTGACCACCAAAAAAGACCTGTCCAAGCTGGGGACGCTGGTTTTCATCGCCCTGATTGGAATGGTCGTGGTGGGTCTGCTGAATGCCTTTCTTTTGCAGTCCAGCGGGCTGCAACTGCTACTCAGCGTAGTTGCCCTGCCGGTCTTTATGGGCTTGACGGCGTGGCAAACGAAAGAGGTCAAGCAGGAGGCGCAAGCGGCGGCGCGGATGGGGGATACGGCGGCCGCCGGGCGCATTGCCCTGATTGGCGCGGCCGGAATGTTCCTCAACATCGTCAATATGTTCCTGGCCCTGCTGCACATCTTTTCCTTTTTCGGGGACGACTAGGCGGTGGGCCGGGGGGACAGCGGCGACGCGGTTCCCGGTGCGGCAACCCCCAAGAGGTTGCCGCGCCGGCTCGGGCCAGGCGGCCTTTGGCCCGGCGTCCTTATCCTGATTCCCGCCCTCCTGCTGTACCTGCCGGTCTTTTACTATTCCCTGACCACCCCCTTTGCCCTGGTGGACGATTACTTTCTCGGGCAGCGGATAACCCTGCTGGACGACCCGGCGCGGCTGCTCCGCTGGCTGCAAGCCACTTTTGTGCCGGGGGTAAATGGCGACTTTCTGGATCCCCAAGGGCGGCGCTATACGCCGGTCTGGGAGTTCTATGGCGCGGTCGTCGGGAAAGTTTTGGCCCGAATCCGGCCCTGCGTCCTTTGAGCCGCAGATTTATGCCGACCGGCTGCAAAGGGAAACCTCCGGGATTATCGCCGCCGGCTTTATGCTGCTGCTGGCGGCGACACCGCGGCAACATTGGCGGCGGCGGGTTTTGCCAAGGGCGGAATTATGGTGTATAGTAAGGGCCATCAAGAACGAGCGACCGGGATAGACGATGCAGCAGCGCGAAATCTTAAACCTGTTGGACACCTTTGCCGCCCGGAATCGGTGCTTTACCCTCCGGGAAGTTTCCGATTGGGCCGCCGATCCGGTGACCCTGGAACAACTGCGCCCGGCTTTCGGCCAGGATGACCGGTTTATCCGGATCGGCCAAGGGGATCGGGAGCCGGAGTATTTCCTGCCGGAACGGGAAATGTTTCGCTGGTGGGCCGGTTTCAATTGGCGGCTGGTCGCCAGCGGGCAGGCCCGCCTTACGGAAGGGCAGTTGACCACGGCCCTGAATTCCCTGCGGCCGGAGGGGGCTTGGTCGGCGCCGCCGGGGGACATCCTCAACTATGGGCGGCAATTCGGCTTGGTGGCCGTCGCTTGGACGCCGGGGGTTTATGTCTTTCCCCTGGCCTATATCCTGGCCCAAACCACCCCGCGGCTCCGGCCGGCTTTCCAGGCCGCCCTGACCGCGTTTGAGGAGCCAAAGGCGCGGGATTTGGCCCTGCGGCAAAAGGCGGCGGAGGTGGTGGAAACCGTGTTGGCGCAATGCGACCCGCGGAATGCTTACATCCTGAAGGGGCGGGAAGGATTGCCGCCGCGCCAGCGCATTTTTACCCTGGCGGAATTGGGCCGGGAGTTGGGGCGGACCCGGGAACGGGTGCGGCAAGTGGAAAGGCAGTTCTGGCACCGATTGAACAACCCGGCTCCCAAAGGCCCGGCCCCGACTTATGACGGCTCCGCCCTTATTCCGGCCTTTATCGCCGAGCTGATGCGCCGGCAGGGTTCGCTGCTGCTGGATCCGGAGGACGGGGATACCCCTTGGGCGCGCTTTCTGGCTAAAAGCGCGGGGGTTCCCTACGCCCGGGCCAAGGCGGGCCCTGGTATTGCCCTGGGCATTTCCGATTTACAGACCCCGGCGCGGCAGGCTCTAGCCGCCGCCGCGCCCAAGGCCGATAACCCTTACCTGCTGGCTAATCAACTGGCTCGCGGCCCCCTGGCTTACCTGGGCGGCAGCGACTTGCAGCGCCTGGCCGACGCCATTGTCGATAAAAGGCCGCCCCGCCGGCGGACCAAGTCGGAAAAGGTCTATGCCGTCTTGCAGCATTTGGGGCAACCGGCCCATTTTTCGGAAGTAGCCGCCGTCTATAACCGGCTGTTTCCCGACGATCCTACGAGCGAGCATAACATCCATGGCATCCTGACCAATTGCGGAAAACCGGATTCCGAGCGGTACGGGATTGTCTGGATTGGCTCCGGCGGAACTTACGCCTTAAAGGAAAACGGCTACGCCCGGCCGAAACTGGGCCTCTTTGACGCGGTCACCAAAATAGTGGCGGAGCAATACGCGGCGACGGGGCAGCCGGTTTCGGTCAGCGTCATCGCCGCCGAGTTGGGGAAACAGCGGCCTATCGTAAATCCGGCGAGCTTTGCCTATGCCACCAGCCTGAACCCGCGCCTGGAAAAAGTCGCCAAGGACCACTACATTCCTAAAGACTTGGGGGCGGAAGGGTGAGCCGGGGCGGGTTGCGGTGGCGGCTCCGCTAATGGTATCCTTGCTTTAATCGGGCATCCGGCCGGTAAGTATGGACTTTCTCAACACCGAATCAACTACACAACCCCGCCTGGTTTCCCTGAAAGTAAAGAACTTTCGGGTACTGCGCGCGGTGGAGTTTAAGAACCTGACGCCCTTGACGGCGTTGCTGGGGCCTAACGGCAGCGGCAAGTCGACGGCACTTGAGGTTCTCTACTTCCTTTGCGACGGCTTTCAGTCCGGTTTAGGGTACGCTTGGGAAAGGCGGGGCGGCGGCCGGGAAATTAAAACCCGCGGTGCCCGCGGCCCGGTGGTTATTCAGGTGAAATACCGGGAGCATCCCGGCTGGCCGTTGCTGACCTATCATCTGGCGGTAGATGAAAAATGGGGATACCCGGTAGTCAAGTCAGAACGATTGCAGTGGCGGCCCGCCACCCGGAGCAAATCCTTTCCTTTCCTCGATTATGGAGAGGGCGCGGGTTCAGCCGCCGCCGGCGAATATCTCGAGGCCGCCGCTGAAAGTCAGCGGATACCGGTTCGTCTCCAATCCCCGGACTTGCTGGCGGCCAACGTCTTGGGGCAGTTTGCCGAATATCCCCGCATCGCCGCCCTGCGGAATTTCATCACTGCTTGGCATATATCCGCCCTGTCGACTGAGGAGGTGTCTGTGCCATCCATGGCCCGGTACGGCCGGCAGCTATCCCGAAGTGGCGATAACCTGTCCAGCGTAGTGCAATACCTGGCTGAACGACATCCTGACCGGCTGGATGCCATTTTCCGCCAGTTGCGGCGGGGCATTCCCCAGATTGAGACAGCGCGGGCTGAGGCGGTGTCCGGAGGCCGGCTACTGCTGAAAATTAAGGACGCCGCCTTTGACGATTTGATACCGGCCAGTTTGACCGCGAACGGTACGCTGAAAATGCTGGCTTATCTCGTGCTGCTGTATGCCCCGGAGCCGCCGCCGTTCATTGCCCTGGAGGAACCGGAGAACTTTTTGCATCACCGCTTGCTTTACGAACTGGCGGAAACCTTTCGGGCGGCCACCGCGCATACGCAGCTGCTGGCAACTACCCATTCGCCCTTTTTCCTTGACGCCCTGCGGCCCGAGGAGGTGCGGGTTTTGTGGCGGGACAAACAGGGCTACACCCAGACCCGGCGGGCTGCCGACTTGTTGGGCGTGCCGGAGTTTATGGCGGAAGGGGCGCTGTTAGGGCAACTCTGGAGCGAGGGGCATTTCCGGGTGGGCGATCCCCTTTACCACCGGGAAGCGGAGCCTGGGGATCCGCGACGGGGCCGGTAATGGCGGCGCCGCATCTGGAGTTTCTGGTGGAGGAGCCGTCGCTGGAGGCATTTCTGCAAGAGTTGCTCCCAAGCCACTTGCCGGCCGGGATTACTTTCCAAATCCACGCCCATCGCGGCAAAGGCGACCTGCTGACCAAGCTGGCCGGCCGTTTGCGCGGCTACGCCAGGTGGCCGGGAAATAACTGGCGTATTTTTGTGCTGGTGGACCGGGATGCCGACGACTGCCAGAAACTCAAGCAGCGGCTGGAGGATATGTCGGCACAAGTTGGGCTACGGACCCGTACCCGGGCCGCCGGCGGCAACTCCTGGCAAGTAGCCAACCGCATTGTCATTGAGGAACTGGAAGCGTGGTACTTTGGCGATCCGGAAGCGATCTGCAGCGCCTATCCCCGGGTGTCGTTGAGAGCCTTGAATCAAGCCCGTTATCGCGATCCTGATGCGATCAGCGATACTTGGGAAACTCTAAAACAGGTACTGCGAAGGAAAGGTTATTTCCGCCGCGGAATTAGCAAACCTGAAGCCGCTCGGAACATAGCCGCCCATATTGCCCCGCAGCGCAATCGTTCCCGCAGCTTTAAGGTTTTCTACGCCGCCGTCCTTGAAGCTGTGGGGCCGTAATGCAAGTCGATTTTTCCCCTTGATTACATCGCCGCCCACCCCGCCGCAAAAACCATTTGCCTTTCCCGCTGTTACGGTGTTTAATGGGGGGCGCTACATTGCCGCTAACATTGCCGCGCCGCGCCATCGGTAAAAAAGGGCGGCGCGGCCGGGAGAGGAGTCGCCGTCTTTTGAGGGAGTTTAAGCCGCCGCATATTTTTGCCGCTAATCCGCTGCGCCGGGGGGAAGTGGAACGGCGGGATGAGGATTGGATTGCCGCTAAAGTTCGGGAGCCGTCCAGCCGCTTTCTGCCGCTGCGGGGGCCGGCCGTGCTGATTGCCGACGGGGAGGATGACGCCGCCGGCACCGGATCCGCCGGCTTGGGCTGGCTGCCTTGGGCCGATTTGTCGCCCCATCTGACCGCCGTCGCTGTCCCCCTGTTCCTGGGCCTGCTGGAGGGCCGCGCCTACTTTGCTATTGACCTGTCCCAAGAGGAAACGGCCGCCGCCGTTGCGGAATCCCGGCCCGGCTGCCGCTTTGAGGAAGTCCGTTCCGCCGCCGAAAATCTGCTCAGCGGCCCGGAAGCCGGCATCCTGGCCCAGGGCCGGGCGCAAGTCAACTGGCACAATCGGCACGGCTACTGCTCGGTCTGCGGCCAGCCCACGGTGGTTAAGCGCGGCGGGCAGAAACGGGAATGTCCCGCCTGCAAAGCCGAACATTTCCCCCGGACGGACCCGGTGGTGATTATGGTGGTGTCCGATGGCGACCGCTGCCTGCTGGGCCAATCCCGGGGCCGATTGGCGGCGATGAACCGCTATTCGGCGTTGGCCGGCTTTATGGATCAGGGCGAAACCATTGAGGAAGCCGTGGCCCGGGAAGTGATGGAGGAGGCCGGCATTCGGGTTAAAAATGTCCGCTACCATTCCACCCAGCCCTGGCCTTTCCCGTCCTCCCTGATGATTGGCTGCCACGCCCACGCCGCCAGCGCCGACATTGCGATGGACAACGAGGAAATGACCGATGTGCGGTGGTTTGACCGCGCCGAGGTGCTGCGCGCCCTGGCCGGCCAAAGCGACAAACTGGCCTTGCCCGGCCCCATCGCCATTGCCCATCACCTGATTAAAGCCTGGGCCTATGGCGAAGTGGATTAGGGCATATTCCCGCCGGTTATTGCCGCGCCGGATACCCCATCCCGCCCATCCTAACTTGTTGCAGGATAGCCCAAGTTTCCGCTCATCCGGAAAGAATGGCATAGATTTTTTCCGCTCATCCTGAACTTGTTGAAGGATGGCCCAGCCCGAGGAACCCGCCCGAAATCTTACCCGGGAGCAAGCAATGCCTACGCCGGATTATACGATCCTGGATACGCCGGAAATCGGGAGGAACTCCTTTTACCCCCGCCGCCAGTGGACGGCCACGCCGCCGGGAGCGGTGGATTATGCCCTGCCGGTAGCCGAGGGGATCGCCCTGTCCTGCCGTTTCTTTCCCGCCGGCCGGGATTGCCCCACTATCCTGTTTTTCTACGGCAACGGAGAAACGGCGGCCGACTACGATGGCATTGCCCCGGCTTATAATCAAATCGGCGTCAACTTTTTCATTGCCGACTATCGCGGCTATGGGCAGAGTGCTGGGCAGCCGGCCTTTACCCCCATGCTGGCCGATGCCCATAAGGTTCGGGCGGAATTGACGCAAATCCTGACCGCCGGCGGCTATGGCGGCCCGTTGTATGTGATGGGGCGCTCCATGGGACGGCATCCGGCCTTTGAGTTGGCGGCTAATTCCCCGGCCGGCGCTTTAAGTGGGCTGATTATTGAAAGCGGCCGGCCTACCCTGGGCCAGTTCTGTTACGGCCTGCCGCTGGAGGTGGCGGCCGGATTGGAAACCGCCTATCGGGACAAAATCCGCGCCATCGCCTTGCCGGTGCTGGTCATCCACGGCGAGCAGGATACCTTGGCTCCGGTAGAACAGGCCCGGGAAATGTTCGCCGATTTCCCATCGCCGCAGAAACGGCTGTTGACCATTCCCGAGGCCGGCCATAACGACCTGTTGTATCGGGGCGGCCGGGAATACTTTGCGGCGATCCGGGAGTTTGTGGGGGCGTGAGGGGGGCGGGCGGCAATGGCATATAGCCACCGTCGTTCCGGCATCTTTACCATCATTTCGTCCCCCTACCGTCATTCCCGTGTAAGCGGGAATCCAGAACGGTATTGCGACAGACAAGACTGCTAACCGCCGGGGTTTTCTGGATTCCCGCTTACGCGGGAATGACGGTAGCAAGGCGGCGGGAATGACCAACCGGTATGCCCGCCGCACCGTTCGGATTCCCGCTTGCGCGGGAATGACGGTAGTAGGGCGGCGGGAATGACCAACCGGTATGCCCGCCGCACCGTTCGGATTCCCGCTTGCGCGGGAATGACGGTAGTAGGGCGGCGGGAATGACCAACCGTCATTCCCGCCGCACCGTTCGGATTCCCGCTTGCGCGGGAATGACGGTAGAGGGGCGGCGGGAATGACGGTAGAGATTCGTCAAGTATAGGCAACAGACCGGCAAGGAATCGCAAATCAAGGAGGCATTGATGATGGCAGACCGAATTACCATTGTACCCGAGGGGCTGGCGGCCAACCCGGCCTTTTCGCCCGGCGTGCGGGTGGGCGACCTGCTCTTTGTATCCGGTCAGGTGGCCCAGGACGGCAGCGGAAACATCGTGGGCGTGGGCGACTGCGAAGCGCAAACCCGGCAGGTGATGGCCCGGATCCGTACCATCGTCGCAGCCGCCGGGGCTACGATGGCGGAGGTGGTGAAAATCACCACCTTTCTGGTGAACCTGGACGACTACCCCGCTTTCAGCCGGGTGCGGGCCGAAACCTTTCCCGAAAGCCCGCCGGCCAGTTCCACCGTGGTAGTAGCCGCCTTGGTGCGCCCGGAGTTCCTGGTGGAAGTAGAAGCGGTAGTCCATATTCCCTGATGCAAACATGGATAGGCAGGATTTACAGGATTTTTGTATCTGTATAGAACGGTACTAGCCGTCAACAACCGTTCTATAGATACCCAAAATCCTGTCTATCCTGTCTATCCATGTTTGAATCCGAATTCCCGCGCCAGCGGGAATGACGGTAAAGAGGCGCGGGCCGGCCGGCCGGCGGAGGGCGGAATGGCGGTGGAGAAAGCAACTATTGACAATCCAAGGGGGCATAGCATATATTGCCTTGACGACACCCCGCAGCCGAATCCGCAAACCGACTGGCGAGGCAGCAATGCAGCGTTTCATAGTGGTACGGCTCTTTCATTCGGTCATCGCCCTGATTGCCGTCAGCATGATTATTTTCGGGCTGGGGCGGCTTTCCGGCAATCCCCTGGATACCCTGCTGGATGTGGACGCTACCGCCGAGGACTACGCCCGGGTCAGTGCCTACTGGGGCTTGGATCAGCCGCTCCACATCCAGTACCTTACCTATGTCAGCAACTTTTTCCAGGGCCGCTTTGGCGAGTCCATCCGCTTTCCGGGCCAGGATGCCCGGGATCTGCTCCTGGGCCGCCTGCCGGCTACCCTGGAACTGGCGACCATTGCCCTGGTGGTCAGCGCCGTTATCGCCGTGCCGCTGGGAGTGATTGTCGCCGTCAAAAAAGACACCGGCATTGACCTGGTCGGCAAAATCATCGCCCTGATGGGTCAGTCTTTGCCCAATTTCTGGCTGGCCCTGATGCTGATGTGGGTCTTTGCGGTGCAATTGGGGGATACGCCGGTGGGTTTGCCCACCTCCGGGCGCGGCACCTGGAAACATCTGATTATGCCCGGCATTGCCCTGGGCTATTTCCAAGTGGCCGCCCTGATGCGCCTGACCCGTTCCTCGATGCTGGAAGTGCTGGATACGGAGTATGTCAAGCTGGCCCGCATTAAGGGATTGAAGGAGTGGAAAGTCGTCTGGAAACACAGCCTGCGGAACGCCTTGATTGCGCCCATCACCTACTTCGGCTTAATCCTGGGCGGGGCGATGACCGGCTCGGTGGTCATTGAGACCATTTTCGGCTGGCCGGGCGTGGGCTTGCTGGCGATTGACGCCCTGCGGGCCAAGGATTTCCCGGTGGTGCAGTCGGTAGTGATTTTCTTTGCCGCCATCTACATCGGGGCCAATCTGCTGGTGGATATTGGGTACGCCTATCTGGATCCGCGCATCCGCTACACCCATTAGACGGGATAGGGTCAACCGGCAAAAGGGGAGGATTCTTTAAATTATGGCAATGGGAGCAATCGCGCAGAACATTCCCGAGAGGCGCCGGGCCGGCGGGCCGCGGCGGGTCTGGCAGACGGCGCGCCGCTATCCCATCCTACCGGTGGCAATCCTGCTGATTGTGCTGGTAATCCCGGCCATCTTTGCCGATTGGGTGGCCCCGCACGACCCGGTGGTGGGCAGCCTGAGCAATCGCCTGGTGCCGCCGTTCTGGGTCGAGGGCCAGGGGGAGGGCGTCTTTGCCACCCCCGGCGGCACTACGGAGCATTGGCTGGGCACGGACAAGCAAGGCCGGGACATCCTGAGCCGCATTATTTACGGGGCGCGAGTGTCCCTGACCGTGGCCGCCATCAGCATCTGCCTGGCCGGACTGATTGGCACTACCCTGGGCCTGGTCGCCGGTTACTTCGGCGGCAATGTCGATCATCTGGTAATGCGGCTGGTGGACATCGGCTTATCGATGCCGGCCATCCTCTTTGCCCTGGTATTGGCCACGGTGCTGGGGCCGAGCTTTCAGACGGTGGTTATCGTCATTGTGATAATTTTCTGGTCCCGCTACGCCCGGCTGGTGCGCGGCGAGACTTTGAGCATCAAGTCCCAGGATTTTGTGGCCCGTTCCCGGGTGAACGGGGCCTCCCACGCCCGCATTATCGTCCGCCACATCTTTCCCAATGTGGTCAACACCATTACGGTGCTGGCGACCCTGGAAGTGGGACAGGTCATCCTGCTGGAATCCACTTTGTCTTTCCTGGGGGCGGGCCTGCCGCGGCCGACGCCGGCCTGGGGGCTGATGATTGCCAACGGGCGGGAGTTGCTGGTGACGGCGTGGTGGCTGGCGGCGATGCCGGGGGTAGCCATTTTGCTGTCGGTGCTGTCGATGAACCTGCTGGGCGACTGGCTGCGCGACAAGCTGGATCCGAAGTTGCGGAATGTGTAGGGGGTGGGCGCTGCGATGACTGCGGAAACCGGCGCGGCCAAAGGCGGCGGCTGACGCTATGAACCGGCGGGGGTAATCGTCTTGGGAGTTCTCTACACGGATTTTGCCCTGTGGAATCGGGGCTTAACCCGATCCATAACCCTGAACGGGCTGGTGGACACCGGTTCCCTGCATACCCTGATTCCGGAGGAAATCCTAGGGGAACTGGAGATTAACCCTTTGGGAACTATAGTGGGGCGGCTGTCCGACGGTTCCCGACGGCCCTTTGATTTGGGGCGGGCGCGCATCGCCCTGCCGGCGGCGGTCGGCGATGTGGATGTAATCTTTGGCAAAGACCCGGAGATAGTTCAGATTGGCGCGACTACTCTGGAAAAATTGCGCTTGGTTGTTGACCTAAGCCAAGGCATCCTGATTCCCACGGGCGGCCGGTAGCGGCCGCTATCGGATATAATAGAGGTGGAGGGGTGATGAACGCCATAAACGCAGCGGTCAAAAAGGAAATCCCGGCGGACGCCGGGCCGGAGCCGGCACTGCTTTCGGAAAGGGCACAGTACGCTGACGCCGGCCGTTGCGGCAGTCGGGCGCGGCAGTCGGAGGGCCGGCAAAAGCAACCGCCGCCCGGCTGCACCGTCAACGGCCCGCCCGGCTCTTTCAGCGTAGAGTTCACCCTGCACAGCCCGGATAAAACCCAATCCCGCGCCTTGACCGGGCGGGTGGATACCCGGGTGTTTGAGACCGTAGTACCGGCGGCGATCCTGGAGGAATTGGGCATCCTCCCGGAAAAGCGGTTGTGGCAGACTTGGGCCGACGGCGTCGAGCAGGAAAGGGACGCCGCCTTTGCGGCGATAACCCTGCACGGGATCGCCTACGGGGCGGATGTGGTCTTTGGGGCGGACGCCGAGGCCCTAATCATCGGACGGATGACTTTGGAATCCTTTGCCCTGGCCGCCGATGCCGGCCGCCAGCAACTGGTGCCGGCCCTGGTTACGGTCTAGGGGGGACAAAGATGACTGCGGAAACCAACCCGGTCAAAACCCTCCCGGCGCAAAAGCCGGAGCCGTGGCTTATCCTGCCCGGAACTACCATCGGAGGTGAAGTGGGAACTTTCAATGTGGACTTTGTCCTGTATAACAGGGGGCGCACCCAATCCCGCGCCCTGAACGGGACGGTGGACACCGGAGCCGCCTACAGTGTGGCCCCGGCGGCTACTCTGGAGCAGTTGGGCATTGAGCCGGACTACACGGAAACCTTTGCCTTGGCCGACGGGTCGGAGGTAGAGCTGGGCGTGGGCAAAGCAGAAATTGAACTGGAGGGCCGTATCCGCGACAGCTATGTGGTCTTTGGCCCGGATCGGGAAACGATATTGCTGGGGGCGATGACCTTGGAGGCTTTCGGCTTGGCAGCCGATGCCCGCCAGGGCCGGTTGATACCCGGCCGGCTGACCCTGCTATCCAGCCCCCGCCGGCCGGCCGCCGAGCGGTAAGGCGGCGGCCAAGGCGGCCGAGGGTATCCTCAAAAATGAACCTACACCTCATTGACGGCACTTACGAACTGTTTCGCGCCCACTTTGCCTTGCCCGCCTTGCAAGCCCCGGACGGGCGGGAGGTGGCGGCGGTGCGTGGCTTGGCCCAAACCCTGCTGCTTTTGCTGCGCCCGCCCGCCGTTACCCATATCGGCGTGGCCTTTGACACCGTCATCCCTTCCTTCCGCAACGACCTCTTTGCCGGCTACAAAACCGGGGCCGGCATTGCCCCGGCCCTGCTGGCCCAGTTTCCCCTGGCCGAGCGGATGACGGCGGCGTTGGGCCTGGCGGTGTGGCCCATGACCGCCCTGGAGGCCGACGACGCCCTGGCGACGGCGGCCCACCGCTGGCAAGACGCCCCGGGATTGGAACAGGTGATTGTCTGCTCGCCGGATAAGGATTTGTGCCAATTGGTGCGCGGCGACCGGGTGGTGACTTTAGACCGCCGCAAAAATGTTACGCTGAACGAATCCGGAGTATGGCAAAAGTTCGGCGTAGCCCCGGCCTCCATTCCCGACTACCTGGCCCTGGTGGGCGACGCCGCCGACGGCATCCCCGGCATCCCCAAGTGGGGGGCCAAAAGCGCCGCCCAACTGCTGGCCTATTACCAACACATTGAAAACATCCCCCTCGACCCGGCGGATTGGCAAGTGAAAGTCCGCGGCGGGCCGGCCCTGGCCGCCAGCCTGGCCGCCCACTATGAGGATGCTTTCCTCTACCGCCAACTGGCAACCCTGCGCTTGGACGCCCCCATCGCTGAGGAATTGGCGCAACTGGAATGGCAGGGCGTCCGCCGCCAGCCCTTTCAAGAATTGTGCGCCGAATTGGGCTTTGACCGGCTGGCGGCGGCTCCGGAACGGTGGGCAGATTAGGCAGATTCCGCCTTGGCGTCTTGAAGTGCCACGGCAATGGCTTTCAGCTGGGAAACTATGTCGGTCAGCACCGCGTCCTCCTCCACGCCCGTTTTCAAGCGTATCGGCAAGTAGCCGCCCGATTCCCGCAACCCCAGCCGGGTACTGATTTTGTTCAGCAGATCCGGGCTGGCATACAGCAAGAGCCACAAAGGAGTATCGTCGCTGTTTCCCTCCGACCACAAGCGGTAGTGGATGCCAATCCACGCGTTAATCCCCGAAATTCCGATGGGCCGTCCCGTGTTGTTAGTGGCGCTAGCCATGCGCCCGATCCAATCAATCGCGCCTTCCTCGCGCGCCCGGTCGCTCGCACTGACAAAAAGGTTATAGAAATTATTGATACGGCGCGCAATCCCCGGACTGAGTTCCTCGGAGTGGAGCGGCAGGAAATGCCTCGAGTCCATGCGCTGAGCAAGGCCCAAGAGTTGCTGGATGTTGTTATAAATCCCGGGCGACTCATGCTCCGCCTTGGACCGCTCAGCCATCCCGTTCAGCAGGCTACCCCAGCTGACCAGCAGCAACCGCTTTTCCGTGCCGTTCACGGCGGCGTTGGGCGCGGATTCGTCCCGGACATTCGGCCCCAATTCCTTGCCGGCCTGCCGTTGCAGTTCCGGCCACAGCGCGGGAATCCTGACCTGCGGCGCTACAAAGAGCAGGACTGAGGGGCCATCCGCCGGCAGCCGGTTAAGGTAGGCATCGGGCTGATTGTCGGTAAGGCCGGCCCAGAACTTGGCTTCCATCAGCAACCGTTCCTCGCCGTTCTGGTCCAGACCGGACAAGTCAGGGCGCATCCCATCGCCGCTGACCTGCGTCTGAATCCGCACGATTTCCGGCATATTTACGCCATCCGTCCGCACCAGGCTGTTCAACGCCGCCAAAGACGCTTTGGATTCCCCAAGGATATAGCCCAAGGCTTCCACGGCTACATCCTCAACGCGGTTGGTAATCCGGGGAATCAGGTTCGCCAACAGGGTATCGCTTTCCGCCATTGCAAAAACCTCCTCAAAGTGTCGGGTTCAGTTTAAGCCGCCCCGGCCGGTTGTGCAACCGGTCGGGGCGGCTGGGTTCGGGATCCGCCGCCCCTACTGCGGCCGGGCCGGTTCGGCCGGATAGTTTTCCGGCATACCGCTGTCGCCGGGCTGCACCACGAAATCCCGGCGGTCGCGGTAAAGCCGGGCGCGGTTCAGCACATAATCGCCGGCGTCCCCGTAGGGGTCAATCCCGGCGGGATCGTCCATCAGCCAATACTTGTAGTCGCCGATGAACAGGTAGCGGTTGTTCATCGTGAAAAAGCGGCAGGGGACGCCCTCGCCGGCCTGAAAGCGGGCGCAGACCGCCGCCAGCAACGACTGCTGGCCGTCCTTTGCGGTCAGCACATACTCGTGCGGCCAAGTCTGCCGATAAGTAACCGCCTCCCGCCAGGGGGCGGCGGCAATCAGCTCCGTCAAGTTCCCGGTATCCATAACTTTCACCTCCCATAAAAATATCCCGCCGGAGCGGGATAGCCTCCTTGTAAGACAAGGGGCCAGATGTGTCAACCCCGCCGTCCTTCCCGGCCGCTTTACTGTCCTTCCCGCCGCCGCTTACCGTCCTTCCCGCCGCCCCCCACCGTCATTCCCGCGTAAGCGGGAATCCCGGATGGCATTGCCTTATAACACCGCACTAACGGCAAGCAACCGCTGGATTCCCGCCGCCCCCCACCGTCATTCCCGCGTAAGCGGGAATCCCGGATGGCATTGCCTTATAACACCGCACTAACGGCAAGCAACCGCTGGATTCCCGCCGCCCCCCACCGTCATTCCCGCGTAAGCGGGAATCCCGCGGTGACTTGCCAAGACTGCGGCATTATAAGGCAGTACCGTCGGGATTCCCGCTTACGCGGGAATGACGGTAGGGGCGGCGGACAAGCCCCCACCGCCCCCCTACAACCCCCGCAGGTTGCGGAAATTATCCCGGGCCTGCTGAGCGTGGCGGCCGCCGTCGCTGTCCAGGGCGGCCATATTGCCGCCGCAGATGGGGCAATCCTTGCGGCCCCAGGAAAAGCCCACGCCCAGCATAATCGGCACGGCCAGCAGGGACACGGCCAGCATCAGGTACTGCAAGACACCCCACTCGCCGTCCACGCCCAGGAGGTCGAGAAAGGGCAGCAGCCCGTCGGCGATGACAAAGCCAATCCAGATAAAGGCCACCGCCACCACGCCAAAGACCAGGCCGACAACCAGGCCCAGGCAGCTGGCCGCCTTGTTGCGCGGCTGCGGCGTCCCCTCGTACCAGCACTCAGCCCTGAGGCAAATGCTGGAATTAGTTTCCTCGGACATAATCCTATACACCTCCGGTTTAGGTTATTGACTCGGCCACAAAAAACCGGCCAATCCGAGGCGTCTCGGATTAGCCGGCTTGCGGCGGATCAAAGTTTCCCGTTTTCAATGCCCGGCCCGGCCGGGCGGCCTTGCTGCCAACCAATACCTCCCCAACAAAAATGCCCCGCCAACCCGGGCGGGGCTTTGCCTCAGGCTTGTCTTATAAGAAGTGGCCATGGTTGTCAAGGGGGGCTGAGCAGCCGGCAAAAGCGGGGCGGCCGCGCCGGCCGCAAGGGCGGGCCGGCGGGATGGCAACCGAGGTTTTCAGGGTAGCAGGGTTTGGCGGACAGCGGCGACTAGGGCGGTGGCCGCCTGGTAGGTTTCCTCCAATTCGCGAAAGGTGATGGGCGGGGGCGTCTTGTGGGCGACTTCATCCCGCTTGCGTACCGCCGTGCCTAATCGGTCAATTCCGGCTTCCCCTACCGACTGCTCGACCAGCCGGTTGAAACTGTCCCGGTAGGCATTGCCGAAAAGACCCAAGGTGTTGCGAATTTCCGACACCTTGGCGTTCCTGATAGCGCCCCGGCGGAAGGATTTCAAGAAATTGGCGGTAGCCGCATCACTGCACCCCTGTTCCAGCCGGTCGTGAATCAGGTCGTTCACGATTTGCTCGATCTCGGCGCACATCAAGCTGTTTATGTGTTGGATCAGGTAATCCCGGATTTCCTGTTCGGCGTCCGGGTAGCGGGCAATATGCTCCCGATAGTCCGACAAGGCCAGTTCGGTGCGCTCCAGCAAAGCGGGCATCTTACTGACCACCGAACGCGGAGTGAACCAGTTGAAACCTTTGTTGCACCTCCCGGGTGTGGCTGGTGTTTTGCTTTACCGCCGCAACAAAATCCGGGTCGGACTGCAACTCGGCGTAGGCCGCGCTCAAGTCGGGATTCAGGGAATCGACCAACTCCATAGCGCAAGCCATTATCGCATCCAAGACCGCTAGGTTAAGCGGCCCGTACAGATGGAACGGCTTATCGCCCAACTCGGCGTGGACTACGGCGCAAGACCGGGCAAAGCGCTCGGCCAGATTTTCCAGCCTTGCGCCATCGGCTTGATCCAGAACCTGCATATAGCGGTTCATAAAGTTCTGCATCGATTGACCGCCGTAATCGGATTCGCCGTACTGCCGCCAGTTTTCGGCCAAGGCCAGCGTCCGTAGAATCAGTTCCACATCGCGGAACCGGGTGGCCGGTTTGGGCATACCGATGAGGTCGCGCCAGTCCTGATTGTCGTTCAACCCGACTAAAAAGTCGTTGGAGCCGCGCCCAAAAATAGCCCGCCGGATTTCCATATCGTTGAGCCGGGTTCCCCCCGTGTTCAACCGGCGAAAAATCTGGTGGGCGCTGGAATGGTCATCAGGATGGATTTGCCGGATGATGATAGCCCGCAAAGTGGCATCATCCAGAATCCCCCGGTCGTACTCGGTGAGTTCCTCATATTTGCGGCCGGCCCAAGCCGCGGCTACGCTCCGCAACGCAAACTCCCCGTCATAGAAACGAGCAATGGTACCGAGCCGCTGCTGACCGTCGATAAGGGTCAGCTCCGGATTGGAACGCACCCGATAGAGGAATATCTGGGGGATGGGCAGTTCCAGCAGGAAGGACTCGATCAGCTGGCTGGCCTGCGTCCGATTCCAGACATAGTT
Source organism: Dehalococcoidia bacterium (assembly GCA_965203435.1). GTDB lineage: Bacteria > Chloroflexota > Dehalococcoidia > Lucifugimonadales > UBA3495 > CBDBCU01. The sequence continues at coordinate 451,594 of CBDBCU010000003.1, read as the reverse complement.
GCGCTGAAAGTCCGGTATGACAATTTGGCCGGACTGCCACTTTTCGTAAATTACCCGCAGGGTGTAATCCGCCGGATACGACATAATGTCGTAGCGGATGTTTTGCGGCTCATCATCGTCGGAGGTCTCGGTTTCCTCAACCGGCAGTTCCTCAGCTATGGATACCATCGTTCTCTCCTCCCTTAGTTCGGTCTATGGAATATAACATAGATGCAACGGACTGTAAAGCGGGAAATTCGGATGGGATATCCTTTCAATCAAAAGACGCCCCGGCCTTTCAACCGGGGCGTCTCTGCTTTAGCCGGGCTTATCCGGGCGGCCCGCCGCCATGGCGGCGGGCCGCCCGAAATGCCCTTACTGGGACCAGGTCATGGTGTTAATCAGGATGCGGCGACCGCCGGGCATATTGACGAACTCCAAGTCCTTGTTGACGCCCCAGACCGACACAATCTCCATCATCGGGAGTTGCAGCAGATTGCGGGTAAATACGCCATAGGCTTCGGTCATCAGCTGCCGCCGTTCCTCGCCGCTGGCGGCCAGGGCGCGCTGCCCCAATTCATGCCACTGGGCGTTGCAGTTCTTGGAGCGGTTGGAGGCGCAGCTCATATAGAAGTTGATTTGCCGGCCGAAGTCGAAGTATTCGCCGCCGGGGGCGAAAAAGACCAAGCCGGGCGAGGCTCCGGTGCGCGGCGGATCGGCCTGCGGCACCGCGGCCGCGGCTTCCACCGGGCTGGCCCCGGCCTCCAACTCGGCATCATAAGTTACCGCCGGGCCGGTCAAATGCCGGTCGCGCCACACGCTGCCCTCCACCACCTGCGGGCTTACATTCAACCCCACATCGTTCCAGAAAGTGACGAGGGATTCGGTAATCTCCACATCCTTGGCGTAGCGGCCGGCCCGGGTCCAGAACTGAATCTCGTTGTCCGGGTTATAGTCGGCTTCCACCAGCAGTTCCATCGCCCGATCCGGGTCGTAGGGATAGATCGGCGCGGCGTTTTCCTCGTTCACCCCCAAGGTGCCGGGGATGCCGTTGGGGCCGCTGGAGCAGCGGGATTCGGGGCCAAAGAAAGCCAGGGCCAACGCCTCGCAGTCGATGGCATGGGTCAGGGCTTGGCGGACTTCCAGCTTCCGCAATTCCGGATGCCAGATGGTATCCACATTGATGGTATAAACCTCGCCGGACACCACCTTGACCGTCTTGCCGTGGACGCTGTTGTTGATGGTTTCGGCCTGGTCAATGGACACGGCCCAGGACAAGTCGGCCTCGCCGGCCTGAATCATCGCCGAGCGCACCGTTTCCTCCTCCCGCCAGACATAGCGGGCGTCTTTGATAGTGGGCGCTTGGGTGATGAAGTCCACCGGCTGGGGTTCCACATAGCCGTCAAAGGCGGTCAGGGTGATATATTCGCCGCGCACCCATTCGCCCCACTGGTAGGGCCCCCAGCCGATAACCTGGCCGGAGGCGTCCCGCTCCTCCTGGGATACATTCTGGTGGTAGCCGGGGGCGACGAAAATGTGGAACTGGCCGAAGCGCGGCAGCACCGGGCAGGCGCTTTCGCAGATGAAGTCCACGGTGTAGTCGTCGATGATTTCGGCCCGGGCTTCCCGCACCTGGGAATAGGGCTGATATTCCACATTGCTGCCCAACTGATTGATGGTGTAGGCGGCGGCTTCGGCGTTCCAAGCCTCGCCGTTGTGGAACGAGATGCCCTCCCGCAGGGACAGCCGCCAGGTGTTGGGTTCCACCTGGTCAAAGTTGGTAAAGCCGGCGGTAGCGGTGTCGGTGAAGTCCGGCCCAAAGAAGGAGATGGGCTGAACCACATTGTGGACAATCTGGTTGGGGTACAAAGTAGTGCTGAGCCAGGGGTCGGGAAGGGACGGTTCCTCGTTGATGACGATGGTCACGTCGTCCCGGCTGGCGACCACGGCGGCGGCGGTAGGCCGGGGCGTGGGCTGCACCGTGGGAATGGGAGTATGGGTGGGTTCCGGAGTCGGGGGCGCGCTGCTGCCGGTGTCCACCGGCGCGGGCGCGGGGGCGGCCGGGGCTACAGTCGGCACGGCCGGCGCGGCCGGCATAGCCGTGGCTTCCATAGCCGGAGCCGTAGTGGCCGCCGGGGCCGGCATAGATTCCGGGGCCGGAGCGGGGGTAGGCGCGGCGGTACTGCCGCAGGCAACCATCAGGATTGACGCCAAGGCGACGACGCCGAGGGCCAGCCGCCCCCACCGCCGCCGGAAAAGATTTTTGGGGCTCAAGGTTTCCAGACCTCCTTAACGCTTTAAGTTTGCGGTTTGCGCCGCTTTTCTTGCCGTCCGGGTTGCCAAAAGGCCGGCGCCAAAAACCGCCGGCAAATAAGATATTGCCAAAAAGTCGTGATGTCAAGAACTTGCGGCCGATTGGCGGCGAAGGATGGGCGGGTGGGCGGCAAGAATTAGCCCCGGCCCCTTTCCGGAGAAAGGGGCCGGGTTTCAGCAGACCAATACCGCGGCCGGTCAGTTGTTCCGCAGGGGAAAGAGCAGGTACACGGCAAAGGCGCGGCGGTCTTTGACCGGTACTTGCCGCAGCTTGGCGATGGCTTCCGCCACGGCAATGATGTCCTGGAGGACGGTGTCCTTGTCAAAGACACCCTCCGGGCCATAGTCCGCCTGATGCCGCTTCTGCTGCATCAGCACGAACTTTTCCGCGAAGTCCTGAATTTCCGCCGGAAACCGCTGCATAATGGCCGGGCGGTTGCAACGCTGCCGGGCCGCGCCATGCTCCAAAGCCCGATAGACTTGCCGCCACGCCGGTTCGCTGCGCTCCGAACCCTCGCCGCCCACCAGCAAATCGGCGCAGATTGCCGCCAAGCAGTGGAACATAGCGTAGTAAGCCGTGCTGACCGCCCGGCGCAGATTGGCTTGCCGAGGACGGCCCCGGCCGCTGGCGGCTACCAGATCGAAAGCCGCGGCGATGAGGTCAGATGATTTTATCAACTACCCCCCTCCGCAAAGCCGACTTGTACCCCTTTACCCCGATAAAGGACGGCGCGGGAAACAGGGTGATCCCGGCCGCTTCCAGATGGGGGCGAACCCGCCGGATTAAGCTCACGGTCCAGCTGGGATCCAGCCGTTTCATGTCGCCGTCGACGACAATCAGGATACGCAGGTAATCCTCCCCGCACCAGTCCACATCCGGGGTGACGACGATGGGGCCGAAATCCAGTTCGCCGGCAAAGCGCGCGTTCAGGGTTTCGGCAAAGATTTCCTGGACTTTCTCCAGGGCTTCCGGGCTCAGCATAACGCCTCCGGTTGTTTTGATTAGGGATGATTGCGGGCGGCGGCTTGCCTGGGTTAGCAGGCCAAGCCGCCGGGCCGCTCAGTTGTTCCGCAAGGGAAAGAGCAGGTACACGGCAAAGGCGCGGCGGTCTTTGACCGGAACCTGCCGTAGCTTGGCGATGGCTTCCGCTACGGCAATGATGTCCTGAAGGACGGCATCTTTGTCATAACGGGCCTCCGGGTCGTAGTCCGCTTGATGCCGCCGCCGCTGCATCAGCACGAACTTTTCCGCGAAGTCCTGAATTTCCGCCGGGAACTTCTGGATCATAGCGGCGCGGTTGCAACGCTGCCGGGCCGCGCCATGCTCCAAAGCCCGATAGACTTGCCGCCACGCCGGTTCACTGCGCTCCGAACCCTCGCCGCCTACCAGCAAATCGGCGCAGATTGCCGCCAGGCAGTGGAACATAGCGTAGTAGGCGGTGCTGACCGCCCGGCGCAAATTGGCTTGTCGGGGCCGGCCGCGGCCGCCGGCGGCTACCAGATCGAAAGCCGCGGCGATAAGGTCATCCGATTTTATCAACCCATCCCCTCCGCAAAGCCGTTTTGTACCCCTTCGTCCCGATAAAGGTGGGGGCGGGAGTCTCGGTGATCCCGGCCGCTTCCAGCTGGGGCCGAATCCGCCGGATCAAGCCCACGGTCCAGCTGGGATCCAGCCGTTTCATGTCGCCGTCGACGACAATCAGGACCCGCAGGTAATCCTCCCCCCACCAGTCCTCATTCAGGGTTGCGATGATGGGGCCGAAATCCAGTTCGCCGGCAAAGCGCGCGTTCAGGGTTTCGGCAAAGATTTCCTGGACTTTTTCCAAGGATTCCGGGTTCAGCATAACGCCTCCGGTTGTTTTGATTAGGGATACTTGAGGATGGCCGGCGGATTGGCCGGTCAGGATTGAGTGGCCGCCCGCTCCATATTCAGCAGTTCCGCCTTTACCGCCAGGCCGCCGGCGCCGTAGCCGTGCAAATCGCCGCTGCTGCCGATGACCCGGTGGCAGGGGATGACCAGGGCCAAGCGGTTTTTGGCCATGGCTTGGCCGGCGGCCCGGGCCGCGCCGGGGCGGCCGGCCGCCGCCGCCAGCCAAGCGTAGCTGCGGGTTTCGCCGGCGGGAATGGTACGACAGGCGTCCCAAGCCGCCGCATAAAAGGGCGGGGCATCGGTCAAATCCAGTTCCAGCTCGGCCAGGGCGTCCACTTCCCCGGCGAAGTAGCGTTCCAGACACTGCCGGGCCTGGGCAAAGACAGCGTCCTCCGGGTCGGCCTCGGGCCAGCCATCGGCCGCCAGGGATTCCAGGGTTTCCTCCGGGGTGGGTTTCAGGGTCAGCCGGGCCAAGCCCCGGGCGCTGCCCGCGATGCCTACCCACCCGTGGGACGAGGGAAAGATGCAGCGTTTAAGTTGATTCATCAGCGCGATTCCTCCGGCGGAAAAGATGGAACAGCAGCGGCCGGCGGACTTGCAGCCAGGCCCGGGTCAAACTTTCCGCCTGTTCCGGGCTGGTTTCCTTGCCGCCGTAGCGGTGCCGCACATAGCTGTTGACGATAATGGACAGGGGTTCCCGGTGGGCCGGCAGTTCCCCTTGCAGCCGCCGCATATATTGATAGGGGGTTTGCCAAGCGGCCGGGCCGACGGCGTTCAGCCGGCCCAGGAAAGCCAAGCGGCGGAAAACCGTCGGCGGATCGGATGAGGGCGTCAGGTAACGCCGCCAGAACAGCCAACCCAGGGCGGCAATGATAGCGGCGGCGGCCAGTACGCCGCCCAGCCAGGGCAGGTATTGGCGGGCCCATTGGACTAGCAGATTTTCCTGCTCCGGGCTGGCCGTGGGTTCCAGGAGAAACTCCTCCTCGCAGTCATCCAGTTCCTCATCGTCATCGCACAAGGGAACATCCAAATCCTCGGCGGGCAGGACGAAATCCAGCGGCTTATCCTCAATCACCGGGGGCGCGGCTATAGGAATAGACGCCCCGGGGGTAGGCTCGAACCCGATCCAGCCGTAGCCGGGAAAGAAAACCTCGACCCAGCCGTGGCTGTTGCTGTCGGCAACGATATAAATGTCCTCATCGGGAACCTGCTGGCCTACGGTGTAGCCGGTGACCATCCGGGCCGGGATGCCCTGGGTGCGGAGCAGCACGGTCATCGCCGAGGCAAAGTATTCGCTGTAGCCGCGCCGCTCGTTAAACAGGAAATGATCCACCCCATCGGAATTGTAGGGCGGCGGGTTCATAGTCAGGGAATAGGGCAGGGTTTTCAGGTAGGCTTCGACGGCTTTGGCCTTATCGTAAGGGGTTTCCGCGCCGGCGGTCAATTCCGCGCCCAAATCCCGTACCCGCTGCGGCAGTTCCGGCGGCAATTGCGTATATTTAGCCAAAGCCCAAGTGGGATAGTCCACGCCGGCCAGGCGCAAATCCTCCGGTTCGGCTTGGGATACGGAGGCGGTTACGGCGTAGGTTTCGCCGCGCTTGAACTCCCGTCCGGCGCTACGGAGGGACAGGGTATCGGGCTGTTCCGGCAGGGTTTCCGCCAGGACGATCCCCTGCACCTGGCCGCCCTGGCGGCGGACATCCGCCAGTTGAAAACCGGCCGGCACGGCGGCGGCCAAGCGGGCGCGGCTGGCGGCCCGGCCGGTCTGCCGCAATTCCCGCTCCAGACGCAGGGCGGCGATGTTCAGCCGAGGCGCGGCCGTTACCGCCGGCGGCCCGGTAAAATCCAGGGCATACTGCGGCGAGTCGTAGGTTTCAATTTGCACTTCCCGGTTCACCGCCAAAACCTGCCCGCCGGCAAAAAGGTTGCGGGTAGGGTAGTTCAGCGTTACCGAGTGCGTAACCTCAAAGCGCTGGGCATAAGGCTGCGGCGCCGCGTGGCGGGGCGTCCAGTCGGTGGACTGCAACACCGTTTCATCGGAAACCCAGCCCTTGGGCGTATAAGTGCCGTAGCTGCGGGCTTTCCAATACAGGGCCACCGGGGAATCCACTTGCAGCACCGGCGTGGTCGTGGGATTGATCGTCCCCTGAAAGGCCATCACATCACCCCAGATGCGGTAAGGCAGCGGCCGCCGGGCCGGCAAGCCGGCGAAAAGGCGGTTGAAATCATCCTCAAAGCGCACCAGCGGCGACCGCATATATTCATAGACATTATGGGCCGGCTGCCAGAAACTGCCGGTGGGCAGTAGCAGAAAGGCCATCAGCAGCACGGCAAAGGCCATCAGCACGCTGTCGGATACGGACAGGATGGGCAAGTGGCTGTCGGCCTGAAAGCCCAATCGCCGCCATTCCCGCAAGCGGCGCACCGCCTGCACCCGGGCCACCAGCAGCAGGGCGGTGAACAGGTAGATGCCCAGGTAGATGCTGCCTTCGGCCGGCAGATAGGTCAGGTTGGACAGCAGCCCGGCGCCGCCCAGGATAAAGACGCCCCAAAAGTTGCGGTGACGGAAAAATACCCACGCCGCCAGATAACCGGCCAGCCAGGTGGCGACCATCAGGCCAAAGGCAAAGGGTTCCCGGTCAATGTTGATGCTGCCGGTGCGAGCCGCGTCGTACCACAGATACAAGCGCTGCCAGAGTTCGGCGGCGTTAGCCAGTTCCATCCCCTCGGCCCGGAAAGAGGTTATCTGCGCGACGATGACGCCCAAGCCCAGCAGCAGGCCCAGGGGCAGCACCAGTACGCCCCACAAAGGCAGCCGGGCCAGGAAAAGGCCCACCAGCATGGCCAGCAAAATCAGGGACACCAGATTGGGCGTCGGCACCCAGTCGGCCTGTTCCACAGACCAGACCACGACCATCAGGTTCAGGGCCAGGAGCAGCACCGTGGCCCAGCCATCGGCCGGCCGGAAGTAGTTGAGGCCGGTCAACAAAATCTTGCCCAGGGCCTCGGTGTCCAGGCTGACCCGGCGGGCCGGGGCCTCGACGGCGGTGTCGCTACGGCGGCGGACGCCAATCATTAGGCAGCCTCCGGATCCGGGGATGTCGGCGCGGCGGCGGCCGGCGGCGGCGCCGGGTAGCGGTAGCTTTCCCCGCCGTATAAGGGCATTTGCAGGGCCTCGTTAAAGGACTGCCCCCGCTTTACCGGATAAACCGGCACTTCGTTGGCAAAGAGAAAATCCAGCGGCGATTGCGGCGCGGCGGCCGCCCCGAACTCCGTAGGATCCACATAGACCACCGCCAGATTAACTCCCTGCCGGCGCAGGCTGACCAGGGCCGGGATCCATTCGGTACGCCGGGTGGGAGTGATGACGGTCAAGGTGTTGAACCGGCTGAGGTGCGGCTGCAAATCATAGATGAACCGTTCCAGAGTCAAATTGCCCTGGGCGCGGACCGCGGCCAGAGCCTCCATCAGACTGCCCAGGTGCGCCGGGCCGGAGCCGGGCCGCAGCAGCCAGGTATCGCCGCCGCTGGCCGCCAAGCCCACCGGGGCCGCCAGTTCATCCAAGCGGCTGATGATGGAGGCGGCCAGGGCAACGCACAATTCCTCGGTATTGTCCAGGGGATCCTCCCCCAAGTGGACGCTGCGCTGCAAATCCAGCAGCACCCAGGATTCGGCGGAAAGGCCCATGTCAAACTCTTTGACCATCAGGTTGTTCATCCGGGCGGTATAGGGCCAGTGGATTTGCCGAAAGCTGTCGCCGTAGGTATATTCCCGGACGCCGGAGGATTCCGGGGTGATGTGGTCGGCGCGGCGGGTAACGCGATGGTCGCTGGGCAGCCAGGCAAAGCCGGGCGCCAGGTCGGGCAGCGGCTCGGCCGCCGGAAATACGATATACGGCTGGGATTCCAGAAAGCGGCGGCTCAGCCGGAACAGGCCGAACGGGTCTTGACTGGTAACTTCAATGCGCCCGGTGGCAAAGACGCCGCGCCGGGCCAGATAGGTCTCAATGCGCCAGCTGCGGGACTGATCCCGCACCAAGGCAATGCCGCGGCCGGCGGTGTAGCCGGGCAGGTCGGAAACTTCCTTGACTTCCAGCCAGGACTTGGGCAGGCGCAGGCGGTTGACCACCTGAATCTGCCCCTCCAGATAGCCGCCCACCTGCCCCCGGGTAGCCAGCCGGGTCAGCCGCACTTCCAGCCCCCGCAGGTTAATCCAGGCCCAGAACAGGCCCAGGCCCAGGGCCAGCAGGAGGACATAGAGAAAGCGGTAAAAAAAGGGAAAGCCGGTGCCGGCGGTGTAGAAAGCCACCACCGCCAGCAGGATCAAAATCCCGATATTCCGCTTGTTCAAGCTCACGGCAATTCCTCAAAATCCTTAACCACGATGCCGGACTCTGGTCTCAACCCGGCAAATTACCGCCGCCGGTAGGCGTCCCGGCGGTGCCTAACCCGCAACACCGTAAGGATGTTGTTCGGATGGTCGAATTCCAGCCGAACCCGCCAGGAGCCTACCCGCAGCCGCCATTCATCCCTGTTGCCGCCCCGCAACTTAGTCATATCGCCCTGGTTGGTATCGGCCAGACGCGCTATTGCCGCTAAAACCCGCCGCTGAACCGGGGGATCCAAAGCAGCGAGGTCAGCCCTGGCGCGAGGACGCCACTCGACTCGCCAAATCACGGCAAGTCCTTCAGCTGCTTCAGGACCTCCTCGTGGGGAATGGACTTAACCTTTCCCTCCCGCAGCTCGGCGTAGTATTCCTCGAAGTCGGCGATTTCCCCCGGCGTCGGATCTACCTCCGGGGCGTCCCACGGGTAGCATTCCGTATGGTCGGGCTTCGCCACATACTCTTGCAGGATAAAGCTGACTTCATCCCAAGCGCACTCCTCCAGCTGATCCACCAGGCAGTGCAGGGCTTCCCGGGTCGTTTCAGGCATAGATGGTACCTCCTTAATAAAGACTCTGTTGCCGGGTCACGGCAGCCTACCGCCGCCGATAAACTTCCCGGCGGTGCTGCACCCGCATCACCGTAAAAGTGTTGTTCGGGTAGTCAAAGGTCAGGATGACCCGCCAATCGCCGACCCGCAGCCGCCATTCGTCAATGCTGCTGGCCCGCAATTTTTGCAAGTTTCCCTCCCGGGTTTCGGACAGCAAAACTATCGCCGCCAACACCCGCCGCCGGATTTGCTGATCCAAAGCGGCGACATCCGACCTGGCGCGATTGCTCCACTCTACTTGCCAGCTCACGGCAATTCCAGCAGATATTTCACGACTTCCGCGTGGGGAATCGTCTTGATGCGCCCGGCTTTCAGGTCGGCGTAGTATTCCTCGATGGCGGCTACTTCCGCCGGCGTCGGTTCCACTTCCGGGGCGTCCATAGGGCTGTAATTGACCGCATCCGGCTCCGCCAAGTGTTCCAGCATAACCCCTTTCACCGCGTCCCAGGCACATTCGGGCAGCAGTTCGACCAGGATATGCAGATCGTCCCGGGTCGTTTCAGGCATAGATGTACCTCCTTGCTAAAGGTTTTGTTGCCGCCCAGGGCAATTCCTCGAAACGCTTAACCCCTTCCGCGTGGGGGATCAGTTCGGCGCGGCCCTCGCGCAAAGCCGCCTAGGCTTCCTCTATGGCGGCCACTTCCCCCGGAGTCGGTTCAACTTCCGGGGCGTCCGTCGGGTTATGGACGCCCGTATCCCCCTCCGCCTCCGCCAAGCAACCCAGCAGGATAGACTTGGCCTCCTCCCAGGCACCCTCCGGCATCAGGTCAATCAGGATATGCAGATCTTCCCGGGTGGTCCATGGCATAGCCGATACCTCCTTGCTGGCCGACTCTATTCCCACCTCACGGCAGGCCCTCCAGATACTTCATCGCTTCCGCGTGGGGAATGGATTTGACCTTTCCCTCCCGCATTTCGGCGTAGGCTTCCTCCATAGCGGCGATTTCCCCCGGAGTAGGCGGCACTTCCGGCGCGTCCAGCGGATCATAGAGGGCCGTATCCCCCTCCGCATCCTCGAGGCATATCTGGAGCAGCACATTGGCCTCGTCCCAGGCACATTCCGGCAGCCGGTCAACCAGGGTATGCAGATCTTTCTGGGTGGTCATTGGCGTTACCTCTCTTTCCGTTGGCCGGCGGCTAGCCCGCGGCCATGCTGCTTTGGGCCATTCCCGGCACATTTACCTGGTTCAGCAGTTCGGTGATGACTACCTCGCTGCGGATGCCGCGCATCCGGGCCGCCGGGGACAATACTATGCGGTGGGACAGGGCCGCCGGGGCCAGCATTTTGATGTCATCCGGCACCACATAATCCCGATCCTGCACCAGAGCCAAAGCCCGGGCCGTGCGAAACAGGCCCAAGGTAGCCCTAGGGGAGGCCCCCAAAGCCACATCCCGGTGACTGCGGGTGGCCTCGGTCAAAGTTACGATATAATGGCGCACCAGCCGATCCACATAGACCTGCTTGGCCGCCTCCTGCATATTGACCACTTCCTCCGGGCGGGCTACCGGCTCCAGGGAATCGATGGGATGGGTCAGTTCCTGCCGCTCGATAATCGCCATTTCCTCGGCAAAGTCCGGGTAGCCGAGGCTCAGCCGCATCAGGAATCGATCCAATTCGGCCTCGGGCAAGGGAAAAGTCCCTTCGTATTCGATGGGGTTCTGGGTTGCCACCACCATAAAGGGCGGCGACAAGGGATGGGTAACGCCATCCACCGTAACCTGATGTTCCTCCATAGCCTCGAGCAGGGCGGCCTGGGTTTTGGGCGTGGCCCGGTTGATTTCATCGGCCAGCACGACCTGGGACATAATGGGGCCGGGGCGGAAATTGAAATCGCCGCTCTGCTGGTTATAGACGGAAATGCCGGTCACATCGCTGGGCAGCAAGTCCGGGGTGAACTGGATGCGCTGAAAGGAGCAGCCGATGGAGATAGCCAGGGCTTTGGACAAAGTGGTCTTGCCCACGCCCGGCACATCCTCCACCAGGATATGCCCCTGGGCCACCAGGGTAGCCAGGGCCTGCTCCACCACCGTGGTCTTGCCGACAATCACCTTGGCGACATTTTCAATAATGCGGCGGCCCACCAGGGCCGGAGTTGTGGTATCCTGCAAACCGCGCCTCCGTCAAGCCGGCAAGGCCGGGCCGGGATTAGTCGGGATTAGTGGCGTTAAGTTTAGCACAATTCGGCCCGGTTGATACATCCAACCGGCGGGAAAAAGCGTATAATCCGGTCAAGCAACTTAATTCCTTGCGGAAACTTATCGTGAAATTGCGCTTTTACCGTTCTTTGCCGGCTCTTTTGCTGCCCATCCTGCTGTTGCTGGCCGCCGCCTGCGCCCCGGCGGCTATGCCGGAACGGGCGGCTGAGGAACGGCCGGCGGCGGCCGTTGCCATTGAATCAGCGGCGGCAACGGCTATCCCGTCCGTACCGGCGCAACCGGATACGGCCCGGACTCCGGCCCCGGCGGAATCGTCAACGGCGGCCGCCGCGCCGGCCAATCCGCCGCCCGCCGGAGAAACGGCCGCCCCGGCCGCCGTCAAGCCTACGGCCCTTCCCCCGGCCGAGCCTACTACGCCGCCGGCCGCCACGGCCATCCCCACTATTCGGCCGCCAACTCAATCCGCTGAGCCGCCGCCGGCCGCAGAACTGGCCGGCATCGCCGCTTGGATTAACAGCGAGCCGCTGACTTTGCAGCAACTGCGCGGCAAGGTGGTGCTGATTGACTTCTGGACTTATACCTGCATTAACTGCATCCGCACCTTTCCCTATCTCAAGCTGTGGCATTCCCGCTACGCCGACGACGGGCTGGTCATCCTGGGCATCCACACCCCGGAGTTTGAGTTTGAGAAGGATTTTGCCAATGTGCGGCAGGCCACGGTGGACAATGGAATTGTCTGGCCGGTGGCGCAGGACAACGATTTTGCCACTTGGGATGCCTATAACAACCGCTACTGGCCGGCCAAGTATCTGATTGACCGGGATGGGCAAGTGCGCTATACCCATTTCGGCGAGGGGCATTACGCCGAAACCGAGGGGCAAATCCGGGAACTGCTGACCGCCGCCGGGGCCGACCTGTCCGATGATCTGGAACCGCCGTCCGACCAGCTGCTGGATCCGGCTTTTGTCAACCGGGCCGACGCTTTCCTGACTCCGGAGCTTTACGCCGGCTATCAGCGCAATGTCCAATCCCTGCTGTTCGGAATGGATCCTTACATCATCCAGATGGATTATTACCAGAGTTCCGACCAGGTAGTGGAGTTTGCGGTGCCGGAATTGCGGCAGCCGCACTATATCTATTTCCACGGTTCCTGGGCCGTGGGGCCGGAACAGATGACCCATGCCCGCGTTACCGAGGATTATGCCGACTATATCGCCTTGACCTATTCGGCCAAAAGCGTCAACGCCGTGTTGACTTCCTACGCCGGAGACGCTTACCGGGTGCGGGTAACGCTGGAGGGGGAATATCTGACCGCGGAAAACCGGGGGGCGGATATTCGGATTGCCGCCGATGGGGAAAGTTACTTGCTGGTCAACGAGCCGCGCCTGTACGAAATTGTCAACAGCCCGGCTTATACGGCGGAAAAGGAGTTGCGGCTCAGTTCCAATTCCGCCGATTTCAGCCTGTTTGCCTTTACCTTTGGCGTCTATCAGGATGGGCCGTAAGTGAACTGGCTGATTTTTCTGCCGGCGGTCTATCCCGCCCTTCGGCTGCTGCTGGCCGGCTTATTCGCCGCCGGCCGTTGGTGGACTTTGACCGCCCGGCGGCGGGCGGCCCCGGCGGCGGCTATTGCCCTGGCTACCCTGCTGATTGCCTGCGGCCGCGACTTGCCGGCCCGGTCGGAATCGGGGCCGGCGGCCGCGGCGGCGGAATCGCTATCGGCCGCCCCGGCGGTTCATCCGCCGGCCCGGTTAATTCCGGCGGAAAGTCCGGGGGAAGTCAATCCCATCCTGGCGACTAAAACTTTGGAAGTAGGCCGGCAGCGGGTGGCCTTTCTGCTGGTGGGGCAAAAGGCGCTGATTAAGCTGCCCACGGCGGAAGTGGCTGCCGTTTATCGGGGCGCGGACGGGGAAAGGCTTGCGGAAAGGACGACGGCGGTCTATCAGCCCTGGCCCTATGGCATCCGGGGGGCGTACACCGCCGAACTGACCTTTGACCGGCCCGGCCCCTGGCGGCTGGATATTGCCGTAGCCGCGGCCGATTTTGCCGCCCGTACCCATTTGGAATTGGCTATAGTCGAGCAGTCGCCAGCGCCGGCAATAGGGAGCCGCCCGCCGTTGAGCCGCACTAAAACCCTGGCCGATGTTGCAGAAGTGGCGCAGTTGACCACCGATTACACTCCCGATCCGGATTTGTACCGCCTTTCCGTAGCGGATGCGGTCCAAAGCCCTCGGCCGGCGGTTATCGTCTTTGCCTCGCCGGCCTTTTGCGTCAGCGCCACCTGCGGCCCGCAAGTGGACGCCGTTTCCGCGCTGAAAGCCGCCTATCCGAGGCAAGCCGATTTTGTCCATGTGGAGCTTTATGACGACCCCCAAGCCATTCAGGGGGATTTGAGCCAAGCCCGATTTTCCCCGGCAGTAGCGGAATGGGGTTTCAGCGCCCTGCCGCACTGGCTCAACGAATCCTGGGTTTTCGTGCTGGACGGCCAGGGGATAGTAAGGCAGCGGTTTGAGGGCTTTGCCACCCGGACGGAATTGGCTGCGGCCCTGCAAGAAGTTCTAGCTGATGGGTAGCGGTGTAAGGGCTGGGCAAAGAAAAAGACCGAAGTTCTACCCCCTTGCGGTTCTCAAACTCCGGCCCCCGATGCAGCCTCGGCCCCACAAAAGGACTTCACCGCAACGCTCTGACGAAGCAATTAGGATAGTATCACTGGAAAGGATGCCTTGTCAAGGGGTTGGCAAAAATCGGAACTGGCAATCCGCCGCCTTTGCCGCTACAATCTTTCTATCCGGCCCTATCCCATACTCCCGCAACCTTGCAACCTACACAACCTTATTGCCCGGAGGTGCGATTATGCCTTTGGATCCGCAGATTGTCGCCGTTATGGAAGCGGCGGCGGCGTTGGGACTGCCGCCCAGTCATCAGGTTTCCCCGGCGGAGGCGCGGGTTAATACCAAAGCCCGATTGCGCGCCGTCGGCCCGGAAGTGGGCGCGGTGCAGGAGGTGGCTATCCCCGGCCCGGATTGCGATGTGCCGGCGCGGATTTATACTCCGGCCGGGGCCGGCCCCTTTCCCGGCCTGGCCTGGTTTCACGGCGGCGGCTGGGTAGTGGGCGATTTGGATACCGCCGACGCGGCCGCCCGCAATATGTGCGCCGGCGCCGCCTGCGTCGTGGCGTCGGTGGACTACCGCCTGGCCCCGGAGACCAAGTTTCCCGGCCCGGCCGAGGATTGCTACGCCGCTACCCAATGGCTGGCCGCCAACGCCGCCGCCCTCAATGTGGATCCAGACCGCATCGCCGTGGGCGGCGACAGCGCCGGCGGCAATCTGGCCGCCGCCGTAGCCCTGATGGCCCGGGATCGCGGCGGTTGCCCCCTGGTCTTTCAACTGCTGGTCTATCCCGTTACCCAGCGGGATTTTGACCGCGCCTCTTACTTGGAAAACGCCGACGGCTATCAGTTGACCCGGGATACGATGATCTGGTACTGGGATCATTACTTGGCCGCCGATGCTGACGCCGCCAACCCTTACGCCGCGCCGCTGCACGCCGCCGATTTGCGCGGCTTGCCGCCGGCGTTGGTGTTGACCGCCGAGTATGACCCGCTGCGGGACGAGGGGGAAGCCTACGCCGCCGCCCTGCAAGCCGCCGGAATCCCTACCGAGGCCATCCGCTATGATGGGCTGATTCACGGCTTTTTCGGGATGTTCGCCGCCGTGGATCAGGCGCGGCAGGCTGTGGACCGCAGCGCCGCCGCCCTGCGGGAAGCCTTTGCCGGCGTAAAGGTTTAGGTTGAGGGGCGGCGGCCGGGCTATGGCCGGTAGCGGATAAAGCCCTTGCCATCCGGCCCGCCCCTCTACCGTCATTCCCGCAGTCCCCCACCGTCATTCCCGCGTAAGCGGGAATCCCGCGGTGGCTTGCCAAGATTGCGGCATCATAAGGCAGTACCGTCCTGGATTCCCGCTTACGCGGGAATGACGGTAGGGGTGATGCGGGAATGACGGTAGAGGATGGCGGGAAGGACGGTTGCCGGGCGGCCGGGAAACGGCCATCATCCCTATATTGACTAGCCGCCTGTTTCCCGGTATAGTCTGCTTTGCCGGCAAGGGGGATTTGGATTTTCCCGTTGACGGCGCAGGGTTAAAGGCCGGCGGCGGTCGGGCGGCCGCCGGGGAGCGGGAAAATGAAAAAAATAGTCGTCCTCGGCTCCACCGGCTCCATCGGCGGGCAGACCCTGGATGTGGTGCGCGCCTTTCCCCAAGAGTTTCAGGTGGTGGGCCTGGCCGCCGGCTCCAACTGGCAACTGCTGCGCCAGCAGATTGCCGAGTTTCAACCGCAGCACATTTATTCGTTGGCCGGCCCGGCGGAATTGCCGCCCGGCCCGGTCTTTACCCAAATGGCCGATATGGCCGGCTTGGCGGCGGTGGATGTGGTGATGGTCGCCACCAGCGGGGCGGCCGGCCTGCTGCCTACCCTCAACGCCTTGCAGCACGGCAAAGCCGTCGCCCTGTCCAACAAAGAACCCATCGTAATGGCCGGGCCGCTACTGAAAGAGTACGAAAGCGAATACGGCGGCGTCATCCTGCCGGTGGACAGCGAACCCAGCGCCATCTGGCAGTGCCTGCAAGGGGAAAAAGACAATCCCATCAGCCGCCTGATTATCACCGCCTCCGGCGGCCCCTTCCGCAACACGCCTTTGCCGGAAATAGCGGCGGCTACCCCGGAGCAGGCTTTGCGGCATCCCACCTGGCGGATGGGTCGGAAAATCACCGTGGATTCGGCTACGCTGATTAACAAAGCCTTTGAGGTCATCGAATCCCATTGGCTGTTTGGCGTCCCCTGGGCCAACATTGATGTGGTCATACATCCGCAAAGTTCCATTCATTCCATGGTAGAGTTTGCCGACGGGTCGGTGAAAGCCCAGCTGGGGCCGCCCAGTATGCGCCTGCCCATTCAGTACGCCCTGTTCCATCCCCGCCGGTTGGCTAATGATGGCTTGGTCCCCCGGCTGGATACCGGCATTGCCCAGGGCCTGGATTTTTATCCCCTGGAGACGGAACGCTATCCCTGCTTTGGCTTGGCCCTGGCCGCCGCCCAGCGGGAACAGACCTATCCGGCGGTGTTGAGCGCGGCCGACGAAGTGGCGGTCGCTGCCTTTCTGGAAAGACAAATCGGCTTTGGCGACCTTTACCGGGTGCTGGCCGCTACCCTCGATGCCCACCAGCCCACGCCGGGCGCAACGGTAGCGGAATTGCTGGCCGCCGATGCGTGGGCCACCGCCAAAGCCGGGGAAGTGGTACGGGAAGTGGCGGCCGTGCGGCCCCGGTAGTCGGCCGGCAAAATTGGCGCATTTATGACCACCGCAAATGATGTTTATACCGCCCCGGGCAACTTTGCCGCCGCAGGAACCGGCAAGTTCCCGGGAATGGCGGCCGGAAGGACGGTAGGGGGATGGCCGGCAAGGACGGTAGAGCGGGCGTCAATCAGCGGAAACGCGCCCCCCAGTTTTAACGAGGAAAGGCTGAAAAAATGGACACGGTTATTATCGCCATCCTGGCCTTTGTGCCAATGCTGCTGCTGCTGGTGGTCATCCACGAATGGGGCCACTTTGCCACGGCCAAAGCCTTTGGCGTCAAGGTTATGGAGTTCGGCATCGGCTATCCGCCCCGGGCCTGGGGTTTCTACACCGGCCAAACGGCGGTATTGCTGGACGGCCAAACCCAACTGGTCGGACTGGAATCCCTTGCCGATCTGCGCCCGGGGCAGTATGTCCGCATAAGTTCCACCGAGGACGCCGCTGGCAATCTGGTCGCCCGGACTATTGAAATTCCGCCGCCGGGATCCCGGCGGCGGCAATCGGCCTTGCAGGAAGTCGGTGGCGATGAATACTTGCAGCACGAGGGCAAAGTGCGGCAAGCGGACGGCAATTCCTTGATAGTAAGGGATATGTTGTGGTCGCTGAATTGGCTGCCCTTGGGCGGTTTTGTGCGCTTGGCCGGCGAAAACAATCCGGCCACGCCGCGCAGTCTGGCGGCCAAAGGCCCCGGCCCCCGGGCCATCATCCTGGCCGCCGGCTCCCTGGTCAACGCCGCCTTTCCCATCGTCGCTTTCACCCTGCTGTTTATGCTGCCGCAGCAGGTTACTTTGGGCCGGGTGGCGGTGACCGCCGTGGCCGACAATTCCCCGGCCTTGGCGGCCGGCATCCGTCCCGGCGATGTTATTACCGTGGCCGGGGGCCGGGATATTGAGCAGGCTAACGACCTGGTGCGGATTACTACCCTGCGCGCCGGCTCGGAAATGGAATGGCAGGTAGAACGGGGCGGCCGTACTGATATTGTCCGCTTGACGCCGCGGGTCAATCCGCCGCAAGGGCAAGGGGCTACCGGCATCCAGATTGAGCTGACCGATCCGCGGGAGGAAACCCGTTGGTCGCCGCCCTGGACGGCGGTGGGCCAGGCTTTCGGCAGCACTTGGGAAATGCTGACCCTGCTGCAACAGGAAATATCGGCGTGGATTACCGGAACCCGCGCCCCGCAGCTGTCGGGGCCGGTGGGCATTGCCCAGATAACCGGAGAAGTAACCCAGGAGGGCGGCCTGCGGAGTTGGCTGCTGCTGACCATCCTGTTCAGCATTAACCTGGCGATTCTGAACCTGCTGCCCATCCCGATGCTGGATGGCGGCCGGCTGGTCTTTGTCGGGTTGGAGTGGATCCGCGGCGGCAAGCGCATCCCCCCGGAACGGGAGGGAATGGTGCATCTGATTGGCTTTATCGTCCTGATTGGGCTGATTGTAGTAATCACCTACCAGGACATCCTGCGGATAGCCCAGGGCGGCAGCGTATTGGGGGGGTGACGGTGGGGGGATGGGCGGCGGCCTTGTTCGATAACCGCCCGGCCTGATGACATTCGGCGGTTGAATAATTGCGGCATTGCCGCTATGCTGACCGGCAATTCCATCCGGGAAACTGACGGGGAAAGTCAATGACCAGCCTGTTGCCGCGAGAAGTTGACGGCAAGCCACAAGTCGCCTTTGAGCATAACGGGGCGCAGTATGCCTTGACCTGCGGCGACAATCGGGAGGCGCTGCTGGAGCTGCCCGCGGATTCCGTGGACCTGGTCCTAACCTCGCCGCCCTACTTCGCCCAACGAGAATACTCCACCGTGGGCCTGGGCAACGAGGAGACGGTGGCGGAATACCTGGACAACATCCTCGGCGCTTTCCGGCAGTTGGCGCGGGTGGTAAAACCCACCGGCAGCATTGTCTATAATATGGGCGACAAGATTGTTGACGGCAGTTTGCAACTTGTCCCCTATCGGTTTGCCCTGAAAGTTCTGGATGAGTTCGACCTGCGGCTGGTCAACGCTATTACCTGGATTAAGCGCAATCCGACGCCGCATCAGTTCAACCGCCGCTTGACCGTCAGCACCGAGCCCTTTTTTCACTTTGCCCTGAGCAGCGGTTACTATTATGACCGGGATGCCTTTCAGCCCGGGGAGCCGACGCCGCGCCATACGCCTAGCCGCAAATTGGGCAGCCAGTACCGGCAAATGATTGATTCGTCGGCGTTGACGGCGGCGGAACGCCGCGCTGCCCATCAAGCCCTCGACCAAGTCATTGCCGACGTGTGGGATGGCGTCATTCATAGTTTCCGAATGAAAATACGGGGAATTCACGCCCCGGCTTATGGCGGGCGGGATGGCGGGCGCAAGATGCACATTGAGCGGGACGGGTTCACCATCATCCGCATTTCCGGCCAATCGCTGAAACGGGATGTGATTGAAAGCCCGGTAGAAAGTTTGCCCGGCAACGGACACCCGGCCATATTTCCGGTGCAGGTAATTCGGGAAATCATCCGGCTACTCTGCCCCCCGGAGGGTCTGGTGCTGGATCCTTATATGGGCAGCGGCTCAACGATGGTGGCGGCGTTGCTGGAGGGCCGCAGCTGCGCCGGCATCGACATCAGCCGGGAATACTGCGATTCCGCTTTGGAACGGGTTTGCCGGGTTATGGAAAATCCAGAGTTGCGGTAGCGCTGCTACCGCAGCGGGCCGGCAAGGAGACGGGGAAATGGCTGCGGAACAACTGACGGAGCAGGAACTGCTGGAGCGGATTTACCGCCGGGCCTTGGCTTGGCATCAAGAGGGCGCGGCGCAGCCGGCCTTGCCGGAGCCTTACGCCGGCCATTGCCAGGTTATCATCGCCCATCAGGAAGGGAATCGCGGCGTCCTGGCGGTGCTGATTACCTTGCTTGTGCGGAAACTGTTTGACCCGGGGCAGGACATTCGCCAGCATCAAATGCAGTTGCCCGGCGGTTTCAGCGGCCGCGGGCTGGACTCGCGGGTGGTTACTCCGTTTCTGCGCGAGCAGAATTTTCCGTATATGCAAGCCGGCTCCGGTTGGCTGACCCGCTCCCTGGAGCAGGCAAACCCCTATGCCCTGAACTATCCGGGCAACATCCGCCCCGCCGCGGTAAAAGCGGCTTTCCTGCATCTGATTGACGGAGTGCAGAATCAGGGCTTGGCGGCGGAAAGCGTCCTGATTGCTCTGTTTATCGGGCTGATTGAGTACCGGGACCGGAACGCCAACCTGGTTTTGTCCCGCCCGGTTAATTTGTCGGTGGGCCAGATCGTTGACCGGGTAAGCCGGCATTTCAACGCCCCCTACAGCGGCGCGTCCCGCCTGCCGGTACTAGCCATTGACGCCGTTTTGCGCCTGCTGGTGCGGGAAACTTCCCGTTACCAGGGTTGTACCCTGTTGCCGCTGGAATCCCACACCGCCGCCGACCGGCGTACCGATTTGATTGGCGACATCCACATCCTGGACGGCAACGACACCCTGTTTGAGGGCTACGAAATCAAGCACAACATCCCCATCACCAGCAGCTTGATTCAGACCTCTTTCGAGAAGTTGCGGACTACGCCGGTTAGCCGGTTTTATCTGCTGACTACCTACCGCCACGATGACTATTCCGAGTTTGAGCCGGACATCCAACAGGTGGCGCAGATCCACGGTTGCCAGTTAATCGTGAACGGGATAGCCCCGACCCTGCGCTATTATCTGCGGTTGATTCAGGATACGCGGGGGTTCGTGAACGAGTATGTTTCCCTGTTGGAAACGGACCCGGCGGCAACTTTCCCGCTAAAGCAGGCGTGGAATGAAATCGTAGCGGGGTAAATCCCCTTTCCCGCCCTATAGCATCCCCGCCCCCTTTCGTGTAACATTGTTTCCAGATTATTGCCGCCGGTTGACCGGGCATTAAACCGGGTTAGATTAAATCAAGCCGGGCCGGCAGGGGGACTTTTGCCGGCTTGACCGGGCATTAGACCGAATCAGGCCGGCACCCATCCGAAATCGGTAGAGAGAAAGAGAGAGACAGCGTTATGCAGCAGCGGCGGGTTACTAAACCGGTTTATGTGGGCGGCGTCCAGGTCGGCGGCGGGGCCGATATTACCGTCCAGTCCATGACCAAGACCGATACGCGGGATGTTAAAGCCACCGTCCGCCAGATCCACCAGCTGGAGGAAGCCGGCTGCGACATCATCCGCTCGGCCGTTCCCGATTTGGAAGCGGCCCGGGCTATGGCCGAAATCAAGAAGCGGATTAAGATTCCCCTGATTGCCGACATCCATTTTCACTATCAGCTGGCCCTGGAGTGCGCCAGCGGCGGAGTGGATTGCCTGCGCCTGAATCCGGGCAATCTGCGGAACGCCGAGCAGGTTAAGCAGGTAGTGGCGGCGGCCCGGGAACGCAACATTCCCATCCGCATCGGCGTCAACTTCGGCAGCCTGCCGCCGGTGGGCGGCATCGGCCGCACCCGGGGCTTTTCCCGCCATCTGGATCTGGTGAATCAACTGCCCAAAGCCGGCGAAGCTCAGACCGGGGAATACAGCATCGTCGACCACATGGTAGCCACCGCCCTGTGGGAAATCAGCCTGCTGGAACAGCAGGATTTTGACCAGATTAAGATTTCCCTCAAGGCTTTTGATGTGCCGACCACGGTGGAAGCCTACCGCCGCCTGGCCGGGATGGTGCCTTATCCCCTGCACTTGGGCATTACCGAAGCCGGCACGGTGCAGGCCGGCTCCATCCGCTCCGCCGTGGGCCTGGGCGTGCTGCTTTACGAAGGGATTGGCGACACTATCCGGGTGTCGCTTAGCGGCGATTCGGTGGAGGAAGTAACGGCCGGCTACGAAATTCTCAAATCCCTGAATCTGCGGAACAAGGGGGCTACCCTGGTGGCCTGCCCCAGCTGCGGCCGGGCCGATGTGGATGTGGTGCAGCTGGCTAACGAGGTGGATGCCCTGCTGAAAAAGCGGGATAAGCCGGTCAAGGTGGCGGTGATGGGCTGCGAGGTCAACGGCCCCGGCGAGGCTAAAGATGCCGATGTGGGCATTGCCGCCGGAGCCGGCCGGGCGGTGATTTTCCGCAAGGGGCAAAAGGTGCGGGTCGTGCCGGAAGCCGATATGCTGACCGCCCTGATGGAGGAAGTGGAAAACACGCCGGCCGCCGCCGGGGATTAGCGGAAAAAAGCGTGGTATAATAATCGGCAGCAAACCGGGGAGGCGCTTAAATGCCCAGCATCACCGTCCGCAACCTGGACTCTGACCTTAAAGACCGGCTGCGCGCTCAAGCCGCCCAACACGGCTGCTCGATGGCGCAGGAAGCGCGGAACATTCTGGCCGCGGCCTTGCCGGAGCCGCCGCCCAAGCCGCCGCAGAACCTGGCGCAAGCCATCCGGGACTTGGTGGAGCCTTACGGCGGCTTTGAGCTGGAACTGCCGGCGCGGTGTTGCTCGATTCAGCAGTCGGCGGAGGCGGCCGAACCGGAGCCGGCGGATCCGCCGCAAAAAGGGCTGGGTACGGCCATCCATAACCTGTTTAAGCCCTTGGGCGGCGTGGATCTGGAACTGCCGCCGCGGGAGCAGATGCGCCTTGATTAGTGTCCGCATTATGGTTGCCCTGGACACTAAAGGCCGGCGGCGGTCTTTCCACCCGACAGGATATTGGAAATCCCTGCAAACCCATCCGGAGGTGTCTATGCACAAAGACAGCGTTACGGCCCATAACCTGGACCCTGAGTTGATGGAAAAACTGCGCGCCCGAGCGGCCGAGCGCGGTTGCTCGCTGTCGTCGGTAGTGCGCGACATCTTGCAAGACGCCTTGCTCCGGCGGCGGCCGCCGGCTGCCCCCGAGGATTCCTCGGAAAACCTTTGGGAATCCATCCGGAAGCGGTTTGAGCCTTTGGGCGGCGTGGAGTTGGATCTCCCGACGCGGAGGGGCCAGCGCCGTGACGAGTAGCTCCGACCCTATGACGATCCTGGACACCAACACGGTTTCCGAGTTGATGCGCCAGAATCCGGATCCGGCTGTTGTCGCTTGGCTCAGCCGACAGATCAAAGCGAACCTGTTCGTGACTGCGGTGACGGAAGCGGAATTGCGCTATGGCGTTGCCAATATGGCCGCCGGCCGCCGGCGCGACGCGTTGGCCCGGGAAGTTGACAACACTCTTGCTTTCGACTTCGCCGGCCGCATCCTGCCTTTCGATAGCGAAGCCGCCGGGGAATATGCCGACATCCGGGTTCATTTGGATTCTATTGGACATCCCGTTGAGAACTTGGACATAATGATCGCCGCCATTGCCCGCTCTTATGGGGCGGCGGTGGCTACCCGCAATGTTCGGGATTTTGCGGACTGCGGCGTCCCGCTCATCAATCCTTGGGAAATGGGAGGCTCGGTATAACCGATGCGTATGACCCGACTGGTTACTCGCACCCTGCGCGCCGATCCGCCGGAAGCGGAATCGGCCAGCCACCGCCTGCTGCTCAAAGCCGGCCTCATCTATCAGGTGGCCGCCGGCGTCTATGCCTACCTGCCGCTGGCCTGGCGTTCCCTCCGCAAAATTGAAAACATCATCCGCGAGGAAATGGACGCCGCCGGCAGTCAGGAACTGCTGATGCCGGCCCTCCAGCCCATGGAACTGTGGGAACAGACCGGCCGCCGCGCCGCGATGGGGGAAGTCCTCTTTTCCCTGCAAGATCGCCGGGGTCGGGCCATGGCCCTGGCTCCCACCCATGAGGAAGTCATAACCAGCATTGTCCGGGCCAATGTGCAGAGCTACCGGGATTTGCCGGTCATCCTCTATCAGATTCAAACCAAGTTTCGGGATGAACCCCGGCCCCGGGCCGGCCTGGTGCGGGTGCGGGAGTTCGCGATGAAAGACGCCTACAGCTTTAACGCCGATGAGGAAAGCCTGGCGGAAAGCTATGATGCGATGGCCCAAGCCTACCGCAACATTTATCGGCGGTGCAGTCTGCCGGCCCTGATGGCCGAGGCCGACAGCGGGGCTATCGGCGGCAAGGATTCCCACGAGTTTCTGCTGCCGACCCCGGCCGGCGAGGATACGGTCATCACCTGCCCGGCCTGCGGCTACACCGCCAACGCCGAGAAAGCCGTCGGCGTCTATCCCCCTCTGGCGGCGGAAACGGAGCAGCCCTTGACCGCCGTGGACACCCCCGGCGTCAAGACTATCGCCGAACTGGCCGAATTGCTGGATGTCCCGGAATCCAAAACCCTGAAAGCCGTCTTTTACGCCGCCGATGGGGAAGTGGTCTTTGCCGTGCTGCGCGGCGATTTGGAAGTCAACGAGGTCAAGTTGAAAAATGCCCTGGGCTGCCGGGAGTTGCGCCTGGCTACCGATGGCGAAGGGCGCGCCGCCGGCCTGGTCGCCGGCTCCGCCTCGCCTATCGGCATCGACCACCTGAAACGGATTGCCGACCCGTCCATCGCCGCGGGCAATAACTTTGTGGTGGGGGCCAACCGGCCCGATACCCATTACCGCAACGCTAACTATCCCCGGGACTTTTCCGTGGACTTGCTGACCGACATCGCCCTGGCTCAGCCCGGCCAACTCTGTCCCCAATGCGGCGGGCCGCTGGAATCCACTCGGGGCATCGAGGTGGGCCACATTTTCAAGCTGGGAACTTTCTACAGCGAAACCCTTGGTGCCCTCTATCTGGACAATGCCGGGCAGCAGCGGCCGATTATTATGGGCTGCTACGGCATCGGCGTGGGCCGGCTGCTGGCCGCCGCCATTGAACAGAATCACGACGACCGCGGCATCGTCTTTCCCGCCCCCATTGCCCCCTATCAAGTGCATCTGGTCGGGCTGAACTTGACTGATGCCGCCGTGGCCGCCGCCGCCGATGACCTGTATCAGCAGCTGTGGGCCGCCGGCATTGAAACCCTGTACGACGACCGGCCCGACCAAGCCGCCGGAGTCAAGCTGAATGACGCCGACCTGCTGGGGTTGCCGCTGCGCTTGGTGGTAAGTCCCCGCAATCTGCGGAATAATGCGGTGGAACTGAAAGCCCGCAAGGAAACGGAGGCCCGGATGGTGGGAATGGACGAAATCCTGGCCGCGATCCGGCCGGTATTGGCGGCGTAGTTATGGGGCAATCGCCGGGCCTGCGCCCGCTGACCGTAGTAGAACGGCAAGGCACCTGGATTCTGGGGTTGCTGCCTTGCGCCTTTATCTATGTCGGCCTGCAAATCATTATTTACCTGCTGACCTGGCCCGACCGGGCTATCTGGCTTTACATCCTGGATCCGCCCACTGTGACCATCCCGGCGCCTTTTGGGGCGGGCGCGGGCGACTTGCTCCGTTTCCTCTGGAGCCTGGCTTTTATGCAGCCCTATTCCTACAGCTACGGAGAGGCCCCCGAGGTTAACTTGCTCACCTACCTGGCCCGGGTCTTTTACCTGGTGGCCTACTTTACCTGGGGGCGTTCCACCGGCCACTTGGCCCTGGGGGCTTACATCGTGGACCGCAAAACGATGCGGCAGATTGGGACGGGGCGCAAGCTGATTCGGGGATTGTTTCAGCTAATTACCGCCCCCATCTATCCCTTTATTGACCTGATGTCCTGGGGGCTGATTTTTGTAGACCGGGAACAGCGCCGCTCGATCAATGACTGGGTCGCCGGCACTATGGTGGTAGTCGGGGATGTGCCGATGGAGCCGGAACGGGTATCCTGGCGGCAGCGGGTGGACGATTTGAGCCGGGCCCTGCGCCCCCGGCCGGCCGCGGAACCCCAGGGGTAAGAGGGCCGCTATGGGTCAATCGCCGGGCCTGCGCCCCTTGACGCTGACCGAACGGGTCAATGCCTGGGTAGCCGGGGCCATCCCCAGCAGCTTTATGTTTTTCGGCCTGAAATTTGTCACCTACCTGCTGACCGATCCCGACGAGGCCCTCTGGCGTTACCTCTTTGGCTTTACGCCCACGGTAAATCTCCCCCTGCCTATCGGGAATGGCGAAGGGATCGAAATTCAGTTGATCTCCTATCTGTCCCGGTCCTTTTATGTGGTGGCCTACTTCACTTGGGGCCGCAACCTCGGCCACTTTCTGGCCGACGCCCACGTCGTGGATCGCAACACGATGCAGCCGATGGGCTTGGGCCGCAAGCTGCTCCGGAGCCTGTTTCTGGTAATTACCGCCCCCTACTTTGTCTATATCGACTTCCTGTCCCTGCTGCTGATTTTGCTTGACCGGGAGCAGCGGCGTTCTATGTACGATTGGGTGGCCGGCACTTTGGTGGTGATGGGGGATTTGCCGCCGGCGACGGAAAAGGCGCGGCAGCGCAGTTGGCTGGGAGAATTGAGCCGGGCCTGGCGCCGCCGGCCGGCGGCGGAGCCGCGGGGGTAGGGGGCCGCTATGGGCCAATCGCCGGGACTGCGGCCGCTGACGCTGCGGGAAAGGGCGGGCGCCTGGTTTTACGGGCTACTGCCCAGCTCCTTTATCTATATGACCCTGCGGCTGGGCGTAATTTTGCTGGAGGTGGTCAACCTGAGCGGGTTTTCCCTGGTGACGGATCCGCCCACGGTGTATTTGCCCTTGCCTTTCACCGACTATGACCTGCCCCAGACCCTGGTGGATACGCAGGTCATCCTCTCCCGCGCCTTTTACCCGGTCGCCTACTTTACCTGGGGGCGTTCCACCGGCCACCTACTCTTTGGCGCTTACATCGTGGACCGCAAAACCATGCGGCAGATTGGCCCGGGGCGCAAGCTGATCCGGAGCCTGTTCCAGGTCGTCATCTCCCCGGCCTATCTCGTAATCGACATGATGTCCGTAGTGCTGGTTATGGTCGACCGGGAACAGCGCCGCTCCATCAACGATTGGGTAGCCGGCACCCTGGTCGTCACCGGGGATGTGCCGCTGGAGCCGGAACCGATACCCTGGCGGCGCTGGGTAGGCGATTTAAGCCAAGCCCTGCGCGGCCGCCGCCCGGCGGCCGCGCCGCAGGGGTAGGGGGGATGGCGGACACTCCTCTACCGTCCTTCCCGCCGCCCCTACCGTCATTCCCGCGTAAGCGGGAATCCCGAACGGTATTGCCTTATGATGCCGCGGTCTTGGCAAATAACCGCCGGATTCCCGCTTACGCGGGAAGGACGGTAAAAGCAGCCGGTTTGTGGTAATATACTGGTCAGCGCCGGCCGCCAAGGCGGCGGGAAAATCAAAATCTCGACCGGGAATTAGGAAAATGGCCCGAATTTATATTGTCCGGCATGGCGAAACGGAGTGGAATGCCCAGGGGCGGATCCAGGGTCATACCGATATTCCTTTGACCGACCGGGGGCGGCGGCAGGCGGCGGCTCTGGCCCGGCGCTTGGCCGGCATCCCCTTTGCCGCCGCTTATGCCAGCGATTTGAGCCGCACCCGGGAAACGGCGCAAATCCTCCTGGGGGAACGGGATACGCCGCTGGACGCCACGCCGCAGCTGCGGGAGTATCATAAGGGCGTTTTTGAGGGTCTGACCGTCCAGGAATATGCGGAACGCTATCCGGATTTGTACCGGGCCTCCCTGGTCAAGGACCTGGATTTTGCGCCGCCGGGGGGGAGAAACTATCCGCCAGACCAGCGCGCGAATGGCGCAGTTCGCTGACCAATTGCAAGCCGCCCACGGCCCGGAGGACTCCGTGCTGGTGGTAGGCCACGGCGGCTCCCTGCGGGCGGTTATCGTGGCCCTGCTGTCCCTGCCCCTGGAAGCCAACTGGAAGTTCATTATGGACAACTGCGCCCTGTCCCTAGCCCATACCTACCCGGACAATGCCGTCCTGCATCTGTATAATGACACTTCCCACTTGGCCGGGGTGGAGTAGGGGGACAATCCCGATCCTTGAGAGGTCAACTTATGGAAGTGTTGCTGACGGTGCAAATTGAGGAACTGCCCGAGGGGGGCTATCTGGCGACCAGCGCGGAATTGCCCGGCTTGGTAGCTGAGGTGCGGACGGCCGCCGAAACCCTGGAAATCGCCCAGGATGTGGCGGCCAAGCTGCTCGAATCCTACCGGGAACACGGGGACAAATTGCCGGCCCAGTTGAAAGCTATGCCGTGCAATGCCGAGGTATCCATTCCGGTACTCAGCGTTGAATGGTAAGGGTGGTTCACGCTAATGGTTGACAACTCGGATAGCCTACGCCTTTACTATGTCATTCCGAGCGTAGCCGAGGAATCTAAAAGTCTTGAAATGGATTCAAGGGCCGGCATTTCAGATTCCTCGGCTACGCTCGGAATGACATCCTCAGCAGGATTCAGAATGGCCGGATAATCCCAACACCTGGAGCCCAATCTATGGAAGTGCTGATCAATCTGCGCTTGGAAAAGCTGCCCGAAGGGGTCTATCTGGCGACCAGTGATGATTTGCCCGGCTTGTTGGCCCAAGGCCGCACGGCGGCGGAAACGCTGGAAATCGCTCAGGATGTGGCGGCCAAGCTGATGGAACTCTATCGCGAGGATGGCGAGCCGCTGCCGTCAACCCTCAAACCCTTTCCGGCCCAAGCCGAGTTAAATATAGTGGTGGCAGCTCTTGACGCAACATAACGAAACCGCAGCTCCGGCCCGCGTCTTGATGGTGCAGGGGACGGCGTCTCATGTGGGCAAAAGCGTGCTGGCGGCGGCGTTGTGCCGCATTTTCCGCCAGGACGGGTTTCGCGTGGCCCCTTTCAAGGCGCAGAATATGTCCAACAATTCCTATGTAACGCCGGATGGCGGGGAAATCGGCCGGGCGCAGGCGGTGCAGGCGGCGGCGGCCGGGGCCACGGCTCGGGTGGAAATGAACCCGGTATTGCTGAAACCCGAAGCCGACCACATCGCGCAGGTCGTGCGGCTGGGCCGGCCAATGCTTTCGGCCCAAGCCCGGGACTACTTCGCCCTGAAAGCCCAACTTTGGGAAGCGGTGCATACTTCCCTCGACGCTTTGCGGCAGGATTATGACCTGGTGGTCATCGAAGGGGCCGGCAGTCCGGCGGAAATCAACCTCAAAGCGGCGGAAATCGTCAATATGCGGGTGGCCCGCTATGCCGCGGCCCCGGTGCTGCTCTGCGGCGATATTGACCGCGGCGGGGTGTTCGCCGCCTTGGTCGGCACGCTGGAACTGCTGGAGCCGGCGGAACGGGCAATCATTAAGGGCTTTGTGATTAACAAGTTTCGCGGCGACCCGGCGTTGCTGGCCGACGGGCTGACCATGCTAGAACAGCGCACCGGCGTGCCAGTGGTGGGCGTTGTCCCCCACTTCCGGGACATCCACATCCCGGAGGAGGATTCGGTGGCCTTGGATTTGCCGGCGGCCGCGGCGGCCGGGCCGGCGGCCCTGGATCTGGCGGTAATCCAACTGCCGCACATTGCCAACTTTGACGACTTCGACCCCCTGGCCCGGGAGCCGGGGGTCGGATTGCGCTATGTGTCCGCCGCCGCCGATTTGGGCCGGCCCGATCTGATAATCCTGCCCGGCAGCAAAACCACCATTCCCGATTTAATCTGGCTGGAACAGCAGGGCTTGGCCGCCGCCATCCTCGCCCGCCATCAGGCCGGCGCGGCGATCATCGGCATCTGCGGCGGCTATCAGATGTTGGGCCAGCAGCTTTACGACCCGGAGGGCATCGAATCGCAATGCCCGGAACGGGCCGGCTTGGGTCTGCTGCCGTTGACCACCATTTTTGCTGGCAGCAAGGAAACCCACCGCATCCGCGGCGAAGTGGCGGCGATTGGCGGGCTGCTGGCCGGGGCCGCCGGGGCCGCCGTTCAGGGCTACGAAATCCACATGGGCCGCACTACCGGGGAAAGGGCCGCCCCGCCTTTCCGCATTATCGACCGCTCGGATGTGGCCGTTACCGCTGCCACGGCCGGGGACGGGGCGATGGACGGCAGTGGGCGGGTGCTAGGCACTTACATTCACGGCTTGTTTCACAATGGGGATTTGCGGCGGGCAATGTTGACTGAACTGGCCCGGCGCAAGGGCGTTACTTTGCCCCCGGCGCCGGAATTGGCGGACTTGGAATCCGAGTTTGACAAGCTGGCCGACTGGGTGCGCTCCAGCCTGCAAATGGACGCCGTGTATCGGATGACCGGCTTGTCCCCCGGCGGGGAACGGGGGTAGGAATTGCCGCCCTTGAATGCAACGAAACTGACCCTGATTTTAGGCGGCGTCCGCTCCGGCAAAAGCACCTGGGCCGAACAGCAGGCCGCTGCCTTGAACCATCCCGTCCTCTACCTGGCTACCGGGCAGGCCGGGGATGGGGAAATGGCCGAGCGCATCCGCCGCCATAAGGACCGGCGACCGGCAGATTGGCAAACTATCGAGGAGCCGCTGCGCCCGGCGGCGGCCTTGTCCGCCGCCCTGTCCGCCGCCAACCCGCCGCCGGTCATCCTGCTGGATGCTCTGGATGTATGGATTGCCAACATTATCCTGGAACAGGAATCCGCCGATTTTGCGGCGGTGGAATCCCTGGTGTTGGCGGAATTGGCGCGGCTGCTGGCCGTGTGCCGGCGGCAAACGGCGGCCGCTATCCTGGTCAGCAGCGAGGTGGGATTAAGCCCGGTGCCGCCCAATGCCCTGGCCCGCCGCTTTCAGGATTTATCCGGCGCGGTCAATCAGCAAGCCGCCGCCGCCGCGGATAGCGTCTATCTGGCCGTGGCCGGTTTGCCGGTACAAATAAAGGCACCAAGCTATGTTGCAAACCCGCCGCCAGGTGTATAATGCCGCCCATCCCGCAAAGCGCGAGGCGTAACTATGGACTTTCGTTTTCCCCTGACCGACTACATCCAGCAGGCTATGGCCCAAGCCGTTTATGAGGATTTGGGCGATGGCACTTACGGCGGCAGCATCCCGCCCTGCATCGGAGTCTTTGCATTGGGCGACACCCTGCCGGAGTGCAAGGAGGAGTTGCGTTCTGTGCTGGAGGATTGGATGCTGATGAGCCTAAAGTGGGGCGACACCCTGCCGGTGATTGCCGGTATCGACCTGAACTTGGAGGAAATCCGTGAACCGGTGGAATCCCTGTAGCCGCCGCGCTTTTATCCGCCGCTTGCGGCAGTTAGGATTTCGCGGCCCGTATTCGGGAAGTCGGCATCAAGGCATGAAGTTCGAGGGACGAACTCTGCCGATTCCTTCGAACAGGGAATACTCGGTTCAGCAACTGCGCTATGTGCTGCGTCAAGCGGCCGAAGCCCTGGGCCGGGTTATTTCCGTGGAGGAATGGAACTCCCTGGACTAGCGGGTTAGCCATCCATCCCGCAAAGCGCGAGGCGTAACTATGGACTTTCGTTTTCCCTTGACCGACTACATCCTGCAGGCGATGGCCCAAGCCGTTTATGAGGATTTGGGCGATGGCGCTTTTTGCGGGACTATTCCCCCCTGCATCGGGGTCTTTGCCTTGGGCGACACCGTGGCTGAGTGTCGGGAGGAGTTGCGTTCCGTCCTGGAGGATTGGATCCTCACCGGCTTGCGGTGGGGCGACCCGATGCCGGTAATTGCCGGCATTGACCTGAACGTGGAGATTGTCCGTGAACCGGTGGAATCCCTGTAGCCGGCAGGATTGTATCCGCCGGTTATGGGCCTTGGGATTTATTGGCCCGTTCCCGGGCGGACGGCATCATTTGATGCGGTTTCAAGGCCGCCGCGTCACCCTTTTCTCCGACAACGAGTATTCGGTCCGCCAAGTGCGTATTGTGCTGCGTCAAGCGGCCAGAGCCATGGGCCGGGTCATTTCCGCGGAGGAATGGAACTCCCTGGACTAGCGGGTTGACCACCCATACCACCCAGCGCGAGGCGTAACTATGGACTTTCGTTTTCCCTTGACCGACTACATCCAGCAGGCTATGGCCCAGGCCGTTTATGAGGATTTGGGCGATGGCGCTTTTTGCGGGACTATTCCCCTCTGCCTCGGGGTCTTTGCCCTGGGCGACACCGTGGCTGAGTGCCGGGAGGAGTTGCAGTCCGTTCTGGAGGACTGGATGTTGGTGGGAATGAAACTGGGGCATAAGCTCCCGGTCGTTTCCGGCATCGACCTGAACTTGGAGAACATCCGTGAACCGGTGGAATCCCTCTAGCCGCCGGGTTGCCATCCAGCGGCTGCGCCTGTTGGGGTTTGGCGGCCCGGCACAAGGTAAGCGCCATCAATATATGATCTACGGAGAACGCCGCCTTACCCTGTTCTCGAACCGCGATTACTCCGTCCGCCAAGTGCGTATTTTGCTGCGCCAAGCGGCCGATCTCATGGGACGGGAAATTACCGCCGCGGAGTGGAACGCTTTATAATCGCTTGGGTTTGCGGAACCGGGTTGCCGGCAACGCATCCGGAGCCTGCCCACCGGGTATTGCCTTGAACCAACCAACCACATTCCCCACTAACCCCCTGGGCCGGGCCGCCGCCCGGGCTCCCGGCGTCTGCGGGGAGTTGGTGCAGGGGATGAGCGGCGACGACTATTTTCTGGTGACTTGTCCGGTGGATTTTTTTGCCTGGGCGCAGGTGGCAGTGTATCCCGCCGGGACGGGCATCGCCGCGCCGCCGGACTGCCCTAAAACCGCCGCCGCCGTAGCCCAGGCCCTGGCTTACCTGGGCCATCCCGAATTGGGGGCGCGGGTCAACATCCGCAATCCCCTACCCCGCGGCAAGGGAATGGGCAGCAGCAGCGCCGATTTAACCGCCGCCATCGCCGCCACCGCCCTGGCTCTGGATGCTACCCTATCCCCGGCGGAAATCGGCCAAATCGCCGTGCAAGTGGAGCCGACCGATGGCGTGATGTTTCCCGGCATTGCCCTTTTTGACCACCGCAACGGTACTATTGCCGAGGAATTGGGGCCGCCGCCGCCGCTGGAAATCATTGCCCTGGATTTCGGCGGGGCGGTGGATACGGTGGATTTTAACCGCGTCGACCGCCGCGCCCAATGGCAGGCCCGGCAGGCCGACACGGACGCGGCCCTGGCCCTGGTACGGCAGGGCTTGGCGGCCGGCGAGGCCCGGCTTATCGGGCAGGGGGCATCCCGCAGCGCCGCCGCCAATCAGGATATATTGTTCAAGCCGCGCTTGCCGGAGGTAGTCCGCTTTGCCGAAAGGGTGGGCGCGGTCGGGGTCAATGTGGCCCACAGCGGCCCGGTTATGGGAATCCTGCTGGACGCTAAAGAACGGCGCGGCCGGTCGGTATTCCGCCAAGCCCGCCAAGCTTTCCCGGCGGCCGCGGCCCTCTACCACCTACGGCTAATCAGCGGCGGCGTCCGGCCGGGTTAATAATTTACATGGATAGACAGGATAGACAGGATTTTGGGGTTGTCTGCCGGGAAAGTTGTTTCCTTTAAGCAACAACCCTTTACAGCAGACATAATCCTGTATATCCTGTTCATCCATGTTTGAATCGGAGCGTAGCGATGGCAGCGTATAACCTGGCGATTATCGGCGGCGACGGCATTGGCCCGGAGGTGGTGGCCGAGGGCAAAAAGGTTCTGGATTATCTGGCGGCGCAGACCCCCGGCCTGGCCTTTAACTACACCGAGTTTCCCTGGGGTTCGGCTTACTATCGGGAAACCGGGCGGATGATGCCGGAGGACGGCTTGGCCCATTTGCAAGGGCAGCAGGCCATCCTGTTCGGCGCGGTGGGCGACCCGGCCATTCCCGACCACATCACCCTGCAAGGGTTGCTGCTGCCCATGCGCCGCGCCTTTGACCAGGGCGTCTGCGTCCGCCCGGCCTACCTGCATCCCGGCGTAACTTCCCCCCTGGCCGGCAAAGCCCCCGGCGCTATTGACCTGGTGATTTTCCGGGAAAATACCGAGGGCGAATATGCTCCGGTCGGCGGCCGGCTGTATCCGGGGACGCCGTATGAAACCGTGGTGCAGGCCAATGTGTTCACCCGCCGCGGAGCCGAGCGCATCATCCGCGCCGCCTTTGAGCATTGCGTCCGCCGCAACAAGGGCAATAAGGTTACTTCGGTCACCAAATCCAACGCCCAAGCCTACAGCATGGTCTTTTGGGACGAAGTGTTTCAGGCCGTAGCCGCCGAATATCCCCAGGTGCAGACCGAATCCCTGCTGGTAGACCGGGCGGCGATGGACCTGGTGCGCTGGCCGGAGGATTTCGATGTGATGGTGGCCTCGAATCTTTTTGCCGACATCCTTTCCGACATTGCGGCGGTAGTAACCGGCAGTATGGGCTTGGCCCCCAGCGCCAACATCAACCCGGAACGGGAACATCCGTCTATGTTCGAGCCGGTGCACGGCGCGGCCTTTGACATCACCGGGCAGGGCATTGCCAACCCGTTGGCGACCATTTCGGCGGTGGGGATGATGCTGGAACACCTGGGCGAGCCGGCCGCCGCGGCAAAAGTCGAGGCGGCGGTCGTCCGCAGCTTGCAGGAACGGCGGGCAATGACCCCGGACCTGGGCGGCAGCGCCACCACCAGCCAAGTGGGTGACGAAGTGGTGCGGCTGCTGGGGGAGGGGTAGGGTAGAATAGTAGGGATAGAGGGCCGGGCGGCCGCAGCGCCGCAGGAGGGATAAGGGATGAAACGCCAGTTCAGCGCCGTAGTTACCCAAGAGGGGGAGTGGTTCGTGGCCCAATGCCTGGAAGTGGATGTAGCCAGCCAGGGGGAAACGGAGCCGGCAGCCCTGGCGAACCTGCGGGAAGCTTTGGAACTGCACTTCACGCCGCCGGTAGCCACGGCAATGCCGCGGATTCATACCATTGCGGTGGAAATTGCCGCCGCTTAGTCCGCTGCCTTACCGGGAAGTCCGCCGCCGCCGCCTTTACTCCCGCCGCCACATCCGGTACCGGCCGGAGCGCAGCAGGCGGATGCTGTTATAGTCATAAAGGTCGTCAAAAACGAAATGCCAGATATGGTATTCGTCGTTGCCGGTACGCTGAAAAAAGAGCGTGGAAACCGGCTTCGCGGTGTGGGTCTGCCACTGGCGGAACGGGTAATAGAGTTGCCGGATGATAGTATTGCCGGCGTTGCCGCCTTTGGCCTCGACCAGCACAACTTGATTTGCCCCCTCGTAGCCGCCATCAACCTCGGTTTGTACGCCCTCCACTTGAATAGGGAACCGATTTACCTCGAAATCAAACCGAGGAGTGTATTTCCGCCCCCGAATGGTAAGCACGAGGGAATCATCCTCAGTAAAATGCCGAATCAAGCTCAGGGCGTAAGCTCGATCCAGGTGTTGCATTTCTGAGTTCCCAACTAGCGTGGTTTCCAACTCGAAGGGAAAAACGCTCCGGTATTCCTGCAACGGGGAAGTGATGTCTGGAACCTCGATGTAGCCCTCGCCTTTGATGATGACATAGGCCCCGTTCTTGACCGGAAGCAGGAAAAGTCCCCTATCCCGAAAGACTTGGGGACGGGACTCTCGGGTATCCTGCTTGCACAGTATCCGCACTTCCCTCCGGCTGATGGCTTCGAAATGCTGGCAAGCCCGCTTAATTTGCCCCGCCGATATGGGAAAGGGCGCGGCGGCGAAGTCGTGGGCGGCGATTTCGTAACGGTCGAAAATCGCTTGCCAACTCGGGCTGTTACCCGATTCGTCAAGGGGTGCGAGGGTCATCCTGACACCTCGCTATTCTCTGCCGGTTGGTACCGATCCCCCGTTTCCAGCAGCTGTTTCTGTACCTCGAAATCAGTAGAGCTCGGGGTGATGATGGCATCAGTCAGATTAGGAGCCACTTCCTCTAACCGCTTGGCCCCCAATTCGACATATTCCTCAAGCCACTCACTGCCTATGAAACGGCGGCCCAGCTTTATGGCCGCTACGCCGGTAGTAAAGGAGCCGGCAAAGGGGTCGAACACCAAATCGCCCGGATTGGTGCTGGCCCGCAAGCAACGCTCAATCAAGGCCAGCGGCTTTTGGGTCGGGTGCTTGCCGTGACGCTTTTCCTGACGCCCGGCCGCCGGCATACGCCAGACGGTTTGCATCTGCTTGCCGCCGTTCTCGGCTTTCATCTCTTGGTAGCTAAAGGTGTAGTGGTGCCTGCTGCCCTTGGGCGCTTTAGTGGCCCACAAGAGGGTTTCGGTAGAGTGGGTAAAGCAACGGCAACCCAAGTTGGGCGGCGGATTATTTTTTTCCCAGGTCACGTCGTTTAGAATCCGAAACCCCAACTGCATCAGCGCCATCCCCACGCTGAGATAGATGTGGTAGGTGCCGGACACCCAGATCGTACCGGCCGGTTTCAGAATGCGATGGCACTCCCGCAACCAGGAAAGGTTAAACTCGTGATCCTGCTCGATCCCGCCGCTGCGATCCCAATCGCCCTTGTTGACGCTGACCCGGCGGCCGGCAACGCAGGTTACGCCGTCGTTGGACAGCAAATAGGGGGGATCTGTGCAGATACAGTCGACGCTGCCATCCGGCAAGGCGGCCATCAATTCCAGGCCGTCATAGCAGTAAGCGGCCGACTCACCATCTGGCGACTGCCAAGCCAAGTGGCTGGCGTAGCCGTCATCCAGAATCATCGCCTTGCTCCTCCTCCCCGGCGGCAATGCGGTCTTTGCGGTAGTTTTCCGTTGCCGTAGCGCCGATTGCCGCAAGGACAATCCGTCCCTCCGCAGTGCTTTCCAGATGTTCCAAGACATCCGCGGCAATCGTCTGCTCGAACCGCCGCAACTCCCGGGCCAGACTCCGGCCCGGTTCGGCTCGCGAAATGGCGACCTCAATGGCATCCCTCAGGGTGTGGTCGAGGGACGCCAATTCGCTCCGCAGGTAAAGCGGTTCGTTATCCGGCCAACCCTCCGGGCGGACAACCTCGGCTTTGCTTTCGAGCATAGCCAGGGTCAGTTCCGCCACCGACGCCGGGGACGGATAAGTCAATATGGACTGCCATTCTTGGGCCGGGTTAAGCATGATTTCCTCCTTAATGACAGGAGCCACTAAGTCGTGGCTAAAGTACCACAATAGATCACGTTAGATCAACTGATCTACAGTGATTTATCAGTCAAAACGTCCTCGGGACGGGTGCGGTCTCGGAAAAGTTGCTACGGTGGGGCGGGATAAAGGGGCGAAATTTCCCGGAGGTGTCCCAAAGGATGGTGGGTGGGTATCCCACTGAGGGGTATGGGGTGATCTAATATCGGGCCGTTGGATTCAAACATGGATAGACAGGATTAACAGGATATTTGTCGTCTGATTAGAACGGTTATTGACGGCCAAAACCGTTCTAATCCGATACAAAAATCCTGTCTATCCTGTCTATCCATGTAAATTAAAATTACACCCCCATTTGCCGGGCCAGGTCGGTGAAGTCGGTGGCTACTACATCGAAGGACGGGTCAGGGGTGGTGTCGACGATGGCATCCGGGCCGTGTTCCTGGGGGCGGGGGACAAAGCCGGTACGCAGCCCTACTTTCTGCGCCGCCAGCAGGTCGTGCTGATGGGCCGCCGTCATCATCACCTGTTCCGGGCGCAGGGCCAGCAGTTCTACGGCGGTCAAATAGCTTTCCGGGTCGGGCTTGTAGTGGCGGGCCACTTCCGCCCCCAGAATGCAGTCCCAGGGCAAGCCGCCCTGCTTTGCCATATTGGTCATCAGGGCAATGTTGCCGTTGGACATGGGCGCGATGATGTAGCGGTGTTTCAGGCGGTACAGCCCCGGCGCGGCGTCCGCCCAGGGGCGCAGCCGATGCCAGAAAAGGTTGATTTCGGCCTTTTCCCCGGCGGACAAGCCGTCGATCTGGAACTCGGCCAGGGTTTCCTCCAGGGACATCCGATGCAGGGCGTCGAGGTTGGTCCAGGGCAGTTCGCCGCTGCGGACTTTGTTCATAAAGGGGCGATAGCGGCCGCGCCAGGCGTCGGCAAAGGCGGCCCAATCCCGTTCCAGCCCCCGGGATTGGCCGAAAGCGGCGGCCTGGTCAATGATACTGCCGCGCCAATCCACCACGGTGCCGAAAACATCGAAAATGAGCGCCTTGACTTCGGGGATGGGCATACTTTCTTTCCTCCCGGTAAATGCTGGATAAATTGGGGTAAATCTGCAATTGCCCCGGCCGGCCATCCACCTTGCGGGTTCATCCTTCAACCAGTTCAGGATGAGCGGACGGGCGGGCCGGATGGTCGGACGGACGGGCAAGATGATCGGATGATAGGCCGGTTCACTATTCCGCTCATCCTGAACTGGTTGAAGGATGGGCAACATTCCGCTCATCCTGAACTTGTTGAAGGATGGGCAATGTTCCGCCCATCCTAATCCGGTCGCAGGATGGGCAGTGTTCCGCTCATCCTGAACTTGTTGAAGGACGGGCAATGTTCCGCTCATCCTGAACTTGTTGAAGGATGGGCAATGTTCCGCTCATCCTGAACTCGTTGAAGGACGAGCGGAACATTGCCGGCCCGGGCTAGGCCAAGTCGGCCACGGCCTGCCTTACCGCAGCATAGTCCGGTTCCATAGCCGGAGCGTCCGCCACCCACCGATAGCGGATGATGCCCTCCTTGTCCACCACGATGACCGCCCGATTGGCCGCCACATAGCCCTCCATCCCGGCCAGGTTGGGCAAAGCCACATCGTAGGCATTGACCATCGTCCGGTTGAAGTCGCTGAGCAGGGGGTAGTTGACCTGGTTGTCGTCGGCCCACTTCTTTTGGGCAAAGGGCGGGTCGACGCTGATGCCCACCACCTGGGCGTTCAGGCCGTTAAAGTCGGCCAGGCGGTCGCGCAGGGCGCAGGCTTCGGTGGTGCAGACGCCGGTAAAAGCGCCGGGGAAAAAGGCCAGCACCAGGTTTTGGCCCTGGAACTCGCCGCGGCTGCGCGGCTTGCGGTCGGTATCGTACAGGGTGAAATCCGGGGCGGCCTGCCCCACTGCTGCCGTCATAGGTAGCCTCCTTAAAGCTGCCCGGTCGTCTCAACGCCGCCGCTGGCCCGGTTTGCCCGGAGTCTATTCCGGGGGTGGGCGGAGGGCGGACAAGACGCCGCAAAATTTGTTGACTGCGCCCATCTTACCACAAGCCGGCGGTGGGGAATAGGGGGGCGGCGGATGGATGCGGCCGGGATGTATAGAACTGTCATTCCCGGCCGCCTTTCCC
Source organism: Dehalococcoidia bacterium (assembly GCA_965203435.1). Classification (GTDB taxonomy): domain Bacteria; phylum Chloroflexota; class Dehalococcoidia; order Lucifugimonadales; family UBA3495; genus CBDBCU01. Next base: position 412,953 of record CBDBCU010000003.1, on the reverse strand, counting down.
CCTATCCCCGGCGGCCGCGCACCTACCGTCATTCCCGCGTAAGCGGGAATCCCACGGTGGCTTGCCAAGACTGCGGCATTATACGGCAGTACCGTCGGGATTCCCGCTTACGTGGGAATGACGGTAAGAGAGGGTGGCGGGAAGGACGGCATAATAGGCGCGGGAATCCCGGTTTCTATAGGCCATCCCCCCACCACCGCGCCCCATCCGCCGCTGTGCTACAATAACCTACAACACCGGCCGCGCCGTTCCCTTTCCGGAGGCATCTTTGACCGTATTGCAGATTGTCGCTAATCGTCCCGGCGCCGGCAAAACTTGCCTGGCCGGAGCTTTGCTGTCCCGTTTTGCGGCGGCCGGCAAGTCCGCCGCCTGGTACAAACCCCTGTCCCCCACGCCGGAAAACGATCCGGATGTAGCCTTTATGTCCCAATTCCTGACCCCGGCCGCCGTACCGCCGCCCTTGCCCCATCCCTTCGACCCGGCGACGGATGCGGATGCGGCGGTGCTGACCCCGGAACAGCGGGCGGAAATCGCCGCCGTGGTTGACGGCTTGGCCGCCGCCTTTGACCCGGTACTGGTGGAATGGGCGGCTCCAGTAGCAGCGGACGCCGCCGCCGCGCCGGTTTTGCCCGGCTATCCCGTCCTGCTGCTGCACGGCTATGTAGCCGGCCAAGCGGCGGCTAGTCAGGGTGCTGCTATTGCCGCCGCCGCCGAAACTTTAGGCGCGGCCTTGGGCGGCATTATTGTCAACGGCGTATTGCGCTATCGATGGCAGGAAACGGAACGGGAAATCATCGCCCCCCGGCGCGAACAAGGATTGCCGGTTTTAGGGGCTATCCCGGAAAGCCGGCCGATGTTGGCCTTGACGCTGCAGCAGGTAGCCGAGGCCCTCGACGGCCGCTGGATTCAAGAGCCGGCCGATTTTGCGGAGGGGATTGATCGTTTCCTGATTGGCGGCAACATTATGGATTCCGGCCCCAACTATTTCGGCCGCTACGCTCGGCAGGGGGTTATCACCCGCGGCGGCCGGCCCGACATTCAGCTGGCTTGCCTGGCGGCCGGCAATACCCGATTGCTGACCTTGACCGGCGGCGTCGAGCCTACCGAATACATCCGGGTCACCGCCCGTCAGCGGGGTACTCCCCTGCTGCTGACCGACGGCGATACTCTGGATGTCGCCGCAACCCTGGCCGGCCGGCTAGAGCAAGCCCATCCCTACAGCCCGGAAAAATTGGCCCACTTCGCCGCCTTAATGGAGGAACATCTGGAGGGCTGGCCCGCGGTGCTGCCTTTGTAATCCTTGCCGACTCCGGCCCTTTCCCCATCCCCAACAGGAGCTGCCTTAAATGCGCTTGGCGATGCTGTTTCCCTGGGCGGTGCTGCTGGTGCTGGTAACGGCCGGGGCTATGCTGTGGCGGCAGACGCTGGTGGTTTCCGAGCGGGATGCCCAGTGGCGGGAATCCTACGCCGCCCAAGAGGAGCAGACCCGGCGGGCCAACGCCCTGGTGGACACCGCCAACGCGCGCATTGAGTACGCCAATACTATTATCCAAGACCGCAACGACCGCCTCGGCAGCCAGGAGGCAACCCTCGGCTTTTTGTCCGACCGGGTGACCGTGGGGGACAGGATTATCGCAGCGCAGCGGGATACCATAAACTTTTTGTCCACGCCGCCGCCCACTTATACGCCGCCGCCGACCTATACCCTTTATCCGACAGCCACGCCGCGGCCCACGCCCACGCCGGCCCCGACTTATACCCCTTATCCCACGCCGCGGCCGCGGCCCACCTATACGCCGCGCCCCACTTATACCCCCTATCCCAATCCTACGCCTACCTCGATCTGGGATTTGCCGACCCGCGTTCCCACCGCTACGCCGGCCCCCGTGCCTACCGCTACGCCGCGGCCGACCCAATACCCGGCGCCCACGCCCTTGCCGGGAGAAGTGGTCAGCATTTACGAGGGCGTCAAGGTCTATTCCGACGATGGCTCCGGGCGGGGTTTTATCAACAGCATCGGCTGCAAGGATTATTTCATCACCGCCGACCATGTGGTGGGCCACAGCCGCCAAATCTATATCGAGTATCCCTTTGGCCGCAATGTGGGTTGGAAACCGGTAACTTTCCGCTATCCCGACCAGGACATCGCCATTGTGGATATTACCGACGAGTTTGTGGGCGACTGCGAGGAGGGCTATTGGACGGATGCTTTGGGGCATATCCTGTCCCAAGGGGAAATTACTGCGTACCGGACGAACTACACTACCCGGGGCGATTGTCCGTTGGTGCGGACGGACATTATGATAACCGATGCCCCCACTTATCCCGGCTACAGCGGCAGCCCGGTGGTTGACGCCGACGATTACCTGATTGGCATCACCGTCTGCGGCGATGCCGACACCAGCGTTATCGTAACTTGGGATGTGATTGTGGGACTGCTGCCGTGAACCGGGGGATTCGGAGAGGGTAAGGGCGGCCGCCAACTCCTTTCCGCTCATCCTGAACTTGTTGAAGGATGTCATTCCGAGCGTAGCCGAGGAATCTAAAAATCCAGTAAAGAGTCAAGGGCGGGCATTTCAGATTCCTCGGCTACGCTCGGAATGACATAGGATATTGGTTGCGCCCCCCTACCGTCATTCCCGCGTAAGCGGGAATCCCGAACGGTACTGCCTTATGCCGCCGCATCCCTGCCAAACAGCCGCGGGATTCCCGCTTACGCGGGAATGACGGTAGAAAGCCCCCCTAAACCACCGCAAAGCGTTCCGAGTGCGGCGGCTGCGCCCACAGTTCCTCGGCCCCGGCCATCGCCGCCGCCCGTTCCGGGCTGGCCCGCCAGGCGTCATAAATTTCGTTGCTTTCCCAAGTTACCAAGGTGGTAATCTGCGTGGGGTCGGCCAGGGAATAGAGGGTTTCCCGGCGGCCGAAACCGGGAGCCTGGCTTTGCGCCAAGCCGTTGCCGTCCAGCAACTTTTTGGCCGCGTCAATGCTGTCGGGCTTGGCCCAATGGTGCGTCAGAACGACAATCATAACTCTGCGGTCTCCTTTGCTATGCGGTGAGTTTTCCGTTAACCCCTACCGTCCTTCCCGCGTAAGCGGGAATCCTGCGGTTGCTTGCCAAGACTGCGCATCATACGGCAATACCGTTCGGGATTCCCGCTTACGCGGGAATGACGGTAGGGGGCGGCCGGAAGGACGGTAGCGGGCGGCGGGAAGGACGATAGGGGGATGGCCGGGATGGCCGGTTTCTATACGCCGCCGCCCCGGTACCGGCCGCCCTAGTCGTCATCCGCCGCGGCCCCGGCCTCCTCCAATTCCGCCGGCGGGCGGCGGGTGCCGGAGCCGCCCTTGCGGAACAGCGGCACCAGCAGCAACGGCGCCAGCAGGGTGGTCAGCACCGTCATCATAATGCTGACCCCGAACAGGTCATGCCCGATAATGCCCTCGGTCAATCCCACGCCGGCGATAATCAGCGCCACCTCGCCCCGGGGCATCATCCCCACGCCAATCCGCGCCCCGCCGCGCATGGTGAACCCGCTGACCAAAGCCGGCCCGCCGGAGCCCACCACTTTCGAAAAGATTGCCAGCACCGAAATGACCAGCCCGAACACAATGGCGTTCTGCATGGCCCCGATGTCCACCAACATCCCCATCACCACAAAGAACACCGGCACCAGAAAGTCCAGGATGCTTTTCATCGCTTCCTCGACCTGATGCCCCAAACGGGTGGTGGACAGGGCCAAGCCCACCGAAAAAGCGCCGATGATAAAGGCCAATCCGAACACTTCGGCCAAGCCGGCGGCCAGCAAAGCCAGGGCCAGGGTAAAGACCAGGCCCGATCCCGGCGAATGGAATTGCCGTACCAGCCGCTCAATGTAGGGCGCAATCAGGATGCCGATGCCGGTCAAGCCCAGCCAGAACCCTACCGCCTTGAAACTGATCCAGCCCAGGGTGCCCCAGGTGAAATCGGCTTCCGCGGCGCTGATGCCGATCACCACCGTCAAAATCAGGATACCCAGCACATCGTCCACCACGGCGGCGGCGATAATGGTCACCCCCTCCGGATTGTCCAGGCTGTTCAGGTCGGCCAGCACCCGGGCCGTTATGCCCACCGAAGTGGCGGTCATTATGGCCCCCATAAACAGGGCTTCCGGAGAAAAGATGCCGTCCGGCCCGTCAAAGCCCAGCAGCACCGTGGCCCCGACGCCCAGGGCAAAGGGCAGGATGACGCCGCCCAGAGCCACCGCCGTAGCCGGCCCGGCGTAGCGCAAAAACTGCCGCAGATTGGTCTCCAATCCGATGGAAAAGAGCAGGACGATGGAGCCGATTTGGGCTAGGGCGTAGAGTTCGTCGCTGACCGGGATCCCCGGAATGGCAATGCCATCCTTGACCGTATGGATAAAGGGAATGGTCAGGCCGCCCAGGGACATCGGCCCCCTCACCGGATCCTCGAAAGCCCCGGGAAAGAGCGGCGTCCAGCCGAAAAAGGACATTCCCCCCAGCACATAGGGGCCAATGAGGATGCCGGCCCCCAGTTCGGCCAGCACCGAGGGCAGTTTGAGGAACCGGGTCGCCAGTTCCCCGGCCACCTTGGCCGCAAAAAGGATGACCGCCAGTTGGATCAGGAGTTTGACCACCAGGTCAATGACGCTGCCGCCGCCGGCTTGGAACAGGGAAAGCAGGAGGCCCGGCTGAAAGATACCCTCAAGCATAATAAAAGCGTTGCCCCACCTTCAGGGATAATTTGGAAAAACATTATAACACACTTTGGCAAGACAATTTGCTACCCAAAGACAAGGTTTATAAAAATCGTCCTTCCCGCCCTTTCTACCGTCCTTCCCGCGCAAGCGGGAATCCCGCACCGGCCCACAGTCCTTCCCTACTCCCCCTACCGTCATTCCCGCGTAAGCGGGAACCCGGCGGCGGTTGGATGGCAAAGGGCTGGTCTTTTCAATATCGTTCGGGATTCCCGCTTACGCGGGAATGACGGTAGAGGGGATGGCGGGAATGTCGGTAAGGTACAGCAAGGGTGGTAGGATACAGTAAAATGGTACGGTACAGTAATCGGAGACAGCAATCGGAGCGCCAGCGCCGCAGAGGGATTCGTATGGACTTTTTCCTTGCCTACCACGCCGCCGACCAGGATTGGGCCGAATGGATCGCCGCCCAGCTGACCGCCGCCGGCTATTCGGTGGAACGGCAATCCTGGGACTATTGGGCCAATGCCAACCTGGTGTTGGAAATGTTCGCCGTCAGCGCGATAGCCGAGGCTACCATTGCCCTCCTCTCTCCGGATTTTCTGGCGGAAAACCTGGAACGCCCGGAGTGGGCCGCCGCCTACGCCCAGGATCCGACCGCCACCGCCGGCATCCTGATTCCGGTACGGGTACGGGAGTGCGACCTCGCCGGCCTGCTGCCGGAGTCCGCCATCATCGATCTGGCCGGCCGGGATAGAGATGCGGATGCGGCGGATTTGCTGCTGGCGGAAATAAAGGCTAGAAAGGGCTAGAGTCGGATGGGTTTCGTTCTATTGCAACTTTTTCCGCCCGTCCTTCAACAAGTTCAGGACGAGCGGAAACGACAAAAAGCCGCCATCCCCCGCCCAAGCCGGGAATGGCAGCCAAAGGTTTCCTGATAGGCAACGGCTGGTTACGCCCCCCTACTTCCGGGTGCGGCGGACGGTTTTCTTGCAGGTCGCCGTCCAGGTCCGGCTCTGCTGGGCGCGATAATTCCGGGCGGCGGGGTTGTTGTTAAGCGTTCGGTAGTCGTAAAACCAGCCCAAGTGGCCCCCGGAATACCACCTACCATCGCTGGAGCCGTCGTTTTCGTTATTGTGCCCGGGCCCGATCTCCGCGCTGCCCGCGGTATAGCGGGCCCCGCGGGCCCGGCAAGCGGCGGTGGCCGCCGCTTCCGCCTGCCCTTGCCACCAGGCGAGGCTAGGGGTACCGTTCCCGGCATTCGCTATGTTCACATTCCCGTTGGCAAGATAGCTCGTCAAGATATTCGTTTCCCAGTTAAGCCGTTTCCAGACGCCCGTTAAGGCCGCCCGGTTACGGGCCTTATACTTCTGAGTGATATAGTTGGTTTCGTATCCTCCAACGGCCCAATCGCCCCAACCCGAGCAAATCAGGCCGCCCCCTTGCCCGCAACTCGCGGCATCGTCATCAGGAAGCGTAGTGCCGACATCGAACCGCTTGACCCGTTTGGTGCGCCGCCGCTCCTCCCGGGGGAACTCAAAGATGCGGTCAATGCTGACCCCGGTGACGCCGGATTCCCCGTCGGTCAGATAACCCTCCTGGGCGGCGATGAAACCGCGGAACTGACCCCGTTCCCCGAAATAGACGGTGTCATCCCGTTCGTTGCGGTCTTTGCCGGCTTCCCAAGTTTCGGCCTTGGTAAAGGTGTCGGACTGGTCGACGCCGCAGTAGAGGGTCTTGCCCCGGTTCTCGGCCAGGGATTCCAGGATGGCGGTGGTGCGGTCGTCATGGGCAAAGGCTTGCCAGTCGGAACAGTCCCAGGGGATGGAACGGGCTTGGATCGTAGCCAGACCATACCCGGCGCCCAGCAACAGGAAAAGAACGACGCCCGTAATGAAAACCTTGGGCATAAGGAGCCTCCCGGAGGCCCCAAAAAATTTTTCCGGGGCCGAAATCGCCCTGGCGATTTCGGCCCCGGTCTTATGCCTTTCATTCTATCCCAAGTCTTGGGGAATGTAAAGGGGTTAATCCGACTTTTTGCTAAAATTGACATGGATTAACCGGATAGACCGGATTTGGTGTATCGGATTAGGGTATGTTCACACTAATTATTGCCGCCCCGAATAGCCCATCCCTTTTCCGCTCATCCTGAACTTGTGAAGGATGCCGCGTACCATTCTAAACCCGGCCCCGCCGGGGCGGCTAGGGGCGCAGCGTCACTAAATTGAGGGGAATTTGCGTATAGGTGGCAATGCACTTTGCTATCATTCCCGCCACTTTTTACCGTCATTCCCGTCCATCCCCCACCGTCATTCCCGCGTAAGCGGGAATCCCGAACGGTACTGCCCTATGCCGCCGCAGTCTTGGCAAGCCACCGCGGGATTCCCGCTTACGCGGGAAGGACGGTAGTGAGGCCGCCGCAATTTCCCCATCCCCCACTATCCGCCGGCTTGTGCTATAATGCCCCCCGGCCGGGCAATACGGCCCAATACCGCCCGATACACCGGCCCGGATTAGGGGGAATCCATCCCCCCGGCGGCCGCAGCTTTGCAAGGAGTTTTCGTTATGGACCTGGGTTTTACCGATAAAGTAGCCATCATCACCGGAGGCAGCGAGGGCATTGGCAAAGCCGCCGCCCAGCGCATGGCCGCCGAGGGCGCGCGGGTGGTCATCGTGGCCCGCGGCCCGGAAAAACTGGACGCCGCCGCCCAGGATATTCGCGCCGCCACCGAGGGCGTGGTACTGCCGCTGTCCGCCGATGTGTCCCAGCCCGACACCGCCGACCGGGTGACCCAGGCCGCCCTGGATAACTTCGGCCGGGTGGACATCCTGGTCAACAACGCCGGCGTCTCTATGGCCAAGCCCTTCGAGGAGGTCAGCGATGCCGATTGGGAGTATGATTTTGACCTGAAAGTGTGGGGGGCGGTGCGGCTGATCCGCCGGGTTATTCCGGAGATGCGGAAAGTGGGCGGCGGGCGCATCATCAATGTTACCAACCTGGGCGGGCGCACGCCCGGCCCGGCCTCTATGCCCACTTCCATCTCCCGGGCCACCGGCATTGCCCTGACCAAGGGCTTGTCCAAAGACCTGGCGGCGGACAACATCCTGGTCAACACCGTTTGCATTGGCATTGTCAAAAGCGGCCAGCACACCCGCCGCTACGACCGCCTCAAGGAAAGCAATCCCGCCCTGACCCTGGACGACTTCTACGCCCAGACCGCCCAGGCCCGCGGCGTCCCCTTGGGCCGCATCGCCGAAACCGAGGAGGCCGGGGATGTCATCGCCTTTCTGGCCTCGGCCCGGGCCAGCTACCTGACCGGCATCGCGGTGAACATCGACGGGGGAACTTCGGCGGTGGTGTAGGGTGGGGGTGGTGTAGTACGGGGGTGGGGGCGATAGCGGTGGTGTAGTTTGGGGGCGGTGTAGTACGGGGGTGGGGGCGATAGCGGAAGGTTATCTTTGCTTGCAGCGTTCCCCTTGTAACCATTTCAGGATAAGCGGGAAACTGCTGCAAGCAAACGGAATATCCGCCACTGACCGGATAACCGGTTTCCATTAAACGCTGCCAATATCGTCCATATAAGCCATCCTCAAAACTCTTGCTTGCCTCTCACGTAAGTGGTATAATATATTAAAGGCGACCGTGTGAACCAGCACGGAGTATCATCAGCCGGTGACAACCTGGCTGGACAAATCAGTCAGTCGGAGAGGCGAGTTATGAGTAATGCAATGGAACGGGCGGATGCGGCGTTTCACTTTGACGTCGTTAAAATAACCTTTAGCCTCTTCACCTTGCTCCAAGGGATGGAGAAGGTACGCGAGATGTACAGTCATTTGTACCGCGCTCGTCAGGGCTTGGACGCAGAGAAGCGGAAAAAGCTTGCGTGGTCGACGGGTCTTTTGGTTGCTCCCTCGTACTTGGATCTGCACCCTGATCTGGCGGGGGTGTATGACCTTGACCTTATCGGTCAAGGCAACGAGGTCGAGCAGCTGGCGTACCGCGGCTGGATTGAGGAGGTGTATGCCTTGTGGGAGTACCCCCACCGGGCTGACTTGAAGCGGGCCTGTGAAGTGGAAGGTGAGCTGGCTAATGCTCTTAACCCCGAATTGAAGTTTATTCGTCCTCGGATGACCCCAATGGGCGATTTGCGCCATATCCGAAACGACCTGGTTCACAAAGGGGGCGTGGCTTCCGCAGATGAAACTGGCAAATGCCAAGTATTGAAGTGGTTCAAGCCGGGAGATCAGATTCTCCTGAATACTGACCACGTTTTGGATTTTCTGCACCACATGGGTATGCTGAATTTTTCGGGAATCCAGCCAATCCATGATGATGTAGGGTCCGTCGTCCATATTTTTGGATGGTCTTTTTCCGGGTTTGACACCCTCTTGAAAAAATGCCCTACCGTGCGGATGATTTCGTTAAGGACTGCGGTAGAGCCCGCTCGTGACTCTACGGAGCTTTTGTGTCTGCTCAGTATTGTTTATAGCAATGGGTTCTGCGTGAACCATTGCCGTAGTACCGGCCTTCTCGATACTGAGGCGAATCGTTCCAGCCTTCAGCGTTTGCTCGCCGGGGTTTATATAACCCCCGATGGGGATTTGGACGGTCCGTTGGAGTGGTTTCGTATTAAGGCTTCCGACGCCTACTGGAGTGATGTTATGGGGAACGAAAAGCGTCGGAAAGGCGAGGCAGTTCAGGATTTTCCGGTGCCGGACGGAGGCTTTCCTGGTCCTTGGACGCAATTTCGCGAGTCTGTCTAGTTTGGATAGGAACTTTATGCTTACGCAACTAGCGGGAGCGGCAAGCCAAAGCAATGTTCTTTACTAGGTAAATAGGTATATAATTCCTATCTAAACCGCCCAAATCCCCACCCCACTACAGGAGAAAAACCCGGTTTGACTGCCGCCAATGCCAATGCTGATGCCAACGCCCCCTACTTGGCCGAGTTTCAGCCGCCGCAGCGCATCCTGCTGGGGCCCGGCCCCAGCACCGTCCATCCCCGGGTCTTGCAGGCCATGACCCAGCCCATCCTGGGCCATCTGGATCCCCGCTTTTTTCAGGTGATGGACGATGTCTGCGAAATGCTGCGCCGGGTCTATCGCACCGAAAATCCCATGACCGTCCCCCTGTCCTCCACCGGCACCGGGGCCATGGAGGCCGCCTGCGCCAACATTCTGGAACCCGGCGACCGCATTATCGTTTGCCGCAACGGTTTCTTTGGCGACCGCTTGGCCGACATTGCCCAACGCTGCGGCGCCGAAACCTTTATCCGGGATGACGAATGGGGGCAGCCGGTAGCCCTGGCCGCCCTGGCCGATGAACTGGAAAAGCGCGCGCCGGTCAAGGCCGTGGGCGTCGTCCACGCCGAAACCTCTACCGGCGCCCTGACTCCCCTGCCCGAAATCGTCCAACTGGTTCACCGCCACAACGCCCTGATTATCGTTGACGCCGTTACTTCCCTGGGCGGCCACAACCTGCAAATGGATGCGTGGGATTTGGATGTGTGCTACAGCGGGACGCAGAAATGCCTGGGCGCGCCGCCGGGCCTGGCTCCCATCAGTTTCGGCCCCCGGGCTATGCGCGCCCTTAACAACCGCGCCAGTCAGGTGCAGAGTTTCTATTTCAACCTGAAAGACCTGGAAAGCTACTGGAATCAGACCCGCGCCTATCATCACACCACGCCCATCTCGATGACCTACGCCCTGCGCGAGGCTTTGCGGATGCTGCTGGAGGAGGGCTTGGAACAGCGCATCCACCGCCATGCCCGGGTCGCCGCCGCCCTGCGCGCCGGCTTGCAATCTTTAGGCTTGGGTCTGATGGCGGCCGCCGGCTACCGCCTCAATCCCTTGACCACCGCCCTGATTCCCGAGGGGGTGGACGATGCGGCGGTGCGCCGGCATTTGATTGACGACTATGGCATTGAAATCGGCGGCGGCTTGGGGCAGGTGCGCGGCCAAGCGTGGCGCATCGGATTGATGGGGGAATCGGCCCGGGAAACCAATGTATTTGCCCTGCTGTCGGCCCTGGAGCGAATCCTCCCGGAGCAGGGCTACGAAGTGGCTGCCGGAGCCAGCCTGTCCGCCGCCCAGCGCGCCCTGCGGGACTATGCGGCTGACGGGGATTTGCCCTAGCCGGTGGTTTTGTTGCTGCCTATCCGTCCTTCAACAAGTTCAGGATGAGCGGATAGGAAGTTCAGGATGAGCGGATCGGCCGCAGCAAATCAGCCCTAGCCGGCCGTTTTGCCCTGTGCTATACTGAACCAACCCGTTGGAACGGTTGCGGCTTACCCATCCGCTCACCCTGAACTCGTTGAAGGGTCATCCTGAACTTGTTGCGGGGTTGCGCCCCACCCGTCCGCTCATCCTGAACTTGTTGAAGGATGGAAAGGGTAGCAAGCCAACGGAAACCCGGATTAAAAACCCAACCGCAGGCCGGCCTGGAAATGGATAAAGTTTTCATCTACTGGGACAATTCCAACCTTTTCATCGGCGCCCAGCAGGCGGCCGCCGCCGTCGAGGGCGACGCCGTCCGCTATCGGGTGCGGCTGGATTTCCGCTATCTGCTGGACCTGGCCGCCGCCGGCCGGGACATTGAACACGCCATCGCTGTCGGCTCCGTACCCCCGGAACTGCGCCATGTCTGGAATCGGCTGGAAAATCAGGGCGTCCCTGTCCAACGGCTCGAGCCCGGCCCCCGGCCAGGCGGGGAATTGCAAACCGCTATTCTCCGGGATGCCCTGGATTACAAAGAGCATCCCGGAACTGCCGTATTGACCACCGGAGACGGGGCTGGTTTTGCCGATGGCGTCGGTTTCCACGCCGACCTGGAGCGGATGCGCCGCCGCGGTTGGCGTATCGAAGTCCTGTCCTGGCGGCACAGCTGCAACCGCCGGATGCGGGAGTGGGCCGAGCAATACGGCCTCTTTATCGCCCTTGACGACTTTTACGACAGCGTTACCTTTCTCGAGCCGCCGGCTCCGGGGCAGCCTATGGACAATCCCCGCTATGCCATCCCGCCCGATTTGTCCCGGCGGCCGGCCGCCGCTCCCCATCCCTAAATCATCCCTTTCCCAAGCGCCCGGAAAAAGGCAGGTGTCTAACTAATGTCCAACGGCATCAAACTTCAGGCCGCCCTGTTCGCCGCCGCCCTGCTGCTGGCGGTGGCCGCCCTGCTGCTGTTCTGGCAGTTTCTCCGCAACGAAACGGCCATCACCGCCGCCGAAAACAGCCGTTTCCAGACCTATCAGATTGCCGACGGCCTGCGTCAGACCTCCGACGACCTGACCCGGATGGCCCGCCTGTATGCCGTCACCGGCGAGGCCCGCTATCAGGATTATTTTCAGGAAATCCTGGACATCCGCAGCGGGGATGCCCCCCGGCCCGACCAATACTTTCGGGTCTATTGGGATTTTGTAGTGGACAGCGGGCAGCGGCCGCGCACCGCCCACCGCGCCCGGCCGTTGGATGAATTGGCCCGGCAGGCCGGCTTTACCGAACGGGAGTTCAAGCTGCTGCGCCAATCGGAGGATAATTCCAACCTGCTGGCGCAACTGGAGCAGCAGGCCCTGCAAGCCCAGACCCCGGCGGAATTGGAACAGGCTCGGCAAATCCTGCACGGCCCTCAGTATCACGCGGAAAAGGCCCGCATAATGACGCCGCTGAATCATCTGCTGGCCGCCGCCGACAGCCGCGCCAGTCAAACCCTGAACACCCGCCTCAGCGCCCGCCAAACCTACAGCCTAATCATCCTGCTGCTCCTGACCCTCAGCGGCCTCCTCTCCGCCGCCGGCCTGGTGGTGGCGGTTAAGGGGGCTAGGGGGTAGGGCTTCCCTACCCTTCCCAACGGGCCAGATAATCGTCCAGCAGATTATTCACCCGATCCCGGGCGCCGGGGTAATCCCCTATTACGTTCGGGGTAGGATGGCGATTGTGAGCTACACAGTTCCTCATTTTCTCAACCGGATCCATAATCTCTTTAAGGTTGGCAATGAAGCTGACATCCTCGGGCTGATTAACAGTCCGGCCCAGGATTTGCTCACGGAAGGCGTCAAAGTCTGCCGTGTTGCGGATGATGTTCAGGACACCCGCAAGATTCGGATCAGGGCGTTGGTTCAGGCTGATGTAGCCGTTGAAGTCAAGCCGAAAAAACTGGTTTTCTCCAACCTCCTCCATCTGCCTGTTCGACAGCTGCTCCCCTTGGTGCATCCGAACTTGCTCCCCTCTGAGCAAGCTGAAAGGCTCGCTGAGTTGACGAGCGTTCAGGTAGATGAAAGACAGCACCCGGCGCAGCTTCATCTCCAAGGCGAAAATTTCAACGGCGTACCGAGCAAGCTCCACCCTGAGCAACGGATCTTCAAAACACAGGGTGTGAAAAACCTGCGGATTGTCCCGCAAGCCTTGGGTAAAGCCGTCGATAGCCGTTTTAGCGGCGACGGTGTCCTCGTCCTCCTCGTTTCCGGGCAATTCAATGGCGAAACCGACCAGGGTATCGCCGTTGTCGCCCGTGGCTCCCTCCACGTGACGGATATGACTAATCTGAAGCATACTGGGGTCGTACTCGGCCCCGGTATCGTTCAATGCCCTGGTGAGCAACTCGACCAAGGCTTGCCTTACGCCCGCTACAGAGCCCTCCGGCCCGGCTTCGCAGGCTATCAGAAACTCAAAGGTCATACGGGCCTCCCCAGCAACTCCCCCTCAAACCACGCCTTGGCCGCCTGCCACCCGGATTCTGCTTCCGAGCGCAAGCGGCGGGACTCCTCCCGGCGGCGGATGATTTCGTTGGCTATGGTTTCCTGCGTTTCCATATCGGGAATCGGTATCCTCAGGTCAGCCACATCCCGGTCCGTGAGCCGGGGATGGGTATTGCCGGCCATCATGTGGACGGTCTGCGCCAGTACCAGGCGGCTGCGTAGAATGGCGGCCAGATATTCGGGCGACAACGACTCCCGGTCCTTCACCCGCAGAACGTGAAATTCCGTTGAGCAACTGCCGGCCGTTTCCGCCCGGTGTACCTTGTTCAGGTAAGGCCGCAGCCGGGCAAACAGCACATCCTCCTCTTGATAGGCGTAGGAGTTGCCCGCCGCCTTGTCGGTGGCATCGGTAAGCTCTCCGGTATGGCTTTGGACTTGGGCCAACCCCAAGTAATTTTCGCCCGGAGTTTTGAGCAACTGACGCTCGAAGTCCACCATTTCCGACAGGGCGGCGCTTGACCGGACGCCGGGCAGCCCGTTCAGCACGCGCACCGCCGCAATGCGCTCCGGGTGATAGTAGTCAGCATTAAGCTGACCCGGTTGCGCGGTATCGCCCAGCCGCACCCCAAACACTCGCCGATTGACTTCGACCGGCCGCTCAATTCCCAACTCCCCCAGCACAAAGTCATCCAACCCCGCCAGCAACTGGTCAGCCGCCGCCAACTTCTTATTGCGCTCGGCCCGGGCCGCATCCATTGCGGCTACCAACCGGTCTTGCTCGGTCAAATCCGGCAGGGGAACGCGGATGCTGCGAACTGCGCTATAGTCCAAAGCCGGCCGGGTTCCCCCGGATACGGGACGGTTGGAAAGGGCCAACCCGGCCGGGCAATTCAGCCATTCCCGGAGAAACTCCGGGCGGCACCGTTCCCGATCCACCCGCAGCGGGCAATATGCTGGTTGATATTGGCCGGCAGCTGTTCCTCCCGCACCACCGCCGCCGAACCGACCCGGCCGGTAATGGTCAGCAGCACATCCCCGCTTTCCAGCTGGGAACGCTCCAAGTCCCCGTTATGCACCTCCTTAGTAATATACTTCAAGTCCCGCTCCAGGATTTCCCCATCCCCCACATTCAGGATACGGAAAAACCGGATGCCCTCAGCGGCGTAAAGGGATTCATCGCTGCGCTTGGGCGTTGCGCCGCTGGCTATCGACAGCAACAGACTGCCCAATTCGGGCGTTTCCCCTGGGGCCGCCGCCAACCGGCCGCCCCAAAGCCCATACTCGGGATGATTGAATCGGACATCCAACCTTTCCAGGTTATCGCCCCGCCTTACCGCAAAGCACTCCGGCTTTGCCAGTTCCGCGGGGCTTACACTAAAAAAGGCGTCGGATCCCGCTGAAACTCCTTATACTGCCGCGCTAAGCCGGTGTCGGGAATCAATTCCCGCCGCCGCTCCTGCCAGCCCGATTCGCCCTTGACGCCGCCGTCCCGCCATTCGTAGAACACCCGGTAGTCGAACAGGTCGCAGCTATGGATTTCCACCCTTTCCCGGCCCGGCTCCTCGGATTCCACCGTCTTGGCAAAGGTCTCCCGCCCGGTGGCGTCATAGCCGATATTTTCGGCCAGGGCCATAAAGATGGCTTCCTCGTCGGATATGCTTTCCCCGGCCGCCCGGCGGCGCAGAAAGACGATGCTGGCTTTGACCCCGGCATCATAGTGGCTGAACGCCGTTTGCGGCAGGCTGACCACCGCCAGCAGTTGAAAGTTTGCCAGCAGCCAATGGCGGACGCCCTGCAAAGAGGAATTGGTCAAAACCCCGTCCGGCAGCACTACGGCGGCCCGCCCGGTGCCCGGTTTCAGAAAGGAATGTACCCGCTCCAGGAACAGGATTTCCGTCTTGATGTTCAGGGGTTTCGCGCTGTCGTCGGGATAATTCCGGCCCACATACCGCCGCAGGTCAAACTGCGCCAGATAGTCGTCCCCCCTTTCCGACCGGCGCACGATGGAGCCAAAGGGTGGGTTGGTCAGAATCAGGTCAAACTTCCCGGCGGCCAAGTCGCCTTTCCGGGCGGTCAGGTGGTCAAAGAAATCCAGGGCATCGTGGCCGACGATATTGGTATGGCCGTCATCGTGAATAATCATATTCATCTTGGCGACCCGGGCCAGGGCATCGTTGATTTCAATGCCGAAAAGGTTGCTTTGGGCAAAGTCGTGCCAGTATTGGAAATGCTCCACGCTTTGCCGCGGATCCGTCCGGTGCTCGGGAAAACGCCGGTCGGCGACCCGTCGCACGTGATCCAGGGCGTGCAGCAGGAACCCGCCGGAGCCGCAGGCCGGATCCAACACCAGGTCGGTGCGCTGCGGTTGCAGCACGGCCACGGCAAAGGCAATCAATTCCCGGGGCGTAAAGTATTGCCCGAAATCCCCCTTGAAAAACCCGCCCATAAACTCCTCAAAGGCCACGCCCTTGGTGTCCAGTTCGGTATTGTTCAGGGAAATCCCTTCCAGATGCTCCACGCATTGGGCCAGGACGGGCGGCTCCACATTGATGCTTTCGGTGAAAACCGCCGGCTGCTGCCGCTGTTCCGCGTCATACAACCGATGGATGCGGTCGGCCAGCTGGCGGTTCGTTTCGCCCTCCCGCCGCTGAAAATTATACGGTTGCCCCGGTTCCAAATCCGGGTTTTTCTCGTCCCGGTACTTGATAAAGACCAGTTTGCAGAACTCACCGAAGGCTACGATAGGGCTGCGTTTGCCGCCCTCCCACAAAGTTTGATGGCACTTGCGGATGGCGGCCTGAAGTTCCTCCCGGGCCACGGCCGGCAAATCCTGCCGCGCATCGCCCTTGAGAAAGCGCCAGGCCGGCGGCTGCCCGTAGCGGACGGGAATGTCGGTAAAGATGTTGCGTTCCCGTTCTCCCGGCGGAAACCGGTTGCGGTCAAAGCGCAACAGGCGGCGGGTGCGCCCGGCCACCACGCCGCAGTATTTGGCCCGCAAACCGGCCCGATAGGCGCAGGCTTGCTCAATGGCCTGGTCAAAAGCCGGGTCGGACAGATCCTCCCGTTTGCACTCAAAGATGAAGTAGGGCGACTTATGGTCGTCGTCCTCGTAAATGACCAGATCGGCATAAAGGTTGGTCGTCCGCCCCTGGATCGTAACCTCGACGCCAATCCGCTCCGCCGGATACTCGTAGCGGTAGATGAGCTCGGCCCACAGTTCCGCCCGGACCTTTTCATCCGCCCGGAGCTTTTCCTCAGTGCGAACCCTGTCCGCCGGGTACGTCCACCGTGCGGAATGGTCGGCGGCCACATAGAGGATACACTTCCGCCCGCTTTCCCCCTCCAGCCGGGCCAGGTCATCCTCGAAAGCCCGCTCCAGATAAGTTTTCCTCGCCGTCAAAGTAGCCATTGCCCTTGCCCCCTTTGCTTGCGCCCGGAACTTGATATGCGTCAACCTATCTAACCACCACCCTTACCCCTTTGTCAAACCGCCCCTAACCCGCTCGCCCTGAACTTGTTGAAGGGCCGTGCTACTCCCCACCCCCATACCCCTCATCCAGCAAATCTACGATATGGACGACCGGCAAAGCGGCGGCCGGGAGGTTGCGTTCCGCCAAGCCCCGGGCCAGTTGCATCATGCAGCCGGGATTGGCGGTAACTACCTGTTCCGCCTCGGCTTGTTCGATATTATCCAGCTTGGCCGCCAGGATTTTATCCGCCGTGGCCGGCTGGGTCATGGCATAGACGCCGGCGCCGCCGCAGCACATTGACGCCTGTTCCATTTCCTCTAGTTCCAAGCCAGGAATGGCTTGCAGCAGCCGACGCGGCGCCGCCGTTATGCGCTGGGCATGGGCCAAATGGCACGGGTCTTGATAAGTTACCCGCCGCGCCACCGGCCCGGTCGGCGGCGTCAAGGGCAACTCGTCCAGAAACTCGGTGATGTCTTTGGTCAGCGCGCTGAATCGCCGGGCCGGTTCGGCATAAGCCGGGTCATTTTTCAGCAATTCCCCATACTCTTTCATATTGGAGCCGCAGCCGGCCGAGGCGGTGACAATGACATCCCCCCCGGCCGCCAGGAAAGTGTCAATGTTGCGGCGGGCCATTCGGCGGGCCAATTCCAAATCCCCGGCGTGCAGGTTCAAGGCCCCGCAGCAGCCCTGCCCCGGCGGGACGAATACATTGCAGCCATTCCGGGTCAAAACCCGCACCGCCGCCCGCATCGTATCGCCCTGCATCAGCGGCATCACGCACCCGGCCAGCAATCCGACGGTCAAGGGCTTGGCGGCCGCCGCCTTATCCCCCTCCGGCCGGGCTTGGGCCGGATAAATCCGCCGGGAGGGGCCAAAAAACCGGCGGGACAAATCCGGCAGCTGCTGCTCCATTTCGGCCAGGGCCGGGGCTAATCGCGGCAGCAGTCCCGTAGCCCGCACCAGCCGCCGCAATCCGCTGCGCTGATACAATCGCAGCAGCCGCGCCCCGAAACGCAGCCGCCGGGGATGCGGCAAGGCCGCCCGCAGCAGCAGCCGGTCAATGCGCCGCAAACCAGGCCCCTGCTTGCCCTGGGCCAATACCTGCGCCCGGGAGTATTCCATTATCCGCCCGTAGGGAACGCCGGAGGGACACACCGCCTCGCAAGCCCGGCACTGCAGGCACATTTCCCAGTGGGACACAATGCGCGGGCTGATGCCGACCCGCCCCTCGTGGACGGCCCGCATCAGGGCAATGCGCCCCCGCGGCGATTCCGTTTCCACCCGCAAAGTGGCATAGGTCGGGCAGGAACTGAGGCACAATCCGCAGTGGACGCACCGATACAGGTCAGCCTCCGCCGGTACATCAACGCCGCGGAAACCCGGTTCCCGGTTTAGCGGCTCCGCCGGTTCGTTAGCCGCCAATATCCCGGCGATAGGATGGGCCGGGTTCTGCCTTTCCGATTCCGCCATTACAACCTCCCCATAAACCGACCGGGATTCAGCCGGCCGGCCGGGTCAAAGTTAGCCTTAATCCGCCGCATAATCGCCCTTTCCGCCGCCCCGGCCGCCCCGCCATCCCAAACATCAATGCGCTCTTTCACCGCCAAAGGGCAATGCTCTACTACCGCCGTACCGCCCAACGCCCGCGCCCTTTCCCGGATCGCCGCTATGGCCGCCAAGGTATCCGCAATGGCGGCGTCATCCTCCGCGCCCAATTCCCCCCACCGCAGCAGCTGCACGACGCCAAAGCCCACATCGGCGACAATTCCCCAAAGATTATCGGAATCCGCCGCCGCTATAGCGGCCGTGAATTCACCCACCGCCGCCGGGGGCAGGTTCACTTTCAACAGCAGGGACGGCCGGGTCTCCTCCGTCCAACCTAAATCGGTCAGCCGGCGCAGCAGCGTTTGGCTTTCGGCCGCCTCTCCGGTATCAACGGATATTGCCCCGGCATCCCGTAGCAACTTGACTGATTCCTCCCGCCGCCGGCCGACCGCCCGCGGCCGCCCGGCAAAAAAAGCCAATCCATAAGCGGCCGCCGGCCCGGTTACAGCCAATCCCAACTGCTCGGCCGCCGGCCGATTGACCACCGCCATCCCTTGCGGCGCATAGAGTTGGGCCATCAAAGCGCGGCCGGCGGCTATACCGGCCGCCAATGTAGTATAGGCGGCGGTCAAGGCCGACCCGGTTTCGGGCCAAGGCGCCAGCTTGAAAGTAGCCGCCGCAATGACGCCCAAAGTTCCCAGGGAGCCGATATAAAGTTTGTTCAGGTCATAGCCGGTAACATTTTTGACCACCTGCCCGCCGGCTTTGGTTTCAATGCCCTCGGCATCGATGACGCTGACCCCAATCAGCCAATCCCGGGGCAGCCCATAGGCATAACGCAGTGGCCCGCTGACATTGGCCGCCAGAATGCCGCCGATGGTAGCCCGTTCCGGCAAGGGCGATTCCAGAGGAACGAACTTACCCCCGCCGGCTAATTCCCGCTGCATCCCGGCCAGGGTAAGGCCGCCCTCCACCGTGGCCGTCAAATCGGCCGGCTGATAATCCAATACCCGGTTGCAGCGGCTCAGATCCAGAACGATGCCGGCCCGGCGCGGCGGATTCCCCAATCCGCTATGCACGCCGCCGCCCCGGGGCAGCACGGCTACATTATGCGCCGCCGCCCACCGCAAAACCGCCGCAATTCCGACCCGATCCGGCGGCCGCGCCACCGCCAACGGCAACATCCCCTCTATGGCGTAACCGGCCAAGGCCGCCATCCCCTCCGGGGTATCCGGCCGCAGCACCGCCTCGTCCCCCACTAGGGCGGTCAGTTGCGGATAGTGGGGGCCTATTCCCGGTTCCATATTGCCCCGCTTTGGCCCCGTTTCCAGAACACCAGAAAGTAGGAATGATTTTTCCGCGCATGGATCTGCCGCACCGACCGGCTGACCCCCGGCCGGTTGTTTCGCATTACCACGAACAAATCCTCGGCGACCAGGCCGATTTTCTGATATTCCCCAAGGATTTCGATGTGGGTAAAGCGCTGCCGATTGGCGCACACTTCATCCTGGCACTTGACGATCGCCACGCCGCGCTCCCGCAGTACCCGATGGGCTTCCCGTCCGGCGGCGTAGTAAAGTTCCAGCACCGCCTCGTGGTACTTGCCGGCTACGCCCTGGCCGGCCCCGTTATTGCCGTAATGGGCCTCAAAAGCGGAATGGCCCTGATGCGCCGTGCCGCCGGGAGAGTGCATATAGGGCGGATCCAGCACTACGCAGTCGATGGAGCCGTCGCCATAGGGCAGCTGGCGGCAGTCGATTCCATCCCGCAAGTCGGTAGCCCGCAGCCGATAGCGTCCCGCCGGCACTTCCCGCCAGAAAGATCCCTTGCCGTAGGTAACATCGGCCACCACGCTATCCGGCGCCACATAAAGCTCCAGGATTTTGCGAAACACCGCCGCATTGCTCAGGCTGTAGGCGCTCCACACCAGATCATTCGTCGGCGCGCCGTTGCGGACGACCCGCCGCGGCCGCCGGCTGTCCGACCGATCAGTCGACTGCTCGACCGCCGCGGCGGCAATATCGGCATTGCCGGCAAAGTTCAATTCGGTCACCGCTGCTGCCCCCCCTAGACATACATCCCGGTATCCCCCGGCGTAGGGGTCGGCTGGGGGACGGGATGATAATCCCCCGGCTCGTCCGGGAAAATCTTGCCCGGATTCAGCCGATTCTCCGGGGCAAAGGCGGCCCGCGTCCGCCGCATCGCATTCAGATCCGCCTCGGTGAACACCAGCGGCATAAACTGCTTTTTTTCCAAGCCGATGCCGTGTTCGCCGCTCAGCGTGCCGCCCACCGCTACGCAGTATTCCATCAGCTCGGCCGCCCCGGCCATGGCCCGCGCCATTACCCCCGGCTCCCGCCCGTCAAAAAGCATACAGGGATGCAGATTGCCGTCTCCGGCGTGAAACACATTGGCGATGCGGATGCCGTACTTTGCGCTGACTTCCGTCACTTTCCGCAGGGCTTGCGGCAGGCCGGTGCGGGGAATTACCCCGTCCACCAGATAGTAGTTGGGGGCAATGGCCCCGAAAGCGCCGAAAGCCGTTTTCCGGCCCAGCCACAGCCGTTCCCGCTCGGCGGCGTCCTCGGCAATCCGCACCTCGGCGGCCCCGGTTTCCCACAACGCCGATTCCACTTCCCGGCTTACCTCGTCCACCTCCTCCCACAGCCCTTCCAACTCAATCAGCAGCACCGCCCCGGCGTCCTCCGGATAGCCGGCGTCCGTTACCTGCTGCACCGCCCGGATGCTTAAAGCGTCAATCATTTCCAACGCCGCCGGCACAATGCCATGCCCGATGACCGCCGACACCGCGCTGCACGCCGTATCCAGATCCGGGAAAATGCCCAGAAAGGTTTTGACCATTTCCGGCAAGGGCAGCAGGCGCACCGTTATTTGCGTGGCAATGCCGAAAGTCCCCTCGGAGCCGACGAATACCCCGCGCAGGTCATAGCCGGGAACTTCCCGGGCCGGCCCGCCCAGCTGCGTCAGCGTACCATCCTCTAACGCCACTTCCATCCCCAGGATGTGATTGGTGGTCGCGCCATAGGCCAGGCAATGGGGGCCGCCGGCATTTTCGGCCACATTTCCGCCCAGGCTGCACGCTTTCTGGCTGGACGGGTCAGGAGCATAGCGCATCCCGAATTGGCGGACATAGTTGTCCAAATCCAGGTTAATCACCCCCGGCTCAATGACGGCCGTGCGATTTTCCGCATCTACGGACAAAATGCGGTTCATCCGGGTAAAGGCAATCTGAATTCCCCCCGGCGGAGCCAAAGCGCCGCCGCTCAGCCCGGTGCCGGAACCCCGGCCCACCACCGGAACCCCGGCGGCGTAGGCCAGGGCCAGGGTTTGGCTGACTTCCCCGGCATTGGCCGGCAGTACCACCGCCCGGGGCATTGACCGATCCACCGAGCCGTCATACTCATAGACCAGCAAATCCTCCGGATGGGCGATAACAAACTCCGCCCCCACAATGCCCGCCAGTTGCTCAATAAAATCCCGCTGCTGCATAAGAGGAGCCTCGCGCCGCCCTAGAAATGGGAAATGTGCAACAGGGATGATAGAACAAACCGGCAACTCTGGCAAGAAAAGGGGAGGGGACGCGGTTAAAGTTGATTCAATGCCATCCCGCCCTTGCGCTAGCGGCCGGGATGTATTATGCTATTCCCGGCCCAAGGGAAAGTTGCGCGAGGCCGGTTTGCCTACAGCCCTTTTCCGCTCATCCTGAACTTGTTGAAAGATGGATACCGCTCAAACAAAATCTTTCCGCTCATCCTGAACTTGTTGAAGGATGGATACCGCTCAAACAAAACATTCCGCTCATCCTGAACTTGTTGAAGGATGAATCCCCGCAGCCGGAGAGGATTAGCAAATGACCATGCCCACCCCCAGCGACGACTACCTGAAACTGAGCCGCCAGTATGCCGGGCAGGTGGATTTGGAACTGGCCCAAGAGGATTACCCCCAAGCCGGGGAAAAGGCTTGGGGGTCGGTAGCCACCGTCATCAAAGCCCTGGCCGAACAGCGCGGCTGGCTCCATAACCACCACGACTTGACCGACGAGGCCCTGAAACAGTTGGCCGACGAGTACGGGCGGGAGGACTTGAAAGATTACCTGACCTTTGCCGCCGAACTGCACCGCAACTTTTACGAGGATCGCCTGACCGAGGGGGAAGTGCTGCGGAACATCAATCGTTCCAAGCATCTGCGGATGGAGTTGGAAACCTTTTTCAGCCATCCGCCGCCGCTGGTCGGTTTCATCCCGGAAAGCAACCGGCAAAAGCGGCGTTGGGAACGCTTGACCGGCCGCCCTTGGGACGGGGGGTAGGGGGCGTTTCCGGAATCAGGGTAGGCGGCCAAGCCCGCTTTCAGGGCCGCATCGCCGGGGAATATGGGTGTTGAGGGGGGGCGGCCGGGTTTTTGCGAATTAAAAGGGAATTGCTCGGATGGCATTGAGAATATCAACCCGCCCTTGCTATAGCGGCCGATATGCATTATGCTGGGCCGGGAATCGGGAAAGTTGCGATGTCAGCAATGATGCGGAATACCGCCGGCGTGTCCCATCCCGCCGCGCCTATGGCAAAGAACCCTCCCGCCATCGTCCGGGAATTCGCCGCCGGCGTAGATGGGGTACGGCCCGGCCGCAGCGTAGTGGATAAGGCCGACCGCCTGGTCCAAGCGGCGCTGCAAGGGACGATGGAACCCGAATTTGCCGTTGATGTCGACGGCGCTTTGTCTTTTGACCTGCGCCTGAGCAACGGCTTGCTGCTGCTGTCCGAGTTGAGCATCGCCGGCAACTTTGACGCCAGCGTCTATGATGACGCCGCCGGAGAACGGGTGCAGCGTCTGCCTCAAGCCACCGCAGCGCAATTTATGGAGCTGTTGCCGTTCTGACTGGAATCGACGCGAGCAACAACTCCTCCGGTTATCCGGTTAGCCTACACCAAGAAAGGAAATCCCCTTAATGAACATCCGATTTTTCCGCCGCCGGGCGGCCGCCCTTTCCCGATTGCCTTTGCTGCTGTCCCTGGTTTTGCTGCTGGCGGCCGTCGGTTGCGGCGGGGCGGCTACGGCTACCCCGGAATCTACCGCCGCGCCGGATCCGACGGCTACGGCCGCTCCCACTCCGACTCCGCAGAATACCCCGGACATCGCGGCTACTGTTACTGCGGCCGTGGCCGCGGCTCTGGCCGCCACGGAAGCGGCCGCGGAGACAACGGAAACCCCGGAATCGACCGCCGCGCCGGAGCCTACTGCCACGGCCGCGCCGACCCCGACCCTTGCGCCCCGGCCCACGCCGGTACCCACCAATACGCCTCTGCCTGCGCCGACCGTTGCGCCGCGGCCTACGCCGCCGCCATCCACCAGTACGCCGCTACCGGAGCCGACCCAAGCAGCGCCGCCGACTGCTACTCCCGAACCGGCCCCGACCGCCACGCCGCCGCCGCCGACCGCTACCCCGGAACCGACGCCGGTTCCCTACAAGGTAGCATCCATCAGCAGCGGCTACGACCATACCTGCGCCATTTTTACCGACAACTCGGCCCGCTGCTGGGGCAGCAATGTGGGCGGGCAATTGACCGTATCGCCCATTTTCACCTATTCCGCCATCAGCCCCGGCGGATCTTTTACCTGCGCTATTCGTTCCGATGGCGACAAGGCCGGCCGGGTGTCCTGCTGGGGGGCTAATGTCATTCCGGGCCGTTTGCAGCCGCCGCGCGGCTTGGAACTGGCCGCTGTCAGCAGCGGCGATGACCATGTCTGCGGCTTGCAACAGGATGGCACGGCAGTGTGCTGGGGCAACAGCAGCTATGGACGGACGACCGTACCTAAAGGCGAAACCTTTGTTGCCTTGAGCGCCGGGGCCGAGCATAACTGCGGCTTGCGGGCCGACGGCTCCGTTCTCTGCTGGGGCCGGGATAATCATGGGCAGTCCCAAGTACCGGAGGAAACCTTTACCGCCGTCAGCAGCGGCGGCGACTTGACTTGCGGCCTGCGGGAAAATGGCACGGTTAACTGCTGGGGCAGTTTCTGGGGGCAGAACGGACTGCCGGTTGAGGAACAGTTTATCGCCATAAGCGCCGGCGGCGAGTTTGCCTGTGGCCTGCGCGAGGATGGCCGGGTTATCTGCTGGGGCCGCAGCATAGCCGAGGAACGGGATTTGCCGGTAGTGCAAAACTTTATTACGGTGAGCGCCGGCTCCCGCCACGCCTGCGCCCTGCGGGCCAACGGCGATGTGGTCTGCTGGGGGGACAACTACCTGGGCCAAGCCACCGCCCCCTGGGATTTGGGAGAGAAACCCGGGAACTAGGGAATATCTGCCCGCCGCCCTTTCTACCGTCATTCCCGCGCAAGCGGGAATCCAGGGGGCATAAGCCGGCCCGCCATCCTTTCTACCGTCATTCCCGCGTAAGCGGGAATCCAGAGGGTGCTTGCCGAGGATGCGGCATCATAAGGCAATACCGTTCGGGATTCCCGCTTACGCGGGAATGACGGTAGAGGGCGGCGGGAAGGACGGTGAGAGGAATGGCGGGAAGGACGGTAGAAAGGGCGGCGGGAAAGACGGTAAATCGGGGGGATGGACGGTTGGGGGAATAATGGTTGCTATAGACAACATCCCGGCCCGGTTTCCTGCCCGCCGCCCGGGATGGAAAAATCTAGCCACTGCCCTTTTGCCGGCGGCGGGCCAGGGTGCGTTGGATGTAGGCGGCGGCGTCCGGGGTTTTGCAGCCGGTCTGACCGTGATCCACTACCACTTTGCCGATGCGGGCGGCGGCGGCCAAGGCCGGCGGTTCCAGGGCGGCGTTGCGGATGCCAATGGCAATCAGGGCGTTGTTCATCGCATCCCGCACCCGGTTTTTGCGGGTATGAATTTCCCCCTCAATATCCTCCAGCCGGGCCCGAAAATAGGCGTCCGGCAAATCCTTATCCTGCATTGCCAGATGGGCTACCAGCTGCCAGCCGGCCCGGCCCGGCCACTCCGCCGCCGCTTGTCGCCACTGCTCCGCCTTATCCCGGGCCCGGTCGGTTTTGCCCGCAAAGCCGGCAAAGGCATCGGTCAGCCCATAGCTGTCCACGTCGCTGACCCATTCGTCAAGTAACGGATCATCCCCTTGGGCCGGGTCGGCAATCAGCGTAGCCAGCACCCGGGCGTCGTGATTGCCGCTGGCCCACAGCTCCAAAGCCAGGGGATGATTGCCTTTAAGAGCCTTGGCCAGCTTATGCTGATGGGCATAGCTGACGCCGAACAGATTGGCGCTGACCCCGTGCCGCCGATAGACCTTGCGGTTCTGTTCCGTGCCCAGGCTTTCCAATTGCCGCAGGGTTTCCTGACAGTTCCTAGTTGGCATTGTCCACCGTCCGCCGGAAAAGGATTGGCCGGGGTTGTTGTTTGCGGGCAACTATATGATATACTTATAGGCGGAAGTCAGTCATCAGGAAAGGGAGGCGGATTATGCGGGAATTGCCAAGAACCGGCCGGCGGGGGCCGGAAATCCGGGAGTTTTTCGAGAGGATGGAGACCTATATGCAAAAGCATCACCCGGTAAAAGTCCCCGGTATCCGGCAGACGCAGCGTATTGTACGCCAAAAGGCGCGCACCAAGTTTCCCCGGTTGGTAACTTCCAACCGTACCACCACCCGGCTGCGGGTCGCCAAGTAACATGGCTACTTGGGGCGAACTGCTCGAGCAGCTGGAGAGGATAGTAACCCGCCCCGGGGAGGCTTGCGATTACCTGCGTCAACAGGCTATCCGCGACTTGAACGAATACACCGGGCGGGACGCTATCCTGTATGCTGGGGGGCATTTGCAAAAGCCGGATGTGCCGTCGGCGACTTCCATCGACCACTCCGATATGGAGGGGTTTATGGAGGCCATTTACGGTCTCCAAGGGCCGAAGTTGGACCTTATCATCCACAGCCCGGGCGGCTCGGTCGAGGCCACGGAAGCTATTGGGGAGTACCTGAGGAACCGGTTTGACCATATTCGGGTATTCGTTCCCCACATGGCGATGTCGGCGGCGACCATCCTGTCTTTCGTAGCCGATGAAATCGTTATGGCGGCCCATTCCCAGTTAGGCCCCATTGACCCGCAGTTTATCCTGCAAACTTCCTTTGGCTTGCGGATGGTGCCGGGGCAAGCTATAACCGAGCAGTTTGAGCGAGCCAAGCAAGCCTGCTTGTCCAACCCGGCGGAGTACCCGGTCTGGGCTGAGCTGCTGCGCCAATACGGGCCAGATCTGCTGGTGGAAGCCGACAATGCTTCCGCCCTTTCCGCAGCTGTGGTGAAAGATTGGCTCGCAAACTATATGTTTGCCGGTTTCCCTGAGGACGAAAGGGATACCAAATCCCAAAATTTGGCCGATTACCTGGCAGACCATTCCATTCACCTGACCCATTCCCGAGGGGTTTTCCGCGGCGAATTGGAAAATTTCGACCCGGACATCCGTATTACTGATCTGGAGAACGACCAGAGACTTCAGGATTTGGTACTGACGGTTTACCACGCCACGATGCACACTTTCAGCCGTACTGAAGCGGCCAAGATCATCGAGAACCACTGGGGCCGGGGTTACATAGTCTCGGCGCCGGATGCAGAATAGTTTGACCCTCCACCGCCATACCGGCCACTAACTAGGAGCCATCTATGCCTGACACCAACCTGCAAACCACCTACATCGTCCAGGCCGAGGGGATTTGCGGCGGCAAGCCCCGCATCGCCGGCACCCGCATCAAGGTTCAGCACGTGGTTCTCGAGCATATCCACGGCGGCTGGAGCGTCGAGGATGTGTTCGAAGCCCATCCCCACCTCACCCGGGCGCAAATCCACGCCGCCCTGTCCTACTACTACGACCACCGGAACGAAATCGAGCAGAACATCCGCGAGGATCTGGATTTCGCCGAGCGGATGGAGCGGGAGGATCGCCTGGAGCGGATGCGGGGGAATCGCCGCTGATGCCTTTGCCCCTCCTTTGCGACGAGCATACCTCCTACGCTATTTTGGCGGGGTTGCACCGGCAAGGCATTGACGCCGTGAGCGTTCAGCAAGTCGGGCTGGCCTCGACGGCGGATTCGCTGATTCTAGAGTCCGCCCGCCAGCAGGGACGGGTTATTTACACCCGGGACACCGACTACCTGCGTCTGAACAGTTCGGGCGTTCAGCACTTGGGCATCCTGTATCACCATCCTAGCAAGTATTCCATCGGCGAAGCCATTGACGCCATTGCTTTGGCTTGCCACGCCCTTTCTATGGACGAAATGCGGAATCGGGTAGAATATCTGTGAACCCATACCCCATCCCCCTGCCGGGAGCAGGCCCCTGATGTATGTTATCGGCACCGCCGGCCATGTCGATCACGGCAAATCCACCCTGGTCAAGGCTTTGACCAACATTGACCCGGATCGTCTGCCCGAGGAAAAGGAACGGGAGATGACCGTGGATTTGGGCTTTGCCTGGCTGACTTTGCCCAGCGGCCGGGAAGTCAGCATCGTGGATGTGCCGGGCCACGAGCGCTTTATCAAAAATATGCTGGCCGGCGTCGGCGCCATTGACCTGGCCTTGCTGATTGTCGCCGCCGACGAAAGCGTAATGCAGCAGACCCGGGAACATCTGGCCATCCTGGACATCCTCCGCATCCGCCAGGGCTTGGTAGTCGTTACTAAAACCGACCTGGTGGACGACGAACTGGTGGAACTGGTTAAAGCGGAAGTGGAGGATGCCGTAGCCGGCACTTCCTTTGCCGGCTGCCCGATGCTGGGGGTGTCAGCCTACACCGGGGCCGGATTGACCGCGCTGAAAGAGGAAATTGACCGCATATTGGATCAGACCGGGCCGCGGCCGGACTTGGGCCGCCCCCGCCTGCCGGTCGACCGCTGCTTTTCCATTTCCGGCTTTGGCACCGTGGTCACCGGCACCCTGATTGACGGGCTGCTGGCGGTAGGGCAGGAAGTGGAACTGGCCCCCTCCGGCTTGCGCGGCCGCATCCGCGGCTTGCAGAGCCACAAGGAACGGGTCGAGCAGAGCGATCCCGGCGTCCGCTTGGCGGTCAATCTGTCCGGCATTGCCCGGGCTGAAATCCGCCGCGGCGAGTTCGTAACGACCCCCGGCTGGCTAACCTCTACCCGGCGGCTGGATGCCCGGCTGCGGATGGTCAAGGGCGCGCCTCATCCCCTGCGCCACAACGCCGGCATCACTTTTCATCTCTTTACCGGCGAAACCGCCGCCCGGGTCCGCCTGCTGGACGCCGAGCGCTTGGCTCCGGGCGAGGAGGGCTGGATTCAGCTGCTGCTGGAGGATCCGGTGCCGATGGTCAAGGGGGATTATTTCGTGCTGCGTTCCGCTGAGGATACCCTGGGCGGCGGGCAGGTAGTCAATCCCAATCCCCGGCGGCGGCATCGGCGCTTTCATCAGGAAACCATTGAGCAGTTGCTGCTGCTGGATGAAGGGGCCGCCGAGGATATTATTTTCAGCGTGGCCGACCAGGGGGGGCCGTGCGACCTGCGGACTTTGTCCCAGCGTTCCAACCTGGCGGCGGCCGAGGCATTGGAACGGGCCGGGGCTTTGGCGGCCGCCGGCGACTTGGTAATGCTGGGGCAATTGGGCGCGGAAAATGACGCCGTGGTCTATTCGGCCCGGGGTTGGAACATCCTGAAAAGCCAAGTCCGCGCCGCCCTGCAAACCTACCATAACCGCCATCCCCTGCGCCGGGGCGCGCCCCCGCCGGAAATCCGCAGCCGTACCGGATTGTCCCAAGGCGTCTATCTGAAAGCCCTGGCCCGGCTGGTGGCCGAGGGCGTATTGGTCGAGGATAACCAGTACCTGCGCCTGCCGCAGCATCAGGTAACGCTGACTCCGGAAATGGAACGGCAGGCCGCCGCCTACTTGCAAGCCCTGGCCCAGAACCCTTACGCCCCCCCGACGGAGCGGCCGCCGGATGCGGAACTGTTGGGGGTATTGATTGACCAGGGCCAAGTGGTCAAGGTCAACGAATCGGTGGTATTCGCCGCCGCCGCCTACCGGGAAATGGTGGCGCAAATAACCGCCTATCTGGAGCGGGAGGGCAGCATCACCGTCGCCGAGGCCCGCACCCTGTTTGACACCAGCCGCAAATACATTCTGCCCCTGCTGGAATACCTGGATCAGCAGCGGATAACCCGGCGGGTAGGGGATGCGCGGGCCCTGCGGTAGGGGGGTGATGGTTAGGGTTATTCCAGAGGAGCGATTTTGCCGGGCGGCTCGAAGTTTTGCGCCCGGCGCCAAGCCGCCAGCAACTCGTCCCGGTGCAGCAAAGCCCATTCAATAACCATACCCTGCGCCCGTCCCGACAGGCGGCCGCTCAATACGGCAACCGGCTCAATGCCAATCACCACTTCGTCGCCGCCATACCAAGCATGGAAATGCGCCGGCCCGTGATCTCGGAAATAGATCCGAATAATGATTCCGTAGAACCGGCAAATTTCAGGCATTGCTGACCGGCTTCCGGACGGCCGGCATTATTTCCGACAAAGCCTTGCCGGTCAGTTGCAGATACAAGGCGTCCGGGCAAAGTTCCAGGTCGTCACCCCAAACTATCGCGCCGTGTTCGGCCAGCCGCACCGCCGCAAAGCAAGCCGGATCCTCCCAAGCCGCAAACACGCCCTGCCCGGCCAAATCGGACAAGTCAATCTCCCCGGCGGCCCCATCGGAAAAGCGCAGCCAGATACGGTAGCCGTCACGGGGTTCCACGGCAATGGGACGGATCATTGCGGTTCTCCTGGTTGCGGATGGTTAGTTTTGCCGGCCGCCATTATATCACAGAAAAAATGCCGCCCCGCCCCTTGACGGCCGGCTTGGCCCGGTCTATCATCTTTTGCATAATCCGGGATACACCGCCCGGGCTGACGGGATAAGGCCCTTTGCCGCCGTAAGGAGGAAACCCGTGGCCGTCAACATCGACGACTGGACCAGCACGGTTTTCATCTGCGACAACCTGCCTTTCCTCAAGGCTATCCCGTCGGAAAGCATCGACTTGGTCTGCATTGACCCGCCCTTTGGCAAAAAGCAGACCTTCGTCGGCACTCTGGTGCAGCCCCTGACCAAAGACGAACTTCGCATTGAAAGGGAGTTGCTGCAAAGTTGGGGCGTCACCGACCCGGACAGCGCTTACGAGGCCGGCTTGGAATGGCCCGACCAAGAGGGCAAGACCGCCAAGTTCGAGGAAATCTGGAACTTCAGCCGGCATATTTACGCCGGCTGGATTGACCAACTGGCCCTGGTCAATCCCGGCCTGGAGTTTCTAATCCGCTCCATCCGCTACACCCAGAACGATGGCATCGCCGCCTACATTGCTTTTATGGCCGAGCGAATGTTTCAGGTCAAGCGGATTCTCAAGCCGGCCGGCAGCGTCTATCTGCACTGCGACAATGCAGCCAACGGCTACCTGCGGCAAATGATGGACGCGGTCTTTGGGCAAGGCAACTTCCGCAACGAAATTATGTGGGTTCGCCACACCTCGCACCAGCGGGGTTCCCAGCACGAACCGAAATCCTGGGGCAATACCCTGGACACCATCCTGTTCTACGCCAAGTCCCGGCAAACCACCGTGCAGCCCTGGCGCGCGCTGACCGAGGAGGAGCAGCTGAAAAAATTTAATCGCGTCGACGCAAACGGCCGCCGCTATTACAACGACAGCTCCCATATTTGGAGTTCGCCAAATATGGGAGCTAGACCCAATCTCTGCTATACTTGGGAAAAGGAGGGTTATTCCTTTACCAATCCCCATCCCAGCGGCTGGCGGCTGGAACAGGAGCGGTTGGAGGAGGAGTACCGCAAGGGCAACATCGTCATTCTGCCCGGCGGGAAACTGCAACGCCGCAAGTACGCGGACGATTGGCGCGGCGCGGCCGCCGGCAGCCTGTGGAATGACATCAACCCGGCGGCCGGCCGGGAATATGTCGGCTACCCGACGCAGAAACCGCAAGCCCTGGCCCGGCGCATTATCGAGGCCAGCTGCCCCGAGGGCGGCGTTGTCCTGGACTGCTTTGCCGGCTGCGCTTATGTGCCGGTAGCCGCCCAGCGCGCCGGCCGCCGTTGGATTGCCTGCGATATGTCGCCCCGGGCCTGGACGGTTATCCGCCGGCAGTTCCACAAGCAACCCGATTTGGGCATCCGCACTGAGGGGGAAATTCCCCCCGACCCGGATAACCCGGATTTGTACGCCGAACTCCAGATGCTGGGCAAAGTCATCCGGGTGCGCGGCCCTTATGACCTGCCGGAGCCGGTGGAATCGGAAGCCCAGGCGGTGATGCAGGGCGTCATTCACCGGGCCAATCCCAAGTATCGCACGCAGCCGGAGGAAACCAAAGACCAGATTTGGGACGCTTTCGTCGCCGAGTGGGGTACGGCCTGCTGGTATTGCGGTCAGCCGCAAAACAACTCCCGCCGCGTTTTGCAGTTGGATCACGTGGAGCCTAACCAGCGGGACGGTTCCAACGATGACTGCTGGAACCGAGCCTTGGCCTGCATCGACTGCAACGGCGACAAAAGCGATAAACTGACCCCGGAGCAGACTATTGACCTGGCCCTGGCCGTGGGCCGGATCCCTACGCCGGCCCGGGCCTTGGAACAAAAAGAGGCTTTCCGGCGGCGGATGGCTTGGGCGGCGGAACGGTGGGAAAGGGAAATCAAACCCAACCGCCTTATCGCCGATTAACCCCGGCCGGCCGCCGGCCAATTACCCCTATATCCCATCCCCAACCCTCCAAAACCGGCGGGAAACAGCAGTATGGCCGACATCAAAATTTTGATTATCGACGACGAATGGGAATCGGCTATCGTCCGGGCGGTGCGGCGGCGGTTGGAGGAGGAGGGTTGGCGCACCGTGGTGGCCGAACCCCAATCCCGCTGGCTGGACGGCGACGAGTTCGCCGCCGCCGCCCTTTATGCCATTGAAACGGAACGGCCCGCCGGCGTGCTGCTGGATGTGCGCCTGGGCGAACACCGGGAGGATCAGTTCAAGGGCCTGGAAATCCTGCGCTATATCGTGGAACATTACGAAACCCTGCCGGTGCTGATGTTCACCCAATACGCCCAGGGGCCGGCCCGGGAAACGGCGGTGCGCGGCGCCCTGCGCTGGAACTCGCCGGTGGACTTCATCGATAAACTCGCCAGCCCGGAGGAAGTAGTGCTGCGTCTGCGCCGGCTGCTGGGCACCGCCCCGGAAATCATCCCCATTGGCGCGCTGCTGGTAGTGGATCTGAGCGCCAAAACGGTCTTGGCCCGGCGGGAACGGGAGGCCGCCCTGCTGCCGGTGGATGACATTCACGGGATGAAGTTCGAGATTTTGCGGGAATTGGCCGCCGCCTGGTATCGCAGCCCGGGGGAACTGGTGCCCTTCAGCCGGCTGGAACGCTACTCCGAGGGGGAGGAGGCCCGCCCCTCCTTGCGGGTACGCATCCGGGAAATCAAGGTATCCATCGGCAAGGCCCTGGGCGTTGACTTGGGGGCCAACGACCTGATAATCAATGTGCGCGACCGGGGCTATCGGCTGATCCCCCCGCCGGTGTAACGCTATGGAAATCCAGCAACTGCCGCCGCGGCAGCGCGGCATCATATTCCAGAACCTGGTGCAGGCTTGGCGTCATCCCCGGGCCGGCAATGGCCTGATTAAGGCTATGGGCCTGTTGCTGATTGGCGCGGCCCTCATCCTCTTGGCCGGCCTCGCCGCCCTGCTGCTGGCTCCGTTCATCGGCGCCCGCCTTTTCCCCCAGCTTTGGGGCATTGAGCCGCTGACCTACATCGGCGGACTGCTGCTCTTTTTCGGCGTGTGCCTGGTCGGTTTGTCTTACCTTGCCATTGACCTGCGGCTGCGGAATCGGGACGCCGCCGCCGAGGAACGCCGCTTTGCCGAAAAGTGGGCGCAAGTAACCCAGCAGTATTTTGAGCTGTTCAACCATGACTTGGGCCGGCCGCTGCGCCGCATCTTGGGCAAGGAGCGGGAAATCCGGGAACTGCTCCAATCCGATGCCGCCGCTACGCCGGCGGCGGTGCGGGAACTGTTGGACGAAATCGAGGAGCAGACCCCCAGTTTCCGCCTGATGCTGTCCAACATTCAGGTGCTGATTGAGTTGGAAACGCCCAATGCCGGCCTTTCCCGCCACGCCGTCGAGCCGGCGGAAGTGGTGCGCCGCATCGTTGACCGCTACAGCCGGGCCGCCGCCGATGCCCAAAAGCAAATGCTCTGGTGGTCGGAACCTACCGAGTTCGGCATTGTCCACTGCGACAGTTCGGCCGTGGAACATATCGCCGCCAACCTGGTGGACAACGCCGTGCGCTACGCCGCCGGCTGCGTGGAAATCGGCTTGACCCGGGACGACCGCAACTTTTACATTCGCGTATGGGATGATGGGCCGGGCCTGCCGGCCCGCTATCTGCCCTATGTTTTTGACCGAGGTTGGACGCCGGAAGTGGCCCGGCGGGAGGAGCGCACCAGTTCCGGCTTGGGCTTGTTCATTGCCCACACCCTGACCCAGCGCTATGGCGGCGATTTGACCGTAACCAGCAGCGCCGCTCCCGACCCGGAAAGCCATACCGCCTTTCTGGTAACGCTGCCCTTGGGGGAGCCGCCGGCCCGGCCGGGCAACGGCAATGGGGAACGGGCCGGATGAACCGCCCGATTGCTAAGCCGGCCCGCCGCTGGGCGGCCCGGGCCATAATCGTCTTGGTCTTGGCCCTTTTGACTCTGGCGGCCGGGATAGCCTGCGTCCAAGCCGTCCCCCGGCCGGGGACGGCGCCCCCTGTCATTCCTACGCCGCCGCCCACGGCTACCCCCACGCCGCCGCCTACGGCTACCCCCACGCCGGCCCCGACCGCTACTCCTACGCCGCGGCCGACGCCTACCGCCACGCCGCTACCCACGCCGACCCCGCGGCCGACACCCACGCCGACGCCGCTGCCAACCCCCACGCCCACGCCGCGGCCAACGCCGACCCCCACGCCGGTACCCACGCCGACCCCGGCCCCGACGCCGGATCCGTTGCCCATTCTGGACATCCATTCCCCGGCCGACCGCAGCATTGTCCGGGAGGACACGGTGACAGTGCAGGGCGTTACCAGTTTCGGCGCATCGGTCAGCATCCGCGGCCGGGCCGTGGCCTCCGGCGAAGGCGGCCGCTTTCAGCTGACCGTGCCGGTGGCTCCCGGCGTCAATGCCCTGGAAGTGATTGCCATTGACGCCGACGGCCATCGCCGCAGCCGCACTTTGACCATCACTTTCCTGCCGCCGGAACCCTTTTTCCTGACGGTCACCGAACCCCGGGATGCGGTGGTCTTTGAGCGCAACATCCGCCTGTGGGGACGCACCGCCGCCACGGCCGCCGTCGCCGTCAACGGCATTGCCCTGCCGGTGGACGAGTTCGGCATATTCTCCACCATCGTAACCCTGCGCCAGGGCAGCAACAACATCCGGGTCATCGCCACCAGTCCCCAGGGCAATGTCCTGCAACAAACCCTGAACATCACCCTGATTCAGGTGCCTAGTTCCTCTTGAACCAACCCGCAACCGTCATTCCCGCGTAAGCGGGAATCCGGCGGTGGCGGGACAGCAACGGGCTGGTCGTTTCAGTACCGTCCGGGATTCCCGCTTACGCGGGAATGACGGTTGGGGCGGCCGGGAATGACGGTAGGGGATAGGCCCCGGCCCCGATTGTACTGACACTTGCCTATAGACAGCTATTCCGCCTTTCGGTTATACAGTTGCCAACCTTAACCGGGAGGTGGTAAATTGCAAGAGGAGCAAAAGGACCAGGAAACCCTATCCGATCCGCCCCGGCGGAATAAGCGGCCGCCGGCGGAGCGGGAAAGCATCTGGAGCGTCCCCCGGCGGCTGCGCGCCTGGTACGCCGGCATATTCGTGACGGAGTATCTGCTGTTCCTGGCGTTGACCATTTGGGACGAAGTGGTCTATCAGACCGGGGACAATGCGGTGCAGACCATCCTGGCCGCCCAGCGGGGGATGAGCCAGAACCTGTTGCAAATCGCGGGGAGCGCGTACGTGATTTTGGAGGTGTATATGCTGGCCGAGTGGCTGCGGGAACGGGACCAACGGCGGGAACAGGCGGCGGTGGAACGGGCCGAGGCGGAAGCCCGGCAAGCCGCGGCGGAGGCCCAACGGGCGGAAGCCGCCTTGCGGGAACGCGACCATCAGTGGCGCGCCTGGTACTGGCGGCAACGGGCGGCTTTTCAGGCTGGCCGTCCCTTTGACGAACCGCCGCCGGGCGGCCCGTACGATGAAAACGGCGCTGACGAGCCGTAACCAAGAGCGGCCCCGGCATCGCCTCTAATCCGGGGCCGCCGCCAACGGACGGGAAAGCGGGGCAAGGTTAGCTAGTGGGGCAACCTTTGTGGTTGCCCCACTATCATTTTGCCCTAAAGCGGCGGCGGAGATCAACGCGGCCACGACAAAGATGTTGGTTGCCCGCCGGGTTTCCGGCGCCTCAGCATAGATTTGGCCGGGGTTAAGGTCGGTTAAAGCGCATTATTGAATACAAACCATCCTTAATTTGACTTCCGCCAAGGCTGTTGCTATAATGCCGCAAGGAATTAAAAGAATGGAGTATGCAGGAATGGACCAGGATGAAATCCGCCCCGTTCCCTCCCGGTTCACGGACAACCCCTTTCGGGATCCCAACCTGCCGCCGGAAAAGCGGGAGTGGCTTGACCGCCGCAATGCGGCCCTTCGCCATTGGCATAATACCGGGGATCCGGAGCCGGCCAAGGAGTTTGGATTCACTCTGCCGGATAGGAGCGCGGAGCGGCAAAACCGACCCCGAGCGGGAAATCAAGCGTGGCTCGAACAGCGTCGCGTTGCCTTGGCGCACTGGCACAAAACCGGGGATCCGGATCCGGCCCGGGAGTTAGGGCTTAACCTGCGCGATATGTCGCCGGTCAAAAACCTGTTGGTGGACGAGACTACCACGGTAGAGGAGCTGATTAAGGCTCATCACAGCGATATTCCCCTCAGCTTTCCCGACAACACGGCGGGATTCTTTTGTCCCGCTTGTGGGGTATGGATGGATGCCCGTTAGAACATATACCGTGCCACCCCACAAGCATCTGGCGACCAAAGCCGACGGGGAAGGGGCCAGGTAGCAAATCCTGGCCGGCACGCTGATTATCGCCGGCCGGATTGCAACTGCCATCCGGTATTTGCCCTGACCCTTTCGGTTCGTCCCGCCCTGGGGCAACCAGCTCCGGATGGGCCGGAAACCGCCGGCAAATCCCAAAAGCGGGGCAACCCCTTGGGGTTGCCCCGCTTTCAATTCCTGCTCGGCCTTGGGGCCGCCCCTTTCCCCTACCTTACCTGCACTTCCACTGGAAAGACCATATTGTTGCCGTAGCCCCGGCCGTCCCACTTGTTGGGAAACTCCATCGGCTGGGTTTCCCCGCTGCGGTTCGTGGCCCGGGACATCAGGATGTAGCGGCCCGGGCCGGCGGCCGGCCGCCAGTCAAAAGTCCACCGCTGCCAGGCATAGACGCCGGCCCGAGGCAGCAGATTCGCCGCTTGCCAAGTCCGGCCGCCATCCCCACTGATGTCCACCCGCACCACTTCATCCTCCCCCGACCAGGCGGCCCCGGCCAGGGTATAGCCGGCCGCTGGCAGGATTTCCCCCGGGGCCGGATTGGTGATGATGGATTTGACTTTCATCCGGGTGTGGTAGGTGTAATAGTTTTCATCCTCCGGGCCGTTCTGGGTCATATAGCGTTCCTTTTGGTAAAAACCCTGGAACTCATGGTTCAAGACCCGAATGCCCACCAGCCACTTGACCGAAGTCATCCCGTACCAGCCCGGCACCAGTAGGCGCAGGGGAAAGCCGTGATGCAGCGGCAGCGGCTCGCCGTTCATTTCATAGGCCAGCAGGGTGTCGGGATGGAGGGCTTTGTCCAGCGGCAGGCTGCGCTCGTAGGTCACCTCCGGCGGATCGCCGACGGTTTCATCCGGGCCGTGATCGGCCCCGGCGAACACCACTTCCACCGCCCCGGGTTGGACGCCGGCCCGGTTCAGAACCGCGGCCAGGGATACCCCGGCCCATTCGGCGTTGCCCATAATGCCGTGGCCCTTAATCTGCTCCATCACCGACCCGGTGCGGGTGGCTTTGGCCCAATAGTCCGGCACCGGACTGTTGCCGCAGCACTCGAAAGTCACCTGAAACCGGCGTTGCGGCAGAGCCAGGATGTCATCAAAGGACAGGCTCAAAGGCTGCGCCACTTCCCCGTCCACCGTCAAGCGGTAGGTAGCAATGTCCAGTTCGGGACATTCGGCCCAGTGATTGCGGATGTAGAACAGGTCGTTCGGCACCACTTCCTGCTGCAAGGCTTCCGGGGGCGCCGCCCAGGTACGCAGCCCGGCATTGGTGGGAATCAGCTGGGGGCGGGTTTCAATGCGAATATCCTGGATAACCATGACCACCTCCGGGGATGTAAAGTAACGCGGCGGGGGCGGCAATCCGGCGCGCCCCGGCTTTTAATATAACACACCCGGTCAAGGCCGCCCCCCGGCCCTTTACTGCCGTCATTCCCGCGTAAGCGGGAATCCAGAAAACGGTACGCCTTATATTCTCCTACATTTCCGCCAGCAAACCCTTTCCGCTCATCCTGAACTTGTTGAAGGATGGAAAAGGCGGCGGGAAAGGCAGGATGGGCCGGAACGGCGGCGGGCCATCCTTCAACAAGTTCAGGATGAGCGGAATAGGAATCTCTACCGTCCTTCCCGCGCAGGCGGGAATCCAGAACGGTACTGCCTTATAATACCGCAGTCTTGGCAAGCCACCGCGGGATTCCCGCTTACGCGGGAATGACGGTAGGGGGGCGGGCCGGCCGGGATGGGGGGGCCGGCAATGCGGTTGTCTGGTATAGGCCGGCCGGCATTGCCGGCGGTCAGGAATAGGCAAGGGCCCGGATTTAACGGCGGGGGCCCTTTACTTTTTTGACACAGGTAGCCGTCCAGCGGCGGAGTTGATAGGCAATGCGGACACCACTGGCCTGATCAACCCACTGCAGGTCGATGTCGGAGTTGGCGTAACCGTCGGATAGGAGCTGCGTTTTGATTTGCAAGTTGCGGACGGAAGGGGCGGCGTGCCGATTGCGGCACAAAATCCTGGCTTGGCGCGTCGCCAAGGCCAGCCAGGAGAGGTTGGGATGGATGTCGTTATTGTAATTCCGGCGCGCCTGGCCAACGCTATTCGCGTGCGTGGCGTGGCCGCCGGCGCAGTTGCTGCGATCCCCCGACGGCGCGACATTCTCGCCGCCGGAATTAGGTCCGCAAGAGCTGGCAAAGCCGGCGATGGCAAACTTCTTATACTTGACCCGCCGCCCCCGCCGCTTTTCCCGGGGAAACTCAAAGATGCGGTCAATGCTGACTCCGGTAACGCCGGATTCTCCCTCGGTCAGCCAACCCTCTTGGGCAGCGATGAAACCGCGGAAAATGCCGCGTTCCCCGGAATAGATGGTATCGTCCCGCTCGTTGCGGTCTTTGCCGGCCTGCCAGGTTTCGGCTTTGCCAAAGGTGTCGGACTGGTCGATGCCGCAGTAGAGGGTCTTGCCCCGGTTTTCGGCCAGGGATTCCAGGATGGCGGTAGTCCGGTCGGCGTGGGCAAAGGCTTGCCAGTCGGAACAGTCCCAGGGGATGGAACGGGCTTGAGCCGATGGATACCCCCCCCCATGCGAAAAATGCCATTAGAAAGGCAAGGGCGACCATTGCATTTCGTAGGGACATGGCAATTCCCTCGCGGATGGGGTTAGGGACTTTGATTGCTAACCAGTATAAACCGGGTTGCGGGGTAGGTCAATGCTTTTGCGGGCAATTTTCCAAATCAATTTTTCCGTCTTTCCGCCGCCATTGCCATCCTTCAACAAGTTCAGGATGAGCGGATGGGGCCGGCGGCGGCCCCCTACCATCATTCCCGCGTAAGCGGGAATCCCGAACGGTACTGAAAAGACCAGTCCGTTGCTGTCCAACCACCGCCGGATTCCCGCTTACGCGGGAATGACGGTAGGGGGATCCTAGGAATGACAGCAGGGGGCGCGGGAATGGCGGGGGCAAAACGGCCGCCCATTACTCCAAATAGTCCGTTTCCAAATCAACGGACGGGGAGATGACCAGCAGTTTCACCGGAATCCACAGCTTGTTGACCAGTTTGTGGGGGATGCCCGGCGGGGCGAACAGGGTGCAGCCGGCCCGCACCGTCCGCAGTTCATCGCCCAGGATTAGCTGCACCGCCCCGGCCAGCACCATAATCGCCTGGTCGGTGGAATGGGTATGCAGCCGGCCCACCCAGCCGGGATGCAAGTCCACTTCCTTGACGATCAGGGACTGGGCGCCCTGCTCCGGAGAAACGAAAAGCCGTTCCGCCCGGCCGTCAATGGCGGCCGGCATCGGGATGCTGCTGTGTTCAATGATGGGCATAGCCGTTAATCCTCGTCCGGGTTAAAGGCGGCATTGGCGGCGGTTTCCGGGATTATACACCTTCCGAGCAACCTATGTCATTCCTGGCATTCCGCCCCCTTTATCATGTCATCCCGCCCCCGCCCCTATGTCATTCCGAGCGTAGCCGAGGAATCTAAAAATCCTGAAATGGATTCAAGGCCGGGCATTGTAGATTCCTCGGCTACGCTCGGAATGACATAGTAGAGTGGCAGTGGATCCGCTACCGTCCTTCCCGCAGTAGTAGTTGCCCATCCGCCGCCATTCCCGCCCGCCTACCGTCATTCCCGCTTACGCGGGAATCCAGAACGGTATTGCCAAAGACCAGCCTGATACCAATCGGGCATTTCGGGATTCCCGCTTACGCGGGAAGGACGGTTGCGGCTTACCCATCCTTCAACAAGTTCAGGATGAGCGGTTTGGTCAACCGAACAGTACCGGTCTAGCCGGCGGCGTACTTTTCCCCTAACGCCGTTTCCCAGCGCAGGTAGTTGATGGCATCGGCATAGCTGCGGTCAGGGCCGGCCGGCACCAGGTCTTGAGGCGGGTGCATTACGCCGGCCAGGCCGGTCTCCTCCGGCAAGGCGGCGGCGCGCCAAGCGGCCATCCCCCCGTCCAGAACCGTTATCCGGGAATAGCCCAATTCCCGCAAAGTGGCCCCGGCCAGAATCGCATTCGTCCCGTCGGTGTCGGTAACGATGACCGGCGTATTCTTATCGGGAATCAGGGCGGCGATGTGCAGTTCCAGCCAGCCCCGGGGCTGCCAGTGGCCGCCGGGAATGTGACTGCGGGCAAAGTCGGCGCTGGTATCCACGAAAATTATGGCGGCATCCGGATGGGATTGGATCGCCGCTTGCACGGCGGCGGCATCTATCGGTTGCACCTGTTCCCGGGCTTGGGCCAACCCCAAGGGCGGATCGCTATCGGGGCCATAGGCCAAATCTTGGCCGCTTTCGGCCCAAGCCGCTACGCCGCCGGCCAGGGCATAGACTTCCGTATGGCCCAGCTGCCGATACCAGGAGGCGGTGATGCCAGCCCGAGCCCGGCCGTCGCAGGCAAAGACGATGGGGCAGTTTTTGACCACCGCCACCTCGTCGGAACGCTGCACCGCCTGCCCGCCGGGAAACCAGCGAAAGCCGGGAATATGGCCGGCGGCATATTCGGCGGCGGTACGGACATCCACCAAGTAAATCGTTTCCCCTTGACGGCGGGCCAGCATTTCCTGCAGGCCGGGCAAATCCAGCCAGTGGACGCCATCCTCGGCGGCCAGGCGGTCGGCGTAGGCTTCCGCGGCGGCCCGTCCCGCCGGCGTAGGTTCCGGCAAATCTACCCGGTCGGCCCCGGATTCCAGTTGATAGCCGGCCAAAGTCCAACCGGCGGTGCCATTTTTCAAGCCGAAAACCTTATCCCGCCCCATCCGCTGCAAAACCCGCGTCCCGATAATGCTGCGGGTGCGGCCGGCGCAGTTGACCACGACGGTGGTATCCGGATCCAGGTCGGCGGTGAGGTCGGTAATCCGCAGGGCCAGTTCGCCGCCGGGGACGCTGCGGCCGCCGGGAATGCAGAACCGCCGATATTCCTCGGGAGTGCGGGTGTCCAGGATGACCAGCTTATCGCCGCGTTCCATTCGGCGATGCAGTTCGGCGGCATCGATTTCCGGGACTTGATGCTGCACTTCCACCTTTTCCCCGAAATCCTTGCTGGGAACATTGACGCCCCACTCGGTCGGGTAATCGGCGCTGGCCCAGCCGTTAATCCCCCAAGCCAGCACCGACACATCGCTATAGCCCTGCCGTTCCAGGGTAGCGGCGGCCAGGGCGGCCCGGCGGCCGTCATCATCGCACAGGATTACCGGGACGGCGGGATAGGGCAGGGCGGCGGCCAAGCGGAACTCCAGTTCCCGGCGGGGAATCAAGCTGGCCCCGGGAATGTGGGAACTGTTATATTCCCCGGCTTCGCGCACATCAATCAGGGCAAAGGGGGCGCGGCCCTCCAGCCGGGCTTGCAGTTGGGCGGCGGAAACTTCCCGCGGCATAGCAAAAACCTCCCTGCGATTTTAGAAAGTAAAGCTGCTGAGAATCCGTTCCACAAAGGCCGGTTCGTACCACGCGGCGCATACTTCTACGGTTACAACCGCATACTCGCCGCCGTAGTACGGCCCTTGGTAAAGGTACCGGCGGAATGTGCGCGTGTCGCAATAACCGGGCGGTTTCCGCAGGTATTCTACCCGATAATGGGAATCGTCGATCTCGAGCATCGTAACCCCCTCCACTTCGGGATCGGATTCCAAGGTAGCCACGCGTTCAGCGACATAGCTGCCGAAAGAATCCCAACCGAAATAACCGGTTCCGGCCCGGATGTGCCGGATATACACTCCACCCCAACGGGTATCAAAACTGGCGACCGTAGCGGCTCCCGGATAGCGCGGATCCGCGGGGGCTACATAGCGATCCATTTCCCAATCGGCCGGCACCTCAATGCTGTAACCGCCGCGATCGCGGTAGGTAGTCCATTCCGCCACCAAGGGGATGGGGGTAGCCGTAGGGATGGGGCGCGGCGTGGGAATAGGGGCCGGGGCCGGCGTGGCAGTCGGCGTAGGCGTGGGCGTAGGTATTAAGGTGGGCGTGGGGGTAGGAGCCGGCGTGGGAGTCGGAGTTGGCGTAGGCGTAGGCGTCGGGGTAGGCGTCGGGGTCGGGGTTGGAGTCGGCGTGGGCGTGGGGGTAGGAGTCGGCGTCGGTTCCAAGGTCGGCGTCGGGGTAGGCTCCGGCGTCGGAGTCCGGGTCGGGATTGACGTCGCCGTGGGCCTGGGCGTCGGGGTAAGCGTGGCCGTCGGCGCCGGCGTGGCAACGGGAATAACCGTGGGGATGGCGGCCGGGGGCGGCGCCATAACCGGAACAATGGTCGGCGTCGGCGCGGCTTGGCAAGCCAGCAGCAGCGCCGCCAGGGCCAAAGACGGCAACAGGAGGATGCGGCCCACTAATCCTTTCACCAGTAAAACTCCGGTCAATAAATATCGCAACGGCCCGGCGATATTAACCCGGGGGATGGTGGCTTGTCAAATGTTGATGGCGGCGGCAATCCCATTCCGTTCATCCTGAACTTCGTTGAAGGATGAACCCACGCCCGACAAAGAGCATTGCCGGGGCAGCAAAAATCCGCCCATCCTTCAACGGAGTTCAGGATGAACGGATTTTTGTTGACCCTTCAACCAGTTCCGGGTGAGGGGAAACTACGGCCGCCGGGCCAAACCCGCCCCCTTGTCCCGTTAGCAGTTATCGTACTTCTCGGTGGCAAAGGGGATGATTTTGCCGGTTTCCAGGTTGTAGCGGCAGCGGTTCAGGCCGCGCAGGTCGTCGCCGTACACATGGATTTCCACGGTGGGCCGGTCGGTAAAGTTGTCCATCTGGTGGATTTCATCCACTTCCGGGATGAGCAGGGTAATTTCCCCGGCCTTGAACTGGCCTACCCGGTCTTTTTCCAGTTGGGCATAGCCCTCGGTAGCGCGGTCATCCACCCGGCGGTAGCGGGTTTCGGTCAGGGCGTTGTCCATCACGCCAATCATCCCCCAGGTGCCGTGATCGTGGGGGGAAGCGTGGTCGCCCGGCCCCCAGACGACCGCCGTTACCAGCAAGCCGCTTTCCCCCTGATAGAGGGCATAAGAGCCGTGATTGGCGCGGGCGCCCCGGCCCACCGGCACGCGATATTCGGCGGGAATGGCCGCCGGATTGGCAATCAGCCGTTCCAGCAGGACGGAACCCCGGTCA
Organism: Dehalococcoidia bacterium; assembly: GCA_965203435.1. Classification (GTDB taxonomy): domain Bacteria; phylum Chloroflexota; class Dehalococcoidia; order Lucifugimonadales; family UBA3495; genus CBDBCU01. The sequence goes on along the minus strand of CBDBCU010000003.1, from coordinate 369,332 downwards.
AAGAGTTTTTCCTGTTCCGGCTGCGTCCGGAGCAGGGATTCCAGATCGGCAACGAACTCGTCCAGGGAATACTTGACGGCGGTGGTCATAGCTGCGCCTCCTTTCGTCCCGCCCGGCCGGTGGGGGACGGACGGTTAAAGATAGTTGATTATGGGCGGATAGGCGGCGGATGTCAAGGAGGGGGCGGCAAGGATATTCTCGACACGCTTTGAGAATGCCCCCAAATCCCCCCCTTGCCTTGCTGGCCGGGGTGTGGTATGCTTTGCCGCAAATCCTGCGTCAGCAGTTTTAAGGATGGTGTTTCTTATGGTTCAGTCGGTAGAAAATCCGGCGCGGCCGCCGCGGCCGGAGCCGGTTATGCGGCCGGAACGGCCGCCCATGGGCGGCCCGGGCGGCGGCCCCGGGCCGGGGCCGCGGATGAATCCCGGGATGAATCCCGGCTATCCCGGGACTGGCCCCGGGATGGGCGGCCCCGGGCCGGCCCCGCGGATGATGCCCGGGGCTCCCGCGATGGGCGGCCCCCTGACTATGAAATCCCTGCTGGAGGCCGGCGTCCACTTCGGCCACCAGACCCGCCGCTGGAATCCCCGGATGAAGCGCTACATCTTTACCCAGCGCAACGGCATCCACATCATCGACCTGCAGCAGACCCTGGGGCTGATGAACGAAGCCTACCGCCAGATGGTGCAGGTGGCGGCTCAGGGCGGCAAGGTGCTGTTCGTCGGCACCAAGAAGCAGGCCCAGGATGTGATGCAGAGCGAGGCGGAACGCTGCGGGATGTGGTATATCAATCAGCGCTGGCTGGGCGGCACCCTGACCAATTTCCAGACCATCCGCACCCGCATCAACTATATGCTGGAGTTGCAGCAGCAGCGGGATTCCGGCTATTTCCGCCGCTTGCCCAAGAAAGAGGGCTTGAAGCTGGGGGAGACCCTGGCCAAGCTGGAAAAGTATTTCCTGGGCATCCGCGAGATGACCACCCTGCCGCAAGCGATGTTCATCATCGACATCTGCAAAGAGGACATCTGCGTGGCCGAAGCCCGGCGGATGAACATTCCCATCTTTGCCATAGTGGACACCGACACCAATCCCGACCTGGTGTCCCATCCCATTCCGGGCAACGATGACGCGGTGCGCTCCATCCGCCTGGTCACCGGCCGGCTGGCCAGCGCCATTCTGGAGGGGCAGGCCGAGCGGGAAGCTATGCAGCGGGAACAGGAAGCCCAGGCCGCGGCCGCCGCCGACCTGCGGGAAGCGGCCGAGGAGGGCCTGACCGCCGAGGAAGCGGAACGCCGGGCCATCCAGTCCATGCCCCTGGACGACCTGGCCGAGATGATGTCCCAGCCCCGGGAAATAGCCGACCGCTGAACTTAACCGGGCCGGCCGGCCGCCCTATCCGGAGGGCGGCCGGGCCGGATAAGGGCGGCCGGGCCGGCAAGGCGCAGACCATAAAAAGGAGGGTAACGACATCCGAAAGTTCATCGGAGAATACTGGGTAATCTACTACCTGTCCTATCCGCTGTTTGCGGCTATTCTGCTGTGGCTGCACCGGCATTCGCCCCGTTGGCAGGAGGACTGGATTGGCATCCTGGCCGACATTCTGGGCGTGGCCCTGGCCGGGGCCGTCGCTTTCACCATCTTTTCGGAGGTGCTGGGTCACGTGGTACTTTTGATCCCCAAGGCGTTCCGGAGGATCAAGAACGAAGGCTTGGTCGAAGGCCAAGCCCTCGGCCGGGAGGAAGGCTTGGTCGAAGGCCAAGCCAAGGAGCGGCAGGCGCAAAGCCGCCGCCGGGAGGAAGCCTACCGCCGCTTCGGAATCGAAGTGGATGGGGTGCGGGTTTTGCCCAACACCCCGGAAATCGAGGACTTCCTGGACGGCAAGCACGACAGCCAATCCTGAGCCCCGGCCGGAGTTCAGATTCCGGCAAGCGCATTGTCGTCGGCGCTGACGGCAAGCGCATCTTGGAATTTGCCCCGGAAATGGCGGAAATGCTCGGCGGCCAGTCCGCAGGGTAGCCGCCGTTTCCGGGGACGGCAAATGACAACCCAGGAGGGACGGCGCTATTATCCTGCTGATACCGAAAGCGGTACAGAGAATCAAGGCCGCGGGCTACGCTGAGGGTTTGGCTGAGGGCTACGCTGAGGGTTTGGCGGAAGCCCGCGCCACGCGCCAAGCAGCGTGGCGCGCCCGCTTTGACGAAGCCTTTCGCCGGTTCGGTATCGACGTGGACGGGGTGCGCGGCTTGCCCGACACTCAAGAAGTCCGGGATTTCCTGGACGGCAAGGATCCGGAACAGACCTAAAATCCCCCGGGTACTCCGGGGAAACCTATCCCAAACTTGGAGGCATCTTTTGGCAGCTACGGTGGAACAAATCCGCGCCCTGCGGGAACAGACCGGGGCCGGAATTATGGATTGCAAAAAAGCCCTGGAGGAAAACGGCGCGGACCTGGACAAAGCCATCGCCGCCCTGCGGCAGAAAGGGTTCGCCCAAGCCGCCCGCCGCGCCGACCGGGAAACGACCGAGGGAGTCATCGAAGCCTACATCCACACCGGCGGCCGGGTGGGCGCCCTGGTGGAACTGGGCTGCGAAACCGACTTCGTCGCCCGCACCCCGGAGTTCAAGCAGCTGGCCCACGACATCGCTATGCAGATTGCGGCGATGGGGCCGGTCTATCTGTCCGACAGCGACATCGCCGCCGCGGATGACCGCCCGGCCAGCCAGGTTTGCCTGTTGCAGCAGACCTTTATCAAGGACAGTTCCCGGGTGGTAGCCGATATTGTCCAGGAACTGGCGGCCAAAGTCGGCGAAAATGTGCGGGTCGTCCGTTTCAGCCGCCTGGCCCTGGAGGAGTAGCCGGCCGCGCCGGCAGTTATGCCTGATTCCCAATATCAACGGGTACTGCTGAAACTCAGCGGCGAGTCCCTGAAAGGATCCACGCCGGCCGGCATCGATCCGGATGCGGTCAACTATCTGGCCCAGCAGATTGGCGCGGCCGGCCAGATGGGATTGCAACTGGCGGTGGTTATCGGCGGCGGCAACCTCTGGCGCGGCGAGCAGGCCGAGCTGCGGGGGATGGATCGGGCCACCGCCGACTATTCCGGAATGCTGGCGACCATCATCAACGGCCTGGCTTTGCAGGACGCTCTGGAAAAGCGCGGCATCATCACCCGCACTCAAAGCGCCCTGCAAATCCAGGCCGTCGCCGAACCCTACATCCGCCGCCGGGCCATCCGGCATCTGGAAAAGGGGCGGGTGGTCATCTTTTCCGCCGGCACCGGCAATCCTTTTATGACCACCGACACCGCCGCCGCCTTGCGCGCTTTGGAAATCGGCGCCGAAGCCCTGCTGATGGCGAAAAACAATGTGGACGGCGTCTATGATTCCGACCCTCATCAAAATCCGGATGCCAAACGCTTTGCCCGCCTGGACTATCTGGAGGCCCTGAATCGCCGCTTGGGGGTAATGGATTCCACCGCCGTATCCCTGTGTATGGAAAACAGCCTGCCCATAACGGTGTTCAACATTTTTGAGGCGGGCAACCTCGGCCGCCTGCTGCGCGGGGACACCGTAGGCACCACCATAGCCAACGGCGGTGGGTAGGGGGATAGCGGCAGCGGGTAAGGGGGCAGCGGAAAAACCAGAGAGCCAGATGTGATTCCTGCAAGGAATCCCGCCCGGCTCTGTTACTATTCTAGCCGCTACAAATGCGGGTGTCAAGGGCGTCGACTGAGCCCCGGAGGTTGCGCTTTGCTGGATTTGCGGTATAGTCTGCGGGAAATCCCCGGCATTGCCGCTGTCCCGGCAGTTCCGGGGCAACGGCCGGAGGATTGGCGCGGCTGCCGGGAAATCGGGCAGTGGCTGGCTTTGGCCGGGGAGTCGGCCCGCGCCCTGGCCGATGCTCGGGACAACCCGACGACCAACGCCGCCGCGGCGGGCGCTTTTCGGGAGGAAATCAGCGCCTTTGCGCGCCATACGGAAACCCTTATCGCCCAACTGCTGGCCAGCCGGGAGGAACCCTCGGTTATGCCGGAAGCCGGCCCTTGGGCAAGGTTGCCGGCGGCGGTAGTTCAGGCCAAAGAGGTCGGCGCGGCTTTTATGTTCCACGGCGTCCTCCCCAGCGTTCCGTACAACAGCGCCGAAAAAATCAGCCTTTACAAATCCCGGGCGCGGCTGGCCGAGTTTCGGCAATGGTGGCACGCCGAGCGGGTCTATCACTGCCTGTTCAATGTTTTGTCCACCCTTGACCAGGGAGGGCAGGACCTTGGTTGAACCGGAATCCCGGGGAAACTTGCTGGCCGGCCGCGAGTTTGACTTGGTTCGGGCGGTGCGCCGTCAACTGGCGGCGTTGCACGGCAACGCTGTCGCCGATTTCCGCCCGGGGCAGGATTACGATTGACCGCCAAGGGGGAAAGGTAGAAAGCGTATGCTTGTATTTATTGACGAAAGCGGGCACCCGCACCCTAATGACGCGGCAACGCGTCCGGTAGTGGTAGCGGCCTGCTTTTCCGAAAGGGACTCGCGCCGCATCAGCGGCCGGATCCACGCGGTCAAACGCGATCTCCTGAACCGGGAGCGGATGGAACTGAAGGGGGTAAATCTGCTGAACCGGCGCAGCTACCGCCGGAAACCCGATTATGCCGGGTTTCTGGAAGAGTTTTTCAGTTCTTTGCTGAACTTGCCCATCACGCTGTTCGCGGTGATTATGGAAAATCCCTTCCAAGATTCCGGCGATGCGGGGGATTTTCTCCCCAACCGTTTCCGTTACCTGGTACAGCGGATTGAACTCCTGGCGGAAGAAGCGGGGGAAATGGCGACCATAATGTTCGATGGTCCTCCTAACCTGTACGGAGGATTGGGCTGGAAATTCAACGGTTTCCTGTACCGCTCGGAGGAAGGCCGGTCGTGCAGTCATATTACTGACGCTCCGTCTTTCGTGGATTCCAAAACCTCGGCGGGAATCCAGATTGCCGATATGGTAGCATCGGTGATACGCCAGTACGAAGAAGCGGAACTTTTCCGCAATGCGCCCTTGCCCAACGACCTGTACCTGTTCGCCATTCGGCGTTGGTATCGTATCATCGAGCAGAAGACGCGGAATGACTTGGTAAGCCACGACGGTTTTGACCGGCCCGGATTCTTTCGGATGTTCATCGGGGGAGCCTGAGGAATAGGCAATACCAAGCAACCCTGGGCTGGCGGTCGTGGATCGATAAAGCCAGAGAGCCAGATGTGACTCCCGCAGGGAGTCCCGCCCGGCTCTACTGTCAGTTTAGCCGTTGCCAAGGCAAATGTCAAGGGCCTCGGCCGGCATTTTTATAATTGGGTTGCGCTGGCGATTTGCAACTCCGCACTACGCCCAAAAAATATGCTATACTATTGCCTAACCAAATCCCTGACCCGGCGCGGCCCGCCGCCAAAACCGAACTTTTTATCCAGATTCAGGAGGCGCTTATTATGCCGGAAACGGATTACGCCGACACCCCCTTAACCCCGGAAGCCGTCCTCCGCGAAGTGGAGCGCAAGATGGGCCGCTCCATCGAGGCTTTGCAGCGGGAACTGGCCGCCCTGCGTACCGGCCGGGCTACCCCCGCCCTCATCGAAAATGTCGCCGTGGATTACTACGGCGCGCCCACCCCCCTCAAGCAGCTGGCCTCTATATCCGCCCCGGACGCCCGGGCCATCCTGGTGCAGCCCTGGGATCGGCAGGCCCTGCGCGAAATCGAAAAAAGCCTGATGCGCTCCGAACTGGGCTTTAATCCTTCCAACGACGGCAACATCATCACCGTCCCCATTCCGCCGCTGAATCAGGAACGGCGGCAGGAACTGGTGCGCCTGCTCAAACGCAAAATCGAGGAGGGCAAAGTGTCCGTCCGCAATGTGCGCCGGGACGGGCTGGAAAGCCTGCGGAAACTGGAACGGGACAAGGCCATTTCCCAGGATCAGAACCGCCGCAGCCAGGAACAGCTGCAAAAAACCACCGATGCCCATATCAAGGACATCGACCAGGTCGCCGCCGCTAAAGAAGCGGAGATTATGCAGGTCTAGCGTGGTGGAGTCCGCAATGCCCGCCCGCGCCGCCGGCCCGGAGCCGCCCCCGGAGGACACCGCCGTCGCGGCCGCCGGGCCGGCCGCCCTCCCCCGCCATGTCGCCATCATTATGGACGGCAACGGCCGCTGGGCTCGGCAGCGCGGTTTGCCCCGGCTGGACGGCCACCGGGAGGGCATTGATACCATCCCCCGGGTGCTGGATTTATTGGCCGCCCGCGGCGTGGAATATCTGACCCTCTACGCCTTTTCCACCGAAAACTGGACGCGGCCCTCGGCGGAAGTAGAGGGCATCCTGCAACTTTTTCAGGAAGCCTTGCGGCAGGAAACCCACCTGCTGATGGAAAAGAACATCCGCGTCCACCACATTGGCTATGCCGACCGCCTGGCCCCGGCCCTGCGCCAGGCCATTGCCCTGGTGCAGGAACAGACCAAAAACAACACCGGCATCATCCTGAACCTGGCCTTTGACTACGGCGGCCGCCAGGAAATTCTGACGGCGGTCAAACGGCTGCTGCGGGAGGGCGTGGCCCCGGAGGAGGTGGATGAAAGCCGGTTCAGCCGCGCCTTGTTCACCGCCCACTGCCCCGACCCGGATTTGATAATCCGCACCGGCGGCGAACTCCGCATCAGCAACTTTCTACTCTGGCAGTCGGCTTACAGCGAATACTACCACACCCCCACCCTGTGGCCGGATTTGGACGCCGCCGAACTGGAGCGGGCTTTGGATTCCTATAGCCGGCGGCAACGGCGTTTCGGCAACATCCGGCCCGAGGGCTGAAAACCTTGCTCCGGCGCATCCTCACCGCCGCTGTTGGCCTGCCAATCCTGTTCGCCGCCCTCTGGTGGGGCGGCATCCTGGGAATTGTCCTGCTGACCCTGCTGGCCGCCCTGCTCGGCTTGCGGGAGTTCTACCGGATGTTCCCCCGGGAAAGCCCGCAACCGGCGGCGGAATCCTCGGTGGATCAGAATCCGCTCACCCGGAACTTGTTGCAGGGGCAAGCCAACCCGTTGCCGGGCGGCCCGGAACCGGCGGCGGAATCCGCTGCGGCAGAACAGAATCCGCTTACCTCGAACCCGTTGCAGGGACAACCGCAACCGGATGCGGCGGCGCAATCCGCAACGGATCAGAATCCGCTCACCCGGAACTTGTTGAAGGGGCAACCCCTGCCCTTGGCCCTGGGTATGCTCTGGGTCGCCGCCCTGGTTTTAGGCGGGTGGGTCGCCGATGGTACGCGGCAGTTCTGGATTCTATCGCTAATTATTCTGGCCGGCGGCGCTTTCCTGGCCCTGCTGTGGCTGCTGGCTTGCTATCGCGGCCGCCGGGTAGCGGCAACGGCGGCCTGGCTCCTCGGCGGGCCGGTTTATGTCGGTTTCCTGCTGGCCCATATCCCGCTGCTGGCGCAAATAGGCGATACCGGGGATTTGGCCGGCTATGGCTATGGCTACGAATTGGGGCGCAGTTGGCTGCTTTTTGCCCTGCTGACCACCTTTGCCACCGACAGCGGCGCCTATTTTGTCGGGCGATTGACTGGCCGCCATAAAATGGCCCCTACCCTCAGTCCCGGCAAAACTTGGGAGGGCGCGGCCGGGGGATTAGCCGCCGCCCTGATTGCCGCCCTGCTGTTATCCCTGCTGCCGCCGCAATACCTGAACCTGGACTTGGCTTGGTGGCAACCGGCCTTAATCGGAATGGCGGTAGGCATTGCGGCCCAAGGCGGCGACCTGCTGGAATCCGCCTTGAAACGCTTTGCCGGGGTTAAAGATGCCGGCGCCCTCTTTCCCGGCCACGGCGGTATGCTGGATCGCCTGGACAGCCTGCTGCTGACCATTCCATTGGTCTATTACCTGACCCTGCTGGCTTTCCGCTACGCCAGCGGCTAGGCCGGCAAGCGGGGAGACGGATTCAAACATGGATAGACAGGATAGACAGGATTTTTGTATCGGATTAGAACGGCACTGGCGGCTTTCAACCGTCATTCCCGCGTAAGCGGGAATCCAACGGTTGCCTGCCGACAATGCCATCCTAAGGCAGTACCGTTCGGGATTCCCGCTTACGCGGGAATGACGGTAGGGGGTGACCGGCGGCCGGGAAGGACGGTAGAGATGGCGGCGGGAAGGACATTTGCCCGTTAAAAACCTCAAAAAATCCAATTTTGAATCAATTTCCTAAAAGGCATTGCCAAGCCCTTGACGGCTGTGATATAATGGTTGCCGATGTAAGGGAAGATACCAAGATAGAAGGTTTCGCTGACCAATGCTGGATGCTGACACCCGGGCCAAAATCACCAGGGAGTACCAAGTCCACCCCCAGGACACCGGTTCCACCGAAGTTCAGGTTGCCATCCTGACCGAGCGGATTCGGCAGGTTACGGACCACCTCCGCAGCCACCGCAAGGACTTTCACTCCCGTCGCGGCTTGGTCAGCATGGTGTCCAAGCGCCGCCGGCTGCTCAACTACCTCAGCAACGAGGATGTGAACCGCTACCAGAGCCTCATCCGCCGGCTGGGTCTGCGCCGCTGATTTTCCCCGGCGCCGCCGGCCCCGGCTGTTGCGCCGCGGCCTATGGCGGCCCGGCCCGGAAAAAACCGGCCCAAATCCGGGGCGCCGGCCGGCGTCTTTGCCGCTTTATCTTTTCTCACGTCCATCTTTGAGAAGTGAGGTTACGCAACCTTATTATGCCTGACGCTACTGTTGTTCAACGGGTTATCGGGCAGGAAACGCTGGTTATGGAGACCGGCAAACTGGCGTTCCAAGCCCATGGCTCCGTGGTTTTGACCTATGGCGAGACCGTCCTGCTGGCGACGGCGGTAATGGCCGAAAAGCCCCGGGCCGACATCGACTTTCTGCCCTTGACGGTGGAATACGAGGAGCGCCTTTATTCCGCCGGCAAAATTCCGGGCAGCTTTTTCCGCAGGGAAGGCCGTCCCGGCCAGGAAGCCATCCTCTCCGCCCGGCTCACCGACCGCTCCATCCGCCCCCTCTTTCCCAAGGGCCTGCACAACGAAATCCAGGTTATCCTGACCGTCCTCTCCACCGACCAGCAAAATCCGCCGGAAATCCTGGGGATGATTGGGGCCTCGGCGGCCCTGTCCCTGTCCCACCTGCCCTTTGCCGGGCCGATTGGAGCCTGCCGGGTTTCCTACAATGACGGCGGGTTTATCGTCAATCCCACCTATGACGAAATCGCCGCCGGCCGCCTGAATATGGTCGTCGCCAGCACCCGGGACGCCATTATGATGGTGGAAGCCGGCTCCTACGAAGTTTCCGAGGAAGTCATCCTCGAGGGCATCAGCAAAGCCTTCGAAGCCAACCGCCTGACCATTGACCTGATTGACGAACTGGTCGGCCAGGTCGGGAAGCCCAAGTACGAGGTCGCGGACGACGCCGCGGAAGCGGAACGGCTGGATTCCCAAATCAAGGCCATCGCCAACGGGCGGGTAACGGAAATTCTGGAACAGAACTCCTTTAAGGCGGAACGGGACGAGGGCCTGGATCGCATTGAGGAGGAAGTGGCGGCGCAGTTGGGCGAGGAGTTTTCCCGCAATCGCATCGCCGAGGGTTTCAAGAATGTGGTCAAGGGGGAAGTGCGGCGGCGGATTCTGGATTTGGGCGTCCGTCCCGATGGGCGCGGCCCCGCGGAAATCCGCCCCATCAGCTGCGAAGTGGGGGTATTGCCGCGCACTCACGGCTCCGGCCTCTTTACCCGGGGGCAAACCCAGGTGCTGTCCGCGGCTACCCTGGGGCCGCTGAGTATGAAACAGACCCTGGACACCCTGTCCCCGGACGGCACCAAGCAGTTTATGCACCATTACAACTTTCCCCCCTACTCCGTGGGCGAGGCCCGGCGCGTCGGCTCCCCCGGCCGGCGGGAAATCGGGCATGGCGCTCTGGCGGAAAGGGCTATTCTTTCCGCTTTGCCGGCGGAAAACGACTTTCCCTACACCATCCGCGTGGTGTCGGAAGTGCTGGCCTCCAACGGCAGCACCTCCATGGGCAGCGTCTGCGGCTCCAGCATGGCCTTGATGGACGCCGGAGTGCCGCTGAAAGCGCCGGTGGCCGGCATCGCTATGGGCCTGGTAACGGACAACGATGGCCGCTACGCCGTGCTCAGCGACATTCAGGGCATTGAGGATTTCCTGGGGGATATGGATTTCAAGGTAGCCGGCACCGCCGCCGGCATCAACGCCCTGCAAATGGACATCAAACTCAAGGGGCTGGATGAAAACATCCTGCGCCAGGCTTTGGAACAGGCCCGCCAGGGCCGCCTGCACATCCTGGACAAAATGGCCCAGGCCATTCAGGAAGCCCGCTCCGAAATGAGTCCTTACGCCCCCAAGACCGTCCGCATCCAGATTCCGGTGGAAAAAATCGGGGCGGTCATCGGCCCCGGCGGCCGGGTCATCCGCGGCATCATCGAGGAAACCGGCTGCTCCATCGATGTGGCTGATGATGGCGGCGTTACCATCAGTTCCTCGGAACAGGCCATGCTGGACCTGGCCCGCAGCAAAATCGACGGCTTGACCCGGGAGTTGGTCGTGGGCGACATCCTGACCGGCAAGGTCACCCGCCTGGCTAATTTCGGGGCCTTTGTGGAACTGCTGCCGGGCAAGGACGGCCTGGTGCGGAATGAGGATATGGGGGACATGGCGGACGACCTGCAACTGGGGCAGGAGGTCACGGTGATGGTGCGGGAGATTGACGCGATGGGCCGGGTGAATGCCTCCCGGCGGGCGTTGTTCGGGGATGACAGCCCGGCTCCGCCGCGCCCGCCCCGGCCGATGCAAGATCGGGATCGCGGCCCCCGTTCCGGGGGTGGCGGCTATGGCGGGGGTGGCGGCCGCGGCGGCTATGGCGGCGGCGACCGCGACCGGCGCGGCGGCCCGGGCGGCGACCGGCGCGGCGGCCCCGGCGGCGACCGTAGGGGTGGCCCCGGCGGCGACCGCCGCGGCGGCCCCGGCGGCGGCCGGCCCGGCGGCAATCCCGCCGACCGCCGCTTTCTCGGCGGCGGGGGCGGCCGCCCGCGGTAGAGGGGGGCGAAGTAACCGTCCTTCCCTCGCCAATGGGAATCCGGGCATAACAACCGTCCTTCCCGCGCAAAAGGAAATCCAGAACGGCGCGGCCTGATGACGCCGCAGCCTCGGTAAGCAATTTCTGGATTCCTGCTTGCGCGGGAAGGACGGTAGCGGTTATAATGGGGGTAGGAGGGGCCACGAACTATGACTACTGCCGTCGCTGACATTGCCGACCTGGTAAAGATTTTGCGGGAACAGCCCGAATGGGCCGAAACCCTGCGCTCGGTGCTTTTGAGCAAGGAACTGCTGGAACTGCCGGAAAAGCTGGCCCAGCTGACCGCACAAGTAGCTCAGCTGACTGCCCGGCTCGAGGAGTTCATCGCCGAGCAAAAGGAAATCAACCGGCGCTTCGCCGAGCAGCTGGGCCAGCTGACCGCCCGGCTGGAGGAGTTCATCGCCGAGCAAAGGGAAATCAACCGGGTCTTTGCGGAACGGCTGACCCGGCTGGAAACGGACACGGCCGAGCTGAAGTCCGACACGGCCGAGCTGAAAGTCGGCTTGCGCCGCTTGGAAGGCACGGTAGGCAGCTTGCAGGGCACGGTAGGTAGCTTGGCGGGGACGGTAGGCCGGTTGCAGGGCGCGGAGCTGGAGCGGAAGATCCACGCCAACATCGCCGGAATGGTCTGCACTCCCCTGGGCATCCGCCGGCCCCGGGTGCTGAAAAGCATATTGGCGGCGACCGTGCCGGAGTTGTTCGACCTCCTCGACCCGGCCCTGGACGATGGGCGCATTAGCCGGGCTCAGTTCGACCGCCTGATGCAGACTGACATCATCCTGGCGGCCCGGGAGGGCAACGCGCAGCCGGTTTATGTGGCGATTGAAATATCCCGGACGGTGCATGACGAGGACTTGGACCGGGCCCGGGAGCGGGCGGACATCCTGGCGGCGGCCAGTGGCGTCTCGGCCTTGGCCCTGGTCATAGGCTACATCATTCCGCCGCCGCAGCGCCGCAAGGCGGCAGAAATGGCGGTGCATTTGATGGAAACGGCCAGTCTCGCCGCGGCCGGCGAGGATGCGGATTAGGCAGCCGCGGCCGCCAGGGCAAATGGGGGCGTAAATAAACCGCCCCCTTACCGTCTCTTTCCCGGCCGCCCCCATCGTCCTTCCCGGCCATCTCTCTACCGTCCTTCCCGTGCCAACGGGAATCCGGGCGGCGGCAAATCAGGGAGCAACGGAACCGGGGCGGGTACATAGACCCGCCCCGGTTTTTGTGGATGGTTCTTGGGCCGCCCGCTCCAACCGCCGCCAGTATCAGGCGGCGGGCGGATAAATCCCCCTTACCCGCAGGATGAAAAGTCCTGCGCGGCGTAAACCGTTTCCCACGCCCAACCCAGTTTCTCATCCAAGTTGATAGTGACGCCGACGCCAATCCGGCGATACTTGGATTTCAGGATCTCCTCGCGGCCGGCCGGGCTGCTCATCCAGTGGCTAACCAGCGTCTGCGCCGCCGCTTGCGAGTCCGCGTCATAGGCCGTGGGGCGACCGGACACGACAATGCCGCCCTGTTTTTTCTCGGCCCACCGCTTAATGCGCGGATGCTTGATGACATTCTCGCCGAGGCCGGAAGCGCTGCGGCCGCCGCCAAGATCCGCTTGGCAATCATAGCCCGCCGCGCTGGCTCTGGCCGCGGCGTTTTTGCCATCCAATTGGGTCTTGGCCGTTCCCTGTCGCGCCATATTCGCGCTGTGTTCCTGGGCGATGGCCGCGATTTCCGGGTAATCAATCAAGGGGGGGCGACCGGCCTTTTCCCGTTCCGCGTTGGTAAAGACAACTACCCAATGCTCAATTTCGGCAGCGTCCAGGGGTACATCGCCGGGATATTTCAGGGACGACTCAGGCGCGGCTGATGGCCGGGACTGAACGGCGGCGGCCGCCGCCGGCCCTTCCGCAACCGGCGCGGCCGTCCCCGCCGCCGGGGACTGGCTCGACGGCAACGACGAGGAACCGGCGAACCGCGCCGGACTGGAACAGGCCAAGAGCAAGAGCAGGATTCCCAGGGACAAGGCGAGGCTCAGGAATTTGGCAAGCATAGCGCTCCTTGTTTCTCGGTATATTATCGTAATTCCACCTTGCTGGACTACCGTCATTCCCTTGAAAACGGGAATGACGGCGGCGGCCGATCAAGGTTCGCGGCAGCGGGGCGGGTCTATACCCGCCCCGGTTTTTGCGGGTTAGCCCCGCCGCCGGAATTCGGATGCTGGCGGGGCCGTCCCGCTTACCGGCACGAGGAGAAATCCTGCACGGCGTAAATCGTCTCCAAAAACCAGCCATCTTTCACGCTGACGTCGATAGTGACGCCGATGCCAGTCCGGCGATACCGGTCCCTCAAGATGTTTGCGCGGGTTTGCCGGTTCATCCAGATGTCAACCAGCGCTCGCGCCGCCTCTTTCGAGTTCTTGTAATGCTCAGTGCGCGAGTGCTTGATGACATTCTCGCCGAGGCCGGAGACGATTTTCCCGTCGATGTTCGCCGTACAGTTGTAGCCGGCCGCGCGGGCTCTAGCCGAGGCGTTTTTGCCGTCCAATCGGTTCTTGGCCGTGCCGTACCGTGCCATATTCGCGCTGTGCGCCTGGGCAATGGCGGTGATGGCCGGGTAATTAACCAGAGGATACCGACCGACTTTCGTCCGTTCCTCGTTGGTAAAGATATAGATCCAATGCGCGATTTCAGCGGCGTCCAAGGGCAAGCCGCCGGGATATTGCAAGACTGGGGTCGGCGTCGGCGCTGGCGTCGGCGTCGGCCACGGCGTAGCGGTAGGCCGCGGTGTGGGCGTGGGCGTCGGCCACGGCGTAGCGGTGGGCCGCGGAGTAGCGGTAGGCCGTGGCGTGGGGTAAGGCGTGTAAGTCGGATAGGTCGTGGCCGTAGGATAAGGGGTGTAGGTGGGCAAAGCCGTAGGCGTGGGATAGGGCGTATACGTCGGCCGCGGCGTCGCCGTGGGGTACGGGGTAACCGTCGGCCGCGGCGTGGCGGTGGGCCAAGGCGTCAGGGTCGGGTAGGGCGTAGTCGTAGGAATGGCGGACACCCGGGCCGTAACCGTAGCCGGGATGTCCGGGGTCGCCGTGGGGACGATCTCAGCCGTCGGAGCCGCTTGGGTGCAGGCCAGGGCCAGAGCCAGCGTCAGGGCCAGCAGGATACTGAGGATTGCGGTGATCTGGGAATGTAGCACTAAAGAAACCCCCTCGCAAGTAGGATTTGGCAGTTGCTACATCCACCAGCTCCGCGTAAGCCTCACAAGGGGGCGCAAAGCCAAACCCGGAGAGGGGCTTACGCGAGGTTGAGTAACCCGTTTCCGCTGGGGATGTAGCGCCGTCAATATAGCCTTGCTTGCGGCGGTTGTCAAGGCCATTCACCGGGTCATCCTGAACTGGCCGCCCTTTCCGTTCATCCTGAACATCGTTGAAGGATGAACCCACGGTTGATAAAGAGAATAGCAAGGCAACAAGGGAGGTTGGTGGAGCCGCCGGTTCATCCTTCAACGATGTTCAGGATGAACGGATGGGGGCGGGAAGGACGGTTAAATGTGCGATTGCCCCATCCCCACCCCTTGTCCCCAACCCCCGGCCGGTGTAAGATGTAGGGCAATTCCGGCAATGGACGGGCCGGCCGGCAAGCAGGGGGGAATGGCGATGAATCCGATTCGGGTGGCAATCAACGGGGCTACCGGGAAAATGGGGACGGAAACGGTGGCCGCCCTGGGCCGGGCGGCAGATTTGTCTCTGGTAGGCGCTATCTGCCGCCGGGAACGCGGCCCTGTCCTGCCCTTGCCCGGCGGGGGTGAAGTTCCCCTGTCCACTAACCTGGCGGATATTCTGGCGCAGACCGGCCCGGCGGCGCTGGTGGACTTTACCAACGCCGCCGTGGCGATGGCCGCCGCGCCTGTGGCCGCCGCCCGTTCCATCAACCTGGTCTTGGGCGTCAGCGGCCTGACCGACGCCGACCTGGCGCAGCTGGACACCTTGGCTCAGGAACGGGGCATTGGCATTATCGTCGCCCCCAACTTTGCCCTGGGCGCGGTCATCCTGAAAAAACTGGTGGAGCAGGCCGCGCCCTTTTTCGACTATGTGGATATTGTCGAAGCCCATCACGAGGCCAAGATTGACGCTCCTTCCGGCTTTGCTATGGCTTTGGCCCAGGGCATCGGCCAGCAGCGCGCCTTTACCCGCAACTATCCGGAGCGGGAAAATCTGCCCGGCACTCGGGGCGGCGAATACAACGGCGTATCGATCCACAGTATCCGAATGCCCGGGCGCAGCGCCCATCATGAGGTGATTATGGGGGCGGCCGGCCAGACCATAACCCTGCGCCACGACACCCTGACCCGGGACTGCTATATGCCGGGGGTAATCCGCTGCCTCCGGGAAGTTGTAAAAAAGCCGGGATTGGTGGTAGGCTTGGAAAACATTTTAGGGCTGTAGCCGGGAAGTGGCCCCCTACCGTCCTTCCCGCGTAAGCGGGAATCCAGAACGGTACTGAAAAGACCAGCCGGTTATCCGCCGGGTATTCCCGGATTCCCGCTTACGCGGGAATGACGGTAGGGCGGCTTGGGCGGATATAATCCAACCTAACAGAACCCGGGAAAGACGGCGGGTATCAATGCGTCGCCAAATCCCTTTGTCAACCTTAAAGCAAGGTCGGGACGCAAGGTTATGCAAGAACTGAAAGACTTGGTTATCGCCGTCGTGGGGGCTACCGGCGCGGTGGGTGCCGAGTTTCTGAAAATCATCGAACAGCGCCATCCCCAGCTGTATGGGCTGAAACTGCTGGCCTCGGCCCGTTCCGCCGGCCAACAGTTGACGGTCAACGGGCGGGAGTTCACCGTGGCCGAAACCACCGAGGATGCTTTTAAGGGCGTGGATCTGGTCTTTATCTCCGCCAGCACGGAGGCCAGCCGCCACTGGGCTCCGCGGTCCGTAGCCGCCGGGGCCGTGGTCATCGACGACAGTTCCGCCTTTCGGATGCAGGATAATGTCCCCCTGGTCGTTCCCGAAGTCAACGGCCGGGATGTTACTTGGCATCAGGGCATCATTGCCATTCCCAACTGCTCCACCACGCCGCTGACGCTGGTGGCCCACCCGTTGCATCGGGTCAATCCCATCCGCCGCATCATTGCCGACACCTATCAATCGGTGTCCGGGGCCGGCGGGGCCGCCGTTCAAGAACTGAAAGAACAAAGCCACGCCCTGTTGCAAGGCCATCCGGTAACGCCGCGCCACCAGCCCCGGCAAATCGGCTTTAATGTTATCCCGCAGATTGACTCCTTCCTGCCCGGCGGCGCCACCCGGGAGGAGCAGAAAATGGTGGATGAAAGCCGCAAAATCCTCCACGCCCCGGAAATCAAGGTATTGGCGACCTGCGTCCGGGTGCCGGTATTCGTATCCCACAGCGCGGCGGTGCATATTGAGTTTGCCGAGGGGATGCGGCCGGGCATTGCCCGCGCCCTGCTGGCCGATATGCCCGGCGTCCGGGTGCTGGACAATCCCCAGCAGGGGGAATACCCCATGCCCTGGGATGTAACCGGCGCGGATGATGTGTTCGTGGGGCGTATCCGCCGGGACGAGGGCAATCATGAGGGCGGAATTCGGGAAAAATGGCTTTCCCTGTGGGTAGTGTCGGACAACCTGCGGAAAGGGGCCGCCCTGAACTCGATCCAGATTGCCGAGGAACTGCTGGCCCGGGACTGCCTGAAACCCGGCTCTCCCCCCCGCCCCAAGTTTCGGGTGGGGGAGCCGGAAAATCCCGAGGATTCGGATTGGCAGCAGGATTACGCCTACTATCGGGCCAACATCGATGAACTGCTGCCGGAGTATGCGGGCAAGCGCGTGGCAATCATCAACCGCACCATCGTGGATGTGGATGATGACTGGGCCGCCCTGGAGGAAAGGGTAAGGGAAAAATACGGCCGCCGGTCGATTTTAATGACCGAGGTAGAACCTCTCCCCCGCCTAATCCACGTGCCTAGCGTGTTCCTGAAAGGGAAAACTTATTCCCGGCCTCCGGAAGGGAGCGGCGTAGCGGATGGAGTATAACTACAGCGGGCGGGTGACGCCGCCGGGGCCTTTCCTGAACATCCGGATTGCGGCGGCGGCCAACGCGCCATCGCTGATTGTTTCGGACCTCCTGGACACCGGCTCCGATGCCACCATAGTCCCGGAGTATGTAGAGCGGGATCTGGGCTTGGCGGCTACGGAGCCCGGATTGGCCCAGGGCGTCCTCGGGCCGGTGTCGGCCGAGCCGCGGTTCATCGCTTTCGTATCCGTGGAACAAGACCCGCCGCATAAGGTCAAGGTTCTGCGTTGGGCCGGGTCTTTCGCTATCCTCGGCCGGGACATCCTTAACCACTATGTCATCACCCTGGACGGGCCTAACCAGACCTTTACCATCAATTCCGGGTAATTCCAAAAAGCGAGCGACTATGTATCAACCCTCCCTGGCGGAAATGCAGGCCCTGGCCCGGAGCGGGCGGGGCAATCTGGCCCCGGTGTACCGCTCCATCAACGCCGACCTGGAAACGCCGGTTTCGGCCTATATCAAGGTGGCCCGGCCGCCCTATTCCTTTCTGCTGGAAAGCGTGGCCGGCGGCGAGCGGTTGGGCCGCTACAGCTTTATCGGCACGGAACCCTATCGGGTGGTCAAAACCGGCCCCGGCCAGGAACGGGGGGAAATCGACCCCCTGATCCCGGTACAAGAGGAAATGGCCCAGTACCGGCTGATTCCCATCGACGGCCTGCCGCGCTTTCACGGCGGCGGAGTGGGCTATCTGGCTTATGACGCCATCCGCTATTTTGAGCCGCGGGTGCCGCCGATGCCGGCCGACCCCCAGGGCCTGCCGGAATCGGTCTTTATGTTCGCCGACACCCTGCTGGTCTTTGACCACTTGCGCCACGACATCAAAGTGGTCAGCCACATCCGCCTGGATGGGGATGTGGCCGCCGCCTACGCCGCCGCCACGGCCAAAATTGACCAGCTGGTAGCGCGGCTGGCCGCCCCGCTGGATTTGCCCCGGGATATAGCCAACGCCGCCGCCGCGGCATCGTCCGACCCCTCCCCGGCCGTGGAATCCAACTTTACCCCGCCGCAGTACGAACGGGCGGTGGCCCAATGCGTGGAATATATCTACGCCGGGGATGTCATTCAGGTGGTCAATTCCCAGCGCTTTTCCCGCCGCACCGCCGCCCATCCCTTTCAGGTCTATCGCGCCCTGCGCAGCGTCAACCCGTCCCCCTATATGTATTACCTGAACCTGGACGACTTTCATATCGTCGGCGCGGCCATTGAAACCGTGGCCAAGGTCGAGGAGGGCATCGTCGCTACCCATCCCATTGCCGGCACCCGGCCCCGGGGCAAAACCGCCGAGGAGGACGCCGCCCTGGAATCGGAGCTGAAAAACAGCGAAAAGCAGCGGGCCGAACATATTATGCTGGTGGATCTGGGCCGCAACGACATCGGGCGGGTCAGCGTTCCCGGCAGCGTATCCGTTACCCAGCTGATGGATGTGGAACGCTTTTCCCATGTGATGCATCTGGTATCCCATGTCGAGGGACGGCTGCGGCCGGAATTGACGCCCTATGATGCCTTGCGTTCCTGTTTCCCGGCCGGCACCGTCTCCGGCGCCCCCAAAATCCGGGCGATGGAAATCATCGCCGAAATTGAGGGGGAAAAGCGCGGCCCCTATGGCGGCGCCGTGGGCTATTTCAGCTTTTCCGGCAATATGGACACCGCCCTGGTGCTGCGGACGGGGATTTACAAGGACGGAATAATGTATATTCAGGCCGGCGGCGGCGTGGTGGCCGACAGCAACGCCGAGGATGAATATATGGAAACCCGCCACAAGGCCGGCGCCCTGCTGCGGGCCATCGACCTGGCCGAGGGCCGGAGTTAATTAACATGGATAGACAGGATAAACAGGATTTTTTGTTGGCTGCTGGGTACGGTTCTTTCCTATCCGATAGAATCTTTCCCGGCAAATCCCAAAATCCTGTTTATCCTGTCTATCCATGTTTGAATAAAGGGGGCGGCGGGATGCTGCTGCTGATTGACAACTACGACAGCTTTACCTACAACCTGTACCAGTATCTGGCGGAACTGGGGGCGGATGTGATTACGGCGCGCAACGACCAAATTTCCCTCGAGGAAATTGCCGCCCTGGCTCCGGAGGGCATTGTCGTTTCTCCCGGCCCTTGCACGCCCCGGGAGGCCGGGGTATCCAACGCTGTCATCCGCCATTTCGGGCCGCAGCTGCCAGTGCTGGGCGTCTGCCTGGGCCACCAGTGCCTGGGGGAAGTTTATGGCGGCGTAGTGGGCCGGGCCGGAGAAATCCGGCACGGCAAAACCTCGGCCATCCACCACAATGGACAAGGCATCCTGGCCGGCCTACCCAATCCCTTTGAGGGCATCCGCTACCATTCCCTGGTCGTCTATCCCGAATCCCTGCCCGACTGCCTGGAAGTTACCGCCTGGACCGACAACGGGCTGATAATGGGATTGCGGCATAAGGAATACCCGGTCGAGGGGGTGCAGTTTCACCCGGAGTCCATAATGACCCCGGTCGGCCACGCCCTGCTCCGCAACTTCCTGCGGCAGGTAGCGGAGTTTCATCAGGGGGAGTAGGGGTATGCGTTGCGGTAAGTATATCCTCTATTTTGATGAAACGGGCAACCGCAAGCCCGGCGCAACCGATTCGTCCGACTCGAGGCAGCGCGACCGGATGAACTGTTTTGGTCTCGGCGGCATCCTGGTTAAGGAGGAGGATCTGGCCGAATTGCTCCGGGAGCATACCGCTTTCTGCGCCCGTTGGAACATCGATTACCCGTTGCATTCCACGCGGATTAGAGGGAAACGCGGCAAGTTTGGCTGGCTGGGCGAACAAAGGAACGCCGAGCTGTTTCTCCCGGCCTTGGAGTCGTTTCTGCTTTCCTTGCCCTTTGTGGGGATAGCCTGCATCATACATAAACCCGGTTATTTGGCTCGTTACCAAGCCATCTACCCTAACCGGCTCTGGCCGCTGGATAAAACCGCTTTCCCCATCCTGATGGAGCGGGCGGCCCGGTTTGCGGACGAAGCCGGCCGGAATCTGGAAGTGTATTTTGAGCAAGCCGGCAAAAAGGAGGATGCGCGGATTGTTCAATATATGCGGGACTTGAAGCGGGAGGGCAGCCCGTTTCCCGCAGCGGGATCCGAAAGTTATAATCCGCTCGCCGCGGAGGATTACCGGCGTATCATCCTGGGGGAACCCCACCGCCAAACTAAGGCAACTCCGCCGGTGCAGATAGCCGACTTGGTACTGTATCCTATGGCAAAAGGCGGCTATGCTGCGGATTATTACCCTTACCGGAGGCTTAAAGAAGCCGGCAAGTTGCTCGATTGCTTAGTGCCGGAAGCTGAGGTTGCGGTCAGAGGGATTAAATACAGCTGCTTTGACGGCGGTTAAAAAAGTAAGGGCTCGGAAAAATCCGAGCCGCTTACAGTCGGCTTGCTGGCTTAGCGCAAGCCCCGGGGCATTGCCCATATCCTGATTGTGGGCTTGAGAAAGTAGTTTGTCAAGGGGTTTGCGGCGAATTTCCCAAATTGCATTGGGTTGTTTTTTCATCCTGCAACAAGTTCAGGATGAGCGGAAAGATGACTAAATGCAATGATAGAATAGCCGCCAAGGGGGGATTATGCGGGAAACGGTGCGATTGCGGCTGGGCCTTTCCGAGGGAGAATTGGCGGCCTTTTGCCAACGCTGGCGGATTGTCGAGCTGTCCTTGTTCGGCTCGGCCCTGCGGGCGGACTTTCACGCCGACAGCGATATTGACCTGCTGGCGACTTTCGCGCCGGAGGCCGGCTGGAGCCTGATCGACCATATAAAAATGGAGCAGGAACTGGCGGCGCTGCTGGGCCGGAAAGTGGACTTGCTGACCCGGCGGTCGGTGGAACGCAGCGACAACTGGATTCGCCGCCGCAACATCCTGGAATCTGCCGAGGTGGTCTATGAATCGGGATAGCGAAACTCTCCTGGATCTAGCCAAGTCCGCCCGGCTGATAATTCAGTTCGCCCAAGGGTTGACGCCGGAGGATTTCAGCGAGGATGTGCGGACGCAAGCCGCCGTTCTTTACCATATTGAAGTCATCGGCGAAGCGGTCAAGCGGCTTTCCCCATCCTTTCGCGCGGCGCATCCGGCCATCCCCTGGTCGTCTATTGCCGGGATGCGCGACCGGTTGATTCACGATTACAGCAACGTCGACTTGGATCTGGTTTGGGACACCGTAGGGCAGGATGTTCCCGACTTGCTGCGATACCTGGAGCCGCTGCTGCCCCGGGAGGAGGGGCAGTCCTGAGCCGCATATTCGGAGGTGAACCCCAATGCCACGCCGAACTTCCCGGGGCCAGTGCAGTTTTTGCGGCCGTTCCTTTGGCAAGGGGGCTATGGCTCGGCACTTGCGAACCTGCAAGGAACGGGCCGCCGTTGCCGCCACGGCCGGGCCGGCCGCCGCAAGTTTTCATCTGGTCGTCGAAGGACGGGAACAGCCCGAATACTGGCTGCATCTGGAAGTCCCGGCCAGCTTGGAGTTGCAGCTCCTGGACGACTTTCTCCGCGACCTGTGGCTGGAGTGCTGCGGCCATTTGAGTTGCTTTATCATCGACGACATCCGCTACGAGGCCGTCCTGGATGAGGAGTGGCCGGATCCGGAGGATAGGGGAATGGAGGATGCCCTGGGTCGGCGGCTGTATGACGGGCTGCGGTTCTACCACGAATACGACTACGGCTCCACCACCGAACTGGTCTTGCGGGTGGTCGGCGTAGGCGAAAGGGCCGGCGGGGACATCCAACTGCTGGCTCGCAATGACCCGCCGGATTTGCGCTGCCGCACCTGCGGCGGCCCCGCCGTCAAAGTCGCGCTGGATGAGGGGTGGCCGGAGGAGAGTATGCTGTGCGCCGCCTGTGCCGCTAAGGAAATAACCGAGGATGACCTGCTGCTGCCGGTAGTCAATTCCCCCCGTACCGGGTTCTGTTGCTACGATGGGCCGATGGCGCGTAGGGTAGTTTCCGCAACTGATGCCTAGCGGCAAATCCGGGCGGCCGGGATACGCTCGGTTGAAGGGATGAAAAGAGGGGGCGGGTTTGTGCGACCCGCCCCCTTTTGCCGCCGGGCAATCTTTAGTTGCTTGGCAACTTAATCCAGCGATTATTGTTGCCAAGGGCTTTCACCAAGGCTTGGCTGTATCCTTGCGACGGAGTCACCAGATAAATGGTCACGCCTTTCCGCCGCAACTCGGTAGCCAGCTCCCTGAAATCGCCATCCTTGGTGATTAAGACGAGGATGGTGTCTTTGGGCTCCTGCCCGCAGTCGCTTTTGGACTGATTGACAATTTCCTCGTCCATATCCGCGTCGTCCTCGAAAACCCGCCAGCCCAGCTCTTGCAGCTTGTCCGCCGCGGCCTCCTGTCGCGGGTGGGAGAAAGCCTTGAACCGGCGGTAAGATGTGCCGGGAAACCTTTCGTCCATCTCCCCCCGAAGCCAGGAGTTGAGGGACGCTACGCGATTTTCCCGAACCGCCAGGTTCTGGAAGTCCCACATTACCAGCAACCGGGACGGCCCTTTGCTTTGTTTGGGCATAGGTCGCCTCCTCTGAAAGAAATCCGGAGCAATGCCGTGTTCCACGGCGGCCGAGTATATCGCCGCCAGGGATTCGGCATCGGGAGCGGTTGCGCCGGTCTCCCAGCGGGACAGGGTATTGGCCGGAACGCCCAAGAGGTTCGCCATCTTTGCTTGACTAAGTCCGACCTGCTCGCGGACCTGCACCAAGCTGTCGGGCCTG
Source organism: Dehalococcoidia bacterium (assembly GCA_965203435.1). Taxonomy (GTDB): domain Bacteria; phylum Chloroflexota; class Dehalococcoidia; order Lucifugimonadales; family UBA3495; genus CBDBCU01. The sequence goes on along the minus strand of CBDBCU010000003.1, from coordinate 346,409 downwards.
AACTCGTACTTTCCAGCCTTAACCGGCGCCATTGCTGCCTCTCCCTGAAACCCTACTTTTTCCCGCCGCCCTGACGGGAGCTGCGATGCGCGGGATGGTTCGGGTTCATCTGATTGCTGCGGTTGTCTTTAGCGGCCTTGTTAGCCGGGTTGTTGGGGTTCTTGCTGTTGGCCCGCTGATTGCCGCCGTTGCGCTTTCCAGCCATTTTATCACCTCCTTTCCTTTAAGTTAATCCCACTATACTATACCGTCAACGATATGTCAACACTTATGAAAAAATCCATTATTTGGAATATCAACATTGATCGGAGGGCATAAAAATAGGGCGGGTCGGAACCCGCCCCGGATTTGATGGCATATATCGCAGGCAAGCGTATGGAAAGGAGCGCAGACTGCCCCCGCCCCCAACCGGCGGCTTTGCCTCAAGCGGATGGGACGCCCTTTCAAGCTGTCCCATCCGCCCATCTTGAGCCAGGGAACTGCCTAATCCAGCCCCCGGGTGCCGACCCAGCCGGTTTCCGATACATCCAGGATTTCCCCGTTGGGGCCGCTGTATTTCACCTCCACATTGGCGTGACGCATCCCCGGCATCCCCACGCCCAGGGCCTGGTTGATTTCGTCCCGGGTGGCAGAGCCGGCGGCTTGCAGCTTTTCCGCAATCTGCTCCAGGCTCTCCACCTCAAAGCCGATGTGATGAATGCCGCTGTAGCTCTGCCCATACTCCGGGCCGGCCACCTGGTCGTTCTTGAAATCCAGAATCGCCAGGTTGATGTTGCCGTCGCTCAGGTAATAGCCGGACGCGTTGGCCGAATCCAGCTTGGCGATTTCCCGCAGCCCGAAAACCTCGGTGTAAAACCGGGCCGTGGCGTCGGCGTCCTGGGTGGCAATGGCGATGTGCTTAATTTGGGCCATAAGGTTTATCCTCCCGCTGTTGGCTGGGTTTCCCTTGTTTCCCCTACAGGATACCACTTTCCGCCGGTTAAGGCTACCCCCGGACAGCGCTATTGCCAATCGATACCGTCATTCCCGCGTAAGCGGGAATCCAACGGTTGCTTGCCGGGGATGTGGCATCATAAGGCAATACCGTTCTGGATTCCCGCTTACGCGGGAATGACGGTAGTAGGGGCGGCGGTAAGGAGACGGTAGCGGGGCCAGGCAATGCCCCTGAAGTATGTTACAATGGGGCAAAACCTTGAACCGGAGGCATCAAAGAGTTATGACGATTAACCCTGAGGGCAACGCCGGCGGCGGCGCTGCCTTGCCCGGCGTGGAACATCACCGCAAAACCAGCCGGCGGCTGATCCGCCAGGCCCGCTACGAACTGGAAAAACGCGGCGACCGGGTACAGGCTTGCGACAAAGCATCCGGCGCCGTGGCCCACGGAGTTAAGGCCGTGGCCGAATCCCGTTGCTGGCGGAGCGATTCCCACAACTACCGGCGGCGGATTGTAAATCTGCTGGCCGCCGAGTATGGGCAGCCGGAGTTGAACCTGATGCAGGACGCCGCCGACCAGCTGCACAGCAACTATTACGAGGACATGATGTACGAGTGGGAGGTGGGGGATCGTCTGGATCTGCTGACCGGCCTGCTGGCAACCTTTACCGGCTTGCTGGCGCGGGAGCCGAATCCCGCCTTTGCGCCGACCCCGGATCAGGAACGGGCCATCAGCCGCCTGCGCTTGACGGAGGAGGAAATTTCGGCGCGGTGGGTGGCGGACTATCCCCCGCCGCCGCCGGAGGATGCGGAGTTGCCGGAGGAGGATTAAGCGTCCCGCCGCCCCCACCTACCGTCCTTCCCGCGTAAGCGGGAATCCCGCGGTGGCTTGCCGGGGATGCGGCATTATAAGGCAGTACCGTCCGGGATTCCCGCTTACGCGGGAAGGACGGTTGAAAAGCGCGGGAATGACGGTTATTGACGACCATTGCCATTCTAATCCGATACAAAAATCCGGTCTATCCGGTCTATCCATGTCAATTAAATTTCCCGGTTGTCAGCAATCCGCCGGCCGCCCCTACCCATACCGCTTTGCCTTGTGGTAGAATTGGCCGGCCAACGGAAAAACATCAGGTGGAGGATTAGCGATGACGGCCTTGAGCAACGGCGCAATGGACAGCCCGGCCGCCCGGATGAAGTTCGGGGTCTTTATGGCCCCCTTTCACCGGCCCGGGGAAAACCCGACCCTGGCCCTGGAGCGGGACCTGGAACTGCTGCAATGGCTGGATACCCTGGGCTTTGACGCAGCCTATATCGGCGAACACCACAGCGCCGGGTGGGAAACCATCGCCTCCCCGGAAGTCTTTATCGCCACCGCCGCCGAGCGCACCCGCAACCTCCGCCTCGGCACCGGCGTCATCAGCCTGCCCTATCATCATCCCCTGATGGTCGCCAATCGGATGGTGCTGCTGGATCATCTGACCCGCGGCCGGGTCATCCTGGGCGTCGGCCCCGGGGCCCTGGCCTCCGACGCCCTGATGCTGGGCATTAACCCGGCCCGGCAGCGGGAAATGATGGACGAATCCCTGGGCATAATCCTGCGCCTGTTCAACGAAACGGAACCCCTCACCTACAAAAGCGACTGGTTCGAGCTGAACGAGGCGGTGCTGCAACTGCGCCCCTATCAGCAGCCGCATCTGCCGGTAGCCGTGGCCTCGGTGCAGTCCCCGGCCGGGGTCAGCCTGGCCGGCAAGCACGGCGCGGCGGTCTTGTCCATGAGCATCCCCCGGGACACGGTGCGCGCCACCAGCCTCAAGGAATTGTGGTCTTTCGCCGAGGAATCGGCGGCGGAACACGGCAAAACGGTGCGCCGGGAGGACTGGGGCCTGGTCGTCGGCTGCCATCTGGCCGAAAGCAAAAAAGAGGCCATGGAGGATATTCGGGTCGGCGGCGGCCGCCTGATTACCGAGTATTTCGGCAATACCCTGGGCAACGAAACGCCGCCGGTGCCGGCCAATCAGATTGTGGACTATATGGTGGAGCATAACCAGTGGATTGTCGGCACGCCGGACGACTGCATTGCCGGCATTGAGCGCTTGCAGGAAATCAGCGGCGGCTTTGGCAGCTTTATGATTCGGGTCGAGGATTGGGCCCCGCGCCACAAGATTCTGCACAGCTACGAACTCCTGGCCCGCTATGTAATGCCCCGCTTTCAGGGCAGCCTGGCCGGGATTATGGCCTCTAATCAGTGGGCGGCCCAGCGGCGCATTGCCCTGCAAGAGAACCGGGTTACCGGCCTGCGCGCCGCCACTGACGCCTACTTTGCCGGCCGGGAACCGGGGCGGTAGGGTTTGGTTCGGCTGCCGGGTATTCATCCTTCAACAAGTTCAGGATGAGCGGAAAGGAGCCGGCGGTTTCAGGATAAGCGGAAAGGGGTCAGCGGCTATCCGGGGCGGTAACAATTGGGGTCAGTCCCGCCGCCGCTACCGTCATTCCCGCGTAAGCGGGAACCCCGTCGGTCAGTAGTAGCCGGGGCCGGAAACCCGCCGGCAATCCCGCGTACCTACTACCGTCATTCCCGCGTAAGCGGGAATCCCGAACGGTACTGCGACAGACAAGCCGGCTTATGGCAAGGCATTTCGGGATTCCAGCGTAAGCGGGAATGACGGTAAGAGGCGGCGGGATTCCCGCTTACGCGGGAATGACGGTTAAAAGTCGCGGGATTGCCGGTAAAAAGCCGAGGGAATGACGGTAAGGGGACGGCGGGATTCCCGCTTGCGCGGGAATGACGGTAGAAAAGCCGCGGGAAGGACGGCAAGAATTTATACCCTGGGGAAGTTATGCGGAAAACCAAAATTATCGCCACTATCGGCCCGTCCTCCAACTCCCCGGAAGTCCTGGAACGGCTGATCCAGGAGGGGATGGACTGCGCCCGCCTTAACTTTTCCCACGGCACCTTTGCCGAGCATGAGGAAATCATCCACAATGTCCGCCAGCTGGCCCAGCGGCACGGCCGCCATGTGGCCGTACTGCAAGACCTGGGCGGCATCAAACTGCGCCTGGGCCGCCTGGAGGAACCCCGGCAGCTGAATCAGGGCGAGGAATGTTGGGTAACGCCGGCGGAAACCTCCGCCGACCCGGAACTGATCCCCTTTCCGGAGCCGGAGATCCTGCGGAATCTGCGGGAGGGCAACCTGATTTTCGTTTCCGACGGCATCGTCTGCCTGGAAGTGCTGGAAAAGCATGACCTGGAACTGAAAACCCGGGTTCGCAACGGCGGCCTGATTGCCGCTTACAAGGGCGTCAACCTGCCCGGCGTTTTCATCGACCTGCCGGTGCTGACCGATGCCGACAAGGCCGCCCTGCGTTTCGGCGTGGCGCAAAAGGTGGACTGGGTGGCCGTCTCTTTTGTCCGCACCGGCGCGGATGTGCGCTACGCCAAGGATTACCTGCAAAGCATCGGCAGCCGGGCTCCGGTGATGGCTAAACTGGAGCGCGGCGAGGGCATCGACAATGTGGACGAAATCCTGGCCGAAGTGGACGGGGTGATGGTGGCCCGGGGCGATTTGGGCGTGGAAATTCCGATGGCCCGGGTGCCGCTGGTGCAAAAGGAAGTGGTGCGGAAAGCCAACGAAGCGGCCAAAGTATCCTGCATCGCCACGCAAATGCTGCGGTCAATGGTATTGTCGCCCACGCCGACCCGGGCCGAAGTGTCCGACATCAGCAACGCCGTGCTGGACGGCTGCGATTCCATCCTGCTCTCCGATGAAATCGCCGTCGGTCAATTCCCTCAGGAAGCGGTGCGGGTCGCCGATGTTACCATCCGGGAATCGGAACGGGTCTATCCCTATCACAAAAACTTTCGGGCGATGGATCGCACCCAGGCCATCGCCGCCGGGGCCAGCCGCCTGGCTAATGAACTGAATGCCAAGCCCATCGTCGTTACCAGCACCGGCCGCGCCGCCTTTGAGATTGCCCGCTACCGCCCGGAAAACGATGTTATCGTCTTTGCTCACGACCCGGAAACCCTGGGCAAGCTCTGTATGGGCTGGGGCCTCTATCCCAGCGGCGTCATCCCCCTGGAACAGGATATTGCCAAGCTGGTGGCAATGCTGATTAACAGCTCCCTGGCCACCGGCCTGGTAACGGAATCGGATGTAGTTACCATTGTGCATGGCAACCTTACCGGCGTATCCGGCACCACCAACACCATCCAAGTGCTGGATGTGGGCGAATATCTGTCCCGCTACGCCCGGCTGACCGAGCCGGCCGGCGCGCCGGATTAGCTGCGGCCCGCGGCGAACCCCCTTGCCGCTCGACGCTGAAACGGAGCAGCGGCTCTTATCTGATGCCGCATCTGCCGGAATTGACCGGTTAGTAGTAGCCGCCGTTATCCGGGACGGCGGCCGGGTATTGCTCCTCGAGCGCAATCCGGAGGATTACCTGGGCGGGTTGTTTGAGTTGCCCGGCGGCCTAGTGGAACCCGGGGAAACCCTGCATCAAGCCCTGTTGCGGGAAGTGGCTGAGGAAACCGGCATCATCGTTGCCGCCAGCGACCGCTACCTGGGCGGTTTTGACTATCGGGCCAAGGGCGGCCGCTTGACCCGGCAATTCAACTTTCAGCTGACCGCCCCGGAGACGCCGGCCATAATCCTGTCTGAACACGCCCGCTTTGCCTGGGTGGGGCGGGCGGAATTAACCCAATACCCGGTATCCCCGGAGGTTCGGGAACTGCTGCGCCGGGTTTTTGCGGGCGGTAATTAAACAAGAGGAGGCGGCTATGTTGACCTACAAGGCAATGTTCAAGCATCTGGACGAGGGAGTTCACGCCGAGGCCCTGGATTTTCCCGGCGTCATCACCTGGGGCGCGGATGTGGCGGAAGCCCGGCGGCTGTTAGCCAGCGCCCTGGTGGATATGGCGGAGACTTGCCTGCTGCGGGGAGAGCCGCTGCCCCTGCCGGACGCCGCCACCACCAACCCGGATTCGGATTGGGAGGAGCCGCTTTACTTGCGGCTGACGGGAAGTAGCGTCAAGGCAGTTTAGGGCGTGTTCGCGCTAATGCCGGGTGCTGGGCAGTATATTGGAAAACCGCCTTTCCCCCTACTATGTCATTCCGAGCGTAGCCGAGGAATCTGAAATGCCTGCCTTTGACTTCATTTCAAGACTTTTAGATTCCTCGGCTACGCTCGGAATGACATAGTAAGTTGACTGCGGCTCTGGAACCGTCCTTCCCGCGCAAGCGGGAATCCCGAAATGCCCGATGGGAAACGGTCTTGTCCTTGGCCGTACCCTCCCGGATTCCCGCTTACGCGGGAATGACGGTAAGGTTTTGTTCGAAATTGCCTTGCCAAAGGCAGCGGATCCACTACCCCCCCGCCGTGGAGCGCGGCAGGCTGGTTTGACCGCTGAGGTAGGCGTCGACGCCCCGGGCTACATCCCGGCCCTCGGCGATGGCCCATACTACCAGGGACTGACCCCGGGCCATATCGCCGCCGGCAAAAACGCCGGGAACGCTGGTCCGCTTGTTGCCATCGGTCTGCACATTGCCGCGGGCGTCCAGGGCTACCCCCAGGTCGGCCAGCATACCGTTATGCTCCGGATGCAGAAAGCCCATCGCCAGCAGCACCAGGTCCGTCTCCACTTCCAGGTCGCTGCCCGGCACTTCGGCCATTGCCGGGCGGCCGTTCTCTCCGGTCGTCCATTCCACCCGGACGGCGTGGAGCTTTTCCACCCGGCCGTTGCGGCCAGAAAAGGATTTAGTCAGGAGGTTGTAGTCCCGGATGCCGCCTTCCTCGTGGGCCGGGGAGGAGCGCAGGATGGCCGGCCACTGCGGCCAGGGATTATCCGGCCGCCGCTGTTCCGGCGGCTCCGGCAGCAGCTCGAATTGATAGACCACTTCCGCGCCCTGGCGGTGGGCCGTGCCGAGGCAGTCGGCTCCGGTATCGCCGCCGCCCAGGATGACCACCCGCTTGCCCTCGGCGCTGATCCGTTCCGCCGGGGCCAGGGTTTCCCCCGCCAGTAGCTTGTTCTGCTGCGGCAGATATTCCATTGCCAGATGGATGCCGGCCAATTCCCGGCCCGGCACCGGCAAATCCCGGGCCTGGGTGGAGCCGCCGGTCAGACACACCGCGTCAAACTCAGCCAGCAATTGCGCCGTCGGGTAGTTGACGCCCACATTGACGCCGGTGCGGAACTCGACCCCCTCGGCCGCCATCAGGTTGACCCGGCGCTGGACGACCGACTTTTCCAGCTTGAAATCCGGAATGCCCAGCATCAGCAGGCCGCCGATATAGTCGGCCCGTTCCAGCACCGTTACCCAGTGGCCGGCCCGGTTCAGCTGCTGGGCGGCGGCCAATCCCGCCGGGCCGGAACCTACCACCGCCACCTTTTTGCCGCTGCGCTGGGCCGGCGGCTGGGGGACAATCCAGCCCTCTTGATAGCCCCGGTCGGAAATTTCCTTTTCGATGTATTCGATGGTGACCGGGTCGCTGTTGATGCTAAGCACGCAGGCGGCTTCGCAGGGGGCCGGGCAGATGCGCCCGGTGAACTCCGGGAAGTTGTTGGTGCTGTGCAGCACTTCCAGGGCTTGCCGCCAATCCCCCCGATAGACCTGGTGATTGAACTCCGGGATGACATTGCCCAGGGGACAACCCATGTGGCAGAAGGGCACGGCGCAGTCCATACAGCGGGCGCCCTGGTCCCGGGCGGCCGTTTCCGGCCAGGCCCGGTAGAGTTCCCGGTAGTCCTGCTTGCGCTCGGTTATGGGGCGGCGCTCCGGCGGCTGCCGCCCGGCTTCCATAAATCCGGTGGGTTTACCCATAGTTGGCTACTTCCCTTTCCTTTGCGGCCGCGGCTTGCTGCTGGCGGGCGGCCAGCACCCGGCGATAGTCCCGGGGCATTGCCTTGCGAAACCGGGCCTGGGCCGCCGGCCAGTCGGCCAGAATCCGCCGGGCCGGTTCGCTGCCGGTGTATTGCTGATGCTGCTCAATCAAATCCCGCAGCAGGGCAATATCCGCCGGGTCGGCCAGATTTTCCAAATCGGCGAGGCCGTCATTAAAGCGGTGGACAAAATCCCCCTCCGGGTCATAGACAAAGGCAAGGCCGCCGCTCATCCCGGCGGCGAAGTTGCGCCCGGTCGGGCCGAGGATGACCGCCACGCCGCCGGTCATATATTCGCAGCCGTGATCGCCGATGCCCTCAATGACCGCCTGCACGCCGCTGTTGCGGACACAGAACCGCTCGCCGCCCAAGCCGCGGATGAACGCCTGCCCGCCGGTCGCCCCATACAGGGCCACATTGCCGATGATGATGTTGTCCTCCGGAATAAAATCGGCGTCGGCCGGGGGGCGGACGACAATCCGGCCGCCGTTCATCCCCTTGCCCATATAATCGTTGGTATCCCCCTCCAGCCGCAGGTCGACGCCCTTGGCCAGAAAAGCCCCGAAACTCTGGCCGGCGGAACCGGACAAGTGGATTTTGATCGTTTCCGGCGGCAAGCCCTCCTCGCCGTACTTCTGAGCGATTTTCCCGCTGAGCATAGCCCCCACGGTGCGGTTGGAGTTGCGGATAGGCCGCTGGATTTTAACCGCCTGCCCCCGTTCCAGAGCCGGCGCGGCCGCCGCAATCAACTGATGGTCAAGAGCCTTTTCCAAGCCGTGATCCTGTTCCTCACAGTGGTGAATGACCACAGCGTCGGATTGGGGATGGCGGTAGAGCAGGCGGGAAAAGTCCAATCCCTGGGCTTTCCATTGGGCTACGGCGGTTGCCGCATCGAGAACTTCCACCCGGCCAATCATTTCCTGCACCGTGCGGAAACCCAACTGCGCCATAATTTCCCGCAGCTCCTCCGCCACGAAAAAGAAGTAGTTGATGACATACTCCGGCCTGCCGGCAAAGCGTTTCCGCAGTTCCGGGTCTTGGGTGGCAATGCCCACGGAGCAGGTGTTCAGATGGCATTTCCGCAGCATAATGCAGCCGCTGACAATCAGGGGGGCGGTGGCAAAGCCGATTTCGTCGGCCCCCAGCAGGAAAGCGATGGCGGCGTCCCGGCCGGTTTTCAGTTGCCCATCGGTCTGCACTACGATCCGGCTGCGGAGGTCGTTGGCGACCAGTACCTGCTGGGTTTCGGCCAAGCCCAACTCCCAGGGCAGGCCGGCGTGTTTGATCGAGGACTCCGGCGAGGCTCCGGTGCCGCCGTCATGCCCGCTAATCAGCACTACATCGCCGTGGCCTTTGGAAACGCCGGCGGCGATGGTGCCAACGCCCACTTCCGCCACCAGTTTGACATGGATCCGGGCCGCCGGATTGATGTTTTTCAGGTCGTGAATCAGCTGGGCCAAATCCTCGATGGAATAGATGTCGTGATGCGGCGGCGGGGAAATCAGCTCCACGCCGGGGGTAGTATGCCGCACCCAGCCGATAATTTCATCCACCTTGTGGCCCGGCAGCTGCCCGCCCTCGCCGGGCTTGGAACCCTGGGCCATTTTGATTTGCAGATCCGTGGCGTTGACCAGGTAGTTGGGCGTAACCCCGAACCGGCCCGAGGCCACCTGCTTGATGGCGCTGTTGCGGGAATCGCCGTTAGCATCCGGGGCGTAGCGGTGATAATCCTCGCCGCCCTCCCCGGTGTTGCTGCGCGCCCCGATGCGGTTCATGGCAATGGCCATGGTTTCGTGGGCTTCCTTGCTGATGGAACCAAAGGAGGCGGCGCCGGTGGCAAAACGCTTGACGATTTCCTGCGCCGGCTCCACTTCCGTCAAGGCAATCGAGGGCCGGTCGTCCTTGAACTTCAGCAGGCCGCGCAGGGTCGCCAACTGGCGGCTCTGGTCGTTGACCCCCTGGCTGAACTGCTGATAGGACTCCCAGCTGTTGGCCCGGGTGGCGTACTGGAGCTGGGCGATAGTGTCGGGATTCCACTGGTGGACTTCGCCATGCCGCCGCCACTGGTACATCCCGCCCGGTTCCAAATCCAACTGGCCGGCCAGCGGCTGCGGCGGAAAGGCAAAGCGATGCCGCTGCAACTGCTCCGCCGCCACAGCGTCCAAGCCAATGCCGGCCACCCGGGAGGGCGTCCAGGTAAAGTATTGGTCAATCAAATCCTGATTCAAGCCGACGGCCTCGAAAATCTGCGCCCCCCGGTAGCTCTGCACCGTGGAAATGCCCATCTTGGACATTACCTTGAGCAAGCCCTTTTCGTTGGCCTTGAGGTAGTTTTTCACGGCGTAATCGGGATCCGTGCCGTCCAGCTCGCCGCGTTCCGCCAAATCCTGCACCGTGTCCAGGGCCAGATAGGGATTGACCGCCCCGGCCCCATAGCCCAGCAACAGGCAGAAGTGATGCACTTCCCGGGGTTCCCCGGATTCCACTACCAGGCCGACTTTGGTGCGCTGCCCCTCCCGAATCAAGTGATGGTGGACGGCGGCAGTCGCCAGCAGGCTGGGAATGGGCGCCTTGTCCGCCGACAAATCCCGGTCGGACAGGATAATCAGGGCGCAACCGTCGGCAATGGCTTGGGAGGCCGCGGCGCACAAGGCATCCAACGCCGCTTTCAGGGCATCCGGCCCCTGGGCGTCAAAAAGGATGGGCAGGGTAACGGCGCGCAGGCCCTTGGCATCCAAGCGGCGGATTTGTTCCAGTTCCCCACGGGTCAGCAGGGGGGAATGGAGTTTCAGCTGGCGGCAGTGTTCCGGCGTTTCGGCGAAAAGATTCCGCTCGCAACCGATAAAGGCTTCGAGGGAAGTTACCAGTTCCTCCCGAATGGCGTCGAGGGGCGGATTGGTCACCTGGGCGAACAGCTGCTTGAAATAGTTGAACAGCAGCTGATTCTGTTCCGACAGCACGGCCAGCGGGGCGTCGTTGCCCATCGATCCGACGGCCTCGTAGCCGCTGGCCGCCATGGGCGTGGTCAACATCCGCAGTTCCTCATGGGTATAGCCAAAGGCCCGCTGCCGGCGGGTTAGTTCGGCCCGGTCGGGCCGGGCCGCCGCGGCGGCCGGCGGCAAATCGGCCAAAGCTACCTTGTTTTCCCGCAGCCACTGGCCGTAGGGCTGACGGCGGGACAGGTTCTCTTTCAGCTCGGTATCGCCGATAATGCGCCCTTCGGCCAGGCTGACCAGAAACATCCGGCCCGGCTGAAGGCGGCCGCGCTGCTTGATTTGCGCCGGGGGAATATCCAATACCCCGGTTTCCGAGGCCATCACCAGTTTGTCATCCTTGGTGACGGTGTAGCGGAAGGGGCGCAGGCCATTGCGATCCAGCACGGCGCAGATGTGGCGATCCGTGGCGGCCACAATCATCGCCGGCCCATCCCACGGCTCCATCAAGCCGGAATGGTATTCGTAAAAATCCCGCTTTTCCGGCGACATGGCCGTGTGCTGTTCCCACGCCTCGGGAATCATCATCAGCATGGCGTGATCCAGGCTGCGGCCGGTCATGGTCAGCAGTTCCAGGGCGTTGTCAAAGCCGGCGGTGTCGCTGGCCCCCGGGGTCATCACCGGGGGAATCTTTTGGATGTCCGCGCCGAACAGCGGCGACGCGAACTGGGCTTCCCGGGCGTGCATCCAGTTGATATTGCCGCGCAGGGTGTTAATTTCCCCGTTGTGGGCCAGAAAGCGGTAGGGATGGGCCAGTTTCCAGTGGCCCAGGGTGTTGGTGCTGAACCGGGAATGCACCAGGGCAAAGGCGCTGACCAGGGCGGCGCTTTGCAAATCCGGATAAAAGCCGGCGACCTGATGGGCCATCAGCAGCCCCTTATAAACCAGGGTGCGGTTGGAAAGGCTGCAAATGTAAAAGTAATCGGCATCCTCAACGCTGAGGCCGCAGTCCTTGATTTCCCGCTCAATGACCTTGCGGAGGATGTAAAGTTTCCGTTCCAGGGATTCCGGGTCTTGCCCCGGAGGGCCGCCGACAAAGACCTGCTCGATGTGGGGTTGGACGGCGCGGGCATCCCGGCCCAGCTTAGCCGTATTCACCGGCACGGCGCGCCAGCCCAGGAGTTCCAGCCCCTCGGCGGCGATGCAGCGGTTAATCAGGGCGCGGCCTTGGACTTGGGCCGCCGCCGCCGGCGGCAGGAAAACCATCCCTACGCCGTAGCGGCCCGGCTCCGGCAGAGTTATGCCCAGTTGGGGACATTCTTGCTGAAAGAACTGATGCGGCAGCTGAATCAGGATGCCGGCCCCGTCGCCGGTTTCCGGGTCGCAGCCGCAGGCCCCCCGATGGCCCAGGTTGACCAGGGCTTCCAGGCCCTCGGTGATGATTTGGTGGGATTGGCCGCCCCGGATGTGGGCCACCACGCCCACCCCGCAGCTGTCGTGTTCCAGCTGGGGGGAGTAAAGGCCATACTGGGCCAGTTCCCTTAAAGACGCGTTCATTGGCACGACCCTGCCCTGCTAAACTAAATCCCGGCCCTGCCGGGCGCTTTCCCCAACGGCGGAAATTCATCCCACCCGGCTTGGGAAATGCGGACAAAAGCCCGCTTGACCAAGGATCCCGGCCCGGGAGTTTGTAAAATATATCACAATATCCCGGAAATGGAAACCGGCATTATACACCGGGAAAAGGGCCAGGGAAAGGGGAAAATTGTAAAATGTTTGTAACGGTGGGGATGGGACAGACCGCGCGCCGCCATTTATTCCGACAGCATCGGCTCCAGTTTGCCCAGCAGGTCGGTGACGGCGTAGAGGGTGCGGCGGACAGCGGCGGCCCGCATCCAGTTTTCGTAAAAGTTGATATGCAGGACATTGACCCGCTCGAACAGGGCGGACAATTCCGTATCGCCGGTTTCGGTCACCAGGTCGTCGATGATGTCGAACAACAGGCGGTGGCTGCGATGCGGCCAACCGCGCTCCTCAGCCACGGCCTTGACCATTTCCGCCGCCGCGCCCCGGCCCTTTTCCGAGGCTTGCGGCAAATCCTCAACTGCCAGGTAGTCCCAGGCTTTCCCCATAAACTCCCGGCTGGCGTCGGCGTAGCGGATAGTAGATTCCAGCATTGGCAAAGCTCCTGGCGGCGGGATGAATAGGTCGGATTAGGGCGGTATTATAGCAGTCGGGCAAGGGGGCGGCAATTCCCGCCGCAGACCTAGAAACCGTCCTTCCCGACCCAATTCCCTTTTCGGGGGTTAGGGGGTATAATCAACCCAACCACCGCAAATCCTGGCTAGGAGTTTCCTTATGCTCTCGGAAATCGGCGACCGCCGCGCCGGCGATGCCCGGCGGCTGATGGCCCAATCCCACTACGAACTGCACAAAAAGGGCGACCGGCTGCAAGCCTCGGAAAAAGCCTCCGGCGCCGTAGCCCACGCGGTCAAAGCCATCGCCTTTGACCGGCAGTGGCGCAACGGCTCCCACAACCTGCGCCGCCAGATTGGGGACTTGCTGGCCCTCGAGTTTGACCGGCCGGAACTTCCCGATGTGCAGTACGCCGCCGACCGGCTCCACGACAACTTTTACGAGGATTTGCTGCACGATTGGCAAATCCGGGAGCGGCTGAATCGGGTAACCGGCCTGGTCGATTTCCTGCTGGCCGCTCGGGATCGGGAGCCGGATCCGAACTATACGCCCGGCCCGGAACAGCAGCGGGCCATTGACCGTTTGCTTTTGACTGAGGAGGAGGCCGCCGCCCTGCCGCTGATTGACTATCCGCCGCCCCTACCGCCCTTTGTGCCGCCGGAGGACGATGAGGATGCGGAGGATGGCCCGGAAGGGGTGTAATCATCCCCCTACCGTCCTTCCCGCGCATCCTGAATTGGCAACCGCCCCATCCGCTCATCCTGACCTTGTTGAGGGATGGGAGATACCCACCCTAGCGGCGGCGGCGTTGCGTCTTTTGACAGGTGGCCGTCCACTGGCGGGATTTGCGGGCTTGGTAACGCTGATTGCCGCCGCTGCCCTGATTGCTGGAATATCCCCAAGCCTCGCCGCTGGTTGAAATGCTGACCGCGCGGTTGTAACCCGCAGCGGCGCAATGCGCGGTAGCGACGGTTTTGGCCAGGGCTTGCCAGGAGGCGGCGGCCGCGGCGGGAGCCCAACCGGCGGGCGGACGGGTATCAAAGGCACTCCGGGCATTGGCCGCGGCGGTTCCCGCCTGAGGATCGCCGTCGCCCAGGGGGCCGAAAGGCGTACGGATCCAGCGCTGGTTGGAGACGGGAACTTCCATCTCCTCGATTACCACCGTCTTGTAGCGGCGGCGTTTCTTTTTCTCCCGGGGAAACTCAAAAATGCGGTCGATGCTGACCCCGGTAACGCCGGATTCCCCCTCGGTCAACCAGCCCTCCTGGGCGGCGATAAAGCCGCGGAATTGGCCCCGCTCTCCGAAATAGACGGTGTCATCCCGCTCGTTGCGGTCTTTGCCGGCGGCCCAGGTTTCGGCTTTGGCAAAGGTGTCGGACTGGTCAATGCCGCAGTAGAGGGTCTTGCCCCGGTTTTCGGCCAGGGATTCCAGGATGGCGGTCGGGCGGTCGGCGTGGGCAAAGGCTTGCCAGTCGGAACAGTCCCAGGGGATGGCGCGGGCGGCTTGGATAGTGGCAAGGCCATAGCCGGCACCAAGCAGCAGGAGAAATACGAGGCCGGTAAGGAAAACCTTGGGCATAAGGGGCCTCCCGAGAAGGCCCCGAAAAAAACAAGTCAGGGCCGGAATCGCCCTGGCGATTCCGGCCCTGACTTTTGCGTTTATTCTATACTATGGTTTGGGGGATGTAAAGGGGTTGGGGGGGCAATTCGAAAAATTTTTCTGGCGTAATTTTCCCCTCTCTTATGCCATTCCCTCCGTCCCTCTACCGTCATTCCCGCGTAAGCGGGAATCCCGAACGGTACTGAAAAGACTAGCCCTTTGCCGCCCAACCGCCGCGGGATTCCCGCTTACGCGGGAATGACGGTAGGGACGGATGGCAATGTCAGTTGTCCAGCATATCCAAAACTGACTTTTCAAATTCGTTGCCAAAACCGGTATTGACAAAGGCCGGCGGGTGTGCTATGCTGATTTTCGTTACGGGGACGCGCGGGTTCGACAGGAGCGTTCTGTGGCAGATTGCAAGCCGAGGCTGCCATCACCTCGTTAATCCGGTGGCGCCAAAGTAACTGGCGAACGTGAATTCGCTCTAGCCGCCTAGGCGCGGCTACGTTCACACCCTGCTATTCCCGGATGCGGGGCTGTGGGCGCCATCAGACCGGGATGCCGTTGCTCCGAGGCCGATAGGGGCAGCTTAAGCTTATCGGCTGGCCCCAGGCGGATTTGGCCGGCGGAAGGCGCCGGGGGCAAGACAAAAAGCGCCGGACAAGCTTGTAGCACATCTAGCCGGAGGGCCTTTTGGACGGGGAGTTCGACTCTCCCCCGTCTCCACCAACGAAAAACCATCCGCCGCCGGTATGAAAGCCGGCGGCGTTGCCTTTTATAACCGCCGCTTGCCGAACCGCCTAATCCGCTCATCCTGAACTTGTTGAAGGATGAACCCGGCGGCGGCCCACACCGGCGGCGTTGCCTTTTATAACCGCCGCATATCCTCAAGACAGCGGATAATCTGGTCGGTATTTTCCTCGACCGTGTGGCTTACCGTGTCCAGGGTCAGCTCCGGGTTCTGCGGCCTTTCGTAGGGGTCGTCAACGCCGGTAAAGCCGGTCAATTCCCCCCGGCGAGCTTGGGCGTAGTAGCCGCGCACATCCCGGGCCGCCGCCACTTCCGGCGGCGTATCCACGAAAACCTCGACAAAATGCGCCGTGCCCACGGTATCCCGCGCCCCCTGCCGGGCGGCGGCGTAGGGGCTGACCACCGCGCAGATAACGATGCCGCCGCGCTGCACGATGGCGGCCGCCACGGCGGACACCCGGCGGATGTTGGCGTCCCGGTCGGCTTTGGAAAAGCCCAAGTCCCGGGAAATGTGGGTGCGGATAATATCGCCGTCCAGAACCGTAACCTGGCGGCCGCGCCGTTCCAGGGCGGCGGCCAGGGCCTCGGCCGTAGTGCTTTTGCCGGAACAGGGTATCCCGGTCAGCCAGACGCAGACCCCCGGCCCGCCCTCCGGCGCGGCGACTACCCCGGCCAGAATTTCCGCCACCGCCGGATGGGAGAGTACCGCCGCCGGGCTGCTATCCGGGTTTCCGTTAGGTTTGTCTTTGCCCACTGCTAACCCCCTAATGTTTCAATGTTGAATGGTAGCACAAACCGCCGCCCGCCCTACTGCGCCACCCAGTCTATCGCCTATAGAAACCGACAATTCCCGCCCTGCAACCGTCATTCCCGCGTAAGCGGGAATCCAGGACGGTACTACCTTATGCCGCCGCAGTCTCGGCAAGCAACCATTGGATTCCCGCTTACGCGGGAAGGACGGTTGCGGGGCCGGGAAGGACGGTAAGGCTGCCGGGTATGACGGTAGATAGGGCGGGAATACGGTAAGCCGGTTGTCGATATATGCGCCGCCTTACTGCGCCCCCTCAACCTTTTCCCCGGCGTCCAGGGCCTTGTCGATGGATTCCTGCAAATCGGCAAAATGCTCGGCGGCCGCCGGGACTTCCGCCAGGTAATCGGCGATCAGCTGCTGGCCCTGCGCCCAATCGCCCTCCAGGGTGTATTGGACGGCCCGCCGCTGCTGCACTTCAATGTTGGTGGGGGCCAATTCCGCCGCCTTATTGACCAGAGTCCGGGCGCAGCCCAGGGTATATTGGACGGACAGCAGCCGTTGCGCGGCGCTATTATCGGCCGCCAATTCCGCCGCCGGAGGGGACAAATCCCGGGCGCAAACCAGCCGCTCCGGGCCGGTCAGGTAAGTGCGGCGGTAAATGCCCCATAGCCAGGTATAAAGCCGCCATTCCTCCGGCTCCAAAGCCAGGGCCGGGCGGCCGTGCTGGGCGGCTAGATCCAGTACCCTGTCCCGGTCCGCATCATTCAGGCTGTCCCAGCGAAAGTTGATTTCATTAAACAGCAGCCGCCGCCCCTCGTTTGCCATCT
This sequence comes from Dehalococcoidia bacterium, assembly GCA_965203435.1. Lineage (GTDB taxonomy): Bacteria > Chloroflexota > Dehalococcoidia > Lucifugimonadales > UBA3495 > CBDBCU01. The sequence continues at coordinate 329,536 of CBDBCU010000003.1, read as the reverse complement.
CCGGAAACCAGGCTGCCGACCGCTCAAAGGCGGCAAAGCGTTCCGGCCAGGAGCGTTCCGCATAGTTCAGCACGGTCAAGGCTTCGTGGGCGGCGATATAGACCCGTACATTCAGGAAAAAGGTGGCGAACAGGGCCAGCACCAGGGCCAAGCCGATGCCGGCCGCGCCTTGCAAGCCCAGGGCGGTCAAAGCCGTTCCCAAGGCCCGGCGGCCGGCGGCCGGCCGCGTCTCCGGATTGGCGGCCGGTTTTGCGGTGGCCGGAGTTGCTGCCGCCGCTTTTTCCGCGGCCCTTTCCCGGCCCGGGCCGGCGGCGACAAAGACCATAAAGCCCACCAGGACAAACCACTGCGGCAAAGTTCCCGCCGTGTCAAAAAGAAACAGGTTGTGGGTAAAGTAGGCGGCCAATCCCCCACCGGCCAACAACAGGAAAGCCCGCCGTGAAGGGGACAGCCGCGGCGCATAGCGGATCAACGCCCAGAGCAGCCAGACCCAGATCCCCAGATAGGCCAGCAGGCCCAGGATACCCTTGGTCGCCGCCTCCTCCAGCAGCTTGTTGTGCGCCCGGTCGAGGCTGGTTTCCACTCGGGCGCTGATGCGGCGGGAAACATAGCGCTCGTGGATGACCGAAAAATTCTCCGGCCCCCAGCCCAGCAGGGGGCGGTCGCTTACCCCCCGCAAGCCCACCCGAAAGGCTTCGACCCGATGTTCAATGCTCAAATCCCGGGCTGTGGCTGCCAGGCGCTCGGCCAGGCTGCCATAGGGATCCTCGATATATACCGCGTCCGGCGGCAGGTCGGCCGCGCCGGGCGGCAGCAGGGCATAGGCGGCCAGAGCCAGCACCAGTGCCGGTCCCACTAAGGCCGCCGCTATCCGCCGCCAGCGGCCCGCGCCCCAAAAGGCATAGCCCAATCCTACCGAAGTCAATCCGACGGCTACGCTCAGCGCTCCGCCGCGGCTGCCGCTCAGCCACAGGATGGTCAAGCCCAGCAAGATAGCGGTTATCCAGAACAGCCGCCAGGCGTTGACCGCCGTTAGCCAGCGAAAGCCGGGCGCGGCCCGCCGCTGTCGCCGCCGTTCCGCCCGCCGCCGTTCCGCCGCCTCCGCTGGCTCCGGGATAAAGGAACTGACCAGCAAAGCCCCGGCCAGAAACAGGTTCACCGCCGCAAACCCGCCCACATAGGTGGGATTGCCGAAAGTGATGGATAGGCGGGTGCTTTCCCAGTTCACATAGTGAAAGGGGCCCAGGCGGAAATGCTCGTACATTCCCACCAATCCCAATACCAGGCCGATACCCACGCCGAAGTTGAACAGGGCGCGCCACTGCCGCCAGGCGCGGAATACCGATACCAGTACCAGCAGATAGGCGCACCAATGGGCCAGGCCCACCCAGCCGTTCATCCGCTCAAAGCTGGACCACAGGCTGCGGGTGGGACTGATGCCGAACAGAGCCGCCAGCAGGCCGATCAGCAGATAGACGCCGAAAATCGCCAGCAGCCAGGATTTGGGCGGGCGGTAGGCCGGCTCCCGCAGCAGCAGAATCAGCCACAGGGCCAGGGCAAAGGCGGTCAGCGTCCGCGTCCACAGGGCTTTGCCCACGACGAAGTGATAGACGGTGCCGGGCCAGGGGTCGGCCGTAACCAGCAGCGGCGCAACCAAAGCCAACGCCAGCAGCAGCCGGATAACATTGACCAATGGCGATTTCAGCAACCCTTGCATACCCAACCCCAAACGGCCGCCGCCCTCCGCTCATCCTGAACTTGTTGAAGGATGACCCGGAACTTGTTGAAATACGAAAATGCCCCAACAGTATTGAAATCCAAGAGTTGCCGGTCTTGCCAAGCATCATTTTACGCTATTATCGGTATCCCCTACCAACGCTTGCGGCGGCGGGAAATGGCCGGTTTGCCGCCCTAATTTGCCGGCCCGCCTACCGTCATTCCGACCGCCGCCATCATCCCGTACCCCCACCGTCATTCCGTACCCCCACCGTCATTCCGTACCCCCACCGTCATTCCCGCGTAAGCGGGAATCCAGGACGGTACTGCCTTATGCCGCCGCAACTCCGGCAAGCAACTGCGGGATTCCCGCTTACGCGGGAATGACGGTGGGGGACAGCGGGAATGATGGTAGAAAGGGCGGCGGGAATGACGGTGGGGGACGGCGGGAATAACGGTAAGGGTTCGCGGGAAGGACCATTTCCATTTACGAATTGCCCGCCTAAAATCCGCCCCAAACCCCATTACATTCCGCCTTCTTGCCGCTATAATAAAGGCCGGCCTATTCCTCAAGTTTTGACGGCTCAGGAGTGACGATGTTTCGGTTTCGCAAAGTTCTGGCCCTGGCGCTGACCGCCGTTATGGGAGGTTTGACCTTGACCGGCTGCCAGTCTATTGATTCCCCCGGCGATGCGGCCGCCGATCCGGCTTTGACCGAATATGTGGAGCCGGGCCAGTATGCCGTGGGCGTCCGCGCCCTCTACTTCCACGACCCCGACCGGCCCTTTGACGCCTGGAACGCCCGCCACGCCTCGCCCACCTACCAATCCCTCCTGGCGGAAATCAACGCCGCCGGGGAACGGCAAATCGTCCCGACCTTTATCTGGTATCCCGTGGACGCGGCGGATACTACCGGCCCGGCTTTTTATGACGACCTGGCTAGCAGTCCCCATCCCGCCCTCAGCGGCGCTTTCCAGTCCAGCTTTTTCTTTTACCTCGGCAATCTTACCGATGGCGCGGCCGCCGGCCCGGCTCTCTTTGCCGACCCGGCCGCCGCCGGCCCGGTCGTGGCCGCCGTCAAAGAACAGCTGGTCAACGCCCTTTACGCGGCCCCCATCGCTGACGGCCCCTTTCCGGTGGTTATCGCCGCCCATGGCCTCGGCGTCCATTCCCTGGCTTGGGTTAGCTTTGCCGAGTATTTTGCCAGCCACGGCTACATTGTCATTGCCCCCAGTTTTGTCTCCGACAGCGGCTTGACCAATGCCCTGGACAGCCCCGATTCCCGCTACGCTGCGGCCGCCGGGCCGGATGCCGTGGATCGCGCCTATCAAATCATCCTGGGCGAGGGTAAAGTCATTTCCGGCTTTTACAAATACTTTTTCGGCTTGACGGAGCCGCCCGGCTTTGGCGGGCCGCCGGAGGGCGGCGCCTTGACCGCCCAGCCGGACGGCGGCGCAATGGTCGGCGCTATGATGGCCGAGTTCTTTGACCAGCGGGTCGGCGATGTCAGTACCATTATCGACGGTCTCTATACCCTGAACCAGGATACGGATGCCTGCGCCGCCACCTATGCCGCCCAGGGTCAGGAACGGCACGGCGGCCAGGTCTGCGGCCTTTTTGCCGGGGCCATCGACCTGGACAATATCGGCATTGCCGGCCATTCCCTTGGTTCCATGACCGCCCAGTTCACCGTGGCCCGGGATCCGCGGGCTAAAGCTGCCGTGGGTTACAACAACGGCCCGCCCCGCTATTGGGAGCCGCCGGGGATTTTCGGCAGCGGCCAAGCGGCCGACGGGCAGCCGGCCGGCAATCCTGGCCCGGTAATGCAAATCCACGGCTCCGAGGATGCCTTTGTGCAGAATGTTTTCCGCGGCCTGATGTGGAATCAGCTCAGCGCCGCCGGCGGCAATCCGGAGGATATTTGGACGCTGGAGCCGGAACGGGCTTTGCCGACCGATGAAAACCCCCAGCCCATTGCCCGCAACGCCTATACCCGGGCCACCGGCGACAAGGTCATCATTTCGGTCAAGGATGTTAATCACGGTTCCCTGGTCGATGACCACCTGGCCCTCTTTCCCTCCAGCGCGCCCTTGACCGCCAACGGCAAGGAATACTGGAACGAACCTCAGCCGGCGCCCCGCAAGGCCGTTGGCCCGGAGGTTCTCAATCCCGCCTTTCAGGGCCAACCCTTTACCCCCCTGAATTGGGAAACCGTGGAGGGCGCGCCGCTGTACCTGCCCATTTTTGTCCGCAACTATTACACCCGGAACTGGTTTGACTTCTACCTCAAAGGGGACGAAGCCGCCGGCCGCCGCTTTACCGAAAACCCTATCCCGGACCAAAACATCCTGGATTTGCGCTACAATCTGCCGGGGCGGTAAAGGCGGCCATCCCTATACCATCATTCCGGTATCCTTATACCGTCCTTCCCGGCCCTTATACCGTCCTTCCCGGCCACCCTGCCGTCATTCCCGCGTAAGCGGGAATCCGGCGGCGGTTGGGCAGCAAAGGGCTGGTCTTTTCAGTACCGTTCGGGATTCCCGCTTACGCGGGAATGACGGTGGGGGAGAGCGGGAATGATGGTATAAGGACAATGGAAATACGGCAAAATTCATCAGCTATCTACCCTTTCCCGGCAAAAGGGTGTATAATTCGCAAAATTGCCGTTAATCGGGTTGAAAAAGGGTAGAAATCCTTGCCGCCCGGTGTTATAATCCAGAGCAATGGCGCAACTACTGGAAACCGACTTGCTGGTCGCACCCCAGCCTACGACGGCCGGGGCGTTGCCGCATTATCCCTGTCGGGATGGCTACAAGCGTCCCTTCGACCTGACCATCCTTTTCCTGTCCTTCCTGTTCGCCTTTCCGGTCTGGGCTTTGATCTGGACGCTTATTCCCCTGGTCATCCGCCTCACCGACGGCGGGCCGATTTTCTATGTGCAGGAGCGGATGGGCAAGAACGGGCGGCGGTTCAACCTGATTAAGTTCCGCACCATGATTGTCAATGCGGAACAGGCCACCGGCCCCATCTGGGCTCACGAGCGGGATGACCGCGTTACCCGCGTGGGGCGGTTGCTGCGGCGGACGCATCTGGACGAAGTTCCCCAGGTAATCAACATCCTGCGCGGGGAGATGAGCCTGGTCGGGCCGCGCCCGGAACGGCCGGAACTGTTTGCGGAGTTCTGCGCCGAAATCCCGGACTTCCATCTGCGCTTGCGGGTCAAACCGGGCATCGCCGGCTTGGCCCAGGTGCATGGCTTGTACCACACTACCCCCCGCAACAAGCTGCGCTACGACAACCTGTATATCGAGTCTTTCAATCCCTGGATGGACTTCAAACTCTTTGTCTGCTCTTTGTGGCTGGCCTTTCTCCGCCGGGGTTGCTGACCGGAGGCCCCGGGATGGGGAGCCGACGCTTGGCGGCCGCCGTGCAGCAGCCCGGGAGCGCCGCCGTTCTGACCGCCCAGCCTTGCTCAACTGACTCCGACATCGCTACTGCGGATCAGTCCCCGCGGTATGACTACCTGCTGGTCGTCGGCCCGGGCCGGTCGGGCAGCGACTTTCTCTATCGGCAACTGCAAGCCCATCCCCAACTGGCCTTTCCCGAAATCAAGGAGGGTTACTACTACCGTTCGCCCCGCCGCTACCGAAAATTCCGCCCGCCGCAAGCCGGCGCCGGGCCTATCCTGGCCGACATTGCCAATTTGGCTTATCAGGATCCGAAACTGCCCGGCGGGGTAGCTCGGCTGCAAGCCGCCGGCGCCCGGATTCTACTGGTAGTTCTACTGCGCCAGCACTGGGATCGGGCGGTATCGATGCTGGCCTTTCGGCAAAGCCGGGGGGAATATCCCTTAGGGCGCGGCGGCCAACAGCGGTTAGCGGCCGCCGTTTTGCGGGATCGCTTGACTCCGGAGCAGCTGGATCGGCTTTACCAAATGGATACCGATGTTTTGACGATCCACTTCCCGGCCCTGGTGGGTAACCCGGCCAGGACTTTGGCCGCCTTGGCCGCCTGCTGCGGTATTGCCGCCTTTCCCCCGCCGCAAACCGGCGTGGTGAACCCGGCGGCCAAGGCCCGGAACTTCCTGCTGGCCCGGTTGGGGCGGTTAGTGGCCCGGAGTATGCGCCGCCTGGGATTGCGCCGTACTTTGCAGCGGGTCAAGGACAATCCCCGGCTGATGAACCTGTTTTTCCGCCCCCGGCCGCCGTCAGAGCCGCCCCCGGAACTGCCGGCCGCCAGTCGGGATTGCCTGGAGCAAACCTATCGGGAGTGTTGCGCGCTGGTAGCGGCGGCCCCGGCGGAAAAAATCGCGGCCGGCGTCTATTTCCGGCGGGCGGCGGTCGCGGCGGCCGCGCCCCCGGCCGAACCCGGCGGCCCGTCGTGAGGAACGCCGCCGGGCCGCCGCGGCTGGATGCCGCCCCGAATACCACGGTCGAGCAGGAAGTAATCATCCAGCTCCTGGCCCGGGCCGGGCTGTTGCTGGCAACCCTCTTGACCCACAGCCTGCTGGCTTACCTGCTGCTGACCGAAGGGCGCGGCGCTTATGCCATTTGTATTGTGCTGGGCGGGATGCTGGGGGTGATTTTCACGCCCGGGGCCGACCGGGGCGCCCAATACGCCATGATGGTGCGGCAAATCAGCCTTTCCCAAAGTATTGCCATCCTCGTTGCTATCTGTCTGGCCGGCAGCGCGGCCGCCATACTGCTGACCCTGCCTTTCATCCATAGCGACCTGACTTTTTTTCAGCAAGCCGACCGCAATTCCTTTTATCTGGCAATGCTACTGGTGCCGTTAAGCGCCCTTTCCGTGGCAATCCGGCGGCAGGCGGCCGCTCTGCGCCGCTTTGCCCGCATCGGTTTAATCCGCCTGGCCCAATCCGCCGTCATAATGCTGGGCATCCTGCTTTTGACCTGGCAGCGGGGCTGGGGGGTTGAGGGGGCCTTGGTAGCGGTGGCTTTGGGGCATCTGGCGGCGATTAGCCTGTTCTTGGGGGATTTGCGCCGCAACTGCGGCCTGGGCTGGGAACGGCCTACTTGGGCCGGCTTTCGCTATACCCTGAACTATGGATTGCGCTTTCACATTGCCCGGATTGTAGCCGCCTTTGACGACCGGATTATTACCCTGCTGCTGGGCTTGGTTGCTACCCGCAGCGAAATCGGCCTTTTTGCCGCGGCCAGCGGCGTAATGTTTCGCCTTGCCACCCTGCCCAACGCCCTGGGCGATGCCTTGCTGCCGCGCATTGCCGGCGATGCCACCGGGCAGCCGGCAATGATGGCCCTCTACCTGCGGTTGGTGTCTTTGACCACCGGGGCCGCCCTGATCCTGCTGCTGGCGGTCAGTCAGCCGGCGGTACGGCTGGCTTTGTCGGAAAACTTTTTGCCGGTGGTGCCGCTGCTTTGGGCTATGGCTCCGGGGATATACGCCTTTGCCGCCGCCAAAATCTTTGAGATTTATTTCTCCGGGGTCAACCGGCCGCAAATCTGTTCCTGGGCTTTGTGGATTGGGCTGGTTTCCAACATCGGCGCTTTCTTTATCCTCTATGGCTCCGGGCAGTTCGGGTTGGTCGGGGCGGCCTATGCCTTTTCCCTGGGGATGGTACTGCGCTGCGCTTTTATGGCGGTAATTTTCCATCGGAGTACCGGGATGGGACTGGCCGCGGTCTGGCTGCTGCGGCCCGGCGACATCGTATTTCTGGGGGCGGAAATCCGCCGCGCCCTGCGCCGCCGCCCGGAAAAAGACCGCAATCCGGATGCGGCCTGAACCGGCAGAACAGAATCCAATCACCCCTCTGCTATTTTCCCCGGGTGCTGGTATAATGATATTGTAGCCGCCAGTTTATTCCCGCCGTGGTTGAGGTTCTGATGTCCCAAAAGTCGGTTCTGGTCGTTGAGGACGAGGAAAACCTGCTGGAAGCCCTGCGCTATCATCTGGAGCGGGAGGGCTACCGGGTGCATACCGCCGCCGATGGCGGGGACGGGCTGGAATTGGCCCGGCAGCTGCAACCCTCGCTGGTGCTGCTGGATATTATGTTGCCCACCCTGGACGGCTTTGAGATTTGCCGCATCCTGCGCCGGGAGTCGGAAGTTCCCATCCTGATGCTTACCGCCAAGGGGGAGGAAGTGGATCGGGTGGTCGGCCTGGAATTGGGCGCGGACGATTACATCACCAAGCCGTTCAGTCTCCGGGAATTGTCGGCCCGGGTTCGCAACACCCTGCGCCGCACCCAATACCTCGAGGACAGCCCGGCCGCGCCGGCCGCCGAACCGGCCGCCTATCGGGTAGGCAATCTGGAAATTGACCTGAACCGCCACGAGGCGCGGTTGGCAGGTACGCCGCTGGACTTGAAACCCAAGGAGTTCGGCTTGCTGGCGTTGCTGGCGGCCAACAAAGGGCGCGCCTTTACCCGGGATCAGATCCTGGAAAAGGTGTGGGGCTACGATTATATCGGCCAGACCCGGACGGTGGATGTCTATATCAGCTGGCTGCGGGAAAAGCTGCAAGGCGACCCGACTACTGCTCGCAGTATCGTTACCATCCGCGGCGTGGGCTATCGGCTGGACGGATGAAGTTGCGGCGTTCTTTGCAAGGGCGCATTGCCCTCTCTTATGCGGCCTTTATCCTGGTCGCTATGGCCGCCCTTTCCGCTTTCCTGATAATTTTCCTGGGCCAGCGGCCGCCGGCGTCCGCCGACCGGCTGCCCTTTTACCTGCTGTTGGCCGCCGCTATCCTTGCGGTCAGCGGATTGGGCGGGGCATTAGGCTGGCGGCTGCTGCGGCGGCCGGCCCGGACGATGCGGGCGGTGGCCGAGGGATCCCGGCAGTTGGCGGCCGGCCAGTGGCAGTATCGAGCGCCAATGGCGGCTGCGGATGGGGATAAGGACGAAACCGGGGAAATGGCCTTTGCCTTTAACCGAATGGCCGATTCCCTCAAAGTTACGGTGCAGCAGCTTTCCGACGAGCGCAACACCCTGTCGGCGGTGCTGGACACTATGGCCGATGGGGTGATTGTTACCGAATCCTCCGGGCGGGTGCTGCTGCTGAACCCGGCGGCCCGGGAACTGCTGAACATCCAACGGGAGCCGGCCGAGGGTTCGCCGCTGATTGAACTGGTCAGCGACAATGAAATCCACCGCTTGGTGACGCAATGCCAATCCGAGCAGTCCCGGCAGCAGGGGGAGGCGGCGATGTTCTATCCTCGGCGGCAGCTCAGCGCCATTGCCACGCCGTTGGAGGAAAGCAGCGCCCGGGGCGTGCTGCTGACCCTGCACGATTTGACCCGCATCCGGCAGGTGGAAACCAGCCAGAAAGAGTTTGTCAGCAATGTATCCCACGAACTGCGAAATCCGATGGCCGCGATCAAGGCTATGGTCGAAACCCTGGAATCCGGGGCTTGGGATGATCCTGAAGTCGCCGCCGATTTTCTGGGGCGGATGCGGCGGGATGTGGATCGGATTAACAATCTGGTGAATGATTTGCTGGAACTTTCCCGGATGGAAAGCGGGCAGTTTGCGGTGGCGGCCGAGCCGGGGCCGCTGGAGCCGCTGGCCCTGGGGGTCAGGGGGCAGTTTCAGGCCGCGGCGGCGGCCAAGGGGATTGTCCTGGAAGTGGATGCGCCGGCGGATTTGCCGCTGGTGATGATTGACGCCGATCAGATAAGCCAGGCGTTGGTCAATCTGGTGGAGAATGCCCTGAAGTTCACGCCGCCGCCGGGCCGGGTCAGCATCACCGCCCGGGCCTTGCCGGAATGGGTCGAGGTACAGGTCAAGGATAGCGGCGTGGGCGTAGCGCCGCAGCACTTGCCGCATCTGTTCGAGCGCTTTTACAAGGTGGAGCGTTCCCGGCGGGATGGCGGCACCGGCTTGGGCCTGGCTATCGTCAAGCAGTCCATCGCAGCCCACGGCGGCCGCATATCCGTTACCAGCCGGGAGGGGGAGGGCTGCGTCTTTACCTTTACCCTGCCCCGGGCGGAATAGGCGGGAAAGTCCGTCAACCAAGCGTTCCATATCTGTTGCGGGGTATTCTATCCGCTCATCCTGAACTTGTTGAAGGGTGAATACCCCGCAAAATCCCTTTCGGGAGCAATCTTATGCCGCCGGCCCGTCATATCCTGAAATCCTTGACTATTGCCCTGGTCGGAATGGCGGCGCTGCTGATGGCTTTGGCCTGCGCCGTGCCGCCGCCGCCGACCGCTGCGCCGACTATACCGCCGCCCTCACCTACAGCTACGGCTACAGCGGCGCCTACGGCGGCCGACACCCCGACTTTGCCGCCGACTTTTACCCCGGTACCTACCCCTACTCTGACCCCGGCGGCATCTCCGACCTCGGCCGCCATATCCATCCCCCGCCTAGGCATCGCGCCTTGGCCCGACGCCTTGCCGGATTATGACCGCAAAGAGTGGAAACACTGGATTGACGCCGACCGGGATTGCCAGAATACCCGGGCCGAGGTTTTGATTGCCGAGGCCGCCGGGCCGGTGACCTTTACTCCGGATAAAGAGTGTACCGTTGCCGCCGGGGAATGGCGGGATCCCTTTACCGGGGAAACTTTTACTACGGCGCGAGATTTGGATGTGGATCATCTGGTGCCGCTGGCTAATGCCCATCGCTCCGGGGGGTGGCAGTGGGCCGCCGCCCGCAAAAGGGATTTTGCCAACAGCCTGGAGTATGCCAATCATCTGATTGCGGTAGCGGCGGCGGCCAATCGGTCGAAAGGGGCTAGAGGGCCGGAGGATTGGCGGCCGCCCAATGCCGGCTACCATTGCCAGTACGCCCGGGATTGGATTGCGGTCAAGGCGGAATGGGATTTGACGGCTACGGCGGCGGAATGGGCGGCCCTGGAGGAAATGCTGGCGGAATGTCCCTATGCCATAACCTTTGCAGAGGAGGGCGGGTAAATTCCGGTCGGATGGCGGCCGATTCATCCTTCAACAAGTTCAGGATGAGCGGGGGGGAATAACCCGCCGAGGAGCGTGGGGAATACCCGGCCGGCGGATGGAAAGGGAGGCTGGGCTTTTAACCGAGGCTTAACCGTACCTTAAAGGGGCATTAACCGCAACCTAATTGACTATTGAAACCGGGGGGCTAGGCTAGGGCGCGGACTCCGGCAAAGACTAACATCCAATCAGGAGGCAAAATGGTCTCGATAGTATCCCGGTATCGGAAATCCTGGGGGCGGATTATCCCGGCTTTGCTGGGGACGCTGCTGCTGGCGGTGGCCCTGGCCGCCTGCGGTTCTACGGCGGAATCCCCGGCCAGCAGCGGCTCTAGTTCGTCCCAAGCGGCGGCGGAATCCCCGGCGGCCGGCGAGTCTAATTCGTCCCAAGCGGCGGCGGAATCCCCGGCCGGCGGCGATGCGCTGAGCCTGTCCGGGGACATTGCGGTGGATGGCTCCAGCACCGTCTTTCCCATCACCGAGGCGGTGGCCGAGGAGTTCGGCAACTTGACCGACGGCCGGGTGCGGATAACCGTCGGCGTTTCCGGCACCGGCGGCGGGTTCAAGAAGTTCTGCAACGGCGAAACGGATATTGCCGATGCCTCCCGGCCGATCAAGGGCAGCGAGGTAAGCCTCTGCGCTGAGAGCGGCCTGGAATATATTGAAATTCCGGTAGCCATTGACGGCTTGACCGTGGTGGTCAACCAGGACAACGATTTTGTCCAGTGCATCACCGTGGCCGAGCTCAACAAAATGTGGGCGCCGGAAGCGGAAGGGGTGGTAACGGACTGGAATCAGGTGCGGGCGGCCTGGCCGGCGGACAAAATGGAGTTGTATGCGCCGGGGGTGGATTCCGGCACCTTTGACTACTTCACCGACACGGTGAACGGGGAATCCGGGGCCTCCCGGGGGGATTTCACGGCCAGCGAGGATGACAATGTGCTGGTGACCGGGGTGGCCGGCAGTCGCAACGGCATTGGCTACTTCGGTTATTCCTACTATGTCGAGAACCGGGAACGGCTGAAAGCGGTGGCGGTGGACGGCGGCAGCGGGTGCGTAGCGCCGACGGATGCGGCGATTAACGATGGGAGTTATTTCCCCCTGTCGCGGCCGCTGTTCATCTATGTGCGGAAAGATGCGGCGCAGACGCCGCACATCGCAGAGTTCATCCGCTACTTCCTGGGCGCGGAAGGCCGGGAACTGGCGGCGGAAGTGGGCTACATTCCTTTCCCGCCGGCGGTGTATGCCCTGGCCCTGGCGAAGTTTGAGAACGGCGTTACCGGCCCGGCCTTTGGCGGCGACAATCCGCTGGAGGGTTCGGTGGAGCAGGTGCTGACCGCCAGCCAGTAACCGGCTTGGCGGCCCGGCATCTTGGCAAACGGCCGCAGCAACGGGGGGCGGCGTCTTAATGATGCCGCCGCCCCTTTTTGTTGTCGGTCGGGATGGGCGGCGGGAATTGTAAGCCGGGCGGCTACTTACCCACCGTCCTTCCCGGCCGCACCCACCGTCCTTCCCGCGTAAGCGGGAATCCGGCGGCGGTTGGGCGGCAAAAGGCCGGTCTTTGGCAATACCGTTCGGGATTCCCGCTTACGCGGGAAGGACGGTAGAAAGGGGCGGGAATAACAGTAACAGCGTCGCCGCCATCCCCCGCCCAAAACAAAAGACGCGCCGGGCCTGCTGCGGCAAACCCGGCGCGCCCTTTCCTTTAGCGGGTATCGGGGCGGTAAAGGTATCGGGAGGGCCAAGCCGCCGGGTTAGAGCGGCAGGCCCTGAAAGAGGGGCGACTGCTTGCGGAATACCTGTACCCGATGGCGGGCCACTTCCGCCACGAACACCCGATTGTCGGCATCCACGGTCACCGCAATAGGCCCCTGGAAACGGCGTTCCCGTTCCGGCAAATCCTGGGCGATTTCCCGCCCCTTGAGGGCTACCGGATCCAAGGCTACCCGTTCCATCCCCCAGCGGGACAGGCTGGCGTCGCCGGTCAGCTGGGTGATGTAGTCGCCGGCGGCGGTAAAGACCTGCAAGCGGTCGTTTTTGTAGTCGGCCACATAAACCAGGCCGTCCCGATCCACCGCCACGCCGGTGGGCCGGCGGAACTGGCCGGGGCCTTCTCCGGACTGGCCGAACTTCAGCAGAAACTGCCCGTCAGGGCTGAACTTCTGGATGCGGTCGTTGCGCCAGTCGGCCACATAAACATTGCCCGCCGGATCCAGAGCAAGGCCCCAGGGCATATTGAACTGGCCGTCGCCGCTGCCGAAACTTCCCCAGTGGAATTGGTAGTTGCCGGCAGGGTCAAAGACCTGCACCCGGCTGTTGACGCTGTCCACCATATAGAGTTGGTCGGCGGCGTCAAAGGCCAGGCCCGCCGGGCGGTTGAACTGCCCCGGGCCGCTGCCGACCGTGCCCCACTTGCCAATCCATTCCCCCTGGCCGGTGAAAATGGAAATGCGGTTCAGCCACTCGTCGGCCACATAAGCGTTGCCCTGGCGATCCAGAGCTACCGAAGTGGGCCAGAAAAAGCAGCCATCCGGCGCGCTTTCGTCGGCCTCCTCCGGGTGAACCTTTTCCCCGAACTGGCCGACCAGTTCCTCGTCCACCGTGCAGATAGTGACCCGCTTGCAGGGAAAGAGGGCCGGGGTTTCGGTGCCTCGGCTCAGCACATAGAGCAAATCCCCGGCCCCCCGGGCCAGGGAAACCGGATTGTAAAAGCCGTTGCCGCCGCGCAGCTCCTGCCGCCCCATGGTGTGGGAAGTCATAAAAGTCACCGGCGGCGCGGCCGCGGCCGGCGGGGGGGCTATAGTCATCGTAGCCATACTTTGCCTCGCTGAGGGGCCGGCCCGGCCGCCGGATTATTCCGCCGCCGGGCCGGCCGTTGGTGTCGTGGGATATTCGTCCGGCAACCCGTTCAGGATGGGCGGAACGAATACCCCCGGATTAGGCCGCCGGTTTAGCGGCGGATGAAATCGTACTGCTCGAAGTTGCCGCCGAGGATGGGCTGGGCGTCCAAGCCGAGCCACTGTTCCAGCAGGGTGGCGTAGGTACTGCGGAAGTCGTTGTTCCACCGCAAATCGCCCTCGTCCAGCTTGCCCGGTTCCAGGGAGGGATATTCTCCGTAGAGGCCGCCCTTGACCGCATCGCCGATGACGAAAGCCACGCTGCCGGAGCCGTGATCCGTGCCGGAGCCGTTTTCCTGCACCCGCCGGCCGAACTCGGTAAAGAGCAGCATCACCACTTCCTCGTTGGCGTTATGCTCCTTCAGGTCATCGTAAAAGTCGCTGACCGCGTTGCTGACATCGCTCCACAGCTTGGGAAAGGCGGTGTTCTGATTGGCGTGGGTGTCAAAGGCCCCCGGATTCAGCCCGGTGTAGAGAATCCGCGTCCCGAACTCGGCCAGATGCACCTGGGACAGGTTCTTGACCCACTGGGAAAAGGGATCGCCGCCGTACTCGATGGTCGAGCTGTATTTCTGCGGGGCGGTGTTGAGGATGTCCGCCCCCTTGAGGGCATCCAGCCCGGTCTGGGACAGGTAATCGTTGACCGGCCCGGAACCCAGCATCGGCGAATACATCCGGGCGAAAATGTCCAGGGCGTCCAGCCGCTGCTCGGTATCGTCAATGCCGGTCAGCACGCCGTAATCCTCCAGATTGCCCACGGAAGCCACCGATACGCCCGGGGCGGCCAAGGCCCGGGGCAGGCCGCGGCCGAAGTTCACCGCCGTCAGGATATTTTCCTTGTGGGGGTCGATTTCCCGAATGGCCCGGCCCAGCCAGCCGTCGGTAATCATCTTTTCCGGCTCGGCGGTGTGCCAGATGTCCATGGAGCGGAAGTGGGAGCGGATGGGATTGGGGTAGCCGATGCCCTGGAGGACCGCCACCTTGCCATGGTCGTACAGGTTCTTGAGGGGGGCCATATAGGGATGGAAACCCACCTGGTCGTCCACGGCCAGCACCTGCTCCGGGGCCACCTTGAGGGTCTGGCGGTAATCCTCGTAGCGGGGATCGCTGTAGGGAATAAAGGTGTTCAGGGCGTCATAGGCCCCGGACAGCTGCAGCACCACCAGGACCGGGTCTTTCTTGTTGGTCGTCATAACCTGCTCCTTGCCGGATTTTTCCGGCGGCGGTAATCGGGTTTCGGGTCCGGTTGTCCGCTCATCCTGAACTTGTTGAAGGATTACCCGGCAACCGGTTCCGGGTGACCCTTTAATAAGTTCAGGACGGGCGGAATAGGGTTAAGCGTACAGGTATTCCTTAGTGGCCGCAATCATTTGCAGCATCAGGGATACCCGGCGGGGAAAGTCCGGGTCGGCGGTAAAGAGTTCCCCTTCCTTGCCGGCCTGGGCCGCCAGCATTTCCCTAGTTTCCGCCGGCATTTCGTAATGGCCCAGGAAACGCAGGCAGCCGTCCACCAGCTGCGGCGGCGTCAGGGTTTCACCCATCGCCGCCAGGCGGCTCACGATGTCCTGGACGCCGGGCTGGGACAAATCGCCCACCCGGTCGGCGGTAAAGTTGATGCGATGCACCAGAGTGCCGCCGTCAATCCACTCCCGGCCGGTGTGCCAACCCTCGACGCTGGGCGGATTCAGCAGTTCCTGCCCCATATACTTCATCTCGTCAAAGATGAACTCGAAGCCGGGCTTGGGCTCCGTCCAGTCACCAATCAGCCGGAAGGAGCCGATGACCGTTTCCACCGGGCTTTTAATCTTGGCAAAGCGGGCGTTCTTAAAGGCGTCGGAATGGAACAAAACCCGCAGCATCGCCCGGATGTTGTAGCCGGAACGGAAGTATTCCGCCTCCAGCATTTGGATGGTTTCCGGATCCTGCGGCGGAGTGTCCATCCAGGAGGGGACGGCCGGCTCGTCGGCGACGAAGTAGCTGTAGAGATGGCGGGACAGGAACCGGGCCGCCGCCGGCTGCTTGCAGATGATGTCGATGACATCCTCGCCGTTGAAGTTGCCGGTTTCGCCCAGGAAAGTCTTTTCCCCGTCGTCGTGATCCGCCGGATTGTAAAGGAAAGTGGCGGCGTAGCGGCCGTAGGGCTGGCCGGGAATGGCGTTGGCGATGGTCCAGCCGGTAAAGGCCCGGGAACATTCCTTGACATCGGCCTCGGTGTAGTTGAACTGGCCGTCCATGCCCACGCCCATGGAAAAGAGTTCCAGCAGTTCCCGGCCGTAGTTTTCGTTGATGGCCCCCTTGTGGCTGAGGCAGTTGTCCAGGTAATAGACCATGGCCGGATCCCGGGAGATGGCGACCAGCAGGTCGCGGAAACTGCCCATGCCGTGCCGGCGGAACATTTCCAGTTCGTTGTAGGCGGTGGGGTAGCTCTGGAGCTTGCCGTCGGCGGTGCAGAGGATGCCGTGCCAGAACAGCACCATTTTCTCCTCGAGCTGGCTGCGGGAGTTAATCATCCGCCAGGCAAAGTATTCCGGGACGCCGCGGATGTGGTGGCTCCACTCGATAAAGTAGCGTTCCGCCAGATCCAGCTCCAGGCCGTTGTCGTGCTGTTCCGGGTTCAGCAGTTCCTCGACGGTGGCGGCGTAGCCTTGGGCGGCCCGGGCTTCCAAGTCGGGATAAGGGGCGCCGAAACCGGCCCGCCGCATCAGGTGGGCCATCAAGGCAATATCCTGCTCTGCCATAGGGCATACCTCCTTGACCGGGTAGCAGGGTTGAATAATGTTGCGGCTATAATATCACTTCCCCCGGGCCATGGCAAGTTTTGTTTGGGGGGAAGTTGGGTTAGCGTATGATTCCGTTCGGTTGCCGGGCAGCGTTCCGCTCATCCTGAACTTGTTGAAGGATGAAATACCCCATAACAGAGTGGATCCCGGGAACAGATACTGTTGACGGGAGGGCCAATCCGGGTTAGGCTGGATGGTATGGAAATCTGTCCGGTTTTTATCGATGAAACCGGGGTTCTTACCGAAACGCCGCGGCAGCAGCCGGTCTATGGCATCGGGGCGTTGCTGATTCCGGATACCCGGGCCATTACCGATAGTTTGTATCGGCTGCACTTCAACTTCAGTGCCGACCGAATGGCCGAGCGTCAGAATTTGCGCCGGGCTATTCAATCCCGCGCCCAAAGCCCGACCTTGCCGGAATTGGATCGTCTGCTGCACTCGACCCGGCATCACGAATACAAGTTTTCCGAAGTCACCCGTTTCAATCTCCAGCAGCATATTGACCTGCTCAACCTCTATTTTTCCTTTCCGGAGCCGCAGTTTCACGCCGTAATCCTTGACCGGCGGGACGCGAGCTACAGCCTGGCGCGTTGGAACGGCGATGTATGGGCGGCGTACGCCGCCTTGGCCAAGGATTTGCTGGAACGCCGGCTGGATCGGGAAGTCTTTGCCATTGTGGATTTACAGGGCAAGCCCGGCAAATCCACCGTTTATCTGGAGGACGAGCTTTGCGCGGCGCCGGCGGTTAAGGGCTGCCTGCGCGCAACTTCCGATATGTCGGTGTACCTGCAACTGGTGGATGTGCTGCTGGGCTGTGTGCAGTTCGATTGGAAAGACGCCAACGGATACTACAGCCCGACCTCGCGCCGGGCCGGGGAGAAACGGGAATTGGTCAACTTTGTGAAAAGCCGCTTGGGAATGCAGCCGGAGGAGGTTTTTCTATCCCGGGAATATCCTCGCCGGGAATGGGGCCGCCCCCCGCGGTTTGCCGTGGAACTAGGGGCGTGGTGAACAGAGCAAAAGCACGGCTATGTCCGGCGTCCATCCCTTAAGCGGGACAACGTTGCCCAGCCACTCCGTGCTTGCTTTGATAATATACTACATTCCCTACGCCAAGTCAATATCCGGTCGACAAGATTCTGTTCTATCCCCCTCTTTCCCATCCCCCAACTTTCCGCTATCCCCTTGCCTGCCCTATCCCTTTAGGCTATAATCCTCCCTGCCAACCCGAAATCAGGAGGTTTTACCTGTGTATCAGACCGTCAGCGCGGAAACTATGGCCGCCCTGGGCCAGATTGACACGCCCAGCATCTGTAACGCCATCGAAGCCTTTAATGTGCGCCCCCGCAACTCCGGCTTTATGGGGGCCGGCATCAAGGGCATTTACCGGGATTTGCCGCCGGCCGTGGGCTATGCCGTTACCGGCGTCATCAGCGCCGACCGGCCCGAGGGCCGCAACATTTCCCGGGAGGATTGGGTGGACTTTATCCTGACCGTTCCCGCCCCCCGCTTTATCGTGCTGCACGATATGGACAATCCGCCGGTGGGGGCTTTCTGGGGCGAGGTGCAGGGCAACATCCATAAGGCCCTGGGCGCGGTGGGGGCCGCCACCGATGGCACGGTGCGCGACATCGACGAAGTCCACGCCCTGGGCTTTCAGTTCTTTGCCGGCGGCATTTCTCCCTCCCGAGCCTATGTCCACCTGGTGGAAATCGGCATCCCGGTGACCGTGGGCGGCTTGACCGTCCACACCGGCGACCTGCTGCACGGGGACAAGCACGGCGTCACCCACATCCCCTTTGAGATTGCCGCCGACATCCCGGCTATGGATGAAGCCAACGCCGCCTTTGAGGACAAAACCCTCAGCCTGTGCCGCTCCGCCGATTTTACGCCGGAAAAGCTGAAAGAAGTATTGCGCCTGCCCCGCCCCAGCCGCTAAATTTGCCCTTGCGCCCCCTCCTGGCCTAATGCCGGGCCGGATAGGGCGCAGCGGCCGGCGGATTCATTAAACGGAAACTTGGCAAGGAGTCCGGGAGAACCGATGAAAGCGATTATTGCCCTGCCCCTGTTGCTGCTGCTGGCGCTGACCGCGGCCTGTATGCTGCCGGAAGCCACGCCGCCGCCGCCGACCGACATTCCCGAGGTGATTCCCACCCCGCGCATCGCCGACACCCCCACGCCGGCGGTGATCGGCACGCCCACCCCGGAAACCTCCGAATCCCAAAGCGGCCGGGTCATCCGGGAATACTCCCAGCCGCCGGAAATGACCATCGACCCGGAGGGCAGTTACAGCGCCGAAATCCGCACCAATCAGGGGGCCATCAGCGTGGAACTGTACGCCGAGGATGCCCCGGTGACGGTGAACAACTTTGTCTTTCTGTCCCGCCAGGGCTTTTATGACGGGGTGATTTTCCACCGGGTCATTCCCGACTTTATGATCCAGGGCGGCGATCCCACCGGCACCGGCGGCGGCGGGCCGGGCTATCGGTTTCAGGATGAAATCGTCCCCTCTTTGACCTTTGCGGGGCCGGGCATCCTGGCCATGGCTAACGCCGGCCCCGGCACCAACGGCAGCCAGTTCTTTATCACCGTGGCCGCCACGCCGCACCTTACCGGCAATCACACCATCTTTGGCCGGGTCACCGCCGGGCAGGAAGTGGCCGACGCCATTTCCAAAGTTCCCACCAGCCGCGGCAACCGCCCCCGGGAGGAAGTGGTCATTCAGTCCATTGAAATTAAGGAAGGAGAGTAGTATCATCCCCGCAGTGCCGGGTTGGGAAAGTCCCGGCGCTGCGGAAGTCCCTTGAAAGGAGAAGTATGGAAGCAGAAACTTACATCTGCGACCGGGAGCAATGCCGCTACGAGGGGCCGCGGCCGTCTGCTATGCCGGTGTCGGTCAAAGTGTCGTTAGGTATATCGGGCGTGGTTTTAATTTTGCTCGGTGTGCTAGCCATACTGACCGTCCTCATTTTGGGCGTAATACTCTTGGCTCTCGGTATTGTCTGTTTCGTTGGGATGGCCAGGAAGCCTTGCGCTGCTTGCAGGAGGGGCAATATGTTCCCTACCGTTAGTAGCCCCAGGGGAGCGGCGCTTAAACAGCGCAAGGAGCAGGGACGCAAGGGGGTATAGTCGTGCCTTTCCAAACCATCCTTTACGAAAAGCGGGACGCCATCGGCTACCTGACCCTGAACCGGCCGGAGCGGTTGAACGCCCTGAACGGGCAGTTGCTGGCCGAGTTTCGGGAAGTTATGGATGCGATCGAAGCCGACCCGGAAGTGCGCGCGGTCATCCTGACCGGCGCCGGCCGGGCCTTTTCCGCCGGCTTTGACATTGAGCGGGAGCCGGGGGCGGCCGACCCGCCGGATACGCCGCCGGACGAATGGCGCGCCCGCCTGCAAAGCAATGTGGATACCTTTATGCGGGTCTGGCAGCTGAGCAAGCCGGTTATCGCCGCGGTCAACGGCTACGCCCTGGCCGGGGCCTGCGAACTGGTGCAGGTCTGCGACATCAAAATCGCCTCGGAACGGGCGGTTATGGGCGAGCCGGAAATCCGGGCCGGCGTCGGGCCGCCGCTGCTGATTACCCCCTTCAGCGTCAACCTGGCCACGGCCAAGGAACTGCTTTTGACCGGGGATACCGTTGACGCCCACACCGCCGCCCGCATTGGCCTGGTCAGTCGGGTGGTGGCGCATGATGACTTGCTGCCGGAATGCGAGCGCATTGCCCGCAAAATTTGCCTGCTTTCGGCGGTAGGCGTCAAGATGACCAAAATCGCGGTCAACCGCGCCTTGGAGGGGATGGGTTTCCTGGCGGCCATTCAGCACAACATCGAGCTGATGACCCACTTTGACACCAGCCGCAGCCCGGAACAAGAGGAGTTCAACGCTATCCGCCGGGAACAGGGCCTCCGCGCCGCCCTCAACTGGCGCGACGCCCGCTTTAAGGCCCTGGAGTAATTTACATGGATAGACAGGATAGACAGGATTTTGGGGTGTCTGCCGGGCGGGATTCTACGCATAAGAGACAACCTTATCCATCGCCGGATTTCCGTTCTGTTGCCCGGTTGCGGCGTATTTATCCTCAAGCAGGTTTCAGGATGAACGGTGTCAATCCTTGCAACAGTAGGTTTGTCCCTTACCCGTAGAATCCTACCCGTCAGACAACCCCAAAATCCTGTCTATCCTGTTAATCCATGTAAATACTACCCCAGGATGGCGATAAAGACGCCGGCCACTACCGCCGAGCCGATTACCCCGGCCACATTCGGCCCCATGGCGTGCGGCAGCAGAAAGTTGCCGGGATTGGCCTGCTGTCCCAAGTTGTGGGCGGTGCGCGCCGCCATTGGCACCGCCGACACCCCCGCCGAGCCAATCAGCGGGTTCACCTTGTCCTTCACGAACAGGTTCAGCAGCTTGGCAAAGAGCAGGCCGCCGATCGTGCCGCAGGAAAAAGCCACAATCCCCAGGGCCAGGATGGCCAAGGTCTGCACATCAAAAACCCGGGCCGCCGACAGCTGCGCCCCAATGGTAATCATCAGAAAAATGGTGGCAATGTTCAGGATTTCGTTCGAGGCGGCGTTGCTCAGCCGCGGCACTACGCCGCTTTCCCGGAACAGATTGCCCACCATAAACATCGCAATCAGCGGCGCCGACTCCGGCACAAAGAGAATGATAATCAGCATCGCCCCGGCCGGAAAAAGCAGCTTTTCCGCCTTGGACACTTCCCGCGGCGTTTTCATCTCAATCTGCCGTTCCCGCCGGGTGGTCAGCAGCCGCATCAGCGGCGGCTGCACAAAAACCACGCTCGCCATATAGGAATAGGCGACGACGGCGGTGATGCCCAGCAAATCCGGGGCCAGTTTGGCGGCGGCGAATATAGTGGTCGGGCCGTCGGCTCCGCCGATAATCCCGATGACCCCGGCCTCCTCCAGGGAGAACAGCGGCGCAGTGAAAAAGCCGGGCAGCAAAGCCAGCCAGAATGCCACAAAGATGCCCAACTGCGCCGCCGCCCCCAGCAGCAAGGTTTTCGGATTGGCGATAATTGGCCCGAAATCGGTCAAAGCCCCCAAGCCCAGGAATATCAGCGGCGGCAGCAGATTCCACGAGGACAGGGCATAGTTAAAGATGATGCCAAAGATGCCCGAGGCCTGCTCCGCCCCGGCCGGGTCAAAGTCCACCAGGCCGGCCCCGGGCAGGTTGCCCAGGATGATGCCCAGGCCAATGGGCAGCAACACATAGGGCTCCATTCCCTTGACAATGGCCGCCAGGATAAAGCCGCCGCCCAGCAGAAACAGGACGGCATTGCCCCAGCTCAAATTGGCAAACCCGGATTCGAGGAGAAACTGAAACTCCATAAAACCTTGCGGACATCAGATTTGGCGGGCCGGGGTTACCGTTCCCTTTCCCGCAGGCGGCGGGTGTCAAAGGCGGCGATGCGGCCCTGCTCTTTCCAGCCGGAACTGCCGGCGCTATCGGCGGCGGGCCGGGATATTTCCGCCCGGTCGGCGGCCCTTTCCGCCCTTTCCCGCCGCTGCATTTCTTGGGCCATAGCTACGGCGGCGGCAATGGCGGCGGCTAGTTGCGGATCCAGATTCGGCAGTTCCGCCGGCGGTTTTGCGGCGGCCGCGGCGGCCGCCGCAACCGGCTGCGCTACCGGCGCGGTTTCCTCTTGCGGCTGTTGCTGCTGCCGGGCCGCCGCTTGCCGGCGGGCGCGCCAATTCCCCAACCCGCCCAGCAGCAGAGTATAGACAATCAGGGATCCCAAGACCCCAAAGGCCGCCCCTACGCCGGCATAGGTCAGCAGCAAAGCCCGACTCAACTCAACTTCGGTCACCCGGCCCCATCCTTAATCATCCCGATTAGCCCGCCCTTTTCCCCTTAACCCGCCTTGGGCTATAGTAATGCCATTCCCAAGACCGGGAATGCCATCCCGCAAGACCGGACAATTCCATCATCCCGGAGGTTTCCTGATGTCCCGCATTATCGAGCGGCTGACCCAATTGGGTTATGCTTTGCCTGAACCGCCGGAGCCGGCCGGCAATTATCTACCCGCCATCCGCAGCGGCAATTTGCTGTGGCTGGCCGGAGTGGGTTCCCGGTTAGCCGACGGCTCCCGCATCGCCGGCAAAGTGGGCGCGGACTTGACCCCGGAACAGGGCTACATCGCCGCCCGTTGGTGCGCCCTGAACCTGCTGGCCCGGATGCAGGCCGAACTGGGCGATTTGGATAATGTTGGCCGCATCCTGAAAGTAGTCGGGTTCGTCAACAGCGCCCCGGACTTTTACGGTCAAGCGGCCGTCGTGGACGGGGCTTCCGACCTGTTCGTCGACCTCTTTGGCCCTGCCGGCCGCCACGCCCGTTCCGCCCCGGGAATGGCCGCCCTGCCCGGCAACCTTGCGGTCATTGTCGAGGCGGTGGTGGAAGTGGCCGCCTAGCCGCCCCTGGTTTCCCCTCGTCCTTCAACAAGTTCAGGATGAGCGGAAACCGGGTCAGCCAGCCGGGTTGCCCTTCCGCCCGTCATTCAACAAGTTCAGGAGGAGCGGAAACCGGGTTAGCCGCCCCGTTTCACCTCAATATCCGCCAGGTTTTCCACGAAATGCAGGATTGCCGAATGGTCGGCTTCCGATTCCCCGGCGTTGACCAGGGCCCCCAGCATCTGCTGCACCAGGGCGGTAGCCGGCAGGGGGACATTCAGTTCCTGGGCCGCCTGCAACACATTCCGCAAGTCCTTCTGATGCAGGCGGATGCGGAAACCGGCTTGAAAGTTCCGGTCCAGCATCATCGGGGCTTTGGCTTCCATCACCGCGCTGCCGGCCAAGCCGCCGCGGATGGCTTGAAAGACCTTTTCCGGATCCACCCCGGCCTTTTGCGCCAGCACCAGGGCCTCGCTCAGGGCGGTGATGTTCAGGGCCACGATAATTTGGTTCGCCAGCTTGGTGGTATTGCCGGCCCCCACTTCCCCGGTCAGGGCCACATTGCCGCCCATCACCCGCAGCAGGTCGACGCACTGGTCAAAGATTTCTTGCCGGCCGCCGACCATAATCGCCAGGGTGCCGTTGATGGCCCCCGGCTCGCCGCCGCTGACCGGGGCGTCCAGCATCGCCACCCCTTGCCGCGCGCACTCGGCGGCGATTTTCTGGGATACGATGGGCGATATGGAACTCATATCGATGACGATGGAGCCGGGCTTGGCCCCTTCCAATACCCCGTGGGGGCCGAGGATGGCCCGTTCCGAGTCGGCGGAGTCGGGCAGCATAGTGATGATTTTGTCCGTCGTCGCCGCCACTTCCGCGCTGGAGGCGGCCGGCGTGGCCCCCTCGGTCGCCAGTTCCTCCACCGGCTCCCCCACGATGTCATAGACGGTCAGGGCATAGCCCGCCTGCATCAGGTTGCGGGCCATGGGCTTGCCCATAATCCCCAATCCGACAAACCCTATCTGCTCGGCCATTTTCCACTCCCTCAAAGCAAGGCGGCCGCGCCGCCGATTTCAGCCGGGCTAACTTTACCACAGAACCGGCCGGGGCGCTAGGGCTTGCGGACAATGGATTATTGACATCCCCACCCCAATGCCTTACCCTATAACCATCCAACCGGGGCTGGGAGGCGCGGCTATGGCCGCCTTTAATGCCATAAATCGCGGCGTCTATATCGCCGACAATCTGAACTTTTTGCGGTCGCTCAACAGCGAATGCATTGACCTGGCCTGCATTGACCCGCCTTTTGCCAAGAACGAAACCTTTGCCGGCGACCGCCTCCGCCCCAAGCTCTCCGACTTGGAAAAGGCCAACGAACAGCGTTTGCTCCAGCTGTGGGGCCTAACCAATAAAGAGGAAGCCGCCGCCGCCGGTCTGGTCTGGCCGGACGGCGATCCGGCCCTGGGCCGCCGCAATGCCCGCGGCGGCTATTCCGACATCTGGTCCTGGGAGGACGACATCCATGAGGATTGGATGTTGGAACTGGAGGGCCGGCCGCATCTGTCCGGCATCCACAAGCTGATTGACGCCACCCGCTATGTTCACGGGGATGGCGTGGCGGCCTACCTGTGCTATATGGCGGTGCGGCTTATTGAAATCCGCCGGGTGCTCAAGCCCACCGGCAGTTTGTACCTGCACTGCGACCACACGGCCAGCGGCTACCTGCGCCAGTTGCTCGATGCGATCTTTGGCAATGGGGAAAACAATGGCCCCGGATTTCGCAACGAAATCGTTTGGGATTATGGCAAGGTCTCTAATTCCAACGCCAAGAAGTACCTGCGCGCCCACGACACCATCTATTTCTACTGCAAAGGCCGCAATCCTTTGTATAACCGCCTCTTTGAGGAGGAGCTGTCCGCCCGCAAGCAGCACGCGACGGGATACAGTACCAAAAACATGAACGGTATGCGGTATCTCTACATCTACGACCAGGATGCGGTGAATGCCCGGGTGGAATCCGGCCGCCTGGATCTGGCGCGGTTTGACATCATCCGCCCGGTGGATACCACCGTGGGCAACGCCATAACGGATGTCTTTGCCATTGACCACCTCAATTCCCAATCCAAGCAAACCACCGGCTATCCCACGCAAAAGCCGGTGGCCCTGGCCGAGCGGATAATTCAGGCCAGTTCCAACCCCGGCGATGTGGTGCTGGACTGCTTTGCCGGCTGCGCTTATTCCGCCGTGGCGGCGGAAAGGCTGGGGCGGCAATGGGTGGCTTGCGACTTTAACCTCCGGTCGTGGACGGTGTTCAAGCGGCAGTTCAACAAAAAAGAGCTGGTAATCTTGAAATGCAACGATGAAACCACCGGCCAGCAGGTGATGGGCAGCGAGCCCACGGTGACTTTGCACGGCCCTAATGAGCTGCCTAAGCGGAAGTCGCCGGTCACCGATGACTGGCAAACCGCCGCCAAATTGGGGCAGGTCAAGCCGGCGCCCAACTACAAGGAAAAGGCCAGGGATGTTTTTGACGACCGCCAGATGCGGCAGCATTTGCTCCAGATGTCCGGCTACTTGGCATGGTGCTGCGGCTTTGCCAATCGGCGGCCGGACGGGTCGGTGATTGAAACCACCGACAACTTCCACTTGGATCATATCCGGCCCAAGTCCAAAGGCGGCAGCGACCGCATTTACAACCGGGCGCCGATGTGTATGCGGCACAACACCAGCAAAGGCAACCGGGAAATCAGCTTGGAGCGGCTGCGGACCGAAATCGCCGCCCAAGGGGAGTTGCAAGCCCCCTTGGCGGATTTGATTGACCTGGATTGGGCCTACGACCGGGCTATGGAAATTTGGGCCATCGAGTTTGCCGGCCAGCACCCCCCGGCGGCGGGGTAGGGTAGGCGGCATCCGGGCAAATGGTACGGCAACCAGCCCCTTGACCGGCGCATCGACATCCGCCCGGCCCGGGATTGGGCGTTGCAATGTCTGGCTGACCGGGCGCAAGCGGGTCGATTGCCCGGATAATTTCTGCCAAAACTATTGACATCCCCCAATTTACCCCTTAAAGTAAGGCAGATTTATGGAAATTATGTTCCATAAACCGAGGCTGTTGCAACGGAGGGATTTCTGATGGTAGCAACTTGGGCCGCGGCATCCAAAATTGTGGAACTTGATTCCGCGCCAACCCGGCGCCTGAATTCGGTTCTCAACCAGGTGAACCTGGAGGACTGCCTCGACCTGATGGCACAGCTGCCGGCCGGGTGCGCCCAGATGGTCTTTGCCGACCCGCCCTTTAACCTGGACAAGAAGTACGAGTCCTACCGGGACAAGTTGCCCCTTGCCGAGTACCTGGACTGGACGCGCGAGTGGCTGACCGCCGCCAGCCGCCTCCTGACGCCCGGCGGGAGCCTGTTTCTCTATAACATCCCCAAGCTCTTGACCTACTCCGCGGCTATCCTAAACGAGCTGCTGGACTTCCGGCATTGGATTGCCTGGAACTCCGGGGGCAAGCCCTTGGGGAAAACTATGCAGCCGTCCCACTACGGTATCCTGTTCTATACCAAAGGCGGGCGGGAGAACACCAAGTTTTACGATGTCCGCGCTCCCCACAAGCAGTGTCGGGAATGTCAGGCGTACGCCAAGGACTATGGCGGCAAGGAATATCTGCGGCATCCCTTTGGCGCTCAAATCAGCGATGTGTGGGATGACATTCACCGGGTACGCCACGCCAGCAAGCGCATCGCCGACCATCCTTGCCAACTGCCGGTGCATCTGGTGGAACGGCTAATCCTGATGTCCACCGACCCCGGCGACATCGTGGTTGACCCTTTCTGCGGCGGTGGGGCGGCGGCCGTAGCCGCCAAACAAATGGGGCGGCAATACATTGGAGCGGAAATTGACCCGCAGTACCAACAGGCGGCCCAGGCCCGCTTTGAGCAAGCCCGCGCCGTTACCATCGGCCGCGCCTATGTATCCATGCACTTGGGCAAAATAGTTTCCATCCGAGACCGGGACATCCGGGAGGAACACCTTGCAACCCGCAAACCCGCCCGCTAAACTTACCCTCGACCAACTCCGCGCCGGGATGAGCGTATTCTTGTCCTTTCCTGAGGTCGAGGAGGATCTCCGGGCGGAGAAAAATAAGCGGCTTGCCTATGCCACCGCGGCCGTGGCCCAAGTCAACCGAGGCGAACCCGGCACGGCCGCCGATATAGTCAGCCTCTTGACTGTCTCGACGAGCAAAGAGTACGAGCAGCGGCTCAAGTTGCTGATTGCCGCCAGCGCCGGCTCCCTGGAAGTGTTGGATCGGGTGTGCATGGCAATATGCCCGCAGCAAGACACTTGGAACGAGCGGCGGAAATCGGCCGCGGCCACCAGAGCCATAGCCGAGTTTCTAATCAACCCGGACTCCGTGCCGTCAATACCCTGGTATATCCGGGAACGGCTGCGCCTGCCCGCCGACTTCCTCCATTCCGTTGCGAACAGCATCGCCCTGGAAATTCACCAGAGCTTGCAGGCCCAATACAACACCAGTACCGGATTGGCCGTTGAGCAGGTCATCAACAGCATAGTTACCCAAGCCGGCTATAAGTACGACAAGGGGAAAGTGAGCCTGGTCGACGAAAAAGAGGTCGACGTGGTAATCCCGGATCTTGCCTTGCCCCGTGTGCTGATTATGGCCTCGTACAATCTTACTACCTCCTCGGCCCAAGGGCAGCGGGCCCGGGAGCAGGAAACGATGTACGGACTGGTAAGGCAATACAATAGCCGGCGCGCCAACCAGAACAACCCGGCCGTTCAGTTTGTGAATGTAGTCGATGGCGGCGGTTGGCTGCGCCGCTCTAATGACTTGGCGCAGCTGCACCGCCATTGCGACTACGCCCTCAGCGTAGCCCAGCTGCCCCAGCAACTTCCGTCCATCTTGCAATACCACATGGAACAGTAGGCTGCGATCCAAACCCGGCCCGGTCCGACAAACTAACCCCCCAACCCCACTTGCCCTATTCCCCCAGCCGGCTTATTATATTGACGGAAACTTGCGGCGCGGAGCGTTTAATGGCGGACAAAGTAAAAGCCCTGGTTACCGGCGGGGCCGGTTTTATCGGCTCCCACCTCGTCGACCGGCTGCTGGCCGACGACTACCAGGTGGTTATCATCGACAACCTCAGCGGCGGCAAGTTGCGGAACCTGAATCAGAACGCCGCCTTTTACCACGCCGACATTGCCAAGCCGGGGGTGCAGGACATCTTTAACCGGGAACAGCCCGACCTGGTCTTTCATCTGGCGGCGCAAACCAGCGTGGCCCAATCCACTCAAAACCCGGTGGACGATGTCGAGGTCAATGTTATCGGCACCCTGCGCCTGCTGGACGCCTCCCGCCGCCTCGGCATTGACAAATTCATCTTTTCCTCGACCGGCGGCGCGATGTACGGCGACCCGGAAACCAACCCATGCAGCGAGGAAATGCCCACCAATCCCATCTCCCCCTACGGCCTGTCCAAGCGGGTTACGGAGGAATATATCGCCCTGTTTCATCGCTTGTATCGGCTGAACTACACCATCCTGCGCTATGGCAATGTCTATGGCCCCCGCCAGGATCCCCACGGCGAGGCCGGCGTAGTCGCCATCTTTGCCCAAGCCATGCTGGAGGGCCGGCAGCCGCGCATTTTCGGGGACGGCGACCAGGAACGGGACTTTATCTATGTGGACGACGTGGTAGAATCCAACCTCCGGGCCATCCACCGCGGCGGCAACCGCACCTATAATATCGGTTCCGGGCAGAGCGCCAGCATCAACCACATCTTTCAGTCCCTGAAAAGCGCCCTGGACTATCGGCAAGCGGCCGAACATCGGCCGCGCCGCCCCGGGGATGTGCATAAAATCAGCCTGGAATGTTCCAAAGCCTTGCAGGATTTGCGCTGGTCGCCGCAGGTGGACTTGGCCGAGGGCTTGCAGCGCACCGCCGCCTATTTCCAGGGCTTGCATCGCACCGCCGCCTGATTAGATTTCCGCTCACCCTGAACCTGTTGAAGGGTCAGCCTGAACTTGTCGAGGGATGAACCCCGCAACGAAAACCGGCACAATAGCCGATTAGCTTTCCGCTCACCCTGAACTGGTTGAAGGGTCATCCTGAACTTGTTGAAGGATGAACCCCGCAGCCGAAAACCGACACCGCTAACATAAAGGAGGAATCCCCGTCCCATGGAAGCAGAGTACGATGCCATTATCCTGGGGGCCGGAGCGGCCGGCTTGGCCGCCGGCCTCTACACCACCCGGGCCATGCTGAAAACCGTCATCCTGGAATCCCTGGGCCCCGGCGGGCAGCTCTTGATTACCGACGAAATCGAGAACTACCCCGGCTTTCCCCAGGGCGTCAAGGGGCAGGAACTGGCCCAGATGATGGAGCAGCAGACCACCCGGTTCGGCGCCGAAATCGCCTACACCGAAGTCGAGGGCGTGGACAACCTCGACCAGCCGGTCAAGGTCATCCGCACCGACGACAAGGAATATACCGCCCGCAGCGTCATCATCGCCACCGGCGGCGCCCATAACAAGCTGGGCGTTACCGGCGAGGATGAGTTCGCCGGCCGCGGCGTTTCCTACTGCGCCGTCTGCGACGGCAACTTTTTCCGCGGCCAGGATGTGGTCGTGGTCGGCGGCGGCGACGCCGCGATGGATGAAAGCTACTACCTCAGCGGCATCGTCAACTCCGTTACCATCATCCACCGCCGGGACGAACTGCGCGCCACCAAAGTGCTACAGGAACGCGCCTTTGCCAGTCCCAAGTTCAAGTGGCTGTGGAGTCATGTGGTCGAGGAGTTCACCGGCCACGAGGCCCTGGAACACGCCCGGGTCAAGAACCTGAAAACCGGGGAAGTCTATGACTACCCGACCGCCGCCGCCTTTATCTATGTGGGCTTTCATCCCAACACCGAATATCTGAAAGGGCTGGTGGATATGGACGCCCTGGGCCACATCTACACCGACATCCACATGAGAACCAAGACGCCGGGCCTCTATGCCTGCGGCGACGCCCGGGCCGACTCCACCCGCCAGCTGGGGGCCGCTGTCGGCGATGGCATCACCGCCGCCCTGGCCGCCTACCACGACCTGACCGGCTGATTTTTATTAACAGGGATAGACCGGATAGACAGGATTCTCTGTCGGCTTTTGGGGAAAATCTTTCCCGGAAGTCAAACGAAAATCCGGTCTATCCGGTCTATCCCTGTTAATTACCCTACCAGCATCCGATACAATTCCTGTCCCAGCAGTACCAGGCTGCCGGTGATGATTACGCTAAGGGCGGCGTAGCGGAATACGCTTTCGTTCATCCGTCGGGCCAGCAGCGCCCCCAATCCGAACCCTACCGCCAGGGCCGGCAGCAGCTTGGCAATGTTCAGCAGGGTTGCCGTCGGCACCAAGCCCAGGTAGGCGTACAGGGCAAAAGCCACCGCATAGACGCATATAAAGTAGAAAGCCAACGCCGCCCGCAGCTGTTCCCGCCGCCACTGCTGGGCGACCACATAGGCCGCCGCCAGCGGCCCGCCAATGCTCAAGGTGGTGATGGACAGGGCGGTCAGAAAGCCGACCAGCAAGCCGGCCCCCGGCCGCCGGGCCATAGGCAGTTGCAAGTTCAGCAGGTTCAGTACGCCCAAGCCCAGGATGGCTAATCCGATAATGATTCGCAGGATGGTCGGATTGGCGGCGGACAGCAGCAGCGCGCCCAAGGGAACGGCCAATACGCCGCCTAAAGCCATCCCCCGCATTTGTCGCCATTGCAAGTGACGGCGGGTGCTGAGCAGCACAAAAGCCAGCAGAATGGGAATGATGGCATTGACCGTGACAATGGCGTCTTGCGGGGCCAGAAAGAGCAGCAGCACCGGGGCCACGACCAGGCCCATCCCGAAACTGACCGTGCCCATAATGGTAGCGCCCACGGCCACGGCGGCCAGGGCCAGCAGCAGTTCCAGGCCGGAAAGCAATGGCTCCTCCTGCCGGATTCAGCTCGATTGCGGCCGCTTCGTCCCGCAATAATTTCCGGCGGGACGGGCCTCGGCGGCGGCTACGACCGCCCCTTCCGCCGGCGGCCGCGGGTCAGCGGCGGAACAGCCCCTGCTCCGCGGCCAGACGCAGGGCGCGCTCCACCTGCACCACCGGGGGGCCGTTGCGCTGCACCGATATTTCCACCCGCTGCTCCGGCGTTACCGTAAAAGCCCGTTCCCCATCCAGAGCCACGGCGCTGTGCCGCCGCGCTACCATCACCCGCACTCCCTCGGTCAGCCGATGCCAACGGGCAATGGGAATGGCCGGAACTACCCCCGGCGCAATGGGGGCCAGCACGGTGGCCGTTGCCGGATCCGGCAAATCCGGCGGCGGTTCCTCCGCAGCGTCAAGGCGATCCTCGTCCTCCTCCTTGGCCCGGCCCAAGACATAATGCAGGCCGCCGCTGTCGTTCACCGTTACCGACTCCAGCCGCGCCCCTACCGAGGCCAAACCCAAGCCGGCCGGTTCGGTGCGGGTCAAAAAGACTTCGTACAGGGTAGCCAAGTCCCAGATGGCGCGGGTGGCGGTGAACCGTTCCCGGGAAAAGGCCACATCCACCAGGGCCAAATCCCGATATTCCCCATCCACATAGACCGCCAGGGTTTTGCTGTAGCGCGTAACCCATTCCGGCATCAGCCGATTGGTCGCCACCAGGCCGGCGGCCAAGCCGGCTAAAGTGCCTTCGGTCATGGCCGGGAAAACATTGTTGGTGCCGGTGGAAATCGGCACCAGGGGCAGGGCGCAGCTGCCTCGGGCCACCGCCCGATTAGTGCCATCGCCGCCCAGGGTAATCAGGCAGGTGACGCCCAATTCTTTCATCAAGGCCGCCGCCCGGATGGTGTCGCCCTCGGTATAGTAGGCCGGCATATCCAGCAGCGCCAAGTTCAGGGAAAGCTGGGCATCGGCGGCGGCCCGTTGGCACAGCTGGGAACTGTCCGGCATCGCCACTACCTGCGTCACGCCTACCGCCTGGAGGCCCAGCAAGACCCGGCGCAGGATGTTGACCTTTTCCCAATCCGGCACTACCCGGCCCTGGGCGACCAGCCGGCGAATGTCCTTGCTGGCCGACGGATTGGCGATTATCCCTACTACGCTCAACGGCTGCCCCAGTCCTCTGCTAAAGTAACGCTCCCGCCGCAACCGGGAGACTTTGCTATAATAAAGGGGATTTTAACCCGGCGCTATCCAATCGTCAATGCGCCGCGCCGGCATTTTTAACCGTCATTCCCGCGTACGCGGGAATCCGGTCGTCAATACGCCGCCCCGGCCAGTTCCGGGCTATCGCATATAGAAACCGTCATTCCCGCGTAAGCGGGAATCCAGTCGGTTGCGGATGTTGGATATTTCCGGCCCTCAGTGGCCGCCCCGGATTCCCGCTTACGCGGGAATGACGGTAGAAAGGGGCGGGAATGACGGTGGGCGGCCGCATCCGCAGCAAAAAACCGCTGGATTCCCGCTTACGCGGGAAGGACGATAAGAGGAGCGGAAATTATGGACACTGACTTGGCTTTTGCGCCGGCTACCGAATTGCGGCAACTTATCGCCGCCGGGCAGGTTTCCTGCGTCGAGTTGACCGCACTGTTCTACCGCCGCATTGCGGAGCTTAATCCGCAGCTGAATGCCTACCTGACTTTATGCCCGGAGCAAGCCCTGGCCGCCGCCGGCCAAGCCCAAGCCGCCTGGCAGCGCGGCGAATCCTTGGGGCCGCTCCACGGCATCCCGGTGTCGGTGAAAGACCTGGAACTGACCCAGGGCGTAACCACCACCCTGGGATCGGCCCTGTTCCGCGACCGCATCCCGGAGTACGACTCCGTAGTGGTGGAACGGGTCAAGGCGGCCGGGGCTATCATCCTCGGCAAGACCAACACCCCGGAATTCGGCTTGTCCGGCACTACGGAGAATAAACTGGGCGACCCTTGCTGCAATCCCTGGAATCCGGCCCGGACGCCCGGCGGCTCCAGCGGCGGGGCGGCCGCCGCCCTGGCCGCCGGCCTCTGCACCTTGGCTACCGGCAGCGATGGCGGCGGCTCCATTCGGATTCCGGCCAGTTTCAGCGGCTTGTTCGGCATCAAGCCATCTCAGGGCCGGGTGCCGCGCTATGGCGGTTATGGACAGCCGGCGGCCAACCATTTCTCCCAATCCGGGCCGATGTCCCGCACCGTGGCCGATACTGCCTTGCTGCTGCAAGTCTTGGCCGGCCCCGACTCCCGCGACCCTACTTCAATGCGGGAAACCCCGCCGGATTTTGCGGCCGCCCTGGGGAACGGCGTCCGGGATTGGCGTATTGCCTGGAGTCCCGCCTTGGGCTATGCCGGGGTGGAGCCGGAAGTGGCGCAAGTAACGGCGGCCGCGGCCCGGGTTTTTGAGGAATTGGGAGCTAATGTAGAAACGCCGCTGCTGAGAATTGAAAATCCCTTTGATGCCTTTTGGGATGTCTTTGCCACCGCGTCTTACACTTCCTACGGTCATCTGCTGGCGGCGCGCGGTTCTGAGTTCACCGACTACGGGCGGCGGGCTTTGCAACACGGGATGGCCGTAACCGGCGCCGACCTGTCCCGGGCCTTGCTGTGGGCGGATCAGCTGCGGCGGCAGATGGAAACCTTTTTCGAGGACTACGATCTGCTGCTGACCCCGACGATGCCCACGCCGGCTTTCCCTATTGAGCAGCGGCCGACCACTATCGGCGGTCAGGAAGTGGATCCTTTCTGGGGCTACCTGCCCTTTACTTTCCCGATAAATATGACCGGCCAGACCGCCGCCAGCATTCCCTGCGGCTTTGCCACAGACGCCGCCAATGGGGGAATGCCCATCGGCTTGCAAATCATCGGCCCCCGCGGCAGCGAGGCCCGGGTGCTGCAAGCCGCCGCCGCCTTTGAGCAAGCCCGCCCCTGGCAAGACAAACGGCCGGAGGTGGGGTAGGGTATCCGTCCGCTCATCCTGAACTTGTTGCAGGATGAACCGGCCGTAATAAAACAGAGTCAACTAGGGCGGCGGCAGGCGGCGGATGGTGTCGCCGAAGTTGCCGGCGGCAATGCTTAAATCCAGGATGTCCACCCGTCCGTCGCCATTGGCATCGCCAAAGGGCAAAGTCAATTCCGGGATCGTAAGCAGTTCTCCGGGATTGATTCGGGCCCGGGAAATCAGCACCGGCACATAGCCCGGGGCGCGGATATAAATATCCTGGACGCCGCTGGGAATGGCCGCCCGAAAGCGGCCGTCGGCTTCCAGAAAATAGACTTCATTCCCTACCTGCACATAGCCGCCCCAGCTATCATCCCGGCTTTGGAGCTTTACCCGGCCGCGCACCTCGCCGTGGCGAAAAGGGTTCAGAAAAACCCGCCGCGGCGAGTAGGATACCACCGCGCCGCCGATAAAAAGTTCCTGCCGGGGCCGGCCTACGGTAGCCATCGCTGGCGGGGATAGGGTTCCGGTCAACTTGCCTTGGGCCGGGCCGATAAAGACGGCGGTTAAAGGATCAGCCGGCGTAGCAAGGGCCGGCTTGGTCATCGTTAGGCCCTGCCCATAGTGGGCATCCGGCACATCAAAATCGTCAATAGTAATGGCCGGGCGCTGCCGGGGACGGATAAGGATACCCGGCGCATTGGTCAAGGAATCGTTGGCGGCGTTAGTATCGCCGGCCAAAGTAGCCGTAGCCCGGAGGATATGCGGCCTGGCGGACGCGGTCGCTGTATCCCAAAGAAACAGGATTACGCCCTTTTCGTTGGCATCCAGAGTCAGGGATACGCGGTTGATTTGCCGGTTGTCGGCAGTGTCCACCAGCTTGACCGCAAGGGTTTCGGTACTGCTGCCCAGGTTTTGCGCGGTAACGGAGATGGTCAACACGGCGCCGGCGGTGGCAAAGGGCGGGCTGGGATTGACTATCGCGGTAATGGCGGCGTCTTTGACCACGGTTTGCGGCGTAAGGCCGGCCGTGGCATAGCGGCCGGCATCAAGGAAATAGCCGGCCAGAGAAACCGCCGCCAAGGCAAACAGAGCCGTTGCAACCCCGCTAATCCGTTCCCGCCCATAGCGGCCGGCTATTTCCCTGATCCCGAGGTCAGGGAACGCCATAGACCAGCATCAGCAGGCCGCCGGAGGCGCCCTCGTCCCGCCCGGTTTGTTCCAGTTTCAGCACATGGGCCGATTGGGCATTGAAAGCGGTCAGGTCGGCGGTAGCGTGGTAGAAACCTTTGACGCACTTCTGGGCAATCAGGTCGGCGGCGTCCAGGGTTAGCTTGGCGCAGGGCGCGGTCGGGTTCACATCCCGGCTGATCCACATAGCCGCCGACACTTCCGCTATATCAAAGGTTGCCGGCACGGCAAAGGAAACCGGGAAATTGGCCCCACCCTGCTCGCCGCGGGCCACGGCCAGCATCAGAAAGTTGGCGGCCTCCGGATGCTGCCAGTGGTAGTAATCCAAGCCGGCAGCGGCGGCGGTCAGTGGCATATCGTTGTTCAGCCCATCCACATAGATGACATTGATGGCGTCAAGCAGGACGGTGTGGCTGACATCGGACAGGGAGGGGTTTTCCGCGTCCAGCATCCGGGCTTGCCAGATTTGGGCAGAGGGCGTATTGGCCGGCAGATAGGCGACAATCCAGCCCTGGTCATCATAATAGACATTGACGGTGGTAGTGAGTTTGTCGGTTTCGGAAACATAGTCAATGTTGATGATAGGCAGGCGGGCCACGGTGTAATTGCCGCCGGTGGCAATCATTGTCGCCAAGCCGTCGCGATAGGTCAGGTCGCCGGAAGTGACCGGAGCAAAGATTTCGGCATCCACGGCGGCCTTGTCCAGGCTATAGCCGCCGTTACTGGAAACCCGATAGTAAGCGGAAAAGCCGGCATCGGCGGCGGGAAAGGCTTGGCCGGCTTGCTGCAGGGCCTTCCCGGCCTCGGCGGTCAAATGCAGGGTAATGCCCGGAAAATCAGCCTGGTCGGAAACAGGATCCGGCTTGCCTAACTCTACCATCGACAACCCGCCCAGCAGGGCCAGGAACATCAGGGAAAGGGCCAGGAAACGAAAAAGCCGGCTGCGGAGCAATACAAGCCCGACCTTTGACGGCGCTTCGGAAAGACCGGCAATTTTTAGCGCCGTCCGGGTTGGATGTTAAGGATTTGACCGGCGGCGGATGCCGCCGCCGCTATTTGCATACTACTATATATAACAAACCAGGATGAAAAGTCAAAGCATTTTTAACGCCTTATTTTGCCAATTCTGGCGCCGCTGAAACCGGACTGGATGCAGAGTGCCGGCCCGGGCCGGGGGATACCCTGTTTTTTACGGGGACGGTTCCATGGCCGCGGAACCGTACCGGCGCTGATAGGCCGCCGCCAGCCGGTCATACTCTGCTTGCAGCAGAGGCATCAGCCCTTCCACCAACTGCCGGTCGTCAAAACGATCTTTCAACCGCGGGAACAGGGGCTTTTTCAGGTTGTTACAGTGGTAAATCAGCCGGTCGCCCCGATTTTTCCCGCGGGTGATGATGCGGGCTATATAGGGAATTCGCTGACGCTGGTAAAAATGCTGTCCCCTTTCCCCTACTTGCAAGGGGTAATAGCCCTTCGGCAGCGTTGTCGGCGAATAATCCAGCGTGAACTGGTGCTGTTCCGGGTCGGGACGGAAAGGCATTGCGGCAAAAAAGGCTTTCCGGATCCTTTCCTGCCGGTTGGCCGCGATGCCCGGCCGGCGCTGGGCATACAGTTGCGCGTAGCGCGCTGCTTGTTCCTTGCGGAACTGCTCCGGAGAGGCATAGCGTTGCTGCCACTCGCGCAACGCCAGTTTGGGGTCTTGATGGAAAAGACTCCAATTTTCGCTGGTGGCGAAAGGCAGCTTTTCCCCGTCCGCCCGCGCGTAGCAATCCACCTCGGGGCGGCGGGCGTGTCGGCGTTTGGGGTAGTCCGGATCCGCCGTATCCGACAATTTACCGACGTATTCGCCTAAAGGCTGAAAGCTCGTTTCCGCTCTGACGGAGGGTAGGATGTAAGCGTTATGCCGTTGATCGGCCGGGTCAATAATAGGTCCTAACTCGGATACCGGGAGGTCCCGGTACAGCCATTGGGCGATGGACTTGTCGCGGGGGCGTTTTTTCGGGATAAATCCCTCGAAATCCAACGCGCCGAGATCCAAATCCCCATAGACAATGCGGGGCAAATACGCGGCAACCGTTTCATCCCCGCGCAGGTACTGGGCGTAATTGCCAGCGGTAGCCGGCATCGGGGTTACATACAAGCCCACGCCCCAATACCCGGCCTCCTCCCCCTGGCCGCGAACCTCCGGCCAGGGAAAATGCTGGCGGCTGCCGTGATATACCCGGTAGGGAACATAGACGGGCTTGCCGACCCGTTCCGCGCAGCGATCCCGCCAGTAAAGAAACTCGTTTTCCCGGACCAGCAATTTGGCCGTGGCCGCCGTTTCCTCCCGGGCCAAGTAGGCGTACCGCTCCTCTTGGTCGGGAAAACGCCGCTCGGCTTCCGCGTAGGGGATGTAGTCGGTGGCCGCCTGCAAGATCCGTTGATAGGCTTCCAGCAGGCGGTGCTGGCAAAACTCGTAGGCGATGGCCTCGGGCAGGCGGGACAATTGGGCGGCTTCCTGTTTTACCGCAGCCGACACCGACTCCCGGCGTTGACGGGCTAAGTAGGCCCGCGCCCGTTGGCGCAACATAGCGTCCTTTTCGCAGCCTTGATTAACGCGGCTTTCGGGCAGGGATTTCACCTTGCCGGCGACCACGGCGTCCCAGTCAGTGTATTTACGCGCCATAAGGGATCCTCCCATTTCCTGCATTGGGATACCCTTTGCTTTCCGCCCTTCCGTTTACCTGGAACCGGCGCGGGATGGGAAAGCGGCGGAAAGCAAAGAGGGATGATGATTTGCCGACCTACCCCTCCCCCACCGCGTCCCGCAGCACTTCCGCCAGGTGGCGGGCCGGGCGGCCGGCCCCATGTTCCACTTGCTGGCGGCAGGATACCCCCATCACCGCCACTTCCCACGCCGGCCCCTTGCTGCGGATAGCCGGAAACAGGCTTTGCTCGCCAATGGTCATGGAAACTTCGTAATGCTCCTTTTCGTAGCCGAAAGAGCCAGCCATACCGCAGCAGCCGGAGTTAATCAACTCCACTTCGTAGCCCGGCGGCAGGCGCAGGGCGGTCAGGGATGGCGCGGTGCCAACCAAAGATTTCTGATGGCAATGGCCGTGAAAGAGGACTTTCTTGGGCAAAGCGGAAAATTCCAATTCCAACTCGCCCTTTTCGTGGAGCCTTGCCAGAAACTCGTCCAGCAGATAGCTGTTTGCCGCCACCCGCCGCGCCCGGTCGTCGGGGCAGAACTCCGGATATTCATCCCGCAAAGTCAGCAGGCAGCTGGGCTCGCAGCCGATAATCGGTATGCCCTGCTCGGCAAAGGCGTAGAGCAAATCCACATTGTGGCGGGCATAAGCCGCCGCATCATCGAGCAGCCCCTTGGAAATCATCGGACGGCCGCAGCAGCGGGCATTAGCCAACTGCACCCGATAGCCGGCGGCCTCCAGCAGTTCCACCGCCGCAATGCCGATTTCCGGGTAGTTGTAGTTCATAAAGGTGTCGTTGAGCAGGGCTACCGTGCCTTTGACCGGGCGGTCGCTGTTGCCGGGCCGGCGGGCGTTGAACCACTGCGGCAGAGATTGGGCGGCAAAGGTCGGCAGCCGCCGCTCCGGATGCACCCCCAGCAGCGTCCCGGAAACCCAGCGGCCCAAGAAACTGCCCGCCCCCCAGTTGGACAGGGGAGCCAGCCGGCTGCCCAACCGATTCAGCCGGTCAATGCGGGCAAAAACCTTGGCCCGCAGCGGCATCTTGTTGCTCTGATAATAGTTGTGCAGAAACTCGTACTTGAGCTTCGCCAAATCCACCCCGGACTCGCACTCCGCCTTGCAGGCTTTGCACTCCAGGCACAAATCCATCGCCGCATACAGCCGCTGCTCGCTGATTGTCCCCTCCGGCAGGCGGCCGGACAGGGCGGCCCGCAGCAGATTGGCCCGGCCCCGGGTGGAATGTTCCTCCTCCCGGGTTGCCATAAAAGAGGGACACATAGTGCCGGTCAGCTTGCGGCAGGCCCCCATCCCGTTGCACATCTCCACCGCCCCGGCATAGTTGCCATCCAGGGAAAAGTCCAGGCGGGTGGGCAGCGACGCGGCCCGGTAATCGCCGCCGTAGCGCAGATTTTCCCGCATGGGCGGGCAGTCGATAATCTTGCCCGGATTCATAATGCCCTGAGGGTCAAAGGCGCTTTTCAAGTCCCGAAACGCCTGATGCAGTTCCGGCCCGAACATCTTTTCCGTCCAGACGCCGCGGACAATGCCATCGCCGTGTTCTCCGCTCATGGAGCCGCCGAATTCCTTGACCAGATCGCTGACTTCCTCGCCGATGGACAGCATTTTGTCAATGCCGGCCGCGCTTTTCAGGCTGACCAGGGGGCGGATGTGCAGGCAGCCCACGCTGGCATGGCCGTAGTAGCCGGCTTGGGTGTCGTGGTTGCGGACGATTTCGTCAAAGCGGCGGACGAACTCCCCCAAGTTTTCCGGATCCACCGCCGGATCTTCGACAAAGGGAATGGGCTTGGCGTCGCCATGAATGCTCATCAGCAGCCCCAGGCCGCCCTTGCGGACATTCCAAACCATATCCTGGTCGGCTTTCGCCAGCAGGTTGACGCAGGCATAGCCCAGCCGCTGCCGTTCCATATCGGCTTTCAAGGCGGCCATCTTGCTGGTCAATTCCCGCTCCGATTCCCCATAGAACTCGACCAGCAACATAGCCCCGGGATCCCCTTGCACAAAGGCCAGGTTGCGGGACTGGCCCATCGATTCCCGGGAGCGGGTCAGCACCATATCATCCAGCACTTCCACGGAGGAGGGGCCGTGTTTCAGGACTTCCTTAGTCGCCTCGCTGGCCTCGAAAATATCCCGGAAGTGCAGCACGGACAAAGAGGTCAGCGTCGGGCGCGGCACCAGATTGACTTTGGCCTCGGTGACCACGCACAGGGTACCCTCGGAACCCACTACCATTTTGGACAGGTTGACCGGCTCCTCGCCGAGGAAAGAGTCCAGGTTGTAGCCGCTGACCCGGCGCATAATCTTGGGATAGCGGGCTTCGATTTCCGTCAAATTCTCCCGGGCAATCCGCAGCACGCCGCGGTAAATGTCCGATTCCAGCCCTTCGCCGTTCAGCTTAGCGGCCAATTCGTGGGGTGCCAAGGGGCGGAAATGGGCCGGGGCGGCGTCGGCCAGGACTACATTGACTTCCTGAATGTGGTCTAAAGTCTTGCCGTAGATGACCGAATGGGCGCCGCAGGTGTTGTTGCCAATGCCGCCGCCCACGCAGGCCCGGTTGGCTGTGGTCGGGTCGGGGGCGTATTGCAGGCCATGGGGCAGCAAATGGCGGTTCAAGGAATCCA
Organism: Dehalococcoidia bacterium; assembly: GCA_965203435.1. GTDB lineage: Bacteria > Chloroflexota > Dehalococcoidia > Lucifugimonadales > UBA3495 > CBDBCU01. The sequence goes on along the minus strand of CBDBCU010000003.1, from coordinate 289,328 downwards.
GCACAATGCCCGGCTGCACCCGCGCCCACCGCTCCTCCGGATTGACCTCGATAACCTGGTTCAGGTACTTGCTGAAATCCATCACGATGGCGTGGTTGACCGACTGGCCGGCCAAGCCGGTGCCGCCGGCCCGGGGCAGTACCGGAATCCGGCTGTCCCGGGCGATTTCCAGCACCGCCAGCACATCCTCGACGCTGCGGGGGATGACCACGCCCACCGGCTCCATCTGGTAAATGGAGGCGTCGGTGCTGTAGAGGACGCGGGAAAAGGGGTCAAAGCGCACTTCCCCGGAAACCCGCTTTTCCAGGGCCGCCGCCAGTTCGGCCCGTTCCCGCCCTTGAATCCGCTGCGCCGCCGCCGTAGCCGTAGCCATAGCCAACCCTCCCCGGTCAACCTTAATGGTCTGATGGTTTGCTAAAGATTAGCCATCAGTTTAAGGCAATAGCGGCGGCGGGGCAAGGATAGGGCTGATTCCGTTCCGTTGCCGGGATTCATCCTTCAACAAGTTCAGGGTGAGCGGAAAACTGGCGCAGGGCGGCGGCTAACGGGCATCAGGAAAACCAGCGCAGCAGCAAGACCCGCCAGCAAAACTCGGCCAAATCCCGGAATCCCAGTTTCGTTTGGCCGCGCTGCCGGGCGTGGAACCGGATGGGTTCCTCGACGGCCACGGCGCCGGTTTGCAGCAGGCGGCGCAGCAATACTATCTGGAAAGCGTAGCCGCGCACCCGCAGATGGCCCACCTCGGCCCGGCGCAAGGCATCCGCCCGAATAGCCCGAAAGCCACCGGTGCAATCCTGTATATCTTGGATGCCGGCCCGCCGCCGCGCCCAGCGATTGCCGTAGCGGGATAGGCGGTGTCTTGCGCCATCCCAATCGGCCGCCACGCCGCCGCCGGATACATAGCGGCTGCCAATCGCCAAATCAGCCCCGGCGTCAATCCGGGCCAGCAGCCGCCGGGCGTCCGCCGGGTCGTGCTGAAAATCTGCGTCCATACACACCACCACCGCGGCCTCGAGTTGTTCCACCGCATAAACCAGCCCCCGCCCATAAGCCCGGCCCAAGCCCTCTTTGGGGACTTCCAGCAGCCGTACCCGCGGATCGCTTTGAGCAAACTGCCGTACCAAATCCCCCGTCCCATCCGGGCTGCCGCCGTCCACAATCAGAAAGGCGGCCGCCGGCTCCGGATACAGAACGGCCAGCCGTTGCAGCAGCGGCGTTATATTCGCCGCCTCGTTATAAGTGGGAATGACAAAGCAGAACACGGCAGCAACTTCCGGGCGGCAACGGGTTGAGGGATGGCGGCGTTGCGGCTAGTTTAAGGGAATGGAGATACGGAGGGCAAGGGTAGGTAATTCATCTTGTAACGGGTTCAGTATGATCGGTTTGGCTAACTATCCCCGGTTTCTTAATTTCCTGAAATTTGACAGCATTAGAAGTCCCGGCTACAATGCGGTTGACTTAGGCAATTCCCTATTGCCGGCATAAATTTGCGCCGGCGGTCAAGGAGGAATAATGGGCATCTTGGCGGCGTTCTTGAAATGGACTTCCATTCTGGTAGTGGTGGCGGTGGTGGCCGGCATTGGCTGGATCGCCTATGGCGAAGTCAACACCGCCGAGGCGGCTCAACTGGACGAAAGTATGTCTATGGTGCGTCATCAGACCGTCGGGATGGGCGCGGCCCTGGAGGAGACCGGCCGGTTTGTGGCGCAAACCAATGTGCCCGAAGTAACCAACATCAACGACCTGATGGGCCTGTGGTCGCCGCGTTACGCCACCGCTCAATCCGCCTTGACCAAGCTGGACTCGGCTATTGCCTACGCTGAACAGCAAGCCGACGGCTACTTTGCCGCCCAACGCGCCTTGACCGCCCAATACAACGACCCGGAACGCAAAGCCTTGCGGCAGGCCCGGGATGATGCCTTTTTTGCCGACTATCAGGCTTGGCAGGAGGATGCCCAACGCATCCGCGACGAGGCTTCTGCCATTCTGCGGAAGTTGAATGACATTGACCTCGACCTGCGGAAGTTGGAACTGGATTCCGGCTTTTCCTTTACCGGCGCCGCTATCGAGGCCGTGCCGGCGGAGATTATTTCCCTGAACGACGAACTGGCCGATTTCGAGCTGGCCTCGGAAAACATCCGGGTCAATACCCAGTCTCCTTTTGCGGGGGAGTAGTGAGCAGTTACCTTACCCTGGCTATGCGGCTGCTGTTTCTGGCGGCGGCCTTGGCGATCCTGGGCGCTTTCTTTCTGCCCTGGCTTAAACTGGACGGGCCGGCCGGGGCCTACAGCGGCGCGGAATTGATTGCCCTGGCGGTCTCTCCCCAGTGGCAATACCTCAACAGCGTCAATCAGCTCCAAGCCGCCGTGCTGGTGGGCGCGCCGGCGGCAATGCTGCTTTTCGCCATCGTCGCTATCAGCAAGTATGTCCGCAAACGGCGGACTCCTCTGGCAATCCTGCTGGTACTGGCGGCCGGCTTTGGGCTGGTCTTTGGCACTGCCGAACTGGTCGACCGCCGGTTGACGCCCTCCGGCGGTTTCCTGCTGGCAATGCTGCTGGCGGCGGTCTTGCTCTTGCACCAGGGGCTGATTTCAGTGCATACCGAGCTGTGGGAACGGCAAAAGTTTCCGGCAATATACCGGGTGTTGGGCGTCATCACCGGAGCCGGCATCCGGCCTTGGCGGACGGCTCCATCCAATCCGGGGCGATAGGAAACGGCCATTTCCCGCCGTCCCCCGCCTTGCGCGGGAACACGATTTTACCGCCGCCTGTCCCTTATCCGCCCCCGAAAATCCGGTATATCCGGCATATCCATGTTAATTCCGTCCCCCCTTTGTAATTCCCTCTTGCCGGCGCTAAACTTATCGGCAGAACCACCCCCATCCCGGCCCATTCAACTGCGGAGGGTTATTATGACGGCCGCCCATACCGAAAGCAGCGTTCAGGAGTTGCAGCGCACCGCCCTGGAAAACCTGTGGGTCTATCTGCGGGAACCCAGCGATATGGCGGAAAAGGGAGAGCCGCAGATTTTCGTCGAAGGCAAGGGCTGCCAGGTTACTGATGCCCTGGGCCACACCTACATTGACGCCATGTCCGGCCTGTGGCTGAAAAATGTCGGCTACGGCCAGACCGAAATCGCCGACGCCGCCTACGCGCAGATGCTCAAAATCACCTATATGCCGATGGGGACGACTACCGAGGCCGCCGTCCGCCTGTCGGAAAAGATCGCCGCCCTGGCCCCCGGCGATTTGTCCCGCTCCTTTTTCACCAGCGGCGGCTCCGAGTCGGTGGAAACGGCCTTGAAACTGGCCCGGGCCTACTTCAAGCGCATTGGCGAGCCGGGCCGGGTCAAGTTCATCAGCCGCAAGGACTCCTATCACGGAGCTACGATGGGCGCCCTGGCCCTGGGCGGCTCCTTTCTCTATCCCAAAAGCGACTACGAACCCCTGATGCCCGGGGCTTTTCACGCTCCCCAGCCCAACTTTTACCGCTGCGAGTTCAACAGCCGCAGCCCGGAACAGTGCGCCGACCAGTGCGTCGATGCCATTGAAAACATAATCCGCTTTCAGGGGCCGGAAACGGTGGCCGCCGTTATCGCCGAGCCAGTGTCCAGTCCCACCGGAGCCATCGTCCCGCCGCCCAACTACTGGCCCCGGCTGCGGGAAGTGTGCGACAAGTACGGCTGCCTGCTGATTGCCGACGAGGTGATTACCGGCTTCGGTCGCACCGGCAAAATGTTCGCCTGCGAGCATTGGGGCATTGTCCCGGATATGATGACCGTGGCCAAGGGCATTACCAGCGGCTACATTCCGATGGGCGCGGCCATTCTCCGCAAGCCCATCGCCGATGCCTTTGTGGGCGGGCCGAAAGCCGCTTTCCGCCATGTCATCACCTTCGGCGGCCATCCGGTCGCCGCCGCCGCTTCCCTGAAAAACATTGAAATTATGGAACGGGAGGGGATGGTGGAAAACTCGGCGCAGCTGGGCCGCTATCTGTTGGACGGCTTGGCGGAATTGCAGGAAAAACATTCCATTGTCGGCGATGCCCGCGGCCTGGGGCTGATGTGCGGCCTGGAACTGGTCAAAGACCGGGAAACCAGGGAGCATTTTCCCGCCGATGCCGAATTGGGGCCGCGCTTGACCCAGGGCTTTGCCGAGGAGGGCATCCTGCTGCGCGGCGGCGATGTGATGAACATTATGCCCCCCCTCTGCGTTACTCCCGGGGAAATCGAGCAGATTGTCGCCGCCCTGGACACGGTCATCGGGCGGGTCGCTAAAGACCTGGGCGCGGCCTAGACCCGGCCCATCCCTATCCAACGAAAGCCCAACGGGAGAACAGCACCATGTCCATTAAAGCGGGATTTATCGGCTTGGGCCGAATGGGACTGCCTATGTCTTACCGGCTGCTCAATGCCGGCTTTGCCTTGACGGTGCATAACCGCAGCCAAGAGAAAGTGCGGCAGATAGTCGATGCCGGGGCCAAGCCGGGCCACTCCGCCGCCGCCACTACCCAAGCCACGGATATTCTGATGGCCTGCCTGCCGGATGTTGCCACCGTCGAGGCCGTTTTTCTGGATGCGGACGGCATTATTGCCAATGCCAAGCCCGGCCAAATCCTGATTGACCACAGCACCGTGGGGATGTCCACTACCCAGGCTTGCGCCGCCGCCGCCGCCGCAAAGGGCGCGCTCTTTCTGGATGCCCCCATCAGCGGCGGCACGGAACGGGCCGCCAACGGAACTTTGACCATTATGGCCGGCGGCGATCCGGCCGCCTACGCTAAAGCCCTGCCGCTTTTTGCCGCTATGGGGGCCACGATCCGGCATATCGGGCCGACCGGGGCCGGCACCGCCGTCAAACTGGTCAACCAGCTGCTGGTGGGCATCCACACCCTGGCCGCCGCCGAGGCGATGCTCATGGGGGCCAAAGCCGGGGCCGACCCGGCCCTGGTCTATGAAGTGGTTAGTTCCGGCTGGGGCCAGAGCTTTATGCTGGACCGCAACGCCCCGGCTATGCTGGACCGCAACTTCGCCGGCGACCGCGCCCAAATGACCGTCATCCTCAAAGACCTGGGCCTGATTCAAGACCTGGCCCAAAGCCTCAACTCCCCCATCCCCGCCGGCGATTTGGCTTACCAAAAGTTTCAGGAAGCCGTAGCCAACGGCCTGGCCGATTTAGACCCGGCCGCCATCGTCCGCCCCCTGGAACAGCAAGCCGCCTGGGAAATTGGGCAAAGCCCGGTTTAGCGGAGGATTTTGCCATGGACGACCTGATTGACATCCTCGAGTCCTTTAACCGGAAAGAACGGTTTTTCCTGATAGCCCAAGCCCTGAATGGGCGTCAGGATGAGCCGGCTTTCATCCTGTCGGAAAATTTCCGGCAAGAACTCGGCGATAAGGTGGGAGTAACTATCCCCGAGGAGCCGGAAAAGGTTTTCGTCGGGATGGACTACCACCTGAACTGGGTTCACGCCAGCCTGGTCTTGGCGTACTACAAGAACGAGGCGGAAAGGATTGACCGTCTCAATACCGAGGCCATCGAACAGAACCCGGAGGATGTCGACCTGCTGGTAGCCTTTAAGGATGCCGCCGGTACCCATCACCTGATTTTCATTGAGGCCAAGGGGTACAACACCGACGGGATGTCGGATGGGTTGTCTGACCTTGACAAGAGCCAGCTAGAATCTAAAGCTAGTCGCCTGAACCTGATACTTAAACCGGACGGGATCCCGTATCCTAATGTCGATTCCCACTTCTGCGTGATGTCCGGGAAAAAGCCTAATCCTATCCCATCTGAATGGGGTAATTGGCTCGAGCTGTTCTTGCCGCCGGAAAGGTTGGTAGTGAGACTGAAAGATCCCCGGATTCTGAAATCCGGCAAGGAACAGTGGGGTCGTCCATTGAAAGACCGGCAAATCGTCCCGCCCAAGGGCCAAGCATGACCTGGCTCCTCATTGCCCTCGGCGGCGCGGCCGGGTCGGTACTGCGCTATGGCGTGGGGCGGTTGGCGATTCATTACCTGGGGACGGGCACCGTTGTCGGGACTTTCATTGTCAACAGCACCGGTTCCTTTGCCCTGGGGTTCTTTCTGGGTCTGGTCGTGCAGCGCGGCGGCGTCCCCGCCGACTTGCGGGCTATGATTGCCATCGGCTTGCTGGGCGGCTATACCACCTTTTCCACCCTGAGCTACGATACCCTGCGGCTGCTGGAATCCGGAGAAATAAGCCGGGCCGCCCTCAACCTCTTGGGCAACCTGCTTATCGGATTGGCCGCCGCCGGGCTGGGCCTCCTGCTCGGCCGCGCCGTCAGTTGATTCGAACATGGATTAACAGGATAGACAGGATTTTGCCATCTGTTGAGCAAGATTCTCCGAAGCCGGAAAATCATCCTACAGAAAACAACAAAATCCTGTCTATCCTGTTAATCCATGTAAATTAACAAATTAAAAATGGTAGAATAGGGACAAATCCATTCTTGCGAAGGGCTGGGCTATGCGCTACATCCACCGCCACGACCAACCCGACCGGCAGTTTGAGCATCTGATTATGGCCTTTGCCGGCTGGCCGGATGCCGGGGAAAGCGCCACCGCCGCTATCCAGTACCTGATGCGGCGGCTCAATGCGGCTCAATTCGCCGAAATTGACCCGGAGGAGTTTTACGATTTTACCCAGGAACGGCCGCGTTCCAGCCGCACCCGGGACGGCCGCCGCCGAGTGCGTTGGCCGGCCAACGAGTTCTCTTGGTGGGCCGCCGGAGAGCAGGGCCTGCTCTTTTTTGTGGGCGTGGAGCCTAACCTGAAGTGGCGCACCTTTTCCGAAACCATCGCCGGCCTGGCCCGGGAACTGGGCGTCAAAACCGTCCTCCACGCCGGCGCCCTGCTGGATGCCGTCCCCCACACCCGGGAAATCCGCTTGACCGGCTCCTCTACCCTGCCGGCCTTGCAGCAGGCCCTGGATTCGGCCAGCATTGGCACTTCCAACTACCAGGGGCCGACCGGCATTAGCACGGCGGTAATGGAAACCTGTACCAAACAGGGAATTAGCTACTCCTCTTTGTGGGGGCATACGCCGCACTATCTCCACGCCGCGCCCAACTATCGGGTCAGCTACACCCTGGCCCGTACTTTGAGCCGCCTGCTGAACCTGCCGGCCGATTTGAGCGAGTTGCGGACGGCGGCGGAAAACTTCGACCGGGAAGTGGGCCAGGCGGTCCGCCAGGATGACCAGCTGGCCGACTATGTGCGGAAACTCGAAGATCGCTACGATGAATCCTCCGCAGATCAAGGCATCCCCGACCCGGCGGAAGTAGTGCGGGAATTGGAACAGTTCCTCCGGTCAGAACAGCGGCGCAACCCGGGAGAGTTGAGCTAACCCCCGGTTTCCGCTCATCCTGAACTTGTTGAAGGATGGCCCCGGCAAGCTGAACAAATCCTCCCGCCGGGATACCCATATCCCGGCCCTGGCGGAAATATCGGATGACGCTAAAGGCAGCAGCAGACAAATCCCAACCAGCCGTCCCGGCCCGGCGGCAACGCCGCGGCCGCCGCCAATCCGCGCCGCCGTCCATCCCGGTGGCCGACGCCATAGCCCTGCTGACCGCCGCCTACGGCCCCTTTCCCCAAGAGCCGCGCTTGGATCCCATCCACGAACTGACCTTTACCATCTTGTCCCAGCACACTTCCGACACCAATTCGGAACGGGCTTTCCGCAGCCTGATGCAGCGTTTCGGCACCTTGGAAACCGTGGCCGCCGCGCCGGTCGCCGACATTGAATCTGCCATCAGCCGCGGCGGCCTGGCCAAGGTAAAAGCCCCGCGCATCAAAGAGGTGCTGACCAAAGTTCTGGAATTGAACGGCGGCTCCCTGGACTTGTCTTTTCTGCGGGAAATGCCTCTGCCGGAGGCCAAAGCCTGGCTGCGGCAGCTGCCGGGCATCGGGCCCAAATCCGCCGGCATCATCCTCAGCTTTTCCCTGGGGATGCCGGCCATGGCGATTGACACCCACATTTACCGGGTCTGTCAGCGCCTGGGCTTGATTGGCCCCAAGGTTACGGCGGACAAGGCCCATGACCTGCTGGAGGCGGCGGTAGTCCCGGAACAGGTCTATCCCTTTCACGCCGCCTTTATCAATCACGGCCGCCGGGTCTGCAAGGCCCAGCGCCCCCTATGCGGCGAATGTGTAGTAGCCCACGGCTGCCCGGCCCGGGAAAAGTTGCAGCCGCCAACCAAGGCCGGAGAACCGGCGGCCAAACCCCGCCGCCCGGCCCGGGCCAAAGCCGGCGCCAATACCGTCCCCCACGCCTACCCGCAAACCGGGGACTGATTTGGGGGACAAGGCCGCCCCGTCTATCGCAGCTAGCAAACCGTCCTTCCCTTGACCCTACCGTCCTTCCCGCCGCCCTTTTACCGTCATTCCCGCGTAAGCGGGAATCCAGAGGTTGTTTGCCGAGGATGCGGCACCATAAGGCAGTACCGTTCGGGATTCCCGCTTACGCGGGAATGACGGTTTTATATGGGAATAACGGTTTTGCAATTGACGATTCTATTATTGACAACCCCATCCTTATCCCCCATACTGTTGCCGCCTTGCCCCGGCTTTCCGGGGCCGGCAACGGTGTCCCTTTCCCGACTTGGCCTAAGGAGTGAGGAATATGGCTGAGGATATTGCTTTGCTGGCCCACTTGATGCGCCGGGCCGGTTTCGGCGCTTCCCGGGAGGAACTGGAGGCCCGGGCGGCCCGCGGCTACGCCGCCACGGTCGAGGAACTGCTGAACCCGGAAAGCGTTGCCGGGGCCGACCGCTACGAGTTCCTGCGCTATCATCCCTCTTTCTGGAAACCTATCACTTCCCCCGGAATGGGGGCCGCCGCCTGGCTCCACGCCATGCTCAACACCGAGCGGGTGCTGGAGGAGAAAATGGCCCTGTTCTGGCATCAGGTTTTCGCCACCGGCGGCTCCAAACTGGATCACTGGCACGAAATGGTCAACCAGATTGACCTGTTCCGCCGGGCCGGAATGGGCAACTACCGGGATTTGCTCCTGGAACTGGCCCGCAATCCGGCGATGATTTTCTGGCTGGACAACTGCGACAATCACGCCGCCGCGGTCAACGAAAACTGGGGCCGGGAACTGCTGGAGCTGTTCTCGATGGGCGTGGGCAACTATACTGAGGAGGATGTGCGAGAATGTTCCCGGGCCTTTACCGGCTGGACGATCGCCGCTTCCATTCCCCGCAATGCCCACGGCCGCTATGATTGGGAATTCGAGTACCAGCCGGAGGATCACGACGAGGGCGAAAAGACTTTCCTGGGGCATACCGGCAACTTTGACGGCGCGGACATCATTGCCATCGTTTGCGCCCAGCCGGCTACCGCCCAATTTATCGCCCGCCATCTCTACAACTTCTTTGTGGCCGACGAGCCGCCAGTGCCGGCCTGGTCGGTAACGCCGCCGCGGGATCCGGCGGCCATTGCCTTGCTGGCGCAGACTTTCGTCGATTCCGGCTATGAAATGCGTCCGGTGCTGCGGGTTCTGTTCAATTCCGACTTTTTCAAGCAGGCCCGCTTTGCCAAAATCAAAAGTCCCGCCGAAGTGCTGGCCGGCACCCTGCGCCTGGTCGGCGGCTACCGCTTTCCGGCCCCGGGCCTGGGCAACCTGTCCAAGGAAGCCGGCTATATGGGCCAGGAACTGCTGAACCCGCCCAGCGTCGAGGGTTGGCACACCGGAGCCGAATGGATTAACAGCGGCACCCTGATGAAACGCATCAACTTTTCCGCCGACCTGGTGGGCAACACCGCCCAGCCGGGCATCCAGGCCATCATCCGCCGCCTGCAAGCCCGCGGCGACTTGTCCCCGGAGCAGCTGGTGGACGGCTGCCTCGACCTGCTGGGGCCGCTGGAAGTCGACCGGGATAACCGGCAGCAGCTGGTGAACCACGCCCAGGAAAGCGGCCAACTGACTTGGGACGACCCGGCAACTGCCGCCGCCCGGGTGGGGGAAATGCTGCAACTGGCGGTATCCCTGCGCGAATACCAGTACGCTTAAAACCCAATGCCCTTGCCCTTGCCCATCCCCGGAAAAATCGGGTATAATTCCCGGCAAGCCCAACCCGGTTTAAGGAGACAAGCTATGACCAGCAGCAAGAGAGACCCGGTCCTGGTGGTGTTGCAGCTGTCCGGCGGCAACGACTACCTGAACACCGTCATTCCCTACACCGACCCCCTCTATCGGGACAACCGGCCGGCCGTGGGCATTGCCGACGGAGAAATGCTCCGGGTCAACGCCGAACTGGCCTTTCATCCCAGTATGCGGGTGATGCAGGACCTCTACGACCAGGGCAACTTGGCCGTCATTCACGGCGTCGGCTATCCCGACTCCCCCCGCTCCCACTTCCGCTCCATGGACATCTGGCACACCTGCGAGCCGGATACGATGGGCACCGAGGGCTGGCTGGGCCTGGCCACCCGGGAAATCGATCCCCGCAAGGAAAATGTCGTTACCACCGTCAGTATGGGGCCCAGTATGTTCCGGGCCGTGTCGGTGGCCGGCGTGCCGGTAGCCGCCGTGGACAGCCTGGACAGCTATGGCCTGCTCACCGGCATCGCCAGCCAGGAACAGCGCCTCAAAATCCTCGACCGCTTTACCCAGATGTATACCCCCACCATCGGCTCCGGCGCGGTGATGGAGTATCTGGGCGAAACCGGCCTGGAGGCTATGAAAGGGGCCGACATCCTCAAGGTGGCTCCGGGGATGTATTCCTCGACGATCGAGTACGCCGACACCTCCATTGCCCGCAAGCTCAAGGATATTGCCCGCATCCACCTGGCTGACCTGGGGACGCGGATTTTCTACTGCGACCATGGCAGCTTTGACAGCCATGCCAATCAGTTGGGGATGCACGCCAACCTGTGGACCGATGTGTCGGCGGCCGTAGGCGATTTCTTTGCCGACCTGAAAGAGCATAACGCCGCGGACAATGTGATTATGCTGCTCTTTTCCGAGTTCGGCCGCCGGGTGCATGACAACGGCTCCGGCACGGATCACGGAGCCGCCGGGGCCGCCTTTGTCCTCGGGGAGCCGGTGCAGGGCGGGTTCTACGGCGAATATCCCTCCCGCAAAGCCGAGGATTTGCAGCAGGGCGACCTGGTGCCGAACCTCGACTTCCGCGGCCTCTACGGCACCATCCTCGAGGATTGGCTGGGCCTGGACGCCAAGCCCATCGTCAAAGGCCAGTTCGAGCAGCCCAAGTTTCTTTAGGCAGCTTGTTGCCGGCAATCCTTCCCTTTGCTTTTAGCAGTTTTCCGCGCGACCTGAACCTGTTTCCGCTCATCCTGAACTTGTTGAAGGATGGAAACTGCTGAAAGCAAAGGGAATCCCGGTAAATCCTTCCCTTTGCTTTTAGCAGCTTTCCGCGTAACTTGAACCTGTTTCCGCTCATCCTGAACTTGTTGAAGGACGGAAACCGCTGAAAGCAAAGGGAATCCCGGGTAAGTCCCTTTCTGGGCCAGCCGCCTTATCCGGGGCCGCTGGCCTTGCTTTTGCCAACCCGGAAATCAGCCGACTATCGAGGTAGGATATGGTAACGCGGGTAGTGGCCGGCCGGGCCTACGATTTCAGCCACGCGATGGGCCGGGGGGCGGCCTCCGGAATGGGGTTCAGTTCCGCCAACGCCTTGACCCTGGCCGCCGACAATGCGGTCTTGGTTCTCAATCGGGGCGGCGAGGCCGTTACCGCCGTGCCCTGGAATCGCACCGCCCGCGGCGCTCGGGTCAGTATCGTCAACGTGGGCCATGCCGCCGGGGAGGAGGAATTTCTGGGCGAATTCGGCCGCAGCGGCGACGGGGACGGCGAATTCATCTGGCCGGCCGGCATTGCCCTCGATGCCCATGACCAGGTCTATGTTACCGACGAATGGCTGAACCGGGTCTGCGTCTTTGACCGGGCCGGCCAGCTGCTGCGGCAGTGGGGCCAGCCCGGCAAGGCCGCCGGGGAATTGGACGGCCCCTGCGGGATTGTCAGCGACCCCCAGGATAACCTCTACATCGTCGACAGCCGCAATCACCGGATCCAGCAGTTCACCGCCGCGGGCCAGTTCATCAATCAGTTCGGCAGGCCCGGCAGTGGTGACGGCCAATTCAATACCCCTTGGGGCCTGGCCCAAGACGCTGAGGGCTGCCTCTATGTGGCCGACTGCAAAAACCACCGGGTACAGAAATTCACCGCCGAGGGGCAGTACCTGGCCCAATTCGGCAGCTATGGTACGGGCCGGGGCGAGCTGAATCATCCTTCCGATGTGGCGGTGGATGGCGATGGCGATGTCTATGTCTGCGATTGGGGCAATGACCGGGTGCAGGCGTATGATGCCGCCGGCAACTTTTTCACCAGTTTTGTCGGCGATGCCCGCCAGCTTACCGCTTGGTCGCAAATGATTGTCCAGACCAATCCGGAGGCGATGAAACGGCGGCGGGAAGTCAAAAACTTTCAAGCCGAATGGAAACTGCGGATGCCCCGGGGCGTAGCCTTTGACCCGGCCCACAACCGCCTGCTTATCCTGGACACCCAGCGCAGCCGCATCCAGATTTACAACAAGCTGCCCGGCTACACTTCCCCGGCCCGCAATTTGTAAAGGGGACGGGCCGGAGTGCCATCCGCATAGCTCTGACAAATCCCCCGGCCGCCGCTCTACCGTCATTCCCGGCCGCCTGCCACCGTCATTCCCGGCCGCCCCACCGTCATTCCCGGCCGCCCCACCGTCATTCCCGCGTAAGCGGGAATCCCGAACAGTACTGCCTTATAAAGTCGCATCCCGGCAAGTAACCGCCGGATTCCCGCTTACGCGGGAATGACGGTAGAGCGGCGCGGGAATGACGGTATCGGAGCGCCGGAAAGAAAAGGGGCGGGCTATGCCAACCCGTCCCTGCGGTTTGCCATGCCATCGCCGCGGCCGTTCAATCCTCCAGGTGGATGGTAACGGTAACGCGGGGGGTGTCGCCGATTACGGCGGTAGTGTGGCCGTCGCCGGTGGTATCCTCGGCCAGGTTCACATCCCCGGGGCCGAGGCGGTACTTGCTGCCATCCCGCAAGCCGATTTCCCCTTCGCCGGCCAGGGTGATGACATACTGGCGGCGGGGAGCGGTATGCCAGTCGCTGAACCGGCCCACTTCCGCCGCCCGAAAGACCACGCCCTTAGCCCCGTGCAAGTCGGTAAAAGCCGGGCGGGATTCCCAATCCAGTTCCTCGATGTGGGAATGGCCGTCCGCGCCGGTATAGAGTCGGATAAACTTCATCAGTCCACCTCCGCAAGTTTCCGGGTTAAAGCCCGGCTATTCTAGCGCCTTTTGCGGGATTGTGTACCGGTCAATAGGCGGCCGATTATCCGGCCCGGCCGCCCCGCCGCTACCCCCATAATCCCCTTAATCCGCAAAAACTGCCTAGGGCAACTTTTTTCCGGCCCGTGCTAGACTGCCCGCCATCATCCCTTCCCGGCCCTGACCGGGAACATTCTGACCGGCCGCGTCCTTTTATTCCCTTTTTATTTTGATGCGGCGGGTATCGATAGCGAGGTATCGGTTTATGGAAAAGGTTGTAGAGGGTTTCCTGCAGCATCTGGTCGTGGAAAAGGGGTTGTCCCGCAACACCCTGGACGCCTACCGCAACGACCTGAGCCAGTTTCAGGAGTTCATGCGCGGCCGCCTGAACGGCAACAGCGACCGGGAGGACGCCTGGCGGTGGGTGGACCTGGAGCTGCTCAACGACTACATCGCCGACCTGCGGGGGCGCAAGGGCTACCGGGACACCACCACCGCCCGCAAGGTGGCCGCCATCAAGTCCTTCTTTACCTATCTGGCCCAGAACGGCGACATCGAAGAGCCGCCCACCGAATCCCTCGGCTCCCCCCGGGTCGGCCGCGCCCTGCCTAAGTACCTCTCTGAGGAGGAGATCGAACTGCTCCTCGACGCCGCCGGTCAGCCCGGCACCGCCGAAAGCCGCCGCGACGCCAACATCCTGGAACTCTTGTACGCCACCGGCCTGCGGGTCAGCGAACTGGTTTCCCTCAATGTCCAGGACATCGACTTTCAGGAATCCTACATCCGCTGCTGGGGCAAGGGTTCCAAGGAGCGGATTGTGTACGCCCACGCCAAGGCTATGGGCGGCTTGCAGGAGTACCTGGCCGGCCCCCGGATGTCTCTGGTGGGCGACAACAAGGACGAGCCGGCCCTTTTTGTCAACCACCGCGGCGAGCGCCTGACCCGTCAGTGGATCTGGAACATCCTGAAAACCTACGGCAAGAAAGCCGGCTTGGACCAGAAAATCACCCCCCACACCCTGCGCCACAGCTTTGCCACCCATCTGCTGCAAAAGGGCGCTTCCCTGCGGCACGTGCAGGAACTGTTGGGCCACTCCAGCATCTCCACCACCCAGGTCTATACCCACCTCACCGACCGGCACATGGAGCAGGAATACGCCAAAAGCCACCCCCGGGCGGCGGTGTAACCGCCGGCCGGGACGGATGGCGGCGGCGGGAAAAATCTTTCCCGCCGCCCCTCCGCTCATCCTGAACTTGTTGCAGGATTTTGAGGACGTCGCGTCTGAAACCGTCATTCCCGCTTACGCGGGAATCCAGAGGCCACGGCCTTTCTGGATTCCCGCCGGCGTGGGAATGACGGTTTATGCCCTATGCTATAATCCGGCCTATGCTGCCGCAACTGCGCCCCATAGCCCCGCAATTTTCCGTTGGCCGCCGGGCGGCGCTGAACTTTCTTACCGCCCGCGGCGGCCTTATCGTCTGCCTCCTCTTTCTGCTGGTCGGCTTGGATACCGCCGGGGATTATGGCCTGCTCTATGATGAACAGCCGCAGATTGTCATTGCCACCGCCAACCTGAACTACATCCGGGGCCAAGCCGACAGCCTGGATCAGCTGCCTTACCCTTTCTATCTTTACGGCGTGACCTTTGAGCTGCCCTTGCTGCTGGCGCAACAGGCCCTGGGCTGGGATGCCCTAAGCGTTGAGGATTACCACTACATCCACCGCCTGCGCTTAACCTTGACCCACCTGTTCTTTGTCCTCGGCGGCTGGTTTTGCTATCGGCTGGCTTATCGGCTCTTTGACAACCGCCTGCTGGCAATCCTGGCCCTGCTGTTCTATCTGCTGCATCCCCGCCTCTACGCCCACTCTTTCATCAATTCCAAAGACCTGCCCTTTGTCAGTATGCTTATGATTGCCCTGTATCTGCTGGAACGGGCTTTCCGCCGGGACACTCTCGGGGCTTTTGTCCTGTTGGGCGTGGCGGTGGGACTGCTGACCAATTTGCGGATTATGGGGCTAATGCTGTTGGCGGCGCCGCTGGCAATGCGGGGGCTGGATCTGTTTTATGCCAGAACCGGGCCGGAACGGAAGCATATTTTGCTGACCGGGGGAATGTTCACCCTGACCGCCGGCTTGACCTTGTACGCCGTAACCCCCTACGCCTGGACTAATCCGGTTGACTATCTGACCGCCAGCCTTGCCTTGTCGGTAAATCACCCGGCCGTCTTGCCGCAGGTGTTTCAGGGCCAAGTAATTCTTTCCGATGCCATACCGCCGCATTACGCTGCCACCTGGTTCGGCATCACCACGCCGCCGCCGCTGTTGCTGCTGGGCGGTGGGGGAATAGCGGCGGCGTTGGCGTTGGGCTTGGCCCGGCCCAAGGCGGTTTTCCGCAACAGCCGATTGCGCTTTTACCTGCTGCTCTTGGCCTGTTTCCTGCTGCCGCCGCTGGCCGCCGCCTTACTGGGTTCCAATCAGTACGAGGGATGGCGGCATTTCTATTTCGTCTATGTGCCTTTTGGCCTGCTGGCGGCCGGCGGATTGCACTGGCTGGCGGCGGCCCTTTCCCGCCGGCGGCTTTGGCGGGCCGGAATATACGCCGCGGCCGGGCTGGCCCTGGGGTTGATCCTGCTGCAAATGGCGCAAATCCATCCCTTGCAGCACATTTATTTCAACTTTCTGGTGGATCGGACGACGCCGGAGCGGCTGCGGACGCAATACGAAATGGATCGCTGGCTGTTGGCGCGGCGGGCGGCGGTGGAGTATCTGCGGCAAAGCCATCCCGGAGAGACTTTGACCTTGCGGGCCGACCCGTGGGCGATGAAAATTCTGCCGCCGGCGGCGCGGCGGCAGGTGCAAATCACCTCCGGTGGCCGCAATGCGGATTATGAACTGACCTTGCCGGATCCCACTCGTCCCGACCTGGCTTTTAATTCCCGCTACGGCCGCTTTTACAACAACACCCTGGTCGTCCTGCGGCCGTTGGATTCCGCCCGGATGACGCCGGCGGCCCTCGCCGCCTATCAGGAAATCTACCGCCAGGCCCTGGCCTCCGCCCCCATTATCCGCGCCGATTATAATGTTTATCGCCAGGGCCAAAGGCTGGTCTTTATCAAAGAGAACTGCCCCCGGGACGGCGGGGATGCCTGGTTCGATGTAAAACTTTTCCCTGATGACCCGGCAAATCTGCCGCCGCAGTCCCGGGCCAGCCAATCCTATGCCGCCTTCGCCAACAATCGGGTGCGGCTGGACAATCTTTGCCTGGCGGTTATTCAATTGCCGGATGGCGCCACGGGTGACTTAATCCTGCGGCAGCGCAGGGTGGGCAATTACGGGCCGGCCGGAGCGCCGGTATGGGAGGAACTTTACAGCCTGTCCCGACCCGGCTTGGGGGAACTTATCGCGGCTTACCGGGGGAACCGTCCGCCGCCGGACAACCCGGCCGCCTTCGATGTTTTTATTGACCGGGATGCCGGCCGCCACCGCCTGCTTTACGCCAAATCGAACTGCGCCCCATCGGAATCCGAAACCCCGATAACCTTGCATATCTACCCGGAAAACCGGGCCGATTTGCCCTTTTACCTCTGGACGGGCGGGCTGGATAATCGGGATTTTTCCCTGTGGGCTTACGGCGGCCGTCCCGGCGGGGATTGCGTGGCAATAGTTCCCTTGCCCGAATATCCCATCGCGGAAATCCGCACCGGGCAAGCCGGGGTGTGGGAAGTCAATCTATACCCGCCGGCCGACCCGGCTTATCTGCGGGCAACCTACGCCGCCTTGTCTGATATTCAACCGTCCGTCCGGGCCGCTTTTGACCTGTACCTACAGGACAACCGGCTGATTTACCTCCGGGAAACCTGCAATGCGGCGGATACGATGGCCGGCTTTTTCCTGCATATCCTCCCGGAGGATGCAGCCGATTTGCCGGCGGGACGGCAAGATGCCGGCTTTGCCAACTTGGATTTTGCCTTTGACCAACGGGGCGGCTCCTTTGACGGCAAGTGCATGGCCGTCCTTTTCCTGCCCCATTACCCCATCAAAGCCATCCGCACCGGCCAGCACATCCCCGGTCAAGGGGAAGTGTGGGCGGCGGAATTGACGGTGGGACGGTGAGGCGGGCGGGCAATGGCCTATAGCAACCGTCCTTCCCTCGCCTCCTTACCGTGATCCCCGCCGCCCCTACCGTCATTCCCGCCCGCCCTCTACCGTCATTCCCGCGTAAGCGGGAATCCCGCAGTGGCTTGCCAAGACTGCGGCATCCTAAGGTAGTACCGTCGGGATTCCCGCTTACGCGGGAATGACGGTGGAGTGACTTTACCGCTCCACCACCAACTCCACCGCCCACAATTCCCCTTGACCGGGCGCATATTGGCCGGTGCGGATTTTCTTAATAGGATAGTCCGGCAAAGGAATGGCGGCCAAGCACTTGCCGTCAAAAGCGCCGCCCCAGCGGTCAAAGGCAAAATCCATGTTGGCAAAGCCGGCCGGCCGCCGTTCCGCCGGCAAATCGGATATATCCGCCGGGATGATATGCAGGAAAAAGCCGGCCGCCGTGTCCTCGGCATTACAGGTTTCCCGCAAATAAATCAGCCGGCTATCCTGTAGGTACAGGTCAAAAGCGGAATCGGCGTCGGGTTGACGGTCGGACAAGGCGGCGTAAGTTGCCCGCAGATAATCCGGGTCGGCCGGCGGGTATAAGTTCTTTTCCCACACCCCGGCCTGCCCGGTGCGGATTGACGCGATGGGGTAATCCGGCAAGGGAACTATCGCTATACATTCCCCGCCCGGGCGGCCGCCATAATCATCTAGGAGAAAATCCCGGTTGTCAAAACCGCTGGCCCGGCGGCGTACCGGCAAATCCGCCGGGTTCACCGGGTAGATATGCAGGGTTACGCGGGTTTCGTA
Organism: Dehalococcoidia bacterium; assembly: GCA_965203435.1. Lineage (GTDB taxonomy): Bacteria > Chloroflexota > Dehalococcoidia > Lucifugimonadales > UBA3495 > CBDBCU01. The sequence continues at coordinate 271,122 of CBDBCU010000003.1, read as the reverse complement.
GGCGGATTGAGCGCAATCCTCTTTGGCGTAAATCAGGCGGTTACGGCCGCCATCCCGGTCGCTGAAAACAGCGAAAGCCGCCGGGTTGTCCGGCGGCGGCTGTTGCCGCCGGTAGTCAGCAATCAATTCCCCCAAGCCGGGGCGGGACAGGCGGTAAAGCTCCTCCCACACCGGCAAGCCCTTGGGCCGAAAATTGCCCAAATTGCGCCGGGTCAGAATCAGGTCGCCCTGGGCATAATCGGGCAGCTGAATTATCGCCAGGCAGAGCTGACCCAAGCGTACCCCATGACTGCCGAAAGGCACATAGGAGCCGCGCCGCCACTGCGACGGCGGCAAAGTTTCCAAGGAGTGGGGGAAAAGCCTTGCGCCAAACCAGGCATCCGGCTCCTCTGGGGAGCAGTTCTCTTTAACGAAAGTAAGCCGGTTGCCGTTGCGATAAACCTGGTAATCGGCGCGGATAATGGGTTCGCCGGCTAGGGCTTGGCGGTATATTTCCCGGTAGGCGGCCCTGGCGGCGGCGGTCATCCGGGCCGCATTCAGCGGCCGCACCGCCATCAGGGTGTTGTTGTAAAGGCGGCGGAGGTATTCCAAGTTAAAGGCAAAATCCGGTTGGCCGGGATCCGGCTGCGGCCGCAGTTCATAATCGGCATTCTGGCCGGCGGCCGGCGGCAAAAGTTGGCGGTCGGCCGCCGGCAGAATGGCAACTTGCGAACGCGGGCCGCGCACGGTCAAAGTCTCCCCAGGATGACTTTCCCGCAGATAATCCAGTCCCTCCCGATAGGCCAATCCCCAGTAGTCCAGCTGATACTGCGTCCCCAGTCGTTCCGGCGTCGTCCGATCCACCAGAAAGTTGAAATAGTCGTATTGCCCGGGATGGAGTTGTATCAGCTGCAAAGCGATCAATCCCACGCCCAAGCCGGTCAACCCGTATGCCGCCCGCCGCCCGCGGCCTTGCCGGGCCAAAGCGGCCAGTAGCCAATGCAGCCCCCCGGCCGCCAGCAGGCAAAAGGGCGCATACAGAAAATAGGACTGCCGCCAGCCGTTGTATTGATTGGAATCCAGCAGGATGGCGGCCAGCAAAGGCAAGGCAAAGCAAGCCAGCAGCAGCAGTTGCAAGTGCCGCCGGGTGTTGCGGAAAACCGCCCCGGGCCGGGCAATGACTGACGCTACTACTGCCGCCATCCCCACAAAACCCAGCAGCAGAACCGGCGGCGGCGTGGTGATGCCGAACCAGGTTAGGCCGTAATGCCGCGGCATTTCCGTAGAGGCCAGCAGCCGCCCCTGAAACAGCTCCAACTCTACATTGGGATGATTTGCGGTCTGATTAAGGCTGGTTAGCAGATAGTCCCCCGGGTTAGTCCAGGCATAGGGGGTTAGGGCGTACAGGGTCAAGCCGGCCGCCAATACAAAAAGTCCGGCGGTCAGCAGGATGGCTTTGCGCTCCGGCTCGGGCTTGGCCGGAAACAAGTCCAGCCCCCGCATAGCGATAATGGCGGGAAACAGCATTGCCCCCATAATCCGCAGGTTGGTCAGCAATCCCACCGCTAGGCCCAGCAGCAGGAAAGCGCCGAGGGTGTCCCGGCGGAAAGCCCGTTCCAACAGATACAGGGTTATTGCGAACAGGGTGAGAAATGGCAGGTCTTTGGAATTGACGAAGGAGTGGGCATAAAGGCGGGGATGCAGCAGGAAAAGCAGCAGGGCCAGAAGGGCGATAAGGCGGTTGTCAAACAGCCGCCAGGCCAGCCGGTAGCAGCAGAAAGCGCCGACAATAAAGAAAAGGTGGGTAAGGGTTAGACGCAGGCGGTGGATGTCGTGATTATCGGTCAGTCCCAGGGCCTGCTGCGTCAGCAACAGCGGCAGCTCAAAGGCCACGCCATAAACCCGGTCGCTGTAAAGGGAAAGCCCGGCCGCCACGCTCTCGGCTTGGCCCAAGATGTAGTTAAGATTAGCCTCGGCAATCCGCCGCTGGTTCACTTCATCCGGGCCGATGCCATAATCCCCGGCCGCAACCAGTCCCACCAGCATAAAAAGGGCGCAAAGGATAAGGCCGCTGCGGTCGGCAAGAAAGTTCCGCGCCGCCCTAATGCGGCCGGCAATTTGCGGGGATATGCGGCGCAGCGGCGGGAACATAGGCGGGATTATAGCATAAGGGCGGCTCTTTTCCGCTCATCCTGAACTTGTTGAAGGATAGACGGAAAAGAGCCACCGGCCCATCCTGAACCGGTAGGGATGCCCCCGCCGTCTGTCCATCCTTCAACAAGTTCAGGATGAGCGGAAAAGAGCCACCGGCTCATCATGACCCGGTAAGGATAACCCCGTCGTCCGCTTATCCTGAACCGGTTGCCGGGCGGGTGCTGATTGTCCGCTCATCCTGAACTTGTTGAAGGATGGGCGGATAATCAGCACCCGCCTTACCGCCCCGCCATCAATTCCACCACCCACAACTGCCCTTGACCGGGCGCATATTGGCCGGTGCGAATTTCCTTGATGGGATAGTCGGGCAGAGGAACCGCCGCCAGACACTTGCCGTCAAAGCGGCCGCCCCAGCGGGCAAAGGCAAAATCCAAGTTGGCAAAGCCGGCCGCTTGCCTGTCCGCCGGCAAATCGGATATATCCGCCGGGATGATATGCAGGAAAAAGCCGGCCGCCGTATCCGCCGCATTACAGGATTCCCGCAAGTAAATCAGTTGGTTGTCCTGCCGATACAGGTCAAAGGCGGCGCGGATATCCGGCGGCCGGTCGGACAAGGCGGCGTAAGTTGCCCGCAGATAATCGGGGTCGGCCGGCGGATATAAGTTGACTTCCCAGATCCCGGCTTGGCCGGTGCGGAGGGATGCAATGGGATAGTTGGGCAAGGGGACTACCGCCATACATTCCCCGCCGGGCCGGCCGCCATAGTAGTCGATGGGAAAATCCCGGTTGTCAAAGTTGCGGCCCCGGTTGTAGGCCGGCAAATCCGCCAAATCCCCCGGGGTTATATGCAGGGTTATGGGGGTTGCATAATCGGCGGGAGTGCAATCCGCTTTGGCGTAAAGCAGTCGGTGGCGGCCGGCATCCCGGTCGATGAAAACCTCAAAGGCATCCGGATCGGCCGGCGGCTGTTGCCGCCGGTATTCAGCAATCAGTTCCCGCAGGCCGGGTTGGGAAAGGCTGTAAAGTTCCTCCCATAAGGGCAAACCGGTCGCCGGCCCCCAATTGCCGGAATGACGCCGGGACAACATCAAGTCGCCCTGGGCGTAATCGGGCAGTTGAATGACGGCCAGGCAGGTATCGCCCAGCTGCGCCCGGTTATTTTCCAGGGTGATGTAAGAGCCGGGTTTCCACCAATGCGGCGGCAGGGTTTCCGGGCGATGGGGAAAAAGCCGCGCCCCGAACCAGAAATCCGGGCTATCCGGCGGGCAATTTTCCTGAACGAAAGTGAGCCGATTGCCGTCAAGATAAACATTGTAATCGGCGCGGATAATGGGTTCGCCGGCGAGGGCATCCCGGTAAATTTCCCGATAGGCATCCACGGCCGCCTGCGTCATCCGGGCGGCGTTCAGGGGACGGACGGCGATGACGGTATTGTTGTAAAGCTGGCGGCGGTAAAGGGAATTAAAGGCCAAATCCGGCTGGCTGGGATCCGAGCGATAAATCAAATCATAATCGGCATTGCGGCCGCCGGCGGCGACCAGCAGCCGCGGCCGGTCGGCCGGCGGCAGGATGTTGCGATGTCGCCGGTCGGTACGCGCTACCAGTGTTTCGTCGGGATGGCGTTCCAACAGGTATTGCAGGGCCGGCGTCGACAACAGTTGCCAATAGTCCATTTCATACTGCGTCCGCAGCCCTTCCGGGGTCGTCCGATCCACCAGAAAGTTGAAATAGCTATACTGCAAGGGATGAATCTGTACCATTTGGAACAGCGTCAAACCCAACCCCAATCCGACCAAGCCGTACACCCCTATCCGCCAACGGCGTTGCCGGGAAAGGGCGGCCGCCAACCCGCCCAAGCCCGCCGCCGCCAGCAGGCAGAACGGCGCGTAGAGGAAAAAGGAATGACGCCATCCCTCGTACTGATTGGAATCCAGCAGGGCGGCGGCCAATGGCGGCAGCAGCAAGAGGGCCAGCAGTAGCAACTGCAAGCGCCGCCGGGTATTGCGGAAAACCGCCCCCGGCCGGCAAAAACCGCCGGCCACCGCCACCGCCGCGCCGATAATTCCCAGCAGCAGAATAAAGGGCGGCGTGGTGATGCCGAACCAGACCGGCAGGTAATGCGGCGGCAGTTGGTCGGAGGGAATCCGCGCGCCCTGAAATAGTTGGGATAAAACCGGCGTATGATTGACCGCCTCGTTCAGACTTGCCGCCAAGTAGTCAACGGGATTGCCCCAGGCGTAAGGCGCCAAGGCATACCAAGTCAGCCCGGCGGTCAGCAGAAACACCCCCCCGGTCCGCAGGATGCCTTTGCGTTCTGGCCCCGCCCGGGCATAAAACAGGTCGAGACCCCGCATCGCGACAACGGCCGGCAACAGCAGCAGCCCCATAATCCGCAGGTTGGTCAGCAGTCCCACCCCTATTCCCAGCAGAACGAAAGCCCCGAGCGTATCCCGGCGGAAAGCCCGTTCCAGCAGATACAGGGCGATTACAAACATACTGAGAAAAACCGGGTCTTTGCTGTTAAGGTAGGATTGGGCGTAAAGGCGGGGATGCAGCAGATAGAACAGTAGGGCCAGGATTGCGATAGGCCGGCTGCCGCTCAGCCGATAAACCAGCCGGTAGCAAAAATAGCCGCCGAGGATAAAGAACAGGTGGGTAAGGGTCAAACGGAGGCGGTGGATTTGATAATAATCCTCCAGTCCCAGGGCGCGCTCGGCCAGCAGCAGCGGCAGCTCAAAGGCAATGCCATAAAGCCGGTCGGAAAGTTCCAGAGCCGTAGTATCGGCATTGACCAGGATGTCGTCGTCCCGGCCCAGGATATAATCCCAGTTGGCCGCGGCAATGTGCCGCTGGGTCGCCTCATCGTAGTTAATGCCATATTCCCCGGCCAGGGCCAAGCCGGCCAGTAGAAAGAGGGCGCAGACCAGCAGGCCGCTGCGGTCGGCAAGAAAGTTCAGCACCGCCCGGCGCCCGCCGGCTATTTGCGGGAGTATGGCAAGCGGCGGCGGGAACATAGGCCGGATTATAGCATAAGGGCGGCCGCTGCTGATTGTCCGCCCATCCTTCAACGGAGTTCAGGATGAGCGGAAAAGTTACGCCGCCCCCTACCGTCATTCCCGCGTAAGCGGGAATCCCGAACGGTACTGAAAAGGCCAGCCCTTTGCCGCCCAACCGCCGCCGGATTCCCGCTTACGCGGGAATGACGGTAGGGGGCAACCTCACCACCCACCCATCAATTCCGCCGCCCACAACTGACCTTGCCCGGAGATGTGCTGGCCGGTGCGAATGGCCGCAATGGGATAATCGGGCAAGGGAACGGTTGCCAGACACTTGCCGTCAAAATGGCCGCCCCAGCGGTCAAAGGCAAAATCCAAATTGGCAAAGCCGGCCGCCTGCCGTTCCGCCGGCAAATCGGCCACATCCTGCGGGATGATATGCAGGAAAAAGTTGGCCGCCGTATCCCCGGCCGCGCAGGTTTCCCGCAAGTAAATCAGCTGCTTATCGCGCCGATACAAGGCAAAATCAGAAGTGACATCCGGCGGAATGTCGGACAAGGCGGCGTAAGTTGCCCGCAGGGTGTCCGGTTCGGTCAACGGGTATAGATTGACTTCCCAACGATTGGCTTGCCCGGTGCGGATGGCGGCGATGGGGTAGTCGGGCAAAGGAACTATTGCCACGCACTCCCCGCCGGGCCGGCCGCCGTACCAGTCGATGGGAAAATCCCGGTTCTCAAAACCGCTGGCCCGGCGGTAGGCCGGCAAATCCGCCGGGTTCGCCGGGGTGATATGCAGGGTTACGCGGGTTTCATATTCGGATTGAGTGCAATTCTCTTTGGCGTAAAGCAGGCGGTTGCGGCCGGCGCCCCGGTCGCTGAAAACCTCAAAAGCCTCTGCCCCGGCCGCCGCCGGCTGTTGCCGCCGATGTTCGGCAATCAGTTCTCCCAAGCCGGGGCGGGAAAGGCTGTAAAGCTCCGCCCAGACCGGCGCGCCCACCGGCCGGTAACGGGCTAAATCGCGCTGCATCAGGATTAAGTCGCCCTCGGCATAGTCCGGCAGTTGGATTACCGCCAGGCAGACCTGGCCCAGCCGCACCCGGTTAGTCTGGAAAGTTACATAACTGCCGGAGTTCCACTTATGCGGCGGCAGGACTTCCGGGTGATGGGGGAAAATCCGGACGCCGAACCAGACATCGCCGCCGCCCGGCGGACAATTCTCCTGAACAAAGGTCAGCCGCCGGTCGTCAAGATAAACATTATAATCGGCGCGGATAATCGGCTCTCCCGCCACCGCCTGCCGGTACAATTCCCGGTACGCCGCCACGGCCGCCGGCGTCATCCGGGCGGCATCCAGGGGGCGCACGACGACCAGGGTGTTGTTGTAAATGCGGCGGCGATATTCCCCATTAAAGGCCAAATCCGGCTGACCGGGCTCCGGCGGATAAAGCAGGTCATAATCGGCGGCGCGGCCGGCATCAGCAATAGGCAAACGCTGCCGATCCGCCGGCGGCAGGGTGTTATACTGCCATAAATCAGCGCGCACGGTCAAAGTCTCCTCGGGATAGCGTTCCCGCAGGTATCGCAAGCCCTCCCGCTGCGCCATCCGATAGTAGTCCATTTGATACTGCGTCCGCAGCCGCTCCGGGGTAGCGCGATCCACCAGAAAGTTGAAGTAGGCATACTGCAAGGGATGGATTTGCGCCATCTGGAGAGCCGTCAGGCCCAAGCCTAATCCGACCAGGCCGGCCAGCCCGGCGCGCCAGCGCCTTGGCGCGGCCGGGACGGACATCAGCCAATGCAGACCGCCGGCCGCCAGTAGGCCGCCGGGGGCGTAGAGGAAATAGAAATGCCGCCAAGTATCGTATTGATTGGCATCCAGCAAGGCGGCGGCCAGCGGCGGCAGCAGAAAGCAAGCCAGCAGCAACCCGTGGCAACGCCGCCGGGTATTGCGGAAAATCGCCTTGGGCCGCCGGCCGCCGCCGATCCCGGCCGTCGCCGCGCCGATAGGCAAAAGCAAAAGCAGCAGCGGCGGGGTGGTGATGGCAAACCAGGCGGCGGTGTAATGCGGCGGCAGCTCGCTGGAAAGCGGCCGCTGGCCTTGGAACAACTGCGGCAAGACCGTCGGATGGTTAATCGTCAAGTTCAGGCTGGCCGCCAGGTAGTCCACCGGATTAGTCCAGGCGTAGGGGGTTACGGCGTACAGGGTCAGCCCGGCGGTCAGCGCGAACAGCCCGGCGGTCAACAGGATTCGTTTCCGTTCCGGCCCCGGCCCGGCATAAAACCCGTCCAGCCCCCGCATCGCGACAACGGCGGGAAAGAGCATTAGCCCCATAATCCGCAGATTGGTCAGCAGTCCCACCGCTATTCCCAGCAGCAGGAAAGCGCCGAGGGTATCCCGGCGGAAAGCCCTTTCCAGCAGATACAGGGCAATTACGAACATAGTGAGAAAAGGCAAATCCTTGCTGTTGATATAGGAATGGGCGTAAAGGCGGGGGTGCAGCAGAAAAATCAGCAGGGCAAAAAGGGCAATCCGGCGACTGCCAAACAGCTGATAAGCCAGCCGGTAGCAAAAGAAAGCGCCAAGGATAAAGAACAGGTGGGTCAGGGTTAAACGGAGCCGGTGGATATGATAATAGTCCTCCAGCCCCAAGGCTTTCTCGGCCAGCAGTAGCGGCAGCTCAAAGGCAATGCCATAAACCCGGTCCTCGTAACGTTCAGTTTCGATGCGATCGGCTTGGCCCAGGATATAGTCCAGGTTGACCCCGGCGATGATGCGCTGCCAGAACTCATCCGGGCCAACGCCGTAATCCCCGGCTAGCACCAAGCCGGCCAGTAGAAACAGGGCGCAGACAATAAGGCCGCTGTGGACGGCCAGGAAGTTCCGCGCCGCCCGGCTGCGGGCGGCCAAGGGCAGGAATATGCGGCGCAGCGGCGGGAACATAGGCGGGATTATAGCATACAGCAACCGTCCTTCCCGCCGCACCTACCGTCCTTCCCGCGCCGGCGGGAATCCATAAATCCGCTTATCCTGAACTTGTTGAAGGATGGCCGGCAAGATTTTCAGATTCCTCGAGATTTTCCTTGTCGGCGCCGGCTATCCTTCAACAAGTTCAGGATAAGCGGGCAGGTGGTAGCCCCGCCGGGGCGGGAAGGAAGGTTTGCTATAGCCCCTGGCCCCGGCAAAAGCAAAACCGCCGGTTTCTATCCCTTGCCTTATGGTATATGATAGGGGATAAATCGGTTGCCGGAGGGAAAGATTATGCCTACCATCCTCGAGGAATACATTGCCCAACATCCCGGTTCGGCCCAGCGGTACGCGGCGGCGACCCAGGTTTTTCCCGGCGGCGTTACCCACGATAACCGCTACGCCCAGCCCTTTCCCCTGTATCTGACCCACGGCGTCGGCTCCCGCAAGTGGGATGTGGACGGCAACGAGTTTATTGACTATGTTTCCGGCCATGGCGCCCTGCTGCTGGGCCATTCCCATCCGGCCATCGCCGCCGCCGTGGCCGAGCAGATTACCCGCGGCACCCATCTGGGGGCCTGCACCGACGAGGAACTGCGCTGGGCTCAGGCCATCCAAGCCCTGATGCCGTCGGTGGAAAAGGTGCGTTTCCACAGCTCCGGCACCGAGGCCACCCTGATGGCGATGCGCCTGGCCCGGGCCTACACCGGCAAGGACAAGGTTATCAAGCTGCAAGACCACTTCCACGGCTGGCACGACTACGCTATGGCCGGCTCCGACCGCCCCGCCCCGGGGGTGCCGCAAGAAAGTTGGGGCAGTATGGTCATCGTCCCCTCCGGCGATCTGGACGCCGTAGCGGATGCCTTGAACCGGGACGCCAATATCGCCGCCCTGATTCTGGAGCCGACCGGCGCCCACTACGGCCAGCTGCCCTTTGATGTTCCCAACTACCTGCGGGGCGTGCGGGAATTGACCGCCCAACACGGGGTCGTGCTGATTTTCGACGAAGTGGTCACCGGTTTCCGGGCCTCGACGGGCGGGGCGCAGGTCTTGTATGGCATTAGCCCGGATTTGACCACGATGGCTAAAATCGTGGCCGGGGCGTTGCCCGGCGGGGCCGTCGGCGGCAAGGCGGAAATCGTGGATATGATTGCCCATCGCGGCGACCCGGAATGGGACAACCGCCAGCGGGTTTATCATCCCGGCACCTTTAACGCCAATCCCCTGTCCGCCGTCGCCGGGGCCACCTGCCTGGAACTGATTGCCAGCCAGCCGGTCAATCAGCAGGCCGATGCAATGGCGGCCCGGCTGAAACGGGGCTTGAACGAGGTCCTGGGCAAAATGGAAGTGGCCGGCTACGCCCACGGCATTGCGTCAATGATTCATCTGGTATTGGCCGACTGCGCCAGCGACCAGGAGCTGGCCCGGATGCCCCATTCGGAAATCAAAGCCGCCCTCGGCCGCCCGGCCGTTACCGCCCTGAAACGCAGTATGCAAAACAACGGCATCGACATTATGGGCCGGGACTCTTTCCTGGTGTCCGCCGCCCACACCGAAACCGACATTGACCAGACCCTGGCCGCCGTAGAAAAATCCCTGGCCGCCGTGCGGGAGGAGGGGATGGTGTAGCAAAGGGGGGCATTTCATCCTTCAACAAGTTCAGGATGAGCGGATGGGGCGGCGGCCGCCCGTTACCGTCATTCCCGCGTAAGCGGGAATCCCGCGGTGTCTGGCCAAGACTGCGGCATCATACAGCAGTACCGTCGGGATTCCCGCTTACGCGGGAATGACGGTAGGGGAGCCGCCAATACCATCATAAGGCAGTACCGTCGGGATTCCCGCTTACGCGGGAAGGACGGTAGGGGAGCCGCCAATACCATCATAAGGCAGTACCGTCGGGATTCCCGCTGGCGCGGGAATGACGACAGCGGGGGGTATCGGTATATGCCCTTGCCCGGCATCCCCGGAGCAAAAGGTGCCAAATCCCCCCATATCTGCTATAATGCCTTTAACTGAAACGGGAGGTGGTCTTGTTATGCCCTCTTTCTGGGAAAAAGTGTCCGTGAACGGCGCGGATATGGACTTGTACGCCAGCGTTCCCCGCGGCTCCGGCCCCTTTGCGGCCGTGGTGGTCAGTCAGCACGGCGGCGGCGTGGACCAATTCATTCAGACCATCTGCGACCGCCTGGCCGAGGCCGGCTATGCGGCGGTCGCCCCCAATCTGTACCACCGGATCCCCGACTCCACTCTGAACGCCGACCCGCGCCCCCGGCCCTGGGATGTGCTGAGCGATCCGGACATCATCGCCGACATTAACGCCACGGTGGACTTCCTGCGGAATCATCCGGCCATTGACGGCGAAAAACTGGGCATCACCGGCTTTTGCATGGGCGGCCGGGTGGCCTGGCTGGGCGCGGCGGTCAATCCCCACTTCAAGGCCCTGGTACCCTACTATGGCGGCAATCTGATGGTACCTTGGGGGGCCGGGGAAACCGCTCCCTTTGCCCTGGCCGCCGGGATCAACTGCCCGATGCTGTTCCACTTCGGCGAGGTGGACGAAAATCCCTCCCAAGAGGATTTGCGGAAACTGGATGCCGAACTGACCCGGCTGGGCAAGGCGCATCAGTTCTATACCTATCCCGGGGCCGACCACGCCTTTATGGACTTTACCGCCGGGCGGTATCAGCAGGCCGCTGCCGATGCCTCCTGGCCGCGCACCCTGGAATTTTTCGCCGCCCAACTGGGATGACCGGCGTTTTCTCCCAAGGGCGCCGGTTGCGCCCGGTCTATCCGTAGCTCCGGGCGCAATACTTCCGCCGCTACACCGGCAAGCAAACAAGGAGGACAAAGCAATGGCAAGAGTATCCCTGGACTTGGACAACCCGGCCGACCGGCAGGCCCTGGGTGCCGCCGGCTGGCGGCGGGCTATGGGAATGGTACCCGGCGAACCCAATCAGGGCCTGGTGGCGGAAATGCGCGGCGTGGCCGCCCGGTTGCCGGACTATGACGACTCCGGGTGGGAACAGCCGGAATCCATTCAGGAACGGCTTTCCGTCGGCTTTACCTTTGCCTGGTATCGCTTGGCTTTCACCATGCCCGAGACGGTCAAGGGGCAGGCGGTGGCCGGCAACCGGGTCTATTTCGAGTGCAATGTCGACAACTACGGCGAGGTCTATGTGGACGGGGCCATTAACCGGGACATCGGCGTCATCACCGGCAACAACACCGCCAAGCGGGTGCTGGTGCAGGATCCGGCGGAACCCGGCGGGCAACATCTGATTGCCGTGCTGGTTGCCAACGCCCCCCTGGGCGACCCGGTCGGTTCCATATTTTTCCGCCACGCGACCCTGGCCTTTGAGGAGGCCCCGCCGCGCTAGACGGCCCGTAGGTGGGCAAACCGCCGGCCCGGCCTTATCCGCCCATCCTTCAACGAAGTTCAGGATGAACGGATAGGGAAGGGCCGGCTATCCGCCTACATCCGAATCCGCTCATCCTGAACTCCGTTGAAGGATGAACGGATAGGGAAGGGCCGGCTATCGCCTACATATCCGAATCCGTTCATCCTGAACTCCGTTGAAGGATGAACGGATAGGCAGGGCCGGGGCCAGCCGCCTACATCCGATCGACCCGATAGAGAGGTACGCTATGACGAGCAGGACCTTTGCCGGCAAGGTTAAGGCGCCGGAGTTTCCCGCCGGGCTGGAGTGGGTCAACACCGACCGCCCCCTGACCCTGCACGAGTTGCGCGGCAAGATTGTGCTGCTGGACTTCTGGACCTACTGTTGAATCAACTGTATGCACATCTTTCCGCAGTTGCGGAAACTGGAGCGCAAGTACGCCGCCGAGCTGATGGTCCTGGGCGTCCATTCGGCCAAGTTCCCTAACGAAAAGGACGGGGAAAACCTGCATCAGGCGGTGCGCCGCCTGGAACTGGAACATCCCGTCGTCAATGACGCCGATTTTCGGGTCTGGCAGGAATACGCCTGCCGGGCCTGGCCTACCCTGATGTTCATTGACCCGGAGGGCAAGGTCATCGGCAAGCATGAGGGCGAGCTGGCCTACGCGGACCTGGATCGGCTGCTGGATCGGATGGTCGCGGAGTTCGACGGCTTGGGGCTGCTGGATCGGCAGCCCATAGCCTACACCCGGCCGCCGGCCGCGGAAACCGCCTTGTCTTTCCCCGGCAAGGTACTGGCCGATGGGGAGGGCGGCCGCCTCTTTATCGCCGATTCCAATCATAACCGCATCGTAGTAGCCGGGCTGGATGGCGCGGTCCTGCAGGTTATCGGTTCCGGGATTGAGGGCTTGGCCGATGGCGATTTTGCCGCGGCCCAATTCAATCATCCCCAAGGCATCGCCCGGGCCGGGGAAACTCTGTATGTGGCCGATACCGAAAACCACGCCCTTCGGCAAATTGACCTGGCCGCCGGCGCGGTAAAGACCCTGGCCGGCAACGGCAATCAGGGAATGCGGCGCAGCAGTTTCGGCCCCGGCCCCACGGTGGAACTCAACTCCCCCTGGGATGTGGCGCATCACGACCACAAACTCTATATCGCTATGGCCGGCTGCCATCAGCTTTGGCTGCTGACCTTGGCCGATGGGGAAATCGGCCCCTATGCCGGCTCCGGGGCGGAAAACATCACCGATGGCGGCCTGGCCGGGGCTAACCTGGCCCAGCCCAGCGGCATTGCCACTGACGGCAACCGCCTTTACTTTGCCGACAGCGAAACCAGCGCCATCCGCTCGGCGGATTTGGCCCCCAACGGACGGGTACGCACTATCGTGGGCCTGGGCCTCTTTGAGTTCGGGGATTTTGACGGCGCGGGGCATCATGTCCGCTTGCAGCATCCCCTGGGGGTGGCTTGGCATGACGGGATGCTGTATGTAGCCGACACCTACAATCACAAAATCAAGGTGATTGACCCGGCGCAGCGCACGGCGGTTACGCTGCTGGGCAGTGGTCGGGCCGGCCATCGCGACGGCCCCGGCCCGGCGGCGGCCTTTGCCGAACCCGGCGGCCTCAGCATCGCGGACGGCAAACTCTACATCGCCGACACCAACAACCACTGCCTCCGGGTAGCCGATTTTTCCACCCGGGAAGTGACTACGCTGGAATTGACCGGCTTGTAGGGGGGGCTTGTAACGGTAGCGGCCGGGCAATTTCTACCCGGCCGGACTGTTGCAAGCCGGGATTAGCCGGATTAGCCGGGTTTAACCGGCGGCGAAAGTTCGGCGTCAAAAAACTCCGGCCAGGGAATGCGGGGGGCCGGCTGCTCCCGGGCCGCCTGAAACTTCTGCCGCAGATAGCCGGGAGTAAAGTATTCCGCTTCCAGCTCCTCCCAGGAATCCAAAGCCAGCAGGGCCATAGCAATGGCATCGCTGACCGAATGATATTCCCCGGCCGCAATCTTGCGTTGGAGCATTTCCGCCACTTCCGGCGGCAAGTTGATTTCCATAGATTGCCCCCTTGGTCTAAAAGTTGCCGGGTTTCCGACAATGGGGAATTAGCGGAAAAGGCGGCGGAGGTCCCGGGAGCCGCGCACTACCCGCATTATTTCCACCCCGGATACCGACGGGCGATAGATGATGATATAGCCTATGGCCGGAAAGCCGCGCAGGTCCGTCCCCAAATCCGGCCGTTCCCGTCCCAGAAAAGGGTTATCCGCCAAGTTGCTGAAAACCTGTTCCAGCCGCTCCATAACGCGGCGGGCCGCGGCCGGGCTGGAGTCGGAGATAAACTCTCGAATATCTCGGACATCCCGCTGCGCCCGCGGCTCGAGGAAATAGTCGCCCATTGCGGATTACGCGCCGCCCCTATGCTGGGCGGCCGCCATTTCCTCCCGCAATTGGGCAAAGAATTCTTTGCCGGAGACGGCCGGGCCGGGGTCATCCAGGGCTTCCTGAACTAACCGCCGCAATTCCGCCGCGTCGCTGTTTTGGTCAGACCAGATTTCCCAATCGTCCAAGATCAGCAGGGCCATAGCAATGGCATCACTGGCGGAAGGATATTCCCCGGACGCAATCTTGCGCTGGAGCATTTGCGCCACTTCCGGCGGCAAGGTGATTTCCATAGGTTGCCCCCCTGTCTAAAGGTTTCCCGGTTTCCGACAATGGGGAATTAGCGGAAAAGGCGGCGGATGAAAAAGATACGGCGGTTCATACGGCCGGGACCCTTTCGCCGCCGGGCCGGGCCGCCGATTTTGCCCGCAGCTCGGCAAAAAGCTGTTCCGGGGTAGTTTCGGACCGTCCGCTGGCGATGCCCGCTTGAATGAACTGCCGCAGGTCCTCAATGTCGGTGTTCTGGTCATGCCAGGTTTCGCAATCGTCCAACGCCAGCAGTGCCCAGGCAATGGCATCGCTGGCCGAGGCGTAGAACCCGGAGGCCAACTTTCGGTTCAGCATTTCCGCCACTTCCGGCGGCAAGTTGATTTCCATAGATTGCGCCCCCTGTCTAAAGTTGCCGGATTATGCCATCTTACCGGTTAATCCTGTCCGGCCGGTTGCGCGGCGGATTTGGCCCGCAACCCGGCCTTGACTTCCGCGCCCGGCGTGAAAGGCCCTGCCAAGCCTTGCTGCACCGCTTGGCGCAGCTTGGCCAGCCGTTCCGCTTCCGAATCGTGCCAGCCGTCCAGCAGCCACAGGGCCTGGACTATAACCTCGGTGGGCGAATGGTATTGCCCGGATGCGATATTCCGGTCGATGATGTCCATCACTTCCGGCGGCAAGTTTATTTCCATAGTCAGCGCCCCCTTGATTGCGGGCTGCTATTGGCCCAAGCCCTGGTTGATGATGAATATGCGGTCGCGGCGGGCCAAGTCCGGCTCTACCGAAGTTTCCGCCGCCGGGAACAGCCGGGCCGCTACTTCCCGAATCGCGGGAACCTGCTCCGGATCCAGTTCCAGCAGGATTATCCCATGTTCCTTGAGCTTGTCCGGATCTTGGGCTTGCTGCAGCAGGCGGCGGATTAAATCCAACCCATCCGGGCCGCCGTCCAGGGCGGCCGCCGGCTCCCAGCGCACTTCCGGCTGCAAAGCGGGCAGGCGGTCGGTGGGAAGGTAGGGCAGGTTTGCCAGGATCAAATCCGCCGGCTCTGGCAGCGGCGCCAGCAAATCCCCCTTGCCCAAAGCCACCCGGTCGCCCACATTATGGGCGCGGATGTTGTAAGCGGCCACATTCAGCACGGCGTCGGCGTTATCCAGGGCATAAATGCGGGCGGCCGGCAAATGCAGAGCTAGGTTGATGGCAATGGCCCCGGTTCCCGTGCCTACATCGGCAATGACCAGTTCCGGGGTTTCCATTCCCATCAGGGCCATAAAGAGGGCGTGTTCCACCAGGCCCTCGGTTTCCGGGCGGGGGATCAATACATCCGAGTTCACCAGCAGGTTGATGCCGTAGAACTCTTTGTATTGCAGGATGTAGGCCAGCGGCTCCCGTTGCAGCCGCCGCGCCATAATTTGAGCCAGAGCCTGCTCCTGCGGCCCGGAAACTTCCATTTCCTGCTGGGCAAAAAGGTCATGCCGCTGCATCCGCAGCGCATACATCAGCATCACCTCGGCCTCCAGGCGGGCGTCCGGAATGTGGCACGCTTCCAGAGTGCGGTGGGTCTGCTGAACTACTTCGCGCAGAATTGCCATAGCGGACGGGCCGGCCGGTCAGGCCGCCACCCCTTCCAGCAGTTTAGCCTGTTCCCAGGCAATCAGGGATTCGAGGATTTCGCCCAAGCCTTCACCGCCCATTACCCGGGGGACGCCGTGGAAACTGGCGGCGATGCGGTGGTCGGTAATGCGATCCTGGGGGTAGTTGTAGGTGCGGATTTTCTCCGAGCGTTCCGCCGAGCCGACTTGCGCCCGGCGATTCTGGGAAATTTCGGCGTCGTGGCGTTCCTGCTCGGCGGCGAACAGGCGCGCCCGCAGCATCGCCATCGCCTTTTGCCGATTCTTGTGCTGGGAACGCTCGTCCTGGCAGGTAACGACCAAGCCGGTGGGTTCATGGACGATGCGGACGGCGGTGGCTACCTTGTTGACATTCTGCCCGCCATGCCCGCCGGCGTGGAAAATGTCAATCCTCAATTCCTCCGGATTGACCTTGACCTCGACCTCGTCGGCTTGCGGCAGCACGGCCACGGTGGCGGTGGAAGTGTGGATGCGGCCCTGGGCCTCGGTTTCCGGCACCCGCTGCACCCGGTGGACGCCGCGCTCATGCTTGAGCCGACTGAAAGCCCCCTTGCCCTGAATCTCCAGGACTACCTTGTGGTAGCCGCCCAAATCCGACGGATTGGAATCCATAATATCCACTTTCCAGCTTTGCAGCTGGGCGTAGCGGGTATAAAGGCGGCTCAGGTCGCCGGCGAACAGGCCGGCCTCCCGCCCGCCGGCCCCGGCCCGCACTTCCACGATGACATCCCGCGCATCGTTGGGGTCTTGGGGCAGCAGAGCCAGCCGCAGGGATTGGGCCAGCCGCTCCAGCTTGGCGGCCACGCCCTCCAGTTCCTCCCGGGCCATTTGGACGATTTCCGGGTCGCCGCCCTCCGCGACCAAGGCTCGCAAGTCGGCCTGTTCCCGGAGCAGGGCTTGCCGCCGCCGGCCGATTTCCACCAGCTCCTCCAAGCCAGCCCGTTCTTTAGCCAGGGCTTGGATTTGCTCAAAATTGGCCGCCACTTCGGGCCGGCCCATAGCCTCTTCGATTTCCCGATGGCGGCGGACGACGGCGTCCAGCCGGTCAAATATGGAACTCATAACGCTGCTTTCTCAATGAGCGGAATGGGGGACAAAACGACGGGGCCAGGGAAACCGCCCGGTCCAGGCTATCCCCTTTCCGCCGCCGCCCCAAGTTTATACCAAATAAAAGCCGGCAACAAGGGGGAAAAGCGGGAAATCGAAATTTCCGCAACATTCCATTCCCGGCTTAAAAACGGGATGGGGGGGGGAGTGGGGCGGGAATGGCAGTGATGGACCGGAATGACGCTCAGCCGGGGATCCCTATCCACCGGCTACTCAGATTCGATCAAGATTTCGCGCTCGACATAACGGCGAAAGTCTTGCTCGGTGGTGAACACCCGGAATCCGGCGTTGCCGGCGGCTTTTATCACCGAGGTTTCCTCGTCAATCAAGAGAGCTACCGGCTTGCTGAACCCCACTTGCAAACCGTCAGGCCAAGCCATATCCAGTACGCCGATAAGTTCTTGACCATCCTCCCCGAAAACTTCGTAGGCAACCTCGCCAGAGGGCAATCCCTTTTCATTGGCGAAGTTGTTGACGCTTTCCAAGATGGCCTCTTCGTCGTCGGAGTCAGCGCCGGGGGTAGCGGTCGCAGGCATACTAGGTGCCTGCTGCCCGATCTCTGCCGGAATACTAGCCGGAGGAATGACCCCAGCCCGCAGGGTGTCCAGCATAGTATTGGCGGACTCCGCCAACAAGCGCCGGCGCGCTTCCAGGAACTGATGGTAGTTTTCTACTTTCCACAGCTCCCGATCCATGGGTATCCATTGCGATTCCAAGGCGCCGGGCCAGTTGGCAACCACCGCCGGCATATAATCCACCGGCGGTTTGGCGGCAATTTCCCGGTTGGTCTCCCGCGTCTGGAAAGCGATGTTGCCCATATTGTTCGCATCGCGGGCCGACACCCCATTCCGGCGCAGGTAAGCCTTAGGGAATATGTGGTGCATTTCCAGGTTGGTGTGACTGCCCAAGCTGTGGTGACGCAACTGGTTGCCCGTACCCCAGTCCCGACCGTCCTGAGTGCGGGTCATTATATAAAGCAACGGGTAGAACCTTGCCCCGCTGTAATTCAGGTCAAAGTTCTCAGGAGAAATTGCCCGCTCCCCTTGGCTCAACCGCAGGTTTCGCAACAGTCCGTTAACCGGATCCGTCGCACCCGACAACGCGGTCAGGTCTTGGTTAATGACGGTTTCGGTAGGGCCGGAAAACCTCCCCCAAATGGCGACGCTGATGTACCAGTGAAACAACCGCGCCATAGTCGCTTGATCCGGGAACCGGCCGCCGCAATTCACCAGATACCGGACCATTACCGGAAACGCCTGCTTGCTGTTAAACAAGCGGTCGGTGTCCATAAACAGATGGCTACGCATGGCTTCTAACAGACGGTCTACGGCGTTCTCCGTCTCTTGAAGTCCTTCCTGAATGTGTTCGACTCCGACTTTTTCCGGTTCCAGCCGCTCAAACTCGGAGCTGTTGGTGATGACGGCGTTCATACACCGCAACAGCCAATCCAAAGGTGCGACGAAGCCGGCTTGTCTGCTCCATTTGGCGAGCCGTTGCTGCATTTCAGGACGGGCTTCCGGCCAGTGCGACCCAATGCGGGCAAGAGTAAGGTCGCCTTTCGACAAAGTGGTACCACCGGAATTGATGCGGTTGAACACGTCAACCACTACATCCGTAGTCTTATCAACCCCGGTAATCTCCAAGATATGCAAATCGGTGTTCTGAATGTTTTGCACCTTGGTGGCGCTTGCCAAGTATGCGTGAGTGTTCGCGCTATGTGCCGGGTCGGAAACCAGACGCTGAATCAATCCGTTGTAGCCGGACTGATCGAAAAGATCTGTCACTTTGACCCACAGCGGGTTATTACGCATCCTGGCCGGCGCAAGGAACTCGAAGTCCTCGCTCTCGAGGTTGAAATACAACCCCTCAAAGGCGCTCGCATCGCCGTCAAAGAACCGGGGCTGCTTGCCCCGGATGACCCCGTACAGGCTGGTGATGCGCTGTTGCCCATCAAGCAACAGGTTGACGGCCATGGTCGTACTTACTTGGATAGCGCCGTTATCCCGTACCTGCTGCCCCGTAGTGGTCCAAGTCAGCAACGAACCTACCGGGAAACCCCGATACAACGAGTTCATCAGGTCTTTGACCTGAGGGCGCTTCCAGACATAGCCCCGCTGAAACACCGGCAACGCCAGCGTTCCGTTATCAATGTTGTTGATGATGTCTATGATTTTCATAGCACCCTCACGCGACCACAGGTTGCGGAAAATCATATAAGGCTTTTCCGAGCTTGTCAAGACCGAATTGTGGAATTTTTACAAATCTCCTAATTGCCTGAATCAGCCCGAAAAATCCTGTTGGTGATGAGATTTTTTGCGCCACAAGTCGCCCGTAATTTGGGACAGTGCTATGGACAATGACCGGTTGACTGTCCATTATTTTCAGATACGATGCAGATGTAACCGATTTTGGACATTGACCGCGTCATTGTCCAAAATAAATCGCCATCCCGCCGCCCTACCCCCACCCCTTTACCCCCCAATGCACGGCTACCGCGCCGAACCCCAGCTTTTGGTAGCCTACGGCGGCCAGGCCGCTGGCTTGGAACAGGTCGGCGAGGCGGTCGGCTTGCAGGAAATAGTCCACCGATTGCGGCAGGTAGGTGTAGGCGGCGCGGTCGCCGGCGACCAGTTGCCCGATGAGGGGGACGATGCCGTGAAAGTAGGGGCGGAACAGGCGGCTTTTCAGACTGCGGCCGTCCAGCGGCGTCAGTTCCAGAGTGGCTATCCGGCCGCCGGGCCGCACGACCCGGGCCATTTCGGCTATAGCTTGCGGCAGGTCGGGCATATTCCGCAGGCTGAATCCGGCCGTGGCGCAGGCAAAACTGCCATCGGCAAAGGGCAGCTGCAAAGCATCCCCCACCAGAAAAGCGACCGGGCCGGCGGCCGGCTGGGCCCGCAATTTAGCCTGCCCCCGGGCAATCATCGGTAGTAGCAGGTCAATCCCAATGGCCCGGTCAATTCCCGGCTGGCGGGCCAGGGCCAGGGCCAAATCCCCGGTGCCGGTGGCAATATCCAGGGCCGGGCCGGTCAAGCCGGCGGCGGCCAGGCGGGCGGTATGGCGCTTCCAGCGGTGATGCATCCCGCCGGTCATCAGGGAGTTCATCAGGTCATAGCGGCCGGCAATGCGGGCGAACAGGTCGGCCACATAGGTTTGCCGGGCATCGCCGCGCAGCTGCGCCATCTAATCCTGCGTCTCCCTTTCCCGATACTGCAAATCCGGCGGCAGCTGCTCCACCACGCCCAGGGCGGTCAAAATCCGCTGCGTCACAAAGCGGGCAATATCCTCAACCCCTTGGGGTTTCAGGTAGAAAGCCGGCTCCGGCGGCAGGATTACCGCCCCGGCCCGGGCCAGGGTCAGCATATTTTCCAGATGAATGGCGTGGAGCGGCGTTTCCCGGGGTACCAGCACCAGTTTGCGCCCCTCTTTCAGGCACACATCGGCGGCCCGCAGCAGCAAGTTGGGCGACAAGCCGTGCGCCAGGGCGGCGATGCTGTTCATACTGCACGGGACGATGACCATTCCGGCGGTGGCGTAGGTGCCGCTGGCAATGGCCGCCCGCAAATCGCCGAGGGGATAGTAGCGGAAATGGGGATTTTCCCGCCATTCGGCCAGGGTTTCGTTAAAGGATACTTCCAGTTCCTCGGGCCAGACCAGCCGGGCGGCGTTGGTGCAGACCGCAATAGTAGGTACTTCCCGCCGCAGCAGTTCCTCGACCACGCTGCGGGCCAGGATAGCGCCGCTGGCCCCGGAAATGCCTACGATAATCGGCTTGACGGCGGCGGCCGGGGTAGGGGCCGGGACATCGGTATTCTCAACATAGGCTGGCATAAATTAGACCAAGGAAAACTGCCTTAACACGGCGGGAAATCGCAGAGGATTCTTATTGGCTCCCGGTCTCTACTCGGGCTCCGGCAAATCTGGATTCAGTCCCTCCAACCCGGGTTGAGAATACCCCCTCCGCCCCGCCGGTTCAATCGGAATCAGCCCAGCGGCGGAAATGCGCCCCTGCTGATTTTCCCCGTCCGCGTCTTGACCGTCATAATTTTGCTGCGGCAAACCCATCTAACCACCTCCTTAGCTGTTTTGTCAAACCGCCGCCGGCCCGGCCTTGGCAGAAACCGCGTCATCCCTGAACCGGGCGGGATTGCTACCATACGATAAAGTTCCAGCACTTGCCCTCGGGCCAGCAGGTCAAGTTGCGGATTTTGCGGTTAATAAACACTTCCGTCGGCTCCTTTACCAGCAGCCAGTAGCACCCGGAATCTCGCATAGACCGCAGGGTACTAGCCTCAGGAACCTGCGGGTCATAGAACTCCCAGCCATAGTTGTGGTCGAAGTGGAAAACGCGGACGAAGTTATCGCCCAAGTTCTGAAAGGCGTCGGCCGCTAAAGTATCGGCCGCGGGTATAGTGTGCCCAATTATCACAATGGGGGTGGTGGCGGAGACGCCGGCCACTTGCACTTGAAGGGTATGCCAGACGGTACCCACCAACCCCGGAAAGGTAATGTCCAGCCGAAATTGTCCCTGGGCGTTGGTGTCCACCGGGTTATCCGGGGCAACATCCAGCCCGTCGTCCACTAGAACGCTTTGCACCGGGGAAAGCGGCGGGAAACCGTAGCCGGCTACGGTTACTGTAGTTCCCGGAGGGCCGGAACTGGCGGACAGGCTTATACTTGCATCCACGCCCAGCGGCGGCGCGAAAATCGGCATCTCAACCGTCGCGGTATAGGCGTACCCATAATCGCCCTGGTCGTAGTGCGGGGTGATCCGCCATGGATAAGGGTCGGGGAAAAGGGGATTGATCATTCCCGCCGCCTCGGGGATGGCAAATTGCAGGGTCAAGGGGGTATTCCGGGCGGCCGCCGGGATCAGCGCATTCAGGCCGTCTCCATCGGCAAACTTTACCGATACTCCCTCTCCCTGCAAGGTGGCGTAACAGAGACGCGAGCTATAGGGCGCGGCGGCCGGCCAGGATTTGCCGGCCCCGGGCGCCGTCAAGACGATTCCCTTTTCCTCCGGCTGCGGCAGATAAAACCCCTGCCACAGCAGGCTGATACCGTCGGGATAAGCCGGCGGGCCGGCCTTATCTCCAGTAGCCGCCGGAGGCTCCGGATAGGGGCAAAGCTGAAATCGGATGGTATGCCCGGATACCGCGCCCGCCCAGTTGCTGTCGGAAATGATTTCCACGCTGTCGGGGACAACGCCGGCGGTTTGACATTCCGCCGCCGGCGCAGCGACTACTTCAGACCGCGCTTGGGCTACCGCCGTCAGCACCAGGGCGATGCTAAGGGCAACAACCACCGCCGCCGCCGGAATCAAGAACCCGCCCAATGCCTTGACCACCGCCATACCGTTGCCCTCCCTGAACCATCCAGTACCGCCGCCATTTCCTTGGCCGAGGGGCCTTAGCATAAGCGGCAACTATTACGGCGGCGTTACCGCAATTTACCCAAATTGACCGAATAGATCGGATTGGGTTGACCGAATAGCCCGGATTGGGTTGACCGACCGGCAAAATCTATCATCACGAAACCGCCAGGGCCAGGATGGTGAAAGCCAGCAACTGCACCGAAATATAGCCGTTGACCCGGAAAAAGGCTAGGCCCACCCGGGACAAGTCGTCCGGCTTTACTAAGCTATTTTCGTAAATCAGCAGCAGCACGGCGATAGCCCAGCCGATATAGTAGGGCCAAGCCAGTTCCAGCCACAAGCCGATAACCAGCAGCGCTACCGCCGCCCCCAGGTGCATCAGCCGGGCCAAGGCCAGGGCGGCGGCGATGCCGATTTTCCCCGGAACGGAATGGATGCCGTACCGCCGGTCAAAATCGTAGTCGGTGCAGGCATAAATGATGTCAAAACCGCCGGCCCACCAAGCTACGGCCAGGCTCAGGATAAAGGGTTCCCACGCCGGCTGCCCGCTAACGCCCAGCCAGGCCGCCGTGGGGGCCGTCGCCAAAGCCCAGCCCAGGAAAAAGTTGCACAGCCAGGTAAAATACTTGGCATAGGAATAAAAGACCACATAGGCGGCGGCGAAAGGGGCCAGCAGCAATACCAAGCCGTTCAATTGGGCCGCCGCATAGAACAGCAGCAGCAGCCCCAGGATCGCCATGGCCGCCACTTCCCCGGGTTTCAGCAAGCCGCCGGGCAAATGGCGGCCGGCAGTGCGGGGATTGGCCGCATCCTCTTTGGCGTGGATTAGTCGGTTGGCCGCCATGCCCAGGGTGCGCGCCCCGAACATTCCCGCCGTAATCCAGATAAAGCTGTCCCACCCGGGCCAGGGCTGCCCGTTCACCTCCGCCGAGGCCAATATCATCCCCATATAGGCAAAGGGCAGGGCAAAAATGGATTCCCAGATGCGGAGGGCGCTGAAATAAAGGGATACCTTGCCGATAAGGGCCATCGCCGCCCGCTCCGGTAAGTTATGGGCCTAGCGCCGGGTTGTGTTGGGGGGGGATTATAGCAGATCTTACCGTCATTCCCGCCGCCCCCCTACCGTCATTCCCGCGTAAGCGGGAATCCCCAACGGTACGGCCTTTCTACCGTCCTTCCCGCCCATCCCCTTTACCGTCATCATTACCGTCATTCCCGCCGCCCCCCTACCGTCATTCCCGCGTAAGCGGGAATCCCCAACGGTACGGCCTTTCTACCATCATTCCCGCCATCCCCCTACCGTCATTCCCGCGTAAGCGGGAATCCCGAACGGTATTGAAAAGACCAGCCCGTTGCCGTCCGTCCGCCGCCGGATTCCCGCTTACGCGGGAATGACGGTGGGGGAGCCGCCGGAATCCCCATCCTTCAACCAGTTCAGGATGAGCGGATAGGGCAACTTTTTCAGGAGGAGCGGAAACGGCAGACTTCCCCCCTTAAAACCCGTATTCCCCCCAGCGGCTGTCCACCAGGGTTTTGACTTCCGGGGTCATTTCAATGTCCGGGGGCCAGCCGCGAGTGTAGCCCTCCTCCGGGCTTTTGCGGGTGGCGTCAATGCCCACCTTGCCGCCGAACTTGGGGGTGGGCGAGCCCACTTCCAAATCGTCCAACGGCCCCTCAACCACTACCAGATCCTGGCGGGGGTTGATATTGTTGGCGACCCGCCAGGCCACTTCCGACGGGTTCTGCACATCCACAAAATGATCCACGACGATAATGGTCTTGGTCAGACTCATCAGCCCCAGCCCCCACAGGGCATACATCACCTTGCGGGCCTGGCCGGGATATTCCTTTTTAATGGACACCAGGGCCAGGTTATGAAAAACGCCCTCGGCCGGCATATTCATATCCACCACTTCCGGCAGAATCATCTTGATGACCGGCATAAAAATGCGCTCGGTGACCTTGCCCATCCAATAGTCCTCCATGGGCGGGCGGCCGACAATGGTGGCGGGATAGATGGGACTGCGGCGGTGGGTGATAGTTTCCACATGGAAAACCGGATAATCCTCCGGCATGGAATAGTAGCCGGTATGGTCGCCAAAAGGCCCTTCCGACCGCCGCTCGTCGGTCAATACATAGCCCTCGAGAACGATTTCCGCTTGGGCCGGCACCAGCAGGTCAACGCTTTTGGCTTTGACCAGTTCCACCCCCTCCTGGCGGATAAAGCCGGCGGCGGCCATTTCATCCATGTCCGGCGGCAGGGGGGCGGAACCCGTCCACATCGTCGCCGGGTCGGCGCCGATAGCTACCGCCACTTCCAGCCGGTTATCCTGCCGTTCCTGGCTGACCCGATAGTGATGCGCCCCGACCTTGTGGGTTTGCCAGTGCATTCCGGTGGTGCGGGCGTCATAAATCTGCATCCGATACATTCCATAGTTCTGCACGCCGCTGACCGGATCCTTGGTGATGACCAGGGGCAGGGTGATGTAGCGGCCGCCGTCCAGCGGCCAGCATTTCAGGGCCGGAAAGCGGAACAAATCCACGTCCTCCCCGGTCAAGACCACTTCCTGGCAGGGGGCGCGGCTGACGGTGCGCGGCTGAAAGGAGCCGAGTTGAATCAGCTGCCCCAGGGTCCGCAGCTTGTTGAGCAGACCCTCCGGCGGCCCTTGGGTCAGCTGGAGCATCCCTTGCAGGCGGGCCACCAGGTCATCGAGCTTTTCCACGCCCAAAGCCCAGGCCATCCGCTGGTCGGAGCAGAACATATTGATGAGTACCGGGATGTCGTAGCCCTGCACCTGCTCAAAGAGCAGAGCCGGGCCGCCCTGCTTGACCATCCGGTCGGCGATTTCGGTAATTTCCAGTTCGCAGCTGACCGGGGCGGCAATGCGGCGCAGTTGGCCGCGTTCCTCGAGAAAGGAGATGAATTCGCGGAGGTTCTTGAAGTTCATGGCGGCAAGTCCTGGCTGACAAGTTGCGGCGGGTGATAATTGCATTGTATCGGCGGGATAAGGGCGGCGCAACCGCAATAAATCCATTCCGCTGCGGCTTGCCCATCCTTCAACAAGTTCAGGATGAGCGGATTGAGCAAGGCACAACCTAATGGAACGGGGGCAAGCAAAGGGGCCGGCCCCCCGGCGGCCTACTCCCTCCGCTCATCCTGAACTTGTTGAAGGACGGGCAGAGCCAAGCAAAGGGGCCGGCGGCCTACTCAATCCGCTCATCCTGAACTTGTTGAAGGACGGGCAGAGCCAAGCAAAGGGGCCGGCGGCCTACTCAATCCGCTCATCCTGAACTTGTTGAAGGACGGGCAGGGGCCAAGCAAAGGGGCCGGCGTTACAACACCGGCCCCCCTTCGGTTTTATCCCGGCGCGGCGGGGGTCAGTATTGGGCGGCCGCATTGCGCTGGCGGCTGAAGCAGTCGCTGCAATAGACCGGGCGATCGCCGCGGGGGCGGAATGGCACGGTGGCCTCCACGCCGCACTCGGCGCACTCGATCTGGAACATTTCCCGCTCCCCGGAAAAGCCGCGCTGCTCGGAGCGGCGATTGGAACGGCAGGACTGGCAACGCTTGGGGTCGTTCACAAACCCCCGGGAGTTGAAAAACTCCTGCTCGCCGGCGGTAAAGATGAACTCGCCGCCGCAGTCCACGCACACCAGGGTTTTATCGGATAGCGCCACTGCTGAACCTCCTTTATGGGTGGATGTGGGGTTGGCATATCAGGTCAGTCAGCGCGCCGTGGAGGGAGTGGCTCCGGCGGAGCCAGAGAGGAATTGATGCCCTGGTCAACCTAACTTGCGCCTTAACGCCCTACTATATACCGCCGCCGGGACAAATGCAAGCGAAACATTGTAAAAAGGCCAAAATTGCCCTTTTACGGCAATAATATAGCAGTAATTAACGATATACGGCGCATTATACCCGGATAATGCCAATAATTCGTTTCCAAACTTTCGGTTACAGCAACAGCGGCCAGAGGGGGCGGGCGGCCTCGGCCGGCCGGCCTGGCTGATTTTGCCGGGAATTGGACTAGGGCAATGGCCTGTAGCAACCGTCCTTCCCGCGTAAGGGGGAATCCAGGACGGTAAGGCAGTTGTTGGCCGCCGGGGATTGGGGTATAATGGGATTGTGGAAACGAACACCCGAAGGGTCCGGCGGCGGTTGGAAAGGGAAGGTTGGTATTTGGAACGGCATGGTTCCAATCACGACCTCTACCGGCATCCCCGCTTGCCCGGCCTTATAACCCTGCCGCGGCACCACAAGCTATCCACCGGCATGGCCGCAACGGTTGCGAAAAAGGCCATCTGGCTGGATTAGCCGGCGCGACGAGAAATAAGGAGTAGCGTATTATGTTAGAGTATCCGGCCTTGGTTGACGGCGAACCCGGAGCCTATGGCGTGGTATTTCCCGACCTGCCCGGCATTGGCGCTATGGGCTACACGGTGGCGGAAGCCTTGTCCCACGCCGAGGAAGCCCTGCTCGACTACGCCATCGAGACGGAAAAAGACGGCGACGAACTCATCACCCCCAGCCCTATGTCCGCCATTGCCGTGGGCGCCGGGGAACGGCTGGTTTCCGTCCCGCTAATCCGGGCGGCCGCCGGCCCGGAACTGACCGGCCAAACGGGAGACTAAACCTCAAGAGGAGGTTGCCAATGTTGGAACAAGAAAAGCGGAAAGCGTCCCGGGTCGAGGCCCCGGCCGCAGACCAAGAGGATCCGGCGGCTCAGGAACGGACGTGGGATGCGGTCCTGCGGAGCGCGAAGTTTATGTCGGCCCATTACCAAGAGTTTTCCCGGCAGTACCCCGGCCAGTGGGTCGGGGTGTATCGGGAGGAATTGGTGGCCGTAGCGCCGACCCTGCAAGAGCTGCTGGAGCAGGGGGAGGCGAAGGGCGTCTCCCGCAGCATTATGCGCGTCAGTTTTATGCGGAAAGGCAAGGGGATCCGGTGCTGGACGCCCTTTCGCATTACGCGGCGGGCCTAGCCATGGCTCTGGTCGGCTTTTATCACTCCGAAGGGGATGAGCCGCCCGCGCCTTACATTAAGGCGCAGGTGGTTTTGCCCGACCTCGGCGTTGCCGGCGAGGTCAACTTTCTCATTGACACCGGGGCCGATGTTATCTTTCTGCATCCCGAGGATGTGAACCACTTGGGGATTGACCAGGGGCAACTGAACCCGGAGGCAAGGGAAAGGGCGGCGGGCATTGGCGGCGGCTCCGGTTATTACCGGGAGGCGGCCGTGCTGTTGTTTCAAGACAGCGCCGGCCGGGAATTGCGTTGCGACCTGAATGTGTTTATCCGCCCCGGCCCGGACTCAGACTTGCAAGACGCCCCCTCCCTCCTCGGCCGCGACTTCCTGAACCGCTGCGATGTGCGCCTGAACCGTTCCCTAAGTCTGGCCCGGCTGGAGCCAGTGAACCTTGCCGATACCGCCATTCTGCCGGCGGAATGATGCGGGGCGGCTACGGCAAAGAACTTTCCCGCCTATTCCTGCCTTACCAGCTGCGGGGGGCCGGAGGTGGGGCTTTCCGGGTAGCTTTGCTGCTCGTTGCGGATGGTTTCCAACCGGCCGGCAATGTCCCGCACTTCCGGCTGATGGGACTGGCAGACCTCGCACCACACTTCCTCCGCCGCCACCAAGCGCATATTGTCCTTTTTGACGGTAAGGGTCTCAATTTCGGCGTGGCAGCCGCCGCACAGCCGCACCACCGCTACGGAATCAATGGGCATAACTTTCCCATTCCCCCTTTCCGGTGTCCGGCGCTGATTAAACCGCCCGCCGGCAATGGTCAGGATAATGGTCAGGATGGGATGGTGTCAATGCCCTCTCTACCGTCCTTCCCGGCCGCCCCCCTACCGTCATTCCCGCTTACGCGGGAATCCCGACGGTACTGCCTTATAATGCCGCAACCTTGTCAAGCCACCACGGGATTCCCGCTTACGCGGGAATGACGGTAAAGGGGCCGGGAAGGACGATAGAAAGGCCGGGCAGGACGGTTTCTATATACAATTCCCCCCGCAATCCGTCGCCATAGGCTAAACTAGGCCCTATGCCAACGCCGTTTGCCATTCCCCGGGCCCGTTTTGACCGGGCGATCGCCGCCGGCTTGCGGCCGGGGGATGGGGCGTCTTTGGCGGCCTTTCGCATTGCCTTTGGCCTGCTGGGATTGGCCGGGGCAATCCGCTTTTTTGCCTACGGGTGGATTGACGACCTTTATATCGCGCCGGCTTACCACTTTGCCTATTGGGGTTTCGGGTGGGTACAGCCCTGGCCCGGATGGGGGATGTATCTGCACTTTGCCCTGATGGGCCTGTTCAGCCTGGGCATTGCCCTGGGCTACAAATACCGCCTTTGCGCCCTCCTGTTTTTCCTGAGCTTTACCTATGTCGAGCTGCTGGACAAGACCACCTATCTGAATCATTACTACCTGTTCAGCCTGCTGAGCCTGCTGATTATCTTTATGCCGCTGCACCGCACGGCGGCGTTGGACGCCTGGCGGCAACGGGATAAAGCCGGCAGTCATGGCACGGCTCCGGCGTGGGCGCTTTGGACGCTGCGGGGGCAGTTGGCGGCGGTGTATCTCTTTGCCGGGATTGCCAAGCTGAACCCGGATTGGCTTTGGCAAGCCCGGCCGTTGCGGATCTGGCTGCATCAGAACCCGGATTTGCCTTTGCTGAGCTTATGGCCGGAGGCGCTTTGGCCGGCTTATCTGGCCAGTTGGGCCGGGCTGATTTTTGACTTGACCATCGTCCTCTGGCTGCTGCTGCCGCGCACCCGGCCTTGGGCTTACCTGGCGGTCATCGCCTTTCATCTATTGACCTGGCTGCTGTTTCCCATCGGGATATTTCCCTGGGTGATGGTCGCCGGCGCCACCCTGTTCTTTGCCCCGGATTGGCCGCGGCGGCTCTGGCGGCGGATAAATGCCTGGCTGCCGTCCGCTTGGCGGCCGGGGATGGCGGTTGAGGATAGGCGGCGGCCGCCGCCCAGCCCGGCGGTCAAAATAACCGCGCCGCTACGGGGGGCGGCCGTGCTACTGCTGCTTTTTGGATTGACGCAGCTGGCCTTGCCGCTGCGCCATTACGCCTATCCGGGCAATGTGCGCTGGAATGAGGAGGGCTACCGGTTTTCCTGGCGGGTGCTGCTGTCGGAAAAGACCGGCTTTGTGCAGTTCCGGGTACGGCATCCGGAAAGCGGCGGCCGCTGGCTGGTTTCCGCCGGGGAATATCTGACCCCGCTGCAATGGGAACGGATGGCTTTCCAGCCGGATCTGATTCTGGCGACGGCGCACCTTATCGCCGCCGATTTTGCCCGGCGCGGCTTTGCCGGCGTAGCGGTGTATGCCGACGCGTATGTGGCTTTTAACGGGTATCCCAGCCGCCGCTTGGTCAACCCGGCGGTGGATTTGGCTAAAGAGCGGCCGGGCCTGGCCGCCAAAACCTGGCTGCTGTCCCGGGAGGGGATGACAGAGACGGACTATCCCTAGCTGTCCCCGTCCTGGTCGCTGAAACCTATGGATATGTTGAGCAGACTGGCAATATCGGCATTGAAAAGCCGCTGCACGGCGATAATGCGGTCAAAGGCGGCCTGGCCCGGGGCCGGGTTGTCCAGGATGGTTTCGGGCAAAGGTTCCGCCAAATCAGCGATGGCGGCGGCGGCCGATTCCAGGGCGGCGGCGGTCTGCCGGTCAATTTCCGGAGAAAGTTGGGCGGTCAAGTGTCGCAAGCCGAGGGCATCGGCGCTATCGCCGCCGGAATAGATAGCCTGCATCGCCCGAACCTGACTCTGCATATCGGCCACAGCGTTATGGGCCGGGCCGCCGGGGATAGTCGATGGGTCGGGAGTTACGCCGTCCAGGCCCAAAGCCGGGGCCAACTGCATCCGGGCGATGCGCTGATTCAGAAAAACGATGGCGCTGACCAGATCGGTCAAGGCGGCGCTTTCGTGGAGGGAACTGGCGGCGCTGCCGTCAAAAACGGCGCGGTAAGGGCCGCCATCCCCGGCGCCCTCTGTCCATTCCGTCCGGGCCGCATCCACTTCGGCGGCCGCCGCTTGGCTCAGGGCGGTCAAATAGTCGCAGCGCAGGGTAGCCGGGTCGGCCAAGGCCATCAGGATGGCATCATCATCATCAGCGCCGAACAGCAGATATTCCATCACCCCCAAACCGCGCCGGTCGGAGGGCAGAAACTCCCGGAGGTCGTTGAGGGTGATGGATTCCCGGGCGGCCAAAGCCGTGTCGATTTCGGCGGCCGGGGCGGCCGGCCAATCCACCAAGCCCAGGGATTTGCGGCTCATCACCGGGCCGAAACGCAGGGGGGCGGTAAAACTCCAGGCGGCCCGGGCCTCCCGCCAGGCTTGCCGGGCGGCGGTCAAGGCGGCCGGATCAGGCGCGGCGCAAAGGGCTTGGGCGGCGGCGGCCAAATCCGCCATCCGGGCGGCGGCCCGTTCATAAGCCGGCACCACAACATTGGCGGTCAAGACAACGACTACCGCCTTTTTGGTGGGCGGGTCGGCGCTGGCGGCGGCCGCCGGGGCCGCCGTGGGGGCGGCGGATTCGGCGTTGGTAGCGCCCTCCGTGGGCGGCGCGGCCGGCGGGGATGCGCTGGCGCAGGCCAAGGCCGCCGTCAACAGCAACAGCAACGGCAGCAGGATAGCGGCGGCCGGAGGAATGGCCCCAGACAAGGGATGGCGGCGATAGAGTGACAGTTTCATCTTTGCCATTTCGTTTCCCGGCAACCTGGCCGTCCTGGTTGCCGGCAGGGTAGTTTAACGGCCCCTTGCCGTACCGGATTTGCTGGTCAGTAAGTATGCCTTGCTTTTTGCGATAAGTCAAGACTAATTGAAATTCCTTTTGCGGGCAAGGGCAATTGGGCTTGTCCGCCGGCAAGAGGTATGATAGGATCCCGGGCAATCGGAAAAAGGCAGGGTTGCGAATTGCTGGAATCTTGGAAACGGCCGGTTGAGACCTCCGGCGCGGCTTGGCGTATTAGCCGGCCGGCCCGGCCCGTTACTTTGGCGGCCAAGGTTCCGGGGATAGTTGCGGCTCTGCTGATTGCCCTGATTGCGGCCTGTACCAATGAAATGCACTTTACCCCCCCCCCTATTTCCCCATTAACTCAGCCAACTTTGGCAATTCCGGCAACGCCAACCCCGGCGCCGGTTAAGGTCGCCGCGGTCCCGCTGTCCGCAACGCCTACGGCAACGCCGCCGGCCACCGCGGCTCCTTGGCCGCCCACACCGATTCCAACTCAAGGGTCGGCAGCAACGGCTATCCCCACTGCCACGGGTACGCCGCCGCCCCCGCCGGCAGCGGATACCCCCCGTTTCGTCCAGCTGTCAGCCGGCCCCTACGGCGGCTGCGGCTTGCGGGAGGATGGGCAGGTGTTTTGCCGGGGACGGGACTATCAGCGCGGGCCGGATCTGACGGACACCCGATTCCGGCAGATAAGCCTCGGGCAGTATTACGCTTGCGGCTTGCGTCGGGACGGAACTATCGCCTGTTGGGGGGATTCCGAACATTCCCAAACTACACCACCGCCGGGACCGTTTATCGCGGTAGCCGCCGGGAGACAGCACGCCTGCGCCCTGGATACCGCCGGCTATGCCCACTGCTGGGGCCGGGATAAGGACGGACGGGCCACGCCGCCGGCCGGCGTAGCCTTTACCGCTATCGCCGCCGGCGGCATTCACAGCTGCGGCCTGACCGTCCAAGGCGCCCTGCACTGCTGGGGCAACAACTTTGGACAGCCCGATTTTCATAGCGGCCCCTTTCAATCCCTGGCCCTGGGAACGCGGCATACCTGCGCCTTGCGGCCGGAGGGCGCGGCCTGGTGTCAGGGGGATAACAACGCCGGCCAGGCTAGCCCGCCGCCGGGGGCCTTTACGCACATCGCCGCCGGGGAAAAGGTTACTTGCGGTCTCCGTCCCGGCGGCCGGCTGGAGTGCTGGGGCGGCGGCTTTGGCGCCGAGCTGGAGGCGCCGGCCGGGAAGTTCACGACTATTTCCGCCGGCGGAAATACTTTCTGCGCCCTGACGGCCGGGGGTTATCCCCGGTGCTGGCAGTATTTATGGAATTTCCCGCAGATAGTGGAGACCAAAGTCGAGTTTGCCGCCGTAACCCCGGAGCCGGCCCGGCGGCAGCCGGTAGAGCTGTTCCCCTGGCCCCGCGGCGGCTTAGCCGTGGTGGAACGGGAAGGACTTATTCTCTTATGCCCAGGCGATGCCCTGCCTTGCGCCGGGGACGAAATGGAGCCGCTCCTGGATTTGACCGACCGCACCGACCTTTCCGCTGCCGAAAGCGGTATGCTCAGCGCCGCCCCGGATCCGGATTTTGACCGCTTTCCCTTTCTTTATGCGTATTACACTACTACCGAGGAACCCAGGAAAGTCCGCCTATCCCGTTTTCCGGTAGCCGCTGGACAGGTCGACCGGGCCGGGGAACTGATTATCCTGGAACTGCTGATGCCGAATAACGATCACTTTGGCGGGGCCATCCGTTTCGGCCCGGACGATTTGCTGTATCTGGGGATTGGCGATAACAAGTTTCCGGAGGCTCCGCAAGACCTGGGCAGTCTGCGCGGCAAGATAATCCGCATTGCTGTGCGCGGTGCCGCCCCGGAACAGCCCTACCGCATCCCGGCGGACAATCCCTTTCAGGATACTGAGGGGGCGCGGCCGGAAATCTGGGCTTACGGCTTGCGGAATCCTTGGCGGATGTCCTTCGACACCGCCGGCCGGCTGTGGGTGGGCGATGTGGGCGGAGATGTTAGCGAGGAGGTATCCATGGCAAAGGCCGGGGCCAACTTGGGCTGGCCGGTTTTCGAGGGCGACTTCTGCTTTGCCGGGGCAGCTCAGTGCGCCGCCCTGACCGCAGCAATCCCGCCGGTAGTCACCTACGGGCATAAGGAGGGTTGCGCCATCATCTGGGGCGGTCAGTATCGGGGAACTGCCGTGCCGTCTCTGGCCGGAGCGCAGATTTTTGGCGATTATTGCAGCGGCCGGGTCTGGGCCTTGACGCCGGACGGGAAAGGCGGCTGGCAAAAGCGGCTGGTGGCAACTCTCGGCAGCCCCATCCTGTCTTTTGGAATGGATGCTGCTGGGGAGATGTATGCGCTTTCCATTGCTCGGCCGCCCTTGAAACTGGGGCCGCCTTCCTGGGCTGTGCCGGGAGCGGAAAACCCGGCGGCCGGGCCGTAGCCGCATTGCCCGGCGGATTCGGGCCGCATCCGCGGCCGCCCGGGATTTTCAATTCCGCCCGGGAATAGACGCCACTAGCTGCAATCAATAGGCCGCTGGAATTGGGGGATTAAGGCATTTTCACGGATTTTGAGAATTCGTCCCAAAAGCGGTTGCATTGTCCCCCGGGATGGATTATAATGCTTGCGTGTGCCCCGGTCGTCTAGCCAGGTTAGGACGCCACCCTTTCAAGGTGGAGATCAGGGGATCGAAGCCCCTCCGGGGTACCAGCCTTATCCTTTCCGTACCCGGCACACCGCCTTTATCCTTGGCCCCACCTCGGTTGCGACCCAGCTTGTTGACCGGAGGAACCCGTTGACGCCGGGCGGCTCCCTTTCCCCTAGCGGCGATGCGGCGGCCGACTCCCCTTGCGGGAAATCCGGCCTTGACACCGCCGTCGACCGGCGTCCCGCTAACCTGCCGCCTTGGGCCCAAGCCAGGCGGGAACGCCGTTTCTTTACCCGCCAACGCCTGCTGATTAGCGGCGGCATCCTGCTGCTGCTGGCCTTTATCCTGTGGCTCAACTATCCCTATCTGCCGGATGCGCGGATTCTGCTCTTTAACCGGCCGGTTACGCAAATTTCCTCAGATTCCCCGGCCGGCCAGTGGACGATGGCCGGCGGGAATGGGGCGCAAAGCAAGGCGGCGATAGGCGCGGCGGCCGGGCCGCCCTTGACCGGCCGGCTTTTGTGGTCGATTCCGTTGGGCGAAAATACCCGCTCCGGGCCGATAGTGGATAGCGGGCGGGTCTATATCGGCGGCCATTTTCAGGTATCCGCCTTGGACGCCGCCAGTGGCGCGCTTTTGTGGGAACAGCCGACCAGCGGCCCGGTACCGACAACTCTGGCCCGGGCCGGGGATTACCTGTATATGGGCCTACTTGACCATCGCCTCTATGCCTTGGACGCCGCCACTGGGGAAAGCCGCTGGGATTTTAAGGCCGGCGATGCTATTACCGCCGCCCCGCTCGTCCAGCAGGGCATCGTCTATTTCGGTTCCTGGGATGGACGGCAGTATGCCATCGACGCCGCCACCGGCAGCGAAATCTGGAATTACCAAGCCACGGACCGCATTGGCACCGCCGCCGCCATTCGGGAGGGCGTATTGGCGGTCGGCGACCGCAACGGGCGGATGCACCTGGTCGATGCCCGCACCGGCCAGAATCGCCTGGTTTTCCGCACCCCCAAATCCAACTACAGCGCGCCGGTTATGGCCCATGACCTGGTTTATTTTCCGGCCGGCGGCCGCCTTTATGCTCTGGACGCTACCGAAAAGGAAATTCCGGGCCAATACCAGTTTAAGCGGATTTGGGCGCAGCTGTGGCTGTGGCAAGTTCCCGGCATCCCCCGGCCGGCGCCGCAGCAGGCCGGCCGCTGGCGTTTCGGCCCGGAGGGGGAGGATTCCCGTATAGTAGCCGGCCCGGCGGTGGCCGCCGGCCGCCTTTATGTGGGCGATTTGCAGGGCCGCCTTTATACTTTAGACGCTTTGACCGGCGCGGAACTGCGGCGGATTCAATTGCGAGGCGGCCTCTATGCCCCGCCGCTACGGGCCGGCGGCCGCCTCTACGCCGCCACGCAAGAGGGCTATCTCTACGCCCTGGATGCCGCCAACGGGCAAATCCACTGGCAGCTGAACCTGGGCGCGCCGGTGGAGCAGCCCTTGGCTTTGGCCCAAGGCCGCCTGTATGTCCGCACGACCGACGGCGTGCTTAATGCGGTAGAATAGCGAAACGGCCCCGGGGCCGGCGCGGCCGCATATTTTTGACCCGCCGGCCGGCAACAGCAACTATCAACATAAGGAGGTCAGCAATGGCCGGAGACAAGGAAACCTACGAGATTGCCCTGAACCCGGATCAGATGGCTTTTGTGGCGTCCGCCGTAGAAAAGTACGGCTTGGCCGACGCCGACAAAGCCCTGCGGGTGGTTATGGACTACCTGATTGCCAATCCGGAGGTGCACGATACCGTGTTCAGCGAACCCCGCTGCCTCCGCTGCGGCTAGGCCCAACCTGCTGCCATTCCCTTTGCTTTTGAGATTTCCGCTCATCCTGAACTTGTTGAAGGGGCGACGGGAGCTGGTTGTACGGGTAGCGAAGTCTTGAAAGCAAAGGGATGGGTTATTTCCGGGAAAACCGCAAGCCGGGGCCGGCCGGGATCCGTTCGGTTACAGGGTGTTCATCCTTCAACAAGTTCAGGATGAGCGGTGGGATGCCCGGTTCAGGATAAGCGGATGATACCCGGCAAATGTCCGGATCCCGGCCGCCCCCTTACGCCCCCAGCAGGTTTTTGACCCCTTGCAGGGCCAGATAGTAGCCGTACACCCCGAATCCGTACACCGAACCTCGGCAGACCGGCTGGACTGCCGACACCGCGCCCCGGGCCGTCGGATTCGAGGCGTGAACCTCGATGACCGGAAAGCGCACTTGGGCAATGGCGGCCCGCAGCACTCCGTTCAGGCTGGTATAGCCAGCCGGGTTAATCACCGCCGCCGCCACATCGCCGTCGTGGCCGGCATACAGGGCATTGGCGACCTCGCCCTCCAGGTTGGAATGGAAAAACTCCACTTCCAGCCCCAGGTCGGCGGCGTAGCCGGCTACCTGCGCGTTGATTTCCGCCAGGGTCAGCGGGCCAAAGATTTCCACCTGAACCTTGCCCCGCATATTCATCCCGGCCCCTTGAATTACCAATACCTTGCTCATAAAAAGCCTCCTTGATTTTCCGGCGGCCCGCCGGAGGCGGCCGCCGCGCTGCCATCAGAATATACCACCGCCGTTGGAAACCGTCATTCCCGCCGCACGTTACCGTCATTCCCGCGTAAGCGGGAATCCCGACGGTACTGCTTTATAATGCCGCAACCTTGTCAAGCCACTGCGGGATTCCCGCTTACGCGGGAATGACGGTTAGAGGCGGTAAGGACGGTAAGGGATGGTCAGGTATATCCCCTGGCCCGCCCAAACCTATCCCCCTGCCGCCGGCACTGCGTCTATAGCCCATTGCAGGCGGGACAAGACCCTTTCCCGGCCCAGTACCGCCAGGGTGTCGAAGAGCGGCGGGGATACGCTGCGCCCGGTGACCGCCGTCCGCAGTACGCCAAAGAAACGGCGGGGGGTAAGGTTAAGTTCTACGCCATCAGCCCGCAGCAATTCCTCTAACGCCGGGCCATTAAAATCCGGGGCGGCGGTCAAAGTAGCCTTGGCCCGTTCCAGGGCGGCGGCCGTTTCGGCGGCGGTCATCCCCCGTTGGATTAAGTCGGCCGGATCATAATCGGGCTGCGCCGCAAAAAACCAAGCGGTCATGGCGGCGGATTCGGACAGCAGCTTGAGCCGTTCCCGCACCAGGGGGGCAATGCGGGTCAGATAATCCCGATCCACCGGCAGCAGTTCCGGCGGCAAATCCCTTTCCAGATAGGGCCGCATCGCCGCGGCCAGGGCCGCATCCGACAATTCCCGGATATAGACCCCATTCATCCACGCCAGCTTTTCCCGGTCGAAAATGGCGGCCGGCTTGCCTACCCGGTCGAGAGTAAAGTTGTCCCGGATGGTGGACAAGGGCATAACCTCGGTTTTGTCGTCCAGCGACCAGCCCAGCAGCACCATAAAGTTGCGGAGGGCATCCGGCAGGTAGCCGTCCTCCCGGTATTCCATTATGGCCGTAGCCCCATGCCGCTTGGACAGCTTGGTGCGGTCGGGGCCGAGAATCATCGGCAGATGGCCGTATTGCGGCAGCGGATAGCCCAGGGCCTGGTATAGCTGCAAGTGGCGCGGCGCGCTGGGCAGCCACTCCTCGGCCCGCAGCACATGGCTTATCTGCATTAAATGGTCGTCGGTTACTACGGCCAGATGGTAAGTGGGAAAGCCGTCGGATTTGAGCAGGATGAAATCATCAAGCAGGGCGTTCTGCCATTCCACTTCGCCCCGAATCAGGTCGTCCAGGCGGGTAAGGCCCTCGTCCGGGGCCCTGAAACGGACGACCGACGGGGTACCGGCGGATTCCAAGCGACGGCGTTCCCCGGCGGTCAGCTCCCGGCAGCGGCGATCGTAGCGCAGTTGGGGGGACTTGTTGCGCTTTTGCTCCTCCCGCAGGGCGTTGAGCCGTTCCACGGTGCAATAGCAGCGATAGGCATAGCCCCCGGCAATCAGCCGTTCCGCGTTTTCGTGGTAGAGCGGCAGCCGTTCCGACTGGAAATAGGAGCCGAAATCGCCGCCCACCCGGGGGCCTTCGTCCCAGTCAATATCCAGCCAATCCAGTCCGTCCAGGATGCCCTCCACCGCGCCGGGCATCAGCCGTTCCCGGTCGGTATCCTCAATGCGGACGATAAAGCGGCCGCCGTTGCGCCGGGCAAAAAGCCAGTTGAACAGGGCAGTGCGGATGTTGCCGAGGTGCGGGTAGCCGGTAGGGCTGGGGGCATAGCGCACCCGGATTTGCTCAGCCACGATAGCGCCTCCTTTTTTTGACCTAGTTACCGTCCTTCCCGCGTAGTTACCGTCATTCCCGCGTAAGCGGGAATCCCGAACGGTACTGCAAAAAACCATCCCACTACCATCAGGCATTTTGGGATTCCCGCTTACGCGGGAATGACGGTAGGGGTTTGCCGCCGGCCCCCTACCCATCAGGCATTTCGGGATTCCCGCTTACGCGGGAATGACGGTAGGGGTTTGCCGCCGCCCCACTACCTATCAGGCATTTCGGGATTCCCGCTTACGCGGGAATGACGGTAGGGGGTTGCCGCCGGCCCACTACCCATCAGGCATTTCGGGATTCCCGCTTACGCGGGAATGACGGTGGGGGCGCAGCCGGCCCCCTACCCCCCGCTGCGGGCAATGCGCGCCCAGGTGTCCCGCAGGGGGACGGTGCGGTTGAAAACCGGCGCCCCGGGCCGGGAATCCACCGCATCGACGCAGAAATAGCCTTGCCGCTCGAACTGCCAACGGCTGCCCGGCTCCGCTGTCAGCAGGGACGGCTCAATGCGGCAGTCGGTCAGGGTTTCCAGAGAATTAGGATTCAGCCGGGCGATAAAATCCGGGGTATCGGCGGCCGCGGCATCCGCGGCGGATTCCAATTCCCCCTCCTCTAACAGCAGGCGGTCGTACAGGCGGACTTGGGCGGGATGGGAATGGGGGGCGGAAACCCAGTGCAGAGTGCCGCGTACCCGCCGCCCGTCCGGGGTGGAGCCGCCCAGGGATTCCGGGTCATAATCGCAGTGCAACTCGACCACTTCCCCGGTGGCCGGGTCTTTGACCACTTCCCGGCAGGTGATATAGCAGGCGTAGCGCAACCGCACTTCCCGGCCGGGGGCCAAGCGGAAAAAGCGCGGCGGCGGGTTTTCCTGAAAATCCTCCCGCTCAATGTAAATTTCCCGGGAAAAGGGAACTTGCCGGGAACCCATCCGTTCATCCTCCGGATTGTTGACCGCGTCAAACCAGGTTTCCTGCCCTTCCGGATAGTTGTCGATGATGACTTTCAGGGGGCGCAGGATGGCCATGGCCCGGGGGGCGCGGCGATTCAGGTCCTCCCGCAGGCAATGCTCCAACAGGGCCAGGTCGGTAACGGTATCCCGCTTGGCAATGCCAATCCGCTCGCAGAAATCGCGGATGGATTCCGGGGTGTAGCCGCGACGGCGCAGGCCACTGATGGTCGGCATCCGGGGGTCGTCCCAGCCGGAAACATAGCCGCCTTGCACCAATTGCAGCAGCCGCCGCTTGCTCATCACGGTGTTGGACAAGTTCAGGCGGGCAAACTCAATCTGCTGGGAACGGTACACATCCAACTCGGCCAGGGTCCAATCGTACAGGGGCCGGTGATCCTCAAACTCCAGAGTGCAAAGGGAATGGGTAATGCGCTCCAGGGAATCGGAAAGGGCGTGGGCGTAGTCGTACATCGGGTAGATGCACCACTGGTCGCCGGTGCGGTGATGGGCGGCCCGGCGGATGCGGTAGAGAGTGGGGTCGCGCATATTGAGGTTGGGCGCGGCCATATCAATCTTGGCCCGCAGCACATGGGCGCCGTCGGGAAACTCTCCGGCCCGCATCCGGCGGAACAGATCCAGGTTTTCCGCCGCCGGGCGCTGGCGGTAGGGACTTTCCCGGCCGGGCTCGGTCAAGGTGCCGCGATAGTCGCGGATTTCGTCGGCGGAAAGGCTGTCCACATAGGCTTGGCCCTGCTGAATCAGCTGTTCGGCAAAGGCGTACAGGGCGTCGAAGTAGTCGGAGGCGTAGTAAAGATGCGGCCCCCAGTCGAAGCCCAGCCAGCGCACATCCTCCTGAATGGATTGGACATACTCGATGTCCTCCCGGGCCGGATTGGTGTCGTCAAAGCGCAGATGGCAGACGCCGCCGGGATATTCGGCGGCGACGCCGAAGTTCAGGCAGATGGCTTTGGCGTGGCCGATGTGCAGATAGCCGTTGGGTTCCGGCGGAAAGCGGGTAACGACCCGGCCGCCATACTTGTCGGCCTGCAAGTCGGCCTGAATGATGCCGCGGATAAAGTCGACGCCCGGAGCCGGGTCGGAAGTGGTCATAACCGCCAGTTGCCCTTTCTTTCTGTTTCTGTTCAGGGTCGGGATGGGATGGATTAAGGATGAACCAGGGTTATTATAGCACAGTAGCCGGGAATAGGCAAAGGGGCAAGCGGCCATCCCGCCCGCCCCTTGCTCCCGCCCCTGGACAAAACCCGCCGGCAGTGGTATCCTTGCCGGCAAGTCCAACAAGCTCAAAGGCAGGAGACGAATATGCCGCCGGAAATGTCCCCGGAGATCGTCAGCATTATCGGGGTGGGCATCGCCCTGCTGACCGTAATCGCTGCCTTTGCCGGCCTGATCGTAACCCTGCTACTCCGGATGGATCGCCGCGCCACGCGCAACATCGAGAATACCAATGCGCGCATCGACCGCTTGACCGATGAAGTGCGCGCCGTCACCCAGGCCCAAATCCGCACCGACCACCAAGTGGAAGTCTTGACCGACCAAGTGAAAGAGCTGGCCGTTGAGATGAAAGACTTGGTTGCTGAGATGAAAGCCCTGGCCATCGCCCAAGCCCGCACCGACCAGCAAGTCCAAGGCTTGACCGACCAAGTGAAACACCAAGGCGACCAGATGAAAGAGTTGGCCGCTGAGGTGAAAACCCTCGCCCAGGCCCAGGTCCGTACCGACCTCCAGGTGAAAGAGTTGACCGTCCAGATGCAAGCCCTGACCGCCCAGGTGAAACGCCAGGGCGACCAGCTGCAAGACCTGACCGCTGAGGTGAAAGGCATCGCCCAGGCTCAGGTCCGTACCGACCACCAGGTGCAAGGGTTGACCGACCAGCTGAAAGACTTGGCCGGCCAAGTCAAAGAACTGGTCGAGGAAGTGCAAACCATCGCCCAGGGCCAAGCCCGCCTGGAGGGCGAAGTGCTGATTCTTAAAGACGCCATCCTGCTCGGCGCCGTGGGGCAAGGAGTACGGTAAAGCATCCCCCACCGTCCCCCCTACCCCACCGTCCTTCCCGCAGACCCCTATCCGCTCATCCTGAACTTGTTGAAGGGTGGGCAACGGCGGCGGGAAAGGCCGGATGGTCCGAAAGGGCGGCGGGCCATCCTTCAACAAGTTCAGGATGAGCGGATGGGGGTTCCGGCTGCCCCCCTACCGTCATTCCCGCTTACGCGGGAATCCCCAAAACGGTACTGCCTTATGATGCCACAACCTTGCCCAGCCACCGCTGGATTCCCGCCTGCGTAGGAATGACGGTAAAGTAAATAGGTTGCCAAGGGTATGCTATGGCCCGGCGGATTAAGTAGCCGAATTAAATTTGCGCTTAAAAAACTCTTGCCTTATAATAAGGGCATATCCAAACGGAGGTGGCGCAATGCCGAAACTGAAAGTGGAAATCAATTTGTCCACTGAGCAGGCGGCAATCTTGAAGGAGACGGCCGCCAAAACTCCCCACACCAGGGAAACCTGGGTGGAGAGCGTCATCCTTAACAGGTTGGACAACTTGCTGGCGAAGAAAAACGCTCCGCCGATGGTGTTCACTCCTCCTAAAGGCTGCGAGTCCCGCTATGGCAAGACGGCGCGGCAGTTGAAAGCCCTGTTCAAGAAACAGGGTGAGCAGTGCGCCCTGTGCGGCGCTACCAAGCCTTATTATGGGACTACCCAGTATGGGGATACCAAGCGCTTTTATGTGGTTGACCACACCGAACCCGATGGCAAGCCCTATGTCCGGGGTATCCTGTGCGACCCGTGCAATACCCTGTTGGGGTACTTCGGCGATACTCCTGAACGGCTGAGAGACTACAGAAAGCGGGATGCCGTCCCCAAGGCGGCGTTTCGGGATTGCAAGAAACGGACGGGGATGACCACCCGCCAGTTTAAGGAGAAAGCCCTCGCTTACCTGAAAAAGACGGAACGGGCGGTCAAGTACCGCAACGGGGGGGCTTACCCGCGCAAAGTTTGGAGTGATAAAAACACCTCGGCCGCCCGCCGTCACCGTGTGTGGCAAAAGTAAGGCAACCCGGGGCGGTCGGCAACGGCCGCCCCAAACTTTTGGATTTATATCCCTATGCCCGCACTGTTTGCCAATCCCCTGACCCGCCTGGACCGGGCTATCGCCGCCGGCCGGCACCGGCGGGCGGGTTTAGGTTACAATTAGGCCCCCGGCGGCGGCCGGCGGATTTTTACCGACAGGGGGTTGCTTTGCGGTTCAGGGGCGGCGGCGTTCCGGTCTTTTCCGTGCTGCAAAACCGGGACTTCCGGGTTCTCTGGTATGTGGGCAGCCTGCGGGAAATTTCCCGCCGGATGGAACTGCTGGTGCTCAGCTGGCTCATCCTGCAAGCCACCCAATCCCCCCTGCAACTGGGCCTGGTGCTGGTGTTCAACAACCTGCCGCGCCCCTTTCTATCCCCGTTCACCGGCTTTATCGCCGACCGGTTCAACCGCTGGCGGATTCTCTTTGCCGCGGAGCTGCTCAACACCGCCATCGCTATCGGGCTGCTGCTGCTGATAATTATGGACGCCATCGTCGCCTGGCACGTCTTTGTAGCCGTCTTTATGCAGGGGGCGACCAAATCCCTCGAAGACCCGTCCCGCCGCACCGCCATTCTGGATATTGTGGGCGAGCGGCGGCTGGTCAATGCCCTGTCCCTGGACACCATCAGCAACACTTCCGGCAAGATGTCGGGGCCGATGCTGGGCGGGTTTATGATTGACGCCTCCGGCGGCCTGCTGCTGCCCTGGCTGGGGGCGGATGCGGTAGAACGGGCCGGCTTTGTGGGCGCGGCCGGGCTGATTGTGGCGGTGCATCTGCTGGACCTGAAAATTATGACCCGGCTGCGAATTCCCCATCGGCCGCGTACCAGCCGGGTGGAACCCCTGTGGCGCAGCCTGGGCGATGGGGTGCGCTATGCCCTGCATACGCCGCTGCTGTGGGGAATGTTGTATGTGACCATTGTGATGAATGCCCTGGCTTTCCCGATGCAGCAGTTCATCCCGGACATCGGGGCCAACAACCTGGGCGTGGGGGCTACCCTGGTGGGCTTGCTGGTGGCGGCCGAGGGCATTGGGCAGATGCTGGGAGCCGGGACGATGGCCCTGACCCGGAACCTGGAACGGCATGGCCTGGTCTTTCTTATCGGCTCCACCGTGGTGCTGGTGATGGCAATGTTCTTTGTCTGGTCGCCCTGGTATCTGCTGGCTTTCGGGCTGCTGATCCTGGGCGGCATTGGGCAGGCCGGGTTCGGGACGATGCAAAGCACGATTACGATGCTGGCCGCGCCGCCGGAAATGCGGGGGCGGATGGTCGGCCTGATGAGCGTTTGCATCGGCATTGGCACGCCCCTGGGCGGCTTGGAAATCGGCATTGTCGCCAGCCTGTTCAGCACCGCTTGGGCCATATCCCTGAACGCCTTGGCCGGCTTGCTGCTGCTATTGCCGGCCTTGCTGCTGACGCCGCTGGCTACCGGCCGCACCCGGCAGATAAGGGCGGCGGCCGCGCCGTAAAGGGGAGTACGGATTCAAACATGGATAGACAGGATAGACAGGATTTTTGTATCGGATTAGAACGGTACTGACGGTCAATAACCGTTCCCGGCAGATATAGAATCCTGTTTATCCTGTCTATCCATGTTTGAATCCGTCTCCCCCTTACTCCTCCTCAATGCTTTTGCCGCAGTGGGGACACTCCCGGACGGCGGCGGTGTTGCGGCGTTCAATCATTTCCACCAGGCCGGAACCCAGGATGCCGGTGGGCAGGGCAAACATCCCGATGCCGGTTACGGCGATAACCCCGGCCATCACCTGCCCCCACGGCGTTACCGGGGAAACATCGCCATAGCCCACCGTGGTCAGGGTAATGATGCTCCACCACATCGTCATCGGGATGCTGGCGAACTTTTCCGGCTGGGCTTGGTGTTCGGCGTAATACATCAGGGTTGACGCCAGCACCAGCATCACCCCCAGCACCAGCCCCACGGTCAGCAG
Organism: Dehalococcoidia bacterium; assembly: GCA_965203435.1. Classification (GTDB taxonomy): domain Bacteria; phylum Chloroflexota; class Dehalococcoidia; order Lucifugimonadales; family UBA3495; genus CBDBCU01. Next base: position 227,200 of record CBDBCU010000003.1, on the reverse strand, counting down.
TTCGTAGCGCTTGTTGGTTACTACCTGCCCCAAAGTGCGGATGCCGCTGAAGTAGCGGCCCAGGCGGGCGGCCCGGGCCACCAGGCGGATTATCCGCATTTCCATCAGATTCCAGTCCCCGCCCATAACCGGCAGCAGCAGGAAAGAGAGAATGGCAATCAGGTCGATCAGCAGCAGGGGGGTCAGGGCAAACTTGACCCGCCCCCAAAAGGGATGGGCGTACTTTTCCTCGGCGGTGCAGGCCCAGACCCGCAGGGCATACTCGACGATAAAGAGGGCTACCGACCCCGCCTCCAGGTAGAAAAAGAAGTCGGCGGCCACGGCGTTAATGGCCTGTACCGTGCTGAGGGTCAAGGCCACGGTGTTGACCAGGATCAGGGTGATGATGCACCAGTCAAAGAGGGCGCTGGCCCGGTCGCCGGGGGGAGCCACCTCGACAATTTCGTGCATCCGCCGCCGCCCGGCGGCTAATTTTTCAATCATCTTTCCCGACCCTTTCCCGAAATTTCCCGGAACTAAAGTTCTTTCCGGCCGCCGGATTTCAGATAGGATTTCCCTTGTAAAAAGGCCGCCCGGCGCGGCCAAAAAGCAATTTTCGGATTCCTGAAAATCCGTTAAAAACTGCCTTGACAATACCTAATTTAATGCCGGCTACATTATCCCCGGGCGACGCCGGAGGGCCGGCAAATCCCCCGGCGGAGTTCCTCCCCGGCGGGTTTTTCCGGGCCGGATGGCCGGTCAGGAAAGGGGCAACGGCGGCCCGCAAAGGGTTTTCAGCCCAGCCCCCAACAGCGCCTGGATCCTAACCGGAATTCCGGCCGGAACGACACCGTTACCGAGTGCGGATTTCCCTGAATTTATGAGGTGGAGGGGTAGCGTATGGCGTCAAAGGCAGCGCGGATTATCAGCAAGGGCATCCTGAAACTGGACGGCGGTTCCATTTTCGGGCCGATTCCCAAGGCGGTTTGGGAAAACAGCGTAAACGCCGACCGCAAGAGCAGCGTCGATACCGGCGTCGGCTCCGAGGACGAGGGCAAGGACAATAACCGGGACGAGGCGGAGGGGTAGAGTATGGTGTCAACGGCAGTGCGGATCATCGACGACGGCATCCTGAAAATGGACGGCGGTTCCATTTTCGGGGCCACTCCCAAGGTGGTTTGGGAAAACAGCGTAACCACCGACCGCAAGAACCGCATCACCCTGGGGCTGAATTGCCTGCTGCTCCGGGCGAACGGCAAAAATATCCTGGTCGATACCGGCGTCGGCTCCAAGGACAATGGCCGGGATAAGGAAGCCCTGGGGTTGGTGCCCAGCCGGATGTTCAAGGGCTTGAAAGCCGCCGGCCTGACCCCCAAGGATATTCACGCAGTAATCCTTACTCATCTGCACTTCGACCACTGCGGCGGCGGCACGCGGCTCGACCGCACCGGCAGCATCGTCGCCACCTTTCCCAAAGCCCGTTACTACGTGCAGCGCGCCTCCTGGGAGGCGGCGCGTCATCCCGGCGCGCGCTTTCGCCACGCCTATCGGGAGGACAACTTCGCGCCCATTGAGGAGCGGGGCCAGCTGGAACTGCTGGACGGGGACACCGACATTTTCCCCGGCCTGCGGGTTATCGTCACCGATGGGCCGGCCAAGGGGCATCAGATGGTGCTGTTCAATCACGGCGGCGAGCGCATCGCCTTTCTGGGCGACCTGGTGCCGACGCCGCTGCACCTGCAGCCGGAGGTCATCACGGCCTTTGACTATTCCCCGGAGGATACCCTGCACCAGAAGCAGGAAACGCTGACCGCGGCGCAAAATCAGGGCTGGCTGCTGGTCTTTGCCCACGGCCACGAAACCCGGGCCGGCTACCTGGAACGGCGGGACGAAATAACCTACTTGAGACACGTGGACTTGTAACGGCCCTTTTCCGCCCCTCCGGCCACCGGTGGCCGGGCCATCCCGAACCGGTTGCCGGGTGGGCGGAGAAAAACTGACCCAACCCTTTCCGCCCATCCTGAACTTGTTGCAGGATGGGCGGAAAACTTTTTTACCGTCCTTCCCGCCCCCGACTAATGTCCTTCCCGCCTCTCTCCACCGTCATTCCCACCGCCCCCTTACCGTCATTCCCGCGTAAGCGGGAATCCCGAACGGTACTGCCTTATGATGCCGCAGTCTTGGCAAGCAGCCGCGGGATTCCCGCTTACGCGGGAAGGACGGTTTTATGCGCCGCTGGATTCCCGCTTACGCGGGAATGACGGTAAGGGGGCGGGAAGGACGGTGGCTAGGTATGCTATAATAGGAAAAATCAGCCGGCAAACCGGAGGTCGGGAATATGCTGGAAGCGGAACCGGTAAGCGCCATTTTTGCCGATGCCCGGCTGCTCTATGCTGACGCCCTGGAGGAACTGGAACGGGGCAAGTTGCGGAACGCGGCGGAAAAGGCTTGGGGCGCTACCAAGCGGGCTACCGATGCCCTGGCCCTGGCCCGCACCGGCATTGAGCCGGAAAAGTCGCCGGCGACTTCGGCGGCCCTGCGGGAAATGGCAATGCAGGATCCCGCCGTCCAGCCGTTGGTGGGCCGCTACTATTCCCGGCAGGGTTCGTTGCATGGGGAGTGTTTCTACCTGGGCCTCTGCGATCCGGCCGCCGATACGGAACGCCGTATCCGGGAGACTATTGACTACATCCGAGATGCCGCCCGGCTGGCCGGAGATTAGCGCCGTTCTCTTGGGGTCGTATCCATCCAGCGACAAGTTCAGGATGGTCGGAAAACTTTGCCCCCTAACCGTCTTTCCCGCCCCCGACTAATGTCTTTCCCGCCGCCGCCTAACCGTCATGCCCAGCCTCTACCGTCATTCCCGCGTAAGCGGGAATCCGGCAGCGCATAAAACCGTCATTCCCGCGTAAGCGGGAATCCAGAACGGTAATGCCTTATGATGCCGCAGTCTTGTCAAGCAGCCGCGGGATTCCCGCTTACGCGGGAATGACGGTAGAGAGGGCCGGGAATGACGGTAGAGGGAGACTGAAAGACGGTTACTATATGCGATTGCCTTGACCGGATGGCTGCGCCGCATTGACACCGCCCGCCGCCGGCTGTATAGTTTATCCTGGCCGCAATTCCAACCTTGGCCCGCCCTTGCCTGCGGGCGCGGAGGCTGTCTTGGGGACTTTTAATGTCTATATCGGCGTCGGCCATCCCGAGGGCGGCGATGTGGAGCAGGTATTGGCCCTGGTCGATACCGGCGCCACCCATTCCGTACTGCCGACGTCCCTGTTGGAATGGCTGCATATCCGGCCTTACGACCGGCAATCGGTCGCCGTGGCCGACAATAGCGAGCCGGTTTGGGAAGTGGGCAAAGCCCGTCTGGTCTATCGCGACCAGGAATGGGTTTGCCCGGTGGTGTTCGGCCCGGAGGATCAGTATCTGATGGGCGCCACTACTCTGGAACTCTTTGGCTTGGTCGTCGATCCCGGCCGCAAGGAGCTGGTTCCCGCGATCCATGTGGCCCGCCCTTTCTAGCCGGGCCGCCCCTCTCTACCGTCATTCCCGCGTAAGCGGGAATCCGGCGGCTACTTGTCAAGACTGCGGCATCATAAGGCAGTACCGTTCGGGATTCCCGCCTGCGCGGGAATGACGGTTAGGGGACAGCGGGAAGGACGGTTTCTCCATGCGATTGCCCCGGGTAAATCGCCCCGGGCAACTTACCGCAAATCCGGCTCCGCCAATACCGAATTGCCGGCCAAAGCCACCAGCCGGGCCGGGGTGATGGCATTGCGTAGGTTTTCCCCATCCTCCCTTTCCCCGGCGGTATGTACCCGGATGTAGTTGTCAGTCAGGCCGCGCCATTGGGTCAAGCCCCCTTCCTGCCGGCTCGATTCCCATAGCACCGGCCGGGTCTGTCCCAACTTGCGGCGGCGGAAGCGGGCAAAACTTTCCTGGGCCAGGGCCTGCATCTGGGCGGCCCGCTCTTTTTTCAGCGGCGGCGCAACCTGCCTATCCAGATAGGCCGCCGTAGTGCCGGGCCGCTGGGAATAGGGAAAGATATGCAAGTCGCTGAACTGCATAGCTCGGACCAAATCTAGGGTTTCCTGAAAGTGGGCCTCGGTTTCTCCGGGAAAGCCGACAATCACATCGGCGGTGATGCCGGCGTCCGGGATAGCCTGGCGAATCAGCTCTACCGTGGCGGCGAACTGAGCGGCGGTGTAACGGCGGCGCATTACTTTCAGGAGGGCATCGCTGCCGCTCTGCAAAGGCAGGTGGAAATGGGGACAAAGGCGGTGGTCCGCCGTCCACAAAGCCAGCAGTTCCGGGCCGATTTCCTGGGGCTGCAAAGAGGATACCCTTAACCGCTCGATATCGGTTTCGGCCAGGATGCGGCGGAGCAGGCCGGCCAGGTTGATCCCCGGCAAGTCAAAGCCGTAAGTCCCCAATTGGGTGCCGGTCAAAGCCGCTTCCCGGCAGCCCTCAGCCACCCGCTGCGCCAATTGGCTAATGATGGTTTCCGGGGGAATGCTGCGTTCCCGGCCGCGCACTTTGGGGACAATGCAATAGGCGCAAACCTGGTCGCAGCCCTCTTGAATCTTGACCATCGCCCGACGGCGGCCCGGAGCCGTTCCTGGGAAAGGCAGGGGGGCCGGATTGCCGGCCGGGGGCGCGGCCGGATCCATAGCGGCCAGTACCCGAGCCACCAACTGGTCTTTTTCCGTGTTGCCGACGACCATCGAGACGGCGGGCAGTTGCGCCAGTTCGGCGGCGGCCCGCTGGGGATAGCAGCCGGCGGCCACGACCAGGGCATCGGGATTGGCCCGGCGGGCGGCGCGCAACGCTTGGCGGGCCTTGGCGTCGGCGGTGGCGGTAACTGTGCAGGTGTTCAGGATGTAGATGTCGGCTTCGGCGGCCGTCGGCACCAGTTGGCAGCCGGCTTCCTGAAAGCGGCGGGCCAACTGGCTACTGTCGGCTTGATTCAGCTTGCAGCCGTGGGTGTCGATGGCAACCCGGCGGCGGCTAATTGGCGCGGCCGCGCCGGCGGCCTTTTCCGCCGCTTTGACGCTCATTTTCCGTCTCCGAGGAGGGATTGGCGGCGCGGTCGGCCCAGGCCCACAGCCGTTCCACCGCCGCGCTGGTATCCTCTAAAATCTGAAAAACCGGATCCATCCGCCGGCGGGATTCCCGGGCCCGTTCCACGGCGTCGGCGAACTCGTCCAGCCGGGCAAAGGCATCCCGGATCCGGCGATCCCGCAACCGCCGGCCCAGGCGGGTAGCCCAGGCTCGGACCGCATCCGCCTCCGTCAATTCCTGCCCTTGGGTCAGGGCGGCCCCTTTCACCGCCAGGGTAAGGCTGCCCCACAGCAATTCCTCGGCCCGCAGCCAGCGGCCGTCCTGCATTTCCGCCAAGGCATCATTCCGCAGGCGCAAACTCTGGCGGCGGTAGCGGTCAAGGCGGCTACTGGCATTGGCGCTGGCGCTGGTCATAATTCAGACCCCAAGGATTTAACTACCCCTTGTACGGCGGCGATAATTGGCATTTTACGGAAACCTCCGGGCGGGTGGATTAGGGGGACTAGGATGATTATACCTGATTTTCAACAAAGATATACCAATTGTTTTGCGGAAAATAATAACCCCATACCCTAACCGCCGCTTTTGTGGTATAACTATCCCGGAAAACCGGCTATTCCCGGAAACCGGCCCATTCTCAAAACCGAGCCATCCTGAAAACCGGCTTATTCCCATCCCGACGAATGTTGAGGCGCTGAATTATGCAGTATGATGTGGTTATCGTGGGCGCCGGGGCCGCCGGCTGCGTGCTGGCGGCGCGCCTTTCCGAGGATCCCGGCCGCGCGGTGCTGCTGCTCGAGGCCGGGCCCGATTACCCGGACTTTGACCAGCTGCCCCTGGACTTGAAAGAGGGCAACAATATGTGGCGGTCGGCCTACGGGCCGCACAACTGGGGCTATACCGCCACCGCCACGCCCTTGCAGTCCGCACCCCTGCAAATCCCCCGCGGCCGGGCCACCGGCGGCTCCACCGCCATCAACGGGCAAGTGCTGTTCCGCGGCGTCCCGGAGGACTACGACAACTGGGCGGAATGGGGCAACGACGAATGGGCCTATACCAAGGTGCTGCCCTATTTCCGCAAGCTGGAAACCGATTTGGATTTCCCGGGGGATGATTTCCACGGCAGCGGCGGCCCCATTCCGGTGCGCCGCTATAAGCGGGCGGAATGGCTGCCCCACGCCACCGCCTTTTATGATGCCTGCGTAGCCCTGGGCTTTCCCCAAGACCCGGATCAGAATCATCCCGATTCCAACGGCATTGCCGCCCGGCCGCTGAACAACATCGACGGCGTGCGGATGAGTACCGCCCTGACCTATCTGAACCCGGCCCGGCATCGGATGAACCTGACGGTGCGCGGCAATGTAACGGCCCATCGCATCATTTTTGAGGGCCGGCGGGCCGTAGGGGTAGCGGCGGAAAGCGGCGGCGAAACTTTTACCGTCGCCGGCCAGGAGATTATAGTCAGCAGCGGGGCCATTGCCTCGCCGCAGTTGCTACTGCTGTCCGGCGTCGGGCCGGCGGAACATTTGCAGGAAATGGGTCTTGCCGTTACCCATAACCTGCCCGGCGTCGGCGAAAACCTGCGCGATCACCCGGCGGCCTTTACCCTGTTCCGCGGCCAGGGCGCGCCGCCGGATAACCTGGCCCCCAGCATTCAGGTCGGCTTGCGCTTCAGCCTGGAGGGTTCGCCTACCCGCGGCGACATTCAGTTGGCCCCCATCCTGATGAACAGCGAACACCGCCCGGCCAATGTAACCATTGCCGGCGACGATTTTCATTTCGGATTCAGCGCCGCCTTGCAAAATGCGGTCAGTGCCGGCCGCCTGCGCCTGGCTTCTACCGATCCCCACATCCAGCCGCTTTTGAACTACGATTACCTTTCCCATCCCTACGACCGGGAACGGATGCGCGGCGCCGTGCGGGCCGGCCTGCGGATTGCCGACCATCCCCTGTTTAAGGATATTATCGTCGAACGGCTGAACCCCACCGACGCCGACCTAGTATCGGATGAGGCCCTGGATAACTGGCTGCTCCGCAATGTCGGCACCCAGCATCATTCCTCCGGCACCTGCAAAATGGGGCCGGCCGCCGACCCGATGGCGGTAGTGGATCAGTATTGCCGGGTGCACGGCTTGGCAAACCTGCGGGTAGTGGACGCCGCGGTAATGCCCGATGTAATCCGGGCCAACACCAACGCCACGACCATTATGATCGGGGAACGGGTAGCCGACTGGATGCGGGAGGGGCGCTAGGGCTGACCCCTTAACGCCCCCCGGCGGGCAACTTTCAACCCGACTTTTAAGGCCCAATTTTTAAGGCCAAACCTTTAAGGATGGTAGGCAAGCAATGACCACCAGCAACTCCGGCTTGAGGATTGAACGGGACTCGATGGGCGAAATGGAAGTGCCGGCCGATGCCCTGTACGGGGCTTCGACGATGCGGGCGGTGCTGAACTTTCCCATCAGCGACCTGCGCTTTCCCCGCGCCTTTATCCGCGCCCTGGGCCTGGTCAAGCAGGCGGCGGCCCAAGCCAATATGGGATTGGGCGTCCTGGACGAAACCGTGGGCAACGCCATCGTCGCGGCGGCTCAGGAAGTGATTGACGGGCGGCTCGACAGCCACTTCGTCCTGGATGTTTTTCAGACCGGCTCCGGCACTTCCACCAACACCAACGCCAACGAAGTCATCGCCAACCGGGCCAGTCAAATCCTGGGCGGCGACCTGGGCTCCCGCCGGGTTCATCCCAATGACCAGGTGAACCTGGGCCAGTCCTCCAACGATGTCATTCCCACCGCGATGCACCTGGCGGCTCTCTTGTCCATCCAAGAGGATTTGATGCCGGCCCTGGAAACTCTGCGGGGGGAATTGCAACGGAAAGCCGATGAATTCTGGCCGATTATCAAAACCGGGCGCACCCACTTGCAGGACGCGACTCCGGTACGCTTGGGGCAGGAGTTTCTGGGCTTTGCCGGGCAGGCGGAAAATGGCCTCCGGCGGTTGCGGCGGACGCAGGAGGCTTTGGCCGAGGTAGCCCTGGGCGGTACGGCGGTCGGCACCGGCGTCAACACCCATCCGGAGTTTGCCGCCCGGGTCTGTCAACGGCTGGCGGCTACCACCGGCGTTGCCGTGCGGGAAACGGACAATCACTTTCAAGCCCAAGCCACTCTGGATGCGGTGGTCGAGGCCAGCGGCGAGCTGAAAACCATCGCGGTCAGCCTGCACAAAATCGCCAACGACATCCGCTTTATCGCCTGCGGCCCCCGGGCCGGCCTGGGCGAAATCACCGTGCCGGAAGTGCAGCCGGGCAGTTCCATAATGCCCGGCAAAGTCAACCCGGTCATTGCCGAATCGGTCATTCAGGTGGCGGCTCAGGTAATCGGGAATGATGCCGCCGTTACCCTGGCCGGGCAGGGCGGCTACTTCGAGCTGAACACGATGATGCCGGTGGCGGCCTACAACCTGCTGCAATCCATAGCCCTGCTGGCGGCGGCGGCCAACAACTTCGCCGTCCAGTGCGTCCAGGGCATTCAGGCCACCGCAGTGGGGCCGGCAATGGTGGAAAAGGGATTGATGTTAGGCACGGCCCTGGCTCCGGCCATCGGCTACGATGCGGCGGCGGCCATTGCCAAGGAAGCGGCCGCCAGCGGCCAGACCATCCGGGAAGTAGCCCGGCTCCGCACCGCCCTGGCCGACCAGGAATTGGCGCGGCTGCTGAACCCGGAGGAAATGACCAAGCCCAGCCTGGAAGTGCGCGGCGGCGGCGGTTAAGGCCGGCTATTGCATATACCTGATAAACCGCTTACCGTCATTCCCGGGGAAACGGGAATCCGGCGGCGCAACAACCGTCATTCCCGCGCAAGCGGGAATCCAGAGGTTGCTTGCCGATAATGCGGTATCCTGATAAGGCAACGCCGTTCTGGATTCCCGCTTGCGCGGGAATGACGGTTTCCCGATGCAATTGCCCCGGCAGTTAGGGCGGCGCGGGTTATCCCGTACCAAATCAAGAAAAGCGAGGTAGCAAGTTATGGCTCTGGTAAGGTGCGTAACCGAGATGGGGATGGGGGTGGATGTCCACGGGTTGGACTACACCAGCGCGGCCAAGCGGGCTGTCTTTGACGCCCTGCATCACAGCAGCCTGGGCTTTCAGCGGCTGCTGGGCAAGACGGCGGACGATATGCGGGTGGATGTTACCATCGGCGTTCCCAAGCCCGAGGCGGTGGACGGGGCGGCGGTGCTGGCGACCCTGCCGCATGGTACCGGCTACATCCACGTGGTCCACGGCGGCCTGCAAGCCCTGAACGACGAAGGCACCGACGGCACTCTGATTGCCAACGCCATCGTCATCGTCAGCTTTGACGACGGGAAGTAGCGCGGTCAGCAGCGGCCGGCCGGGAAAAACGGCGGCGCAAGGAAAGCCCCGGCTCTTGGAGCCGGGGCTTGAGTTTGATCCGCAACCGGGCGGGATGGCCCGGGGGTTAGTGTTCCTGGGGGGCGCGGGTGCTGAACACCTTGTTGCCCTTCTGGAAAATGCACTTGCGGATGTTGTTCTCCAGGTCGGTAATCTCCGTCTCCCGCAGGCCGATGTAGCGTTCCTGGGCCGCCGGGCTTTTCAGGTACTCGTAGGTCTTTTGCAGCACTTCCTCCTCGGAGTCCCCGGTGATGATGGTCTTGTCCCGGGAGTCGGACAGGAAGTTGCTGGGCCGGACGTAAAAGACTGCTGGCATAATCGCCTCCTCCATATCATGCCGGATGGTCGCCGCAAGGCAAGCAATTTATAAATACACCATCCCGGCGGGATTGTCAATGCCGGTATTGGAATTGGTCGTCCAGCCGACCGGAAACTTCAGCGGTCGCGGAACAGGACATAAATGGCAAAATCCCGGCGGTCGGCCGCGTCGGCGTTTTCCAAAGCAATTATCCGCCGCTCGGTCTCGGCCACCAGCAGCAGGACGGTGGTACGGTCAAAGCTCGCGGCGGGGTCGTAGTCGGCCCGGTGCCGTTGAAGTTGGAGGTCGACAAAAAACTGGCCGAAGTCCTGAATTTCCCGGGGGAAACCGCGCATTCCGCCCTGGTTATTCAAGCGGCTGCGAGTTATTCCGTGTTCGAGGGAACGGTAAATCCGCTGCCAGCCGGCTTGGTTGCGTCGGGCCGAACTCGAACCGGCCAGCATATCCGCGCCGCAATGGGCCAGGGCGTGAAAGAGGGCATAGTAGGCGGCGCTGACCGCCCGGCGCAAGTCCGCTTGCCGCGGCCGGCCCAGGTTGCTCACCACCCCGATGGTCGCCAGAAAGCTGGCGATTTTAATCAGGTCGTGAGGATTCATACTGGCCGTACTTCCTCTTGAAAAGCCGCTTCCACCCGGACTTGCTCACAAAGGACTTGAGGGGCGCGTTTTCCCAGCCCAAGCCCAGGGCATCCACTTCGCCCCGAACCCGGTTGGTCAAGCCCCCCGTCCACTCGGGGTCGAGCTTTTTCCAGTTGCCGGAAAAGACGATATAGACGTGCAGGTAGGGGTCGCCGTAGTGGTCCACGTCCGGCACCACGGCGATGGGATCAAAGACGAAACCCTCCTTTCCGAACCGTTCCTCTAAGGGGCGGCGGTAGATGTCGGCTACTTTGTCGATGATTTCCCGGGACACTTCGGGCGGTATCGGCATAGTTTAACCTCCTCTGGCCGTTGCGGGCTGGTTTGATTTGCTACCGGACTAACCCGGCCAGAATCCTATTATACACCGCCGGCAGGTTAGGGCAAGGGCGGTGGTTTAGTTCTGTTGGGGCGTATAATTACGCTCACCCGGAACTCGTTGCCGGACGAATACGCTACAACAGATTCAAAGAATTGCGGCTGATCGCTCGGAATTGGCGGCGGCCCGGCAACTTCAGCGGTCGCGGAACAGGACATAAATGGCAAAGTCCCGGCGGTCGGCCGGAGCGGCGTTTTCCAAAGCAATTATCCGCCGCTCGGCCTCGGCCACCAGCAACAGGACGGTGGTGCGGTCAAAGCTCGCGGCGGGGTCATAGTCGGCCCGGTGCCGTTCGACTTGGAGGTTGACAAATAACCGGCCGAAGTCTTGAATTTCCCGGGAGAAACCGCGCATTCCGCTCCGGTTGTTAAGCCGGCGAAGGGTTGCTCCGTGTTCGAGGGAACGGTAAATCCGCTGCCAACCGGTTTGGTTGCGTCGGACTGAGCTCGAACCGGCCAGCATATCCGCGCCGCAATGGGCCAGGGCATGAAAGAGGGCGTAGTAGGCGGTGCTGACCGCCCGGCGCAAGTCCGCTTGCCGCGGCCGGCCCAGGTTGCTCACCACCCCGATGGCTGCCAGAAAGCTGGCGATTTTAATCAAGTCGTGAGGATTCATACTGGCCGTACTTCCTTTTGAAAAGCCGCCTCCACCCGGACTTGCTCACGAAGGACTTGAGGGGAATGGTTTCCCAGCCCAAGCCCAGGGCGTCCACTTCGTCCAGAACCCGGTTGGTCAAGCCCCCCGTCCACTCGGGGTCGAGCTTTTTCCAGTTGCCGGAAAAGACGATATAGACGTGCAGGTAGGGGTCGCCGTAGTGGTCCACTTCCGGCACCACGGCGATGGGGTCAAAGACGAAACCCTCTTTTCCGAACCGTTCCTCTAAAGGGCGGCGGTAGATGTCGGCGACCTGGTCGATGATTTCCCGGGATATTTCGGGCGGTATCGGCATAGTTTAACCTCCTCAGTCCGTTGCGGGCCGGTTTGCCTTGCGGCCGGCCTGACCCGGCCAGAATCCCATTATACACCGCCGGATGGTTAAGGCAAGGGCGGCGGCCGCTACTCCCCCGCCGGCTTTCCCCAGCCGCCACCGCCGGGGGTGCGGAGGCTCAGCACATCCCCCGGCTCCACATCCAAAGTTTCCTTGCCGGCCAGGATGACCTCCTCGTAGCCGCCTTTCAGCAGCACATTCTCTCCCGGCTGGCCATGATGCCCGCCGTGATAGCCCGGCGGAGGAAACTTGCGCCGTTCCGACAGGATGGTAACTCGGGCCGGACTGAGAAACTCCACCTCCCGCACCAAGCCATCGCCGCCCCGCTGCTGGCCGGCCCCCCCGGAGCCGCGGCGCAGGGCATACCGCTTGAGCCGTAGCGGAAAGGCAAACTCCAACGCCTCAATGGGCGTGTTCATCGTATTGGTCATGTGGGTATGGATGCCGGAAATGCCGTCCCGGTCGGGCCGGGCGCCCATCCCGCCGCCGATAGTTTCATAATAGACAAAGGGCCGTTCCCGTTCCAGGTCATGCCCGCCAATCAGCAAGTTGTTCATCGTCCCCTGGCTGGCGGCCGGGATCAATTCCGGCAAAGCCTGGGCCATGGCCGCCAGCAGAACATCGGTAATGCGCTGGGAAGTTTCCACATTGCCGCCGGCCACCCCGCGCTGGGGTTCCGGGTTCACCAGCGTTCCCCGGGGCGTGATGATTTGCACCGGGCGCAGGCAGCCCTGATTGGCCGGGGCATCCTGACCCACTACGCAGCGCACCATATAAAGGCAAGCCGACATGGTAACGGCCTGCGGCGCGTTGATGCAGCCCGGCCGCTGGGCGGCGGTGCCGCTGAAATCAATAGTCAAGGCATCCCCGGCCACGGTCAGAGCCACGGCGATGGCTACCGGCTCCGTGGACAATCCGTCGTCGTCCATATAATCCACCACCCGATAAACGCCGTCCGGGATTTGGGCAATGGCCTGGCGCGTAACCCGTTCCGAGTAGTCCAGCAGGGCGGCCATGTGTTCGGCGGTATCCGCCGCGCCGTAGCGTTCTACCACTTCCCGCAATCGCCGCGCCCCCACCCGAATCGAGGCAATCTGCGCCGCCAAATCGCCGCGCCGTTCCTCGGGAGTGCGGGAGTTGCGGCAAATCAGCTGGATTACTTCCTGATTGAGCCGCCCGCCCCGGGCCAGCTTGACCGGCGGCAAAATCAGCCCTTCCTGATAGAGTTCGGTGGACAGCGGCAGGGAGCCGGGGGTCATCCCGCCCACATCAGCGTGGTGGCCGCGATTGGATACAAAGCCGACCAATTCCTTACCCTTATCGGCATCGGCAAAAACCGGGGCTACCAGGGTAATGTCCGGCAGGTGAGTGCCGCCCAAGTAGGGGTCGTTGAGGATGACCAGATCGCCGGGGCGCAGGGCGTTGGGAAAGGTATCCAGAGCGGCCTGCACCGAGGCCGGCATCGCCCCCAGGTGTACCGGCTGATGGGCGGCCTGGGCTACCATCTGCCCGGCCGGGTCAAAAACGGCGCAGGAAAAATCCCGCCGCTCCTTGATGTTGGGCGAATAGGCCGTCCGCAGCAAAGCCACGCCCATCTCCTCGGAAACGGAGACAAACATATTCTTGAAAACTTCCAGGCTGATGGGATCCACAGGCATTAGCGCACCTCAAAGGCCGGCGGGTTTTGGGCCGGTTTGGGATTATTATAGCGGGTTGATGGGGAACTGTATTGCCGGAGGTTATCCGGAAAAGAAAATAACGATGTTTGATTGCCGGTTGCGCTTTCCGCGGGAAAGCGCTATATTGATTGCAGGGAGGGAAAAGGGGGCAAAGTATGACCACCATCGTTGCCGGGCAAAGTCTGCTCCAAGCCTTGCTGGACGCTGCGCCGGTCAAGCCGGATTTGCTTTCGACCGACGAGGATGGCAATACCGGCGTGGAGTGGACTGTTAAAGACCGCGTCGTTCAACTGGAAGTGGCCCCGGACACGACCACCGCCCAATGGCTGACTTGGCGCGAATCGGAGCCGCTGCAAGACCTGCCCTTTCAGGAACTGGACCTCCGGGATGCCGAAACCTGGCCGCCGCTGCTGGAACTGCTGTATTGCTACCAGATGGTTTGCAGTTGCGGCGAGGCGACGAGATCCGGGTCACGGGTCAGTATTGGGGCCTTGTGGTACACCGCCGCGGCCGCAATCATCCGGTCGTGCATCTCGGGTACTTCCGAGAGCTGATCCAGCAGTACCAGTTGCTCCGGCCCCAAAGCAGGCACTTCGGCCCAACCGCTCGACGCCAAGTCAGCCAGCAATACCGCCGAGGACATTGGCCTTCCCTGTTTAATGGAAAGATAGTGGAACTCCGCTACCACAATGGCAGGGACGATGATGGTCGCCGCCCCGCTTTCCGCCAATCGGAATATAGCCGCGGAGTCGGCAGGAAGCCGCTCTGGCGTTTCCAAATACCGCCATAGAGCGTGGGTATCGGCTACAAACCGGGGTAGGCTACTCTGCATCGGTATCCTCTACCGGCAACGGCCGCGGTTCCCAAATCTTTTTGATTTCCTGAAAATCCTCGTAAGTAGCGTGGGGCAGGATGCCCCGGTAAAGGCCCCGCAGGGAGCGCAGGGCCGGCTTGCCCGCAGTCCCACGCCGAGCGCGACGCTGGACACGGAGCCGGTGCCGCTTGTCCCTCAGGGAGCGGTACCCAGGTTTTGCTATGGTGGTATGCGGGATGGGCATAAGTTTGCCACAGGGCTTGCCTTGGCAAGTGATTATCACTTGCTTGCCACCGGCCAATTCGCGGAGTATCTGGTTGGCCTGGGTTTTGGGTCCCCGGATGCCGTAGGTAATTATGCTGTAGGTAGTCATAAGGGTTCACCCTTTGCCGGGGTCAGGTTTGGGTTGGCGGTTAAATCCTAGCAGTTGGGCGGCGCGGTGTCAATAGCGGATTTGCCCAATGAAATAGAAAAGCCACCCCACGGGTTGGGGTGGCTTTCAATGGTCTCTTGGGGCTAATCATTCAACAGCTTGGTCTATTCGTACAAATAAAAATCTCTAGCATAGGCCGTTCCTGCTAAGGGGCCTTTTAGAGATATGGCAGGTTCTTGATCCGACCGGGTGAGACCCCGGGACATCAAATACTTGACCTGCCTGCTCAATCCAGCCCCTTCGCTACCGAGCAGTGGTTTATAGGGGAACCAAACGAATGGTAGTTTATATATAGTTTCGCCTCCTTAGGCTTTCATATATGCTCCTTTGGCGTAATGGGACTACATCATCATCATCACCTCCTCAACGGAAAGTCCGTGGATTGATGGCTGAATACCAAGCGTGAGTCCTTAGCCCCATACTATTGTATCATAAAAAACAATCCAAAGCAAACTGTGCCGCCCCCATAATCAACCGCTTTACCTAGCCACCGTTATCTGCGCCCCAACAAGCCCCGCCCACTCTAGCGCACCGGCGGACTTGGCACCGGTTGTGGCCGATGCAAATGATCAAGCCTGGTTTTACTCCACCAGCAAACAGGCAAACCATCGGGCCGCAATCCGCAGTAAAGCTCGCCATTGTTGCTAATGGTCGTAAGCTTTTGACCCCGATAAGGGTTCTCAACTCCGCCCCAGCAGTAAGGGGTACTGTCGGGGATCAGCCCGCAGTTGCCGCTGATCGCGATGAACTTTGAGCCTTCGGGGGGAGGGTCGCCGTCATACCAGTGCCGCCCCCCGAGATCTCGATCTGAATTCCAGCTACCCCAGCACCGCAAGGCCCCGTCCGTAAGCAACCCGCAGCCTGTGATGCTGACGGCCATAAACCTCTCTTCTGCCGGCGGACCTGGACATCCGAAGTCACAGTAACACCCGACCGCGCCGTAGAGGTCTATAGTGCAAAGAGTCCAGCGGTTGGCGTTGCCCGTAGTAATGGCTGACAACTTCACATTCCACCGCGTCAGCACATTGTGGCCGAACCAGTCGCCATGCCAACCACGACAGATGGGAGTGCCATCCGATTTCAAGGCGCAAACCCAAGCGGGGCCGGTGGCAATAGCCACAAACTTCCCGCCTTCCGGCCAAGGTCTTTGGACAACATCCTTTTCTATGGCGTCCCGTCCCCAGCAAGAAACTGTACCGTCGAAACGCAAGCCACAAGCAACGACGTGCCCGACGCTGACAGCCGTGAATTTCTCCCCCTCCGGCGGGTTAAGAGTGCCGGTATGGCCATCATTGCCCCAACAGATGGGAGTCCCGTCGGCTTCTAGCCCGCAGGGGTGCAATGCACCTACGCTGATAGCTGTCAATTTTACTGGTGTAGGGGTGCGCGTCGGCGTCGGCAAGGGCAAAGGCGTAAGGGTGGGCGTGGGCGTCGGTAAAGGCGTGGCGGTAGGTACAGGCGGCGGTACCGCCGCCAGAGTTGCCGGAAGCGTAGGCTTGGGCGTACTGGTAGGCCGGCGGGTGGGCGCAGGACGTGGCCGGGGCGTAGCCCTTATCCGAGTGGGTATCTGGGTCGGCGTGGCAATAGGGATACGAATTACCCGCCGTTCCCGTTGCAGTCGCGGCAGCGCCGCCCGCACCATCCGTTCCGACAGGGCAAAGCCTAAGCCCTCGGTGTCGGTCAGGGAAAAGGTGTTGATACCCAGCACTTTCCCATCTGTAGAAAGTAAGGGGCCGCCGCTGTTGCCGGGGTTAATGGGGGCATCGGTCTGGATAATCTCAAAATCCCCTACTGGGCGGATAGATGACACTATGCCCCGGGTAACGGTGGCCGCGCCGGGCAGACCCAGGGGGTAGCCCATCACGATTACCTCGCTGCCCGGCCGGATTGCCGATACATCGCCGAAAGGCAAAGCCTGAAAATCGCCGCAACAAATCCGCAAGGTTGCCAAATCCCGGTCGGCGTCAAAGGCTTGCAGAACGCCTTGGTAACTATCCGAATCCTCTACGATTACCGCAATGCGGCCGCCCTCGGCTACCACATGATAGTTGGTCAGCACCAGGGCGGCGTCGCCCTCGGTGGCAAAGATGACGCCGGAACCGTTGCCGCCGGCGGTGTCAATGCGGACGACCCCGCCCTTTACTTGTTCCACCATCGTCGCCAAATCCGGCGGCCCGCAGGCCATTAAAGCCGGCAGGGACAGGATGACCAGCAGCAGGCACATTTTCAGCGTCAAGGCATTGGCCCCCAGCGGCGGTTTTGGAAACTGCCCTTTATCCTAGCAGAAAAATCCCGGAAAAGTTTGCTATAATAGCCGCCCGGCTCAGCCGGCTAACCGACGGACTGCTGACGGACGAGGGGATTTTCTATGACCGAACTGCTCTTTCATTCCGATGCCTACCTGCGGGAGTTTTCCGCAGTCGTTACGGCGGTGGTCGACGGCGGGGTGGAACTCGACCGCACCGCCTTTTATATTGGCGGCGGCGGGCAACCCTGCGATGTGGGCATACTGATTGACGCCGCCGGCGCCGAATATCCCGTTTCCCGGGTGAGCCGGGTCGAGGGCAAAATTATCCACCGCATCGACGGCGATTTGCCGGCCCGGGGCGCGGCGGTCCACGGCCGCATCGACTGGGAACATCGCTATCGGCTGATGCGAACCCATACCGCCCTGCACATCCTTTGCGGCGTGGTCTGGCGGGACTATGGGGCTAAAGTCACCGGCGGCGATATGCGCCCCGGCGCGGCCCGGATGGATTTTGAGCTGGAACAGATGAGCGCCGCCTTCGCGGAGGAAGTCGCGGCACGGGCCAATGCCGAAGTGTCCGCCGCCCGCCCCATTCAGGTCAGCAACCTGACCCGGGACCAGGCCGAGCAGGTTCCCGACCTGATCCGCACCAAAATCAACCTGCTGCCGGCCAACATCCAGGAAGTCCGCACCATTGACATCACCGGGCTGGACATCCAAGCCGACGGCGGCACCCACGTGGCTAACACCGCCGAAGTGGGGCTAATCAAGGTCGTGGGCCACGAAAGCAAAGGCCGCATCAACAAGCGCCTGCGGATTGAGTTGGAGGATTAAGAAAGGAAACTATGACCAGCGCCATTGTCGGCATTGATGTCGGCGGCACTTTTACCGACATCGCCATCCTGAAAGACGGCCGCCTGTCCGTCCACAAATTGCCCTCCACCCCGGCCAATCCCGCCGCCGGAGTGCGCCAGGGCCTGGTCGAAATTGCCGCCGGCCCCGCCCAATATGTCCACGGCTCCACCATTGCCACCAACACCCTGCTGGAGGGCAAGGGCGGCCGTACCGCCTTGGTTACTACCCTCGGCTTTGAGGATGTGCTGGAAATCGGCCGCCAGAGCCGCGCCGACCTGTACGATTTGCAATTGGAACGGCCGCCAGCCCTGGCCCCCTGGGAACTGCGTTTCGGCCTGCCGGAACGGGTGGACTACAACGGCGCTATCCTCGAGGATTTGACGCCGCAAGCCCTCGCCGCCCTGATTGCCCTCCTGGAGGAATCGCCGGTGGATGGAGTAGCGGTCTCTTTTCTCTTTTCTTTCCTGAACTCCCGCCATGAGGAACAGGTGCGGGAGGCCCTGAGCCGGATGCCTGACCCGCCCTTTATATCCATTTCCAGCCAGGTCATTCCCGAGTTTCGGGAATATGAACGCACCAGCACGGTAGTGGTCAATTCCTATGTCGGCCCAGCGATGGCCCGCTATCTGGCCGAACTGGAGCAGTCTTTGGGCAGCGGATTGCGGATTATGCAGTCCTCCGGCGGCAGCATTACCGCGCCGCTGGCCGCCGCCCAGCCGGTGCGGACCATCCTCAGCGGCCCGGCCGGCGGCGTCGTGGGCGCTTTCTACGCCGGCGCCCAGGCCGGCTACCCGGATTTGATAACCCTCGATATGGGCGGCACCTCTACCGATGTTTCCCTTTGCCCCGGCCGCATCAAGGAAACCACCTCCGCCACCTTGGGCGGCTATCCGATTAGCGTCCCGATGATTGAAATTCACACCGTCGGGGCTGGCGGCGGCTCCATTGCTCGAGTGGATGCCGGCGGCGCTTTGACCGTCGGCCCGGAATCGGCCGGCGCGGATCCGGGGCCGGCCTGCTACGGCAAGGGGGATAACATCACCGTAACCGATGCCAACCTGCTCTTGGGCCGCCTGCGCCCGGCCCAATTCCTCGGCGGCCGTCTGCCCTTGGATCCGGAACGGGCCGCCAGCCTGCTGAACGCCTTGGCCGGGCAAATCGGCGCCTCGGCCCGGGCTACCGCCCTGGGCATTATCCGCGTGGTCAACGCCAATATGGAACGGGCCATCCGCGCCATATCCCTGGAACGCGGCTACGACCCCCGCCAATTTACCCTGCTGCCTTTCGGCGGCGCCGGGCCAATGCACAGCTGCGAACTGGCCGCCGAACTGGGCATCCCCCGGGTGCTGCTGCCGCCCCATCCCGGCATCCTGTCCGCCCTGGGCGTAGCCATCGCCGATGTGGTCAAGGATTATTCCCGCACGGTGATGCTGCGGGGGGACGATATTGCCCGGCCCCGGCTGGAGGAGGAGTTTCACGGGATGGAAAGCCAGGCTAGGGCCGAACTGCGCTCGGAAGGACTGCCGGCGGATAGAATGGCCGCCCGCCGCTTTCTCGATGCCCGCTATGTAGGCCAATCCTTTGAGTTGACCATTGACTACCCGGCGGCCGGCCGCCGCGACAATCTGCAACGGGCCATAGCCAACAGCTTTTACCAGGCCCACTTGCAGCGTTTCGGCTACGCCGACCGGGCCGCCGCCGTGGAAATTGTCAACCTGCGCCTGAAACTGGAACTGGCTATGCCCAAGCCGGCCCTGGCCCCGGAGCCGCCGGGGCCGCCGGACGCCGCCGAAGCCCTCCTGGAAACCGCCGAAGTAGTGTTCCGGGAGGGGCCGTTGTCCACCGCCCTTTATAATCGGGAACTGCTGCGCTCCGGCCACCGCATCGCCGGCCCGGCCCTGCTGCTGCAACTGGACACCACTATCGTCATCCCCCCCGGCTGGACCGGCGGCGTTGACCCCTGGGGCAATGTAATTCTGGAACGGGAGTAGCGGGCCGGGATAATCCAGTTCCCCTACCGTCCTCCCCGCTCCCCTACCGTCATTCCCGCGTAAGCGGGAATCCTGAACGGTACTGCCTTATAATGCCGCAACCTTGGCAAGCGACTGCTGGATTCCCGCTTACGCGGGAATGACGGTAACTACTGGGAATGACGGTAGAGGGCCGGAATGACGGTAGCGGTGCAGTCAATCTACTGCCCGGCAACCCATTATCTAATCAAAGGAGTCAAAAACCCTGATGCCCAACCCCACTAAGGATTTGTCCCATTTGACCGTCCTGGCTAGCTTTGCCCACCCGGATGATGAAGGCTTTGGCAGCGGCGGAACCCTGGCGATGCTGGCCGCCCGGGGGGCGCGGGTTACGCTGATTTGCGCCACTAATGGCGATGTGGGCGAAATCAGCGACCCGGCCCTGGCGACCCCGGCCAACCTGTATCAGGTTCGCCAGCAGGAACTGCGCCAGGCGATGGCGATAACCGGCGTAACCGACCTGCGCTTGCTCCACTACCGGGATTCCGGGATGGCCGGCACGGCGGACAACGACCATCCCCAATCCCTGCATCAGGCTGACGCCGCCGCGGTAGTCGGACAGTTGTCGGCCATTATCCGGGAAACCCAGCCGGATGTGGTGATTACCCATGACCCCTCCGGCGGCTACGGCCATCCCGACCACCGGGCTATGTGCCGCCATACCACCGCGGCCTTTCAGCAGTCCGCCGCCTATGCCGCCGGCGACGGCCAGCCGCCCCGTCTCTACTATGTCTGTTTCCCCCGCAGCAACTTCCAACGGATGTGGCGCAAAATGGTGGAACTGAACATAACCCCGCCCTTTGCCAGCCAGGATATTGATTCCGTAGGCACTCCGGACGCGGATGTTACCACCGTGCTGGCAGTCAGCCCCTGGGTGGATACCAAAATCGCCTCCCTCAACTGCCACCGCACCCAGATGGATCCCAACGGCCCCTTTGCCCAACTGCCGGCGGAAATGACCCGGGAAATTATGGGCCGGGAATACTACACCCTGGTTCTGCCGGCCGGCGCCGGCCCGGAACTGGATTTGCTGGCCGGGCTTTAAGGCCGGAAGTGGGCAAGAATCGCTCAAATCCGCCGCAATTATTCTTTAACTTTCCGGCGGAATAGTGGCACAATAGCCGTCAACCAATGGAATCTTGAATCATCCGAGGACTCTGAAATGAAGGTTTCGTGCTTGCAAGAGAACCTGAGTCGCGGTTTGTCCATCGTCGGGCGGGCCGTGGCGGGCCGCGCTACCCTGCCGGTTACGCAAAATGTGCTGCTGGAAACCGACCGCTCCATGCTGAAGCTGTCGGCGACCAACCTGGAAATCGCCATCACCACCTGGATCGGGGCGATGATTGACGAGGAGGGGGCCATCACCGTCCCGGCCCGCCTGCTGTCCGAGTTCGTCAACTCCCTGCCCAGCGACCGGGTGGATCTGGATGTGGCCGAGGACAGCAGCGTCCTGCAATTCGTCTGCGGCCGGGATAAAGCCCGCATCCACGGCGTCGCCGCCAGCGAATTTCCTCCCATTCCCCGGGTGACCGAGGGCGTCGCCGCCCGGGTCGATTCCCAGGAGTTCAAGCGGGCTATCAGCCGGGTGGCCTTCGCCGCCGCCTCCGAGGAATCCCGCCCGGTGCTGACCGGCATCGAGGCCAAGCTCAACGGCGACCGCTTTACCTTGGCCGCCGCCGACGGTTTCCGCCTGGCCGTGCAGCACGGCACCCTGGCCGCCGCCGTCGAAGAGGAAATCGGCGTCATCATCCCGGCCCGCACTATGAACGAACTGAGCCGCCTGCTCACCGACCAGGACGACACGGTGGAAATTATGATGGTGCCGGCCCGCAGCCAGATTATGTTCAAGAGCGGCGGCGTGGAAGTGGTGTCCCAGCTGGTGCAGGGTACTTTCCCCAACTACGAGCAGCTGATTCCCAATAAGTACGACACCCGCTGCACCTTTGACTCCCAGCGCCTGCTGCGGGTTACGCGTTCCGCCGCCATCTTTGCCCGGGACGGCAGCAACATCATCCGCCTGCAATTGGTGCCCCGGGCCGAGGATGCCGACGAAACGGAGGCCCCCGGCACCGCCACCATCTCCGGCCGTTCCGAGGAAGTCGGTGAAAACCAGACCGCCCTGGATATGATGGACATCGAGGGCGAGGAGGCCAAAATCGCCTTTAACAGCCGCTACCTGCAAGAGGTATTGGCCGTTCTGGAGCGGGGCAGTGTGGCCATCGAAACCACTTCCTCCTCCAGCCCCGGGGTATTCAAGCCCACCGACGACGAAAACTATGTCCACGTAGTAATGCCCATGTTCGTCCAGTGGTAAGTCCCTAGCGGCGGGCATCAGGCGGCCGAAAAGCAAAGGGGCGGGTTAAGCACCCGCCCCTTTTTCTTTTGCCGATAAAACCGTCATTCCCGCGTAAGCGGGAATCCCGCGGTGGCTTGCCAAGACTGCGGCAGCATAAGGCAGCGCCGTTCTGGATTCCCGCTTACGCGGGAATGACGGTAGAGAGGCTGGGAATAATGGTAGGGGGACTAATGCCCCGGTTCCACCGCCGCCATTTCCGCCGCCGACACCGTCATGGATGGCAGCAAATCCCGGACAGCAGCCAGGTTTTCCAAGTCGTTGACCTGCTCAATCAGCCTTTCCGTCCGTTCTTGGCCTAGTACCGGAGTCAGCAAATCCCGGGCCTTGGCATTCACATCGTCGGTACTCATCGGGTTTTCCTTGGTGCCGTAGGCGTGGGGGGTGAAATGCTCGACCGTGCGGCCATCGGTCAGCGTGGCGATTACCCGGCCGCTGCGGGGGGCCGCCGGGTTCATCAGCCCTTCATCGGGAATCAGCGTCACCCGTTCCTTGACCGCCAAGGTTGCCGGATCCGCCATCCGGGCGTAGTCGTGGGCTGATTGGAAAGTAACCGCCCCGTCCCTCAGGGCTACGGCAATCATGTGCTGGCAGTTCACATCCGGCATCGCCCGGTCGTTGACCACGCCGGCCCCATCCCGGGGCAAATGCACCGCCAGGGCGGCCACATTATCCCCCGTCAGGCCATGCTGCCGTTGCAAAGTAAAGAAAGCGTCCAACGCGGCCTGAATGGGATAGCCCACGGAATAAGGTTTGATCGCCGTTTCCGCAACGAAAAAGCGTTCCCCCAGGCGATCGGTCATTTCCCCCGGTCGGGGATCCTGCGCCAGGGCTTGCAGGACATTATGCTCGCCCTCCAGAATGTCCCAGACGCCGGTAAAGCCGGCCTGCGCCATCATAGCGGCGGTAACGCCGTTGCGCGCCCCCATCCCGGAAAAGTCAAACGCCTTTTCAATATGCTCGGCATCCCGCACCCAACTCCAGATGCCCGACACCTGTTGGGCGGCGTAGGACAGGGCATAACGCATCCCCGCCTCGTCCAATCCGGCAAGGGCGGCCGCGGCCCCGACGCTGCCCATCGTGGAACTGGTGCCTTCGGCGCTCCGGTGTCCGCCGCGCACCGCATCCGGATCCAAGGCCAGCAGGAAACGGCAGCACAGGTCATAGCCCAGGACCACGGCCCGCAGCAGCTCCGGCCCGGCGCTGTTTTCCCGTTCCGCCATCGCCAGGGCCGCCGGGATTACCGAACAGCCCGGATGCGCCTTGGTTACCGGCTCGAAGTCGTCGGTTTCATCGGCGTGGCCGAACATCCCGTTGACCAGGGCGGCGTTCACCGCCGAAGTTCGCAAGTCCGTAGCCAGGATGGAGGATTCCGGCGTACCGCCCTGGAGTCGGGCGTAGCGGATTGCCATTTCCCCCGGCTTGAGCCGCGCCCCGGACACTACCGCCGCCAGGGAATCCAATATCCGGTGCTTGGCCGCCAGGGCCGCATCCGGCGGCAATGGGCGGTTCGGCGCCGCCGCCATATAGCGGGCCAATTGCCCGGTCAGGTCGTCGGTTGCTGCCATCAACGCTACCTCTGTTTTATTCAGACATGGATATACAAGATAAACAGGATTCTTGTATCTGCTAATCAGGATTTTCCCGGTAAGGAAAGAATCCTACTGAGCAGATACAAAATCCTGTCTATCCGGTTAATCCATGTAAATTACCCCTTGGTGCGGAAGTGGTAGTAGAGGCCAAATCCGCTAGAGACGATGATGGCCCCGAAAGCCCCGCCGAAGTGGGTAAGGTTAATCCGGGTATCCCGCGCCCCCAGGTAAGTGGGGTCGATGAACTCCAGGCCGTACCGGTTGCCCAGGTAACTGCCGAGAATGCCGCCCCCGATCACCAGCAGGATGATCCCGGCAATGATATACCAGCGCAGGCTGAGGTTGATCCAGCCCACATAAGCGCCCAACCCGGCCCCCAGGCCGATGCCGGCCACATAAATGCCCAGATGCGCCGCCTGCGTCCAGGGGTAGCCCACCAGAGCGTTAAAGGTGAGCGCCATCCAGCCGCCGAAAATGCCCAGCAGCGCCCCGACAAAAAAGCCGGCAATCGTCCGCGCCGCCGGGATGAGGTAGCTGTAAATCCCGCCTTCCAGCATCATAATAAAGTCTCAATCTCCCGCCGGCGCGGCCCGCCCTTTCCCTAAAAGAGCCGGGCATCCTTGCCGGGTGTCAGTCTTGGCGGCCGGCTGTCCCCGGATTTATCGGTATCCGGCCGGCCTATCCTTATATATGTTACTAGGATTTTCCGGAATAGCAATAGACCCGGCGCTGACCGACAGGGCAATCGCATATAGAAACCGTCCTTCCCGCCGCCCTACTACCGTCATTCCCGCGTAAGCGGGAATCCAGGGCCGCCGTATATAGAGACCGTCATTCCCGCGCAAGCGGGAATCCAGGACGGTACTGCGTCAGACAAGCCGGCTTACGGCAGGCATTTGGGGATTCCCGCTTACGCGGGAATGACGGTCGGGCGGCCGGGAATGACGGTAAGAGGATTTTCCGGAATGGCAATAGGCCCGGCGCCGGCAACAGGCCCGGCGGCGGCCCGAAACCGGCTAAAGGAATATCTGAAAATAAAGAATATAAGCAAAAAATCATTTTGCCTTGACTGCTTATTGACAAAACCCTTTTGCCAATGTATAAGTTTCCGCAATATCTGCGTATTCCTTGCGTTGCGCGGATGGGCCGAGTGCTTTGCCCCCTAGGCCGCCATCGGCAAAAGGGCGGATTTCCCGGCCCGGCGGATCCCAAATCCACAGCTTAAGGAGGATAGTTTAACCCGGCATGGAAAACATAAGGACCATCTTTTCGTGGTGTCCCTGGCGGCGCGGCTTGGCCGCCGCCGCGATTTTGCTGACCCTGGCGGCGGTGGCCTGCGGCTCCTCCAGCGCCCCGGCCGCGCCGACGGCGGCTCCGGCCGCCCCGGCGGCAACGACGGCCCCGGCTCAGGAACCGGCCGCCCCGGCTGCCCCGACCGCCGCCCCGGCCGTGCCTTCCGACGCCCGGGCTTTGACCGATACCCGGCAGTTCGAATCCACTCCCACCCCGGAACCGGCTATGGCCGGCGCTACCGCTACGCCGGTACCCACGCCGACCCCCGGGGCCGCTTTTACCGCCAAGGATGAAGTAGTTATCGTTATTCAAGAGGAACCCGACTCCCTCAGCACCTGGAGCGCCGGGTGCAGCGGTAATGTACCTTCCATGGTTTGCGAGGAGGTCGCCAGCGACCCCTTCACTTGGATTGACAGCACCAACTTCGAGGTAGTGCCGCTGACCGGCGTGGAAAGCTGGTCCCAGCAGGCCCCGGACACTTGGCGCTTCGTCCTCCGCGACGGCGTAACTTTCCATAACGGCGAACCGTGGAACGCCGCCGCCGCTAAAAAGGGCTTGGACTTCCTCGGCGACAAGGAAACCTCCGGCAACGGGCGCGGCGCTTTCGGCTTCCACGGCGTAATCGGTGGCGAAGTCGTCGACGATTTGACCGTGGATGTGGTCTGCGAAGTGGCTTGCCCCGTTTTCCCCCGGTCCGCCATCTTTACCACTTTCCAGGCCCCCGAATGGTGGGACAACGCCAATGAGGATGAACGGGCCACCCACACCGTAGGCTTGGGCCCCTACCAAATCGTCGAGTGGAATCGCGGTGTCGAGGTAAAACTCGAAGCCTACGAAAACTACAAGCCCAACAACGCCTACGATGCCCAGGCCCCGGCCATCAAAAATGTCAGCCAGGTCTGGCGGCCCGAGCCCCTGGTGCGCGCCGCGATGATTAGTTCCGGCGAAGGCGACTGGGCCGTGGAAATCGGCTTCGAGAACATCGACTCCGTCCCCCAGGCCAAGACCGGCACCAACAACGAAGTCTTTACCCTGGTGGCCGACAACATCTGGCATCCGGAACTCCGCAAAAAGGAGGTGCGGCAAGCCCTGGCCCTGGGCGTCGACTGCCAACTGCTGATGGAGACCCTGTACGACGGCCTCCTGGAATGCATCGGCAACATCTCCCAGTGGGGTACCGTCGGCATCAACGAAAGCAACTATGCCGACTACGGCTATGATCCGGAGCAGGCCCGCCAGCTGCTGGAATCCGCCGGCTACTACCACGCCGACTACGATCCCGGCAGCAACAACTTCGAGGTGAACCAGGAGATTATCATCCACACCCGGGCCGCCCGGGTATACCGGGGACTGGAAATGTTCGAGTCCGTGGTCGGCAACTGGCAGGAGGAGTTGGGCGTCAACGCCAAGCTGCAAGTGCTGGAGCCTTCCAAGGCCCGGGAACACCGCCGCTCCGGCTGCGGCGCCCTGGAGGGTTCGGAAACGCAGCTGGACTGCGTCAACCAGACCCCGCCGGGCGTGGGCTACTCCACCCACTACTACGAAACGGCTACCTCCAACGAAATGTTGGATATGCAGCGGCAATTGCTCCTGCGGAACAGCTGCCACAATGTCAACAGCCGGGTCTGCAACTTGGTGCCCGGCTATGATGGCATGACTTTCCAGGACAGCATCGCCGACGCTATCGCCACGGACCTGGGCCCGGATCGCACCCGCAAGATGGAAGCTATGGCCCAGATTATCCATGACCAATACTGGTTCCTGCCTTTCTTTGTCTCGGTAACGGTCTATGGCCTGGCCGACAACCTGGAATGGGAACCCCGCTACGACCCCCGCACCCGCATTAACACGATGCGGTTCACCCAGTAAAGCGGAGGGCCGGCCGACCCGCGCCCCGGGAATGGACAAACCTCCCGGGGCGCAACCGGCAAGCAACGGCAAACTCGGAGGAAGTCAGCAATCAGTTAGGTGAACCCCCTTACCGCAATCATCCCCTATCGTGATTACCTTTAAGGAGGAGCTACCTGAGATGAGACTCGGAATTACCACCCCCCGGAGGACCCTTTGGCGGCGGGGGACGGCGGCCCTGGTGGCTGTGCTGGCCCTGCTAATCGTCGCCTGCGGCGCTTCCACGCCGCCCACCGCCGCCCCGGCGGCGCAACCGGATCCGGCCCAGCCGGCGGCCCCGGCGCAGCAGCCGGCCCAACCGGCCGCCCCGGCCGCCCAGCCTACGGCCGCCCCGGCTCAGGAATCGGCCGGCACTTCCGCCGATGCCCGGGCCCTGGTGACCGAGCAGCGGCAATTCCAATCCACCCCCACCCCGGCTCCGGCGATGGCGGCGGCCACGCCGACCCCGGCCCCGACGCCCATTCCGGCCACGGCCGCCAGCTCCAAAGACACCATCTATCTGGTGACCCAGGAGGAACCCACTTCCCTGGGGACTTTCAGCGATGGTTGCAGCGGCAATGTGCCGTCTATGATTTGCGAGGAAATCGCTACCGATCCCTTTACCTGGATTGACAGCACCAACTTCGAGGTGGTGCCGCTCAGCGGCGTGGAAAGCTGGGCGCAGCAGGCCCCGGACACCTGGCGCTTCACCCTGCGCGAGGGCGTAACTTTCCATAATGGCGAAGTCTGGGACGCCGACGCCGTCAAGTTCAGCCTGGACTTGAATGGCGACCCGGCCATCGGCGGCGGTTTCAGCTTCCACCAGAAAATCACCGGGGAAGTCGTCGACAATATGACCGTGGATGTAGTCTGCGAAGTGGCTTGCCCCATTTTCCCCCGCTCCGCCATCTTTACCGTTTTCCAGGCTCCCGAATGGTATCAGGGGGCCAGCGAGGATGACCGGGAGCGCAACACTATCGGCATCGGCCCCTACCAGATTGTGGAATGGCGGCCGGGCCAGGAAGTGGAAATCGAGGCTTTCGAGAACTATAAGCCCAACACCGCTTGGGACGCTCAGAAGCCTTTGATCCAACGGGCCTTCCAAATCTGGCGGCCGGAGCCGCTGGTGCGGGCGGCGATGATTCAGGCCGCCGAGGCCGACTGGGCTGTCGACATCGGCTTTGAGAATATCGATTCCGTCCCCGTCGCCAAGACCGGCACCAACAACGAAGTCTTTACCCTGGTGGCCGATAACATCTGGCATCCGCAACTGAGCAAGTGGGAAGTGCGCCGGGCCTTGGCCTTGGCTGTGAACTGCCCCCTCATCATGGAAACCCTCTATGATGGGTTGCAGGAATGCATCGGCAACATTTCCCAGTGGGGTACCGTCGGCATCAACGAAAGCAACTTTGCCGACTACGGCTATGATCCGGAGGAAGCGGTCAGACTGCTGGAAACGGCCGGCTACTACAGCCCCGAGTATGACTCGGCCGACAACAACTACGACGTGAACCCGGAAATCCGCATCCACACCCGGGCCGCCCGGGTCTATCGCGGCTTGGAAATGTTCGAGTCCGTGGTGCAGAGTTGGCGGGAATTGGGGGTTAACGGCCGAGTGGTCGTACTGGAACCCAACCGGGCCCGGGAAGCCCGCCGTTCCGGTTGCGGCAAGTTCGTGGTAACGACCGACGGCGTCCAGGATCGCACCGGCGCCCTGGCCTGCTCGGAACAGACCCCGCCGGCGCCCTTCGGCGCGTCCACCCACTTCTACGAGACCGCTACCTCCAACGAAATGTTGGATATGCAGCGCCAGCTCGTGCTGCGGAACAGCTGTTTCAATGTCAACAGCCGGGTCTGCAACCTGCAGCCGGGCCTCGACGGGATGACCTTCGAGGAAAGCATCAGCGACGCGGTAGCCACGCCGCTGGGCCCGGAACGCACCCGCAAGATGGAGGCTATGGCCCAGATTATCCACGACCAGCACTGGTTTATGCCCTTCTTTGTATCGGTGCAGGTCTATGGCCTGGCGGAGGACCTGAACTGGGAACCCCGCTATGACCCCCGCACCCGGGTCAATGCCATGTGCTTTGGCGCGGACTGCCCCACCCGTTAAACCAGTCTTACCCGCGCCCCGGGAGTTTTGCCTATTCCCGGGGCGCAATGGACCAACCGGACAACTATTCCCTTGACCGAGGGAATTTGCTATCCTGCTCTCAGTCAAGACCGGCCGGGAATCCGGCAAGTCAGAAACCGGATAAGCCGGACAAATCCAAAGCCCCGGCGGGGGCGTAGGCCAAGGAACTGACGCCGGCCGGCTCCGCAGCCGGCTTTAGCAAGGGGACTGCTGTGCGTAACTATATGATTCGGCGCATCGGCCACTCCATCTTTATCGTGGCCGGCCTCATGGGACTGCTGTTCCTCGCCATCAACGTCCTGGGCGACCCGGTGGAGCTGATGGTGGACGAGGACGCCTCCCAAGAGACCATCGACGCCCTGCGGGCAAAATTCGGCCTCGACCGGCCCCTCTACATCCGCTTTGCCGATTTCTACGGCGACTTGGCCCTGGGCGTGGTGTCTATGGCCTCCTTCGGCTCCGTCGAATTCGAGGAATCCGGTTTCGGCAAATCCCTGCGCCACCGCATTGACGCCGAGGAGTTGATTCTCGACCGCCTGCCCAATACGGCCGTGCTGGCCATAGTGGCCTGGATCATCGGCATGATTGGCATCCCCTTAGGGATGCTGGCCGCCCGGCGGCCGCGGGGTTTCGTCGACCGCATCGTCAACATCCTGTCCTTTGCGGTCATTTCCGTCCCCCAATTCTGGCTGGCCCTGATGCTTATTCTGATAGTGTCAGTGCAGCTGGACTTGCTGCCCACTTCCGGGTTCAAGGGCTTAGGGCCTGAGGGTTGGCGCTTTATGGTCTTGCCGGCCCTGGCTTTGTCCCCCCTGGTGATGGGCCGTAACGCCCAGATTACCCGTTCCACGATGATTGAGGAAATCGCCAAGCAGTATGTGGCTACGGCCCGCTCCAAAGGGCTGGCCGAAACGGCCATCCTGTACGGCCATGTCCTCAAAAACGCCTCCATCTCCATCGTTACCCTGATGGGGGATGAACTGGCCGGCTTTATGAACGGCTCCACCGTGGTGGAAATCATTTTCGGCTGGCCCGGCATCGGCAAACTGCTCATTGACGGCATTAACGCCCGGGACTTGCCGGTCGTTACCGCCTCGGTATTCGTCATCGCCCTGATGGTGATGGTGATTAACCTGGTAGTCGACCTGATTTACACCTGGCTTGACCCCCGGATTTCCTACAGCTAGACCCAAGTTCCAGGGCGGCCGCCCGGCTGGATCGGGCCGGGCCGCCGGCGGGGTATCAAGCCCCCGCGCCATCCATTCTGCCTTGAGGATGCGGCGGTATTATGCAGAACGAAGTAGCCACCATGGCCCAGCGGCCCAACCCCATTGTTGCCCTCTGGCAGCAGCCGCTGCTCCAGGCCTTTCTGAACGACCCCATAACGCTGATTTCGGCGTTGTTCCTGTTCGTCATCGTGATGGCCGCCGTCTTTGCGCCGGTGGTCTCTCCCTACGATCCCCAGAATCAGCAGCTGCGCCTGCGGCACCAGGGTCCTTTGACCACCGGCGAAGCCGTCACCCGGGTGCAGGGGCAGATGATCGCGGAGGATCGCTTTTTCCTACTGGGTACGGACCACCTGGGCCGGGACTACCTCAGCCGGCTGATTTACGGCGGCCGCATTTCCATCTCCGTGGGCCTGCTGGGGGTGCTGGTTTCCAGCGTCATCGGCGTTTTCCTGGGCATCACCGCCGGCTACTACCGGGGGTTATTAGACGACATAATTATGCGGGCGGTGGACATCTTTATGTCCGTGCCGCTATTGCTCCTGGCCCTGATGGTGCTGTTCATCCTGGGGCCGAGCTTTACCAACATCATCATCGTCTTTGCCGTCGCCCGCTGGATGCTGTTCTGCCGGGTCAGCCGCGGCGTGGTGCTTTCCCTGCGCGAACAGGCATTCGTCGATGCGGCCCGGGCCATTGGGGCCAGCGACGGCCGCATCATCGGCCGGCACATCCTGCCCAACCTGATTACCCCCCTGCTGACCCTGGCCGCCCTGGAAGTGCCGCGCAACATCCTGACCGAATCCACCCTCAGTTTCCTGGGGTTCGGCATCCAACCGCCGGAATCCTCTTGGGGGCTGATGCTTTCCCAGGGCCGGGACTATATCGTTACCGCCTGGTGGGTGGTGGTAGTGCCGGGGACGGCCATTTTCCTGACCGCCCTGTCTTTCAACCTGTTCGGGGTGTGGATGCGGGCGGTCAGCGATCCCTTGCAGCGCTGGCGCTGGCTCAAGGCCACGAAAGAGGCTAAAGAAGCCGGGGTCGGCTAGGCGCAACGGCTTAAAAAGCGGACGGCAGGAGGTCGATAATGGAAAGGGTATCCATTCAAGAGGCGTCCCGCCGCCTGCGGATTTCCACGGCCAGCGTCCGGGAGTGCATTCGCGGCGGCGAGCTGAAAGCCAGCCGGGAAACCGGCCCCGACGGCCGCCGCGGCGGCTGGCTGGTCGAACTGCCCGCTGAGGATTGGGTCAGCGCGGCCACCACCGCCGAACTGAACCGGGACTTTTCCCCCTGGTGGTGGGCCAACCCGGAACGCCACGGCGAAATCCACTATGTCGCCTCCCTGGCCGCCTCCTCTTGGGAGGAAACGGTGCCGCAATTCCTCTGCGGCCTGACCGGCGACAACATCTGGGCCGCCCCCCACCTGCCGGAGGAATCCCTCTGCCTGGAATGTCGGATGCGGGCCATCGAGCGCGGCCTGCCCTACGCCAACCCGGCCGGGCAATAACCCCGACAACCCGCCCTTACCGTCCTTCCTGCCCCGTAACCGTCATTCCCGCGTAAGCGGGAATCCAGAAATGCCTGCCTTGCCTACCGTCCTTCCCGCCCATTGGGGATCCGGATTCAAACATGGATAGACAGGATATACAGGATTCTTGTATCTGATTAGAACGGTACTGGCGGTCAATACCTTTCTACAGATAACCAAAATCCTGTCTATCCTGTCTATCCATGTTAATTAAAGGCCGGCAAAAAAGCCGAAAATTCCCCCAAAAATTTCGAATAAACCCCTTTACATTCCCCAAACCATAGGATAAAATTTTTCGCGCTCGAGGCCGAAATTTGCTGAGGCAAATTTCGGCCTCGAGCCATTCTTGATTGGGCTTTGGGGCCTTTTAGGAGGCCCTTATGCCCAAGCTCTTGGCCGCCAGTATCCTCCTGTTCTTGCTGCTGGGCGCCGGGTATGGCATTAGCCTAGCCGCTCGTTCCATCCCCTGGGACTGTTCCGACTGGCAAGCCTTTGCCCACGCCGACCGCACGACCGCCATTCTGGAATCCCTGGCCGAAAACCGGGGCAAGACCCTCTACTGCGGCGTTGACCAGTCCGATACTTTCAGCAAGGCCGAAACCTGGGCGGCCGGCAAAGACCGCAACGAGCGGGACGACACCGTCTATTTCGGGGAACGCGGCCAGTTCCGCGGCTTTCTGGCGTCGCAAGAGGGCTGGCTGACCGATGGCGAATCCGGCATTACCGGCATCAGCCGGGATCGCATTTTTGAGTTTCCCCGGGAGGAGAAGCGGCGGGTTAAGCGGATTACCGTCGGCAGCGGCGATGTTGACACCGATACCTGCATGACCGATTTGCAGGGGGATCGGCAGCCCGGCGCCCTGATTTGCTCGGATTGGGGAGCCGCCGGAGGAGGGGGGAGTAGCGAGATTACCGCCCAAGCGGCCGGCCGCTATGTGTCGGTCGGCCGATCCTCTCCACAAAGCGGGCACGGCTGGACGCTCGACCGGGAAACCAACACTGTTACGCGGTCGGGTGAGAACAACCACCAAGCGAGGCCCAGCTTGGCCCAATGGCAGGAATTGTTGACCGCCGGCGCCGCCCGGGTTTGCCGCGCCCGGGGCGCCCGCTATGTGGATGGCAGCGCTGTTATCGGCCCCGGCCACAGCCGCGACACCGGCGCCGGCCTCAGGGATAATGGGGATGAGCTGGGCTGGTTTTACTGGAATGTTGATACCCGCGCGGGGTTCTATGACTACCGGGCCCGGCAAAGCCGCACCTGGACGGCCACCTGCAAGAAAACCATCCGCCGCACCCGGCGGTAGGGGGGCGGCCGCGGCTCCGCGACCGTCCTTCCCGCAGCCACTACCGTCATTCCCGCGTAAGCGGGAATCCCAAACGGTACTGCCTTATGATGGTATTATCCGCAGGCAACCGTTGGATTCCCGCTTACGCGGGAATGACGGTAAGAGGGGCGGCCCTGTCTATGGATTCCCGCCTGCGCGGGAAGGACGGTAGGGGCAAGGCCGCGGCCGCCGGATTCCCCCGAAAGGGGAGGATTAACGGTTTCACTATAGGCTTGCCCGGCCTGCCGGGGCGGGTTGGCTGCCCGCCCCTTTTCTTGGCCCAGATTTCCCGGCCCGGGCAATTCAACCAATTTCCCGACAAGTGTTGACACTATCATTTTTATCCTTTATCCTCTCTTTGCTGATATTAGTATATACTTACTGCATCAGTAAAGATTAACATTGCCTTGGCCGCGCCGCGGTTTCTGGCCGCGACCGCCCCCCACGCGGGCGCGGAATCGGAGGGGAGGGAAATCGGATGGGAAAGAAAGACAAGGTGAAACCCCAGGGGGTGGACATCCCCGAATCCGCGGTGTCGGTGTATCAGGCCCTTTACCGCCGCCGTATGGCCTGGCGGTTCAAGGAGGATCCGGTAGAGCGGGAAGTCCTGGCCCGGCTGCTGGATACGGCGGTTTGGGCGCCCAACCACCACTTGACCGAGCCGTGGCGGTTCTTTGTGCTGGAAAAGGAGGGGGAAACCCGCCGCCAGGTGGGAGAACTGGCCTACCAGCATTCCCTGGCGGAGGACGGCAATCGGCGGCGGGCCGAAGCCATGCGGGACAAGGTGCTGTCCCCGCCGGCCCTGATTTACGCCTACAGCAAGCCCGGCGACAACGCCAAGACGGCCCAGGAAAACTATGCCTCGGTCTGCTGCGCGGTGCAGAACATCTCCCTGGCCGCCGTCGCCGAGGGCTTGGCCGTAACCTGGGAAACCGGCCGCATCACCCGCCTGCCCGACCTGCCCAAAATCCTGGGGGCTAAAAAGAAGTGGCAGATGGTCGGCCTCCTGATGATTGGCTACCCGGACGAAGCCCCCACTCCGGCCCGGACGCCGGCGGAACGCTTTACCTGGTGGCTGTAGCCCGCGCCAGCGGCAACGGCGGCCGCCCCGATATAACCGCCGTCAAGGGACGACCCGGCCGCCGGGTCGTCCCCCTTGACTGCAAAGAGCTTATCCCTTACTGTGGCTACAGCCCACCGCGCCGGGATTTGCTATGCCGCTCGCCAAAGTAAAGCTGACCAACTTTACCGCCTTTCGGCAACTGGAGGTGGAGTTTTCCCCCGGCATCAATGCGCTGGTGGGGGAAAATGGTACCGGCAAGACCCACCTGCTGAAAGTCTGCTATGCGGCCAGCGCCCTTGCCAAAAGCGGAGACTCTTTTGCCGACAAGTTGTTGCGCGTCTTTTTGCCCTCCGACGGCGATGCCGGCCGGTTAGTCAAGGCATCGGCCGGGAACGCCTTGGGGTCGGTAGAGGTATTCCGCCCGAGTTGCAGCGTGGCGGTTGCCTTTTCCAAAGATGTGGAAACGGTAGTTTCCGATGCCGAAAGCGGTTTCCGGGAAGGGCAGAGCTCGCCGCTACCCAGCGTCTATATCCCGGCAAACGAGCTGCTGGCTACCGCCCCCGGTTTTCTGCCCCGCTATGCCGCCGGCGAAGTCCCCGGCGCGGAAGTCGCTGCGGATATTCTGCGCCGGGCTTATCTCCCGCCCTGGCCCGCCGCGCCGGAGGATTGCCGCCAGCCTTTGCTGACCGCTTTGGAAAAAGCCATGGGCGGGCCGGTAGCGGTCAAAGGCGAGGAGTTTTTTCTCGAGGGCAAACATAGCCGCTTAGAGTTTTCCCTGCTGGCCGCGGGTATCCGCAAGCTGGCTCTGCTCTGGCTGCTGATCCGCAACGGCAGCCTTTCCGAGGGTTCCGTTCTGTTCTGGGACGAGCCGGAAACCAACCTTAATCCCAAACTGTACGGCGTGCTGATTCAGACCCTGCTGGAATTGCAGCGGGCCGGCGTGCAGATTTTCCTGGCGACCCACGACTATGTCATCCTCAAGGAACTGGACTTGCGCCTGAAAGATACGGACCAAGTGGCTTACCACGTCCTTTACCGGGATGAAACGGAGGAAATCGCTTGCAACACTACCGGCCATTACTTGGGTATCCGCCCCAACGCCATTATGGATACTTTCACCGACCTTTACGACCGGGAAATTGATCGTTCCCTGGGCGGGATGAAACGATGACGATTTTGACCGAGGGCAACCTGCAAATCGTCATCAGTGACGCCGTGGCCGCGCGGAAGTTTGACGATGCCGGCCACGGTTTGAGCCATTGTATGCGGGCGGTGGATTTCATCGTCGAACTTCCCGACCATTACCGGTTTATCGAGTTCAAAGACCCGCAACACCCGGACACCCCGGCCCAAGCCGCCGTTGATTACCTGTCGAGCTTTCAGAGTGGACTTATCGACGAGGAATTGAAATACAAGTACCGGGATTCTTTCCTGTACGAATGGGCCGCCGGGCGGGCCGATAAGCCCATTGACTACTTGGTGCTGATTGCCCTGGATACCTTGAGCGAGCCGGCTTTGTCCACTGGAAAAACGCGGCTGGAGCAAAAGATACCCTTGCGCGGCCCGGGATTGATTCCGTGGCCGCGCCCCATTCTGCGGGGTTGCGGAGTGTTCAACCTGGATTCCTGGAACCGGCATTTTCCCGATTACCCGGTAACCCGCTTGCCTTAACCCCATCCCCCTACTCTCCCCCATCCGCCACTACCCACAGCGTTACGCCGGAAGGCCGCGCCCGGTCGTGGTACACGGTGTTTTCCGCCGTTACCTTGAGGGCGGAATGGGCCGGGTTTTCCCCGGTATTGCCGTTCACATCCAGGCGGGGAAAGTTGCTGGAGGAAATGTCCAGCCGGAGGCGGTGGCCCAAGGCAAAGCGGTTGGCTGTAGGATAAAGCCGGATGGCAATGGGATAGACTTCCCCCGGAGTCAGCAGTTCCGGGTCGCTCCAGGAATGGCGAAACTTGGCCCGCAGCACCCCATCGGTCAGGTTCAGGGCATAGCCCTCCGGGTAGTCCCGGGAGGGGGGGTAAATGTCCAGCAGTTTGGCGGTGAAATCGGTATCCACCGCCGTGGATGCCACCCACAGCTTTACTTCCACTGGCCCGGTAACTTCCAAATCGGCGGCCAGCGGCTCCGTCTGAAACACCAGCACATCGGGCCGGGCGGCCAACGGCAAATAAGGCGGCCGGCATCCGTAAAAATCCGCCGATTCCCTCTGGTTAAAGCCGCCCGGCTCCATAATGGGCAGCCCGGAGGAAATGTTGCCGCCAATCGTCGGCGTCGGATTAGCCGGATCGAACCGGTAGCGGCTGGCCGCCGCATCCGCGGCGGGCGGCTGTTCTGCCAGGCCGCCGCCGGGATGCAGGTAAAAGGGGGTAGCTACGGCCTGCGCCGGCGGCCATTCTCGCGCTACCCGCCAGCGGCCGCCGTGCCGCAGCCGCCCGGCCGCCGTCCGCCGTCCGCTGCCGCCGCCCATCACAAAAAGCAATGCCGAGGGCCGTTCCTCCCAGCCGTTATCCGCCCCCTTCAGCCAGCGGTCAAAAAAGCGCAGCCGCTGCCGGTTGAAATCCCCCTCCACCCGATTGTCAATGGTTGACGCCGCGCCAAAATCCGCATCCCCGGAGTAGGGAACGGAATGGGCCCCGTGGGTCCACGGCCCCATAATCAGGGAAACCGGGCTTTCCTTGAGCCGGGACAGGTTCACATAATTCTCGATCGTACCCCCGGCATAGGGGTCATACCAGCTGCCTTGATGCACCTGCGGCACATCGGCAAAGGCATCATAATAGGCTTGGGCGCACAGCCCCACCTGCCGCCAATAGTCGTCAAAGGTTTCGTGGCCCCAGATTTCCAGCAAATAGTTTTCGTAGTCCGGCGTCCATTGCAGCGGCGAATGGCCCGGTTTCCAGGGCAGCCGGTCAAACCACTCCCGGATGTCCTGATTCAGCAGAGCCGCCCGGATGGTATCCGGATTGTTGCGGGCTTCCGGGCTTTCCAGGGCTTCCCGAAAGGCCCAGGTAACTTGCCGCAGCTCAAAAGCCCCCCCATTGCGGCAGCCGCTGTGAAAAGCGCTGGCAAAACCGCCGCACTCCAGCCACATCGCCGCCAGATGCGGCGGATTTAGGCAGGCCAGGGCCGCTTGAGTATGGGCGGCGTAGGACAAGCCAAAAGTGCCTACCTTGCCGTTGCACCAGGGCTGATTAGCCAGCCATTCCACCGTATCGTAGCCGTCCCGCCCCTCGTCCACATACTTGCTGAACCCCCCTTGGGAGGCGTAGCGGCCGCGGCAATCCTGCATTACCGCCACATAGCCGTTTTCGGCAAAGAAACCGGCCTCGGCCAACCGGGGCGCGGCCGCCTTGTTGTAGGGCGTCCGTTGCAGCAAGACTGGCAGCGGCCCGCTTTCCCCCCGCGGCTGGTGAATATCCGCCGCCAGCAGCGTCCCGTCCCGCATGGGTATCATCACATTTTCGGATACGGAATGCCGGCTGGCCGCCGGCGCGGCCCGGCTGCGTGGACTCATTTCCTTGCCCTCCTCAGATACTCCTAATCCGGTTTCTTTCAACAGCCCAACAACTGCGGCAAAACCCATTCCTCAATCGCCACCGCCAGCCCATCCTGTTCCACCGGCGGGGCAATATAGTGGGCCAATTCCCGCAACTCCGGGGGCGCGGCGGCCATAGCGATGCGGCGGCCGGCCGTGGCCAGCAGCGGCAAATCGTTGTAGCTGTCTCCGGCGGCGATAAACCGCTGCGGCGCTACCCCCAATCGCCGGGCCAATTCCCTAGCCGCCCTGCCCTTATCCACCCCGGCGGCGGTAAAATCCACCGCCCACCAACCGTTGTAGTGCAGATAAACCTTGACTACATTCAAGTCAGGGCAATCGGCAAAGGCGGCCGCCATTCTATCCGCCGCCGATTCGGGAATGTCCATAGCCGATATGCGGGTCAAATCCCAATGGGCAATATCGGCAACGGATTCGGCGTCTCCGGCCGGATGGGTGGCAATAAAGTTGACCGAATCCGCCGCCAGATGGTCAATTATTTCCCGGGCCCGTGGCGGCGGCATCGCCCGATTCCAGAGGATTTGCCCCTCGGCCGGATCGAGCAAGGTAGCCCCGCCATTGCTGATTTGCGGCGCGGTCAATCCCAACGAGCGGGCGTAACGGATAACATCCGCCGCACGGCGGCCGCTGGCCAGAGCCACCGGGATAATTGCGTCCACCCGCCGCACTGCCCGGTCAACCCGCGGCGATACCGTGTCGGTAGCCATCAGCGTACCGTCCAAATCCAGCAGCAGGGCGGCCCAGGGATGATTGCCCAAGAGTCAGCAACCTCCGGCTTCCGCGGCGGCCGCCGCCGCTTGCTTGGCCTTGTCCTGTTCCCGCAAAGCGGCGTACATTGCGCCCATCGTCGCCATGCTGCCGGTGTAAAGGGTGAACACCCCGGCGACAATCCAGGCCAATACCCGCACCCGGGAGTCATCCCCCCACAAGGCAATGACCAGAAAAGCGACCACCACGCCCACCACGCCGACCAGCAGACCCAGCAGGGCGCCGTAAATCAGCCCGTGCAGCGCATAGTGCCGCCCCGGATTGGGCGCAAAGGATATGCCCCAATAGCCGGCAATAAAGGGACTGGCCGGAATCAGCACAAAATGGGCAATGGGTATCAGCGCACAGGCCACGATAATGCCCAGGCCCACCATCAATCCGGTGAACATTGACGCTCCGTCCTGCTGAGGTTGACCCGGATTTTACCACAAAGCCGGGGATTGGAAATCGGCGGCGGTTAGCGCTATAATTGCCAATGCCGTACCGGCCGGGAGGGGGCCTGATGCGAATACCGATGCGGGTGGACTACGGAGTCCGGGCTTTGGTGGAACTGGCAATGCGCTATGACGAAAGCGCCGTGCCGACCGCGGCCATCGCCGCCCGCCAATGCATCCCGGAGTCCTATCTGGAACAGTTGATGACGACCCTGAACCGCTGCGGCTTGGTAAGCAGCCGCCGGGGGCCGCAGGGCGGGCATCAGCTGGCTATGGCTCCGGAGTCTATCAACCTCAGTATGGTATTGACCATTCTGGAGGGCAACAGCTCGCCGCTGGATTGCCTTACCGTCCCCACGGACTGCGTCTTTGCCGACTGCTGCGCCCAACAGGAAATCTGGAAGTCCGTCGAGGAATCCATCCAGAAAGCCCTGAGCGACATTACCTTGGCCCATCTGGCCCAGCGCCAGCGTTACCTGTCGGAACAAGGCGCGCTGCGGGGGTAATTTGCCTAAATCCCGCCTTGCCCGGCAAGGCAAGCCCCGCCGAATCTTTTGCTTGACAATCCCCTTTGTCACGGCTAAACTGAAAGGGCTGATGAATCCGGCCAAGTTTCAACCTAACGACATCTGTTGCGCCTGTCCCGCTACATAGGGCCGGCGCGCATTATCCTGTCGGAAAGCCAAGCCTGCGCCCGCCTGTTATAGGGCCGCCCGCAAGGGGCGCAGGCTTTATGTATGCCCGGAATCCCAGTCCCAACCATCCCTCAGGAGGATAGACGCTATGACCACTGCCCCCCCGCAGCCCCTGGCCTTGACGCCGGAGCAGGTGAAACGCTACAGCCGCCACATCATTATGGGCGATGTGGGCAGCGCCGGCCAGCGCAAGCTGATGCAGGCCAAAGCCCTGATTGTCGGCGCCGGCGGCCTCGGCTCTCCCTCGGCCATCTACCTGGCCCTGGCCGGCGTTGGCACCGTGGGCATCGTGGATTTTGATGTGGTGGAGATTTCCAACCTCCAGCGCCAAATCCTGCATCACTCCGACGACATTGGCCGCCCCAAACTCCAGTCGGCCATCGACAACATCCACGCCTACAACCCGGATGTGACCGTCGTCCCCCACGAAGTCCGCCTGGAATCGGACAACGCCCTGGAAATTATCAACCAGTACGACCTGGTGATTAACGGGGCCGACAACTTTGCCACCCGCTACCTGGTCAACGACGCCTGCTATCTGCTGAACAAACCGCTGGTCGATGGCAGCATCCTGATTTTCGACGGGCAGGCCACCGTCTTTCTGCCGGGCCAGGGCTGCTATCGCTGCCTGTTCCCCTCGCCGCCGCCGCCGGGAATGGTGCCTAACTGCGCCGAGGCCGGCGTCCTGGGGGCGCTGACCGGCTTGGTCGGCAGCATCCAGGCCACCGAAGCCCTCAAGCATTTCCTGGGCATTGGCGAAAGCCTGACCTCCCGCCTGCTGCTGATTGACGCCCTGAGTATGAGTTTCCGGGAAGTCAAGCTAAAGCGGAATCCGGCTTGCCCCCTGTGCGGCGACAATCCCACGGTAACCCGGTTGATCGACTACGAAATCTTTTGCGGTCTGGCCGCCCCGGAACCGGCGGGAATGGCGGCCCCCTAACGGCGGCTGGGCCGGCAGCAGGCCGGCCCCGGCCCATCATCCCGGATTGGCAAGCGGCAACCCGGAAAGGAATTATGCTTACTCAGCGGGCCTACAAAGGCATCCTGTCCACCATTGGCAACACCCCGGTCATTGAGCTGCAAAGCCTCAGCCCCCGGGCCGGCGTAAAAATTTACGCCAAGCTCGAGGGCCAGAACCCCACCGGCAGCGTCAAAGACCGCATTGCCCTGAAAATGATCGAGCGGGCCGAGGCGGCCGGGGAAATTTCCCCCCAGCGCACCCTGCTGGAACCCACCAGCGGCAACACCGGCATCGCCCTGGCGATGATTGGCCGGCTCAAGGGCTACCGGGTTTCGGTGGTGATGCCGGAAAATGTCAGCGCCGAACGCAGCCAGCTGCTCTATGCCTATGGCGCAGACATCCTCTTTTCCGACGGGGAAAAGGGCAGCAACGGCGCGATCGAGGTGGCCCAGGATTTGGCGGAAAAGCGTCCCCACGACTACCTGATGATGTATCAGTACGGCAATCGCGGTAATCCGGACGCCCATTATGAAACGACCGGCCAGGAAATTATCGATGCCGTGCCGGAAGTCGATATGTTTGTGGCCGGGTTAGGCACCGGCGGCACCCTGATGGGCGTCGGCCGCCGCCTGAAAGAACATAATCCGGGGGTGAAAATCGTCGCCGTGGCCCCGGAGCCGGACGACTTTATTTCCGGCCTGCGCCGCCTCGAGGATGGCTATGTGCCGCCCATCCTGGATCTGAATATGCTGGATGCCCGCCTGCTGGTGGGCAGCCTGCCCGCCTTTCGCACCACCAAGGAACTGCTCCACCGGGAGGGCGTATTCGCCGGCATTTCCTCCGGCTCGGTGGTTTATGGGGCAATGCGGCAGGCGGAAAGGATGGACCAGGGCAATATCGTCTGCCTGCTGGCCGATGGCGGCTGGAAATACCTCAGCACCAGCCTGTGGACTAAAGACTACGAACAGCTGGAACAGGAAGCCCAAGGCAAAATCTGGTGGTAAAACCCGGCCAAGCGCAACCGGAATGTAGGAAAGCCCGCCCCCGTTAAATGGCGGGCTTTTTGCCGGAATGGGGGACGATTAACCGATATATCGCGCATTAAACCGTCATTCTGGTTGCTGCCCTTTACCGTCATTCCGGCGGCTATCCTACCGTCATTCCCGCGTAAGCGGGAATCCGGCGGCGGTTGGATGGCAAAGGTCAGGTCTTTTCAGTACCGTTCGGGATTCCCGCTTACGCGGGAATGACGGTAGGGGCGGCGGGAAAGACGATGGAAGTCAGTCCGGGAATGACGGTAGCGGCTAGTCCGGGAATGACGGTAGCGGTTAATCCGGTGGCCGCTATTGCCTAGGACGAATCGATAATTGATGTCGGATTCCCTCAATCCGCTAACAGTTATAACCTTGAAAGTGTCTCCGGGCAATGTTATACTGATTAGAAGCATTGATTCCGGGCGCGGATTTGTTGCCCCCTGGCTTGACCGGGGGCAAGGGGCGGAAACCGCCGGCGGTCGGCGGGCGTAGCAACGATAAGGGATACCGGGGCGTCCGCCGGCCGGCGGAGCCGACAGCTTTAATCCGGGGAGGGCCAAGCAGTGAAAAGCGATTTCTTGATAGCGTTGACCCAAATGGCCGCGGAACGGCACCTGCCCCGGGAGCAGGTGTTAAGCGCCGTTGAGGTGGCCCTGGCCTCGGCTTTCCGCAAGGATAACCCGGCCGCCGGCCAGAACATCCGCGTATCCCTCAACCCCAACACCGGGGATGTGAGCGTTTTCGCCCTGAAAACCGTCGTCGCCGAAGTCGAAGACGCCAGCCGGGAAATTACCCTCCAAGCGGCCCGCCGGGTCAATAAAGACGCCGACATCGGCGATGAGGTAGCCCCGGAGGGGGCTATTCCCTATGTCCCCAGCCGCATCGCCGCCCAGACCACCAAGCAGGTAGTCCTGCAGCGCCTGCGGGAAGCGGAACGGGAACTCCTCTACGAGGAATTCCTCCAGCACCGGGGCGACATCATCACCGGCGTGGTGGAACAGATGGAATCCAACCGCACCGTGAACCTGGACTTGGGCCGGGCCCAGGCCATTATGGCCCCGGAGGAGCAGGTGCCGACCGAGCGCTACAAGAAGGGGCAGCGCATCAAGGTCTATGTGCTGGATGTGCGGAACGGGGCCAAAGGCCCGGAAATCCTGGTCTCCCGCAGCGACCGGGATATGCTGAAACGCCTCTTTGAAATTGAAGTGCCGGAAGTCTATAACGGCACCGTGGAAATCAAATCCATCTCCCGGGACGCCGGCTTTCGCAGCAAGGTAGCGGTCCACGCTACCCAGGAGGGCATTGACCCGGTGGGGGCCTGCATCGGCCTGCGCGGCAACCGCATCCAGAGCATCGTCAACGAACTCCAGGGGGAAAAGATTGATGTAGTGCCTTGGGAACCCGACCCCAAGGGTTTCATCGCCAAGGCCATCAGTCCCTCCGAAGTGGTTCATGTGGAACTGGATCCGGAGGAAAAGACCGCCATTGTGGTCGTTCCCGACCGCCAGCTTTCCCTGGCTATCGGCAAGGAGGGGCAGAACGCCCGGCTGGCCGCCCGGCTGGTCAGCTGGCGGCTGGACATCAAGGGCCTGGCCGAGTGGGAGGAAATCAAGGAAACCCGTCGCAAGGAACAGGCCGAGCAGCGGCGGCAAACGGCCCGGGAATCCCTGGGCGTCCCCCTCCCGGCCGCGCCGGCCGCGGCAACTGCGGAAGTGGAACCGGCCGCCGCCGTTGCCGAAACCGCCGCCGCCCTCCCGCCGGAAACGGCCCCGGCCGCTACTGCGGCAACCGTATCCGCGCCGGCGGCGGACGCCGCCGCCGCCCTGCCCGAACTGAAAGACCTGGACGAGACGGCCCTGCTGGAAGCCATGATGCAGGAGGAAGCGGAAAAGCAGGCGGCCCAAGCCGAGGAAACCGCCACCCTCAGCGTGGACGAACTGGAAACCTTTACCCTGGATACCCTGGACGATGGCCTGGAGGAAGCCGAGGAGGAGGAAGGCTTTTTCCCGGAGTTGCCCGAAATGCCCGTGCTGACTCCCGATGCCGGGAAAATCCGCTTTGCCGAGGATCTGGTGGGCGAGTATCGCGGCGGCTCCCGGGGCGGCCGGCGTTCCCGGCGCAGCGCCGGCGGGGCCGGCGGCCGGAGCAATCGCGGCGGCCGTTAGTAGCGGCTATTTTCCCGGGGAGGACAAAACTTTGCCTAAAACCCGGCATATCCCGGAACGCAAGTGCGTCGCCTGCGGGCAGCGGACCGCCAAGCGGTCTTTGACCCGCATTGTCCGCACTACGGAGGGCGCAGTGCAGGCCGATGCCACCGGCAAGGCCAATGGCCGGGGTGCCTATCTCTGCGCCGCCGCCGCCTGCTGGGAGCGCGGCGTCCGCCGCGGCGGCCTGGAACGCAGCCTCAAAACCGCCATCCCCGGCCGGGAACGGCAACTCCTGCTGGACTACTACCGGGAACAGGTCGCCGGCCCCACCCTATTGGAGCAGTAGAATGACCACTACCAGAGAAGGCCGCCGCAGCGGCCCTTCCCGCACCCT
Organism: Dehalococcoidia bacterium; assembly: GCA_965203435.1. Lineage (GTDB taxonomy): Bacteria > Chloroflexota > Dehalococcoidia > Lucifugimonadales > UBA3495 > CBDBCU01. Next base: position 182,973 of record CBDBCU010000003.1, on the reverse strand, counting down.
GGTGCTGCCGCAAACCCTGACGGTCAAGTACCTGTCGGAACTGATTAACCAGAGTCCGGTGGATGTCATCAAGCAGTTGATGCGAAACGGGATTATGGTGTCCATGAACCAGGTTATCGACCACGAAGTGGCCGCCCTGGTTACGGCCGCCTATGGCATCCGCACCCGGGTGGCCGAGCCGGTAGCGGAAAAGGGCGCTCTGGTTGGCAGCCGCGGACCGGAAGCCGCCGCCGACCTCGACCCCCGCCCGCCGGTAGTGACCATCCTGGGCCATGTCGATCACGGCAAAACCAGCCTGCTGGACACCATCCGCAACGCCCATGTGGCCGACCGGGAAATCGGCGGCATTACCCAGCACATCGGCGCTTACCAGGTGGACTATCAGGGCAACAAAATCACCTTTCTGGACACCCCCGGCCACGAAGCCTTTACCGCCATCCGCTCCCGCGGCGCGCGGGTTACGGACATCGCCGTCCTGGTGGTGGCCGCCGATGACGGCATTATGCCGCAGACCGAGGAAGCCATCGACCACGCCAAGGCCGCCGAGGTTCCGATTGTAGTTGCCATCAACAAAATGGATTTGCCCGGAGCCGACCCGGAACGGGTCAAGCGGCAGCTCAGCCAGCGCAATCTGCTGGTCGAGGATTGGGGCGGCGACATAATTTCCGTTCCGGTTTCCGCCCGCACCGGCGACGGCATCGACGACCTGCTGGCAAACCTGCTGGTCGTGGCCGAAGTCTCCGAACTCAAGGCCAATCCGGCCCGGCCGGCCAACGGCGTCATCATCGAGGCCAAGTTGGATCGCAAGCGCGGCTCCACGGCCACCGTGCTGGTGCAAAGCGGCACCCTCACCGTGGGGGACTACATCGTGGCCGGCACGGCTTGGGGCCGGGTCAAAGCCCTGTCCAACGATCGCGGCCGGGTGGTCAAGGAAGTGGAGCCGGGCGCGCCGGCCGAAGTGCTGGGGTTCGGTTCCCTGCCCGAAGCCGGGGATTTGATGGCGGTCTTTCCCAACGAGCGCCTGGCCCGTTCCACCGCCACCGACCGGGAACGGCTCAAAGCCACCCAGCAATCCCAATCCCGCGCCCTGACCCTGGAGGAAGTGGTCAAGCAGATTGACGCCGGGGATATTAAAGAGCTTAACCTGGTGCTGAAAGCCGATGTGCAGGGCAGCGTCGAGGCAGTGCGCCAGTCCCTGGAACGGCTGACTGACGCCGAGGCCCGGGTGCGGATTCTCCACGCCGGCAGCGGCAATGTTACCGAATCCGATGTGCTGCTGGCCAGCGCCTCCAACGCCATCATCGTCGGCTTTGCTGTGGGCAATGCCTTGGGCGTGGAACGGGTCGCCGAGCGGATGGGCGTGGAAATCCGCCATTACAACATTATCTACCAGATGATTGAGGATATTGAGCAGGCCCTGCACGGGATGTTGGAGCCTTCCTACACCGAAATCATCGTCGGCCAGGCCGAAGTGCGGGAGATTTTCCCCGGACGCCGCAATGTGAAAATCGCCGGCTGCCGGGTTATCGAGGGCCGTATCCCCCGGGGCATCAGTATCCGGGTGCGGCGCGAGGATACGGCCCTGCACGAAACCGTTATCGGCAGCCTGCGCCATTTCCGGGATGAAGTCAACGAAGTAACCAACGGCATGGACTGCGGCATCATCCTGGAGGGCTTTAACGATTTTGAGATTGGCGACATCCTGCAAGCCCACCGCCAGGAACGGCGGCAACGCTAGGGCCGGTCAATCCATCGGTATCCATTGCCAACCTGGTTGCAACCGCTCATCCTGAACTTGTTGAAGGACGGGCGGGATAATCGGTATTCGTTGCCAACCCGGTTGCATCCGCTCATCCTGAACTTGTTGCAAGGACGGGTTGGGCCATCGGTATCCTTGAATCCCATCCCATCCGGGAGTATTGCCAATGTCCCGCCGGGTTGACCGCATTAACGGCCTGTTGCGCCAGGAAATCAGCCAGCTGCTGGCCCGGGAAATTAAAGACCCCCGGCTCGGCGGCGTCATCAGCATTACCCAGGTGCAGACCGCCAACGACCTGCGGAGCGCCCGGGTGCTGGTCAGCGTCCTGGGTGACCGGGAAACCCAGGAAAGCGCCCTGGATGGCATTCAGTCGGCGGCGGCCTTTCTGCGTCGGGAACTGCGCGACCGCCTCAAACTGCGCTATGTCCCTTTCCTGAAATTCTCCCTGGACGATTCCCTGGAAAGTGCCGATGCGGTGTTGCGGCTGATGAATCAGCTGCAAGGCGAACCCAACCCGCCGGCCCCGCCGCTCTTGTCGGACGGCCGCCGGGAATCGTCCCCCTATAACGGCCCCCTATCCTTTCCCTCCGGCGGTTAATCGCTATGCCGCGCCAACGAAAAAACGCCGTCCCGTCCCTCAACGGCTTTATGAATTTCTACAAGCCGGTGGGAATGACTTCCATGGACGCCCTGCGGCGGATTAAGCGTCTGGCCGGCCCCGGCGAGAAAGTCGGTCACTGCGGGACGATGGATCCCCTGGCCCAGGGCGTGCTGCCGATCTGTTTCGGCCAGGCCACCCGCCTGATGGACTATGTGGTGGACGGGGTGAAACGCTACCGGATGATAATGCGCTTGGGCGCGGTCAGCACCACCTATGACGCCGAGGGCGCGATAACCGAAACCGGCAACCCGGCCGGGCTGACCCCCAACATTGTGCAGACGGCCCTGGCCCCTTTTATCGGGGCCATTGAGCAGACCCCGCCGATGTATAGCGCGGTCAAGGTGCAGGGCCAGCGGCTCTATAAACTGGCCCGGGCCGGGGTCGAGGTAGAACGGAAAGCCCGCCCGGTGGACATTTTCGACATCCAACTGGCGGATTTTGCTCTGCCGTTGCTGACTTTGGAAGTGGAGTGCGGACGGGGGGTGTATATGCGCTCCCTGGCCCACGACTTGGGGGCGGCCCTGGGCGTCGGCGGCTATGTAACCGACTTGACCCGGGAATACTGCGGCGGCTTTGCCGCCGCCGAGGGCATTACTCTGGAAGCTCTGGAGACAGCCAACGCCGCTACCCCCGGCGGCTGGCAGTCCCATCTGTATCCCGTTGATCGGGCCTTGCGGAATCTGCAAGCCGTGCGGGTCAGTCCCCACGGTGAGCGGCAGCTGCGGAATGGGCAGCCGGCCACCCTGGGCCGAGTCGATTTGGCGGCCGGCTATCTGGAGCAGTTTCGCGCCTATGCCCCGGATGGCCGCTTTCTGGCTCTGGTGCGCTACGACCGCCCGGCCAATTCCTGGCAGCCGGTCAAAGTTTTCCAACTGAGTTCTCCCTCGCCCTACGCCGCCGACGCGGACAATTCCTAACCCCTCTTTTCCGGCCCGGCCGGCCCGGTCAACAGCCGCCCCAATCCCCGTTTCGCCCTGGTAACGGGGCGTACTGGTCGGGATGGGGTGGGACTGCTGGGCTGCGGCTGCGTCGGGAACGGTTATGGGATGGCGGACTGAGGCTTGGCCCTGGATGACCGGCTCCGGGCAAGCCATTGGGAAATGGGGAGGGGGAAACCGGGGCGGGATTCGACCGCGGGGTCAGTGGCGGTCGAATCCGGCCATGGGTCGTGAGCTGCGCTGGGCCGGCGGGCGGCTACTGCAGCTGCGGCTCTAGTTCGGCGGCGGCGGCTTTGGAGATGAACTTATGCACCTTGGTGACGCCGTCATCGGCGGCGATGCCGGTTATCGCTTTGGTGCCGTTGTTGTGGGTCACCAGTTTGGGGTCGATGATGGCCGTCTGCTGACGGGTTTTCATATTGAAGGCCGTAATCTCTTCGAGCTTCATAATCTGGCGTTCTGCTCCTTTGCGAAAGATTTGGCGGTTCCGGGGGAACTCGTCCTTGCTCGCAATTATGTTAAATAAGAGATTCCGCTTTTGTCAACCGTTGCATAGGGCAATTGTATCCAATTTTTAAGATTACCAAGGCATGGAATAGCCGGAAAAGGCCGGGCCGACGGCGGGGGCAATGCTTAGGGAGCAGTGGGCCGGCGATTGCTTGCCGAAAGCCCTGACCGGTTAGAAGGCCCTTGCCCGGCCTATTTTTCCTTGACAAAACCTAATGCCTTTGTATATTACATAATACGAAAGAAACTTGCCGTTGGCCCGCCGGGCCGCCCGGCGCGCAAGGCCGCGTCAAAGGCCCGGCAGACCGGCAAGTCCATCCCCGCCGGCGCGGCCGGCAACCTGGCCCTCCGTTTGTCGGTATCCCGCATAAACCGGCCGGTCAACGCCGCCGCCCTTCCGCCGGTTCATTCCCTATCTGTTGAGGCTTTGCCGTGGAAAGCCCTGCATCGCCCGCCGCTTGCCAACGCTGCCGCAAGGATTTGCGCGGCCGCCGAGCTTTTGCCTTTCGCGGCCGGGCCGCCGCCCCGGGCCGGCCGCCGCTGGAAACGATCAAGTGCGGATTCTGCGCCCTGCTGCACCGGCCCATGCTGAAACGCTCGGCGCTAGCCGCCTTGGTGGTCGGCACCATCCTGACCTTGCTGAACCAGGGCGATGGGCTGATGTTGGGGCAGTGGGACAATGCCCTCTACTGGAAAATACCCTTGACCTATTGCGTCCCTTTCCTGGTAGCCACCTACGGAGCCTTGGTCAACGGGCGACGGTAAGGATTTCCGCTCCTTGCCGGATTCCACTGCAACCGGCCGTTTCCGCTCCTCCCTCAACCCGTTCAGGAGGAGCGGAAACCGCCGGCAGCCAGGGGCAGCAGAGGCAACCGGGCCAAAGCAACGGCTTCCGGATGCTTACCCTAGCTTGCGGATGACCTGCACCACCCGGCCGCGCACTTCCACATTGTCGGCGGCGCTGTAGATGGGCGCCATCTGGCTGTTGGCCGGCTGAAGCCGCACCAGGCCGCCCTCCGGATAGAACTTCTTGAGGGTAGCCTCCTCCTCCGCTTTCAGCCAGGCCACTACCGTTTCGCCGCTGTCGGCTTGCTGGGCCGGCTGGATGATGACCACATCGCCATCATCAATAAAGGAGTCGATCATCGACTGCCCCTGCACTTCCAAGCCAAAGAGCCGGCCATAGCGGCGGGACAGTTCCGGGGCAATTTCGATGGTGTCGAACTCCTCCCCGGACGCGCTGCCCTCGGCGGAAAAGGCCGGCAGCGGCGACCCGGCGGCGATGCGGCCTACAATCTGCACCTTAGGCACTGGGCCGCGGGGATTGCCGCTTTCGTCCAGCAGCTCAATGCCCCGGGCCACATCCGGCCGGCGGTTCAGGTAGCCGTCCCGGTCCAGAATCCGCAGGTTGTAGTCCACCACCGAGGTGGAGCTGATTTCGCAGGCTTTCTGAATGTCCCGCACCGTCGGGGGCAGGCCACGGTCCTCGATAAAGGTCTGGATGAACTCCAGGATCCGCCGCCGGCGGGGCGGCATTTTCCGATTCGCAAGCATAACCTCACCTGTCAAACTTATGTTCTTACCAAAGTAACAAAGGCCAGACGGGTTGTCAACCGGGCGGCGTCATCAAATCGGAAATCCAAAAAAATTGCCCGGCCGGAGCCGGGCCGGGCAAATCCCGCCGGGAAAGGGGGTATAGTTCCCGGTCAATTGCGGATTTGCCTGGGGCGGCCAGGACGGCGCAACTTCAGCAAAGGGTTCCGGGCGCTTTTGTCCGTTTCATCCTTCAACAAGTTCAGGATGAGCGGAAAGCTACCGGAACCCGGCCAAGGGCGGTTGCCCCGGGGCGGGTTACTGAACCGCGGTTCCGTTCTCCAGCTGGTTCAGGCGGGCGGCCAGGCGGGACTTGCGGCGGGAGGCGTTGTTCTTATGCAAAATCCCCTTCTTGACCGCCTTGTCCAGGACGCTGATGGCCTGGCGGACGGACGGCTCGGCGGCGGCGGCCTCCCCGGCGCTGACGGCCCGGCGGGCGGCGGTAACGGCGGTGCGGGTGGTGCGGCGGATGCTCTGATTGCGGCGGTAGCGTTTGACCGATTGGCGGGTAGCCTTCTTAGCGGGCAAGGAATTCCTCTCCTTTGTCTAACCCGACCGGCGGGCTTTGGGTATCCCGGCGGGAAGTGTTTAGCCCATTATAGCGCCAAGCGATGGCGATTGCCAACCGTTGCGCGCGGGATTTTTTCCCTCGGCGCAAAAGATGTCGGCAATGGTTTCAACGGCCGCCCTTGCTCGGACGACAATGCCGCCTGCTTTGCCGTTACTCCGCGCCGTTGTCAGCACCGTTCCGGTCAATCCCCGGCGGCGGCTCGAAGTCCTTTGGCAAGCGGGCTTCGTTCCGTTGGAACCACGCGCGCAATTCGGCCCGCTCCCGTTCCGCTACGGCTCGTTCCCGTTCTGCTACGGTCCGCTCCCGTTCCTCTACCGCCCGTTCCCGTTCCACGGCCCGTTCCCGTTCCGCTTCGGCCCGCTCCTCCGCTTCCGCCGCCCGCTGCGCCTCGCGCCGATTGATACTCATGGAGAAAATCATGTGCAGCGCCTCCACGTGCAAGTGTGTGAATGCCAGCAACCACGGAAACAATCCGCCGCCCGACAGGGCCGCTACCTTTTCCAAGTTGACGGCAAGGGGCAGGCTGGCGTCCCATTTCCAGTACGCCGCTATGAGGACAGCGGCGTAGAAAATTGGCAAGGCCATCAGGAAGTACCAGCGCGGAACGCCGGCAAACCCTTCCGCCTGTAGCCACTGCTTTACCCACCGCAATTTCAACCGCTTTTACCGCCTTTCCCGAATCAAGGCATATAAGATTATATACCTTGATCATTGAATCGCAAAACGGAATTGCCCTACCGCCGCCCCCGCTTAAATATCCAGGTTGGTGACGCTGCGGGCGTGGGACTGGATAAAGCTCTTGCGCGGCGCTACCGATTCCCCCATCAGCGTGGTGAACACATCATCCACCTCAATGGCGTCCTCAATGTTCACCCGCAGCATCTGGCGGCTTTCCGGGTTCATCGTGGTTTCCCACAACTGCTCCGGGTTCATCTCCCCCAAGCCCTTGTAGCGCTGCAACTGGATGTTGCGCCGGCCCTCCATTTTGGACAGCATCTGCTCTTTTTCCGCCTCGGTATAGACATACTCCACCCGGCGGCCGGCTTGGATGCGGTACAACGGCGGCTGGGCAATGTAAAGATAGCCGCTGTCAATCAGGGCCTGCATCCGGCGGAAAAAGAAGGTCAGCACCAAGGTGCGGATGTGGGAGCCGTCCACATCAGCGTCGGTCATAATGATGATTTTCTGGTAGCGGACCTTGGCCGGGTCAAACTCCTCGCCCTCGCCGGCCCCCACGGCGGCGATGATGGAACGGATTTCCTCGTGGCCCAGGATTTTATCCGGCTGCTGCAAGACCCGCTCCACATTGAGAATCTTGCCTTTCAGCGGCAGGATGGCCTGAAAGCTGCGGTCGCGGCCCATCTTGGCCGAACCGCCGGCCGATTCCCCCTCGACGATATACAGCTCGGACCGGGCCGGATCCCGCTCGGCGCAGTCGGCCAACTTGCCGGGCAAAGAGGAGCCGTCCAGGGCGTTTTTGCGGATGACCAGTTCCCGGGCCCGCTTGGCCGCCTCCCGGGCCCGCTGGGAAGTCAGGCACTTCTCGACAATCTGCTTGCCTTCGACCGGATGCTCCTCCAGATAGCGGCTCAGGCCCTCGCTGACCACCGCGTCCACCACGCTGCGGACTTCGGCATTGCCCAGCTTGGTCTTGGTCTGCCCCTCGAACTGGGGATTGGTCAGCTTGACGCTGATGACCGCGGCCAAGCCCTCCCGCACATCCTCGCCGGTCAGGTTGGCCTGATCCTCTTTGATGAACCCGTGCCGGCGGGTGTAGTCGTTGATAACCCGGGTCAGGGCGGAACGGAAACCAGTCAGATGGCTGCCGCCCTCCTGGGTGTTGATGCAGTTGGCAAAGGAAATGACCGATTCGGTAAAACTGTCGTTATACTGAATCGCCACCTCGACGGAGGTTTCCTCGACGGTCTTTTCGTAGTAAAAGGGCAGCTGCTGCATCACCCGGCGGTGCTTGTTGACATTCCTGACCAGGTTGGCGATGCCACCGTCGAAGTAGTAGGTGCGCTCAATATCCCCCTTGCGCCCGGCCTCGTGCCAGGGGCTGGAAAAGCGCAGCTCCAAGCCCTTGTTCAGGTAGGCGATTTCCTTGAAGTGGGCGGTCAGGGTGTCGAAATCGTAGTCGATATCCGGAAAAATTTCCGGATCGGGGCGAAAGGCTATGGTAGTGCCATGCTTGGCGGTGCGCTTGCCCCGGATGACTTCGGCGCTGGGGATACCCTGGGCGTATTCCTGATGGTAGATGTGGCCGTCGCGATGCACTTCGGCTTTCAGATAGGCGGACAGGCCGTTGACCACCGAACCGCCGACGCCGTGCAGCCCGCCGGTTACTTTGTAAGCCCCGCCGCCGAACTTCCCGCCGGCGTGCAGGGTGGTCATCACCGTTTCCAACCCGGACTTGCCGGTGGTCGGATGAACATCGACCGGGATGCCCCGGCCATCGTCGGCAATGGTAATCAGCCCGTCCCGGCCCAGGGACAGATTGACCCGGGTGCAGTAGCCGGCCATAGCCTCGTCCACGGCATTGTCCAGGATTTCGTAGATAAGATGGTGCAGGCCGCGCTGGTCGGTGCTGCCGATATACATCCCGGGCCGGACGCGGACGGCTTCCAGTCCTTCCAGCACCTGAATGTCCTTGGCGGTATATTCGGCGGCCGGGTCGGCTACGGCCGCAACCGCGCCGGCGCCGTTAGCGGCGGCATTGGCCGCCCTTTCCGCGGCGGCGGTTTCGACCGGCTCGGCCGGGTCGGCGATGAGAAACGATTGCTGAATAGTCAATTTCTTACCCCGGCAATGTCTGGATGGATGAAGGATGGATGATGGCGGTAGGTTGCGGGCCGCTATGCCGTTACTGATTATGCTGATGGAGCGGCGGCCCGGGAATTGGATTGCGTTATGTATATTATAGCAGATCTGCGGCCGGCTTGCTTGCCCCCAGCGTCACTAAAGGCCGATTGCCCGCAAATCCCTTACCCCGGCGGCAGCGTATCCCCGGCATAGTAAGGCCGGCCGTGCCGCAGGCTGTCCAGGGCGTAGCGGACGGGAGCAAACAGGGGTTGCGGCAAAGCGTCCAGGGGAAACCAGCCGCAACGGGAAAAGGCTTCCGGCTCGACGAGACGCGGCTCCTGATCGCCGATGTCCCCCAGAAACTCGATGTCCACATAGTGGCGGCCGTAGGCGATGATGTTGGCGACACAGAGGAATTGCAACCGCCCCACTTCCACCCCCAGCTCCTCCCGGGCTTCCCGGCGGGCGCACGCCTCCAGCGACTCGCCCCACTCCAAATGCCCGCCGGCCGAGGCCCAGGTAGCGGCCCCGTGGGAACCCCGGCGCAGGGCAAGAAAGACCCGGCCTTGCCGCCGCAACACCACGCCCACACCCACCAGCGGTCTTGCCTTATCCTGCGCCACAAAAGCAGTGTAGCCCGGCCATCGCGGAAAGTTAAAGGCATTTTTTCGACGGATAATCGCCAATTATTATGTTGCCCCCCGGCCGCCGGCCGTGCTAAACTGGCGGCCGGCATTTTGCCGCAAACCGCCATCCCATCCGGGCCGGGCCGCCGGCCGGAAAAGCCGGGGATATTAGCTATGGCCGCCGATTCCGCCGCCAGCCGCGGCACCATTCTATCCGGGATGCGCCCCACCGGGCGGCTGCACCTGGGCAACTACCTGGGCGCCCTGGAAAACTGGGTCAACTTGCAGCAGGATTACCGCTGCATCTACAGCATCGTCGACATCCACGCCCTGACCACTATTGAAAATCCGGGCGAGGTGGCGGAAATCCGCCCCCACATCCACGAAATGGCGTTGGACTGGCTGGCCGCCGGCATTGACCCGGAGCAGTCCATCCTCTTTGTCCAGTCCCAGGTGCCGGAGGTGATGAGCCTGCACACCCTGCTCAGTATGGTAACGCCGCTGGGCTGGCTGCTGCGGGTGCCCACTTTCAAGGAAAAGGTGCGGCAGCTGGAGGAAACCGAGGAAAGCGTCAACTACGGGCTGGTGGGCTATCCGGTGCTGCAAACCGCCGACATCATCCTTTACAAAGCCGACACCGTGCCGGTGGGCCAGGATCAACTACCGCATCTGGAACTGGCCCGGGAGATTGTCCGCCGCTTTAACTATCGCTTTGGCGACACTTTCCCCGAACCCCAAGCCAAGCTGACCGAGGCGCCCTTGATCCTGGGCTTGGAAGGCCGCCACAAGATGAGCAAATCCCTGGACAATCACATCGACCTGGCGGCGACGCCGGAGGAAACGGTTAAACGGACGCTGACCGCTTTTACCGACCCGCAGCGGCAGCGGCGCAGCGATCCAGGCCGCCCGGAAGTGTGCAATGTCTATTCCCTGCACCAGCTGTTCAGCCCGGCGGCGGAAGTTGACTCGGTTTATGGCGAATGTACCGCCGCTCGGCGGGGCTGCGTGGACTGCAAACGCCACTTGGCCGGCAGCGTCAACGCTTTTCTGGAGCCGCTGCGGGAACGGCGGCGGGAACTGGAGCAGCGCCCCGATTTTGTCCGGGAGGTATTGGCGGAGGGCGGCAAGCAAGCCCGGGCCATTGCCCAACAAACTATTGCCGAAGTCTATGAAAGGATGGGTTTGGCCGCGCCGGCCTGAACCCGCCTTTTTCTGCCCTTTCCCGTCCTTCAACAAGTTCAGGATGAGCGGAAAAAAGCGGAAAGGATGGCTTGGCCGCGCCGGCCTGAATTCGCTGGGCTTTCCGCCGTCCTTCAACAAGTTCAGGATGAGCGGAAAAAAGCGGAAAGGATGGCTTGGCCGCGCCGGCCTGAATTCGCTGGGCTTTCCGCCGTCCTTCAACAAGTTCAGGATGAGCGGAAAAAAGCGGAAAAGATGGGCTTGGCCGCGCCGGCCTGAACCCGTTGTGATTTCCGCTCATCCTGAATTTGCCATGGCCTTTCCGCTCATCCTGAACTTGTTGAAGGATGGCAAAGGGCGGAAAGCAAATAGAACCGGCCTAAACCTGCCGGGCTTTCCGCTCATCCTGAACTTGTTGAAGGACGGCAAAAGGCGGAAAGCCGGGGGAACCGGTCACCAACCCTTGCCAAGAGGCTTAACTGATGACCCTATCGGAAATGCCCGATATTCCTTTGTCCCAAAGCGGGAAACTGCCTTTGACGGTGTGCCGGGACGCCGCCTGGCAGGCCGGTGCCCTGGTTAAGGAACGATTCCTTACCGACAAGGAAGTCCGTTTCAAGGGCCGGGCCGACATTGTTACCGACGTGGATTTGGCGGCGGAAAAGGTCATCCTGGACCTGGTGCAGGCCGAGTATCCCCAATTCAGTATCCTCTCCGAGGAATCCAACCCCATTGAAACCGGCTCGCCCTACACCTGGGTCATTGACCCCATTGACGGCACCCGCAACTTTGCCGAGGGTATCCCCCATTTCTGCGTGGTGGTGGCCTTGGCCCGGGGGGCGGAAGTGGTCTGCGCCGTTACCTTTGACCCCATTAAAGAGGAAACCTTTTCCGCCGAATTGGGTAAGGGCGCTTTCCTGAACGGCGCGCCAATAGCCGTATCCGACCGCCAGGAAATTGCCGACTGCGTACTGGGCTTTGACCTGGGCTATGTGGACCGCCAAGCGGCTACGGCGATGGATCTGCTGCGCGCCCTGTGGCCCGGTTTTCAGACCATGCGCTTGCTGGGATCGTCGGCTTTGGGGTTAGCCTACGCCGCCGCCGGCCGCCTGGACCTCTACTTTCACCATTCCCTTTCCCCTTGGGACAGCGCGGCCGGCCTACTGCTGGCCCGGGAGTCCGGCGGCCGCATTGTCGACCGGCAAGGCCGGGACGCTGACCTGTTCACCCCTAGCGTCATCCTTTCCAGTAGCCATTTGATTGACCGCTTTCTGGCCGCCACCGACGGGCTGGAATGGCGGCGGGGGTAGATTCAGGGCAATGGCATATACCGGATAACCCTATTCCCATCATTCCCGCCGCCCCGCTACCGTCATTCCCAGCACTCCACTACCGTCCTTCCCGCGCAAGCGGGAATCCAAAGGCCGCGGCTTTCCAGGATTCCCGCTTGCGCGGGAAGGACGGTTCCCATTTCAACCGGGCAAGCGGATTACCCTAGCCTGGGCCAATTCCGCAATTTCCCCCTCGGCAAAGCCGGCCTCCCGCAGCACTTCCCCGCTGTGTTCGCCCAAGGCCGGGGCGCGGCGGCGAATCCGCCCCGGCGTGGCGGAAAGTTTTACCGGTATCCCGATGTGGCGCAGCCGGCCCAACTCCGGATCCTCTAAATCGACTACCATCTCCCGAGCTTGTACCTGCGGGTCTTGATAGACCTGTTCCATATTGTAAATCGGGCCGGCCACTACCCCGGCCTGTTCCAGCCGTTCCAGCCAGTAGGCGGTAGGCTGTTGGGACAAGGCAACTTCCAGCAATTCCGCCAGTTCCCCCTCCCGGGCCTTGCGGTCGGCCGGAGCCTTAAACCGGGCATCCTCAATCAAGGCATCCTGCCCGATCGCCCGGCAAAACTGCTCCCAGGTGCCTTGCGTCGCCGCGCCGATATTGATGTAGCCGTCCGCCGTCCGCAGGGCTTGGTAGGGGGCAGAAACCCGGTGCGCCGAACCCAGCGGCCCCGGGATTTCCCCAGAGGAAAAGTAGAGGGCCGATTCCCAGATGGTGTAGGCAAGGCCGGCTTCCAGCAGGGAAGTATCCACTATTTGCCCCTGGCCGGTTTTGAGGGCGTGGATGTAGGCGCAGAGGATGCCATAGGCGGCCAGGGTTCCGGCGGAGATGTCGGTTATGGGTACGCCCACTTTGGCCGGGGGGCTGGCGGGAAAGCCGGTAATGCTCATCAGGCCGCTCATCCCCTGGGCGACCAGGTCAAAGCCGCCGCGCCGGGCGTAGGGGCCGCTGCCGCCGAAACCGGAGATGGAGCAATAAACCAGGCTGGGCTTGAGTTGCGCCAATTGTTCATAATCCAGGCCCAACCGCGCCATCACTCCGGGGCGAAAGTTTTCCACTACGACATCGGCCCCGGCCAGCAGCCGCTTAAACACGGCTGCCCCCCGGTCGTCCCGCAGGTTCAGGGCCAGGCTGCGCTTGTTGCGGTTCAGAGCCATAAACCCGGCGGCCCAATCCTCGGCCAGCGGCGGCCCCATCCGCCGGGTATCATCGCCGCCCGCCGGCTTTTCAATCTTGATTACCTCCGCGCCCAGGTCGGCCAGCAGCATGGTGCAGACCGGCCCGGCCATTATCTGGGTCAAATCCAGAACCACCATTCCGGCCAGGGGAGAGGGAGCGTTGGCAGCGGTCATAAAATCCCGTTCCTGATTAAGTTGCGGCCAGTATAGCGCAATCGGACGGGATGGGGGAAAGGCTGGCGGCGTTTCCTTTTGCTTGCGGCGTAGCGGAAAGTTTCCCTTTCCATTGCCGGCCCGATTGACACCCCCCAACCAACCGACTACCCTAGCCCCCAGCCCGGCAACCGCCGCCGCCCGGAGGGAAACAATGCCGCCGCCAATGCTGCCTACCCGCCGCCAAGGGCCGCAAACCCTGCTGCTGACCGCCCTAACTCTGCTGATAGTGGCAGCCACTATTATGCTGGCCTGTGGCCCGGAGGTCCAACCCATCCCGACTGAGGGGGATACCCGGCCGGAAGCGCCGCAGGCCGAGGGCGGCAGCGAGGAGCCAGAGGAGGAGCCGACGGCTACGCCGACGCTTGCAGGGAAACCGGCACTTGGGAATATGCCGGCCCCAGGGCTTGACGCCAGCAAAGATACCCCCACGCGGGAAGTTGCGGCCATTGCCGAAACGCCTACGCCGGAACCCTCGACCACGCCCGCCCCGGAACCGGCAACGCCAACGGATACGCCGGTGTCGGAAGTTTTGGCAAAGGCCGCCGTGCCGGTTGTTGCAACCCCGGAAAAAGCTGCGGCCCAAGAAACGGAAAACGCGGAAAGCCCGGAGCCTACGGCTACTCCGACGCCCCGGCCGACCCTCTGTTTCCGAGAGGGCGATGGCTTTGTCTGCATCGATGAGCCCCCGCCCGCGCCTACGCCTAAATACCCCAATCTGAGCGAATTCAGCCTTTACGCCCAAGAAGCCGAGGAAGCCCAAGCCAATGCCGACCAAGTCGGGGGCGCTTCCGGTCAGACCGAGGTTAAGGTTCGCAAGGTTTTCGTGCGGATTAACCTGTCCTCCGGGGCCAGCGGCGAACCGATGCTTGCCTGGCTACGAAGCAACGGTGTACCGCTGACCACGGACTGGCCTTACGGCATCGCAAACCACTTAGTCGCAGTGTACTGGACCGGTTTCGAGGCGGGGGCGCCCGACGGTTATATTCATGCCATAGTGCCGGCCACATTGCTGGTTTCCCTGTCGCAACGGCCGGGATTCGCCAGTATAGAGGATGCTTGCTTGACTTTCCCGTGCTATCCTCTTTACTACAGCAAGAACCCGGATTAGCCGCCCGAGAGTCTCTGCTTAAACATCTTGCTGACGGCATTGATCCTGCCCCTGTTCCTGTGGGCCGGTTCCGGAGAAACCGTCTCGGCTAATCCCTTTTCGTCTGCCCCTGGTTTTGGCACCAGGACAATCGACGACGGTTATTCACCCAATTGGGGCGGTATTTTTCCTTACCAACCCTTATCTGCAACAATGCCGAAGGGTGCAGAGCCTTTAAATTTTCCCACAAAAGCGTTTAAATCCCTCGTTCCACTCAAGATTGCCGCTGAGGTCGGTTGGTAGTTGGACAAGCTCCCCAAGAACTGGTTTCCAGGGCATAATCCGATAATTAAAAGCCCCGGAAAACCCCAGCGGCCAACCCTCCCTTTCCCCGGAATGTGGTATAGTAGCCGGCGGCCATTTGTACCATCCGGCCGGGGCGGCCCGGCGCAAATCTCAAGGCAAGGATGCAACGGTAAGAGCGTGTCAGAGGATGTAATGGTCCGCCTGCTGGCGGCGATGATTGTCGGTTATCTCCTGGGTTCCATCCCCTTTGCCCACTTGGTAGCCCGGCGCCGGGGCATTGACATCTTTGCCACCGGCAGCACCCGGGCCGGCACCGCCAATGTGTTCTGGAACATCAGTCGCCGCAACGGCATCCTGGTGTTCGCCGCCGATGCCATCAAAGGCGCCCTGGCGATCGCCGTAGCCCGCCTGCTGGAGGCCCCGGACAATGCCTTAATCCTGGCCGGCGGAGCCGCCGTAGCCGGCCACTGGAAATCCATCTTTACCCGTTTCCGCGGCGGCGACGGGATGGTAACGCTGGTGGGCGTAACCGTGGCCTTGACCCCCGTGCTGGCGCTATTGGGAATAGCCGTTGGCTCCGCCGCCGTGCTGCTGACCCGCCGCTTGCCCTTTCGTTCCTCCTGCGGCATCGCCGCCTGCTTTGCCGTGCTGCTGGCGGTCAGCCAATCCTTTCCCGATTTTCATAATGAACGGGTATTCGTCCTGGAACTGTCGGCCCTGGCCCTGCTGGTGATTTTCCATAATGTGCTGATACACCGCCGCCGCGCCCCCCTGCTGGCGGCGCACCGGGAATCCTTTAACCCGCCAACCGCTGAGGACGACTGGGACGATGACTTTGACGCCGATCGTACCCGGGATTAACATAGGAAAATCGGGCCACGCCTGAACATATTGCCCGGAGGTTTTGCTATGCGCTTGCTTATCGTAGCCGGCGTCCTTGCCGTGTTGGTACTGGCGGTGGGCGGCGGCTTTGCCTACCGCTACTTCATCGCCCCGGTGCGGGGCGTGGTGGAACAGCAGGAAATCACCAACCAGGGCCAGTACCGGATTCAAGCCTACGAGCAGTTCTACCGGTGGGACGAGGAGATTGCCAGCATCGAGGCCAAGTTGACCGCCTACACCCCGGGCCGGGCGCTGAATGAACGGGAAGCAACGGAGTGCCGCGGCCTGCTGCACCGGCGGGCGGACATTGTGAATCGTTACAACGCCGCCGCCCGGGCGGAACGGACGCAGGGCCAGTGGCAAGCCCCGGAACTGCCGGAAAGGCTGACCCATTCGAACCTACCGGGGAGGTGCTAGCAACTATGGGCTTTAAGGCCGCAAGGCGCGGCGGCAAACGGTTGGGCCTACTGGCGGCGGCTCTGGCGATAGCCGCCGGCGTTTTGCTGGTCGCTTGCGCCGAGGAAAGACCCGACGACTCGGAGTTGTCGGAAGCGGCGCAATCCTCGGCGACGGAACGGGGTTATGATGCGGTGCCGCCTTACATTCCGCAGGAATACTCGGTGCGGGAGGACATCAACTGGTATCTGCGGGAAACCGAGGGCCGGCATACCTGGTATGTCTATGCCCTGGCCTTTACCGGGGAGCCGCTGTTTTATATCGTCAGCGATATGAAACCGCGCAACATCTGCGTCTCCTTGACCGCCCCGGATCGGATGGACCGATTAGGCGCCTCTAGCACGGTGGTGCGTCAAGCGCCGGCTTTGGACGGCGTTTATTACAGCGGCGGGTCTTGCAACGCCTACTACGTGCGGGATGTAGCCACCGGCAGTTTCATCGAGCTGGCCGGGGATACCTATACCCTGATCTCCTCCAAGCTGCCCCTATTCATCGAAACCGACCGGCTGCGGGTCGATGCGGAAGGGGCGGTGGCCGATCCCGAGGAAAGCCGCTAACGCCTATCCCCCCTAATTAACATGGATAGACAGGATAGACAGGATTTTTGTGTCTGTATAGAACGGTTTTGACGGCCCCTACAGTTATTTCCGCTTACGCGGGATTGACGGTTATTTAAGGCCAATGCCGTTCTACGCAGATATAAAAATCCTGTCTATCCTGTCTATCCCTGTTAATTCGCCGCCCCCCGCTGCCGTTTCAGTTCCTGCAATTCCAGAACCCAAGCCAGGTGGTCATCCTCCGCGGCGTCGGCGGCAAAGGCCGGGGCCAGTTCCACCGCCCGCTCCAGATGTTGCAGACACGGGCCGATTTCGCCCAAGCGGGCATAAAGTCGGGCGGCGTTGTACCAGGCCACGGCAAAATCCCGGTCGCTGTTCAGAGCCGCCCGATAATCCGCTAACGCCGCCGCCACATCATCCATCGCTTCCCTGGCCGCCCCGCGATTGTTCAGAGCGGCCGGAAAGTCCGGCCACAAAGCCACCGCCCGGTCATAATCGGCTAACGCGTTGGCATAATCCTCCAGGGCATCATAGGCCAAGCCCCGGTTGTTAAAGGCTTCGGCATCCTCCGGACGCAGCGCTATCACCTCGGTATAGTCGGCGATGGCTTCGGCCAGGCGGCCCAAGTAGTAGCGGGTGCGGGCGCGGTTAAAGTAGGCGTCCACATTTTCCGGGTTGAAGTCAAGGGCGGCGGCGTAATCGCTGAGAGCCCGGTCGTGCAGCTCCAGTTCATCCAGCGAGGCCCCCCGGTTCAGGTAGGCATTGGATAAAGTGGGGCGCAGTTCAATGACCCGGTCAAAGGCGGCGACGGCTTCCCGGTGACGGCCAAGGCGGGCCAGGGTTATGCCCTGATTGTAATGGGCTTGCAGATAGCCCGGGTTCAGGGCAAGGGCGGCGGCGTAGTCAGCCAGGGCCGCCGCCGTCTCCCCCAAGTCATCATAGGCATTGCCGCGCTGATAGTGGACTTCCGGCAATTCCGGCTGCTGCCGCATTACGGCGGTCAATTCGGCCACGGCTTGGGCCGGTTCCTTGAGCCGCAGCCGGCACAGGCCCAGGTTAAAGCGGGCCGCCGGATTGTCCGGCTCCGCCGCCAGGATACGGCTATAAATTGCGGCGGCATCCGCATAGCGGCCCCACGGCAAAGCAGCCGTTGCCATAGACCAGTTCCCCGACTGGCTCCGGGTCGGGCCCGGGATCCCCCGGGCTGGCGGCCCAACCCTCCAGGGCCTGCTCCATTTCCTGCGCCGCCGGCCCCCCGCAGCCGCCCGCCCCGCGGCAGCGGCGTCAGATAGCCCACGCCAATGGAACTATCCTGCAACAGCAGGATTACCCGATCCCGGAAAGTGTCGCCCTGGTTCATCGCGCAACCGAAAGGAGCGGATTCAAACATGGATAGACCGGATTAACCGGATATTGGTTTGACTTCCGCGGATAGCCTTTCCCGGCAGTCAAACAAAAAATCCTGTATATCCTGCTAATCCATGTAAATTAAGCCATAAACACCGGGCTTTCATCCCGGTTGATGCGGGTTTCCGCCGCCATACTGGTGCGGAGAAACTTGGGCAGGTTGAACATACTGAGGTGGCTTTCCCCATCGTAAAAGGTCAATTCCCGGCCCAGCCGCGCTTGCAGCAGCTCGTCCACCTGGGCGGCGGTCAAGGCCGGCAGTTCGGTATCCGCGGCCAGGGTAAAGCCCCACAAGGTCTGAAAGGCCGGGATGTGCGCCTGGTAAGGGCGGCTGTGGGCAAAGACTTGGGCCAGGGTGCGCTGAATGGTGGTAAAACATTCCTGATGACTGAGCAGGCCGGCCGGCCCGGATTGGGTCACCAGGATGCCGCCGGGATTCAGCCGCGCTTGGGCAATGCGATAGTATTCCTCGGTGTAGAGCAGATAAGCCGGGCCGCCCTCCATGGGATCCACCAAGTCCATTACCATCACATCGTACCGTTCCTCGGTAGCCGCCAGGTAGGCGCGGGCATCCTGATGCAACAGGGTCAGGCGGGGGTCGTCAAAACTGCCCTGATGATGCTGCGGCAGATACTGCCGGCACAGCCGCACCACTTCCGCATCCAGGTCCAGCATCGTTACCTGCTGCACGGCGGGATGGGCCAGGACTTCCCGCAAAGTGCCGCCCTCGCCGCCGCCGCCGATGAAAACCCGGGCCGGATGGGGATGGCTCAGCATTGCCGGCTGCACCAGGGCCTGATGGTAGATATGCTCGTCCCGCTCGGTGGACTGGGTTTTGCCGTCCAGCACCAAGCTGCGCCCGTAAAGGTTGGATTCCACCACCTCGACGTGCTGGTACTCGGTTCGGCCGGAAAAAAGCGCCCGCTGCACCCGCAGCATCACCGCCAGGTCGGGATAGACCGTCTCCAGCAGCCACTTGCCGGCTATTTCCTCCATAGCCCTTACCGTCCGCCGGAGCCGGCGGCCACGGCCGCCTCCTGGAAAATCCGCCCCCGTTCAATCTCCTGGATTTCCGGGGCGCGGGACTCGAACAGCTCCACCAGGGCGGCGGCCGCTTGCCGGGGCTGAAAGGATGCGCCGCAGGTAAAGATGTCCGCCGCGGCGTAGCCGTACTCCGGCCAGGTATGGATGGATATGTGGGACTCGGCAATGGACAGGATGCCGGTCACCCCCTGCGGCGTGAAACGATGAAAGGACTCGCCCACAATGTGCGCCCCCACATCCTCGGCCGCGCGAATCAGGGCGCTGCGGACATAGCTCAGGTCGTCAAGGAGCTGGGGGTTACACTCCTTGAGTTCCAGCAAAAGGTGCAGACCTAGGACATTCAATCACCCGCCCTCCTCTTAACTGTCGGGGGATACCGTTGGCGGCCCGCCCCCGGAATTGGCAAGGAAACGATTGTAGATTTTACTATAGTTTAGCACATAATCAATACCTTGCGGCGATTTTCCCGGAAATGCTTTGCGGAATGGGATGGATGGGGCGGGGCCGCTGCCGGTCGGGTAGTGTATAATGCAAGCGCCACTCTGCGAAAGGAAAGATGACCAATGGATGCGGCTACCCGAAAGCAACGGGTTTGGTGGGTACAGCGGGCGATGGAACGCCTCTGGGACGAGGACAGCGACTGCCGCCCCATCGCCGCCCTCGGGCTGGGGGCCGTGGCGGCCGCCGTCAACGCTCCTGGTTCCGACGCCGGCCTTTGCCTGTTGCGCGACCCGGCCGCTATGCTTCATATTGCCGCCGGCAGCTTGGGGCTGGAGGAAAGCCGGGCGCCGGCAATGTTTTATCCCAACCTTTCCTATGCGGACTGGCAAGCCGCCCCGGAACAGCCCGGCTACATCACCCACTACGCCGTAGCCCGAATGTTGCAAGGCTATGCCGCCACCGGCGACATAAAATGGCCGCGCCCGCCGGATGCGGAAAGTTTTCAGCCGGCCATCGCCGCCTTCTGCGCCCAAAAGGGCATTGCCCAACTCTGGACTATCGCCGCCGCCGGGCGGCAAAAACCCGGCGCGGAATGGAACATCCTGGCCGACTTGGGGGAAAGCCAAGCCAGCCCCTTTGACCTGGAGCGGAACTTGTCGGAAATCACCGGTTGGAATGTGCAATTGCTGAATACCCGGCAGATTGCCGCCGCCGATTTGCCGGCGCTGATTAGCAAAGCCCGCCGCCTTTATGCTGGCCCCGCTTAGCCCGGCAAATCCGCCGGCCCTCATCCTGAAATACGCCCGGGAAGCCGTCGCCCTGGCCGGTCAGCATCAGTACGCCGACCTGGAAACCGACCGGACTTTTCAGTTGGCCTTGGCCCATCTCATCGAACTGACGGCCGAGGCCGCCTCGAAAACCCAACGGAATCAAGCTTTTTGGGATCAATATCCCCAATTCGACGACAGCCGGGAACGATTGCGGGCCGTGCGGCGGCAAATCGCCCATTTTTTCGAGCCGATGGACAATGGGGAAATCTGGCGCACCGCCACCGAACTTTTGCCCCAGGTTATCCGCATGATGGAAAACATCCTTGTGGAAACCTCCGGGAACCCGGAATGACGATTGGCGGCGCAATTGCCCTTTCAACTGACGCCCCCGTCCTTGACTATTGCCTTATCCCCGGTTAAAATAATGGCAGTATGGCTCGCATTTTTGACTTGCACATCCACACCACCAAGGGCAGCGCCGACAGCAGCCTGTCTCCGGAGGATTTGATTCTGGAGGCGGAACGGCTGGGGTTGCGCGGCCTTTGCTTGACCGAACACAGCGGCCCCTGGGACAAGCATGAGTTCGCGCGGTTCGCCGCCGCCCATAATGTGGTCCTGGTGCGGGCTATGGAGGCCGACACCGATCTGGGGCATATCCTGGCTTTCGGGCTGGATCAGTATCAATCCGGGTTTCACAAGGCGGCGGAACTGTGCCGGGCGGCTCGGGCCGCCGGCGGGTTCGTGGTCAGCGCCCATCCCTTTCGCGGCGTCCTGGGCCGGCATATGCGGGAACGCCCCTATCTCTACCGCGCCCTGCCCAACGAACCCCTGCCGCAACTGCCGGAGGATGCCTTGGCCCACCCGGTATTTCAGCTGGCCGATGCCGTGGAAGTGGTCAACGGCGGCACGGCGGACGAGGAAAACGCCTTTGCCATGGCCGTGGCCAGCAAGCTGGGAATGCCGGTCACCGGCGGTAGCGATGCCCATTCGGTTCACGGCTTGGGCCGCTATGTTACCGCCTTTCCCGATGAAATCCATTCCCAGGAGGAGTTTATCACCGCCCTGCGCTCCGGGAACTTTTTCCCGGCGGTGGGCTTGCGCGCCGGCCAGTTGCGCCCCTATGCCGGCTAGTCGGAAACCCGTTGCCCGGCATAGGAAATCCGGTCAAATTTGCCATTCCGTTGCCCATCCCGCCCGGCCGCCGGGAATTAACTGAGAAAGGTCTGCTGCTATGTCCCTCGACCGGCAATTCCCGGCAATTCCCGCCCTGGAGCGGACTTTTGTGGCCCTGGATTTGGAAACCACCGGGCTGCACGCCGACCGGGGGGATAAGATTATCCAGATGGGGGCGGTCAAGTTTCAGGGCGACCGGGTGATCGACAAGTTCGATAAATTTGTCAACCCGGGCAAGGAAATTCCGGATTTTATCCAACGCTTGACCGGCATCCGCCCGGAACAGGTTAAGCGCGCCCCCCACTTTTCCTCGGTCAGCTACGACCTGGAGAGCTTTCTGGAAGGCCATCCGGTCATCGGTCAAAACATCCGCTTTGACCTGAGCTTTCTGGAAGTCGAGGGTTTGTCCCTGGCAAATCCCAGCTATGACACTTGGGATTTGGCGACCTTTCTGCTGCCGCGCAACCCGGAATACAACCTGCAATCCTTTATCCGCCAGTTTCAGCTGTCCAGCGCCAAGGCGCATCAGGCCATTGACGATGCCGACGCTGCCCGCCAGCTGTTCCTGTTGCTGCTGCGCCGGGCGGCGGCATTGGAGCCGGGCCTGCTGGCATGGGTGCAGCAACTGGCCCGCCGCAGCAACTGGCGGGTGGCCGATTTGCTGGCCGGCTTGGAAAGCGGCGATGGCGCTACTGACGGCCCCGCCCTTTTTGCGGCTACCGGCCTGCAACTATCCAGCCTGGCGACTAAAGTCGGGCAGCCGGAACGCCGCCGCTACGACAGCAGCCTGGCCCACTTGGATGAAAGCAAGGCCGCCGGCCTGATGGGCCCGGACGGCCCCTTTGCTAAAACCTTTCCCCAATTCGAGCAGCGGCCGCAGCAGGCGGAAATGCTGGCGGCGGTAGCCCAAGCCATCTACCAGGGGCAACATCTGATCGTGGAGGGCGGCACCGGCGTGGGCAAATCGATGGCCTATCTGCTGCCGGCGGCCCTCTATGCCCTTTCCCGCAATCAGCGGGTAGTCATTTCCACCAACACCATCACCTTGCAGGAGCAGTTGATTAACAAGGATATTCCCGCCCTCTGCGCCGTGCTGGAAGCCGCCGGGGTAGTGGAGCCGGGCGCGATTAAGTATGCCCTGCTCAAGGGGCGGGCCAACTATCTGTGCCTGAACCGCTGGAATTACCTGGCTAACGGCGACAATCTGACCCCGGAGGAGGCCCGGCTGCTGAGCAAAACGGCGGTCTGGCTGCAAGACGCTGAAACCGCCGATGGCGACCGCAGCGATTTGAACCTGGGCCGGGACGCCAGCCACTGGAGCAAGGTATCCGCCGGGGAACGCGGCCGCTGCCCCAACCTGCTCAACGGCGCCGGCCCCTGTTTCGTCCGCAGTTCCCGGGAGCGGGCCGAGCAGTCCCATATCGTCGTGGTCAATCACGCCCTGCTGCTGTCCGACCTGATGCGCGGCGGCAGCATTATCCCGGACTATCAGCGGGTCATCATCGACGAAGCCCATAACCTGGAGGATGCCGCTACCAACGAGTTCGGCTTTGAGATTGCCCCGGAACGGCTGAATGAGGAAGTCGAAGCCTTGACCCGCTTGACCCGGGAGACGCGCTTGGCCCTGGCCGTCGAGGGATTGGATTCCACCCGCCGACAGCAGGGGGAACGGCTGATTGGCGACGGGGAAGCCCTGTTGCCGCCGCTGCGGGATAATTGGGGCAGCCTGTGGGTGGCTACGGAAATCTTTTTCAACGCCCAGCGCAGCAAAAAAGACGAGGATTTGCGGATTCAGCCGAAACAGCGCAGCCACCGCAGTTGGGCCGATTTGACCCTGGCCTGGGAAAAGGTGGATGTGGGCTTGCACAACCTGGGCCAAATTTTGGCCGCCCTGACCGACTTTCTGGAAAACAACCCTATCCCCCAGGCCAAGGAGCAGGCCGGCCTGGCCCTGGAAGCCGGCAATGTCCAGAGCCGCCTCGAGGAATTGAAAGGCCAGTTGGCGGCCATTATCGGCCGGGAGGATGCGGCCAACATCCATTGGCTGCGCCGCGACCAGGGCAAGAGCGAAATAACTTTCCATTCGGCGCCGCTGGAGGTCGGCCCCATCCTGAACGAGCGGCTGTATTCCAAAAAGGAAAGCGTCGTACTGACCAGCGCCACCCTGACCATTGGCGAAAGTTTTGACTTTCCCCGGCGCCGCTTGGGTCTGCCGGCGGCGGAATCGGCCCAGTTAAAGGTCGGGTCGCCCTTTGACTACAAGCGGGCCGCCCTGCTGCTGACCCCGGAGGATACTTTACCGCCCAATCATACCGATTACCCCCGGGACATAGCCCGCTGCCTGGTGGATTTGGGCAAAACCCTGTCCGGGCGGACGATGGCCCTGTTCACTTCCCACAGCGCTCTCCGCAATGTGGAACGGCGGATCCGGCAACCCCTGAAAGTAGCCGGCATTGAACTGCTGGCCCAGAATATAGACGGCTCCGCCCAGCAGATTGGCCGCCGCTTTGCCGCCAATCACGCCGCCGCCATTCCCACCGTGCTGCTAGGCACGAACAGCTTTTGGGAGGGGGTGGATTTTCCCGGCATCCTGAAAGCCCTGGTGATAGCCCGCCTGCCCTTTCCAGTGCCGACCAATCCGATTATCGCCGCCCGTTCCGATTTGTACGAGCGGAATAAAGCCTTTAACGAATACTCGGTGCCGCTGGCCGTCCTCCGCTTTCGCCAGGGGATGGGCCGGCTGATCCGCAACAAAGGGGACAGCGGCGTGGTCGTGGTGTTGGATCACCGCATCGTCAACAACGGCTACGGGCGGACTTTCTTTGAATCCATCCCGGATTGCACCTATCATCCGGTCACCCTGGCCACCATCGGGGACTTGGCCGGCCGCTGGGTAGCCCGGGATAATCGCGGCGGCGGCCGGGGTTAATCGTGGAACTGAGCCTCGACCATCCCGTAGATTTGGAAGCCAGCTTGCTGGGCGGGCAGGCCCACCGCTGGCGGCGGGAAACGGCCGCGGAAAATCCCGACGCTGAATCCGGGGAAAGGGCGGAACTCGGGTACTCCGGCGTGGTGCGCGGCAACTTTATCCGGATCCGCCAGATTGCCCCCCAACGGCTGGAGTTTCATTCCGCCCCTTGGCCCGAGGCGGCGGTCGTCCCCCTCCTGCAAAACTACTTTCGGCTGGATGATGACTTGGATACCATTCAGTCCCAAATCTGCCAGGATGAACGGGTGGCTATGATGGCCGCCCGCTATCCCGGCCTGCGGCTGCTGCGGCAGGAACCCTGGGAATGTCTGGTAGCCTACATCTGCTCGGCCAATTCCAACATCAAGCGGATCCATCAGGTAATGGAAAATATGGCCGAAGCCGGCGGCGACCCCATTGACCTGGCGGGCGTCCGCCGCTATGCTTTTCCCGGGCCGGCGCAATTGGCGGCGATGGGCGAGGCGGAATTGCGGCGCTTGGGCTTGGGCTTTCGCGCCCCCTATGTGGCCCGCGCCGCCGGGGAAGTGGCATCCGGCGCCCTGGATTTGAACGAGCTGATGCGGCTACCCTACGCCACGGCCAAAGGGCGGCTGCTGGAATGTTACGGCATTGGCAGCAAGATAGCCGACTGCATCGCCGTCTTTTCCCTGGAAAAGCTGGAAGCCTTTCCCATCGATGTCTGGGTGCGGCGGGCCTTGGGGGAATGGTACTTCCCCGGCGAAAAGACGCCGCCGGACCGGGAACTGCTGGCTTGGGCGCAAAGCTACTTCGGCCCCTACGCCGGCTATGCCCAGCAGTACCTCTTTCACGGGCGGCGGCTGGAAAAATCATCGGCAGAATCCCCGGCCGCGGCCGGGAAACCGGGAGGCTAGACTAATGGAACTGGATACCCGCGGCCAACCTTTCGACCTGGAGTTCACCCTGTTCAGCGGCCAGGCTTTCCGCTGGGCCCGGGAAAAGGATACCCCGGACAGCTGGTTTTCCGGGGTGGTGCAGGGCAACTTCATCCGAATGCGCCAGACCAATCAAGGGGTCGAGTTCCGCAGCACTCTGCCCGAGGGAATGACCCAATTCCACCTGCAAAACTACTTCCGACTGGAGGACGATGCAGCCGCCATTTATGAGGAAATCTGCCACGACTGGCGGGTGGAGATGATGGTGCGCGAATACTGGGGTCTGCGCCTGCTGCGGCAGGAACCCTGGGAGTGCCTGATTGCTTTCCTCTGCGCCGCCGACAACAGCGTGGCGCAAACCGCCCAAACCATCGAGCGGCTGGCCGAAACCCTGGGCAACGCCATGACCCTGGACGGCGAAACCCGCTATTCCTTTCCCACTCCGGAGCGGCTCCTGGAAGCCGGCCCGGAGGGTCTGGCCGGGGCGCATCTGGGGCCGGAACGGGCCGCCGCCCTGCAACACGCCGCCCAGGCGGTCGCCAGCGGCGCGCTTGATTTGTACGCCCTGGCCGATATTCCCTACATCCACGCCAAAAACCGCTTGCTGCGCTACCCCGGCGTCACTCCCCAAATCGCTGACGCCGTGCTGCTCTTTTCCCTGGACAAGTTCGAGGCTTTTCCCATTGACCGCTTTGCGGCCCGGGCCTTGGCTGAAAAATACTTCCCCGGCCAGGAGCCGCCGGAGGTCGAGGAACTGCCGGACTGGACCGAGCTGTTTCAGGAACACTTCGGCCGCTACGCCGGCTACGCCGGCCAATTCCTGTTTCACGGGATAAGGATGGGGCAGTTTTAGGATGGAAAACGCCGCGGCGCTACTGCCCTTTAACGCTCGGCAACCGCTGGATCTGCAAATTTCCCTGCGGATGGGCCAAGCCTTTCGCTGGCAAAAGGCCGCTGATGGCTGGTTCTCCGGCGTAGTGCAGGGCCAGCATATCCAAGTCCGCCAACCGTCCCCGGGAGTATTGGAATTTCGCGGCCAACCCGGCCCGGACGCCGCCATAGCCGCCATCCTCACAAATTACCTGCGGCTGGAGGAGGACATCACCGCCATCTACGACTGCCTCAGCAAGAGGGATGGGAAAATCGCGGAACTGGTCGCGAAACACCGGGGGTTGCGGATTTTGCGGCAGGAACCGTGGGAGTGCCTGATTGCTTATATCCTGTCCGCCCAGTCCCCGATACGGCGAATCGAGGAAAATGTTGCGGCTTTGTCCGACCGATTCGGTGCTCCCATCGCGCCGGGGGTACACGCCTTTCCCAAACCCGGGCAACTGGCGGCGGCCAGTCCGGAGGGAATATCCCAAAAGTTGGTGGGATTCAACAGGTATGCTATAAGCATATCCAAAACGGCTAAGGAAGTGGTTGACGGGCGGCTGGATTTGGATGGCTTGGCACGGATGAATTACGCTCAAGCCCGGAAACTGCTGAAGCAGTGCTACGGCGTCGGCGACAAAATTGCCGACTGCGTACTGCTGTTTTCTTTAGACAAACCCGAAGCCTTTCCCATCGACCGGCACATAGGCCGGGCTTTGGTCAAACATTGCTTTTCCGGCCGGCAGAATACTCCCCTTCGGACGCTACAGGTTCAGGGGCAAAAGCACTTTGGCCCCAACGCCGGCTATGCCGGGCAATTTCTGTTTTACGAGGAAACGCAGGCCGGGAAATAGATAATTCCTTTTCTGCATAGCGCAAGTCAAGTATGCAAACCCTTGACAATGTGCTATAATGATTGCAAGAAAATCAAGGAGGTTCGGAATATGGCCGTTTCTGACCGCAAAACCGATCAGGTTCCCGGCAAGTTCAACGGGAAAAGCGTCCTCAGCGGCCTTTTCGGCAGCAACATCCGGGAAACCATTGCCGACATCCGGGCCATTCGGGCCGGTTTCAAGCGCCGCAAGCAGTTCAAAGTGCTGAAAGCCTCCCGCCGCAACCGGTGAAAGTCGAAGACATCGACAAGTGGTCGCGTGTCATCGCCCGCTTAACTATCACCGCCGTTTGCCTCGGATTGGGCATCTGGCTGGTGATAGTAGAGCAGGCCGACTTGGGCTACAGCTTCATCACCTTTGTCGCCGGCTACTGGCTCAAATAGCCGCCCCCCCTACGGCCGCAGCACCAACTTCCCAAAGAAATTGGTTTCCTCCATTACCCGATGCGCTTCCGCCGCCGCCGCCAGGGGGAATACCTGATGAATAGCCGGGCGGATGACGCCCCGGTTCAGCATGGCGACAATCTGCCGCATATCCTCTTTGCTGCCCATAAAAGTGCCGTAAATCTCAATCTGCCGGGTGAACAGCAGGCCGAGGTGCAGTTCGGCCCGCAGGCCGGTCGTGGCCCCGCAGATAGTATAGCGGCCGCCCGGGCGCAGGGAATTAAAGGCTCCGCTGAAAAACTCGGCCCCCACGTGATCCACCAGCACATCCACTCCGGCCCCGCCGGTCAAAGCCTTGACCCCCTCGGCAATATCCGCCTCCTTATAGTTGATAACCTCGTCCGCCCCCAACTCCCGGGCCTTGGCCGCCTTTTCCGGGCTGCTGGTGGTGGCGATGACCCGCGCCCCCACCACATTTTTGGCGACCTGAATGGCGGCGGTGCCAACCCCGGCCGAGGCCGACAGCACTAGCGCCGTTTCCCAAGGCTGCAAGCGCGCCCGCCGCACCATCATATTCCACACCGGCAGAAAAGTGGTCGGAATGGCGGCCGCCGCTTCGTAGGAAACTTCGTTGGCAATGCTATGCACATTCACCGCGGGAACGGCGACAAACTCGGCATAGCTGCCGTCAATGGCGCTGCCCATAAACTTGGGCGTAGGGCAAAGGTCGTCCCGCCCGGACATACACGCCGGACACTGCTGGCAGCTGATGCGGGGATTGACCACCACCCGGTCGCCCACCTGCCGGCGGTCGACTCCGGGGCCTACCGCCACCACTTCCCCGGCGCAGTCGCCGCCCAAAATCAGCGGCGGCGGAAACTCCCGGCGCAGACCCCGGCCGCCGGCCCGGGTATAAAGATCCAGGCGGTTCAGCGCCGCCGCCTGCACTTTCAGCTTGACCTCGCCGGCTTGGGGTTCCGGCTCCGGCCGTTCCCCATAAATCAGCGCCTCCGGGCCGCCGTGAGCCGCAATATAAACTGCCTGCATAAACCGCCGTTCTCCTTAAAGGGATAACTTCGGGAATAAGCCGGGTTTTGACATCAGGATAGGCCACCGGGCATTAGAGCCGCCGCCCCTCGCCGCAATCATTGCAGAGAAAGACGATAGCCAGGGCCTCCTCATGGCTGCCGATGCGGCCGCATTGCGGCAGCTCGCTGTCCGGACTCCAGGGACGATGAAACTTGCCGCCGCACAGCTGGCAGGCAGTCTGATTGATGCCATCCAACGCGCCGTTGCAGATAACGCAGGACTCCCGGTCTAAATCATCCATCATCCCGATTGCCCCCTGGTGATTCTATGGGATAACCGGCCCGCAGCCACCGCGCCACCCACTGCCTTTCCCCGGCGGCGTCCGTTACCTGACCATCCTGCCGGACGGCTAGCAGCTGCGCCAGAACGGCCCCCACCGGCGGGCCGGGCGGCACCCCCAGCGCCAGCAAATCCTCCCCCCGCAAAGCCGGGACAATCTGCCGCAACTCGGTCAGATAGCGGCGCAAAGCCCGGCCGGCCGCTGCGGATTCGGTCAACCCGACGACCGCCGCCACGGCCGCCGGACTGCGGCCCGCCAGCATTTGGCACAGCCGGGACGCGGGCAAAGCCCGGTCGGCAATAACCCTTTCCTGTTCTCGCAAGGCAAGGGCATCCCGCACCACCGCCGCCCAAGATTTGGGCATATTCAGCCGGCTGATTAACCCGGCCCCTTCCTCCTCGGACAAGGGATAAGCCAGGGCCGCCAGCCAGGTTAACCGTTCCGCTGGATTGCTCAAGCCCGTTTCTTTGACGATAGCCGGGCCGGTTTCCGTCCATTGCCGTAGGCTATCAGCAGATTCCAAAGGCGGATGAATCGCCGCCAGGATACCCAGTTCCGCCGCCCGCATCAGCGGCGGCCCCGGCCGGACTTCCGCAAAAATTCGCGCCAGTTCATGCCGCAACCGGTCGCCGCTGACCGTATTCAGAGTGCCCTGAGCTATCGCATCCCGCAACCGGCTTTCCGTATCCCGTTCCAAGCAAAACCCCAGCCGCTGCTCGTAGCGCGCCGCCCTTAACAGCCGGGTCGGGTCGTCAAGGAAACTAGCCGGGTGCAGGATACGGATTAGCCGCTGGTTCAAATCCTCAGCCCCGCCGTGGGGAGCCAGCAAGCCGGAGTCATCACCGGTCAAGGGCCAGGCCATAGCGTTGACCGAGAAATCCCGCCGGGCCAGGTCATCATAAATCGTTCCCGGAAAAACCTGCGGCAGGCCGCCCGGCCGGGGATAGACTTCCCGGCGGGCGGTAACTAAATCCACCCGCCCCTTGCCGACGGTCAGAGTCGCCGTGCCAAAGCGGGAATGCACCACCGCCCGGCCGCCCAACTCGATAGCCAGTTGCCGGGCCAGGGCCGTGGCATTGCCCACCACCGCAAAATCCAAATCCTGCGCCGGCCCGCCCAACAGCAAATCCCGCACCGGCCCCCCCACCAGATAAACCGGCGCGCCCTGCTCCGCCGCCAACCCCCGCAAGGAATTCAGCAAAGCAAAGCTGCCCTCGCTCAAACGCTCAGCGACAGCGTCTAAAGTCAGCAAGGCACATTGGCAGTCCGCAACCAGGAGTGTCATAGCAAGGGCTATTATAGCATATTGGCACGAAACCATCACCGCCCTTCCCGCGTAAGCGGGAATCCCGACGGTGGCTTGCCGGGACTGTTGCGGCATAGGGCAACGCCGTTCTGGATTCCCGCTTACGCGGGAAGGACGGTAGGGTCGGCAGGAAGGACGGTGGCGGCCGGCGGGAAGGACTGTTGCCGGGGCAGCCGCCCGCTACCCGGGCAGATACCGCAGGGCGGCAAAGAGCAGTCCCAAGCCGGGCAAGAGAATCAGCAGAAACCGGAGGGTAATGCGCTGCTCCAAGGACACGAGCCGGGCCTCCATCCGCTGTTCCAAGGCGTCCAAGTCGCCTTTGGTGGCGGCGTTTTCCCCCACGGCGCCGCCGGCTATTTCGACCAGAGCCTCGGCTTGGGCTTCCGGAAAACCCACCGCTGCCAAAGCCTTTACCGCCCGATGGGTGTCAAAAACAAAGGTCGCCACTGCTATGCCTCCTGTTCGGTTTCCTCGCCGGATGGCCGCCATTGTAACCGGCGGCGGGGCGAATGGCAAGGGGCGGCCGCCCCCCAATATGCCCATCCTTCAACAAGTTCAGGATGAGCGGATAGATGGGCAACCACCCCTAGAAACCGTCATTCCCGCGTAAGCGGGAATCCCGACGGTGCCCTATGCCGCCCGGGTTGGCAACCGCCCCCTCTACCGTCATTCCCGGCCGCCCCTACCGTCATTCCCGCGTAAGCGGGAATCCCGACGGTACTGCCGTATAATGCCGCATCCCTGCCAAGCCACCGTGAGATTCCCGCTTACGCGGGAATGACGGTGGGGGCGGCCGTTACCGTTCTAATCCGATACCAAAATCCTGTATATCCTGTCTATCCATGTTTGAATCCGTCCCGCTACCACCCCCGCCGGTGCAACTCATAGGGCAGCTGGCAAAAGGTGATGTTCAGGTCGGTTAACATACGCTGGCCGATGTATTTGTCGGCGGCGAATACATAGGCGGCCTTGCCGGAGGAATGAATCCGCAACGCCTGTTCTTCGGTCAAGACCGCCGCCGAACTCCGCAGCCAGGCAATTTCCGGCTGATAGAATAGATACCACGCCGTGGTTTCCGTTTCGTAAAACCGGCCATCGGCATCCTGCGGTTGCAATTCCCCGCCTACCGATAGGCCGGCCGCGGTGTGCAGCAGGTAGGCGGCCAAGGACGACCACGATGGCAGAGCCTCGCCGGTCAGCATCTTTTCCGGGTCAATGGGCGCGCCCAAAGTGCAGTAGGCAAAAGAGCCGCCCAAGCCCGCTTGCAGGGCCTTATCCCGGGCATTAGGAACGCCGTTAATCACCCGCCGCACCCGCTCGGCGGTAATAGTGTCGGCATAATCCTCGCACTCCACCAGGATGAACTGGCGGTTGCCGCCATCCGCCTTATTCAGGGCCAGGACGGCGTGGGCCGTAGTGCCGCTGCCGGCAAAGGAGTCAAGGATGATGTCGTTGGGTCCGGTGGCGACCCGCAGGATGCGGTCAACCAGCGTATGCGGCTTGGGATTGGCAAACACCGTGCCAATGCGGTTGACTTCCTGCGTGGCGCTCTGCGTATGGCCGACCTCTTGATGCGTCCAAAGGGTCAGCGGCGTAATCCCCTGCTTCACTTCCGAAAGGAAACGCTTGATACTCGGGACATTGTTGCCGTCCGGGCCGAACCAGATTCGGTTATCCGCGACCAATTCCGCGAAACGGCCGGGCGAATACCGCCAGCACTTGCCCAGCGGCGGATTGACTACCCGGCCCGAGGGGGTAGTGATGGGAAAATCGTACTCGGCGGCGTAGGTTTTTACATCCAAGCCGCTGGACTTCCAAGCCCCGCGCGGGTCGTCATCGGGATTTTCATAGCGCTCGTTCTGCTTTACGGTGCGAGGCAAGGGGATGATTTGCCAATCCGATTTGGATTTGGCGTAGCAAAGGATGAAATCATGGTTGTCAGAGAAATGCTTGGCGTCATTTTGCGGACTGTATTTCTTTTGCCAGACCACGTTGGAAATGAAATTCTCCGCGCCAAAGATTTCATCCATCAGCATCCGCAGGTGATGCTGTTCGTTGTCGTCGATGGATACAAAGATAGCGCCGTCCTCGGACAAGAGTTCCCGCAGCAGATGCAGCCGGGGCCACAGCATACAGAGCCACTTGTCGTGGCGTTCCAGATCCTCGTTGTCCACCGGGCGGTTCTGATTCAGCCACGCTTGCATCAGGGGGCTGTTGACCTTGTCGTTGTAAATCCAGCCCTCGTTGCCGGTGTTGTAGGGCGGGTCAATGTAGATGCACTTGACCCGGCCGGCGTAGCGCGGCAGCAGGGCTTTCAGGGCGTGCAGGTTGTCGCCGTGAATGATGAGGTTGCTGTCGGCGGCCGTGGGATTGAGGGATTTGGCCGGATCCACCACCAGGGGGCGGTAAGGGACGGTGAGGTGATGGGCATAAATATGCTGCTTGCCCTTAAACTCCAGGCTAGGCATAAGGGGGAAACCTCCGGCGGTGGGGGTGGGGGATGGCTGGGGGCAATTATGGCAACTATCCCGGCGGGTGTCAAGGGGCGTTGCTACCGTCATTCCCGCGTAAGCGGGAATCCCGACGGTATTGCCTTATGATGCCGCAGTCTTGTCCAGCCACTGCGGGGTTCCCGCTTACGCGGGAATGACGGTAGGGGGCGGCGGGAATGACGGTCGAGGGGAGGGCGGCGGAAACGCCGCCCCTTTTACTCTTGGTCGGAGGAATCGGGCTGGCGGCCGGCGCCGTTCTGGTAGCCGTTGCTGAAAGGCGGCGGCGGCGCATTGGTCAGGTCGTGGCGGTGGGCTTCGTACCATTCCCGGATGCGGGCCTCGGTTTCGGCCTGCCCCTGCGCGATGCCGGCGGCTTTGCCCTGAGCGATGCCTTCAGATTTGCCTTCGGCAATGCCCTCGGCTTTGGCCCGGACTTCGGCCTCGGCTTTGGCCTTGGCCACGGCCTGTTCCTTTTCGTACAGGTTGCGCCGTTTGGTGAGAATCATATAAATCACCTCCAGATTGAGTTGGATCAGGGCCAGGGCGGTGACCACATTGGCCATCGGATTGGCGTTGATGATGACATCCCCTACCGGGCTGGGATTGCTAAAAGTGGCTTCCCCCCGCATAAAGATGCCATAAAACCAGGTGCCGCCGATAATCAGGTCGACGGCCAGGGCTATGGCGATGATGGCCGGCTTGGGAAAGTTGGGCGCCCAAGACCACCAAGGCCGGTCGGATTCAGGGTTCATATTTCTATTCTACTCCTTTCCAGGGGGATGCGGCAAGCGGCCGCGGCCGGTAGGTTAAGGCATTGGCCTATCTTTGACATCTTATCTTACCGTCCTTACCGCCGGCGCCTCTCGACCGTCATTCCCGAGTAAGCGGGAATGACGACGGTATTGCCGTATAATGCCGCAGCCCTGTCCAGCCACCGCGGGATTCCCGCTTACGCGGGAATGACGGTAATGGCCGTCAACAACCTTTCTATACAGACCCCAAAATCCTGTCCATCCTGTCTATCCATGTTTGAATCCGTCACCCCCCCTTACGCGGGAAGGACGGTAGGGGGATCCGCCGGCCCCGGCGGTTGAACGGGCCTAGTAGAATTGCGCCGCCGGCGGGAACGCCGCCAACGGATTAGGCCGTAGGCAATAGCCGCGCCACCCAGCCAGAGCGGACTGAAAATCGCCAGCCAAATCAGCAGCGTCCCCAAGCCCTGGACTACTACCGACAAAGCCCTAGTCGCCGTCCGCGCCGTATCCCCGGCGCTCCAGCCGGCAATGACCAATCCCTGGGCTTCGATTACTTCCACCGACAAATAGCCGAATCCCTCGACCGGGCCGGCATCGCTTTGGGCCGTTACGGTGAGGGTAACATCATAAGGTTGGGGGCGATGGTCGGCATAGGCATGAAAGGCGATGGCGTTGGTTGCCCCCGGCTCCGGGATGCCGGACCGCGGGGCGCTGCCGTCGCCAAAATCCCACTGGTATTGAATATCCCGCAGCCCCTCCGGGCGGGTAAAGGAACCCCGATAGGCCACGGATTCCCCGGCGGTTACTACCCGGCTTTCCCCGGCAAAAACCTCAATGGTCGGCACGCGGGTAACGGTCGCCATCAGGGTATCCGCCCCTTCCACCACCCCGGCCGGGCCGGCGCCGCGGATTTCTAATTGCACAATATAGGGGGAGTCCCGGTCGTCCCCATAAAAGTGGTTTACCGTGGCCGTTACTTTCTGACCCGGCTGCGTAGTCGGCGCATAGGCATAGCCGCTGACCGGCTCCGTGCCATCGCCGAAATCCCAGGTGAAAGTAAAATCCTCAATGCCGGCCGGCGGGGTGAAATAAGCCCGAAACCGCCCATCCTGCCCGACGCTGAAAGTGCGGTCGACGCCGGCATCCACGGCCAGCGGCTGGGGAGCCAGGCGCAAGTCCACATTGATCAGGGAAAAGGCGGCGGTCTGTTCCAGATACTTGATGCGCCCCAGCAGGCTCTCAATTTCCGTCTGCACCTTAGACAGTTCGGCCCGCACCAGCAAGGCGCTTTCCACATCGGCGCTCTGCCCCAGCAATTCCAGCAAAGCCGCCTCGGTAGCCCGCAGGCTCCGCAAGCGGGAATTGCTGTCCACATATTCGTCCGTTACATCCTGGCTGGTCGAGGATTCCGATTCCACTTCTACCGCCAGCTGCCGCAGCTGCCGTACCGCCTCCTCCAGCACCTGGGCCGGCACCCGAATGGCAACAAAGCCGGTGTGTCTGGAACTGCGGTCGCTGGCAACCACCCAACCGCCCAAATCCCGGGCTACCTGCCCGATTTCATCCACCACGGCGGACACCTGGGCAACCACCAGGGTCATCCCCACCGTCCGCACAATAATCCGATCCTGCGCCGCCACGGCCGCCTGAATTTGCTGATAAGAGGGGACGGTAAAATCCCCGGCCGGGGCAACGGCGGCGGCGGGTATCGGGGCCGGAGTAGGGACCGCCGCCGACATACCCCCATCCTGCACCCCGGCCGGCGCGGCGCTAATTGCTTCTACCGGCACTTCCCGGACTACTTCCTTTTCGACCATCTCCTCCGACGCCCGATCAGCCCCCGCCGCCGGGGCCATAGCGGCGACCGCCGCCGCCTCCGTCTGGGCGTACTCGGTGGCCGCTTGACTGCAAGCGGCCAAAGCGGCTGCCAGCAGCAGGATTAACGCTAGGAGCAGGTACGATTTCATAATCACTCCTGCAAGGATGCAAAGCGGCGGCGGCCCACTTTCAGGGCGGTGCCGGGCGGCGGCGGCTGATAGGCGGCATCCTCCCGCAACCGATAGGATTCCCCCTCCGGGGGATAAACTTCCACCGCGCCCTGATTGAGTAGCCGCTTGCCCTCGCCGACGCTGGACACCAGGCCGGCGGCGGCCAGGGCATTGCTCCAACGGGGGCCGGTCAAAGTGGACAACGCTACTATCGGCAGCTCCTCCGGCAAAGCCCGCCGCTGCACTACCCGCTCAAATCCTTCCTGAGCGGCGGCGGCGGCCGGCGCGTCGTGGAAAAAGGCGGTGATTTCTCCGGCCAGCCGCTTTTTCAGCTCCATCGGATTGACCCGTTCCGCCGCCATATCCGCGCCCATCGCCGCCAGTTCCGCCGCCGGAGCGTCGGTCAGATAGTCAAAATAAGGGATAATCAGCGCATCGGGCAGGGACATCAGCTTGCCGAACATTTCCGCCGGCGCCTCGTCCACGCTTACATAATTATCCAGGCTTTTGCTCATCTTTTGCGCCCCGTCCGTGCCTACCAGCAGCGGCATCAAAAAGCACTGCTGCGGCCGCTGCCCCAGCATCCCTTGCAATTCCCGGCCCACCAGCAAATTAAACATCTGGTCGGTGCCGCCAAACTCCACATCGGCCTCGATGGCCACGGAATCATAGGCTTGCAGCAGGGGGTAAAGCAGCTCGGTAAGGGCAATGGGGCGGTGTTCGCCAAAGCGTTTGGCGAAATCATCCCGTTCCAGAAATTGAGCCACGGTGAACCGGCCGGTCAATCCGATAACATCGGCCAGAGAAAACTTGCCGAACCACTCGCTTTGCCACACCACTTGCGCCCGGGACGAATCCACCACCTTGAAAAACTGCCGCAGGTAGGATTCGGCATTGGCCGTTACTTCCTGATGGCTCAGCATCGAACGGGTAGCGGAGCGGCCGCTGGGATCGCCGATTTGCGCCGTCCAGTCGCCCACAATCAGGATGACCTGATGCCCCAGGTCTTGCAGCTGCCGCAGCTTGCGGAGGCCCACCACATGGCCCAAATGAATATCCGGGCGGCTGGGGTCAAAGCCCATCTTGAGCCGCAGGGATTGGCCCGATTGCAGCAGTCGGACAAACTCCTCTTGGACGATGATGTTGCTGACGCCGCGCCGGGTTACGCGGTCGAGGTCCGCCGGGCTAAGGGCCATAGCTTCCTCCGGCGGCGGCCAGGGTCAACCGGGTATCGCTTACATCCCGATTTATCTGCGCCACCAGACTTTCCAGATTGGGAAAGGTTTCCTGATTGCGGAGCTTGGCGACAAAGCGCACTTCCAACTCCTGCCCGTACAAATCCCCGGCAAAATCCAGGATATAGACCTCGACCAGCCTTTCGGTAAGGCCAAAAGTAGGGCGGACGCCGATGCTGGTAGCCGCCGGGCGGCGGATGCCATCGACTACCGCCCATCCCGCGTAAATGCCGTCGCCGGGCAAGGCCATTTCCGGGGCAATATCCAGGTTGGCCGTGGGAAAGCCTAATTCCCGGCCGCGCCGGTCGCCGGCGGCTACCCGGCCGGTCAGGGAATAGTCCCGCCCCAGCAAATGGGCGGCCGCCGCCACTTCCCCATCAGTGATGGCTTGGCGGATGGCCCGGCTTTTGACCAGCGTCCCATCCAGCAGCAGCGGCTCCAAGGTCTCGACCCAAAAGCCCAGTTCCCGGCCCAGTTCCCGGAGAAAGGCGGCGTTGCCCTCCCGCTGGCGGCCCAAGGCAAAATCCGGGCCGATGACCAGCCCTTTCATCCGCAGTTCCGTCACCAGCAGCGTTACGAACTCCCGGGCGGTCAACTGCGCCAGGGCCGGCGTGAACTCGAGGGAAACCACCCGCGCAATGCCCTGGTCGGCCAGCAGGCGGGCTTTCTGTGCCGGGGTAGTCAGAAAGGATACCGTCCGCCCCGGTTGCAGTACGGATACCGGGTGATTGGAAAAGGTCAGGGCGGCCGGCAGCAAAGCCGGGCGGGCCCGTTGGCTGAGCCGTTGCAGCAGATGGGCGTGGCCGCGATGCACCCCGTCAAAGACGCCGATGGTGATGGCGGTTTCCCGCTCCGGGGCGGCGTGGCGCAACTGCTGACGAAGGTTCATCCTGACCCTATACCCTGAAATCCCGCCGGGCGCGGCAAATGGTCTCTGTCCGCTAGTCCTGAACGGTTACTTGTCCGCTAGTCCTGAACGGCATCCTGTCCGCTTGTGCTGAACTTATTCCTTATCCGCTCATCCTGAACTTGTTGAAGGATGGCAGATTTCTCCGAGGACAGCAACGGCGGCGCGGGTTTAGGGGGGATAGTAGCACAGGCCCTTGGCAGCGTCAACTGAAAGAAACGGCAACAAACGGCCCGTTCCCTCAAATTAACAGACCCTCCCGAACCGACCGCATTGGCCTTGAATCCTTGAATAAAGCGGCCGGGTGGTTTAACATCAGTCTGAAACGGGCCGGGCCGACCCTAAATCCAGTTCCGGGTATGGCAAAGGCCCGCAACTTTCGGAGGTATCGCGTGGAGCCGATTATCAGGAATTACCGCCAGCATTTCACCCCCGGCGGCCCGGCGGCGCGCCTGGTCAACTTGGAGGATAACCCGCCGACCTGCACCCTCAGCTATTCCCACATTCCGCCGGGAGAAACCAGCAGCCACCACATCCACCCCTGGGAACACGAGGTTTTCATCATCGCCGGCTCCGGGACGCTGTTCTGCGATGGCGTGGCCTATCCGGTCAAAGTCGGCGATGCCATGTTCATCCCCGGCAATGTGGATCATTACACTCTGAACGACGGGGATGGCGGCGACATTGCCCGCATTGAGGTCAATCCGCTGCTGGCCGCCCAAAGCGGCGGGGCCAACAATAACGGCGGCCAAGGCACCGGCCAGCCGCCGGTCATCAAAAACCTGGCCGACCTGGATACCCGTCCCGGGGCGGCCCGGCCGGTGTTGACCGCGGCCGATGGCGCGGTCAATTATACGCTGGCGCATCGGGGCATGGCCGCCGGCGAGGTCAGCCCGGATCATACCCACGCCGGGGAACATCTGGCCTGGTTTCTGGAGGGCGGCTGTATCCTGACTTGCGACGGCGTGGAATATCCGGTTTCCGAGGGCGATGCCATTCTGATACCGCCCCACACCCCCCACGAATGGAGCCGCAGCAGCGGCCCGGTAGCCAACTGGCTGGTATTCAACCCGGCCCGGTAGCCGTATCGGGACAAAATAATGCCCATCTCCCATTGCCGGGAGATGGGCAAAGCCGGGTATCCTTCAACATTCCCGGCCGCGCTGAACTAGCGGCGGTACGCCCCGTTGCCGTTGCTCTGGACGGAAGGTCGTTGCAGCAAATCCCGCACCGCCGGCGGCAGGCTGTCCAGTTGCTCCGGCGTCAGCGTCTGCCGCACGGATTCAATTTCGGACTCCACTTCCGCTTGGCCTTCCTCGCGGCCCTGCTTCAACCCCTCCGCTTGGCCTTCCTCGCGGCCTTGCTGCCGGCCTTCCGCCCGGCCCTCTTGCCGGCCCTGTTGCCGCCCTTCCGCTTCGCCTTCCGCCCGGAACTGGTCCTGGTCTTTCAGCCGATTGAGGCGGGAAATAATCATATCCAACTCCTCCGCTAGTAGATACGCGCCGCCGTTGACATACACGATGAGGCCCAGGCTGTCGCCCCCGGCCAAAGCTTCATAAGCCACCCGCCACCAGGGGCCGGTGACAGTTTCCAACAGCAGGCCGATTACGCTGCCGATGATAAACCACGCCAAGGCGATATGGACTACCCACCGCGGGGGCGTCCATCGCCTTCGGTTTCGTCGGTCGTTATTATGGTCGTCGTTTCTCAAATCCCCTCAATTAAACCACAGATTTTCCCCGGTGTCAAAGGGATCCGGCAACCGAAACCCCTTACACCTGATACTCCGGCCGGCGCAGCAGCTGCCGGGCGATGACCAGCCGCAGGATTTCGTTGGTGCCTTCGCCGATAATCATTAAGGGGGCATCCCGGTAGTAGCGTTCCACCGGAGACTCCTTGATGTAGCCGTAGCCGCCGTGAATCCGCATGGCCTCCATAGTCACCTCGCCGCAGATTTCACTGGCAAAGAGTTTAGCCATTCCCGACTCCAGATCCACCCGTTCCCCGGAATCCTTGCGGGCGGCGGCGTCATAGGTAAGCAGGCGGGCGGCGCGGATTTTAGTCGCCATATCCGCCAGTTTCAGCTGGATGGCCTGGTGCTGGGCAATGGGGACGCCAAAGGTTTCCCGCTGCTGGGCGTAGCGGATGGCGGCGTCAAAAGCGGCCTCAGCCACGCCGACGGCCCGGGCCGCCACATTGATGCGGCCGGTCTCCAATCCGCTCATTACCTGGCCGAACCCCCGGCCCTCCTCCATTCCCACCAGGTTGTCGGCGGGAATGCGGTAATCCTCAAAAATCAGTTCGCAGGTATCCAATCCCCGATAGCCCAGCTTGTCCAAATCCCGGCCTACCTGGAAACCGGGGCCGCCCTTTTCCACGATAAAAGCGCTGATGCCCCGATAGTTGGGTTCGGCGCGGCGGTCGGTGCGGGCCAGCAGCAGAAAGGTATCGCCGTAGCGGCCGTTGGTAATGAACATCTTGGCCCCGTTGACCACATACTCCTCGCCGTCCTTATCGGCGGTGACCTGCAAGTTAGCCACATCGGTGCCGCCGCCGGGTTCGGTCAGGGCCAGGCCGCCCCGCTTGCGCCCGGCGGCCAGGTCGGGCAGATAGCGGCGTTTCTGCTCCTCCGTGCCGTAGTGGGTCAGGGCATAGGTCATAATGTGGTGGGTGCCAATGGCCCCGGTCAAGCTCATAAAAGCCTTGCTCATCTCCTCGAAAATCATGGCAAAGGTGGTATAGTCCAGCCCCATCCCGCCATACTCCTCGGGCACGGTGATGCCGAACAGCCCCAGGGCTTTCATCCGGTCAATCAAATCCAGGGGGACGATGTCCTCCCGATCCAGTTGCGCCGCCACCGGGGCCACTTCCCGGCGGACAAAATCCTTGACCAGGTTGACAATCTGACTGCGGGCTTCCGCGGGAGTTTGCGTAACCATGCGCCCCTCTTTCCGGCCTTTCCAATCTGGATTTCGATACTCGGGATTTGCTGACCGGTAACGGGTGCTAGCCTAAAACAGCCGGCCGGGTCTGTCAACTTGCTTAAACCGCCCGAAATCCGCATTGCCGCCGCTTATCCGGCAAAAGCGGAAAGGCATTATAATGGCCGGAAAGACCCTGAACAGGAGCGTTCCGGCCATGGTGAAAGCCCCCGTCAACTTGGCGCAGGCCCGGCAGCGGGTTGTCCAACTGCGTAAAGAGCTTAACTACCATAACCACCGCTACTATGGGCTGGATGCCCCGGTGATCAGCGATGGCGAATATGACCGCCTGTTCCAGGAACTGCGCCAACTGGAGGCGGACTGCCCGGAGCTGATAACCCCGGACTCGCCCACCCACCGCATCGGCGGTGAACCGGCCGAGGGTTTTGTCCAGGTGCAGCACCCGCGCCCGATGCTGAGCCTGGGCAATGTCTTTGACCCGGACGGCTTGGCCGCCTGGCACAAGCGGGTGACCAACCTGC
This sequence comes from Dehalococcoidia bacterium, assembly GCA_965203435.1. Classification (GTDB taxonomy): domain Bacteria; phylum Chloroflexota; class Dehalococcoidia; order Lucifugimonadales; family UBA3495; genus CBDBCU01. The sequence goes on along the minus strand of CBDBCU010000003.1, from coordinate 141,939 downwards.
TGGATGGGGCCGCCTTTGCGATGACCTGCGAGCTGAAAATCGACGGCCTGGCGGTCAGCCTGATTTACGAAAACGGGACGCTGACCCAGGGCGCCACCCGGGGCAACGGCTACACCGGGGAAAATGTCACTCACAACCTCCGCACCATCCGCACCATCCCCCTGCAACTCCAGGGCGATCCGCCGCCCTATCTGGAAGTGCGCGGCGAGGTCTATATGCCGGTAGCCAGTTTCCGCCAGCTGAATGCGGAACGGGCGGAACGGGACGAGCCGCTCTTTGCCAATCCCCGCAACTCCGGAGCCGGCACCATCCGCCAGCTGGATCCCAAAGTCGCCGCGTCCCGCAATATGCAAATCTGGGTCTATTCCCTCAGCGACGCAAGGGAAAGGGACGGCGGGGAATATCCCTATCCTGGCGGCCAATGGGAAACCTTGCAGTGGCTCCAGTCCCTGGGCTTTCGTACCAACCCCGAAAATCGGCTTTGCCACAGCCTGGAGGAAGTCAACGAATACTATCAGAAGTGGCTGAAAAACCGCCACGAATTGCCCTATGAAGTGGACGGCGTGGTCATCAAGGTTGACCCTTTCGGCTATCAGAACTCCCTGGGCATCGTGGGCCGGGAACCCCGCTGGGCTATTGCCTACAAGTTCCCGGCGGAACAGGCCGTTACCCAACTGCGGGACATCGGCATCAATGTGGGCCGCACCGGCAGCCTGAATCCTTACGCCGTCCTGGAGCCGGTGGTAGTCAGCGGGGCCACCGTGCGCCACGCCTCCCTGCACAATGAGGAGGACATCCGCCGCAAGGATATTCGGATTGGCGATTGGGTAACGATCGAGCGGGCCGGGGATGTGATTCCCCAAGTGGTCGGCCCGATTGTAGAACGCCGCCCGGCGGAATTGCCGGAGTTCCGAATGCCGGAACATTGCCCGGTCTGCCAAACTCCGGTGGTCAAACCCGAGGGGGAAGCGATGCACCGCTGCCCCAACACTTCCTGCCCGGCCCAGTTCTTTGAACTGCTGAAACACTTTGTCAGCCGGAGCGCTATGGATATTGACGGGTTGGGGGAGCAGTGGTGCCGCATCTTTATTGACCAGGGAATGGTCGGCAGCGTGGCCGACCTCTATTCCCTGGAACGGGAACAGCTGCTGGCCTTGGAACGGATGGGCAAGCTCCTGACCGCCAAGATTATGGGCAACATCGAAGCCAGCAAGACCCGCCCCCTGCACCGGATCCTTTTTGCCCTGGGCATTACCCATGTGGGCGCGGAAGTGGCCGAACTGCTGACCAATCGTTACGCCAGCCTGGCGCAACTGGCCGCCGCCCCCCCCGAGGAATTGCTGGAAATCGAGGGCATCGGCCCCAAAATCGCCGAAAGCATCATCAACTACTTCGCGGTAGCGGAAAACCAAGCGGTCCTTGCCCAGTTGGCCCAGGCCGGCGTCCAGCTGCATCACGAACGGGCTATCGTCAACCCCAGCGATTTGCCTTGGCACGGCCTATCCTTTGTAATTACCGGCACCCTGGCGGCGATGACCCGGCGGGAAGCGGAAAGCAAGGTAAAAGCCCTGGGCGGCAGCGCCACCTCCTCCGTAACCCGCAAAACCGCCTATGTAGTGGCCGGGGAATCCCCCGGCTCCAAGCTGGAAAAGGCGCAGCGCCTGGGCGTGCCGGTTTTGGACGAAGCGGCTTTCTTGCAACTGCTGGAAAAGCCGGCCGCCGCTGGCGCGGAAAAGCCGCCGCCCCTGCTGTAGCCGGATTCAACGGATTCAAACATGGATATGCAGGATAGACAGGATTTTTTGCTTGCTATGTAAGATTCTTTCCAACCCGGCAAGAATCCCCGATAGCAAAAAACAAAATCCTGTCTATCCTGTCTATCCATGTAAATTAAAAACGGACGATTTATGCGGATAATCGTAGGGTTGGGCAATCCGGGCGACCGCTACCGCTGCACCCGGCACAACATTGGCTTTCGCTGCATTGACTTGCTGTCCCGCCAGTGGGACATCCGTCTGTCGGAACGGCGGGCCAAAGCCGTCCTAGGCCGGGGCCGCCGGCAAGAGCAGGAGGTAGTGTTAGCCAAGCCGCGCACCTTTATGAACCACAGCGGCCAGGGCGTAGCCTACCTGCTGACCCGGTTCGGAGCCCAGCCGGCCGACCTGGTAGTGGTCTATGACGAAATGGACTTGCCGGTCGGGAAACTGCGCCTGCGGCCCGGCGGCGGCCCGGCGGGCCACAACGGCATCCGATCTATCATCGCCGAACTGCAAACCACCGCCTTTGCCCGCCTCCGGATCGGCATCGGCCCCCCGGCCCCCGGTCAGGACCAAGTATCCCATGTGCTGAGCCGCTTTTCCGAAACCGAAGCCCCGGAAATGGCCCGGATAGTAGAGCAAGCTGCCGCCGCCGTGGACTGCCTGCTGGCCGAGGGAATAGCCGCGGCGATGAATAAGTTTAATTAGGGGTATTGCCATTCGGTTGATTTGTGGTATATTGGATTGGTAGCCCCCCCTGTTCACTCCGTTGGCAGGGTCGAGACCACCCTTATGGTGGTCTCTGTTTTTGAGTGGAATCCGGTATTGACATTCGGTTGATTTAGTGATACATTAAATCCGTATCCCCCCTGCCACTCAGCTGGACAGGGTCGAGACCACCTTTATGGTGGTCTCTGTTTTTACACGATGGCTTTGACCAACATCTACATAGACGGGTTCAACCTCTACTACTTGGCGGTAAGGGGAACGCCTTACAAGTGGCTGGACTTGCACCGTCTCTGCGGTTCTCTCCTTCCCGACCACCGGCTAAATCAGATAAGGTACTTTACCGCTCGCGTACAACCCAGACCCCACGACCCCGGGGTGCGTCAGCGGCAAGGCGCCTATATCCGCGCCCTGGAAACCAGTCCTAACCTGACGGTTCACTATGGCGCTTTCCGCACCCGCCGGAAATGGGCAATGCCTACCCATCCCATTCCCGGAGTAACCGGCCCCATCGAGGTCTGGAACACCGAGGAAAAAGGTACGGATGTCAACTTGGCGGCGCATCTGCTTCTGGACGGTTTTCGGGAACGCTATGAGCAGGCGGTGGTCATTTCCAACGATTCGGACTTGGCTCTGGCGATTCGGATGGTGCGGGAGGATTTGGGCTTTCCCGTAGGCGTGGTTAATCCCAACACTGATGCCAAGGCCGTTACGCCCCGGGAGCTTACCGCCGCCGCTACCTTTACCCGCCGCCTGCGGGTCAACGCTCTGGCCGGCAGTCAATTCCCGGATCAATTGCGGGATGACAAGGGAATTATCACCAAACCGGCCGCTTGGTAATCTTTGCACTGGCAACGGCGGCGGCCCCGGCCAATCCCGCCCGCCGGCTCCCTTTCCGCCGCCAACGCCGCTTTGCTTCCGTTCTGCTGCGGCGTATTCATCCTTCAACAAGTTCAGGATGAGCGGAATGATAAGCCTCAACTTAAAGTTCAGGATGAGCGTAAGGATAGGCCGCACCTTAAAGTTCAGGATGAGCGAAATGATAGGCCGCAATTTAACCGAACCGCCGCTTTCCCCACCGTTTGCCCTTTGCCCTTTTGTCCGTTACAATAGTGCTATGTCTTTAGTCGCACGCTACGCCCTGCTGCCGGAGCAGATTGACCGGGAAAGCCTGACCATGGTTCAGGCCGCCTTGCCGCCCGGCTTGGGGTTGAATCCCCAGGAGCATTATATCCTCTGCCGCCTGGTGCGGGCCGAGGGCGACCCGGCTATTGCCCCGGCGGTGCGGTTCAGTCCCGACGCGGTGACGCAGGGTTTGGCGGCTCTATCCAACGGCGCGGCGGTAGTTGCCGATGTCCGGATGGTAGAGATGGGCATTTCCAAAGCCCTGCTCGCCCGCCGGGGAGTGGCTACCCATTGCCTTATTGATGTTCCGGCCGTGGCGGCCCGGGCCCAGCGGGAAAAGACTACCCGCTCCGTAGCCGCCATTCGGGAATTGACGCCGCACCATAACGGGGCGATCGTTGCTATCGGCAATGCCCCCACCGCCCTGCTGGCCCTGCTGGATTTGGTGGACGCCGGGGCCGCAAAGCCGGCCCTGATTGTCGGGATGCCGGTGGGGTTTGTAGCCTGCGCCGAATCCAAAGAGGAACTGGTAAAGCGCGCCATCCCTTACGTCACGATCCTGGGCCGGCGGGGGGGCAGTTCCGCCGCCGCCGCCGCCATTAACGCCCTGCTGGAACTAGCCGGAGAATCGGCCGCGCCGGAGGCCCTGTGAGCGCAAGCAACCATCCAGCTATCCCGCCGGTGGCCGCCGCTGACCCGGCCGCCCCCTGGGGCGTCATTCTGCTGGGTCACGGCAGTCAGCGGGGGGCCAGCCCCCGGGAATGTTCCTGCGCCTGGCGGAGGCCGCCGCCGGCCGCCAACGGCCCGTCGGCTCCGGAAGCGGCGGATTGGCCGCCTTGGTGTCGCCGCTGTCCCAGCACTCCCCAAGGGTTGGGCGAAGTAGCCGGCCGCTTGCAGGATACCCTGGCCGCCCCGGCGGATGCGGCCGGGCCGCCGGTGTTGCTTTCCTGTCTGGAGTTTATCGAACCCCACCCGGAGGATGCCGTGCGCTTGCTGTCCGCGCAGGGTATCGGCAATGTAGTGGTAATGCCCTATTTGCTGGGGCATGGCAAGCACGCTACCATTGAAATGGATGAACTGCTGGATGAAGTGCGCGCCCGCCTGCCCCAAGTGCGCTTGCACTTGGCCGATGGCCTCGGCGCTGACGCCCGCCTTGCCGATCTGGTAGTGGATCGGATTGGCGATTTAGGCCCGGCGGCCCCGGTTCCCGGCCCCGGCAAAGATGTAGGCATTTTGCTGGTCAAGGCCGGCACCCGTACCCAGTACGATGATTGCCAGTGGCTGGTGGACTTGGGACGGATGGTGGAAAATCGCCTCGGTTTGGGCTATGCTGTGGATGTGGCCCAATCCCACTATGGCGACCCCACTATGGAGTTCGCCGCCGCCCGGCTGGTAGTCGAGCGCGGCGTGGCGGCGTTAATCTGCGTCCCTTATATCTTTTTCCCGGGGCTGATTTTGACCCGGAATGTCCTCGGCGCTATGGATCAGCTGCAAGCCCAGTATCCTCAAGTAGCGATGTCCGTGACGCCGCCCCTGGGCGTCGATGACCGGTTGATCGCCGTGGCCGCCGACCGCATCCGGGAAATTCGCAACCGGGCCGCTTTGCCCTGAGGCAGTTGTTATGACCGACTCCCGGGAAAAGGAAAATCAGGAAAGGCCGGAAAGCGACTACAGCCGCCAGACGATTAAACGGCGGGGGTTGCGTACCGGCTACACTACCGGCTCCTGCGCCGCCGCCGCCGCCAAAGCGGCGACCTTGGCCTTGCTCAGCGGCCGCCCGGTGTCCGAGGTGTCGATCCATTTGCCGGTGGGACAGGATGCCACCTTTCCGGTAGTCCGCTGCCAATGGTCGGCGGCCGGAGACTCTGTAACCTGTTCCGTGGTCAAGGATGGCGGCGATGATCCGGATGTTACCCACGGCGCGGAAATCTGCGCCGCCGTTGCGCGGGATTCGGCCGCGCCGGCCGGCGGTGTCCGCATTGTTGGCGGCGAGGGCGTTGGCACGGTCACCCGGCCCGGCACCGGCATAACGGTGGGGGAACCGGCCGTTACCCGCATCCCCCGGCGGATGATTGCCGAATCGGTAGCCGCGGCCGCAGCGGCTCATGGACAAGCGGCCGATAGCGGATTTGTGGTGCAGCTGTCGGTGCCGGGCGGCGCGGCAATCGCCGCCAAAACCACCAATTCTCGCTTGGGCGTCTTGGGCGGCATCTCCATCCTGGGCAGTACCGGCGTAGTGCAGCCCTTTTCCACCGCCGCTTGGCGGGCCAGTGTCCATCTGGCGATTGATGTGGCGGCAGCCAACGCCCTGTCCCATCTGGTCTTGTCCACCGGCACCCGCAGCGAGGAATATGCCCGCCAGTGTCTGGATTTGCCGGATATGGCTTACATCGAGGCCGGCATTTTCAGCGGCCCGGCCCTGAAACGCTGCGCCCTGCGAAAAGTGCGGCGGGCGGCCCATGTGGGAATGGTCGGCAAGTTTTCCAAAATGGCGATGGGCTATTTTGTTACCCATGTGGCCGGCAATCAAGTGGATACCAATTTCCTGGCGGAATTGGCGGCCCAATGCGGGGCTGACGCGGCGGTACAGGAGGAAATGCGGCAGGCCAGCAGCGCCCGCCACTTTCAGGAAATCGCCCAGGCCCACGATTTGCTGGCGGTCTTTCCAAAGATGTGCCAAATGGTTTGCGCCGAAAGCCGCAAGCAGTTGGGCGCCGACGCCGACCAGGTGATTGTCGACGCCCTCTGCTTTGACTTTGACGGAACTTTGCTGGGCCACGCCTCCACGGACGCCGCCGGCGTACCCTTGGCGGCCGCGGCCGGAATGGGGCAAAATGGTTAAGCCGCCGGCCGTTGACCGGGCCGCCGCCGCTATCCCGGCCGTTGACCGGTTTGCCAACCCGCCGCCGCAATCGGCTGCCCGGCCTTGGGGTTTGCCGGATGATGCCTTTGAGCAGCGGCGGCCTTTGCGGGGGCAAATCACCAAGCAGGAAGTGCGGGCGGTCAGCCTTTACAATCTGGCCTTGCCGCCCGACGGTATAGTCTGGGATATTGGCGCTGGTACCGGTTCGGTATCCGTCGCGGCCGCCGCCCTGGCCCACCGGGGGATGGTGTATGCTATTGAGCGGGATGACGCCGGGTTGGCCCTACTGGAACGGAATATCACCGCCCACAGTCCGGGCAATGTGCGGATAATTCCCGGCGCGGCCCCGGAAGTTCTGGCCGGACTGCCGGATCCGGATGCGGTCTTTATCGGCGGTAGCGGCGGCCGGCTGACCGCCATTCTGGCCACGGCCGCCCAGCGGCTGAATCCCGGCGGCCGGATTGTCGTCAATCTGGCGGCCTTGGAGCGGACTAACGAAACCCGGCGGCAGTGCCGGACTTTGGGCTTTGCGGTGGCGGTTACGATGGTCAACGCCGCCCGGGGTCGGGAAATGGCGGACGGCGCCCTGCGCTTTGAGGGAATGAACCCCGTCTTTGTCGTAACCGCCTGGCGCGCCGCCAATCCGGAGGACTAGCAAAAATGAGCAGCAACGCTGGCCCGGTAAATTGCGGTCGTCTTTACGGCGTCGGCGTCGGCCCCGGCGACCCGGAACTGGTTACGCTGAAAGCCCGACGGGTGCTGCAAAGCGTCCCCCTGGTCTGCGTACCCCAGTCGGATACCAGCGTGGACAGCTTTGCCCTGTCCATTGCCCGGGAGTTTATTGACACCGAGCGGCAGGAAATCCTGCGCTTTCCCTTTCCCACCGATGACGCCGAGGGCGCCGCCGAGGTGTGGGAACGGGCGGCGGAAACCCTGGCCGGCCGCCTGCGACAAGGGCCGGACGCCGCCTTTATCACCGAGGGCGACCCGATGCTGTTCAGCACCTTTTCCTATGTGCTGGAAAGCCTCCAAGCCAATCATCCGGAAATCGCCGTCGAAATCATCCCCGGCGTCTCCTCGGTGATGGCCGCCGCCGCCCGGGCCAGCGTCCCCCTGGTAACGCACGGCCAGCGCCTGGCGATCCTGCCGGCGGTGTACGGCATCGACGACCTGCGCGAGGCTATCGCCAACTACGACACCATCGTCCTGATGAAAGTCAACCGGGTGCTGCTGGACGCCTTGGCTAACCTGGAAAGCCTGGGCTTGGCCGGCAAGGGCATCTATGTGCGGCGGGCCACTACGGCCCGGGAGCAGGTGGTGCAGGATTTGCGGCAGCTGACCGAGGAGGACTTGGACTACTTTTCCCTACTCATCATCAAAAGGTGACAATATGGCGCGCGGCAAAGTTTATTTCATCGGCGGCGGCCCCGGCGACCCGGAACTGCTGACCCTCAAGGCCAAGCGGCTGATTGAATCCGCCGAAGTGGTCATCTATGCCGATTCCCTGGTGCATCCGGCTGTAGTCGGCTGGGCCCGGCCTGATGCCGCCGTTCACGGCAGCCGGGATTTGACCCTGGACGAAATTATGGACATCACCCTGGCCGCCGTCGCCCAGGGCCAGACGGTGGCCCGCATCCAGAGCGGCGATCCGGCTTTGTACGGGGCCATCCTGGAGCAGATGCGGATTTTGGAACGGGAAGGGGTGGACTACGAAATCATCCCCGGCGTCAGCGCCGCCTTTGCCGCCGCCGCCAAGCTGAAAGCCGAGCTGACCGTGCCGGAAGTTTCCCAAACGGTGATAATGACCCGCGCCCAAGGCCGCATCGCAATGCCGCCGAAAGAGCAGCTGCAGGATTTGGCGGCCCATAACTGCACCCTGGTCATTTTCCTGGGCGTTACCCGGATGCCGCAAATCGTCCGGGAACTGACCGCCGCCGGCTATGCCGCCGCTACCCCGGCCGCCGTCGTCTATCGGGTCGGTTGGGAGGATGAAAAGATAATCCGGGGAACTCTGGCCGACATTGCCGCCCAAGTGCGGGCCGCCAAAATCAACCGCCAGGCCCTGGTCTTTGTGGGGCAAGCCATTGACCCGGCTCTGCGGGATCCGGCGGCCGCCGCTGCGGAAGTCGCCACCTCCCATCTCTATTCCGACAGCTACACCCACCTGTTCCGCCGGGCCAAAGACGGCGCGGCGGTCGGCGGCGATTAGGCGGCCGCCGGATGACTGCGCCTGTCCCGGATACTGTTCCGGATACGACTATCGTAGCCCTGTCCCGCCGCGGCTCCCGATTGGCGGCGGACTTGCAGCGCCGCCTGCCCGGAAACAGCCGCCTCTATCTGGATCGCCGCTTTGTCGCAGCGGCCGCGGCGGATACCGATACCCAAGTCTATGATCGGCCCCTGCGCCCGGTAGTGCAGCGGCTGTTTTCGGAAAGCCGCCGCCTTATCCTCTTTATGCCGGTGGGCGCGGCAGTGCGGCTGTTGGCCCCGGCAATGCGGCACAAGCATACCGACCCGGCGGTGGTCTGCGTGGATGATGGCGGCCGCTTTGCGGTAAGCCTGCTTTCCGGGCATATCGGCGGCGGCGATGCCCTGGCCGGAGAAGTTGCCGCTATCCTGGGGGCCACGCCGGTTATCACCTCAGCATCCCACGCCCTGGACACCCTGGCGGTGGACTTGCTGGGCCTGGAATTGGGCTGGAAAATCGAAGCCAGCAATGAAACCATAACCCGGGTCAGCGCGGCGGTCGTCAACGGCGAGCCGGTCGGCGTCTATCAGGATGCCGGCCAACGGGATTGGTGGCCGGCCAATCAACCCTGGCCGGCTAACTTGACCGTCTATCCTACCCTGGCCGCCTTGAGCCAGTCCAACAGCGCGGCCTATCTGGTGATAACCGACCAGTGGTTGCCGGCTCCCGAACCGGGAGTAATTGAGTGGTATGTTGAGGTAAGGAACCGCCAATATAATAACCAGCGGCCGCGGGATATGGTGGTCTATCGTCCCCGCACCTTGGTGGCCGGAATTGGCTGCCGCCGGGGAGTGCGCTTTAGGGACCTGTCCGAATTCGTGGGCAGGACTTTATCCCGGAACGGGTTTTGGGTGGACAGCATCGCCGCCCTCGCCACTGCCGACCTGAAAGCCGATGAACCGGCCATCCAGGAGTTGGCGGCGGAGTATGGCGTACCCCTGCAAACCTACTCGACCGCGCAGCTGAATCAGGTCTTTGCCGACTATCCGGCGGCCGGCTTGAATAAATCCGCTGCCGCCCACCGCCTGCTGGGGCTATGGGGCGTCGCCGAGCCGGCCGCTCTGCTGGCCGCCGGCAGTAAAGAACTGGCCTTGCCCCGCCAGAAAACCGACCGGGCCACCCTGGCCGTAGCCCGGATTGTCTATTGATTCAAACTTGTTGATTCAAACATGGATATACAGGATAGACAGGATTTTTGTATCTGACGGGAAAGACTATTGACGGTCAGAACCGTTCCCAGCAGATACAAAAATCCTGTCTATCCTGCCCATCCATGTAAATAAAGGAAAGCAATGGCTGAGGGGAAACTTTTTCTGGTGGGCTTGGGGCCGGGGGCGGCGGAACTGCTGACGCCGGCCGCCGTGGACGCCCTGCGCCGCGCCGAGGCAATCGTCGGCTTTCGCGGCTATCTGGAACTCCTTGCCGCCTTGACCGGCGGCAAGGAAGTGGTGGCGATGGAGTTGGGTCAGGAATTGGAGCGGGCGCAGCGGGCGGTGGATTTGGCTTATGGCGGCCGGACGGTGGCGGTGGTTTCCTCCGGGGATGCCGGCGTCTATGGCATGGCCGGCCCCCTGTTCCGCATCCTGACCGCCGGCGGTTGGGATGGGGAAAATCCGCCGGTCGTTACCATCCCCGGCATCTCCGCCCTGCAAGCGGCGGCGGCCCTGCTGGGTGCGCCGCTGATGCAGGATTTCTGCGCCATCAGCCTCAGCGATTTGCTGACCCCTTGGGATACCATCCGGCGGCGGCTGGCGGCGGCCGCCTTGGGCGATTTTGTAACGGCGATCTACAATCCCCGCAGCCAACGGCGGGACTGGCAACTGCTGGAAGCCCGCCGCCTGATGCTGGAACAGCGGCCGCCGGCCACCCCGGTGGGACTGGTCCGGGAAGCCTACCGCCCCGGCCAGCAAGCTATCCTGACCACCCTGCATGATTTGGAAAGCCACGCTGCCGCCGTAGATATGTTCACCACCGTAATCATCGGCAACTCCGCCACCTACCTCCACCAGGGCAAAATGGTAACGCCGCGGGGCTACGAGGGGAAGTAGGGTAAGATTTGGGCGGCGTTACGGGCTGACCAATGCTATCCTTCGCCGGCCTTTGATATTAGGCTCGGCGGCGAACAGAGCGCGGTATTTGTCCAGCATCTCTTGGATGCCGGCGTCTTGCGGGTCTAGCCCCAACATCTCGGCAACTACGTTGTCGATGCGGTGGCGGTTGGCGTCGCGCGAGCAGTGGGCGAGAGGTTCGAGCTCGAGCTCTATCAGCTCGGCGAAGTGTTTGTCGGCTACCGCACAAGCGGCTTGAGCCTCCAGGGTATCCATATTGAACGCCGGGCAAGGCAATCCGGGAATCGTCTTGATTTGGAGCCGCGCCCGCGGCCCCCTCTGCCCGGATTTTGCATAAGCATTTATGACCAGGCACCCGAATATGCTGTTCAGAAACAAGGTTGCTGCTTTGTTGGCCGCCCCATCCCCGCCTTGCAGGGCATTCCAAGCCGACCCGCCGTGAGCGAGTTGTGGAGTGTACGCTACGGCCAGGGCTTGGGAGGTCCAGCTGATGTTCCGATTCAGGTGGAACCGACTGCGTTTTCCCACCATTTCCCGCGCTTTCCCGGCGTCCACGACCCGACCGCCGTGGGTAGGCTGGGTAGCAATGGAGGTCTGAGTTTCACCATCCGCCGCCCACATTGCCTGCTGGGCCGGGTTCACCCTCGAGCCTTGTAGTGGAGTCCACTCGAACGCGCCGCGCACCTCGCTGCCTTTTGGGTATCCGATGCCGTGATGGGTTGGCCCGGGACTGACGATGCTGCCCAATTTAGCCATCGGCACCGTCAAGGCATAGGTGTCCAGCGTGAGCGGATCGTAGGCTTTGCCCTCCAGCAAGGCGGTAGTTACCGCGCTGATTTCACCGTTGCTGTTGCCTACGGTGCTCCAGGGAAACCCGGCTCGGCTCTGCTGGATCCGGGTATAGTTTCCCGAGGTCAGCAGCCCTTGATCGGCGCCGGCCGGTATAGCGGCGATTTCCTGGGCCAAAGCGTAGCCTTCGGCCAAAGTAGTCGGCGCGGCGTACAGGTTGACGCACAAGATTTCCGCCGGCAGCCATTTTTTAGGCCGCCCCCCTCGCTTCGTAGCCACTACCAGCAACTCGCTCATGCCGGTGTCCTTGCTCATGCTCTGCAATTCCTCCGTGGCGGCGTTGGCAATGACCACAATGTTTTGGAAATCCTTTTCCAATTCAGCCCGCCAGGGCCGCCAACTGACGGAAGTCGCCGCCGTCAAAGGGAGGACGTGGGAAAACACGCCCCGTTCCTTGAGTCTGATGTTGCTCAGATCTCCGAAATCGCTGGCCAGCCCGGCCTGAATGTCGGACATCCGGTACGCGTCCTTTTGGGCGCGAGCGCGGGGTTCCTTCAGCCCGGTGGTAGTCAATTTCCGACCCCGCCCCGGGCGGCTGTAAGGGGGATTCATCAACACCCAATCAATGCCTTTGAGCATCACATGGATGATGCCTTCCTCGCCGCTGAGCCCGGCGGTGGGCGTAACATTTCGGTATCCCAAAACCCGGGAAATGCCGGTTTTGGTCGGATCCAGCAGAGTCAAGGAGCCGGCCGGGTCGGTGATGACCACGATTTTGCTCTGCGTGTAGTCCTGCTCCACATTCATATCCGTCAACCGCTTGGCGGTGAGGGTGCCGGCAATGCCGTTCACATCCATTGCGTAGATATGGTTTTCCATCCGGTTTTTGTGCAGAGCGTCGTTGCCCCGGCCGCCTTTGACGGCGTACTGGCGGCGCAAAGCCCGTTCCCCGGCGCCGACCAGAGTTCCCGTGCCGCAGGCGGCGTCCATCAGGTTCAAGGCGGCAATATCCGCCCGGCTGCGGTCGTTAAACCGTGCGGCGGCCAGGGTTGCCAGCAGTTCGGCAATTTCCGGCTTGGTATAGAAAGCCGCTATTCCCTTCCGGTCCGAGACCAGCCGCTGCCAGAGTTCCCCGGCAAAGTTATAAATATGCTTGGCGTGGAGGTTGTTCAAGTGGGCGCAGAGGCCATTGAGCGACTCCAGGACGTCGGATATGGCCTCGCCGATTTTGGCGATTTTCAGGCTGTCGATGGCAATTTCAATGACTGGCAGATAGTTGACTTCGGCGATAGCCGCCCACTGCTCGAGCAGAGCCTCCGCCGTCAATTTCCGGGAGGGCGCCGCGGCTTTGAGTCCGTCAGCAGTTTTCAGGTCATAATCGCGCAGGGCCGAGCTGTACCGGGCCAAATCGTTCTGGAGGTCAATGGCAATCAGCCAGATGGCGCAAGCGGTATTCGCAGCTTGCTCATTATGGTCGCACTTGGCAGGGCAGGGCTTCTGAGGATTTTGCTCATCCGGTTTGTGGCCGGTTCCGGTCAAAGCGCGCAACTCCCCCAGAATTTCATCGCTCTGCCGAGTCATTCGGATCCGCTCCAGCAATAGCCCCCCGGCGGATCGGATGAGGTCGGCGATTCGGTCGCTTTCCTCCTGGATGAGGGACTGCGGCACTTGCGCGTATTCACAGTAGGCGGCCAAGTCCGCCGGCGTTGCCGGCAAAGGTCGCGCTTTGGGCCAGACGCTGTAGTTGTCCGGGTCCTTGCCTGATACCAGTTGAATGGTGAAAATCGCCTCGTTGTTATCCAGCCTTTGGCGGAGGGTTTGCTCGTCGTCGTTCTGGCAGACGGCAGCAATGCCGGCCGCAATGACTTCGGTAAAGGGTTGGGCGGCATTGACCAGCTGCGCGCCGAGGCGGCTGCGGGCGTCGGCCACGGCGGGATGTCCGTATTCACACTCGACGATGACCGGCATACGCCCCGCCTGTCGAATGACAATATCCGGCCGTCGACTAGAGCCAACCAAGACTGCCGTACGATCGCCGCTGACCGTCCAGTGGCGTCCCGATTCGTTCAACCACTGCGCGATAACCACGTTTGCGTTCTGTTCGTGGAGTTGGCCGATGCGGGAAAGAGCCATCGCGCAGTCCTCCTCCTAGCCATTGTCCAAGGCCGAGTGTGTAAAGCATTGTCAACTAATAAAGGTCAGTCTGTCAAGCGGTGTAGCCGGCATTGGGCGGCAGCCGGTCGTTCAACAAAGTCACCGCTCGGCGGCGCAACCGGTATGGTATATTGTTGCCGTTCCAAGTAGTCGAATCCGCCCACCCTGAACTTGCTGCCGGATAACCCGGCCGCAAAACCAAGCAACCCTCCCGGAGCCAGTCGCAATGAAAATCTGTTCCCTGCTGCCCAGCGGCACCGAAATTCTCTACGCCCTGGGTTTGGACGAGGCCCTGATCGGCGTAACCGACTTGTGCGACTACCCGCCGGCCGTTCGGGACAAGCCGATCGTCTGCCGCAGCCGCATCGCAGTGGCGGAAATGTCCAGCGCGGAAGTGGACGCCTTGATGGGCCGCATCCTGGCCGCCGGGGAAAGCCCCTATGTGCTGGATACGGAACTCCTGGCCGCTAATCCGCCGGATTTGGTTTTGACCCAGGATTTGTGCTACTTCTGCGAAGTGGACGCCCCCACGGTCGGCCGGGCCGTGGCGGCCATGCCGGCGCAACCGGAAATTCTGATCCTGAACCCCCGCACCTTGCCCGATATTTTTGACACTATCTACCGGATAGGGTCGGCCGCCGGGGCTGGGGCTAAGGCCAACGCCCTGGTCGCCGCCCTGCAAAAACGGGTCGATGCAGTGGCGGATGCTCTGCCGCCATCCGTCCGCCGCCCCCAGACTTTTTCCCTGGAGGGCGTCAATCCCCTGGTCGTGGGCGGCCATTGGATCCCCGATTTGCTGGAACGGGCCGGCGGCGCGGCCGGTCCCTTTCGCCCCGGTTGCCCGGCCGCCCGCATCGATTGGCGGGATGTAACCGCCTATGCCCCGGAGAAACTTTTTATCGACCTCTGTTCCTCAGACTTGGCGCGGCAGCGGCGGGAAGTATCCTGGCTGGCGGCGCAACCCGGTTGGCACGACTTGCCGGCGGTAGCCGCCGGGGAAGTCTATCTGATTGACCACGCCTATTTCAGCATTCCCGGCCCCCGGATTGTAACCGGCCTGGAAATCCTGGCCCAGCTGACCCATCCCCAGCGCTTCCGCGGCCGGATTCCCCCGGGCACGGCCCTGAAACTGGACGAGGAAAAAGCCGTCGCCGCTAGCCCGGAGGAAGTGGGCCGCCATTTCGTCCCCTGGCCGCCCGGCTAATCCCCCGGGATTCCGGCCTTGGCCCGGCGGCGTAGTAGCCTATTGCCCGGCAAAGGGTTATAATGGTGCAAACTTTGCGGGAAGGATGGGCGCTTTGACTAGCAGAGATGAATTTCGGTCGGCTATGTCCCTGTTCGCCACCGGGGTTACCGTGGTAACTTCGCTGGACGATGACGGCAATCCCCACGCGATGACCGCCAACTCCTTTACCTCGGTCTGCTTGGAGCCGCCGACGGTGCTGATTTGCGTCGCCCACGGCACCCACACCCACGGCTATGTGCAGCGCCGCGGCCAGTTCGGCATCAACATCCTGGTCGAGGATCAGGAGGAGCTGGGCGTCTATTTCGCCAAACGCCCGGAGGATCGCCAGGAGGGGACGGAATACCGCTACGACCTTTCCGCCGACAACATTCCGGTGCTGGAGGGCTCGATGGTGTTCTTTGGCTGCGCGGTGGTGGGCGCCCATATCTATGGCGACCACACCGTCTATCTGGGCGAGGTCAAGGAAGTGCGCCGCAACGCCGCCGACACTCCCCTGATGTTCTACCAAAGCCGCTGGTATCACCCTACCGCCGGCCTCCGGGATTAGGGGTTGACCGGCCGTAGGCCGTAGCCATTTGCCAGGCGCAAGGGGGGCAAATCCGCTTTACAGGGATTTCAGAAAATCGGCAATGGCGGCGTTGACCGCCTGCGGTTGCTGCAATTGGACGAAGTGGGTTGCGCCGGAAATAATGACTTTCTGCGCCCCCGGGATGCGGTCGGCCAGATAGTCGGCGTACTTAACCGGCGTCATTTCATCCTCGGCCCCGCAAAGCGCCAGGGTCGGGACGCGGATGTTCGCCACTTCCGCCATCAGATCGAACCGGTCGCAGGCTAGCAGGTCGTTCAATTCCACCGCCGGGCCAATCGCCGCCGACCGCTGTTCCATAGCCCGGCGCAAAGCCGGCTCCACTCCGGCATAGTATTGGGCAGAACGGGTTTCCAACCATTTGGCGTTGTCAGCGCCGGGTTCCCGGCACAGTTGCAGATAATCGGGATGCACCCGCAGCCGCGCCCCGGTGCCCATCAGGATGATGCCGCGCAGTTCCTCCGGGTAGCGCCAGGCATAAAGCATAGCGATGGCTCCGCCCATGGAGTGGCCGCCCAAAACGATGTCCCGGTAATTGCGGGCGGCGATAAAACCCCGCGCCCATTCCAGGTACCCCTCAATGCTGACGCAGGGCGCACCCTCGGTATGCCCCGGCAAGTCCAAGGCCGTGGCCTCAGGGAAATGCTGCAACTGATAATGAAAAGCCAAGCCGGAACTGCCGGCCCCGTGAATAAATACCGGTTTCATCGCCTTCCCCTTGGGTATCCCTTTAATCCGTTGACCCCTAGTATAGCGCTCCGGCCGCAAAACCGCCCGCCGCCGCCCTTTGCCCCTAACCGCCAAATATGCTACAATGCCTTGGCCTAACGGCTTGGCGGCGGATTTCCGGCGCAAGCCTATCCCCATCCCGGCGGCCTGGGCAGGGCAGATGATTAAAGCCGTACTTTTTGACTTCTACAATACCCTGGTGCGGTTCTGGCCGCCGCTGGATCAGATCCAGCAGGCCGCCTGCCGGGAGCTGGGCCTGCACGTGGACGCCGAAGCCCTTAACTACGGCTATTCGGTCGCCGACATCTATTTCAACCGGGAAAACGAAATCCGGCCCCTGGCCCAGCGCAGCGCGGCGGAGCGGCTGGCTTTCTTTGCCCGCTACGAGCAGCTCCTGCTGGAAAAGGCGGGGCTGTCGGTATCCCTGGACCTGGCCCGGCAAATCTGGCAAATCGCCATCAGCGTCCCCAAGGATTTCATCCCCTTTGCCGATACCCGCCCGGCCCTGGCCCAGCTGCGGGCGCAAGGCTACCGCTTGGGGGTCATCACCAACCTGCGGCGGGATATTGACCAGCTTTGCGGCGCCTTGGGCTTGACGCCCTATTTGGATTTTACCTTGACCGCCGCCGAAGTGGGGGCGGAAAAGCCGGCTCCGGAAATGTTCGCCGCCGCCTTGCAGCGGGCCACCGCCCGGCCCGGCGAAGCGGTTCATGTGGGCGACCAACCCCGTTCCGATGTCCTGGGGGCCCGGGCCGCCGGCATCTATCCCATCCTGCTGGATCGGGGCGGCTGGCAGACCGGAGTAACCGACTGCGTCCGCATCTCCGGCCTGGCCGAACTGGAGCCGCTCCTGGCGGCGGCCCCGGCCGCCCTGCAACCGGCAACGGAAGCCGGCCATTGGGCCGAGCAGGCGGCGGAATAGGCCAAGCAATTTCCTGCGGTTGCGGCCGCCATCCTTCAACAAGTTCAGGATGAGCGGAATGATAGGGCCTGTTGCGGCTGGTATCCTTCAACAAGTTCAGGATGAGCGGAATGATAGGGCCGGTTGCGGCAGGCATCCTTCAACAAGTTCAGGATGAGCGGACTGCAACAAGTTCAGGGTGAGCGGAATGATAGGGCTTGACTGAACCGGCCAAACAGCGGCAATTCCTGGATGTCAACATTACCCTATTGCGGCAGGAGGGATCCAATTATGACCCAAGCGGCGCAGCATTCGGCGGCCAACGGCGTTGACCCGGTGCGGGTTATCGTCTGGTACGATTACATTTGACCCTGGTGCTATGTCGGCCTGGAGCGGGTCGACCAGCTGGGTCAGAACTATAACATTGCCGTCGAGGGCCGGGCCTATCTGCTGCGGCCGGATGCGCCCCCGGAGGGTTTGCAGCGCCAGCCCCGGGCCGGAGAAACCGCCGACGAGCTGAGCGAACCTATCCGCTCTCACGTGCGGGAAGCCAACTTGATTATGCGGCCGCCCTCCGTTACCCCCAACACCCGCTACGCCCTGGAAGCCACCGAGTACGCCCAGCGGCAGGGCAAGTTTATGGAGTTTCACCACGCCGCCTATAAAGCCTATTGGCAGGACGGGCAGGACTTGGGGCAGCTGGCGGTGCTGGCCGAAGTAGCCCGCTCGGTATCCCTGAACGCCGCCGAAATGCTGGAACACCTGGAAAATCATACCTATTCGGCCGCGGTGATGCAGCAGTATCAGGAAGCCTTGCAGTACGGCATCCGGGGCATTCCCACCTTTGTCGTGGGCAATCTGCTGTTCACCGGCGCCCACCCCTACCCCATTTTCCAGTCGGCAATAAACCAGTACCTGAAAGGGGAGTAGGCGGCCCGGAAAGGGAAAAACCCGGCGGCCGCGCAGAGATTCCCGGTTGAAACCCTCCCGCCCCCTGTGGTAACATTTAACCGGTGGATGATTGGCCGCTAGCGGCTTTTCCCAAACGCCGCCGGTTTCCCAGTAACCTTTTCCAGAGACTAAAGGAGCCCCGGTAAATGGATGGGCTGAAAGAGCGAATTGCCCGGGCCGTGCAGCATCAGCCCCAACCGACCGTTACCATCCTGTCCTCCCTGCTGGCGGTGGAGGATGAACTGGGCTATATCCCCAAGGAAGCGGTAGCGGCGGTGGCCGATTTCAACCGGGCTACCATCAACGATGTCTGGGCGGTGGTGTCCTTCTATCCCAATTTCCGCACCATTCCCCCCTGCGCCCGCCGCATCGAAGTCTGCTGGGGGCCGTCCTGCCATCTGGTCGGGGCTATGCCGGTCATCCAAGCCGTATTGGCCGCCGCCGGCCTGGAGGACGAGGGCGACACCCCGGACGGCCGCCTGTCGGTGCGCTACAATACCTGCCTGGGGGCCTGCGCCCAAGCCCCGGTAATGTCCATTGACCATCATCTGGTCGGCCGCCTTTCCCCGGAACAGGCCGCCGGCCGCGTGGCCCTTTCCCTGGGCCATTCCCCGGAGTAGCCGCCCGATATGCCCTCCGATTTTGCGGAAATTCAGGCCGAAGCCGCCCGGCGTTGGCAATCCTTGACCGCCGCCGACCGCCCCTGGCTGCGGGTGGGTACCGCCTTGTGCGGCCAAGCGGCCGGGGCGGAGGAAACGGCCGCGGCCCTGGAATCCGCCTTGCGACAGCGCGGCATCGCCGCCCCGGTCAGCCGGGTGGGTTGCTTGGGCCTCTGCTTTGCCGAGCCGCTGGTCGATGTATTGCTGCCCGGCCAGCCTCGGATTTTTTATGACCGGGTTACGCCGGAATTGGCGGCGGAAATCGTTGAGGCCCATATTGTCCAGGGCCGCCCCTTGGCCGACCGGGTATTGGGCTGCCTTTATCCCGAAACCGCCGCCGCCGGCGCTGATGCTGATACTGTTGCGGCGGACGGCGGCAACGGCAGCTTGCCCGACTTGAACCGCCATCCCATGCGCGCCCGGGAACAGCGCATTGCCCTGCGGAATGCCGGCCATATCGACCCCCTGGATATTTACCAGTATATTGCCAACGGCGGCTACCGCGCTTTGCATCAGGCCGTTACCGCCATGGAGCCGCCCGAAGTTCTGGAACAGGTCAATGTTTCCGGCCTGCGCGGCCGCGGCGGGGCCGCCTTTCCCGCCGCCACCAAATGGCGCTTTCTGGCCGGTTCCAACGCCCCGGACAAATATATCCTCTGCAACTGCGAGGAGGGCGATCCGGGGGCTTTCAACGACAAGGGCATCCTGGAAAGCGACCCCCATACGGTAGTAGAGGGCATCCTGCTGGCCGGCTACGCTACCGGAGCCAACTACGGCTACATCTTTATCCGTCACGGCCACGACGGGCCGATTGAGCGCGCCCGCGCCGCCGTAGCCCAAGCCTACGAATTGGGCCTGCTGGGGGCCAACATTTTCGGCTCCAATTTCAGCTTTGACCTGGAAGTGGCTTTGACCGGAGATTCCTATGTTTCCGGCGAGGAAACGGCTTTGATGGAAGCCATCGAGGGCAGCCGGGCGATGCCCCGCTACCGGCCGCCCTTTCCCGCCCAAGTGGGCGTTTTCGGCAAACCCACCAATATCAACAATGTCAAAACCCTGGCCTATGTGCCGGAAATTATCGCCAAAGGCGGCGAATGGTTTGCCGGCATCGGCCACGAGCGCAGTACCGGCACGGCGATTCTCTGTCTCAGCGGCGCCCTGAACTACACCGGAATGGTGGAAGTTCCCATGGGCCTCAACCTGCGCGAAGCCCTGTATGAAATGGCCGGCGGCGCCCCCGGCGGCCGGGAACTGAAGTTCATCCAAACCGGCGGGCCGCTGGGCGGCGTGCTGGGAATGGCGGCGGCCGACCTGGCCCTGGATTTTGAGGTGTTCCGCGACGCCGGGGCTATCCTGGGTTCCGGCGGCATTATCGCCGCCGCCGATGATGCCTGCGTGGTGGATTTGACCCGGGTTTTGATTGCCTTTTGCCAGTACGAATCCTGCGGCAAATGCTTTCCCTGTAGAATGGGCATGAGCCACCTGCTGGAAACCCTGGAACGGATTTGCCGGCTGGAGGGCGGGCCGGAGGATTTGGATCTGATGCGCTCCGTGGGGGAAAATATGCAGGCCGGTTCCCTGTGCGGTCATGGGCAGTTGGGCTTTAACCCGGTGTCCTCGGCTTTGCGCTACTTTCCCGAGGAGTTTGCGGCGCATATCAACGAAAAGCGCTGTCCCGTCGGCCGTTGCCGGGAACCTTACTACTCCCCCCGGCTCAGCCGCCGCTAGGCCGGCCGGCGTACCCTTTATTTCTACCAACGCAGTTTCCCTAGCGCAGCGAGGAACGAATGGCCGACCAAATCACCATCGCCATTGACGGCGTGGAAGTAGCCACCCAACCGGGGAAAATGGTTCTGGAAGCGGCCATTGACGCCGGCATCTATATGCCCTATCTCTGCTATCATCCGGGGATGAAACCCTATGCCGCCTGCCGAATGTGCGTCGTGGCCGTCGAGGGCGGCCGCGGCTATCCCGCCGCCTGCACCCTGCCGGTGCAAGAGGGGATGCGGATCCGCAGCGAATCCCGGGATGTGAACGAACTGCGCCGCTCGGTAATGCAGATGCTTATTGCCGAACATCCCAACGGCTGCCTGACCTGCCACCGGGTCGACATCTGCGGCCCCACCGACATTTGCCTGCGTCATGTGTCGGTCAACGACCGCTGCGTTACCTGCCCCAAAAATGAACGCTGCGAGTTCAAGGACACCGTCCGCTACCTGGGCATGGAACTGGAATCGCCGCTGAACTACAAATACAAGCAGATTCCCCTGGAAGTAGCCGATCCCTTTTACGACCGGGATTATAACCTGTGCATCACCTGCGGCCGCTGCGTCCGGGCCTGCGAGGAAATTCGCGGGGATGACGCCATCTGTTTCACCGAGCGGTCGGGCAAAGCCTTGGTCGGCACTTCCTTTGGCTCCTCCCTGCTGGAATCCGGCTGCGAGTTCTGTGGGGCCTGCATTGATGTTTGTCCGGTCGGCGCCCTGGTGGAACGGGAACACAAGTGGGAAAAGGCCCGGCGGGTGGAACGGACGCTTTGCCCCCACTGCCCGGTGGGCTGCCAGCTTAATCTGGAACTGAACGGAAACGGGCAGCTGATTCGGGTGACCCCGGAATACAATTCCCCGGCTAATCGGGGGCAGGCGTGTTTCAAGGGCAAGTTCGGCTTGGAGTTCATCAACCGCCCCGACCGCCTGACCCAGCCCCTAATCCGCCGGGATGGGCAACTGACCCCCGCCTCTTGGGACGAGGCCCTGGACTATATTGCCCAAAGGCTGCCCGAATATCGCGGCGCGGCCTTTGGCCTGCTGGCCGCCCCCAACGGCACTACGGAGGATCTGTACCTGGCCCAGAAGTTTGCCCGGGTGTCCATGCAGTCCAACAATGTGGACTTGACTTCCAACTTGCAGCCGGAATTGGGCGCCGGCCTGGAGCAGGCCCTGGGCTACGGCGCGGCCACTAATCCCATCTGGCAGCTGGAACAGGCCGCCGCTATCCTGGTCTTTAACAGTAACTTGACCGAGGATAACAATGTGGCCGGCGTCCCCCTCAAGCGGGCGGTGAAAGCCGGCGCGTCGCTGGTCGTCATCGACCCCCGGGAAGTGGAATTGACCCGCTACGCCCACTGCTGGCTGCGGCCGATTCCCGGCAGCGAGCTGCTGCTGCTGGGCGGCCTGCTGCGGGAACTGCTGACCCAGGATCTGGTCAGCAAAAAGTGGGTCGAGGATTACTGCGAGGATCCGGCCACCCTCTACTATTACCTGAACAACCTTGATCCGGAGGAAATCGCCGCCGCTACTGGCGTTGACCCCTCGGAAATGGCCCGGGCCGCCCGGCTTTACGGCCAAGCCGCCAACGCCGCCCTCTGCTATTCCCTGGACAACATAATCCCGGAATTGCAGCGGGATTGCGACAATGCCCTGGTCAACCTGGCCCTGCTGACCGGCAATTTGGGTCGTCCCGGCGGCGGCATCTACCCCCTGCGGCAGGGGGCTAATGAACAGGGCGCGTGGGATGTGGGCTGCGCGCCGCAACGCCTGCCCGGCCTCGGCTCCGGCCGCAGCCGCCGTCAAGTACGGCAAGAATTGGAACAGCGCTGGGGTTGCGCCTTGCCAACTTATCCGGGCTTGGGACTGCGGGATATGATTGCGGCCGCCCACCGCGGCGACCTCAAGGCTATGCTGCTGATTGGCGACAGCTATAACTTGGTCAACGGCCGCTTGGGGGACGCCCTTTCCGCCCTGCAAAACCTGGACTTTCTGGTGGCAATGGATACCTTTCTCAGCCGCCCGGCGCAACTTGCCGATGTGGTTTTGCCGCGGGTTTCCTTTGCCGAAAAGGACGGCGTCTATACCAACCTGGAGCGGCGGATTCAGCGCCTCCGGCCGGCTCTCCCGCCGCCGGCCGCCGGCCCGCAAGCCCGGTCGGAATTGTGGCTCTTGGGCCAACTGGCCCAGCGGCTGGGCGCGGCCGGCTTTGACTACCCGGACGCCGCAGCGGTTATGGACGAAATCGCCCAGGTCGTTCCCCACTACGCCGGCCTTTCCTATGAACGGCTGGCAGCGGCAACGACCTTGACTTTCCGCAGCGGCTTGGAAAGTCCCCAGCCCACCCAAATGCTCTATCTGAGCCCGGAACAGCGCGGCCTCCAATGGCCTTTGCCCGCCGCCTCCGGAGCCGGCACGGCGGTTCTGTACCGGGATGGTTTTCCCGGCGGCAAAGCCGATTTCATAATTCCCCAATTCCGCGCCGCGCCGGAAACGCCGGTTGAGGGCTACCCGGCCCGTTTCCTGCCGGGCCGGGTTCTGCTGCAACGGGATCGGGATACCCAAGTGCTTGCCGACGGCCCCGGCGGCAGCAACCGCATTGTCCGGGAGGAATGGGTGGAACTGAATCCGGCGGACGCCGCCGCTTGGGCTATAGCTGATGGGGATCCGGTGGAAGTGCAGACCCCCCGCGGCCGCCTGGCCGGCCAAGCCCGGCTGAACGCCGCCCTGCCCGCCGGCTCCGTGGCCGCCACCATCCTGTTCGGCCAGTTGGCCGTGGATTTGCAGAACTCTGCCGAACCCGACCCCATGTCCAAAACCCCGGGCTTGGACATCCTGCCGGCCCGGGTAGTGAAAAGGGCCGACGCCTGAATCCTTAACCGGCCCCGGGACTATCCCGGCGCCGGCAACATCCTGAGCGGCAACTTTGCCCTAAACCTACTGAGGAGAGAAAAATGACCACCAGCGGCGACACGGCGGCCACCCAAGACCGCCCCCAATATCGCACCGACCGCCTGCCCCAGGCCGAACTGGTGTACCGCCGGGACATCACCGACGACCTGATGGTGATTAAGCTGGCCCCCCCGGATGGACCCTTCCGCTTTAAGCCGGGCCAGTATTGCACCCTGGGCAAAGAGGGAGTGGAACGGGCCTATTCCATCGTCTCCGCCCCCTATGAGGGGGAACTGGAAATTTTCGTCGAGCTGGTGCCGGAGGGGGAGCTTACCCCCAAGATGTGGCGGATGCAGGTGGGCGATACCATGTCCCTGCGCCCCCGGGCCAAGGGCATCTTTACCCTGAACGAAAAGGTGCATCATCACTTGATGCTGGCGACGGTAACCGGCGTCGGCCCCTACCTCAGCATCATCCGGGAATACCTGCGTCAGGGCGGCCAGGGCCATTATTTCTATGTGCTGCTGGGGGCCAGCTATCAGGATGAACTGACTTACGATGCGGAATTGGCGGAACTGGCCGCTAACCACCCGGAATGCGTCAAGTTCATCCCCGCCATCAGCCGGCCCAACGAGGAACGCAACGCCGGCTGGACGGGAGCCAAAGGCCGCCTCAACAATCTGGTCGAGCATTACCTGGCCGCGTTCAATCTGCCCCAGGAGGACACGATGGTCTATACCTGCGGCCATCCCGGGATGATTGCCGGCGTCAAGGATCTGGTCACCCCCCAAGGCTGGCAGTTCAAAGAGGAACGGTTCTGGAAAGAATAGCCGGCGGCCGGCGGTAGGGTATCATCCTGCATCTGTTGCCGGGCCATAGCCCCTAATCGGATGAAACCCGCCGGCTTTGCCTGGGGTTATTCCGCCCCCGGTTAGGGTAGAATGGTCGTGGATACCCGGCCGGGGGCGGCCGCATTTCGGCCCGGGGCGGTGGGATAATGGTAACGCCGGTACGCCGCCAGTACCTGAAAATCAAACATTCCTATCCGGACGCTTTGGTGCTGTTCCGGCTGGGCGACTTTTACGAAACTTTCGACGATGACGCCCACTTGGCGGCTCGGGAACTGGAAATTACCCTTACTTCCCGCACCTTGGGCAAGGGTCTGAAAGTCCCGATGGCCGGCGTCCCGGCCCACGCCCTGGAATCCTACCTGGCCCGCCTGATTAAAAAGGGCCACAAGGTAGCCATCTGCGAACAGCTTACCGATCCGGCCTTGTCTAAAGGCTTGGTGGAGCGGGATGTGGTGCGGGTGGTTACGCCCGGCACCGTCCTGGAAACCGCCCTCCTGGAACAGAAAGCCAACAACTATCTGGCGGCCGTGGTCGAGTCTGATGCCGCTATCGGCTTTGCCTATGTGGACATAACCACCGGAGAATTCTCCGCCACGGAACTGCCTCCGGAAAAGCTGCTTCCGGAACTGGAACGCATTGCCCCCGCGGAAATCCTGATTCCAGCCACCGATACTCCGCCCTCCTGGGCCGGCGGCAACGGCGGCAGCGGCTACCCGTCCGTGCCGGAATCCCCGGAAACCGCGGATCCCTCCGGCTATCCTTTGACCCGGCTGAATCCGGCTACCTTTGACCTGGATTTGGCCCGGGACGCCCTGCTGACCCACTACGCCATCCGCTCCCTGGAATCCTTTGGCTGCGTCGACCGGCCGCTGGCTACCCGGGCCGCCGGGGCTATTGTGGACTACCTGGGTCAGACCTACAAAGCCATCAAACCCCGGCTGGCCCCGCTGAGCGTCTATTCCACCGCCGGCTATATGACCCTGGACGCTCAAACCCGCCGCAACTTGGAACTGTTCACCGCCGGCCGCTGGGAAAGCCGCCAGTTTTCCCTATTGACCGCCTTGGATGACACCCGCACCGCTATGGGCGGCCGCCTTCTGCGCCGCTGGCTGGGGCAGCCATTGCTGGAACGGGCAGAACTGGAGCGGCGGTTGGATGCTGTCGAGCATTTCTTTGCCGATGCCTTTCGCCGCAGCGCGGCCCGCGCCCTTTTGAGCAACATTGCCGACTTGGAGCGCATCTTGGGCCGGGTGCAGGCCGGCACCGCCATCCCCCGGGATTTGACCGCCTTGAAAGCCGGCCTCGAAGCCGCCGAACCCCTGGCGGCGACTCTGGCGGCGGAGGATGATGCGGCGGCGGCGGAACCGGTTGCCTGGCTTTCCCGCCAACTGGCCCCGACGCCGGAACCGGCGGCGTTGATTGCCGATGCCATCGCCCCGGAGCCGGCCGGCAGCGTTGGCGAGGGCAACATCATCCGCGAAGGCTTTTCCCCGGAACTGGATGAACTCAAGACCGCCGCTAGAGATGCTCGGGGCTTTATCGCCGGCCTGGAAACCCGGGAACGGGCGCGCACCGGCATCCGCAATCTGCGCGTCGGCTACAATCAGGTTTTCGGCTACTATATCGAAGTCAGCAAAACCAACCTGCGCCAAGTGCCGGACGACTACATCCGCCGCCAGACCTTGACCAACGGCGAGCGTTATATCGTTCCCGAACTGAAAGAGTACGAATCCCTGGTGCTGAACTCCCGGGAGCGGATTCAGGAATTGGAACGCTCCCTATTCCGCCAGGTGTGCAGTCAGTTGGGCGGCTATGCCGAACCCATCGGACGGCTGGCCGCCGGCATAGCCGCCCTGGATGTCTTTGCCGCCCTGGCCGAGGTTGCCGTCCGCTATGATTATGTGCGGCCCCGGTTGAACGACGGCCCGGCGATCAGCATCCGGGACGGCCGCCATCCGGTCGTCGAGCGCACTTTGGGTCCCGGGTCGTATGTTCCCAACGACTTGCAGCTGGATAAAAATGACGCCCGGATCATCCTGCTCACCGGCCCCAATATGGCCGGCAAGTCCACCTACATCCGCCAGGCCGCCATTATTGTGCTAATGGCGCAAACGGGCAGCTTTGTGCCGGCGGCGGCGGCGGAAATCGGGTTAGTGGATCGGATTTTCACCCGGGTGGGTTTGCAGGACGATTTAACCACCGGCCAGTCCACTTTTATGGTGGAAATGGAGGAAACGGCGGCCATCCTGAACCAGGCCACGCCGCGCTCCCTAGTCGTTCTGGACGAAATCGGCCGCGGCACCAGCACCTATGATGGCCTTTCCATTGCCCGGTCGGTGATCGAACACCTGCACAATGACCCGCGCCTGGGCTGCAAATCCCTTTTTGCCACCCACTACCATGAACTTACCGAATTGGCCCAGACTTTGCCCGGCGTCCGCAATTTCAGCGTGGCGGTAACGGAGGAGGAGGTCCGGGTGGTTTTTCTGCATCGCATTGTCCCCGGCGGGGCTGACCGCAGCTACGGCGTCCATGTGGCGCAATTGGCCGGCCTGCCCCGGGCGGTAGTCAGCCGGGCTTGGGAAGTGCTGGCCGAACTGGAAAAGGGCGCCTTGCCCGGCCGGGCCGCCGGCAAAGGCAAAGGCGGCCGATCCGCCCCGGCCGCCGCCGCCTTGCAAATCGCCCTCTTGCCGCCGGCCCAACCCTTGACCGATGCGGTGCTGTCCCTGGACATCCCCAACCTGACGCCCTTGGAAGCCATCAACAAATTGTACGAATTGCAGGAAAAGGCGCGGCAGGGCGGCGGATAAGGCTTTTTACCCGTGTCCTTGTCGGCCGCGCCGCCGCTATTGACATATCTTGCCGCCGTGCTACTATGGGGGAAACTGCTTTGCCCGCGGCGGACAATATGCCGGCCGCCGCCGGCCGGGGGACGACTATGGAACTGAACCGGGATACGCTGCTGAGCCTGTACCGCACCATGACCACCATTCGCCATTTTGAGGAACGGGGCATCCCGGAAACCGGCCAGCGGGGGATGTCCGGCTCCGTCCATTCCTCGGCCGGCCAGGAAGCCGTGCCGACCGGCGTTTGCGCCCACTTGACCGAGGCCGACTACATCGGCAGCACCCACCGCGGCCACGGCCATTGCATCGCCAAGGGCGTCGACCCCAAGCTGATGATGGCCGAGCTTTTCGGCCGGGCCACCGGCCCCAACAAGGGCAAGGGCGGTTCCATGCACATCGCCGATATGAGCAAGGGGATGCTGGGCACGAACGGCGTAGTGGCCGCCAGCGTGCCTTTGGCCGTGGGGGCGGCTCTCACTTCCAAGCTGCGCGGCTTGGGGCGGGTCGCCGTAGCTTTCTTTGGCGACGGCGGGGCCAATCAGGGCGTCCTGCACGAATGTATGAACCTGGCTTCCGTCTGGAAACTGCCGGTGATTTTCTGCTGCGAAAACAACGGCTATGCCGAATCCACTCCGGTGGAATACGCCTTGTCCACGGCTCGGGTGGCTGACCGGGCCGCCGGCTACGATATGCCCGGCGTCCACGTGGACGGGATGGATGTTTTCGATGTTTTCGAGGCCGCCGGCCAGGCGGTGCAGCGGGCCCGGGCCGGCTTGGGGCCTTCCCTGCTGGAATGTCGCACCTACCGCTACTACGGCCACACCGTCTTTGACAATCCGCTGAGCTATCGCACTCAGGAGGAGCAGGATTACTGGCGCGGCCGCGATCCCCTCAAGGTGTTCCGGGAAAAGGTCTTGCCCGGCGGCCTGATCGCCGCCGATGAACTGGACTTTATGGACCTGGAAGCCCAGGAACTGATGGAACAGGCCATCCAGTTCGCCGACGAAAGCCCCCTGCCCCAGCCGGCGGAACTCTACGATGATGTTTATGTGGATTACCCGGTGGCCATGATGGCCCGGGGCGTCAACCTGGAAATTTAGCCCGCTCCGCCCGGCCTTTAATGTGGAAATCCGGCCCGGCCTTTAACCGTCCTTCCCGCGAAAGCGGGAATCCCGGGTTGCCAACGGGACTTTCCGGGCTAACCCTTGCCCGGAAATAACCGGCATCCTTTAACGCGAGGAACGAAGTATGACCACCACGGCAATGCTGCCGGCTACCGACCGGGAACTGCGGTATCGGGAAGCCATCAACGAAGCCCTGCGCCAGGAAATGGAGCGGGATGAAACCGTCATCATTATGGGCGAGGAAATCGCCGGCGGCGCCGGCCGGGAACACCTGGGCATCGTCGACGCCTGGGGCGGTCCCTTCCGCACCACCGTGGGCTTGATTCAGCAGTTCGGCAATCAGCGGGTCTTGGATACGCCGCTGTCCGAGGCCGCCTTTGTCGGCACGGCCATTGGCGCCGCCTCCACCGGGATGCGGGCCGTAGCCGAGCTGATGTTCGTGGATTTCGTCGGCGTCTGTATGGATCAGCTGCTGAACAACGCCGCCAAGATGCGCTATATGTTCGGCGGCCAGGTAAAAGTGCCTTTTACCCTGCTGACCCGCATCGGGGCCGGCTTTGGCAGCGCCGCCCAGCACTCGGAATCCTTCTATTCCATTTTCAGCCACATTCCCGGCCTGAAAGGGGTGGTTCCCTCGGATCCCTACACCGCCAAAGGACTGCTGACCGCCGCCATTCGGGACGATGACCCGGTGGTCTATTTTGAGCATAAGGGGCTGTACGGCAACACCGGCCCGGTGCCGGAGGAACCCTACGCCCTGCCCTTGGGCAAGGCCCGCACCGTCCGCCCCGGCTCCGACCTGACCCTGGTGGGCATTTCCAAGATGACCTGGGTTTGCACCGAAGCGGCCGAGGAATTGGCTAAGACGGGAGTGAATGCCGAAGTAGTGGATTTGCTCAGCGTTTCCCCCATTGACTACGACCTGATTATCGACTCGGTGCGGCGCACCCACCGCTTGGTAGTGGTGGACGAGGATACGCCGGTATGCAGCCTGGCCGCGGACATCTGCGCCCGGGTGGCCGAGGAAGCCTTTGACTACCTGGACGCCCCCCCATCCCGGGTAACGGCTCCCCACACGCCAGTTCCCTACAGCCGCCCCCTGGAGGACACCTACCTGCCCAACGCGGCGCGGGTAGTAAAAACGGCGCGGGGATTGGTGGGGTAGGCAGGCTAAATCAGCGCCGCCTTGCGCGCCGGAGCAGTCGGATGATTACCTTGGTCGAAGCCCTGAACTATCGTTGCTTGCGGTATATGCATCGGCCGCTGAAGCCCTTTCATATCCTGGTCGGGCCTAACGCCTCGGGCAAAACCACCTTTCTGGATGTTATCGGGTTTCTGCGCGACCTGGTGTCCGGGGGCTTGGACTCAGCCATGGAATCCCGTACCCCCGACCCGCAGCAACTGCTCTTTCAGGGCCGGGGCAAGAGTTTTGAGCTGTCGGTAGAGGCGCAGATCCCGGAGGAGTTGCGCGAGCGCACCTTTCGGCCGGACTTGGACCTCATCCGATACCAGGTAGCTATCGGCCCCGACGCGGCGCAGGGAGCTTTTGAGTTCAAGGCGGAAACGCTTCTGTTGCATAAGGCGACGGCGTTGAAACCGCAGCAGCGCGCTATTTTCCCCATGCCGCCCCCAGCCCCGACCACCTTGCAGGCCGGCATTCACGGGCCTAAAAACAAGGTCGTACTGAACAAACTGCCCGGCGGCAACGACAATTTCTACAGCGAAACCTACAAGCGCTCTGCCGGCGGGTGGGTACCGGCTATCCGCTTGGGGCCGCGCCGGTCGGCCTTGGGCAACTTGCCGGAGGATGAAACCAACTTTCCGGTGGCTACCTGGTTCCGGGAATACCTGACGGACGGGGTGCAGCAGTTTTTTCTCAACAGCCGTGAGCTCCGCCGTCCGAGCCCGCCTACCAGAATTTCAGGATTCTTGCCCGACGGCTCTAATCTGCCCTGGGTGGTCGACCGTCTCCGGAAAGAATCCCCGGAACGACACCGGAATTGGGTCGCCCATCTGCGGACGGCTCTGCCCGACTTGGAGGATATTGTTACCTTTGAGCGCCCGGAGGATCGGCACTGCTATATGCTGTACCAGTATGCCGGCGGAATGACGGTGCCTTCCTGGTTGGTTTCCGACGGCACCCTCCGGCTTACCGGCCTTACCCTGCCGGCCTACCTAACCGGTCATCAAGGCATCTACCTGATTGAGGAGCCGGAGAATGGGATACATCCGTCGGCGGTAGCTACCGCATACGCTTCCCTTTCCGCAATGTACCATTCCCAAGTGCTGCTGGCGACCCATTCCCCGGTGGTGTTAAACAATGCCCATGCGGATGATGTGCTGTGCTTTGCCAAGAGCGCCGACGGCGCGACCGACATTGTCCTGGGCTCGGAGCATCCGATGCTCCGGGACTGGCAAGGGCAAGTTGACTTGGGTACGCTGTTTGCCGCGGGAGTTTTGGGGTGAGCGCGAAAGACTTGATTATCCTGGCCGCGGACAAGGATATGGAAAATGCCCTGGCCGGGTTGTTGACCCGCCGGCAATCCCTGGGCCTTCGGGAAGTTAATGCGGACATTCAGGTCCATCAGGAACACGATCCGGGCTGCGCCCAACGCGGCGTCCCTTTCCTGTCCATTTTCGCCCGGCAGTATCGTCACGGCCTGCTGATCTTCGACCACCAGGGCAGTGGGCGCGAGGGCTATACCCCGCAAGAGTTGCAAAATCAACTTAACCGGGAACTAGCCGCAGCGTGGGATGACCGGGCCCGGGCGATTGTATTGGCGCCGGAACTGGAGGCGTGGGTTTGGAGCGGGTCGCCGCATATTGCCGAAGTAGTTGGCTGGCGCGGCCGGCCCTTGTCCATCAACGATTGGCTGAGGGAGCAAAATTTGTTGCAACCGGGCGCCGTCAAACCGGAAAGCCCTAAAAAGGCATTTCTCGAGGTTTTGCACGCGGCGCAAACTCCGCGGAGCGCATCTCTGTACCGGCAGTTGGCGGAAAAGGTATCCCTGCGCCGTTGCCAGGATGCGGCATTTCTGGAACTGCGTTCAATACTCAGGGAATGGTTTCCGGCTGAGTAAGCGCAAGGCCGGTCGTTGCAACAATTCCCCCACAAACCGCCCGGCTAATGCCTTTAACTTTCTCCCCAATCCGGGTTAGAATAGCCTAACATTGGCGGCGGCGCGGGCATTGCCCGGCATTTGACCAAGCCGCCGGGAGGCGCGTTTTGAGCGAAAGCGAATCGGTTACTTTCTACTGGTGGCCGCGTTGAAGTTCCTGCCGCAAAGCGAGAGAGTTGCTCTTGCAGCAGGGCCTGACGGTGACCGCACGGGACTTTTTCCAGGAGCCGTTGCGCCCTGAGGAACTTGACGAACTGGCGGCCTTGGCCCCGTTGCCGGAACTCTTTGCCTGGCGCAGTCCCAGCCTGAAAAAGTTGGGCTTGGCCGGCCAGGAATTGCCGGCCGCCGAGCTGCGGCGGCTGATCCTGGAGGAGCCGCGCCTGCTGCGCCGCCCGATAACCCGCCTGGGCGACCGGCTGGTCATCGGGGCTAACCTGAAACTGCTGGCGGCGGCCCTGGCCGGGGACGGTTAAGCCGCCGGCCCAAGCCGTTGCCCCCTGCCCGGAAAGGGTAGCCGGCAAGTTTTGACGATATTTCGGGAAAATCGCCAAAACTGGCAATAATTCTATTGTTGACCTATTGCCGGTTATGCTATCCTTTTAGCCTATTTTTGCCGTCGGGGGACTAGCGTCGCGCGATGAAAATCTTTTTTGACGTGGACTACACCATCCTGGGGCTGGATGATACCCTGCGCCCCGGCACCAAGGAGACCTTTCAGAAACTCCTGGACGACCACCACGAAATCTACATCTGGTCCGGCATGGGCGAGCGGTGGGAAGTGGTGGAAAAGCACCAGCTGAACCCCTACATCAGCGGGGTGTACGAAAAACCCACCCACCATTTTCAGGAACGGCTGGAGGAGCTGAAAATCCCCTTCGAGCCGGAGTTCGTCATCGACGACTACCCGGAAGTGGTGGCCGCCTTTGGCGGGGCCTGGGTGCCGCCCTACTTCTTTGCCCGCAATGTGGATCAGCAGATGGCCCGGGTCTATCAAATCGTCTGCGACTTCCACCGGGTCGGCAGTTCCGAGGACAAGCAGTATCGCGCCAAAGGCACCGTCCTGCCGCTCTGGTAGGCCGGCGGCTTGGGCCGGCGGCGGTCAGGTGCCCTTATGCCCATTAAACTGCTCTCCCCGGAACTGGCGGCGCAAATTGCCGCCGGCGAAGTGGTGGAACGGCCGGCCTCGGTAGTCAAGGAACTGCTGGAAAACGCCCTGGACGCCGGGGCCGCCCGCATATCCATTGCCATCCAGGGCGGCGGCATCGAGCGCATCCGGGTGGTGGACGACGGAGAGGGTATCCCGGCCGCCGAAGTGGCCCTGGCTTTTCAGCATCACGCCACCAGCAAGATCAGCGGCCGGGAACAGTTGGACGCTATCGGCACTTTGGGCTTTCGCGGCGAGGCCCTGCCCAGCATCGCCGCCGTTTCCCGAATGACCTTGACCACCCGGCCTCCGGCCGCTGATTCCGGCTATTCCATTGAATACGCTTGGGGGCAGCTGCTCAAGGAAGGGGCGCAGGGCGGCCCGCCGGGAACGACGGTAACGATTGCCGACCTGTTCGGCAATCTGCCGGCCCGCCGCAAGTTCCTCAAATCGGCCCAGGCTGAGGGCGGCCGTTGCCACGACCTGGTTTCCCGCTACGCCCTGGCCTACCCGGAAATCGCTTTCCGCTTGACTATCGGCGACCGGCAAGCCCTGGCTACCCCGGGCAACGGCCGGGCCGCCGATGCGCTTTTGGCGGTGTATGGCGCGGAAGCGGCGGCGGCGATGCTGGAAGTGGCCGGGCAAGACCCGGAAACCGGCTATAGCTTGGCCGGTTTTGCCGGCGCGCCCAACCTGCACCGGGCCAACCGCACCTATATGACCTTTTTCGTCAACCGCCGCTGGATTCAGAGCCGCCTGCTGTCCTTTGCCCTGGAGGAAGCCTATCATGGCTTGCTGCCGGAAAAACGCTATCCCCTGGCCGCCCTGAACCTGATCCTGCCCTATAGCGCGGTGGATGTGAACTCCCATCCGGCCAAGCGGGAAGTGCGCTTTCATCAGGAGGGCAAGGTCTATGCGGTCTTGCAGCGGGCGGTGCGGGCGGCCCTGGTCGCCGCCGCGCCGGTGCGGGAATTTAGCGGGCCCCGCCGGGCGCCGGCCGCGGCCGATGCCACCGCTACCCCCGGCTTTTTCCGCAGTCCCCTGGATTCCCGCGCCCCGGGCCAGGCCGCCGTCAGCACCGCCAATCGCCCGGTCGACGGCAATGGCCCGCCGGCGGCGGCGATGACGCCGCAGCAAGCCCTGCCGACCCTGCGCGTGGTGGGCCAGGTGCGATTGACCTACATCGTGGCCGAAAGCCCGGACGGAATGTATCTGGTGGATCAGCACGCGGCCCACGAGCGGGTCTTGTTTGACCGCATCGTCCGCCAAGCCGCCCAGCGGGAAGTCCCCTCTCAACCCCTGCTGACGCCGGCGGCGGTGGAATTGACGCCGGCCCAGGCGGAAACCCTGGAATCCCATCAGGAGTTTCTGCAAGCCTATGGCTTTGGGCTGGAACCCTTTGGCGACCGCAACAGCTACCTGCTGCGGACTATGCCGGCCATCCTGACCAGCCAGGATCCGGCCCAATCCCTGCGCGATGTGCTGGATCTGGCGGCCTTTGACGGCCTGCTGCGGGAACGGGAGGATATTCTAGCGGCCTCCGTAGCCTGTCACAGCGCCATCCGGGCCGGCCAATCCCTTACCGATGCGGAAATGCGGGCCTTGCTGGAGCAGTTGGAAGTTACCGACAGCCCCCATACCTGCCCCCACGGGCGGCCGACCCTGCTGCACTTCAGCTCCTACCACATGGAGCGGGAGTTCGGGCGGCGGTAACGGCCGGCGGCGGCCGGCAGGGGCGGATACCCAACCTTAACCCTGGCGGCGGCAACGGTCGGTCAGGGTTGCGGATACCCGGCTTTAACCCTGGCGGCGGTCGTCAGTGCGCGGGTCTTGGGCCGGGTGGAAAATGGAGTCCGGGCCGGGAAAATCCCGGGCCGGCGCCTTATCCGCTTTGCGGCCCCAGCCCAGCAGCCCGGCGGACAGGGCGGTTACGGCGGCCGCGCCAATCCCCAGCCCGGCCAGGAAACGGCGGCGACTCGACCCCCGGTTGGCGGCGATTTCCGATTTCTCTTGCAACACAAAAAACTCCCTGTTTCAAGTTTTGCCAATGGCGCTATTATACCCGCCGCAACGGAATAATGCGCCAGCCGGCGGCGGGATTTTCGCCCGTCGTACTTGCCTATTTTACTACTTTTCCCGCAATCCTGCGGCCGGCTGAATAATGGCCGCGCCTAGGCCGCCCCGTTATCCTCCAATACCATTCGGGCCACCTGGCGGCCCATCCTTACCGAGTAGTTGGTGCCGCGATCCTCCGGGTAAATTTGAGTGGTGTTCGCCAGGTACAAATTCCGGCACGGCGTCCGATGGTCAGGCAATTGCTGTCCATAGTTGACGCCGATGATAGGCTGCGCCCCGTCCACCTTGTGATGATAGTATTCCCGGATCCAAGAGCGTTGAAAATCCGGGTTCAGCTTTTGCAGATGGGGAACGAAATCCGCGAGCAATTCCTCCGGGCTTTTGCGGTACAGCTCGCTGTCCCGGGGGGTGTAGTTGGTCAGATAGAGGATGTGCCGGCCGCCGTAGAGAGACTTGTCAATCATATTGGTATGCTCGATGACGCCGACAAAGGGCAAGGCGCGGTCGGCCACATTCAGCCAATACTTTTCCGACAAAGGCCGATCCAGGGTCAAGATCAGCAGCACCGCCGCCAGGTAGCGCGCCTGTTCCAGCCCTTCCCGATAATCCGCCGGCAGAAAGGGGGCCAAGCGGGTGAAAATGTAAGAGGGCGTAGTGGCGATGATGGCGTCATAATCCCGCATAGCCGGTTCCTGCCCGTCCAGTTGCACTTCCAAGCCGGCGGCGGCCCCCCGTTCATCGATCGTTATGCGGTTAACCCGGGCCGAAGTATGCACATCGCCGCCCAACTCAACCACCCGCGCCCCCAGCCGGTCAAAAACCTCGCCGAAACTGCCCATCGGATAGCCCAGCCGTTCCCGCTGCATTCCCTTTTCCCGGGAGGCCACCCGCAGATGGATTTTCCCCCAAAGCCAGGCCATTCCGATTTGATCGTAATATTCCCCGAACTTGCCGCGCAGCATCGGCTCCCAAATCGTCCGATAGGTTTCCGCCCCCAGCCGCCGGGTCAGCCAATCCTGAGCGGTGACGCCCTCGAACTTCTGCCAGTGGCGGGTCTTTTGCAGGATGAAAGTCCATATCCCGAGGCGGATCCGCTGCGGCAGGGTTAGCGGCTTAAAACGCAGCAAATCCAGCGGCGTGGCAAAGTCCCAGATGCGGCCGCTGTGGTACAAGCCGACTTTGGACTCCCGCCACTCCAGCTTGTGGCCCAGGCCCAACTCATGAATCAGGTCGACCATGGCGGTGTCGCTGACAAAGAGATGATGATAGCCCCGTTCCAACTGCCCGCCGCCCACCTCGAAAGTGGATGCCTGCCCCCCCAGAAAGGGGGCGGCCTCAAAGACCTCGGCATAGTGGCCGCCTTTGGTCAGTTCATAGGCGGCGGCCAATCCCGCCGCCCCGCCGCCGATAATGCCCACCCGCATGGGCTACATCCCCCGGGCCGGCTCCGCCGGTTCCGCCGCTTGGCCCCATTCCGTTTCCGCCGTCAGCTGTTTCAGGGAAAGGTTGTGCTTGAGCATCAACGCCAGGCCCGCCAGGTTCACCGGCAGCCACAAAGCCACCAGATGGGTCACCAGGGCATAGCTGAGGGCCACTTCCGCCGGTACGCCCAGCACAATCAGGGTCAGCTGGGAGATGAACTCAAAGGGGCCAATAGCGCCAATGGCAAAGGGAAAGGCCGACGCCAGGTTGGAAGTCGCCGTTACCAGCAGGATGGCAAAGACAAAGGCAAGGCCGCTGTCAAAGTGGTTCTGGATGCCGAAAGAGTAGGCAATGGTCAGATAGACGGCGGCCTCGCCCAGCCAGACCGGCAGCGTCCGCAGGGCCAGCAACAAATGTTGCCGCGGCGTGGCCAGGATCCTCAACCCTTCCAGGAAACTGCCTACCACTTCCCGGGCCTGCGGCCGGAACCGGGCCGGCAGCCGGTCAACCAACCGGTAAATCAGCCGGGCCGCGCCGGGGACGACGGCCAGCGCGGTAATCACCAGCAGGCCCAGGGAAAATACGGCGGCCACCCCGCCGGCCGTTATCACGATGGCGCTGCGGGAAACTTCGCCAATGCCGGTAAATTGGCCGGCCGCCAGCAGCAGCATTACCGCCGTAGCGCCTAAAGCCAGCAAAGTCAGCCCGTCATAGACCCGCTCCACGCCGATGGTCGCCAGGGCCGCGCTGCCGCTGAACCGTTCCCGCTGCGCCAGATAGTAAGCCCGGATTAGTTCCCCCATGTGCGCCGGCAGCACATTGTTGCCGGCATGGCCGATAACCACTACCGGATAGAGCCGCCTTATGGGAAGGGCCCGCAGCGGCGACAGGACATACTGCCAGCGGGCCGACCGGAAAAAGACCGCGATAAAGTAGATGACGGCGGCGGGAATGGCGTAGCGGTAATCGGCTTCCCGCATTACCGCCCACAGCTTCTCCCCGTCAATGGATAAAAGCAGGAATCCGATGAAAAGGGCGCTGACCCCAATGCCAACCCACAGCCGCCAGTTGTTGATGCTCAATTAAACCTTCCTTGACCCGTAGGGATTTTCCATAACCTTACACTATAGCCGCAAGCCTGACAAGCAACATAATCGGCGGATTCCGTCAATTCCCTTTGCCGCCGCCCCCATGATATGGTAGTATTTAACCCCATCCCCCCAGAGGCGGTTGTTGCCCTTGTCTGAAATCACTGCATCGACCCTTTCCCGCCGGCCCGGCCGTTGGACGGCAATGGGACTGGGGATGTTAGTGGCGCTGCTGGCCGCCTTTGCCTTGGCTTGCGCCGCTGAGCCAACGGCTACCCCGCCGCTCCCGCCGCCGGCCGTTCCGGCAAAGCCCACTCCGGTTGGCCCGCTCCAACCTATAGACAGCCCCCTCCCGACCCTGCTGCGCCCCGGCGGCCCGTTGACGGCGGCGACCTGGTTGGATTCTGACCGGATGTATCTAGCCGATGCAAAGGGGAATATCCGTTTGCTGAATGTGGCCACCGAGGAAATTAAAACGATCCTCGAGGGGCTGAGCGTTCCCCAGGGTTTGACCATCCTGGACGGACGCCTTTACTTATCGGATCTGGGCAATGTCTGCGCCTTGCTGCCCACCGTCGGGTGTGTCCGCTCGGCCAAGGGGACCGAGACGGAGAATTTGGCCCGGTTAGCCCAATCCAACGCCCG
Organism: Dehalococcoidia bacterium; assembly: GCA_965203435.1. Lineage (GTDB taxonomy): Bacteria > Chloroflexota > Dehalococcoidia > Lucifugimonadales > UBA3495 > CBDBCU01. The sequence goes on along the minus strand of CBDBCU010000003.1, from coordinate 104,163 downwards.
GATTTTATCCTACCGCATTGGCGCCGACGGTGCCCTGGATGACCAGCGCATCGTGGTGGACGGGATATTAGCCCTTGAACGGACGCATAGTCCCAACGGCTTGACCAATGATGGCGAGTGGATTTATGCCAGTATCGGCCATCCCTGGATCGAGCAGCCCCACCCCCAGGGAAACTATATTACGGATGCCGCCGCCGAATTAGCCGCCGCCGGCGGCCGTCCCGACTTAATGGGGGTCATTGCCCGCTTTCGCCCCGGGGATCGGGATGTGGAAGTCTATGCCACCGGTTTCCGCAATACCTACGGCATATCCATCGGCCCGGACGGCATCCTCTATGGCGCGGACAATGACGCCGAGTCGGGCCGGGCTACCCGGGGGCAGTTAGAGGAGCTGAACGCCATAGTTCCGGGCGGCTTTTACGGTTATCCTTTCTGGGGAACTAACCAAGCGCCGCCGGAAGCCGGCGTAACCGAGCCGGTCGCCGTGTTGCCCGGGGCGGTATCCACCTTTGCCTATGCCAACGAACAAGGCGTTTATGTGGCTTACCTATCCCTGCCGGATGCCGCCGGGAACGGCGGCGACGGGTTCGTAGTGGATCGCTTCGATTACGAAACTTTTACGCCCACCCGCATTGTCCGCGATGCGCCGGGCTATGTTACCGCCATCCTGGAACGGGAGGGCCTGCTTTACCTGGTTGCCTTTTCTGGCGTGATTATGGTCATCGACCCCACCCTGACCCGGGAGGAGCAGTTGGCCCGCTATCAAGCCGGGCTGGCTGCCGCCGCCGACCGGATTATCGCCCAACAGCCCCCCGACCTTATAGCCGACTATGCGGTGTATTGGCGCGGCCAGGAGCTGCTCTATGTGCAAGACCCTTGCCCCCCGCCAGGACTGGAAAGGCAGTTCTATCTGCACATCGCGCCGGTGAACCCGGAGGACCTCCCCGACTATCGGAAGGAACACGGTTTCGAGAACCGGGATTTCCGTTTCGGCGGATCCGGCCTGCGGCATCGCGGCCGCTGCCTGGCCTTTGTTCCCTTGCCGGATTACGCTATCCGGGAAATCCGCACCGGCTATGCCGACGGATCGCACAGCGGCGTAATCCGCCCGGAATAAACCACCCGTCCCGGCCCGAAACTACGGCCCCGGCAAATTCGCCGCCCACAACGGACCTTGGCCGGGGATATGCTGGCCGGTACGGATTTCCTTGATGGGATAGTGGGGCAAGGGGACTACCGCCAGGCACTTGCCGTCGAAATGTTCGCCCCAGCGGTCAAAGGCAAAATCCCGGTTCCCAAAGCCGTACCGCCGTCGTGCCCGGGGCAAGTCGGCAACCTCCTCCGGGATGATGTGCAGAAAGAACCCGGCCGCCGTGTCCGCCGGATTGCAAGGGTTTCGGTAATAGCTAATCCGTCCCGCCTGCGGATACAACGCAAAGGGAACGCCGCCCTCCTCTTGCCGGAGATTGCTTTCCCCTCCGGCGGCGATGGTTTCCTCTATGCCCGGCCGGGCCAGGCTGTGCAGCCCCGACCACAAAGGACGCGGCCACCATACCGCCCGGCTTTCCCAGTCGGCATACTGCCCGGCCAGAATAAAATCGATGGGATAGTCGGGCAGCTCAATCAGCGCCAGGCAGCGCTCGCCCAGCCGCACCCCGTCGTTTTCCCGAAAATCATAGGCAACCTGGTTGGGAATATAGCCGGCCCGCAGTTCCGCCGGCGCCGGATAAACTTTCACGCCAAAGCGGGCGGCCCGGTCGCCCGGCCGGCAATCCTCTTTAACAAAAGTCAAAATCCGGCCGTTGCGGTATACAGCATAATCCTCCCGGATAATGGGCTCCCCAGCCGCGGCTTGCTGATAGAACTCAGCATAGGCCGCCCTGGCCGCCGCCGTCATCCGTTCCCCTTGCAGCGGCTTGACCGACAAAACCGCGTTGTTATAAACGCGGCGCTGATCCTCGGCATTAAAAGCCAAGTCGGTACGCTGGGATTCCCCCGGCCCGGCAAGGGCATAGTCGGCTTCCCGGGTGGCGGAGCCGACAATCAAATGCTGCCGGTCGGCGGCCGGCAGGATTTTTACCGCCGCCCGCGCCGTCTCCACGGTCAAAGTTTCTCCCGGATGGCGGGCCAGCAAATCCTCCAATCCCTCCCGGGCCAACAGCCGCCAACTATCCATTTCGTATTGGGATTGCAGATAGTTGGGGGTAGTCCGATCCACCAGAAAGTTGAAATAAATCTGCTGCTGGGGATGCAGCTGCGCCATTTGCAGCAGAATCAATCCCAAACCCAGCCCCCCCAAGCCGTATATGCCCATCCGCTTTCCCGGCCGCCGGGCCAAGACCGCCGCCAGCCAATGCAAGCCCCCGGCCGCCAGCAGGCAAAAGGGTACATAGATAAAGAACAGCTGCCGCCAGTTGCCGTACAGATTGGAACCCAGCAGGGCGGCGGCCAGCAAAGGCAGGGCAAAACCGGCCAGCAGCAGCAGTTGAAAACGCCGCCGGCTATTGCGGAAAACCGCCCCGGGCCGGGCCAGGCTTTGGGCCACTACCGCCGCCATTCCGACTAGGCCCAGCAGTAGAACCAGCGGCGGCGTGGTGATGCCGAACCAGGTCAAGCCATAGTGCGGCGGCAGTTCCGTCGACGGAATCAGCCGGCCCTGAAACAACTCAAATACCACATTGGGATGATTGACGGTGAGCGACAGGGCAGCGGTCAGATAGTCGACCGGGTTAGTCCAGGCATAAGGCGTTACCGCGTAAAGGGTCAGCCCGGCGGCCAGGGTGAACCATCCGGCGGTCAGCAGAGTATGTTTCCGTCCCGCCCCTCCGTCCGCTATCCGCCAGTCCAAACCCCGCATTGCCAGAGCCGCCGGCAGTAGCGCCATCCCCGCAATCCGCAAATTGGTCAGCAATCCCACCGCTATTCCCAGCAGGATGAACGCCCCGACGGTATCCCGGCGGAAAGCCCGTTCCAGCAGATACAAGGCAATGCTGAACATACTGAGAAAGGGCAAGTCTTTGGAATTGACAAAGGAATGGGCATAAATCCGGGGATGCAGCAGAAACAGCAGCAGGGCAAAAAGGGCAATCAGCCGGTTGTCGAACAGCCGCCAAGCCAGCCGGTAGCAGCAGAAAGCCCCTACTATAAAGAACAGGTGGGTCAGGATTAAGCGGAGCCGGTGGACATAATGGTAATCCTCTATGCCCAGCACCCCCTCGGCCAGCAGCAACGGCAGCTCAAAGGCCACGCCATAATAGCGGTCGGTGGGTATAAGCTGCGGGTCGCTGACCTCGGCCCGGCCCAAGATATAGTTCAGATTGCCTTGGGCAATCCGCCGCTGTATCCCCTCATCCGGGCCAATGCCATAATCTCCGGCCAGGCCCAGACCGACCAGCAGAAAAAGGACGCAGGTAAGCAGGCCGCTGCGGACGGTAAGGAAGTTCAGCGCCGCTTGTCCCCCGCCGGAAAAGCGCAAGAATATATGGCGCAAGGGCGGGAACATAGACCGGATTATAGCATACTCTACCGTCATTCCCGCGTAAGCGGGAATCCGGTGGTTGCTTGCCAAGGGTGCGGCATTATAAAGCAGTGCCGTTCTGGATTCCCGCTTACGCGGGAATGACGGTAGAGAGGCCGGGAAGGACGGTAAAAGTGGTGCGGCGCTGCTTGTCCGCTCATCCTGAACTTGTTGAAGGATGGAAACGGCGGCCCCGCTACCGTCATTCCCGCGTAAGCGGGAATCCCGACGGTACTACCAAAGACCGGCCTATGACCAATCTGGCATTTCTGGATTCCCGCTTACGCGGGAATGACGGCGGGGGGACTCGCCCTACCGCCCCACCATCAATTCCACCGCCCACAATTCCCCTTGCCCGGGTACATACTGCCCCGTCCTTATTTCCTTGATGGGATAGTTGGGCAAAGCAACGGCGGCCAGGCATTTGTCGTCAAAAGGGCCGCCCCGGCGGTCAAAGGCAAAATCCCGATTGGCAAAGCCGGCCGCCTGCCGTGCCGGCGGCAAATCGGCCCTATCCTCCGGGAGGATATGCAGGAAAAAGCCGGCCGCCGTATCCGCCGCCGCGCAGGTTTCCCGCAAATAAATCAGCCGATTGTCTTGCCGGTACAGGTCAAAAGCGGCCCGGGCGTTGGGTTGCCGGTCGGCCAAGGCGGCATAAGTTGCCCGCAACCGGTCGGGTTCCGTCGGCGGGTATAGGTTGACGGCCCACACCCCGGCTTGCCCGGTATGGATGGCGGCGATGGGATAATCGGGCAAGGGAAACACCGCCACGCATTCCCCGCCGGGCCGGCCGCCGTAAATCGACAAGAGGAAATCCCGATTATCCACCCCCCCTTTCCAGAGGTAAAAGGGCAAATCGGCCAGGGCTTCCGGGTAGAGATGCAAAGTTACCGGGGTTTCATATTCAGTTCGGGAGCAATGGGGTTTGGCATAGATCAGACGGTGACGGTCCTCCGACCGATCCAGGAAAACATCAAAAGCCTCCGGCCCGGCCGGTTGCGGCTGATTCCGCCGCCCTTGCTCAATAAGTTCCCGCCAGCCGGGCCGGGATATGCTGTAAAGTTCCTCCTTCTGGCCGGGAAAGCCTGCGTTGCGCTGGATCAGGATCAGGTCGCCTTGAGCGTAATCGGGCAGTTGGATAACCGCGAGGCAGGTATCCCCCAAGCGTACCCCGTAATTGCCGTAGGCTACATAAGATCGGTTTCCCCGGAAACCCGGGTAGGTTTCCGGATCGTGGGGAAAAACTTTCACGCCGAGCCAGGCATCCGGGCTATCCGCCGGGCAGTTTTCCCGTACGAAAGTAAGCCTTTTGTCGTCAAGATAAACATTATAATCCCCGCGGCTGATGGGTTCGCCGGCGACAGCTTGGCGGTAAAGCTCTTGGTAAGCCGCCACGGCCGCCGGCGTCATCAAGGAAGCATCCAGCGGCCGTACGGCGACCAGGGTGTTATTGTAGAAACGGCGGTACACCGAATTAAAAGCCAGATCTAGCCGGCTGGGGTCAAAAGGGTTGGTCAGTTCATAATCCGCGTTACGGCCGCCGCCGCGCGGCAAACGCTGCCGGGCCGCCGGCGGCAGCGTTTCCCTGTGTTTCTCCTCGACCAGCGCCACCACGATCTCCCCGGGATGCCGTTCCAGCAGCTCCTCCAAGCCGTTTCGAAAGGCCAATTCCCAATGATCCAGAGGATACTGCGTCCGCAGATATTCCGGGGTAACGCGATCCACCAGAAAGTTGAAATAGCTGTATTGCAAAGGATGGAGTTGCGTCATCTGGAGCAGAATCAACCCCAGACCCAACCCGGCCAAGCCATACAACCCGGCCCGCCGCCGGCGCTGCCGGGAAAGGGCCGCCAGCAGCCAACCGCCGCCCAGAGCCGCCAGCAGGCCGAAAGGCCCATAGACAAAATAGAAATACCGCCAGCCGTCAAACAGGTCGGATCCCAGCAGCACGGCGGCCAGCGGCGGCAGCAGAAAGCAGGCCAGCAGCAGCCATAGGAAACGCCGCCGGTTGTTGCGGAAAACCGCCCCGGGCCGGGCCAGACCCCGGGCCAAGGCCGCCGCTATTCCGACCAAGCCCAGCAACAGAATCAGCGGCGGTGTAGTGATGCTGAACCAGACCGGCAGGTAATGCGGCGGCAGTTGGTCGGCAGTAGTCCATTCGCCCTGGAATAGCACCGGCACAACAATAGGCTGGTTGGCCGCCAAGGCGATACCGTCTGCCAGGTAGCTGATGGGGTTAGCCCAGGCGTAGGGCGATACGACATAAAAAGTCAGCCCGGCGGCCAGGGTGAACAGCCCGGCAGTCCGCAGGATTCCCTTGCGCTCCGGCCAAGTCGTGGCATAAAACAGATCCAGCCCCCGCAGCGCCAGCGCCGCCGGCAGCAGCATTATCCCCGCAATCCGCAAATTGGTCAGCAGCCCTACGGCTAGGCCCAGCAACGCAAAAGCCCCGATGGTATCCCGGCGGAAAGCCCGCTCCAGCAGATACAGGGCAATGACAAACATACTGAGAAAGGGCAGGTCTTTGCTGTTGAGGTAAGAGTGGGCATAAAGGCGGGGATGTAGCAGAAAGAGCAGCAGGGCCAGCAGGGCAATCAGCCGATTGCCGCCCAAATGATAAGCCAGCCGGTAGCAGCAAAAGGCGGCTATGATGAAAAACAGGTGGGTGAGGGTTAAACGGAGGCGGTGGACATAATGATAATCGTCCATTCCCGGCAGCCGCTCGGCCAGCAGCAGCGGCAACTCGAAAACCATGCCGTACAACCGGTAGGCGGGGGTAATGTGCCGGTCATCAATCGGATCCTGCCCCAGGATATACTGCAAGTTGACGGCGGCAATACTCCGCTGGTGGTGCTCATCCTGGTTAATGCCGTAATCCCCGGCCAAAGCCAGGCCGACCAGCAGAAACAGGGCGCAGATAAGCAGGCCGCTGTGGATGGCAAGGAAGTTCAGCGCCGCTCGGCTCCGGTCGGAAAAGCGGGGATATATTTGGCGCAACGGCGGGAACATAAGCCGGATTATAGCATAAGGGCGGCGGGTGACTCTTTCCCGTTCATCCTTCAACAAGTTCAGGATGAGCGGAAAAGAGTCATTTGTCCATCCTGATCTGGTAAGGATGCCCCCGCCGTCCGCTCATCCTGATCCGGTAAGGATGCCCCCGCCGTCCGCTCATCCTGAACTTGTTGAAGGATGAATACCCCGTAACAGGAACCTCCGACAAGGGAAACCGCTAAAACTCTCGATAGCCGCCGCGGAAAGTCTATGAATCCCCGCCCCTTTCTGTTATAATATGTTAAGCGCAATGACTACTGTAGCCATTTCATCGGTGGATTCGGACAACGCCCGCCGCTATTCCGGCGCAATGGCGGATTTGGGGGCGGAAGTCCGCTTGCTGACCCCGCCGGCGGCCGGGTCGGCGGCCGCTATGTTAGCCGGCGTCGGCGGCCTGCTTTTGCCCGGCGGCCCGGATGTTGACCCAGCCCTTTATGGTGCCGAACCCGACCCGGCGGCCAATCTGGATTTGTGCCGCCCCCTGGACGCCTTGGAATTGACCCTGCTGGACTATGCCTTGGCCCGGGATTTGCCGGTATTGGCTATCTGCCGGGGGATGCAGCTGCTCAATGTGGCCTTTGGTGGGCAGCTGATTCAGGATTTGCCGGGGCATAAGGCGGAAAAAGCCGATGGCGGCTGGGAGCCGGTCAAACATCCGATTTTCCTGGCGCCGGGAGCCAAGACCGCCGCCATCGTGGGCAGCGCCGGCTTTTTTCGGGTCAACAGCCTGCATCATCAGGGCTTGCGGGAAGCCCAGCGCGCCCCCGGCCTGTTGACCAGCGCCTACGCCGTAGAGGATGGGCTGATCGAAGGCTTGGAAAGCCCGGCCCATAGCTGGGTCATCGGCCTCCAGTGCCATCCGGAGCGGCAGGGGGAAATGCCGCGCAGTTTCGCCAACCTGTTCGCCGCCTTTTACGAAAGGGCGGAAAGCTATTCGGGCCAGGAGCAGTAACTTATGGTAACCGCCACGCCACCGCCGCCCGCGGGCCGCATCCTTCCCATCCGCATCGAAGAGGAAATGCGGACCTCCTACCTCAGCTACGCCATGAGCGTCATCGTCTCCCGGGCCCTGCCCGATGTGCGCGATGGGCTGAAACCGGTGCAGCGCCGCATCCTCTACGCTATGCACGAAATGGGGATGCGCCCCAACCAGGCTCACCGCAAAAGCGCCCGCATCGTCGGCGAAGTGCTGGGCAAGTACCACCCCCACAGCGACACCCCGGTCTATGACGCCCTGGTGCGGATGGCCCAGCTGTTCTCTATGCGCTACCCCCTCATTGACGGGCAGGGCAACTTCGGCAGCGTGGACGGCGATCCGCCGGCGGCCATGCGCTACACCGAGGCCCGCCTGGCCGCCATTGCCGACGAACTCCTGGCCGACATCGACCTGAACACCGTCGACTTCTCCCAGAACTTCGACGATTCCCTGCACGAACCCCAGGTGCTGCCCAGCCGCCTGCCCAATCTGCTAGTCAACGGGGCCACCGGCATCGCCGTGGGGATGGCGACCAACCTGCCGCCGCACAACCTGTCCGAAGTCTGCGACGCCGTCTGCCATGTCATCGACCACCCGGACTGCGTAACCGAGGATTTGATGAAACTGGTGCCGGGGCCGGACTTCCCCACCAGCGGCGTCATCCGCGGCGTCCAGGGCATTGTCGACGCCTACACCACCGGCCGCGGCCGCATCATTATGGAGGCCGTTACCGAAATCGAGGAAATGCGCGGCGGCCGCCAGCGCATCCTCGTTACCGAACTGCCCTATCAGGTCAACAAGGCCAATCTGGTGGAGAAAATCGCCCATCTGGTCCGGGATAAGCGCATCGAAGGCATCTCCGACATCCGGGACGAATCGGATCGCCAGGGGATGCGGATTGTCATTGAACTGCGCCGGGATGCCCAGGCCAATATCGTCCTGAACAACCTGCTGCGCCACACCGCCCTTCGCACCTCCTTTAACGCCATTATGCTGGCCCTGGTCGAAGGGCAGCCGCAGGTTCTGCCGCTGAAACGGGCCTTGACTCTCTTTGTGGAACACCGCCAGGAAGTCATCCGCCGCCGTTCCGAGGAACTGCTGCGCCGGGCCCGGGATCGCGACCACATCCTGCAAGGCTTGCTGCTGGCTCTGGATGTGATGGATCAGGTCATTACCATCATCCGCAGTTCCGACACCGCCGACGCCGCCCGCGCCAACCTGATGGATGAACTGGATTTGACCCAAATCCAGGCCCAGGCCATCCTCGATATGCAGCTGCGCCGCCTGGCCGCCCTGGAACGGGAACGCTTGGAAAAGGAACACAACGACCTGCTCAAAACCATCGCCAACCTTGAGGAACTCCTGTCCAGCCCGGCCCGGATCCTGAACGAAATCAAAAAGGAAACCCGCAAGCTCAAGCGGGATTTCGGCGACGCCCGCCGCACCCGCATCGAGCGGGAGGAAGTGGGCGAACAGTCGGCGGAACAGTTCATCCCCCATCAGGATGTGCTGATTACCCTGAGCCAGAAGGGTTACATCAAGCGCATCCCCTGCGACACCTACCGCACCCAGAACCGCGGCGGCAAGGGCGTCCGCGGAATGACCACCCGGGAGGATGACGCCCTGATGGATCTGGTGTTGGTGGATACCCACGACACCCTGCTGTTTTTCACCAACCGGGGCCGGGTCTATCCCCTGCGGGCCTTCCAAATCCAAGGGGACACTTCCCGGGTCAGCCGCGGCACCCTACTGGTCAACCTTATCCCCATTGCCCGCAACGAACAGGTGCAGGCCATGCTTCCGGTCAAAAACGCCCGGGACAGCGCCATGATGATCCTGGCGACCAAAATGGGCGAAATCAAAGCCCTGAAAGAGGGCGAACTGACCAACATCCGGGCCTCCGGCCTGATTGTGATGAACCTGGAGGAGGGGGATGAACTGGTCAGCGTCGCCAAGTTGGGCGAGGCCGATGAGATTATAATGGTCTCCGAGCAGGGTAAAGCCGCCCGTTTCCAAGTGCGGAATCATCCCGACGACAAAAAGAACCTGACGCCCCGCTCCCGGTCCGCCGGCGGCGTCCGGGGGATGAAACTGTCCGGGGATGACAAGGTGGTCGGAATGGCCCCGGTTATACCCAACGGCAACCTGCTGGTGGTCAGCCGGCGGGGTTATGGCAAGTCCACGCCCCTGGATAAGTACCCGGTTAAGGGCCGTGGCACGCAGGGAGTCATCACTTTCCGGGTGGATGACCAAACCGAATCGATCGCCGCCGCCCGCGTCGTTACCGATGATGAGGGGCAGGAAGTCTTTATCATCTCGGCCAAGGCCCAGGTCGTCCGCATCAACTTGCAGGATGTGAAAGTAACCGATGGGCGCCGTACCAAAGGCGTCATTATCTGGCGGGATCGGGAGCCGGACGACTGCGTAGCCTCGGTAGCCTGTTTCCAGGAAACGGACTACAGCAGCGCCGGGGCCAACGGCAATGCCGCCAACGGCAGCGACAACGCCGCCGCCCCTAACGGCGCCGCCCCGCCCGCCGCAACCAACGGCCATCAGGAGGGGCTGCCGGAGGAGGACGCCGCCGCTGAATAGCGGCCGGGCTAGGCAAAGTCGGGGCCAGCGCTGGCCCCAACTTGCCCCCGATTGCGGGATAATCCCGAACCGGTTGCCGGATGAACACCCCACAACAGACGGAACCCGGATTATCCCGATTTGACTTGCCGCCGCCGCCGTGGTATCCTGTCATGGTAGCAACGCCAATCCCGGCCAACCTTGGCGGCCATTTCGGAGGACGGCAGGATGATCAGCGAAGGCGACCGCGCTAAAATCGTCAGCATTACCCGCAGGCTCCTGGAGGATCGCTTCAAGGACGATTTCGTCTTTGACCCCATCGCCGCCGTACCCAAGATCGACGAGTACGGGGACGAGTATGTGGAAATCTACATCGTCTTTGACGGCGACCAGAAAAAACTCGACCCGGTCTGGACGCACCATATGCTCGGGTTGATTATCGATGAGCTGGAGGCCGTCGGCGTCGCACTGCCCCACACCCCCAGCGACTCCTTCGTCAAAAAGTCCGATTGGAATCGGCTCTATCGCAAGCGGTACGGAGAGTATGAATCCCTACGACCTGATTAGAATTGCCCGGCATCTGGCGACCGGCGGCGTCAGCGGGAATCGGGGCCGGCCGCGGCAAGCCGACTTGCGGCGGGCCGTCAGCACGGCCTATTACGCCCTGTTCCATGCTTTGTCCCACTGCTGCGCCGATACCCTCGCCGGCGCTACCCCGGCCCACCGCCGCCAACCGGGTTGGCAGTTGGTTTACCGGTCCTTGGAACACGGGCCGGCCCGGAACCGTCTCGACAATCCGGCGGGAATGCGGGCCTTTCCCCCGGAAATTCGCAACTTCGGGATCCGGTTTGTTGCGATGCAGATCCAACGCCATTCGGCCGACTACAACCCCGCCGAATCCTTTTCCCGCCCCCACGTCCTTCAGTTCATCGACCAAACGGAGCAGGCGGTAACGGAGCTGGAGCGGTGCGACCCCGCGGCCCGCCGCGCCTTTGCCCTCTACACCCTGTTCCGTCCTCGGTAGGGTTGCGGTTGGGGTCGACAAAGGTGCTTGCCCCCCTCTTGCCCCGGCCTGCTTAAACTGGTACAATGCAATCACGGGTCAGGGCAACTGGCGGCAAGCCGGGGCCGGATAAAGGAGTGAAAACTTGGGCAAGATAAAGGTAGCCATCATCGGCGTGGGCAACTGCGCCTCCTCTCTGGTGCAGGGAATCCACAAGTATGTGGAAGTTCCCACCGCGGCGGAGATTCCCGGGGTGATGCACAACCAGATCGGCGACTACCGCATCGAGGACATCGAGGTGGTGGCCGCCTTTGACATCGACGAAAACAAGGTGGGCAAAGACCTCGCCGAGGCCATTTTCACCCCGCCCAACAACACCATCAAGTTCGCCGAAGTCCCCCGCTTGGGCGTTCCGGTGGAGCGGGGAATGACCCACGACGGCATCGGCCGTTATGTTTCCCACCTGGTCAAAAAATCCGACCATTCCACCGCCGACATTTCCGGCATCCTCAAGGAACGGCAGGTGGATGTGGTCATCAACTACCTGCCGGTGGGCAGCGAAATGGCGACCAAGTGGTACGCCGAGCAAATCCTCGACGCCCGCTGCGCTATGGTCAACTGCATCCCGGTCTTTATCGCCCGGGAATCCTACTGGCGCAACCGCTTCGAGGAGCGCGGCGTTCCCATTGTCGGCGACGACATTAAATCCCAGGTGGGCGCCACTATCCTGCACCGCATCCTGACCCGCCTTTTCGAAGATCGGGGCGCTACCATCGAGAACACCTATCAGCTCAACTTCGGCGGCAACACCGACTTTCTCAATATGCTGGAGCGGGAACGGCTGGTGTCCAAGAAAATCTCCAAAACCGGCGCCGTTACCTCCCAGATGGATGCGGAAATCAACGCCGACCAGATCCATATCGGCCCCAGCGACCATGTTCCCTGGCTCCAGGATCGGAAGTGGTGCTACATCCGAATGGAGGGGGCGGTGTTCGGCGGCGCGCCCATAAACCTCGAGGCCAAGCTGGAAGTTTGGGACAGCCCCAATTCCGCCGGGGTCGTGGTGGACGCGGTGCGTTGCGCCAAGCTGGCCCTCGACCGGGGTATCGGCGGCGCCATTGCCGGCCCCAGCGCCTATTTTATGAAATCCCCGCCGATCCAATACACGGACGATGTGGCGCGGGAAATGGTAGAGTCCTTTATCAGCGGCGATGGCGCGCCCCAAGATATGGTCGTTCCCGCCGAAGTGGTCGAGGCTGAGGAATAACCCGCCAGCCGCCGCGGAAGCGGCCGGCCCAGCCGATCCCGGCACAACGACTGAGGGACGGAACCGGCCGCGCCCGCCCGTAAGGATTGAAACCTGCCGTGAAAATAGCAATGGTATCGCCCTACGATTTCACCTGGCCCGGCGGGGTAACGGCCCACATATCCCAACTGGCCCAGGAGTTAAAGGCGTCCGGCCACCAGGTGCAAATCCTGGCTCCCCATTCCCCGGCCCGGGAGGACCGCGAACTGGACGCCTTTGTACCCTTGGGCCGCTCCGTGCCGGTCTTTTCCGGCGGCTCCGTTGCCCGCCTGTCCCTTTCCTGGTGGCTCTACCCCCGGGTGCGGGATTTGCTGGCTGAGGAATCCTTTGACATCATCCATCTCCATGAACCCTTGGCCCCCGTGCTGCCGCTCTGCGTCCTGGAATGTTCCAACACCGTCAACATTGGCACTTTCCACGCCTACCACAGCCCGCAGTACCTCTATCGTTTCAGCCAGCCCATCGTCAAGCGCTGGCATCAGCGGCTGCACGGCGGCATTGCCGTATCCCCGGCGGCCCATCAGTATGTCAACAACTTCTTTCCCCGGGATTACCGCATCATCCCCAACGGCATTGCCGTGGAACACTTTGCCGGCCCGGTACAGCCCTGGCCGCAATATCAGGACGGCAAAACCAATATCCTCTTTGTGGGCCGCCTGGAAAAGCGCAAGGGATTGAAATACCTCCTCGCCGCCTACAGCCGGCTGAAGTGGGAATATCCCGACCTGCGCTTGCTGGTGGTCGGGCCGGGCAATCTGGACAAGGAATCCCACCAGATATTGAGCGCCCGCAACCCGGCCGATGTGGAACTGGTCGGCGGCGTTTCCTATCAGGATTTGCCCCGCTACTACGCCTCCGCCGATATTTTCTGCTCTCCGGCCACCGGGCAGGAAAGCTTTGGCATTGTGCTGCTGGAGGCTATGGCCGCCGGCAAGCCCATCGTGGCCTCGGACATCGAGGGCTATGCCGGCATTATCCGGGATGGGCAGCAGGGATTGCTCTTTCCCCGCAAGGATTCCGATGCCCTGGCCGATGCCCTGGCCGCCCTGATTAACGACCCGGCCCGGGCCGCCCGGATGGGCGCTACCGGGCGGCGGCTGGTCGAGCAATACCGCTGGAAAGTGGTGGCGCGCCAAGTGGAAAACTACTATCTTGACTGCATTGCGCGGAACGCTGATGGCTGTACCGGGTAGAGAACAGTTTCGGGCCGGCTTGTCCCGCTATGTGGAATTGCCCGGGGCCCGGCTTTTCCGGGCGGTAGGCTTGACGCCCAACGCCATTACCCTGCTGGGCTTTGCCGTCTGTATCGCGGCGTCCGGACTGGTCGCCGCCGGTCACCTTTGGCTGGGCGGCCTCGTCTTTCTGGCCGGCGGCGGCCTGGATTTGTTCGACGGCGCTTTGGCCCGAATGACCGGCCGGGCCAGTCCCTTCGGCGCTTTGCTCGACTCGGTTTTTGACCGCTTGGGCGAGGCCGGCCTGTTCGTCGGAATGGCGGTGTACGCTCTGCAAGGCAATTTTGCCGCGCCGGGCTTTATGGACGCCGCCGGCTTTGCCCAATTCTACAGCGTCATCCTGCTGCTGGCCCTGATTTTTTCCCAGGGCGTCAGCTACCTGCGGGCTAGGGGGGAAGGCTTGGGCGTATTCATTCGCTCCGGCGTAATGACCCGTACCGAGCGGGTGGTCATTCTGGGCGGTGGGTTGATAATTGACGGCTTGACCCCCGCCTTGACCCTGATGCCCTGGATCCTGCTGGTTATCGCTCTGGTATCCTGTTTTACCCTGTTTCAACGGATGTTCACCATCCGCGGCCGCTTGGAATCCACGGAAGCCGCCGCCGCCGCCCCGGAAACCCCGAAAACCGATTAGGGAGAGGATAAAGTGCCGCAGGAATTGCAGGGAACTATGGACGGCCCCGGCTTGCGGGTGGGCGTGGTCGTCGCCCGGTTCAACGATTTCGTAACCCGGCCGCTGCTGACCGGCGCCCTCGAAACCCTGGAACGGCACGGCGTAGCGGACGCCGCCGTCACCGTGGCCTGGGTTCCCGGCGCCTTTGAGCTGCCGGTTATCGCCAAGGCTATGGCCCTAAGCGGCCGCTATGATGCCGTCATCTGCCTGGGCGCGGTCCTTCGGGGGGAAACCGACCACTACGAAATGGTGGCCGGCCAGGCGGCCCGTGGCATCGCCGCCGTGGGCCTGGATACCGGCGTGCCGGCTATTTTCGGCGTGCTGACCGCGGATAATATGGATCAGGCCATCAACCGGGCCGGCGGCAAATCGGGCAATATCGGCAGCAACGCCGCCGCCGCCGCCGTAGAAACGACCCGCCTGTTGCAAGCGATACGGATGGGCTAGGTATTGCCCCGGGTGTCAAAATCCGGGCAATACGCCCTCTAAATCCCGCCAAACCGGAGGCTAGTTTATGCAGTTCGGCGTTACCATCCCCAATAACTGGGGACTAGAGGATGTGCAACAAGTCCTGGCTTTCGGGCCGCTGGCTGAGGCGTTGGGCTATGACTCCGTCTGGGTGATGGATCATCTCTTTAACAACGGCTACATCCGGGAACGGCTGGACGACAAGCCCTATTACCATCCCCTGGCTACCCTTTCCTACTTGGCCGCCACTACCCGGCAGGTGCGCTTGGGAACTTCGGTGCTGGTGCTGCCCTACCACAATCCGGTGGAACTGGCTAAATACGCCGCCACCCTGGATTGTATGTCCGGCGGCCGGGTTACCCTTGGCATCGGCGTCGGGGCTATGGCCGAGGAGTTCGCCGCCCTGGGCATCCCTATGGCGGAACGGGCATCCTTGACCAACGAGGGCATCCGGGTAATGCAGGAATTGTGGACCAACCCGGCCCCTCGTTATCACAGCCGCCGCTGGAACTTTGACGACCTGCGCTTTGCCCCCAAGCCGGTGCAGCAGCCGCATATTCCCCTGTGGATTGGCGGCTCCAGCCCCGGAGCTTTGCGCCGGGCCGCCCGCCTTGGCAACGGCTGGCATCCCTCCGGATTGACGCCGGCGGAATACGCCGCCGGCCGCCAGCAGGTTCAGGAATTGGCCGAACAGGCCGGCCGCGACCCCAATTCCCTGGTCTGGTCGGCGCGGGTCGAAGTCGAAGCCACCGCCGGCCCTTCCAGCGCACGAGCCGCCGACCGGGCCCGCATCCCCGGCGGCGACCCGGAGCAAACCGCCCTGTCCATCGCCGCCTATCGGGCGGCCGGCGTAGAACATCTGGTACTAGCCCTGAACACCGGCGACGCCGACCGCATCCGGGAACTGATGGAAAGCCTGGCCGCCCAAACCCTGCCCCAATTCCGCCAGTAATTTACATGGATAGACCGGATAGACCGGATAGACCGGATTTTGTTTGTCTGCTCTGTCGGATTCTTTCCTTATAGAGAGAATCTTGATTAGCAGACAACAAAATCCTGTCCATCCTGTTAATCCATGTTGGAATCATCCCGTTCTTTTTCGTGCTGCCGCAGGGTTTCCCAATCCTGCCGCAGGGTTGCCATTTCTTGGGGATTAGCGTCTTGGCGGCCGTAGTGGGAACGCTGAAAGCCGCCGACGATCCGCGCTACCGGAGCCGGCGGCAGGGTATCCTCCAGGGTATCCTGATGTTCCCGCGGCGTTTGACTTTCCCCTTTGGGCCGGCCCCGGTTTGCCGCCACTTCCAGAAAGCGATGGTACACTTCCCGGGGATTAACCGGTTCCGGGACTTTATCCCCCTCCGCCGTAGCCTTTTGCACCAGGTTATGCCACCAGCCGTTGACCGCGCCGAACAAATCCCGGTTGGCCTTGTCCCAAGTGAACAGGGATTCCCGCGTTTCCTGCACCTCCCCGGAACGGCGCAGCAGGCGGCGGAATCGGAAAACCCGAAACAGAACCCACCCGACCAACAGGGATGCCGTCAGCACCGCCAGCCACCGCAGCAGGGCATAGACCCAGCCCGGCGGCCCATCGCCCTCCACTTCCTCCAGGTTCTCGTGGAAACGCCGTAGCTGTTCCTGCGCCTCGGTCAATCCGCTCAAATCGCCGCCGCCCAATACGCTGGTCAGCCAGTGGCCCAGGGCGACCAGGGCCGCCGCCACATAGCCCAAGCCCAGCAGGATGGGGCGCAGGATCCAATTGCCTACCGCGCCGACCCCGCGCAGGATGGCGCGGGTTACATCATCCAATCCCCCCAGGCCCAGGCCGCCAATCAGCAGGGCCAGCAGCAGCACCGCCGCCACCATTATCCCGATGGGCAGAAACCAGTCCCGGGACATCCCTTGCCCGTCCGCGGCCTCGGCGGCAAAGCGGGCCAGGGACAAGCCGGCCAAACCCACGGCGAAAAAGCCCACCACCAGCAAGCCGTTGACAATGGGGGCCGCGACCAGGGCGTCAATGACTACCGCCCCCACTACTATGCCCAAGCCCCGCTGAAAGGCGCCGCGCACCGTTTCCAGTGTCACCTCGTCATGGGCCAGACTGCTGCCCCGCCACCACAAAGCCACCAGAAAGGCCAGAGTCAAGGCCAGCCCAAAGGCAACGTTCAGGTCACCGCTCAGTATCCGGCCCAAGGGTACCAAGCCCATTCCGCTTAAAGCGGCCAGGGCCATCAGGGATAGCAGGCTCAGGAACAGGCCGATGACCCCGCGCAGGTTCAGGGAAAAGCGGATGGTTTGGATGTAGAGGGAAAGGATGTAGGCCCAAGCCAAAGCCAGCAGTACCAGCCAGAGCGGCAGCCGGGCCAATTCCGTGTTGGTCAACAGGGCCAGCAGCCCGATGACCAGATAGGCGGCGGCCGCTTCCAGAAAGAGGGCGGCCCCGGTGATGGCGCTAGTCCGCCAGAACTGACTCATAATCGGCCGCCGTTTCCCGTTCCAAAGTTTCCAGCACCCGCCCCAGGGAATGCACCGTTACCCCGGTCAAGCGGATTTCCGGCCCGCCGTCCCCGGCATACAGCACGATTACCCGGTAGCCCCGATCCTGAAATACGGCAATTTCCTCGGCCAGGGCCCGGGTAACTACCGCCGTAACCAGCACCACCGTAGCCCCCGGCGGCAGGGTATCCCGCTCCCGTTGCAGCACATCGGCCACGGTAATCACCGAATAAGGCCCGGCCATAGCCAGAGCTTCCAGAATCAGCCCCAACTGCTGCCGGGAACTGCCCAATGGCACGCTGAGCCATTTGCCGGAATAGACCGCCACGCCGTTGCTGATTAGCCCGAAACTGTAGCCGGCGGCGGCGCAGTAATCGGCCACCGAGGCCGCCACCGTAACCGCCCGCTCAAACAACCGCCGATTGCTGCCCTGCCAGGCAAACTCACCGGTCGTGGCATTCAGGGCAATCAGCACATTCAGCGACACCACCGGCTCAAAAACCCGGGTTTGCAGCAAAGAACGGCGCGCCGTGGCTTTCCAGTCGATATGCTTCATCGGATCTCGGGGCTGATAATCCCGCAATCCCATAAAGCGGCTGGGGTCTTGATAAAGATTCCGCCGCCCCCCGGTTTCTCCTAAAGGATGTTCCGACGGGAAAATCAGCCGCCGCAAGTCCACCACCCGGGGATAGACCAGGATATGCTCCACGCCGCTATGCCGGGTTTCGGCGGCGGTAAAGCCGAAAATATCGCCGCTCCGCAGCCGTACCGGGCCGATGCGGTGATAGCCCCGGGCCAGGCAGCGCAACTGATACTTCCAGGTTACTCGTTGGTAGGGCAGCAAGGAGGTGGTAATGCGATGCTCCCGGGCCGCTTCCATTCCGGTGCCGCGCACCGTAGCCCCGGGCAAATCCAGTTCCGGCGGAAAGCTGTCCTGAATATCCACCCAGATTAGGGGGACAATCTTGTCGTTAGCCAGGGTAACGGTATATTCCAGGGCATCGCCGACGAAAGCCCGGCTGCGGCCCAGGCTGCGCCAGTGATTCACTTCCCGAAAGGCAAAGCGATCCCAGAACTTCGCCAAAGCCCAGACAATCAGCACCAGCGCGCCCACAATCAGCAGCAGTCCCAGGCTGGACACCAGCCCGACAAACAGCAGCACCCCGCCAATGAAAGGCCAGAAATCGTTAAGCATAACCCGCCCCGAACTTTCCGATCATCCTGAACTTGTTGAAGGACGGCCCTGAACTTGCTTTCCGCTCACCCTGAACTTGCTTTCTGCTCACCCTGAACTTGCTTTCCGCTCACCCTGAACTTGTTGAAGGACGGCAAAGCCTTGCCCGCAAAGGGATACTGCTACACCGGCACCGTTACCCGTTCCAGTATTTCCCCAATAATGTCCGCCGCCGTCCGTTCCCGCAGCCGGGCCTGGGACTTGAGGATAACCCGGTGACCCAGGGTATAGGGGGCCAGGGTCTTGATTTCGTCCGGGGTAACATACTCCCGGCCGCGCAGCAGCGATAAAGCCTGGCTGCACCGGTACAAGCCCATCGTAGCCCGGGGACTGGACCCCAGTTCCACCTCCGGATGCTGCCGGCTGGCCTGCCCAATGCGGACGGCATAATTCCGCAGTACCGGATCCACATAAACCCGCCGGGTCAATGCCTGAAACTCCAGAATTTCCCCGGCGGCCGCTACCGGACGCAGGTCGGTCAAAGGCTCCGCTTGCTCAAACCGCAGCAGCATTTCCTCCTCCTCGGCCTCCGCCGGGTAGCCCAATTGCAGGCGGATGAGGAAACGATCCAACTGAGCCTCGGGCAAAGGAAAGGTGCCTTCCAGTTCAATGGGGTTTTGCGTGGCGATGACCAGAAAGGGCGCCGGCAAGGACACGGTAGCCTCATCCACGGTCAGCTGCCGCTCGGCCATAGCTTCCAGCAGAGCCGATTGGGTGCGCGGCGTAGCCCGGTTGATTTCATCGGCCAGCACTATTTGGGCGATGATGGGGCCGGGCCGAAACTCGAACTCGCCGCTTTTCTGGTTATAGTAGTGGATGCCGGTAATGTCCGCCGGCATCAAATCCGGCGTGAACTGAATCCGCTTGAACTGGCAATCCAGGGAATTAGCCAGGGCCCGGGCCAGGGTCGTCTTGCCAATGCCCGGCACATCCTCCACCAGAATATGCCCGCCGCTCAGCACGGCGGCCAGGGTCAGCTCCACCACTTCCCCCTTGCCCACCAGGGCCTGCCCCACATTGCCTTTAATCCGGGCCATAGCCGCGGCCACCCGGCCGACAATTTCCGGACTGAGGATATTGGCAGTCATCCGGTCAGCCCCGGGCCGCTGCCGCCGGTACGGCGGCCGGGCGGCGCCCTTGCAGATAATCCTCGGCTTCCCGCAAATCCTTAAAGGAATCCACGCTGCGCCAGAAATCCCGGGTGGGATAGGCGGCAATGCGCCCTTGCCGCGCCAAATGCGGAAAGGTTTCCGTTTCGTGGTCGCCCACCTCCGGCAGCAGCGGGGCCAAGCGGCGGTCAAAGACATAAACGCCGCCGTTAATCCAATGCGGCAATTCCGCCTTTTCCCGAAAGGCCGCCACGCCCTCCGGCCCGTCCAGTTCCACAATCCCATAGGGGCTGACCATCGGCGTCACCATAATAGTAGCCAAGTGCGCGGGATTGGCGGCTTGACGGCGGCGGTAGGCGGCTAACAGCGCCGCCGGGTCGGCGGCGGTGATAATATCCCCGTTCAGGACAAAAACGGCATCCTCCATTTCGGGAACCTGGGCCAAGCCCTGGCGGATAGCCCCGCCCCGGCCCAGGGGCGAATCCTCGACGCTGTAATGCGCCCGGATGCCGAAATCGCCGCCATCGCCGAAATAGTCCCGCACCTGCTGCCAGCGATAGCCCGCCAGAAAGACCACCTCGGAAACCCCGGCCGACCGCAGCCAATCTACCTGATGTTCCAGGAGGGGCTGGCCGGCCAGCGGCGCCATGGGCTTGGGCAGAGTATCGGTCAAGGGCCGCAGCCGTTCCCCCTTGCCCCCGGCCAGTATCAAAGCAAACATAAAGCCCCCCGCCGCGCCAGCAGTTGCCGGATACTATAGCGGTCAATAAAGGGCAGGTCAATGGGGGGACAACTACCAAATGGTTGCCAACTGCGTTGACGCCCGGAGAGTGCGATCCCGGGTCAGCAGCGGGGCTTTGCGGTGCAGCGCCTCCGCCGCAATCAGCCGGTCGTGGATGTCCGCTATCTCCGGCAACCGCTCCAGCAAAGCCAGTTGCGCGATGCCCAAGTCGGATAACTCGATGCCGCGTACCTGAGCTAGGTGATGGTACAGGGCGGCGGGAGTAAAGGGCTGACCGCGCTTGACGGAAAGAAAGTAAAACTCAGCCACGACAATGGCCGGAATTACGATAGTGGCATTGCCGGCTTCCGCCAGCGCAAAGACCGAAACCGCCGTTTCGGAAAGCAGTTCCGGCGTCTTGAGATACCACCAAAGGGCGTGGCTGTCCACCACAAACTCAGCCGGCCTGGACTGCATTGTCGTCCTCCGGCAACGGCCGCGGCTCCCAGATTTTCTTGATTTCCTGAAAATCCTCCCAAGTAGCCTCGGGCAGGATGTCCCGAAAGGCCCCCCGCAGCGTAGCCAGGGAAAGCTGCGGCCCTGCATCGACCGGCGGCGCGATAAGTTTCCCGCACGGTTTCCCCCGCCGGGTAATTACCACTTCCTCGCCCTCCTCCACATTGCGGAGGATTTCACTGGCCCGGGCCTTGAACTCCCGGATGCCATAGGTAGCCATAAATACCCCCGATAAAGCGGTTGGATAGTTTGCCCTTGACACATCGTAGCGTCAAACAAGGCGGACTTTCCAGAATCCTTTAATGGTGGTCTGAAGTTCCTCGAAATCCAGATCGGGCAAGGAACTATACTTTTCCCGGAGCGCCATCAGAGCCGGATTTTCCTCCGATGGCGGCACGCCGGTAAGTTTCCCGCACGGTTTCCCCCGCCGGGTAATTACCACTTCCTCGCACTCCTCCACATTGCGGAGAATTTCACTGGCCCGGGCCTTAAACTCCCGGATGCCATAGGTAGCCATAAATACCGCCTCGGATTTGCCGGTTTAGCCTCGACGGCTGCCTTTTGCCGGTTTGAGAGCCGGATACAATAGGGGGATACCGGATAATAAAGAAAGTCGGGTTATGATTTAGCCCGGCTCAACGCTCGTAGTCCATTGGCAAACGGCCTTGCTGAATCAGGAAAATTTCCGTTTCAGGTTGTTCCACGTCCAGACGACCAAATCGCCGCCGCCTTTCATAGGTTGCCACTTCTTGCCTTGGGGTCGCAGTTGGAAACGCCGCTTTCCTAACTCCTTGGCAATCTGGATTTCGTCGATTACCCCGTTTGCGGTGTGGGTGTTCTCGCCGAGAATTACCACGAACACATCGCAACTTTGGATGGCCCGGCGGGCTTTCTCCCGCCAATTCATTTCCGGTTCCCGCTCTTTCAGAGAAACATCCGTTACCGAGAAAGGGGAATCCTCCAGACGGGACTGTCCCATCAGCGTCTCTTTGAGTTCGTAGTCAGTTTCGTAATTGAAACTGACAAAAACTTTCGGCTTAGCCATACGGCTCTCCTTGAAACTCCGGAAATTAAAGCAACGCTGTGGCTGCCCGGCCGGGGTTCGAACCCAGACTTACAGCTCCAAAGGCTGACGTGCTACCATTACACTACCGGGCAGCGTTGCGGAAACCGGGGATTGGGTTGCGGTCTTTCCTTTACCATTATCCCCTTATACTGCCCTATAGTCAAGGGGCTGGCGGCCCGGCATTCAGCGCTATAATGGAGGGCAACATTCGGCATTGCCGGGGGTACATCCTTGAATAAACTGCGCGTTTCCCTGCTGCACCTGGCCCCGGTTACCGGCGATGTGGCCGGCAATCGGGCTTTGGTGGAACGGGCTACCCGCCGGGCCGCCGCGGCCGGCGCCCAGTGGATTGTCACCCCGGAACTGTGCATCCCCGGCTATGTCTTTGCGCCGCGCATCGGCGTGGACTGGATCCAGCCGCAGCCGGACGAATGGATGGCCGGCTACTGCCATCTGGTGCGCCAGCTGGGCGTTGTCGTCTTTCTTTCCCACCCGGAACGGGATCCGGCGACCGGTCAGCTGTTCAACACCGTCTTTGTCCTCGACCGGCAAGGGGCAATTGTCGGCCAGCACCGGAAAGTCAAAGCCCTGCGCGGCGCCGAGGGCTGGTCCACCGGCGGCAAAATAGTGGAGCCGGTACACTGTGACGGAATCTCAGTGGGTATCCTGATTTGCGCCGACGCCTACAAAAACGATGTGGCGCAAATCCTCAAGGCTAAGGGCGCGCAGTTGTATGTATCCCCGGCCGCCTGGGGGCCGGGCCAGTGCGCCCCGGAGGGGGAATGGGAGCAGCGTACCCGGGATAACGGCTTGCCCATTATGGTCTGCAACCGCTCCGGCATAGAACCGGAGGAACTGGACTATCGCCAAGCCGAAAGCATCGTTGCCAAAGACGGCCAACGGCTGTTGCAAGCCACCGCCGACCGCTCCGTAATCCTGACCTTTGACTGGGATTTGGATGGAATGACCAGCTTGTCCGCGGACTTTACGCGGGACTATCTGTAGGATTTCCCCCGCCGGTTTTGCAACCCATCCCCCGCTCACCCTGAACTCGTTGAAGGGTCACCCTGAACCTGTTGAAAGGTCATCCTGAACTTGTTGAAGGGTCACCTTGAATCTGTTGAAAGGGACAATCAGATTTGCGCCAAGAACCGCTCCAGGATTAGGGCGGCGGCGGCGGCGTCCACTGCGCCGCGGCGGCGGGAGGGTTGACCGCCGCCTTCCCGCAGCAGCCGTTCCGCATTCAAGGAAGTGAACCGTTCATCCACGGCGTAAACCGGCAGTTCGGTGCGCTTTTCCAACTCCCGGATAAAGCCCTGGGCCAATTTGGCCTGCGGCCCCATTTCCCCGGAAAGGGAATAGGGCATCCCCACCACAAAGCCCTCAATATCCCGCTTGCGGGCTAGGGCCAGCACCTGCTCCAAATCCCGGTTCAGGGTATCCCGTTCCAGGTGGCCGATGGGAGTGGCCGGCAAGCCGGGAACGCCGCCGGTCGCCATGCCGATGCGCCGGTCGCCCAAATCCAGAGCCAGCAGCCGCATTTTCCCTGACCCTCCCGTTAGCCCGTCTTAACCGGCCCGGGCCTGGCGCACCAAGTCGGCTACCCGGCGGAGGGCATTGTCCAGTTGGGCGGCGTCCCGGCCGCCGGCCTGAGCCATTTCCGGCTGACCGCCGCCGCCGCCGCCCATCAGCCGAGCCGCCTCTCGGGCGATATTGCCGGCGTGGATTCCCTGGCCGGTCAAGTCGGCAGTAACCATCGTTACCAGCAGCGGATTGCCGTTGACCACCGCGCCCAAGGCGATGACCGCGCGGGCCGGATGACGGGTTTTCAGGAAATCGCCCATTTCCCGCATCCCCTCCGCGCCATTGGCCGAAGTGCGCCCGGCAATCAGCGTAACGCCGTCAATATCCTGGGCCTGGGCCAGCAGAGCCTCGGCCTCGGCCCGCAGATTGCCCCGTTCCAGAGCGGCCAAACGGCGGCGCAGGTCATCGGTATCCTGCATAAAGCTGTCGAGGCGGGATTCCAAATCTACTACCGGGGTTTGCAGTTTGCGGGCCAAGGATTCCAGGCGGGCGGTGCGTTCCAGGAAAAGCTGTTCGGCGGCGCGGCCGGTGACGGCTTCGATGCGCCGCATCCCGCCGCCAATGCCCGATTCGCCGAGGACAAACAGCGTTCCCACCTGGCCGGTGGCGTGGACATGGGTGCCGCCGCAGACTTCCATACTGAACGCGGCGGCGTTATCGGCGGCGGCATCATCCGCCATCCGCACTACCCGCACGGTGTCGCCGTACTTGTCGCCAAAGAAAGCCAACGCCCCCTCCCGCACGGCGGCGGCGTAAGTGCTTTCCTGAGTGGATACGGCCAGGTTTTCCCGCACCTTGCCGTTAGCCAGGCCCTGCACCGACCGCTGCTCCTCCGGGGACAGCGGCCCTACATGGCTGAAGTCAAAGCGCAGCCGGTCGGGAGAAACTAAAGAACCGGCTTGACGGACGTGCGGCCCCAGCACCGAACGCAGGGCGGCGTGGAGCAGATGCGTGCCGCTGTGATGGCGGGCGGCGTCCATCCGGCGGGCGGCGTCCACCTGCGCGGACACCGGCTCCCCCAGAGAAATATCGCCGCTTTCCACTACCCCTTTGTGGACAATCAAGCCGGCCACCGGGCTTTGCGTATCCGCCACCCGGAAAGTTCCATTAGGGCCGGCAATAAGGCCCCGGTCGCCCACCTGCCCGCCGCTTTCGGCGTAGAAAGGCGTATCGGCCAAGACCAACTCTACCGCCTGTCCCGGGATGGCGTGGCCGACCGGCTCATTGTCCACCAGTAGGGCGGCGATAACCGTTTCCCGGTTCATTTGGGTATAGCCGACGAAGTTAGACGGCCCTACGCCCAAGTTTTCATAAGCGGTCAACATTTCCATCCCGCCGCTGAACCCCTGGGCGGCCCGGGACTGCTCCCGCTGCCGGGCCATTTCCCGCTCAAAGCCGGGCAGATAGACCTCCAGCCCCTGCTCCCGGGCAATTTCGGCGGTCAGTTCCGGGGGAAAACCGTAGGTGTCGTAGAGGATGAACACGGTTTCACTGGGCAAAGTGGCGCACCGACGCCGCAATTCCATACCGACATCGAGCAAGAACTGATTAACGGCTTCCCCTTCGGGAATCGTCAAACCGCGCAGGAAATCGCAGATTTCCTCAATATAGCGGGACTCAGCCAAATGAATCCGTGCCAAGCCCAAGAGATTTTCCCGAGACTGGCTTACTTCCCTGGCAGACTGCTGCAACGCAACACCCGCCGGAGATTCTAACAGTATCTGGAACAGTATCCGGCTGGCTTCGTCGGACTCCTCTTGCTTTATTTGGGACATTGCGCCTGCTACCAGTTCGCTTAGGACATTAACCTTGGCGGGCATCGACATCTCGACCCGAGGGCCGCCATCCACGGAGGTATAGACAGGCTCTTGGATACGCTGGATAAAACTATCCCACCGGTCGCCAAAGGTCTCCAGTTTTTTATGGAGCGGGATTAGCCGATCCTCGAGGATCGGCAGCCCGGTGTCAATCGTCCGCCCGAACCGTTCCTCCTCCAGCCCGATTACCCGTTGGATGAAGTTGCGGTTTTCCGCCAGTTCCGGGTAGGCGGCGCTGAAGTTGTCCATTACTACCGCCGCCACTTCGGTCAAGAAAGGCTGGGTCAGTCCCAAGCGGCGGCCGTAGCGGATGGCCCGACGGATGACCCGGCGCAGCACATAGCCGCGCCCCTCGTTGCCCGGTACCACCCCATCGCCAATCAGGAAAGCCGCGGCCCGGGCGTGTTCCGCCACTACCCGCAGGGCATAATCGGCCTCCCGGTCAATGCCATAGTCCCGGCCGCTGAGTTGCACTGCCCGGTCGATGATGGGCCGGAACAGGTCCGTTTCATAGACATTGGGCTTGTCCTGCAAAACGGCGGCGGCCCGTTCCAGGCCCATGCCGGTGTCCACGCTGGGGGCGGGCAAGGGCGTGCGCTGGCCCTGGGCATCCTGATAGAACTGCATAAAAACCAGGTTCCACAGTTCTACGAACCGCTCGCAGTCGCAGTTGGGATGGCAGCCCGGCGGGGTTTCCGGTTGGCCGGTTGCCAATTCCCGGCGGAATTGGGCGGTAAGCTGCTCCGGCGGCATTAGCGGCGCGCAGCCCTTAGCCGCCCCGCCGTCAAAGTGCAACTCCGAGCAAGGGCCGGTAGGGCCTTCGGCGCCGGCCGGCCCCCACCAGTTATCGCTGTCTCCATAGCGGTAAATCCGCTCCGGAGGGATGCCGATTTCCTCCCGCCAGATGGCAAAAGCCTCGTCGTCATCCAGATGGATGGTTACATAGATGCTTTCCGGCGGCAGGTGGAATCGGGTCGTCGCCAGTTCCCATGCGTAGGCTACGGCGTGGTTCTTGAAATAATCGCCGATGCTGAAGTTGCCCAGCATCTCGAAAAAGGTCAGATGCTTATGGTCGCCCACTTCGTCGATGTCGGTGGTGCGAAAGCTCTTTTGAGAGCTGGTCAGGCGGCGATTGGGCGGCGTCTGTTCCCCCATAAAAAAGGGCTTGAAGGGCACCATCCCGGCGCTGGTGAACAGCAGGGTCGGGTCGCCGGCCGGAATCAGGGACGCGCTGGGCATGGGCAGATGCCCCTTGTCCTCAAAAAAGCCGATAAAGGAGTTGCGGATTTCGTCCCCGGTCATAAAGATCAAGGCGGCTCACCTGTCGGCAAGGAATAAGCAGCATTGTAAGGCAAAGGGGATGGGGTAGTCAATTAGATAGCCGACCGGTTCTGTTGCTTTTTGGCGCATTTCCTCCGCGCCCCCGGAACTTTTTGCCGGACAAATACTCCCCGCAATTCATTTTACCCCCAATAAGGCCGCGGCCCCCGCCGCCGCCAATGACGCAGGGCCAGATAGGCCGCAGCCGCCAGCAATAGCAGCAGCAACAGCAGCCAGGGCCAAATTCGGGTGACGCCGCCATTGGATTCTCCGGATGGCGGCGGCGGAGTCACCGTCGGAGTGGGTGCTGGCGGCGGCTCCGGGGTCGGCGTGGGCGCGGCGGTGGGCGTTGGTACGGGCGTGGGCGTAGGCCGCGGCGATACCCCTCGGGCCCGTATGCCCAAACGCGGCGGCGGCATTGTCGCGGTCGGCGGCGGCGTGGCCGTCGGCGTTGCGGTGGGCGTGGGCGTAGCCGTAGGCGGCGTCGTCGGAATCGGCGTCGGGGTTGGCGTAGGCGTAGCGGTGGGCGCCGGCGTAGGCGTCGGAATAGGCGTTGCCGTTGGCGGCCGCGGCGTCGGGATAAAGGTCGGTGGCGCGGGTCGCCGCGGCGGCCGCGTAGCCGTCGGGATCGGGGTCGGTACAGCGGTCGGCGTCGGCGTAGCGGTGGCCGGTATCAGCGTCGGCGTCGGCGTCGGCTCCGGCGTAGCGGTAGCCGTTGGCGTTGGCGTATAGGTGGGCGGCCGCGGCGTAGCGGTGCGCCGCCGCCGGGTCGGCCGCGGCGTCGGTTCCGGCTCCTGGGCGATGGGCAGTTCCTCGACCCAAGTCTGGCCGGCGTTGACGATGACCCGCTGCGTTCCTTCCAGGGCGGCCCCCTCGCTGTTTGCATAAACCCGAGCCGCCAATTGATTGCCCGGTTCCGCCAAGTCGGCGTCGGCTCCCCAGCAGGCGACCCGGCCGGCGGCGGTCAGGGCGCAGGTATGCCTTTCCCCAGCCTTGATGGCGACAAAGGGAGTGCGATCCCAACTGTCCGGCACTGCCGCCGCGCCATAGCGGTTAAGGCCCCAGCACACCGCCCGGCCGTTGTCCGCCCGCAGGCCGCAGGTATGATAGTAGCCGGCGGATATAGCGGAAAAGGTCAACTGGGCCAAATCCGGCCGCAAGATTACCGGCGCGGTCGAACCCGGGGGAATGCGGGTGGCAGTCCCGGAGGATTGTCCATAGGCATCCCAGCCCCAACAGCGAATTTGCCCGGCGGTTTGTCCGCCGCGCCCATCCAGCAGGCCGCAGGTATGCCAAAGGCCGCCGGCCAGGGCGGAAAAGGTCGCTGATTCCAGATTGACCGGCGTGAAAATCTGGTTAAGCCGGCGGGACAGGACCGTGCCGGCCGTGCGATCGCCGCTGGCTTGGGCAAAGGCATCCTGTCCCCAGCAGAGGGCTTTGCCCTGGTCGTCCCCGGCCGCCCGGAGGCCGCAAACGTGCCAATAGCCGGTGGTCAAGGCGGAAAAGGCATAATCGCCCAAGGCGATGGTTTTGGCATAGGCTTGCTCCGCGGCCCTGACCCGCGCGGTAGTGCCGGTGACCACGCCATAGCCGTCATCCGAACCCCAGCACAACGCCCGGCCCGGAGTCTGGCCGTAGCGGTCATCGGTCAAACCGCAGAGATGGGCATAGGCCACGCCGGTACTGAGTTGACCCAGGGATAGGGCAGGAACGGCGGCGGCCCCATTGGCCGCCGGGCCAAGACAGGTGATTTCGCCGGGATCGATGCTGTAAGAGGAATGGTCATCGCCGTTGAGCCGGCCGCAGTAGTGATTATGCCCCGAAACCACTTGGGAATAGCGCATCGAAAAATAGGTTTGCGGCCAGAAAGTGGCAGAGCCGGTCAACCGACCATAAGTCCAAGCCCGCTGCCCGTCGGTCAGTTCGCCCCAGCAGCGCACCGTGGTTTGGATGCTGAGGGAACTGGCCCCCCGCACGGCGCACACATGGGAATCCCCGGCGCTGAGGGAATGAATGTAGTCGGCCGGGGGTATGGTTACATAAGCGGCCGGGGGCGCGGTGGAGCCCAGGGCGGCGTTAAAATTAGGCTCGTAACCCATTGCCTGCTCTTTATCATTCCGGCCCCAACAGCGCGGTTCCCCTTGGTTCTGATTGCCGGTCGTTCCAGTATCCCCATCTACCAGGACGGCGCAGGTAAAGCCGTTGCCGGCCGCCACCTGGGAAAAGGTCATCGTGGACAAATCAGCCCCGGCCACAAAATAGTTGCAGTTGGCTGGAGTGGGTTCGTTGGTCGTAGTGTCCCGGGCGCAGGCTACCCGGCCGCTGCCAGTGGGGGCGGTAGCCGTGCTTTGCCCATAGCCATCGCCGCCCCAGCAAAGCATCCGGCCGGCGGTCTGCGCCGTCACCGTCTGCGGCGTCGGGCTGTTGTCATTATAGGTCGTAGTTGCATCATGGATGCCGCAAGTGTGGTCGGCCCCTACGCTCAACGCGGAAAAGGTGTAGGGGGTGACGGTAGTGACCGGCGGCGTGGCGGTGTCGGTATGGGAATGGGTTGGCACGGCCGCTTGACCGGCCGTATTGTCCCCCCAGCAAAGAGCCTGTTTAACCTGCTGCGCCCCGTTGGTATTGGGATCGCCGTCGGCCAGCAGACCGCAGCTATGTTCCCAGCCGGAAACCAGGGCGGAAAAGGCATAGACGCCGCTGGCCGGGGCCGGTACTGTGGCCTGGCCGGCGTCATTTTTACCCCAGCACAGGGCTTGGCCGGCGGTTTGCCCGGCGGCGGCGTTCAGCAGGGCGCAGGTGTGGGCGGTACCGGCGGCCACGGCGGCAAAGCGGTAATCATCCCGGCCGGCCAGGGTTTGCGTATTGGCCTGATCCGCGGCGTCCACTTGGTCAAGGGTAGCGGAAACCTGCCCCCGGGAATCCTCCCCCCAGCAGCGCAGAGCGCCGGCATCCTGGGCCAGATAGTCGGCCAGTACCGCGCAGGTATGGCCGCCGCCGGCGGACAATGTATCCCCTTTGATGCGGGGGACGTCGGAATAGCCGTAAAAAGGGACGCTGTTGCTGCCGCTTCGGTGTCCCCAACAGTGGACGCCGCCATCGCTTTGCCGGCCGCAAGTAGTAAAGTGGGAGGAGGCAATGGCGGCATAGGGGCCGGGCTGCCAGACGACCCCGCCGCGGAGGTTGGCCCCCCAGCATTTGACGCCGCCATTCTCCGCCAGGCCGCAGGAATAATCCCTGGCGGCGGTCAGGGAATGTTCCGGGTCGGCCGCGCTGAGCAAAGCCGGATCCCGATCCTCCCAGGGCCGGGCCGCGCCCAAGTGGAGATCGGTGGCCCAGTGGTCGACGGGAATTTCCAATCCCCAGCAAATCATCCGCCCGGCGTCTTGCCCATTCTCCCCGCTGAGGATGCCGCAGTTGTGCAGGTCGCCGGCGGTAATCGAGGCAAAGCGGTAGTTATTGCCCTCGCCATCGGCCGGCGTAGCGAACTGGCCGGCGTCAAAGATGCCCAGGTTAATCCGGGCTTGGGCCAGCGGCGGCCCCTCAGTCCCCCAGCAAAGAACTTCCCCGGCGGTCTGACTGCCCTGGCTGTCCAACAGGCCGCAGATATGATAGAGGCCGGCGGCCAGCCGGGTAAAGGTAGCATCGGCCGCCGCCGTTCCCGCCGGGCCGGGGGAAGTATAGGCGGAATCCATCGGATCCATTACGATGTCGAGGCTGCGGCGGCCCCAGCAGTGGGCTTTGCCCTCCTCCTGATTTCCCATCATCCCGGGATCGCTATCCCGCAGGACGCCGCAAACGAATTCGGAGTTGACGGTCAGCTGGGAAAAAGTTTTGCCGCCGAGCAAGGCGGCCCCGGCAACCGCGCCGCGATTGTCGGCCCCCCAGCAGTGGATTCCCCCGGCGGTCTGCACCGTTACCAACTGCGGCGTCGGACTGTTATCGGTATAGGCCGCATCGACATCGTGGATGCCGCAGGTGATGCCGGCGGCCGCCGCCAGCATTGCAAAGGTATAAGGGGTGTCGGTAGTAACCGGCGGCGTGGCGCTGTCGGTATGGGAATGCACCGGCGCCGGGTAAGAGCGGCTGCCCAAATTACCCCAGCAGACCGCCTGCCGGTCGGCGGCGCGCAAGGCGCAGTTATGATTGGATCCGGCGACGATGGAGCGGAAAACGATGTTGACGATGGCATTGGGCACCGCCGCCGGATAGGGCGGCAAATTGCCATCCGGCTCCGGGCAGTTCGGCGGCGCGCAACCCACCGGCGTCGGCGTAGGATTAAAACGGTTCGTTCCCCAACAGACCGCTTTGCCCGCGCTATTCAGGGCGCAGGTATGAAATGTCCCCACGGCCACTTGCCGATAGCCGGCGGCCTGATAGGGGGCGCGGCTGGTATCCCCCCAGCAGCGCAGCTGATTTTCGGTGGTGATGCCGCAGGAGGTATGACGCCCGGCCGCCACTTGGCCGTACCGGAGGTCGTGGGGGACGACCGGCTGGCCCGGATCCGACTGAGCTGCCGCGCCGCTCAGCAGCAGCCCGAACCCAAACAGGCCGCCGGCGATGGTCAGCAGGCCCACCAGGGCCGGCCCAAGCCGTTGTCGCCAACGCCCGTTTGGTTTTACCCCCCCCCTATAGCGGAGCGGAATAGTATGTATTATGCTTTGGAATATGCTGCGCCGGACCAGAAACTCTAACAAAACCTAGCCCTGAACCGGAGAAATGGGATTAGGGATTAAGGTTGCGCCGCCGAAAGCTGCGCCGCCGAAAATCGGGCCGGCCCTTCCGCCGCCCGCCGCCATCAGCAACGGCGGCTATAATAGCACACCGGGCGGGATGGGGGGCAACCGTTTCCAATGCCGTTAAACCGGCATTAAAACCGCCGCCTGAAAACTCCGGGGCAATGGGAGATGGGGAAAGTTGGCGGCGGGTTGGTGCGGTTGCCGCGTATTGCCCCCCGGCCGGCAAAAGCCGGTTGACTATCCCCCAATCCTTGCTTACAATGGGGCTAGACCTTTTTTCCGGGGAAAGATGACTTTGCCCGCCCTTTCCCCCGCGGCCGGGCCGGCCGGGACTGGCCGCCGCTGCAACTTTACTTGGGAAGGTGATAGCTTTATGGCGACCTACCGGAAACACGAAGCCCAGGAATGGGCCTGGGATTTCCTCAAAGACCAGTGGACGACCATTATGACCCCCTTTACTCCGGACAACCGGGTGGACGAGGAGGGCCTGCGCCGCAACATCCGCCACATCCGCAGCCTCGGTACCCGCGGCGGCGGCTGCACCTGGGGAATGGGCGAGTTCTGGAGCCTGACCTTTGACGAGCGGACGCGGGTGATGGATACCGTGGCCGCCGCCGCGGCCGGCCAGTGGGGGATCGCCGCCCATGTCACCCACACCTCCGTCGCCGATATGCTGGCCCTGGCCGACCGGGCCGAAGCCCGCGGCTTTGACCTGCTGGTCGTCGCCCCGCCCTATATGGTCGCCAAGACCGAGGAAGTGGTCTATGACTATGTGAAAACCCTCGCCGACCACACCAACCTGGCGATTATGTTCTACAACTCCCCCCAGTTCGGCATCGTGGTCAGCCCCCAGGGCCTCAAACGGCTGTGCCAGATTCCCAATGTGGTGGGCGTCAAGGAAGCCAGTTTCAACCAGCAGACTTCCCTGGAAACCCACCTGCTGATTGGCCGCCAGGCCATCATCAGCACTCCGGACGAGTGGATTTACCCCAAGGCCCAGGAGCTGGGTTTCCACCAGCAGGTGATGTTCGCCAACACTTCCGACTGGCGCTTTGACACCCCGGAATGCAACTACTATGTCCAGTTCATCAACCGGGCCAGCCGCGGCGACCTGGACTTGAAGTTTTACGATAAGCATCTCAAAGACCTGAAAGCCCTTTCCGATAAGTGGTGGGGCGGCACGGTCAAAAAGTCCGGTGGCGTCCTGCCGGCCCCGATGTGCAAGTATTGGGGCGAGCTGATGGGCTTGGCCGGCGGGCAAGTCCGCCCGCCCCTGATGCCCTTGACCGCCGCGGAAAAAGCCGAACTCCAGCGGGAACTGCTGCCGCTGATTCCCCGGCGGGAAACGGCGGCCGCTGCCCCGGCCCAACCGCGCGCCCACGCCCCCTGGCTCAATGGCAACAGCCGCAGCGGTCTCTCCGACTCCGGCATGATGCTCCTGGTCAGCGTCCAGGATATGGCGGAAGCCTTGGAAGCCGATCGCGGCGGGGCCGACATCATCGATGTCAAAAATCTGCAAGAAGCCCTGGTCGGCTCCGGCCATCCCAACCTGGTGCGGGAAGTGCGGGAACGCATCCCCGCCGAAAAGCACGTCAGCGTCACCCTGGGCGTCGTTCCCAACCAAGCCGGCACCGTGGCGATGGCCGTCCACGCCGCCGGTATGCTGGACGCTACTTCGGTCAAGGTCGGGTTCTGCGAATCCACCTATGCCGACGCGGTGGCAATCCTGCAAGGGGCCCGGGAAGCCTTGCGCGGCTACGAAACCAAGCTGATTGGCTCCCTCTTTGCCGACAATCCGCTCTTTCCCGGCGGCCTGGATCCCAACCTGATGGTTAAGTTGGCGATCGAAGGCCAGTGCGACGGTTTCCTGATTGACACCTTGACCAAAGACGGCCGCAACCTCTTTGACTTTATCCCGGAAAACCGCTTGCGGGAGATGGTGATGGAAGCCAAGCAGGCCGGCCTCAGCACCGCCCTCTCCGGCCACCTGAAGCTGGACAATCTCGATGAACTGGCCCGGATCAACCCGGACATCGTCGGCGTCCGCGGCGCGGTTTGCTCCAGCGGCGCCCGCGACCGGGCCGTAGCTTGGGAAGCCGTAGCCCATTTCAAGGAACAGCTGGAACTCCGCAAAACCGGCGTCATCGCTGTCCACCGCCCGCCGGCCAACGGCTACGCCCAGGGCAGCAACGGGCACGGGACTAATGGCAGCGGCGGTTGGGCCGTGGTGGACGGCCGCGGCAAAAACTGCGCCGGCGTCATCGCCGCCCTCAGCCGTCAAATGGAGTACGACCGGGAGGCTTTTGTCGAGGCCGTCCTCCACGACGCCCTGAATATCTACGATGTCATCTATTGGGCGGAACAGGCCGGCCACCGCCTGCTGACCCAGCGCAAGGAAACCGACGGCACCCTGCGGGTTCTCATCCAGCCCTTTGCCGACCAAGTAGCCGCCGGCCGCTAGTCGGCTACCCTGGCCCGCTATCCTGAACCGGTTTCAGGATGGGCGGAAACGACGACCGCGCCCGGCCCCGGTTCTGACCTAGCACCCGGGGCCGGGATATTTTGACCTAAAGCCGGAGGCCGGAAAATGGCGGATGGGGAACGCTGGCAGCTCCAGGGCGACTACTTCGAAAACTGCAACTGCGAAATCCTTTGTCCCTGCGTAGTGCAGGGCGGCCCGGCCGTGCCGACCGAGGGCCATTGCGATGTGGCCTTTGCCTTTCACATTGCCCAGGGGGATTATCAGGGCGTGGCCCTGGACGGGCTGAACTTTATCGTCGCCGCCTACACTCCCGGCGTAATGGGCGCCGGCGACTGGACTTTAGCCGCCTATATCGATGAACGGGCCGACCAGCCGCAGCGCGCCGCCCTGAGCCGCATCCTGTCCGGGGAAATCGGCGGCCCCGCCGAGCGCTGGCAGCGGCTGACCGCCCATTACTTGGGCATCAAGTATTGCCCCATCGACTACCAGTCTGATGGTCACCGCCGCAGCGTCCGCATTCCGGGCATTATTGACTTTACCGTCGACGGCATCGTAGTCGGCCGCAATCCGGAACCGATGCGCCTGGAAAACACCGGCCACCCGGTCAATTCCTCCCTGGCCCTGGCCAAAGGCGCGGCCAGTACCTACACCGATCACGGCATGACTTGGGACAACAGCGGCAAAAACGGCCATTACGCCGAATTCAAGTGGCGCTGGCCCTGAACCCTATCCCGCCCCGCCGCCGTTATTCCCGCCATCCCGCCGTCATTCCCGCGTAAGCGGGAATCCCGGACGGCACTGCCTTATAATGCCGCAGTCTCGGCAAGCAGCCTCTGGATTCCCGCTTACGCGGAAATTGCCCGGTTTAGTGACGCCAGTCTGATTTACAATGCGCCGCCGCCGGTTTATAATGGGCGGGCCGGCGGCAGGATTGGGCTGAAGTCGCCGCCAATTGTTGGAAAGGGGGGGTGCCCGGCTATGTTGTCCCGCAATGCCGAGTTTAACGCCGTTAATCGCGGCGTCTATATCGCCGACAACCTCGACTTCCTGCGCGCCATTAACACCGCCTCCGTCGACTTGGTGTGCATCGACCCGCCCTTTGCCAAGAGCGACACCTTTGTCGGGGACAAGCTCCGGCCGCCCTTGCGCGCTGACGAGCGGGAAAACGAAATGCGCCTGCTCCACGGGTGGGGCATTGCCACGCCGGAACAAGCCGATGCCGCCGGCATTGCCTGGCCCGACGACCCCAAGGCCCGGGGCGGTTACAAGGATACCTGGGCTTGGGACGAGGACATTCACGAGGATTGGGTTACCGGGATTGAAACTACGCACCCGGCGGTCGGCAAACTGCTGGATGCCACCCGGTACATTCACGGCGAGGACACGGCCGCCTATCTATCCTTTATGGCAATCCGGCTGATCGAGATTCACCGGATTCTCAAGCCCACCGGCAGTCTTTTCCTGCACTGCGACCATACCGCCAGCGGCTACCTGCGGCAGCTGCTGGACGGGATATTCAGCAAAGACAATTTCAGGAATGAGATTGTCTGGCATTACAACACGGGCGGGGCGTCCCGGCGGCATTTTTCCCGGAAGCACGACACTATTTTTTACTATGCCAAGTCGTCGGCTTGCCGGTTTAACACGCAACGCGAGGCGTATCGGGAGGAGGCCACCAACCACTTTAAGGAGACCGATGACCAGGGCCGGGCCTACCGCATCCGCACCCTTGGGGGGAAAGATTACCGGTATTACAAAGACGAGGGGCGGGTCTGCCACGATGTTTGGGATATAAATACCCTCAACGCCGTGGCCAAGGAGCGCACCGGCTATCCCACGCAAAAGCCGGCAGTGCTGGCCGAGCGGATAATCCGGGCCAGCACTAATCCCGGCGATGTGGTGCTGGATTGCTTTGCCGGCTGCGCCTATGCCGCCGTGGCGGCGGAAAGGATCCGCCAATCAGACCCGGAGCAGGAGCGTATCTGGGCCGCCTGCGACCTCAATCTCCGGGCCTGGACGGTCTTTAAGCGGCAGTTCAACAAGGGCGGCGATTTGCCCTTGCTGACCTGCAACGACCAGACCACCGGGCAGCAGGTATTGGGCTGCGAGCCGACAGTTACCCTCCACGGCCCGGCGGAATTGCCCACGCGGACGACCAGCGCCGAGGTAGAAATCAAGCCCATACGGACGGCCAGCCCGCGGGATCGCCGCTACAAGCGGGCGTCAACGCTGATGACCGACCGGGCGATGCTGATCGCGTTGCTGCAATTCTCCGCCGGCCGGGCCTGGTGCTGCGGTTATATCAGTGAAAACCTCGACCACAGCCTGGCCTATGGGAATTACGAGCTGGATCACGTGGTGCCTAAAAGCGCGGGCGGCACCGATGAAATCGAGAACCGCGCTCCTCTTTGCTCCGCCCATAATGGGCTGAAAGGCAACCGGGACATTACCCTGGCCGAGTTGCGTTACGAGGTAATTGAACGGGGCGAGTTGAAAGTGCCGGCCCGGTCGCTGCCCAAGCTGTCGGACGCTTTTGAGTACGCCTTGCGGGTAAAGCAGGAAGCCTATCAGCGCAAGTTTGGCCGGCCGGTGGGGGTGTAGGCGGTGCGGCCAAGGCGGCCCTGGCCGCGCCAATATCCGGTTCCGCCAACTCCGGGCGGCAGGATTAGACTGGGCCGGGTGCATTAACCCGGCCCAGTTCAGCAGGGATAGGTTCGTAGCCATCCCGGTTCAGGAAACATTGCCCCCATAAATCTGTTCCGGGACGACCAGGATGGCGGAACGCCGTTGCGCGACCATAGCCCGGTCATATTCCGCCCAATCCGGGTGTTCCATTGCTGCCGCCGTGTGGAAAACCTCCCGTAGCATCAACCGCAGCTCCTCCCCGTCGGTGTTGCCGGTGGAAAAAACCTGGGCGGCCCCTTGCAGCACGATGTACGCCGACCAGTTTTCCCGGGCCACCAGCAGGGAGCATTGCGGCCAGCGGCGCAGATTATGCAGCTTGGCCCGGTCCTCCGTGGTGGTGAAAGCTACCCCCTCCCGATAGGGGCCGACAGTGACAATGCTCATCTGCGCCGCCCCGTCCCGCCGAAAGGTCGTCAATACCCCCCGCCGGTTTTCCGCCACAAACCCTTTCCAAGTGTCGTCCCGCATTTCCTTTACCCTCCGTCAGGCAATTTCATATACCCAACGATTTATCACCGTCATCACCGCTCTCTACCGTCATTCCCGCGCAAGCGGGAATCCAGAACGGTAATGCCCTAATGCCGCCGCATCCCCGGCAAGCAACTTCCAGATTCCCGCTTGCGCGGGAATGACGGTAGAGAGAGCGGTGATGACGGTATCGTACTGCATTTCCTAACGGAAAGGATACCCAGCGCCGGCGGCCTAACTCAGCCAGAAAGTCGAGCCGTTGGCGTCTTTCTGCACCTCAATGCGGGTCGGAAACATATCCTTCAGGTCGTCCAAGTGGGTGATGACAATGATTTTGTCAAAATCCGGCTCAATGGCGCTGATGACATCCAGAATCCGCTCCCGCCCGGCGGCGTCCTGCGTGCCAAAGCCTTCGTCAATAAAGAGGGTGGGCAAGGGCGCGCCGGTGCGCTGGGACAGTACTTTGGACAGGGCAATCCGCAGGGCCAGGTTGACCCGAAAAGCCTCGCCGCCGCTATACATTTCATAACTGCGAAGGCCCAATTCATCGCTTACATTGATTTCCAGGGTTTCCACCGGCTCGCCGCCCGGCCCGCTGCGCCGTTCCCGCTGGGTTTCCAACTTCACGTGCATCCGATTGTCGGTCATCCGCCCCAGCAGGATGTTGGCTTCCGCTTCCAGCCGCGGCACCACCGTCTCAATCAGCATTGCCTGAATGCCCTGCTTGCCGAAAGCGTTGACCAGTTCCTGATAAATGCCCTGCTCCTCCTGCAACACGGCCAGCCGTTCCCGGTTTTCGACCTCCTCAGCGATCAGCCCTTCCCGCCGCCGCTGCTGCCCTTCCAGCATACCTTGACGGCCCAATGCCGTCTGCTGCCGGCTTTCCAGGGCGGCCACGGCCGCCGCCGTTTCCTGCCAACGGGCTTGGGCCGCCGGCAGCTGTTCCAGAGCCGCCGCTCCCTGCCGCAACTGCTCTTGATGTTCTGCCCGTTCCTCCTGCCGCCGTTGCAGCATCCCTTGCGCCTGCTGTAACGCCGTTTCCTCGGCCGGCAGCCGTTCGATAGCCTGCTGCAACTCGGCCGCCCGTTGGGCATAGGGCTGCAATTCCTGAATCCGCCGGTAGCCTTGCTGGTAGGCATCATCATTATAGGCCAGAGCGGTCAAAGCGGCCGTCACCGCCGCCAATCGCCGCCGTTCCTCCGGGGCAAAATCCCCGGCTTCCAAAGCGGCTACGGCGGCCGCCAGTTGGATTTGGGCTTGGGCCAGTTCAACCTCGGCTTGCCGGGATTCCGCTATCCGCTGTTCTAGTTGGGCGATATGGGCGCGGATTTCATTGCCGGCCTTGGCCTGTTGCCGTTCCTGCCGGGGCAATTCCTTTTCCAGAGCCGCCGCTTGTCCCTCCAACTCTTTCAGTTGGCGGCTGTTTTCCCGATAGAGCTGGCGCTTTTCCGCAATTTCCTGTTGATAGGCGGCGGCCAAGCGCTGGCAGCCGTCCGCTTGCAGCGGCGTTTGGCAGAGGGGGCAAAGAGCCGCCGCCGGATCGCTGTTTTCCAGCAGATGCAGTTTTTCGTTCAGCTGTTTCCCTTCCCCCTGATACCGTTCTGCCGTAGCCCGGGCCTCGCCGATGCTGTCGGCCAAGGTTTGCAGTCGGCGGCGGCCGGCGGCGATCTCCTGTTCCCCGGCGGCCAACCCGTCCAGCTTTTCCTGAGCCGCGGCCAAGGCCGCCATCAATTCCGGCCCGGCGGCGGCTTTGGGCGATAATTCCCGGTCAATGCGGCGGCGCAGCTGCGCGAGCTCCGCTTCCTGCCGGGCTTGCTGGATGCCGATGGCTTGCTGACATTCGTTCTGTTCCTGTTGCAGTTCCCCGGCCCGCTGCCGGGTGGATTCCAACGCCGCAAACTGCTGCCGGGCTTGGGCCAATTGCTCCATCCCGGCCGCAATTTCCGCCGCTTGCGCCGCCAAATGCCGATATTCCTGCAAGCGGATTTCGGCGGCGCGGATACTGGCCGTCAGCTGCTCAATATCGCTTTCTACCTGCGTCAACAGCCGCTGCCTTTCGGTCAAAGCGGCCGCCTGGCTTTCCAATCGGCTGACTTGCTGCCGCAAATCCTCGGCTTGTTCCCGTCTTTCCGCCAATTGTTCCTGCAAGGCGGCCAATTCCTGGGCCACGGCCGCCAGTTCTGGGGACGGATCGCCCAATTCCGCCAATTCCCGCTGCACTTGGGCCAGGCTACCGGTCAAGCGGTCAGTTTCGGCCCGGGTTTCGGTGTGCTTGCGGCGCGCTTGGCCCTGATAGCGTTCATAAGCGTCCAAGCCCAGGATGGCCGCCAGCACCGTCTTGCGTTCCGCCGGCGTTTTGTTGGTGAACTCGTCGGCCCGGCCTTGCAACAGAAAGGCGGAGTTGATAAAGGTATCGTACTCCATCCCCACCAGCTGCTCAATTCGGGCCTGGGTTTCCGCGATGGTGTTGCCCGAGGCCACTTGCGGCGCGGCCCCTTCCGCAATGCCGAGGGCTTGCAACTGCAAATCCCCGGCCCCCTGCCGCCGCCGCCCGCCGGCCCGGATCCGACTGCGGATTACCCGGTAGCGGCTGCCCCGGGCCAGAAACTCCAGCTCCACCCGGCAATCCTCGGCCCCGTAGGAAACCAAATCATCCTGCACCCGCCCCCGGGCCTTGCCCCACAAGCACCAGGTAATGGCATCCAGCAGGGCCGACTTGCCATGCCCGTTGTCGCCGCACAGGCAGGCCACATGAACCCCGGACAAATCCAGGGCCGGTACCTTTTCCCGATAGGAAAGAAAGTTGCGGATGTGGAGTTTAAGGGGTATCAATGGCTTGTCCTTGTGGCAAGGGAATGGGGCGGTTTGTATTTCGGTCTAGGCCGGAGGCGAGGCGGCGTCATCCCCTTGGCTATAGGGATGACGCCGCCTATACCCGGTCAGCGGCAACGGCCATCGCCGCCGGCCAGAATTACCACACAATCACATTCCAGCAGTTGTCCTCTACGCAGGTCAGCTCCCGCTCCACCCCGTTCAGCACCAGGCTGGTGGTGCCGGAGACCAGGAACCAGTAGTAGTTCCGGGGAATAAAGCGGGTAATGGTGCTGAAATCCGCCGCCTGCCGGTCAAAGAAAGCCCATTCCTTGGTGGCATTGTCAAAGCTGAAAGCCCGCAGCAGTTGCGGCAGGGCGCGGAACAGGCCGGCGGCATCCGTCCCGGAGCCGGCATCGCCCACGCTCAGGTTAAAGCCGCTGGTTACCTGCCCGGACTGCCAAGCCCCCGACCAGCCCTCGGCAGCCGTATCCCGGCCCACCTGGAAAGTGATGGGATGGGCGGCCCGATGGACGTGGATGCTGAACCGGCCGCCGGCGATGGTAGTGGTAGCCCCGACCAGGGTATTTTCGCTGTCGTAGGCGTTAATGGCGGTGCCCGGCCCCACGGAATTGCCGTCCAGGGTAGCCCGGCCGGAGAATATATGCGGCGGCTCGTTGCTATTGCCGGGCAATTGAGTCGGGGCCGCCGGCAGCGGCGCTGCCGGAGTCGAGGTCGCGTGCAAAGCCGGCGTAGGCGTGGCGGTATGGGCCGGCGTGGCCGCCGGCGTCGGAGTAGGCGCCGGGGTTGGCGTGGGCGTGGGAATGGGCGTGGCGGTAGGTACCGGCGTCGGGGTCGGCTGCGGCGTCGGCGTGGGCGTAGCTCCCGGAATAGGCGTGGAGGTCGGTTGCGGCGTGGCGGTCGGTTGGGGAGTCGGCGTGGGCGTTGGCCGCGGCGTAGCCGTAGGAACGGGCGTCGGCGTGGGCGTACCCTCCGTTACCGGGAATTGCCAGAGTTCCGGCGTGGGCGTAGGGGTAGGCGCCGGAACGGGCGTGGCGGTCGGGGCCGGCGTGGGCGTAGCCGTAGGTACGGGCGTGGGCGTCGGCTCCGGAACCGGCGTAGGCGTCGGTTGCGGCGTGGCCGTCGGCTCCGGCGTAGGCGTGGCAACCGCCGGCACCGAATGATCCACCCCATATCCTACCCGGCTTTCGTATCCGTACACCTCATAAAAGATGCCGAAGGACGCATCGATAATGTTGTCCGAGGGCGCGGGAACATTGTCCGGCACCGTTATCTCGAGCTCAAAGTCCCCATCCCCATCGGGTTCAATCGTCCAAGTGGCGAGATAGTTGCGCGGCACCGCATCGCCATCCAAATAGCCCACCCGGACGGAGACGCTGTCGCCATTGTCGTTCCCGGCGGGAAAGCTGCGGCCGCGCACCGTGACCGCGGATCCCGCGGGGCCGGAGTCGGGCCGGACCGAAAGGCGGGGTTCGGTGCCGCTCACGCGGGTGCGGCCCGAGACGCCCTCAGAATCCGTAGCCACGATGTCTCGGGACAGCGACGAGAGGAGGCTGTCGGTGTGCGGCAAGTCCACTTTCGCCGACCAGTTGCCGTTGCTGTCGATACTGACATCATCACCGTCGTTGATGCGGCCGCCGGGAAGGTTAATGCTGTCGCTGCCGGGGAGGTTAACCGCGCCGATGACAATGGAACTGAGGGTAGCGTCCGGGCTGAAATGCTCGCCGCGCAGGGTTATCCGCTGGTTCGGCACCACGCTGCTCTCGCTGGAGTGAAGGATAGCCGTGTTTTCCTGGGCCACAAAGCGGAGGCCGCCGGCCAAGTCGCCGTCGCTTTCCCCGGCGAAAGCCGTGTTCAGAGCCCAGCCCCAAACTAAAGCCAGGGCGGCAATCAAGGAAAGGACCAGAATGGCGGGAACTTTGGACATTGGGATACCCCCTAGCGGCCGGAATCGGATAGAATTACTGCGCTACAAGGGATTGTAGCGGTTGGGATTGGAAAGCGCAATAGGCAAATCGCTTTTGATATTGGCAACGCGCCGGCCGGCTTTTGACCTATCCT
This sequence comes from Dehalococcoidia bacterium, assembly GCA_965203435.1. Taxonomy (GTDB): domain Bacteria; phylum Chloroflexota; class Dehalococcoidia; order Lucifugimonadales; family UBA3495; genus CBDBCU01. The sequence goes on along the minus strand of CBDBCU010000003.1, from coordinate 62,239 downwards.
TTTGCCCGGAGGTTGCCCTCCCTTTCCCTTGACCCGCCCCTATCCCGCGCCTTACAATTTAACTGTTGCCAATTGCCGCCAATGACGGGAGGATGAAAGACCCGCGAATGTTTGAGAACCTGACCGACAAGTTGTCCGGCATTTTTAACCGGCTTTCCGGCAAGGGCCGCCTGACCGAAAAGGATATTGACGAGGCCCTGGGACAGGTGCGCCGTTCCCTGCTGGAAGCCGATGTGAACTTTCGGGTGGCCCGGGACTTTGTGGCTAAAGTCAAGGAACGCGCCCTCGACGCCGCTGTCCTGGAAAGCCTCACTCCCGGCCAGCAGGTGGTCAAAATCGTCCACGAGGAACTGACCGCCATCCTCAGCGGCGGCGACCACCGCCTGACCCCCGCCAGCCGCCTGCCCTCCGTGCTGATGCTGGTCGGCTTGCAGGGGGCCGGCAAAACCACGACCGCTGCCAAACTGGCCCTGCAACAGCGCCGCCAGGGCCACACTTCCCTGTTGGTGGCGGCCGACCTGCGCCGCCCGGCGGCCATTTCCCAGCTGGAAACCCTGGGCCGCCAGCTGGATATTCCCGTCCATTCCCAAGACCCCAAAACCGCCACCGTAACCCAGGTAGTCCGGGCCGGCGTTGACCGGGCCCGGCAGCAGGGTTTGACCTGGGCCATCATTGACACTGGCGGCCGCCTGCACATTGACGACGACCTGATGGCGGAACTGGAGGAAATCAAGGCCGCGGTAGCCCCCCACGAGACCCTGCTGGCGGTGGATGCGATGACCGGCCAGGATGCGGTGAACGCCGCCCAGGAGTTTCACCAGCGGGTGGGATTGACCGGCTTGGTGCTGACCAAGATGGACGGCGATGCCCGCGGCGGGGCGGCCTTATCCGTAACCCAGGTTACCGGCGTCCCCATCAAGTTTATGGGCGTCGGCGAGCGGCCCGACGGCTTGGAACCCTATCATCCCGACCGACTGGCCTCCCGCATCCTGGCTATGGGCGACATCCTGACCCTGATTGAAAAGGCCCAGGAAGCCACCGATGAAAAGCAGGCCAAGGAGCTGGAGCGAAAGTTCCGCCAGGCCAACTTTGACCTGGAGGACTTTCTCCAGCAGATTCAGAGCGTCAAAAAGATGGGTTCCTTGAGTCAGCTACTGGAAATGATGCCGAACCTGAACCGCTTTTCCCGGGATCTGCCCGCCGACTTTGACGACAGCCAGGTCAAGCAGATTGAAGCCATCATCTGCTCGATGACCCCGGAGGAACGCCGCCGCCCGGAAATTCTGAACGGCAGTCGGCGGCGGCGCATTGCCCGCGGCAGCGGCTCCACGCCGCAGGACATCAACCGCCTGCTCAACCAGTTCAAGCAGACCCAAAAGCTGCTGCGCCAGTTTTCCAAAACCCGCAACCCCCGCGGCCTGGCGCGGCTGTTCGGGTAGGCGGGGGAAAGGAAGGGGTAGGGGTAGCTCTCTGCCTGCCTCCGGGGATACGCTGCCTGAAAATTATCGGGTTTCAAGAAATCCCCGGGTAGTGTATAATGTCCCCATGGTATCCAGCGATTGAGGAGCGCGATGGATGATGGCTGCGGTTTCCTTTACCCAAGAGTTGGAAACGGTGTGCCACGACGCCGGCCTCCTAGGGTCGGAATTCGCCGCTATCGCCACGGAAATCGACAACCGCATCTCTCGGGATACCTTGTCGGACTACTACATCGTATCAGGGCCGTTGCCGGCGTTTCCTAATCTGAAACTGGACGTGTTTCTCCTGACGGAGCATTTCGTCTATAACTATGCGGTAACGACCTTGACCGGCGATGAGTGGACGATACTTCCGCTTACGGGCATAGCGAGGTTCAAAGAAAACCAGACCCCGGATACCCGGTTCTGGTACTTAACCTTGGGGGAACAATCCCAAAGCGGAAGCGGCTTGGTCCTCTTGGATCGGATTGAAAACCGGGATAAGATCCGGGCGTTCACCAACAATTGCCTGGATAACTTGGCGGCCATAATCAAGCCCTCCCAGTAACCGTTGTAACCGTTTTGATCCATGCTCCGGATTAGGAGGAGAGAAATGGTGCTTGCTGAATCCAGCGATTTGGCAAAACTCGGGGTAAGCGCAAAGCGTTACCCGATTGAGGAAACCGCCGCTGCCGAACCGGTCAAAGTGGTCGGAAACGCGGTGGTATTTAATCCCGAGGCTATGGAACTTAACAAGTTCTACCTTGCGGAGCTGAACGGCGCGCCCTACATCTACCGTCGCGTCAGCGCCGGAGAGGTCGAGGTTTATGGGCTGGCTGGCTGACCTCAAGAACCTGTTGCCCTTTACCTTCACGCACAGCGCCACTACCGAGCGCAAAACCATTGTGCGCCTGAACAAGGTGAACCTGTTTGACTTGGAAGTGTGCAAGCCCAAGGGTCTGATCCGGGAACGCTCCTTTGGCCGCACCGAAAAGGTGGACTTTTACCACCTGCGGGATGACGGCACCATAGAGCATACCCCGGGGTAAGGTCAGATTCGGTATCCCCCTACCCCCAACCCCCGCCCGCAACGCCGCAAACAAGTAATGCGTTGCCCAGGAACGATAAGGCATCCACCGCCGCCGCAACATGAATCGGATGTTGGGCTGGCCGGGGGAAAGGAAGGGGTAGAGTTGTAGGGGGATGGCCGGTGGGGTCTAAACCGCTATTCCGCCGCCCTTCCTACTGAACTTTTTCCCTTTACCGGCCATACACGCCCGGACTTGCTCCAGCAAATCGCGCAATTCCGCGGCAACCTCCGGGTGCGGATTTTCCGCCAACGCCTTACAAGCCAACTGCTCGGCCAAACGGGGTTGTCCGCTGTTGAAAGCCATCCACCCGGCGCTGCGGTGCAGCACGGACCAGGTCGGCTCCACCCTCTCCCCATACTGCTCCAGTTCCGCGATGGCGGCCAGCTCCAGCTCCAAGGCTTCGGCATAAAGCCGGGCCGTCTTTGCCGCATTGCCCCGCGACCGCTCCAAAATCGCCGTTTCCACCAAGTCCATCGCTTGGTGATGCGGGTTCTTGGTTCTGTAACATTTTGCTGGGGGAATAGTGTATCATAGATTGCTATGGGACACAAATGCACATCCCCCCATTGCAAGCGGCGGACAGGGGAACGCTGCGACACCTGCCGCGTTGGCGGCGGCGGCGGCCGGCGGATGATTGTCGTTGACGCCCTGGGCAAGCCGGTCAAGCCCAAGGGCAAGCGGCCCCACGCCACGCCCCACGAAAAGGGCGCAGCGGTGGATATGTATATTGACGGCCTTTCCTATCGCCGGATAGCCGGCAATATGGAGCAGTATTTCGGTCGGGAAACTTCGCCGATGACCGTCTATCGCTGGGTCAGGGAATCGACCGCAACGGCAGATGAAATTCTGCGGCCGATGAAAGTCAACACCGGCCCAACCTGGGTTGCGGATGAGATGGTGGTCAATGTCGGCGGCGAAAAGATGTGGCTGTTCAATATAATGGATAGCGACACCCGGTTTGTGCTGGCGGCCTATCTGACGCCGCATCGGACGACCCGGTCGGCGCAAACTACCCTGGCCTTGGCTAGGGAAAGGTCAAACAATCCGCCGGAGACGCTAAAGACGGACGGCCTGCGGTCTTACCGGCAAGCCTTGCCCCGGGCCTTTCCTACCCATCCGGTCAAGCCCACGGTAAGCCAGGGCATAAAGGCGGAAATCAACAACAATATGTCGGAACGGTTGCAAGGCACATTCCGGGATAGGGACAAAACCTTGCGGGGGTTGGATAGCCGGGAAACCGGGCAAGCATACATTGACGGCTTGGTACTCCATTACAACTATTTCCGGCCCCACGAATCGCTGGGGGACAAGCGGCCGGCGGAGGCGGCCGGCGCGGAAATTCCTTTCCGCAGCTGGGCAGAGGTGGCGGCGGTAAAAGCGGAGGAGGGGAAATGACCGAATATCGCAGTTTGCCTTACTATGGCGGCAAGCGCGGCTATGGCAAAGGGGAATGGATAGCCGGCCTGCTGCCCTGGGAAAAGAATTCCTGCTATATCGAGCCCTTTGCGGGAATGGCGGGGGTGCTGTTGGCGCGGCCGCCGGTAAAACTGGAAATGCTTAACGACCGGAACGGTCGGGTGGTCAACTGGTGGCGGGTGGTGCGGAATTTCCCTGGCGAATTCGGGCGGCTGGTTGAGCATACACCTTTCAGCCGGGATGAATACCGGTGAGCTTGCGCGGCGGTGGATGACCAGGCATTGCCGGATATTCAGCGGGCGTTGGCTTTTCACATGGTGATTAGCCAGTGCATTACTGCCGGCGACAACCGCTTGAATGGCGGCAGTTGGAATCGGCGTTTTAACCCGGCGGTCGGTAGTATTTCCCGGCGTAGCGCGGGAGATATTGTCCGGCTTGCGAAAAGGATGAGGGATGTCCAGTTGGAAAATTCCGATGCCTTGGGCTTGTTGGAGCGGACGGCGGACGGCGATTATGCGGTGATTTATTGCGACCCGCCCTATCCTACTGCGAACACCGATGGCTACGCTATCGGAGACTTTGATTTTGACCGGCTTGCGGATTTGTTGCGGTTGCAAAAAGGGTCGGTTGCGGTAAGTGGGTATTCTGGGGAATGGGATTGCCTGGGATGGACGGCCGAGCGGAAACAGGCATTGCGGCGTCAATTTTCCGGGGTCGGGGAAAGCCGAACCGAGGTGCTGTGGCGCAATGCCCGGTGCGTAGAACAGGCAACCGTGCGGCATCTGCTGTGACACTTTCCCCCAGCAAAATGTTACAGAACCGGAGAAGTCATTGATTGCCCTCCTGCATCTTGGATACAATCCAATATATACCATATTTTACATATTGTCAAGCGTTTTCATTAGTAAATTAAATAATCGGTTATTTAACAAATTAAATAGTGGGAAAAATATGTGACATAAACCAAATTCTGCTGATTCACCCCCCTACCCCCGCCCGCAACGCCGCAAACAAGTAATGCGTCGCCCAGGAACGATAAGGCATCCACCGCCGGGAAAACTCGGCTAACTCCCCATCGGTCAAAGCCGCTCCGCCAAAATAGAGCCGCGATACAATCCGCCGCAAAGCCAAATCCCCCACCGGAAAAGCGTCATCCCGCCCCAAGGCCCGGGTCAACACCCATTCCGCCGACCACTTGCCCACTCCCCGCAGGGCTGTCAACTCCCGCACCACTTCCTCATCCGACAAAGATTCCAGGGCCGCGTCCAAGCCGCCGGGCCGCGCCAGTTCCTCCCGGGCAATTCCTTGCAGATATTCCGCCTTGCGCTGACTCAGTTTCAGCTGCCGCAAATCGGCGATAGACGCCCCGGCAAGGGCTTCCGGCCGAGGAAAGGCATAGTATTCCTGCCCGTCAAAGCGGCCCCGCCGCCCATAAGTTTCAATCAGCAGGGCGCGGATAACCCGGGCCACGCTGGCCGCCAGTTGCTGCCCCAAAATGGCCTGGGTCAAAGCCTCGAACACCGACACCGTCCGCGGCAGATGCATCCCGTAAAACCGCGCGACCAATCCGGCCAGCGTCGGATCCGCCGCCGCCCTCCGGTAGAAAGGCGTCAAATCCTGCGCCACGCCCAGCAGCTGCGCCATTTGCGCCTGCGCCACATCCCCGGCGGCCGCCGTCAGTCCTTCCCCGGCAATTTCCACCGCCACCGCCGGCTGCGCCACCGTCCCCGCCGGCCGGGCCGTTGCCAGCGCCAGCGTATCCCCCAAATCCAGCAGCCGCTGATACACCCCGCCCTTGCCGGGGTCATCCGCCGCCCCTTTCCGAAAGTAGGGCTGATTTTCCGCCGTCAACGCAAAGTTAAAGGGCGGCGTCGGATAGAGTAAAATCTGCTGCTTATCCATTAGCTTTCCCCTTCCGCCGCGCCCAACGAAACCCGGCCCAGAGTGGTATAAACCGCTCCCTGCGGCGTCAAGTGGCTGTGGATTAGATGGATTTCCCCGGCCGTCCAGGCATATTCCGGGGACAAGGCGGCGGCTTGCCTGGCGATAGTTTCTCCTATTTGCCGGCGGGCCGCCAGGGCCACGCCGTCCCGCACCCGGCCCAAAGTCAAGTGGGGACGGAAAGGTCGTTTGTCCTGCGGAAATCCCAACCGGACTATGGCCTGCTCCACCCGTTGCTGCGCCTGGGCCAAGCTATCCAAATCGCCGCCCACGCCGGCATAAATCACCCGCGGCTCCCGGCCGTTGGGAAAGACGCCCAACCCATCCAGATGTAGCGGAAAGGTCCTCATATCCCCGGCGGCCGCCGCTTCCCGCAAGGCCGCTCGTAGCGGCGGTACCAATCCGCTATCCGTAGCCCCCAGAAACTTCAGCGTCAAATGGATCCCGGCCGGGTTCACCCAGCGCACTCCCGCCGGGATGACGCTTTGCAGCTGCCCCATCGTCGCCGCCAACGCCGCCTTGGCCCCGGCCGGCAAATCCAGGGCCACAAACAGCCGCAACCGGCTTTGCCTATCCCCGGTCATCCGGTCAACTCCCGCCGCAACGCCGCCAGCCGCCGATACCATTCCGCTAAATCCGCCAGGGAATAGCGGGCATTAGCCGGGCTGGGATTGGGAATTACAAAAATCCGACTGCCGCCGATCGTCCCTTCCTGCAACCCCAATTCCGCCTTTGGCGGGGCATCCTCGCCATAGCGTAGATAGGCTTTATAACCGGTCAATCCGTGGAAACAGGCAATCCGCGGCTGATAGCGTAGCAGTTTGTCCCGCAGCGCCGGCGCCCCCTGCCGATAATCGGCGGTGGTCAGACCCTTGGCCTGCGGCGTCGGCCGCTTGACCACATCGGTGAACCCGATGCCGTAGCTTGGCAGCAACCCATCCTGTTCCGGCGTCAACTCTACGCCGACCAGCCCGGAGCGGTTCAGCGCCGCCCAGAACCGATTGCGCGGATTGGCAAAGTAATGCCCTGCCCGCACCGAATAAGTGGACGGGTTCAGTCCCACGAAAACCATATCCAGCCCCGGCTCCAGATAGTCGGGCAGCGTCTCAAAGTCCGGGGATTCCATAAATATCCATCCTGCCGGCCGGCGGTATTGTTCTAGGGGTCGTATGTTACTTGGAACGGGGCAACCCCAGCAGCCGGGCCGCATTGCCGCCCAATATCGCCGCTTGGTCGGCGGCATCCAATCCGCAGCTTTCTACTTGGGACAGCAGCCGCCGCTGCCGCAGTAACGGATAGTCGCTGCCCAGCAGGATCTTGTCGGCACCGATGGTCTGCGCCGCCACGGCAAAGACCTCTTTTCGGTACAGAAAGGGCGAGGCCGCCGTGTCAAAATATACCTTGTCCAGTTCCCCCGGCAGTTCCGGCATCAGTCCGTAAAAGGCCAGTCCCCCGCCCCAATGGGCGCAAAGGATAGTATTTTCCGGGAAGTTGCGGATGAACCGATACACCTTGTCCGGCGTGGTTTGTCCCTTGCCCGGATACGAATGTCCCACCGGTTCCGAACAGTGTACCAGCACCGGCAAATCCCACTGCCGCGCCAATTCCATCAGCGGCGCCATTACCCGATAATCGGCCAGGTCAAAGCCTTGGGTGTCCGGATGCAGTTCCCCAATGCCCCGGGCTCCGGCCGCCGCGCACCGTTCTACTTCCGCCAGGGCGGCCGGCCCCCCCGCCGGGTTGACTGAACAGAATCCGGTCAACTGCTGCGGATAGTCCGCCGCCGCCCCCAGGATATAGTCGTTTGACTCCCGGGCCACGCCCAAATCGGTCCAGCCGAACCCGACCACGACCGAATGTTCCACGCCGGCCCCGGCCATTTCCGCAATCAGTTCCGCCGCCGTAGCCCTCCGGCCGCCGGCCGCCGGAAACAGAGCCGCATAAGTAGCGTCCCGCCCGGCCAATTCCTGGTGGCGGCCGGCAAAACTCTCCGGCAAAATATGGCAATGGGTGTCAACAATCATCTGGCATCTGGCGGCGCAAAATCCCGGATCAAAGGCAATTGTCCCAAGTAGCAGTATAACCGCATTGCCAAGACCTTGCCGGGACAATTATAATCTCCCCCAACAAATCCCATCCCCAAAAACCGGCCTGCTATCAATCACAAAGGACACATCCTTATGCCTGTAACTGACGCCCCCGTCCAGCGGCGGGATTACAGCGGCTTTGCCGACTTGCCGGCCCTGGCTAAAGAACTGCGCCGGGACATCCTGAACACCATTTGTACCGCCGGCAGCGGCCATCCCGGCGGCTCCCTCTCCGAACTGGAAATCCTGATGGCCCTCTACTTCCGGGTTCTGCGCCACAATCCCCAACATCCCCAGTGGCCCGACCGGGATCGGTTCATCCTCAGCAAGGGCCACGCCTCCCCGGGCTTTTACGCCGTGCTGGCCAAAGCCGGCTACTTTCCTCATGAGGAACTGGCGACTTTCCGCCGGCTGGAGGGCCGCATCCAGGGCCACGCCCATCCCATGACCCCCGGCGTGGAAATGAACTCCGGCTCCCTGGGGATGGGCCTTTCCTTTGCCCTGGGCTGCGCGCTGGCCGCCCGGCTGGACGGCCGGGATTACAAGGTCTATGCCCTGCTGGGCGACGGCGAATGCGACGAGGGCGAAATCTGGGAGGCGGCGATGGCCGCCGCCCACCATAAAGCCGGCAATCTTATCGCCATCGTCGACCGCAATCGGATCCAGAACGACCGCTTTACCGACGAGGTAATCGTCCTGGAACCCTTTGCCGGCAAGTGGCGGGAATTCGGCTGGCGGGTTATTCAGATTGACGGCCACGACTTCGACGCCCTGCTGACCGCCCTGGACACCGCCGGCCAGCCCAGCGAGCAGCCGGCGGTCATCATTGCCCACACCGTCAAGGGCAAGGGCGTCAGTTTTATGGAGGACAACCCGGCTTTCCACAGCCGCACCCCCAACGCGCAAGAGTTGGCGCAAGCGATGAAGGAGTTGGCCTGATGGCGGCGCAGCGACCCTTGGCATCCCTCCGGCAAACCTACGGCGAAACCCTGCTTACCATGGCCGACGCCCATCCCGACCTGGTCGTCCTGGGCGGCGACCTGAATGTGTCCACCTTTACCCACCTCTGGCGGGATCAGTACCCCCAGCGCTTCTTTGACTTCGGCCCCGCCGAGCAGAATATGGTGGCCGTCGGCGCCGGCCTGGCCGCCAGCGGCAAGCTGCCCTTTGTCAGCACTTTCAGCGTCTTTGGCGTCGGCCGCCCCTTTGACCAGCTGCGCGTCCTGGTCGCCCAGCCCGCCCTGAACTTCAAGCTGGTCTGCACCCACGCCGGCATTATGACCGGCGAGGATGGGATGTCGGCCCACGGCATCGAGGATTTGTCCCTGATTTGCGCCCTGCCCACCTTTACCGTTATTTGCCCCTCCGATGCGGTGGAGACGGCCCAAGCGGTGCAAGCGGCGGCCGCTATTGACGGCCCGGTTTATATCCGCCTGTCCCGGGCCGCCGTGCCGGTCGTCCATTCCCCTGACTACCGCTTTAACCTCGGCCAAGCGGAAAGGATGCGCGAGGGGTCGGATTTGACCCTTATTGCCACCGGCCTGATGGTCGCCGCCGCCCTGGACGCCGCCGATCTGCTGGCCGACCAGGGGATTCAGGCCCGGGTTCTCAACATCCCCACCCTCAAGCCCATCGACCAAGCTGCCGTCATCGCCGCCGCCCGGGAAACCGGGGCCATCGTCACCGCCGAGGAACACTACATCCACGGCGGCCTCGGCAGCATCATCGCCCAAATTGCCGGCCAGCATTGCCCCGTCCCCTTGGAAATGGTAGCCCTGCACGAATACAGCCCCTCCGGCAAACCCGAGGAACTAATGGCCCGCAACGGCCTGACCCCAGAAAACCTCCGGGACGCGGCGGTAAGGGCGGTGCGGCGGAAGTAGGGGGTAATCGCGTCGGTTTCATCGGGAGGGATACCGTAAGGATGTTCCTCCAAAAATCTTGCCCGGAGGGATAATGCTCAACATACGCCTCGTCCATGCGTATCAGGTTGTTCCGCCGCTGGAATCTCTGGAAACCTATTTCCGTGACGGTGGAACTTCCATCATCCGGGCTGCCTTTGCCCATTCCTATTTTGTTCACCCTGCTGCGGTGCGGGCGCAAACCCCTTATTACCCAGACCGGGCCCGGGTTAGCCGCGAACACCACCCCGGCCTTGACCGCGGGGCCGTGACTGTGTGGCCCGCCGATGGTCGGAAGGTAATCTTGGACCATAACAGTCGGGCGCAGATGGCTTGGGCGGGCTACACCGGTTTTCTTGCCCGTGGTTCCGGCTACGGCTTGCGCCATATCTGGGGCCATTCTTGGCACCCGGACGCGTTCACTGCCGGCTGGAATTTCTGCTATATGCCGTATTGGGCCGGTCTGCTGACGGAGGATCAGCATCCCCACGAGGATTTGCAGAACGCCATACGGCAAGCGTCCTGGGAACTCTATTTCCGAGATAATCCGGTCTGTCAGCCCCCGGATTTCGTTCAGAACCCCGGTCGGGATTTGCACGCCATTTTGGGTGACCAGCCGCTCCTGGTTATGAAACGGCGGTCTGCGGCTGCTATTACTGCGACGATCTCCGGTTCGGATCCCTTCGCAGTAGTGCGAGCTATTCGCTCGGAGAATCGCCAGAGTTGGGTCAACATCCACAAAGCGCTGATGAGTCTCCAGGGCAAAGAACACCCGCCTTTTGGCACGGCCAACGTTGAGAATAATGCCAAGGCTTGCTTGAGTAGAATCCTGCGCGAAACGGGATTGACTCCCGAGGGTCTGGAGTCGTTGCTCGACCAAAACGGTCGCTGAAAGGGCGGTCATAGCCGGCGGCGGTTAAGTCCCCGCCTATCCGGGGAATAGGTCAGAATAGGCAAGAAAGGCACTCCCGTAAGCCACCAAATCCGGTCTATCCTGCCCATCCATGTCAATTTACCCCCCGCTGCCGTTTTCCCCGAACTCGCCCCCGTCGCTGAAAATCCCGATGGGCCGCCCCTGGAAAACATGGACGACCATATCCTCCTGCGGCACTCCGGCCGCATCCATCAGGGAGCGGTCAATCAGGCCCATCAGCTCCCGCAAATCCTCCTCGGTCAGGCTTTCCGCCACAATCAGCAGGGCCTGGGTCGTCTCCCGGGTAAAATGCAGGTCCAGCCGCCCGACCCGCTGCTCGTCCTGCATTACATCGTAAGCCTCGGAGCCGCCGGTGCGGATGATCCGTTCCAAGTCATAGTCGGCCATTGCTCTGCTCCTTCCGCTTTGCGGCTACTCCCGAACCTGTCCGTTCCCGATGATAACCCACTTGTAGGAAGTCAGTTCCCGCAGGCCCAGCGGCCCCCGGGCGTGAAACTTCTGGGTGCTGATGCCCACTTCGGCCCCCAAGCCCAGCTGCGCCCCGTCGGTGAACCGGGTGCTGGCGTTGACGATAACCGCCGCCGCATCCACCTCGTTGAGAAACCGCTCCGCCGCCGCCGCATCCTCGGTAATGATGGCTTCGGTATGGCCGGAGCCATAGGTTTCAATATGCTCCAGGGCCTCCTCCAGGGAATCCACAATCTTAATGGCGGCGGTCAGGGATAGAAACTCCTGCCCCCAATCCGCCGCGGTCGCCGCCGTGGCGTTCAAGCCGCTTTCCGGCCCCAGGATGCTCAAGGCCCGGTGGTCGCAGCGCAGTTCCACCCCGGCCGCCGCCAATTCCCGGGCCAGGGCTGGCAGGCAGCCCGGCGCGGCGGCGGCGTGCAGCAGGGCCGTATCCAAGGCGTTGCACACCGTCGGCCGCTGCGTCTTGGCGTTGATAATGATGTTGGCCGCCTTGCCATAATCGGCCGCCTGATCCACATAAGCATGGCAGACCCCCACGCCGCCGGTCACCACCGGCATCGCCGCCCTTTCGGCGATGAACTTAATCAATTCCGGCCCGCCGCGCGGCACCAGCAGATTGATACAATCTTTCATCCCCAGCAGGGTGTCCACCAATTCCCGATCCGGATTGTCCACGAACTGCACATTGTCCGGGGAAAGGCCGGCCGCATCGATCGCCCGTCGCAGCAGTTTGACCAGGGCGGTGTTGGATTCCAGGCTTTCCTTGCCGCCGCGCAGGATACAGGCATTGCCCGATTTCAGGGCCAGGGCGGCGATGTCCACCGTCACATTGGGCCGGCTTTCGTAGATGCTGGCGATGACGCCCAAAGGCACCCGCCGCCTTTCCACGCGCAACCCGTTGTCCAGCGTCCGAGCCTCGATGACTTCCCCCACCGGATCGGGCAGGGCGGCGATGCCGCGGACCTCCGCCGCCATCTCCCGCAGCCGTTCCGGGGTCAGCCGCAGGCGGTCAAGCATAGCGTCGTTCATCCCGTCGGCCTGCGCCGCCCGATAGTCGGCGGCGTTGGCCGCCAGGATCGGCTCCTGCTCCTGTTCCAGGGCGGCGGCTATGTTCAGCAACGCCTGATTTTTCAAGGCGGTGGTCTGCCGGGCCAACTGCCGGGCCGCCCCCTGCGCCGTCTGTCCCTGTTCCCGCAGCGCCGCCGCATCGGTGGTAATGGTAGCCATAACTGAAACGCCGCTCCTTTCCTGCTGAACCGTGAATTCCCGGGTTGTCAACAAAACCGTCCTTCCCGCGCTCTACCGTCATTCCCGCGTAAGCGGGAACCCCCGCCATCCGCAACCGTCCTTCCCGACGGTCAAAAATCGTCCTTCCCGCCCCCCTACCGTCATTCCCGCGCAAGCGGGAATCCCGAACGGTACTGAAAAGACCCGCCCATTGCCCGCCAACCGCCGCCGGATTCCCGCTTACGCGGGAATGACGGTCTTTGACCGGCGGGAAGGACGGTTGCGAGCGGAGGGAATATCCCCCTACCGAACAACCCCTACAGCAGCACCAAATTATTCCGATGCACCACTTCCTGCCCGTAGTGGTAGCCCAGAATGTCCGGGATGGCATCGGAATGGCAGCCCCGGATGCGGGATATGTCCGCCGCCGTATAGTTGGCAATGCCGCAGGCAATGCGGCGGCCGGTTTCATCCCCAATATAGATGATGTCCCCCCGGGCAAAGCTGCCCTGCACTTCCCTAACGCCGCGCGGCAGCAGGCTGACATGACGATTCAGCAATACATCGGCGGCCCCGCCGTCCACCACCAGGGCGCCCCACTGGGAATCCCGCACCCGGCTCAGCATCCACCGCTTGCGGGCCTCCAGCTTTCCCCCGGCCGCCCGAAAAGCGGTGCCGATGGGCTGCCCGGCGGCCGCCTGCAAAATAGCCCCCGCGGCCCGTCCATTGCACAATACCATAGGAATGCCCGCCGCCGTAACCAGCCGGGCCGCCTCGATTTTCGTGGGCATCCCCCCCCGCGCCCAGGGATTGCGATGCTGCCCGGCCGCCGCCACAATCGTATCATCGATCTGTTCCACCACCGGAATCAGTGCCGCCGCCGGATTATGGCGGGGGTCGGCGGTATAAAGCCCCGCGGTGTCGGTCAGCACAATCAGCAAATCGGCGTCAATCAGGTTCGCGACCAGAGCCGACAGGCGGTCATTATCCCCGAAAACCTCGCCGATTTCGTCCACCGCCACCACATCATTTTCGTTCAGGATGGGCGTAACGCCCAAATCCAGCAGGGCCAGCAGGGTGTTGCGGACATTCAGATAGGATTGGCGGTCGGCCAGGTCGTTGATGGTCAGCAGGGCTTGGGCCACTTGGACGCCGCAGCTGGCAAAGAGCCGCTCGTAGGTGTGCATCAGCCGCCCTTGGCCAATGGCGGCCAGGGCTTGCCGGGAGGGAATATCCCGCTCGCTCAAAGCCCGGTTGCCGCGGCTCAGTTCCTGGCGGCCGGCGGCGATGGCCCCGGAAGTTACCAGCAGTACCTCGATTCCCGATTCCTGTTGCAGCCGGCAAATCTGCCGCACCAGGTCGGCCATCACCGCCAGATCCAGCCCGCCGCTGCCATCGCCGGCGGTCAATACTCCCGTGCCGGCCTTGACCACCATCCGCCGGTAATGGGGAATATCCCCGGCCGCCGCGCCGGGGTGGGCATTGGGGCCGGTTTGACGGGCAACGCTGGACATAAAGCAACTCATCCCCAACTAGTTGCAGTCCGCTCATCCTGAACTTTCCGCTCATCCTGAGTCGGTTTAATTCCGCTCATCCTGAACTTGTTGAAGGATGAATAAGCTGCAAGCAAAGCAAGGGCCGGGGCCGGAATAACCGGCATTATAGCACAGCGGCCCCCTCCCTTGCTTGCGCCCGTCGACCCGAAACCGGCCGCCGGGCCGGGGCCTAAGGAAATCGTCTTTCCCCCCTATCGCCCTTGCCCTGACCGGCGGCAATAATCCGCTCCCCCGGAACTTGTTCCGGGGGAGCGGACTAGGCCGGGGTTGACCGGCCGGGTCAGCGGCGGCGGCGTTCCGTTTTCAGGCAGGTAGCCGTCCACTGGCGGGTTTTGCCGGCTTTCGAACTATAGAACGTGGGGCCGGTCAAGATGTCGTTGTAGTACCAGTTTTCGGTGGCGGCAACGGTGGCCGCGGCCCGGAAACGGTTGTAACCCAGAGGACGGCAATGGGCAACGGCGGCGGCCAGGGCCAGGGCCGGCCAATCGACAGTGGGCGGAGCTTGGTTATAGCCCGTTTCGGCAAAGGAACGCGCATCCGACTGGCTGCTGCCGTTGCCTTGTACCCCCAGAGGGCCGTAAGCCAAACGGCCGGGGTCGGCAGCGACCTCCCGCCGCTCCGTTACCACCGTCTTATAGCGGCGGCGTTTCTTTTTCTCCCGGGGAAACTCAAAAATGCGGTCGATGCTGACCCCGGTAATGCCAGATTCCCCGTCGGTCAGCCAGCCCTCTTGCGCGGCGATAAAGCCGCGGAAAATGCCCCGTTCCCCGGAATAGATAGTATCGTCCCGCTCGTTGCGGTCTTTGCCGGCCTGCCAAGTTTCCGCCTTGCTAAAGGTGTCGGACTGATCGACGCCGCAGTAGAGGGTCTTGCCGCGATTTTCGGCCAAGGATTCCAGGATGGCGGTAGGGCGATCCTCGTGGACAAAGGCTTGCCAGTCGGAACAGTCCCAGGGGATGGCCCGGGCGGCCTGGGACACGGTTGCCCCCCCCCCCCTCCCTATTGCGTGCATTGCCAGACAGAGGACTAGGGCGATTACTATGTTGCGTAGGGACATGGCTATACCCTCTCGGATAAGGTTATGGCTCTTTGACTGATGAATAGGGTAACAAGGCCGGGCGGGTTAAGTCAACCACTTGGCGGCCTTATTTCCGGGCAATTTTAATTCCCGCCGCCCCGCAACCGTCATTCCCGCGTCTCTTAACCGTCCTTCCCGCCATCCCTTACCGTCATTCCCGCGTAAGCGGGAATCCAGAACGGTACTGAAAAGACAATCCCGTTGTCCCCCACGCCATCCTGGATTCCCGCTTAAGCGGGAATGATGCCGCCGCCGAAACCATGCCGTTTCATCACTCCCCTGGATTCCCGCTTACGCGGGAATGACGGTAAAGAGGGGCGGGAAGGACGGTAAGTAGCTTGCCAGATATACGCAATTCCCAAAAAACCCGCCGCCATCCCCCTTGCCCCCGCCGGGTTTCGGGGCTACAATAATTGCTGTTCGGGGCTAACGCCGGCGTTAGCCCTTTTCCCTATTGCCGCCGGTAGTCCGTCCGTCCCCCGGATTAAGAAAAGTTGGAGCGCGCCCGTCGATGTCTTTGTCCGGTATCCTTTCCGCCTTTGCCGACGCCATCCCCCGGGCTTTTGCGCCGGGCAAGGCTGAACCGGGCCGCATCACCGCCCGGCGGGGGGCGCGGCCGGTCTATCTGGCAACCCTGTGGCGGGAACGCCGCCGGCCTATGCTGGTATTGACCCCCCGCCCGGAGGACTCCCGGCAACTCCACGACCAACTGCTGACCTACCTGGGCGAGGACGCCCCGGTCTATCTGCTGCCGGAGCCGGAAGTGCTGCCCTTCGAGCGGTTGGCCGTGGATGCCCGCACCGTCAACCAGCGCTTGACCGCCTTGTCGGCCCTGGCCGCCGCCGCCGTCCATCCGGATCCGGATCCGAACCGGCCGCCGCCGCTGGTCGTGGCCGCGGCCGCCGCCGCCCTGCGCTATACCCTGCCGCCCGCGATTCTGGCCGGCGCCGGCGCCAATTCCGGGGCGGATTCCTTTACCCGGCTGCGGGTAGGGCAGCGCATTGCCCGCATCGAGGAACTCCTGGCCGCCTGGGTTAACTTGGGCTACCGCCATGAGCCGCTGGTGGAAACTCCCGGCTCTTTCAGTCAGCGCGGCGGCATCATCGATGTTTTTCCGCCGCATTGCGAATATCCCTGGCGGCTGGAATTGTGGGGCGATGAAGTGGATACCCTGCGCCCCTTTGACCCCTATACCCAGCGTTCCATGCCGGCCGCGCCGACGGAGGCCGCCCCCATGGAAGCCGTCATCCTCCCGGCCCGGGAACAGCTGCCCGACCTGGCCGACCGGCCCGTCGTCGCCCGCCGCATCAAGGAAATCGACTTTGCCCCCTGCGCCGCCGCCACTAAGGAGCGCATTGAGGACGAACTTACCGAACTATTCGCCAATCCCAACCCGGAAACCCTATCCCTTTACAACGGCCTGCTCAACCACAGCAGCCTCCTCGATTGCCTGCCCGCCGATGCCCTGCTGGTGCTGGACCGGGAAAGCCAGATTGCGACCGAGGCTATGGATTTAGAGGAAAAGTTTTCCCGGATGCGGGAAAGCCGGGAACAGCGCGGCGAACTGCCCCGCAACTTTCCCTCCCCCTATCTGACCTGGCCGCAGCTTTCCGCCGGCCTGCAACAGTGCGCGGAACGGGTATTTCTGGAAAGTTGGATTGACTCCAATGCGGATACCCTTTTCCAACCGGCCCCCACCTACTTCGGGCAACTGGAGCAGCTGGCTGACAGCTTGAAAAGCCAGTTGCGGCAAGGCCAATCCCTGGTCGCGGTCAGCCAGCACACCCGCCGCCTCGAGGAAATTTTAGCCGAATCCGGCTTGGGCGCGGCCCGCGCCGAAACCCTGGATCATCCGCCGCAGCCCGGCCACATCCACCTGATCCCCGGTTCTTTGACGGAGGGCTGGACCGCCGCCGTCCCTCCCGCCAACGGCAAAGCGGCGGCGCAAACCCTGACCCTGCTGACCGATGCCGAACTCTTTGGCGCGGTCAAGGAACGCCGCTATCGCCCCTCCCGTTCCCGCAGCGCCTTGGGCGATGATATTGTCCTGTCCGAACTGACCCCGGGCAGTTATGTGGTTCACATTGACCACGGCGTGGCCCGCTTTGCCGGCGTTACCCAAATGGGCGATGACGCCAAAGAGTACCTGGTGCTGGAATATGCCGATGCCGACAAGCTCTATGTCCCCACGGATCATTTAGACCGGGTAGGGGCCTATGTGGGCGCCCAAGACCAGCCGCCGGCCTTGACCCGCCTCGGCACGGCCGAATGGGCCCGCCTCAAGGAAAAGGTCAAGACCTCCACCCGGGAATTGGCCGAGGAACTGCTGAAACTCTACGCCGCCCGCCAATCCGCCGAGGGGCATCAGTTCGGCGGCGATACCGTCTGGCAGCAGGAACTGGAGGATTCCTTTCCCTATCAGGAAACTCCCGACCAAGTGCAGGCCATCGATGAAGTAAAGCTCGATATGGAACGGCCGCGCCCGATGGATCGGCTGATTTGCGGCGATGTGGGCTACGGCAAAACCGAAGTGGCCCTGCGCGCCGCCTTTAAGACCGTCAGCGAGGGTATGCAGGTCGGCTTGCTGGTGCCGACCACCGTCCTGGCCCAGCAGCACTACGCCACTTTCACCGAGCGCCTCGGCCCCTTTCCTATGCAAGTGGAAGTATTGAGCCGTTTCCGCACCCCCAAAGAGCAGGAAACCATCCTTGCCGCCTTGCAGGACGGCGCGGTGGATATTGTCATCGGCACCCACCGCCTGCTGCAAAAGGATGTGCAGTTCAAGAACCTGGGCTTGGTAGTGGTGGATGAGGAACAGCGTTTCGGCGTCAGCCACAAGGAAACCCTGAAACAGCTGCGGCAGGAAGTGGATGTGCTGACCCTCAGCGCCACGCCCATTCCCCGCACCCTGCACATGGCTTTGTCCGGCCTCCGCGATATGAGCGTGATGAACACTCCCCCGGAAGCCCGTTTGCCGGTCAAAACCTTTGTCTCCGAATACAGCGAGGACACTATCCGGGAAGCCATTTTGCGGGAAATCGAGCGCGGCGGCCAGGTGTTCTTTCTGCACAACCGGGTCCGCACCATTGCGCGCACCGCGGCGCAACTGGCCGAACTGGTGCCGGAAGCCCGCTTTATGATTGGTCACGGCCAGCTGGCCGAAGCCGATTTAGAGGAAGTGATGGTCGCCTTTGCCAACGGCGAGGCCGATGTGCTGGTCTGCACCACCATCATCGAGTCCGGCTTGGATTTGCCCAATGTCAACACCCTGATTCTGGATCGGGCCGATCGTTTCGGCTTGTCCCAGCTTTATCAGCTGCGCGGCCGGGTCGGCCGGGGCGAACACCGGGCCTATGCCTATCTGCTGCTGCCGGCCGGCCGCCGCATCACTCCCGCCGCCGAACAGCGTATCCAAGCCATCCTGGAAGCCGCCGACTTGGGTTCCGGTTTCCGCATTGCGATGCGCGACCTGGAAATCCGCGGGGCCGGCAACCTCTTGGGCGCGGCCCAAAGCGGCCAAATCCACGCCGTCGGCCTGGACTTGTACGGCCAGCTGCTGGATGAAACGATTGCCGAACTGCAAGCGGAAAGGAAGGAGGGCGGCCAAGCTCCGGCCGCCTTTGCCCCCCTGGTTCAGGAATTGCCGCGGGTGGAACTGCCGGTAGCCGCCAGCCTGCCCGAAAGTTACATTGCCCACACGCCGACCCGCCTGGCCCTGTACCAGCGCTTTGCCAAGATGCGGGAACGCTCCGCCCTGCCCGATTTGCGGGAGGAATTGCGGGATCGCTTCGGCCCCCTGCCGCCGGAGACGGAAAACCTGTTGACCCTGCTGGATTTGCGCCTCCTGGCCGACGCCGTGGGCATCGAATCCCTGCTGCACACCGCGGCCGGCGTTACCCTGAACCTGCGCGAGGAAGTGGGCAGCGCCAAAATCCCCTTGCAGCGGGCCTTGGGCCGGGATGCCAGCGTGGGCAATCGGCAAATCAAACTGGCGCGGCGGGCTTTGGGCGATCGTCTGCTGCCCCGGCTGACCAGCGCCCTGGAACGCCTGGGGGTTTTTCAGGAACGCCTGCGCCAACTTGCCGCCGCCGCGGCCGACTGATGCGGCCGGCCCCGGCGTTAGCGTACCCTTGCCCGAACCGGCAATCCTAGCAAGCCGCCCACCGATGGCAAATCAGCCCAAGGGGAGAATGAAATTGCGCCGCTATCTACCCGTCCGCCTTTCCCTGGCGGCGGCCATCCTGTTGTCCGCGGTAATCGCCTGCGCTTTGCCGGCCGCTGAATCCCCGGAGCCGGCTTACGATTTCCCCATCCTTTTATACCAGGGGCCGGCGGAATGGGGCGGCGATTTGCCGCTGTCCCAACTGGAGGGCCAGCCGGTAGTGCTGAACTTCTGGGCCGGCCTTTGCCCCCCCTGCCGGGCCGAAATGCCGGAGTTTCAGCAGTTTCAGGATGCCTTTGCCGGCCGGGTTACTCTTATCGGCGTGGATTTAGGCCAGTTTATGAACCTGGGCCGCCCGGAGGATGCCCAGAACCTGCTGACTGAGTTGGGCGTAACCTATCCCGCCGGCTACACCGCCGACGACCAGGTGGTCCCCAACTACCGAGTCTTGGGCCTGCCCACCACCGTCTTTATCACCGCCGACGGCCAAATCCACCGCAAATGGGACGGCGTGCTGAACCTGGAAAAACTCACCGAACTGGCCACGGAAATGTTGGAGTGAGGGAGGCAGACATCCGATTTCCCGGCAATGATTCCATCCGGATCTGGTGGATAAATCCCCAAAGCGGCCCGATACAGAAAGCGGCGTCGCGTGATAGTTGACAACCCGGCAGCCTTGTAGTTTAATGGACGAGCCGGATCCACTTAATTGAGGAGTACCTCAATCCCAACGCGAACTACGGAAGGGGGGCAATACGCCCCCTTGTAGGTTCGCTGTTGGGGTTAGGTGGATCCGGCAAATCGCCCGACCTTCTGGTCTGCAAGGGGGTTACCGATGCCGATCCAACTGCGAATCTCCCAGTCCCACCCGGCCCTGTTGCCGCTCCTCGTGGCCCTTCTCCTCCCTCTACTGATAGCCATCCTCTCCTGCGGCTCCCTGAACAGCAAGCCCAGCACGGCTGCGCCCAACCTCCCCGGCGACTCGGCGGAGTTCCGGGAGGCGTGCCAGGAGCGCGAGCGGGCCATAGACGCGTGGATGGAGCGCCAAGTGCGCCAGGCCACGGAGGACTGGATGGATGACAAGAAAGACTTCTTGCAGGCAATCTCGAAATCCGGACAAGTTCAGGCGGAAGCCGAAACCATGAAGCAAGAACTCCGGGCTAACTGCGACGCAAAGCGGCGGCGGGACTCCTCCTAACGAACTCAAGGACAATCCGTACCGATCCAAACCCCGGCGATAGACCGGGGTTTGGGGGCCGGCGGTGCAGGAATCCGCAAGGAGGTTTCCGGATGCGGATATTCATTATCCTGGTGTTTATCGTCCTGATTGGCGGCACGTGGTGGGCCGTGGAGAACCCGGCTTCGGCGGAACGGTTCAAGGCCAAAGCGGTCGCCACAGCGTCGGACTGGCGGGGCGGTCTCCGGGATTTGGCGGACTGTGACCAGCCCCGCCGCCGCCGGCGGAGTGGTTGGTCGCGGGCCCTTATCTGCCGCTAGCCGGCAATTCCCTGCCCAGAGCCGGTCGGTTTCGACGGAATTATCCATTCCGGATTGACCGGAAATCCGGCCATTTAAGGCTTGCCATCCCCCCAACCCTGTGCTACAATAATTTCAGGCTTAACGGTTTTGCCTTGTCGGGGTGTAGCGCAGTGGCTAGCGCGCTTCGTTCGGGACGAAGAGGCCGGAGGTTCGAATCCTCTCACCCCGACCATTCAACCGCTTTCCCCATCTAGCCTTTCCCGCTTCCCGGATACCGATGGCAACCCCAGCCCGGCGGTGGGCCTAATGGCCGCAACCCCATCCGATCCCCTGCTCCTGCAACTTGCCGACGCGCTTACCGGCCGGCGGGCCGCCCTGCGGATCGACCCGGCCCAGGCCCAATGGACCGTGGGGCAGTTGCTGGACAAATACCTCCGGGACTGCCCGGCGGCGGAACTGCTGCGGGAGGGGGCCAGCACCGCCGCCGCTTTGCCCACTCTGCAAGCCTTGACCGACTTGGTCTATCGCTGCGATGACCAGGGGCGGTTGGGGGATCTCTTTTCCGGCCTTGTTTTCCGTCAGCAGGGGCAGCCGGTCAGCCTTGAAAGCCCGCCCCTTGTTGAAAAAGCCCGGGCCGGGGATACCGAAGTTTCGGTTATTGACCTGTCCCTTGACCGGGCCAATGTTGGCTACCATCGTAATTGGGCCGGCTTTCACCGCCGCCGCTGGGCTAACGCCCCTGACCTTTTTACCGCCTTTGTCCACGCTGCCCTGACCGCCGACTATGGCCCGGCGGCCGCGGAAAGGGTATTGCTACTGGATACCGGAGAAAAGCAACGGCAGTTAATCCAGTCTTTGGGCCGCCGCATCTGGCGCAGCGATTTTGAGAACTATTCCCGCTTTATCAGCGACAAACTGATGTTCAAGACCGGGGATGAAACCGTGCGGAATATCGCCGCCGGCTCCGGGGGCATCTGCGCCGAAAAAGTCCAAGCCCTCAAGTTCCTGACCGACCACTACGGACTGGAATCGGAATATCTGATTGCCGGAGACCAGGCTGTTGACCCGGCCCCGGTGGATAAACTGCGGGAATTGCTGACCACCTTTGACTTCCGCTTTGCCAAACGCTATATGCGCTACTGGCAGCACACCGCCCTCCTTTATCACCTTGACGGCGCGCCCCTGCTGGTGGACGCCACCAACGGCAACATCCCCTTTCTATTCGTTCCGGGAGACGCCGCCGCCGCTATGTTGCGCCCTACCGACAAGCAGCCGGTCAAAGTGCGGATGGTCGAGGCCGTCGAGGATTACTACTATCACCGCGTCCCCCAGGATATTCCGCAGAACCTCTTTTTTGCGATGGAGGGCTGGCTGGCCGATACCGATTTAGTGCAGGTCTTTGAGAACGAACTGGGCCTTTACTTGTCCGCCGATTTCTATGTTACGCCCTTGCCCTATCGCAGTGAACCGGAATACCAGCGCCTGCGCCGGGAATACTTGGACATCGCCCGCCGGGCCGGCTTTGCCGCCGAAGTCTGCCGGGAGTGGACTCTGGATTTCCCCTTGGGCCGCCAATTGACCGCCGCCCATCCGGCCGCCGCCGAAAAAATCCTTGCCGCCCAAGACCATCTGCTGCGCCGCTATAATGAATGGGATCAACCCGGCCATGCCGCCGGCCTGGTTATATTCCGATTCCCCCGCCCGCCGGAAAAGCCGTATGATGAGGAAATTGCAGAATGAACGCCACCGCCGGCTTTTTCCCGGAGTCCTCCGATAGAGTTGCCGCCGCCCCCGGCCGCCGCCGGCCGGCGCCGCTGTCCGCTATCCGCCGCCGATTCGCCGCCCGCCGCCCTTTAACTGCGCGGCAACTGCTCCACGCCATCCGCCATTGCCATTCCGCTAGGGAACTGGCAAGCCGTTCTGACCAGGAATTGCGGGCCGCCCTCAGCCATATCCGGGAAACCCGCAATCCCGCGGATCCGGAATCCGGGCTCGTGGAAATCTTTGCCATCACCGACGAAAGTATCCGCCGCCGCTTGGGTTATTGGCGCATCTTTGACCCGGCTTTTGACTGGCCGGATTTGGAAAAGCATTTCCAATCGGATCAAGAGGGCCAACTTGACCCGGCGGCGGCGGCCTTGACTGCCGATGAACAACTTATCGTGGCAACCTTGCGACGGACTCCGGGGGAATTGGCCCGCCGCTATCCGTGGGATATTCTTTTGCCGGCCGAGTTTTACCAGGCCCTGGCCCGCCGGGATACCCATAACCGCCTGCAATTCCAGCCCACCGACGAGCAAATTCTGGCCGGGATTTATCTGTTCCGGTGCAAAATCGTGGAAATGAACGCCGGCGAGGGCAAGACGGTAGCCGCTGTCTTTCCCGCCGTCTTTTCCGCCGCCGCCGGCCGTGCTGTCCATATCGCCACGGCCAACGACTATCTGGCGGCCCGGGACTGCGAACTGCTGGCCCCGGTGTACCGTTCCCTGGGCCTCAGCGTTGACAATGTGCTGAGTTCGATGGTCGACGCGGAACGCCGCTACGCCTACGAACAGCAAATTGTCTATGCCCCCTTGCGGGAATTCGGCTTTGACTGGCTGCGGGACAACCTGAAAACCGACCCGTCGGAACAAGTGCAGGGCGGTCGGGATACCCTGATCATTGACGAAGTGGATCAAGCCCTCATTGATGAAGCCCGCACTCCCCTGATAATCGCCGGCTCCCCCTTGCTGAATCGCCAAACCCTGGATCGGGCCAACCAAGCCGTAGCCGAACTGACCCAGCGGCAAGCCGCTTTAGCCGGGGAATATCTGGCCCGCCTGGAAAAGGAATCCCCCGGCGGCAAAGCCTACGCCCGTCTGCTGGGCCAAGCTTTGTTAGCCCAACCGGATAATGCCCGCCTGCGGCAACAGGCGGCGGCTCAACCCCGCGCCTACCGCCAAGCCCTGGTCGCCCTCTATCCCGACGGTTCCGACTACCCCGACCCGGCCTTGGCCGCCGATTTGTATTGCCTGGTCGACCCGGAGCAGCGGTTCGTTACCTTGACCGCCCGGGGCCTGGCCTTTCTGGAAAGCCGTCTTGGCCCTTTCTATGATGCCGGAGCCGACCACGCCGCCGGCCCCCTTTCCCGCCAGGATGTCCGGCGGGTCAACCTGGCAAATCAAGTCTATCAACTGCTGCGGGCTTACCTGCTGCTGAAAAGGGATGGGGATTACATAGTCGCTGAGGACGAGATAATTCTCCTCGACCGGGTCACCGGCCGGCCCCGGCCCGACAGCCGCTATCAGGAAGGACTGCACCCGGCCCTGGAAGCCAAAGAGGGGGTAACCGTGCATCCCGATGGCCCGGCCCTGGCCCAAATTTCCGTGCAAGGCTTGGCCCAAGGCTACCGTCATTTATCCGGGATGACCGGCACGGCGGCCGATGCCGCCGCCGAGTTTCAGCAGCTTTACCGCCGGGAGGTGGTTGTCCTCCCGGCGGCGCGCCCTTTGCGGCGGCAGGATTGGCCCAGCCGGGTCTATAACGGTCAAGAGGAGCAATTGGCCGCTATTGCCGCCACGGTGCGGCAGCGCCAAATAATCGGGCAGCCGGTTCTGGTGGGCGTCCAGACCGTGGCGCAGTCGGCCCTGGTCAGCCGCCATTTGTCCGAACAGGGCATCGACCACCGCCTGCTCAACGCCATCACCAGCGCCGCCGAAGCGGAAATCCTGCGCCAGGCCGGCGCTGCGGGCGCGGTTACCGTCGCCACCAATATGGCCGGGCGCGGCGCCGACATTATCCTTGACCCCGCCTTGAACCAGCGCCTTATCGCCAATGCCGTGTCCCTGCTCCGCCAGCGGCTGGATAGCGAAAACCGCCCCATAGCCGTGCATTGCCCTAGCGCCGCCGCCGACTTGCTGGCCGCCGCCCTGGCCGCCGACAGCGGTTTGACTTATGCCCGGCGGGATATGAACCGGGCCGAATTTACCGAACTGCTGGTAAGCCGGGCGGATTTCCCGCCGCCCTCCCCGGCCGTTTCCCCGGAATCCCTCGAGTTTGGCCTGGGTCTCTATGTAATCAGCGCCGCTTTCAGCCCCGCCGCCCGCATTGCCTGGCAGCTGAAAGGCCGCAGCGGACGGCAAGGGCAGTTCGGCGCGACCCGCTTTATCCTTTCCTGGGATGACCCCTTGCTGGCTTACCGCGGCCACCGCCGGCCGGATTTTGCCCACTGTCAAAAAACCGACGCCGCCGGCCGCGTCTATTTTGAGGGCAAAGCCGTGGAGCGTTACTTGTACCGCTTGCAGGAAACGGCGGAAACGGACGCCGCCGCCCGCCGCCGCATCCAGCAGGACTACGCCGCTATTGCCGACGCCCATACCGCCGCCTACTACCAAACCCGGCAGCGGTTACTGACCGCTGCCGATGGCGCGGCCGCCGCCCGGGCCTTAATTCCGGCTGCGGCGTCCCGCCTGGCCGCCCGCCATTTCCCGGCCGGAGATACCGCCGACTACCCCCGCCGCTTTTCCCGACTGGCAAAAGATCTCCAGGAATGGTACGGTATCGAGGTGGGATCTTTGTACGGCTTGGCCCTGGATGAACTGCCGGCGGCCTTGGCGGATTTGCTATCCGCCCGTTTGACCGCCCGGCAAGCCGCTTTGGGTATCCCGCGCTTTGCCGAACTGGCCCGGCTGCTGCGGTTGCAATCCGGGGATGAATTGTGGAAAGATTATCAAGGGGGACTGCGAGCCTTGTCGGTTAGTTCCCGCTTGGGCGGCTACGGGCCTAAGTCCGCCGTCGCCGATTACATCATCCACGCCGCCGCGGCTTGGCGGCAGTTTCAAGGGGAAGGGGCCGACTTGTTCCTGGCCCGCCTCTGCGCCTTTCCCTTGGCGGATTTGGCAAAGGAAACGGTGCCGGCCCTGGAGCTGGATGAAAGAGCGGCGGCGCTGCTGGGCTGATGGCGCCGGCCGGCCGCCCCTGGAATTCCGCTCACCCGGAACTTGTTGCCGGGTGAATCAATCAAGAGGTTAAGCAAATGGCGTGGAAACTTCGCCGCCTGAGTACGGCAGTCTTTACCGGAACGCTGGTCGCCGGCGCGCCGCTGGTGGCCGCGTGCAGCAGCGGCCCCTCTTATGACGAATGGGCCGCCACCGACGGCGCCGCCGGCCGCATCAACCTCGACGATGTGCAGGAAGCCTTTAAGAACGCCCAGAGCGCCACCGAGTTTGAGCGCCGGGTCAACGAAATCTACGAGGGCGACGGCATCATCCTCATCCGTTCCCTGCAAGACGGCGACCGCCTGACCCTGGAGGGCTGGGAGGACCTGAACAACAGCAACGACATTGAGGATACCCAGGATGACCGCCTCTTTTCCATCGTCAAGGACACCAACGACGAGTACGATATGCGCGGTTATGGGGCCAACGGCTACTATTACAGCCACTTCGGGGCCGGCGACTTCCTCTTTACCTACCTGCTGCTCAGCAGTTTCAACCGCGGCCCCTACTTCTACCACACCCCGGCCAGCTACGGCCCGACCCTGCGGCAGAACCGGGCCAACTACCGCCAATCCAGCCGCTACGGAACGCAAGTGGCCCGCAACAGCCGCTACGCCACCCGGCAGCAGGGCTTTGCCGGCTCCCGCTATCAGGAAGCCGGCCGCAGTACCAGCTCCGCCCGGCAAAGCTACCAGCAGACGCAGCGCTCCTCCGGCGCTTTCCGCTCCAGCAGCAGCATCAGCCGGGCCGGCGGCAGTTCCGCCATCTCCCGCAGCAGCGTCGGCTCCTTCAGCGGCGGCGGCGGCCAAGTAAAACTCCGCGCCGGCCGCCGCCATTCCGGGAATAACCCCGGTTTGCCGTGAACTTGTCTAATCCAGCCGCAATACCCGCCCTGGCCCTATCGGTATCCCTGGCCGGATTGCCGGCGGATGCCGTGCTGCAACTGACTTTGCCAGCGGATTGCGCCCGCCAATCCCTAGACCAACTGCTGGCGGCCCTTTTCCCCCCGGAGGAACCGGCTCGTCAAGCTATCGCGGAAAGTCTGGACATGGCGGCCAATCCCGACTTGCCCGACATCTACGATTGTTTCCTGCCAGTGTTTGACCAGTACCGCTTGGGCTTGTGCCAACTTAACCTAATAGCCGCCGCCCGCCCGGCGCAACTTTCCGACCCGGTGGCGTACTACCTGCCCCCAGCCGCGGCCGGCCCGGTTCCTCTGGAATTAGTCTTGTCCCCCCAATACCGGCCCCTGGATTACGCCGTTGCCCAGGGTTACGCCGAAAGCCAAGATGAACTGTTGGCCTGGCTGCGGGAGTGTACCCTGCTCTACTTTCTGGACAAGCACGAATACCCTTTGCCGGCCCGGCCGGAAACGGCCAACGCCGCCGCCCTGGAAACTGCCGCCGCCGGTTTGGGCCGCCAGGGATTGATTAACCTCTCCGACGAAACCGGCTTTTACGAAATTACCCCCGGCGGCCGCCGCTTTATCGGCCGCCTTTTGACCGAAACGGAGGGCTACATCGACCGCTTCGATGTTTTTAAGGATACCCTTTGGGATGAGGACTTAGGCCGGGCCGAGTTTGACACCGGCCGCGGCGTTGACCTGCGGCCGCAGCTCTTTATCGCTGAGGGATTAGACCCGGTGCGTACCGTCTTTCTACTGCGGCTCTATGATGGCACTTTGGACGAGTTCGCCGCGGACGGGCCGGCTTTTATCGGCGATGCCGACTTTTTCGACCGCCTGCTGGAACCGGCGGTCAACTGCGACCTGGCCCCGGAGGAATTGCTGCCGGCGATATTAGAGGAGGGCTATGCCTATGCCGAGGCCCAGGATGCGGCGCAGCAGGAACGCCGCGCTCAGCAAAACATTGCCCGGCAGGTCAGGGCCCTTCCCGAGGAAAAGTAAGGGGGCAACCGCATACAAAAACCGTCCTTCCTGTCCCTTACCGTCCTTCCCGCCTCTTACCGTCATTCCCGCGTAAGCGGGAATCCAGAGGTTAGTTGCCGAGGATGCGGTGTCCTGGGCATTACCGTTCGGGATTCCCGCTTACGCGGGAATGACGGTTCCTATAGGCCCTTGCCTTGTCTAAATGGCAAAGAACAGGATCAGCGCCGAACTGATTACTACCCCGCTTTCCAGCAGAGCCACGCCCACATTGCCCGCCGTCAACTGATCCGCCACCTTGGTATGCGGCAGCAATATCAAATCCACCAGCAGCCGCAGGATATACAGCAGGATAAAGCCGAGCACCGCAAAGAGGACAAACTCGGTTATTCCCTGCGTCCAGCCGACAAAATCCCCGAACAAAGCCTTGAGGTTCACCAGACCGATGGCGATCAGATTGCCGCCAAAGGCTACCCCCACCGCCGGGTTGTTCTTTTCAATCTCGTCGTGGATGTTAAAGGAAGTGGTCAGCTCGTAAAACAGGGCGAAAACCGCCAGCACGACCAGACCCAGGGCAAAGAAAGCCAGGGCCGTGTACCATTCCCCCCCGCCGGCAATAGCCCCGGCAATCAGCAGCCCGGCCGCCACATTCATCCCGAACCCCACGGCTCCGCTGCCGACATTCTGCTCTTCGATGATTTCCTTTTCCACCTGAAACTGATACAGCACCGCCTTGTCCAGCAGCAGCCGCACCAGGTTCAGCGCCACCACCCCGGCCAGGGAATAGAGGGCTACCCGCAGCAGGTCCAAGGCAAACTCCCGGTTGAACCCCAGCCCGCCATCGCTGACGGTCAAGGCAAAGGGCTGATACACCGCCCCCAGGAAAACCAGAATCACCCCCAGCAGGTAGCCGGCCAGGCGCAGGGCTTCCGCCAGGTTTCCCTTTTCCACGATTTCCTGGTCAATGGGATGATGCGTAACCAGGTCCCGGGCCAATTTGGCCAGGAACAGGATTACTACCCCCAGGGCCACATAGACCAGGCCCTTGGGGAAAAATGCCAAGGTACTTACCAGGGTTTCCAGCATTGCGCTCACCGCTTCCTTTGCTCCGGCCGCGCGCCGGGATAGAGGATGACATTCTCCGGGGACAGGGTTTCGCTGAAATGGGCTTCGTAGGGCGCGCCCTCGTACTTGACGATGGACAAAGAACGCTCCTCATCCTCCGCCAGAAAATCCCACAGATAGAACCCTTGCCCCTGGCCCTGATTGTTGCGGAAGTAAAAGGCTTCGAAGCTGTTGCGGTAGCAAAACCGCCGCCCTTCGACGCTGATGCTGTTGCCGAGGGAATGTTCCTCGTCCAGGGTTATCAGGTCGGCCTCGGTCAAGCCCAGGGCTTCCAGCGTCACCGGCCGCCGGTCGTCGGTGGCGGTGATAAACAGCCCGTCCCCCTCCTCCTGCCACTCCAGCCAGAGCCGATGTTCCGCATCCGCCACCTCCAGCTCAAACCAGCTGAGCCGATTGCCGCCGTAGCGGTGGATGTTTTCCACCACAAAATAGAGGCTGTCGTACTCCAGGGCCAGCCCCTGCACCACCAGCACATCGC
The DNA here is from genome assembly GCA_965203435.1 of Dehalococcoidia bacterium. Taxonomy (GTDB): domain Bacteria; phylum Chloroflexota; class Dehalococcoidia; order Lucifugimonadales; family UBA3495; genus CBDBCU01. The sequence continues at coordinate 32,978 of CBDBCU010000003.1, read as the reverse complement.
CCACTTGGGCCGCGCGGATGGTATTGCCGGGCAATTGGGCCGCCGGCGGCCGCTTTTTCCCCCGTCCGAATAAGGAACGCAGCATCCCCGCAAAGCCTCCTTGCCAATAATCCCGCCGCCGCTGCCGCCGCCGCCCTATCCTTACGGCCGGCAACAGTTCAGCAAGGGATATAATACCACACCGGACGACCGGGAAATGCGCCGACCCCTACCGTCCTTCCCGCCCCCGCTACCGTCATTCCCGCGTAAGCGGGAATCCCGCCCCCCCTACCGTCCTTCCCGCCCCTGCTACCGTCATTCCCGCGTAAGCGGGAATCCCGGACAGCGCTACCTTATGCTGCCGCATCCTCGGCAAGCAACCTCTGGATTCCCGCTTACGCGGGAATGACGGTAGGGCGGATGGCGCTTCCTTGCGATTCTCTTTATCAACCGTGGTTTCATCCTTCAACAAGTTCAGGATGAGCGGATTGGGGCCGCCTATCCCGGGCGGCAATGAAACGGAAAACCCGTCCTGAACCGACCCCCAAAATCCTGCCCCTCCGCTCTATCCCTGTTAATTCCCCAATAAACCTATTGCCAAACCCCAAACCATAGGATAAAATTTTTTCGCTCGAGGCCGAAATTTGCTGAGGCAAATTTCGGCCTCGAGCCCTTCTTGATTGGGCTTTGGGGCCTTTGGGGGAAACTCCTTATGCCCAAGCTCTTGGCTGTCAGTATCCTCCTGTTCCTGCTGCTGGGCGCGGGGTATGGCATTGCCACTATCCAAGCCGCCCGGGCCATCCCCTGGGACTGTTCCGACTGGCAAGCCTTTGCCCACGCCGACCGCACCACGGCCATCCTGGAATCCCTGGCTGAAAACCGGGGCAAGACCCTCTACTGCGGCATCGACCAGTCCGATACTTTCAGCAAAGCCGAAACCTGGCAGGCCGGCAAAGACCGCAACGAGCGGGACGATACCATCTATTTCGGGGAACGCGGCATTTTCCGCGGCTTTATCGCCGCCCAAGAGGGTTGGCTGACCGAGGGGGAATCCGGCGTTACCGGGGTCAGCATCGACCGCATTTTTGAGTTTCCCCGGGAAAAGCGGCGAGTTAAGCGGGTCAAACGGATTAGGGTGGGCAGCGGCGATGTGGCTACCGACACCTGTATGACTGACTTGCGGGAGGGCCGGCAGCCCGGCACCTTGATTTGCTCGGCTTGGGGAAATCCTGGAGGAGCGGGTACCGGTCAAGCGAGAGCCCGATATGTGTCGGTCGGCCGATCTACGCCGCAATCTACTGCCAGTTGGACGCTCGACTGGGAAACCAACACTGTTACGCGGTCGGGCGAGGCCAACCACCAAGCGACGCCCAGCCTGTCCCAATGGCAGGAATTGTTGACCGCCGGCGCCGCCCGGGTTTGCCGCGCCCGGGGAGCCCGCTATGTGGATGGCAGCGCCGTTATCGGCCCCGGCCACAGCCGCGACACCGGCACCGGCGCTTGGGATCACGGGGATGGGCTGGGCTGGTTTTACTGGGATACTGACATTGGGGCTAACTATAACTTCCGGGCCCGGCAAAGCCGCACCTGGACGGCCACCTGCAAGAAAACCATCCGCCGCACCCGGTAGCGGCGGGGCGGCCTCTCTACCGTCATTCCCGCGTAAGCGGGAATCTAGGGGTTGCCTGTCGACAATACCATCATAAGGCAGTACCGTTCGGGATTCCCGCTTGCGCGGGAATGACGGTTGAGATCCTATTCCGCTCACCCTGAACTGGTTGAAGGGCCCTCCTGAACTCCGTTGCAGGACGGGCGGAAAGAAGTTGGCGGCTACCCGGAGCGGCCTACCCGGCCCCACCCGCCCGAATAAAGGTATAGGCAATAATCCTGAAACCGCCGCCCCCGCCCCTTGACCAAGCCGCCGCTACAAGGTAAGGTATTGTCAAACCAAGATTCCGTATCAAGGGGGATTAAATGGGCAGTACCGGCGGCGGCCTGATTGCCGCCATCTTTCTGCTGGTTCTCGGCGGATTGCTGATTTCCGGCATCCTCAACTTTATCCTGTGGGTTCTGGGGGCCGTCTGCATCGTTGCCGGCTTGATTGTGGGCGCGATTGCCCTGTTCGGCCGCAAAAACCGCTACGGCCGGTTGTAACCCGGCCCGCCGGCTATCGTCGGCCGCCCTTTTCCCAACGCCGGCCCGTCGGCCGCCGCAAAAGGCGGCTGGTTTCCGCATCCCCTTAAAGGAGAAGTAACCGCTATGGGAATGTTTTCCCGAATGTCCACCATCGTCAAGTCCAAGATGAACCGCATCCTCGACTCCGCGGAGGATCCCCGGGAGACCCTGGACTACTCCTACGAAAAGCAGCTGGAAATGCTGCAAAATGTCAAGCGCGGCGTAGTGGAAATGGTCACCGCCAAGCGGCGCATCCAGCAGCAGGCCGCCAAAGTCCAGGAAAACATCGCCCGGCTGGAACGGCAGGCCCGGCAAGCTCTCGAGGCCGGCCGGGAGGATTTGGCCCGCCTGGCCCTCCAGCGCAAGCAGAACGCCGTCATCGAACTGCAAGGGCTGGACGAGCAGATTGCCGGCATGGAATTGGAGCAGGAAAAGCTCACCGCTGCCGAGCAGCGCCTCCAGGCCAAGGTGGACGCTTTCCGCAACAAAAAGGAAATCATCAAAGCCCAGTATTCCGCCGCCCAAGCCCAGGTGCGGATTGGCGCGGCCCTCGGCGGCATTTCCGAGGAAATGGGCGATGTTTCCCTGGCCGTGCAGCGGGCCGAAAACAAGACCGACCAGATGCGGGCCAAAGCCGGCGCCATTGACGAACTGGTGGAAAACGGCGTCCTCGACGACTTCGGCGGCCCCCGGGATGACATCGAGCGGGAACTGAATCAGATTTCCGCCTCGGCCAGCGTCGAGGCTGAATTGGCCGCCCTGAAAAGCGCCAATGCCGGCAGCCTGCCCGCCGCCCCGGAAACCCGTTCCCTGCCGCCGGGGTCGTAAGCTGTACCGGGAAAAAGGCGGCCGCCTTTTTCCAACCGATTCCGTTCCGTTGCGGCGTATTCGCTCCGTTCAGCCGGAACTTCTTGTTCGCTCCGTTCATCCTGAACTTGTTGAAGGACGAATACGCCGCAACCAAACGAAACCTTGCCAACCCATCCCCTTAAATCGGAAAACCGGGAGACTTGCCGAATGATTGTCCGCATTCTCAGCGAGGGCCAGTTCAACCTGCCCGGCGCCTGCATCGACGAACTGAACGAAATTGACAACCAAATGGTGGCCGCCGTGGAATCCGAGGACGCGGCCGCCTTTGCCCGCCTGCTGGGGGAAATGCTGACCCTGGTCCGGGAAAAGGGCGCGCCGGTTCCCGTGGAGGAACTGGTCGAGTCGGACTTAATCCTCCCGGAAACCGACCTGACCCTGGAGGAGGCCGAGCATATCTTTATCGGCGATGGCTTATTGCCGGGGTAGGGATCCCGGCCCTTCCCGGTAAAACCGTCCTGCCCGGGCCCACGGGAATCCGGAGCAGCTAGGCCCAATCCACCGGCGCCGGCGGCAGCGGCCGCCGCACCGCCGCCGGGTCTATTCCCGCCCGCCACGCCGCCATCACCCCGGCCGCTTCCCAATAATTTTCTACGATTTGCAACTGCCCGGCGGCCCAGGGCAGGGCGGTCAAGTCATTCCGCATCAGATTGCGGTTTTCCCGCACCGCAATTACCGGTATCCCCTGCTCTAAAGCGGCCAGGGTCGGCAGGCCCAGACACCCGTCCGGGATGACCAGGCAGGATACATCGGCGGCGGTGAGGACGCCGGGGCTTGGCATCGCCGCTGGATCCGTTACGATCGCCGGACTGCGCTGCAATCCTTTCAGGATACATTGCAGCAGGGCCAGGGATACCGCTTCCGCCGCCATCCGCGGATCCACAATGCCCGGATCGGCGTTGGCGATTTCCTGGGTTTCCAGCATCGGCGAATGGGCTGTTGGCACGGCGTAGCGGGCGGAAAGGGCATGGGTCAGCAGCGCCTCCACTCCGCCCCAGGGGTTCACCATTTCCCCCCGGCTGTCAAAATAATCGGCATGGTAGCCCGGCGGCACCGTGATTTGGGAAGTGATGGCTACCGCATCATAATCCCCCCGGCAACTATCCAAAGCGTCAAAAACCTGTTCCAGACCCTGCGCCTGCCCGGTAGCCCGCCCGGAGCCGGCGTAGCAGGAATCCAGCTCAAAACCCGCCCCCAAGCGGATAATCCGGGGTACCCTCAGCCCATAAGATGCCCGGGCCGCGTTGACCGAGTTAATGGCGGCGTGGACGAACAGCTCATCCGAATGATGCCCGATAACCACCAGCAGGCGGTTGCTGCGTACCGGCCGCAAGCCGGCGCTGCCCAACAGCAACCGGGTAATGACGCTGCCCTCCACATACAAAGCGTTGGCCGGCAGGTCAATAATATCCGAGGCGTTGACCACATTGGGATGGGTTATCAGGGTGTCACAGGCCGCCGCCAGCAGGGTTGCCACCGGCCCGGCATCCCCGGCATGGCCGCCGATTTCCGCCCCAATGCCGGTTGGCACCAGCAGCGCCGCATTAAACCGGCCGGTATTTTCCCCCGGACGCCGCCGCCCCTGAAACAAGGGCGGCATCCCGTCCCCAGCGATGCCGGCCAGGATACCCACTTCGGCCTGGCAGCCCTGGGCCGTGGATGCCGTCACCGCCAGGCGGAGGGGGATTTCCCCCGGCTCCAGCTGGGCGGCTACCGCCGCCGCCAACTTGGCCCGCAGGTCCGGCTGCTGCGGCGGCTGGGGGATAAAGAGTTCCCGCTCAAACAGGATGGCCGGCATAGGCTCCCCAACGGGCGGCATAGTCGTCGTAGGTGAACCGCCGTTTCATTTCCAAACGCCCGGCTTCGGTCATGGCGTATATCGTAGGCAGGTTGACGCCGTTAAAAGTATGGGCTTTCGCCAGAGTATAAGCCCCGGCATTGTAAAAAATCACCCGGCCGCCCACCGCCAGCGGCTGCTCAAAGCGGTATTCCCCAAACACATCCCCAGCCAGGCAAGTGCTGCCGGCCAGCAGATACCCATACCGCCCCTGCTCGGTATGCCCGGCTACATCCGGCTCAAAGTCAAACTCTAAGGCTTCCGGAATATGGTTAATCGTAGTGTCCAGAATGGCAATGGTCTTGTCCCCGTGGGCAAACAAATCCAGGACCGTCGCGACAATGTAACCGGCGGAACGGATGAAAGCCGCCCCCGGCTCGATGAACACTGCCAACCCGTACCGGTCTTGCAGCAATCCGACCGCCCGGTATAGCGGCGTCAAATCAATATCCGCGCCAAAAAGATAGCCGCCGCCCAGGTTAATCCATTTGACTTGCCGCAGCAGGCCGGGAATTTCCTGATGCAGCCGGGTTACTGTAGTTTCCAGTTCCCGATAATCGGTGGCCTCGCAGTTGCTGTGGATTAGTACCCCCTCCAACCCGGCCAATTCTGCCGAGCGGTCAGCGCCTAAGGCGGCAACGCTTTCCAAAGGCGCGCCCAACTTGGAATCGGGCCGGCAGGGATCATACCGTTCATCCGCCAGAAAGGATAAACCGGGATTGACCCGCAGCCCGCAACTAACCCGGCCGGCCAATTCCGCCCGGTGTCTTTGCCCCTGGCTCAGGGAATTAAAGGAAAGGTAATCGCACAATTCCCCGATTTCCGCTACCTCTGCCGGCCGCAAGCCAGGCGTAGTAAGGTGCAGCGACTTTTGCCCGGTTAAGCCGCCGGCGGCGGCCGCCCGATCCATAACTTCCCGAGCCAACCGGGCCTCAAAAAGGGAACTGGCGGCGAACCCGTCCAACTTGGGCAGCATCCGCGCCAGCAAATCCGGCAGGGGCAAAGGTTTCAGGGAATAGAGAACCTGGCAACCGGTATCGGCCCGCAGCCGCTGCCCATAGCCCAGCAGTTGCCCCACCGCCCTTTCATCATAGACAAAAGCCGGCGTATCCAAATCGGCGGGCAAATCGGCAAGGTTCAGCAAAACTCTCCCCGTTACGCTGTTGCGGCCTATTCATCCTTACGACAGGTTCAGGATGACCCTTCAACAAGTTCAGGATGAGCGGAATGAATAGGCCGCAATGAAAGGGTTATCGGTCTAGCGCATCGGGGAAAAGGCGGCCGGAACCATAATCTTGTTTTCCTGCCGGATGCGGCCCGGCGCCCCCGAGGGCCAATTGGGCGTGCCGGCCGAGGCTTTCCGCACTTCCTCCCGGTGATTCAAATCCCGGTAGGGCCAAATGTGCATCCAGCGATTCAGCCCGCCCAACTCGCTGTGCATCGCCGCCGCGCAGGGCGAAAACTGCTCCCGCCAGGGCAAAGCCTTTTCCCACCGCCGCAGCAACTCCGGCATCGACCCCGGCTTGTAGGTATAGACCCGCATCTCATAGACGCCGCCCAACTCCTGGCCGCCGCCCATGGGCCGCATAAAGGACGCCGGATTCCAGATTTCCGACTCCATGATCTGAATCATGCTCAGGTCGGCCGGCGGCCAATGGGGATCCTGGGCCGCCGCCGCCCGGATGCGTTCCCGTTCCCCCAGGTTTTCGTAGGGCCAGACATGGATAACCTGGTTCAGCGGCCCGATGTCGGTATGCCAAAAGGCGGCCAGGGGGGAATACTTTTCCCGATGCGGCAGGGCTTCGGCAAACCCCGCCTCAAACTGCGCCACCGTGCCGGGTTCCAGGGTATAGGTGCGGACTTCGTAAATCATAGCGACTCCTTTGCCAACGGATTTGCGGCCGGGGCCGGATGGCAGCCGGCCGCCTGACCCCGCCTTATCCTTGCTACTGCCTATCTTACCCTGCAATGCCGCCCGGCGCAATTAGGCAAGCGGTTATTCCCCTGCCCTGTTATACTGGTAGCCACCCGGATTGAGAGGTCAAAGAGAGAGAGGTCCGCCTTATGCCTGCCCGCACCGGCGCCCAATACCTGCAACGGCTTAAAGACCAGCCCCCGGAAGTCTGGATGGACGGCGTCCGGGTGGCCGATGTTACCGCCCATCCCGGCCTGGCTAACGGCGCCCGCTCCATCGCCGCCCTCTACGATCTGCAACATCAGCCCGATTTGCGGGAAATGATGACCTACCCCTCGCCCACGACCGGCGACCCGGTGGGAATGTCTTTCCTGACGCCGCGCCGCCTTGCCGATTTGGAACGGCGGCGGGCGATGTTCTATCAGTGGGCCCAGTTTCACGGCGGGATGATGGGGCGCACTCCCGATTATATGAACGCCGCCTTTGTGGCCATGGCCGGGGCCGCCCCCTACTTCGCCGCCGTCCGCCCGGATTTCGGCGACAACATCCGGCGCTACTACGAACTGATCCGGGAACAGGATTTGTGCCTGACCCATACCCTGGTCAATCCCCAGCGTTCCCGCATCCCCCAGCCGCAGAACGCCGACAACCTGGCTGAGGATGTGGCTTTGCGGGTGGTCAAAGAGCGGGATGACGGCTTGATAGTGCGCGGGGCGCGGGTCTTGGCTACCCTCGGCCCCCTCTCCGACGAAATCGCCGTTTATCCTTCCCGCTCCCACCAAACGGTGGCCGACGCCGATAAATACGCCTTGTCCTTCTCCATTCCCTGCGCCACGCCGGGCCTGCGCTTTATCTGCCGGGAAAGTTTTGACTATGGCCGCCCCGCCTTTGACCATCCCTTGGGGGCGCGCTTTGAGGAAATGGACGCGGTGGTGATTTTCGATGATGTGCTGGTGCCTTGGGAACGGGTATTTCTGCTGGGGGATGTGCAGCGTTGCAACGATATGGCCTACGGCACCGGTTGGATTGTCCACAGCTTCCATCAGGTCGTTACCCGCATCCTGGCTAAAACCGAGTTTCTGCTCGGCACGGCGTCTCTGATGGTGGAAACCCTGGGTTCCGGCCAGCAGCCCCATGTGCAGGATCGCCTGGGCGAAATGATTATGCACCTGGAAATCATCAAGGCCCTGCTGCGCACCGCTGAAGTTGACGCCGCCGCGGACGAATGGGGAACTTTTACCCCGGCCCGCTTTCCCCTGACCGTGGCGGAGAATATCTATTCCCGCAGCTTTTACCCCCGGATGGTGGAAATCCTGCAACTGCTCGGCTCCAGCAGTATGATGGCCCTGCCGGGGCAAGCCGACTTCGCTTCCGAACTGCGCCCCGACCTGGAGCATTACCTGGCTACCGACACCGCCTCGGCTCTGGAGCGTACCAAGCTCTTTCACTTGGCTTGGGACATTGCTTGCAGCGCCTTTGGCAGCCGCAATTTGCATTACGAGCGGTTCTTTGCCGGCGACTATGTCCGCAACGCCCAAATCCTCGCCGCCACCTACGACCGGGCCCCGCTGATGGACCAAGTGCGGCAGTTTCTGGAACGGGACGGCTAGGGGTTCACTATGAATACCGCGTCCGATTGAACGGTATGCTTTCCACCTTCCCAATCAAACTCTACTTGGCGTCCAGGGTTGAGTCCTGCACTATCCAAGTATGCATGAATTTGTTGGTCAAGCAGTGGCTTTGCTCGCTTCAGCTTCCAAGAGTCGAAAAAGTTATTCCTGTCAACCAAGACGAGGAACAACCGGTTCGACGCGTCAAATCGTCTCACACCTTGATTCTCGTATAACCAGACAATCAGCTCCGTAGGCTCGTTTCGGGAATCGTCAAGCAACTGGAGCCGAAAGCTGGTTAATTCGGCTATCAAGGCTCGAGCCGTGGGTGAGGGATGATCCTGGAGTTGCGTCCAGAGGTTTTGCAACTGCCGAGGATTGGACATCCCAGGGTCTGAGCCGATCTTCAATGACCGGGCAGCCTGCCGAAGTAGCGTTAGTTCTGGCCTTAACCCTTCTTGCTTCCGCGCTTCGGCAATATACCCTTCAGGCAAGTGGGTAACTTTCAGATCGAAAGGAACCTGATTGACGAAAAAGTCTATCTTTTTCACTTGCCCGATTGCGGGCAACACGGCGGGGTGGTCTCGGAAAGAGTCCTCTATGATGGTGGAGGTCCAATGGTTGTACCACGAGCACAACACATAGCCCCGCATACTTTGATGGAGTTCACTCTCCACCTTCTCACTCAAGGTCTCGTAATCGTTGATTTTCTTTACATACTGATCAACGATAGTCCGTTCCAAGCTGTTCTGATGGAGGCCGCCCCAATCGAAAACTTGGACCTTGTAGAGTTCGCTGACAAGGGCCGGTTCCAGATTGAGCCGCTCCACGCGCTGTTCAGCGTACGCTTTGCGGATGAATCCGTCTATTTGCTCGTCGCTGATACGCGGCGACTCGAATGCCTGCCGCAACAGGTCAGTGACCTTGGTGGAGGTAGGATCGAGTTCAGCAGATGCGAATAGCTGCTGAAGGTAATCCTTGCGCGACATGGATTGAAGTTTGAGAAACCTCAAACCTTCCGGAACCTCCGCCAGTTGACGGATGTTGTCGTTCTTGAAAGAAATCGTGGCTTCCTCGAAGTTCATCTGGTTGCCACCCTCCCTTAAAAGTCCTTGGGGAAGGAACAACACCAACCGGGGATTTTTGACAATGCTGCCAACTTGTCGTTCCAGCCGCTGGCGGATTTGGCAAAAACCATAGCGTAGTCAGTGTTGAGGCTGCCCCTCCGATTATCTTGCACCACTGACCGTGCAGAATAGGTGCAAGGAAAGTACCCGAGATACTGTATAGAAGCCTTGGCTTTTCCCGAAGTCGGGCGCAACGCCTCCAAGCTGGCCCAAATCTCTGCTTGTCTTGAGTTAAACATCAAGACAAAGTAACCTTGGGTCGTCAACACCTTGGGAACTTGGTCAACAAAATCCCGGATAGAACCGACGTAATTATCGTGGTTCTTTTGACGGTCCAAGGCGTTAGAGATGACAATCTCCTTCGTGAAGTCGGCACGAGCCCCCAGCAGACTGTTCCAAAACTCGCTTAGCTCGAGGTATGGAATCCGATCACCGTGAGGCGGATCGGTGATTACCAGATTTACGGTGCCATCCGGGATACCCTGTATCGTCTCCACAGCGTCTTCGAGTACCACAGCAACTTGGCTACGCCCGGAAATCACATCCAGAGGCTCTTGAGACGCAATGGTAGTTGATAGAGGATCACCGTTGGCAATCGCATTGCACAACTTGCTAGCCCGACGCTGGAAACAATTCCAGACGTTGACCTCGAAATGGATTTTGGGCCGCCAGTATCCTATGACCCAGCTGCCCACCTCTATCCTATGGGATACCTTTCCGTTGGTTTTGCCGCGATTGGTCACAGCAAATACCATTTTGCTCATTTGGCCGGATGCGGCAGTTAAGCACAGCATTAACGCAGATTGTACCGCCTTAGGTTGCGCTTGGATGGCATCAATCAAAAGGTCTATGTTCCTCTGCGCCCGGCCGGTAAGCAAGTCATTAACGCCCATGGAAGTATTGGCGCTAATTCGCGGGTTGAAAAAGAACTTGGGCGGACGCACCAGCTTGGTCTGGTATCCCCCGAAAGACATACTCAGAGCATAATCGCGCTGCGTAGGGATCCTTTCTACCCGACGCCTACCGGATAGAACCCAAACATTCAAGAGCTCAGACTGGCTCCAGAGATAATGCGAGGCGTATTCCCCCTCCCTCTCGGTGGCGTAACTTTCGAGGATTTTGTCCATTACCCGGTGTTGTATCTCAAGCACCGATTCCCTGATGATGCTAGAGTTCGGCGGATGCGTTAGCAAACGCGTGAGATCAACCGCGACCGGGTTGATGTCCGACCCGATAAATCGGCGAGACTGGAGCAAGGCTTCTCTACCGACAGTTCCTGATCCCACGAAAGGATCTACTACAATCTGTCCAGGCTCGGACAGTTGTTCGATGATGTAGGCTATGGGTTCGTGTGGCTTCTTGCCCCAATACTTATGAAAGGCGTAAAGCCCTTTGTAGCCCTGTGGTACGGCTACAATTTCAGGATCCGAGGAAGCGTAATGCTCGGTAGGCATCAAGGTCTGCCTTTCATATTGGGATGTACCTCTGGATAAGGTACGATCCAAAGGAGAATTAAGACCTATTATAGCCTACTTCCCCGCCTTAATAAAGTCCGCTACCTTTTCCCCAATCATCAGGGCGGTGGCATTGGTGTTGGCCCGGGTCAAGTAGGGGATGATGGCGGCGTCGGCCACCCGCAAGCCGGCCAGCCCATGCACCCGGCCGTACTGATCCACTACCGCCAAAGCGTCCGTGACCGGCCCCATTTTGCAGGTGCCGGACACATGGCGGGAAGTCCCCAGGGTGCGGAACAGATAGTCGTCCAGCAAGTCATCATCGGCCAATTCCGCCTCCGTGGGAGCCAGCCGTTCCGCCGCAATCTCCCGGTAGGCTTCCGATTCAATCAGCCGGGCGCACAAGCGCACGGCTTCCCGCAGCCGTTCCCGATCCCAGGATTCCTCCAGATAGCGGTAGTCAAACTCCGGTTGCACCGTGGGGTCGGCGGAAACAATCCGCAGCTCGCCGCAACCCTCTGGCATTTCCAGAGCGCAGGATACCCGCACCGTGCGGTCGGGCAAATCCTCTCCGGTCAGGGTAACGAAGGAGGCGTTGGTCATTATCATCACATCGTTGCGGTGTTCCGAGCCGGCGGCGGTATAGCGCAGAGCCACTCGCGCATAATGGGCATCTACCGGCAAATCCACTTCGTCCCGGGCCCGAAAGGCTACGCTGGCCGAGGGATGATTCCGCAGGTTTTGCCCCACGCCGGGCAATTCCTGCACGATGGGGATACCCAAGGCGTTCAGTTGCTCCGCCGGCCCCACGCCGGACAGCATCAGCAGATGCGGCGATTTCAATCCGCCGGCGCTGAGGATAATCTCCGCGCCGGCCACGGTGAAAATATCGCCGCCGCTTTCCACTTCCACGCCCACCGCCCGTTGGCCGTCAAAAACCACCCGCCGCGCCAAAACTTGGGGGCGAATGGTCAGGTTCAGCCGATGGCGGGCCGGGTTCAGATGCGTCAGGGCGGCCGACATTCGGATGCCCTCCGGATTGTTCACCGGCGCCGTCGCCACCCCGGTGGACTCCGGCCCGTTCATATCGCCATCCTCCCGGAACCCGGCGGCGACGCTGGCCTGGTACAAAGCGGACTGAATAGCCGGCCATTTCCCCGCGGCCCGGCGTAACACCGGCACCGGCCCCTCGGAGCCGTGGAAATCGTCCCGAATATCCAAGTCGGTCTCCATTTTGCGGAAGTAGGGCAGCACTTTCAGATAAGCCCATTCCGGGTTGCCCCACGCAGCCCAGCGGTCATAATCCTCGGGCATCCCCCGCAGCAGCAGTTGCCCGTTAATGGCCCCGGAACCGCCCACCACCTTGCCTTGAGCCACGTGCTTGGCCCCCTGCACCCGGTTGATGTTGCCGGTCAAAGACCAGTTATGCGGCGCATCCCGCAGCTCGGCATCCCGGGTATCCCCGTACTTCAAGTCGGCCGGCAGGGATTCCAGATCCGGGTAGTCCGGGCCGGCTTCCAGCAGCAACACCGACCGCTGCGGCTCCTCGGAAAGACGGGCGGCCAGCACGCACCCGGCCGAACCGGCCCCGACAATAATGACATCGTACTTCATAACAACCTCGCTGAAAGATTGCCCCCCGGTTTCCCCGGGAAACTATAAACCTGGCTCTGTAACCTTTGCCGGGCAGTTCTTTCCGCCCATCCGGAGCTTCTTTCCGCCCGTCCTGAACTTCTTTCCGCTCATCCTGAACTTGTTGAAGGACGGGCGGAAAGAAATACCCGCAAAGGCAATAGAACCGCCCATCCTGAGCTTCTTTCCGCTCATCCTGAACTTGTTGAAGGACGGGCGGAAAGAAATACCCGCAAAGGCAACAGAACTATAAATCGCTAGCGGTTATTCCGCCAAACCGGTGGACTTGCCGCCGGTCACCGTCGGCTCCATACACCACTGATTCCGCAGGATTGCCAACTGCTCGATGGCCGTGTCCTCCAACCCCAAAACCTCGACCAGCAGGCGGCGATCCAATTCCTGCCGCACCGGATCCCGGTAGGCTTCGTTGGCCGGCAGCATCCGCTCCTGGCAAAGGTCATCGTAGATTTGCACGGCGGCGGCCAAGCGCTCCGCCGTCAACTGCCGCAAATCCAGGGTCGGGATGTTGGGAATAGCCGTTACGGTAGTGCCGCCCCGGCCGTTTTGAGTGCGGTTGCTTTCAATCCAATAGCTGAGGATACCCAGCGTCCCATTCAGCCAGACGCAGGTGGCCTTTTCCATTGCCACCGTGTCCATTTGCAGAGTGGGCCAGGCCCGCCCGCCGGCGGTTATTCTCTCGGTAAAAGCGGCGCAAGTCGGATTGGCGTTGAACTGGAAATCCATATTGATGTGCAAATGGCTGGCCGTAGCCCAAATCTTGGCCGCCGCATCGGCCTTGCCCGCCTTGACCTCGCCGCTAGTATCCGGGGGCGTAGCCATGCCGACCTGCCGGGGCGGGTTGATTATCAGCCCGGTTTTTCGGTCCCTTTTGACTTGCTCGTCGTGATTCCAGAGCATCGGATATTCGGTGCCGCTGTTGGCCCCTTTCCGGGTAGTAAAGGCCGCAAGGATAGCCCGGTGTACCGGGCCGACCCGCCCAATTTCCCCGATCCGGGCTATGGGGACGGACAAGGCGTCGCGGCGCTGCGGCAAGCGCAATTCCCCTTGGGCCAGGGCCTTGGCCCGCAGGGCCAGGTCAATGTTGCTGATCCGCAGGGTAGTCCACTTCTCCCGGGCCGGCGCGACTTCCAAGCTGACCCGGCCCATTTCCTGGTTGCCGATATAGAAAATCCGGCTCTGTCCCGTTTCCCGCAAAGCGGCAACGGCTTGCCGAATAACCCGCGCCGTTTCCTGGGCTTCCAGCTTGTTGCCCGGCCGCTCTTTCAGGCTGACGAAATGGGCGGTTCCCGGAGCGGCTTCGTCCTCGGTCAAGCGGCGGGCAATGATAATTACCTCCGGCAATTGGGTGTCGGCGGAAAAAGCCGATTCCCAGGTGGTCGGCTGGGCAATGCTGAGGACAATGATGTCCGCGTAGTTTTCCGCCAGCAACTGGCGCAGTTTCTGCCAACTCCGCATTACCTTGCCGTCCCAGCTGCCGCCCAGCATCGCGGAAATGGGCAGAATCAGGGCGATGTGGCCGCCGGGCTTGACCATATTGTGGGCAATGGCGGCGAAGTCGGAACCCAACCCGGCATAGCCATCCCGGATGGTGTCTTTGCCTAGCTGTTTGACCCGCTCGCTCATCGCGTCCTGCTCGGCCGCAGTAGTGCCAAAGGCGGCAAAAGCCGGGTTGTTGGTATCCACATGGTCGGCGGCGTGATTGGTCGGGGTGGTAAAAGGCGGGTTCATAATCACCAGGCTCTGGCTGGCCGGCGTCATTTCCACCTCAATGGGCTTGCGCTTTCCATTGGACCCGAGCGCGCTTTGCCCCTCGTTCAGCGGCAGGACGATTTGATGGCGGGTGGATTGGATATCGAGCAGTTCCAGGGCGCCGATGTCCACCAGCAGATTGCCCTCTTTGTCTTTCGCCAGTTCCGGATTGCCAGCGGCGTCGGTAAGGACCTTCCCCTCGCCGTCCCGTTTCTTGACGCCGCCAAAGGGATAAAGGATGTTGCGGGTGCCGGCATACCGTTCCCGGTAGGCTACCGAGGACAGCAGGGAGGAAGTCAAATGCACGGCGGCCGGCATAATATCGCAGGCGGTCAAGGCATTTTCCATCATCCCGGAATGGAGGGTATCCGGATCGCCGCCGTAACTGCGGTGCAGCTCCCGGGCCCGCTGATAGGCGGCCAGCACCAGCCCGCCGGTGCCGCAGGCGTAGTCGGCAATCTGGTAGTTTTTCAGGGTTTTCGGGTCGGCCCAATCCAAGTTTTCCGGCACGGCCAGATACGCGGCCAGGGTAGTGGACTCCGGGCGGGTGTAGTAGGTAGCCAGGGTTTGCCGGTCGGCAATCAGCGACTGAAAGACTTCCCCGGCCACATCGTGGGTTCGCATAGCCCCTTGAATGGCCTCGGCGGCGGCGTGCATTCCCGGGAGCATATTGACCACCGGGGGCGGCGGCAAAGCCATAAGCACTTGATGGGCAATGTGAAAGATGGGCCAGTAGTTGATGGCGAGGATTTTCCGCCACTCCTCCAGAACCGAGGTCTTGGTGAGCTGACCGCCGGGAGTATTGGCTTTAACCCGATCCAAATCCCGAATGCCTTGATACCCGGCCAAGTTCTGCTGGTAAGCCAGGGCGTTGATAATGATGGTCGCGCACATCTTGGCCGTTTGCCGCCGGGCCGTATTGTCCGCGGCCTGCTGCCGGTTTTCCTGCGTCGTCATGGCCGGCCGCTCCGCAACGGCCGGCCAGGGCTGCCGCAGGACTTCGCCCACTAACGCGCCGACATCAGTACCCGGCGCGCAGTCCAGGATGCGCTGGGCGGCATCATTAGCGCCCCGGGCGAGGGCCTTGGCCGCTTTGGCGATGATGTCCCGCGGCTCGGCCGCCGGCTTGATGAAATCCACCATTTCCCGGACCGAGCCGGTAATGAACCCCGAGGCGGGAAAGCGGGTGGTCATATTGCCCTGATAGACGGCATACTCCAGGGCCGCCCCCCTTTCCAGCATGGCCTGGGCCTGGTCGCCGTCGGCGCAGTCATTCAGGTCGTCCGAGGAACGAACAGCAATCACGGTGCCGACAATCCCCGTGCTGCCGGCTACCTCCGGCTCCAATTCCCGGCCCATTACCCGCGTGCAGTCGGCAACCAGGGTGTTGGCCGGCAGATATTCGTTCTCCAGGATGATGGGCGGCCCGGCATCCCGGGTAATCAGAATGTCCGGCTTATGCTTGGGGCCGCGCAGGGCATACCACAGTTCCTCGCGCACCGTCCAGCCCAGCCCTTTAGTCATCGGACGGATGACGCTGGCAATGCGCCCGTTCAGTTGCGGTTCCTCTAAAGCCATCGCGGTTTTCATCCTTTGCCGGCCGGCCGGCTGCGGCGGATTTATAGGGGATAGTATAACCGGGATTGCGGCCCGTCAATGGGCCGGGCGTCACTAAACACTGAAATTATCCCGGAACCCG
The DNA here is from genome assembly GCA_965203435.1 of Dehalococcoidia bacterium. GTDB lineage: Bacteria > Chloroflexota > Dehalococcoidia > Lucifugimonadales > UBA3495 > CBDBCU01. Next base: position 16,913 of record CBDBCU010000003.1, on the reverse strand, counting down.
CTGAAAGGTATCCCCGGAACCCGTTGCCGGGTCAGCTCCGCAAAGTATGCCGGTATCTGAATTGCCAATACATAATAATCCGCTAGAATTGTATCCCTGCAAAATAAAATAAAGTATTGACAAGGAAAAATATATGTATATACTAATAAATCAAGTTATGCGGTAATTACTCCAGTTAATCCGCCGCACGAACTTAAAGGGATATTCAGAACCGCCGCCCGCCTCCGGGGGACGGGGCGGGCGGCGGAAACTTTTATCCGGACGGCCGCCCGCCGCGGCCCGGTTGCCTTGACTGGGGAGGCAAGACAACTGCCTGCCGGATACCCTATCTAATCCGCGGAGGGAATTTTTATGCGCTTTCCTTTAAGACTGGCCGTCCCGGTCACCCTGTTGACCGCCCTCTCCCTGTTGCTGCTGGCCTGCACCCAGGCGCAGCCGGCCCCGGAGCCTGCCGGCCCCAGCGCCGCCCTCAAAGAGGAAGTAGTCCGGAACTACGCCAACGGCGTCTATGCCACCTACCTCCAGAGCCGCCAGTCGGCCCGGGCAATGGATCGGGCCATTGACACTTTCCTGACCAACCCCACCCCGGCCACGCTGGAAGCGGCCAAACGGGCCTGGCTCCTGGCCCGGGACGACTACGGCCCCACCGAAGCCTATCGTTTCTACGGCGGCCCCATTGACAATGAGACGGACGGCCCGGAGGGGCTGATTAACGCCTGGCCCATGGATGAAGCCTATGTGGACTATGTCGAGGGCGATTCCGGGGCCGGCGTCATCAACAACCCCGACCAGTATCCCAGCATTAACGCCGCCCTGCTCACCGAGCTGAACGAAAAGGACGGCGAAGCCAACATTTCCACCGGTTGGCACGCCATCGAGTTCCTGCTTTGGGGCCAGGATCTGAACCCCCTCGGCCCCGGCTCCCGCCCGGTGTCCGACTACACTACCGCCGCCAATGCCGACCGCCGGGGAACTTACCTGGCCGTAGCCTCGGATCTGCTGCTGACCCACCTGGACGGCTTGGTGCAGGCGTGGAGTCCGGCGGTCAGCGGCAATTACCGCGCCCAATTCCTGGCAATGGATACCGATACCGCCCTGACCCACATCATCACCGGCATTGGCGAACTGAGCCGCGGCGAGTTGGCCGGAGAGCGGATGACGGTGGCCTTCGAGGAACGCTCCCAAGAGGATGAACATTCCTGTTTTTCCGACAACACCACCGCCGACATCGTGGGCAACGCCTTGGGCATCCTGATGGTCTATACCGGCGATTACGGCGGCTTGGCCGGCCCCGGGGTCAGCGACCTGGTCGCCGCCGCCGACCCCAACCTGGCCGTCCAGCTGGAAGGGCAAATCCGGGACAGCGTAGCCCTGGCCGGCCGCATTCCCGCCCCCTTTGACCAGCACCTGGGCGAAAATGTGCCGAACAGCGCCGCCGGCCGGGTTTCCATCCTGGACACCATCGCGGCCCTGGAATTGCAGACCGACACCATCGTGGACGCCGCCCTGCGAGTGGGCATCACCCTGAACGTCAGCTAAGGGGACGGCGTCACCGATTATGCACGGAAGCCCGCTAATCCGGCGGTTGGCGGTAGCGGTAATGGGCTTGGCCCTGCTGCTGCTGCCGGGTTGCGGGCAACTTTTTCCCCAATCCGGCAACGGCGGCTGGGACGCCGAATCTCTGCTGGTAGCCCGGCTGGGCGGCGACACTACCGCCTTTGACCACACCCGCAACGCCTTTTCCCTGTCGGCCCGCAATTTGACCAACCTGGAGCGGCGCACCTTCGAGGTGGGCGACAGCTTTTTTAACCAGAATTGGGTAACGGCCCCGGCTTCCACGGAGGCGCGGGATGGATTAGGCCCCACTTTCAACGCCCAATCCTGTTCCTCCTGCCATACCCACGACGGCCGCGGCCGCCCTCCCGAATCGGCGGACGACCCCACCCGCGGCCTGCTGCTGCGCCTGAGCCGGCCGGGAAGCGACCGCTACGGCGCGCCCCTGCCCGTCCCTAATTATGGCGGCCAACTGCAAGACCGGGCTATCGGGCTAGTTCCGCCGGAGGGCATTATCGGCTTGACCTATACCGAAATTTCCGGCGCTTATGCTGACGGCCAGCCCTATACCCTCTTATCGCCCCGCTATGCCATTAACGACCCGGCCTTTGGCCCCCTGCCGGCCGGCTTGCGGATTTCGCCCCGGGTAGCCCCGGCAGTGTTCGGGGCCGGCCTGCTGGAATCTATTCCCGCGGCGGACCTCTTGGCCCAAGCCGACCCGGCGGATGTGGACGGCGACGGCATTTCGGGCCGGCCCAATATGGTCTGGGATTGGCGCAAGGGGGATTTGTCGTTGGGTCGCTTTGGTTGGAAAGCCAATCAGCCGACCGTGGCGCAGCAGGTAGCCGCCGCTTTCTTGGGCGACATCGGCATTACTTCCATCCTCTTTCCCGAGGAAAACTGCCCGCCGGCGCAAACCGCCTGTCTAGCGGCCCCTAATGGCGGCGATCCGGAACTGCCGGCGGAACGGCTGCGGAAAATAACCTTTTACAACCGCACCCTGGCCGTGCCGGCGATGCGGAATCTGGAGGATCCCGAAGTGGCGGCGGGGGCGGAGCTGTTTCTAGCCGCCGGCTGCGCCGCCTGCCATACGCCCCGCTATGTTACCGGGGAAAGCGACCTTCCCGCCCTGAGCCAGCAGACCATCTATCCCTACACCGACCTGCTGCTGCACGATATGGGGCCGGGCCTGGCCGACAACCGCCCGGATTTCCGGGCTGATGGGCAGGAATGGCGCACTCCGCCGCTGTGGGGAATCGGACTGATTGCCACGGTCAACGGCCATACTCGCCTGCTCCACGACGGCCGCGCCCGCAACCTGTCCGAAGCCATCCTCTGGCACGGCGGCGAAGGATCCAAATCCCGGGATAATTTCATCGCCCTTTCCCAAGCGGAACGGGCCGCCCTGATTGCCTTTCTCAATGCCCTATAGCGGCGGATTTCCCCCGGCCCGCGCCGGCCCGATAACCGCCCGCGCCTTTGCCAACACCGCGTCAAACATTTCCTCGGTCAGCTTGCCGGTGTTGGTGTTCTGCCGGCTGGGATGATACGATCCAATCAAGACCACGCCCTCCGGCAGGGTATAAGCGGCGTTATGCCCGAAGGTCGGTTTGGGCGCAGGATTGACCAAGCCCGCCGCGGCGCGGGTTTGCAGGTAAGCGTCAAAGGCAAAGCGGCCCAAAGCCACGACCGCTTTCAACTCCGTCAATAGCTGCAATTCCTGAATCAGCCAGGGGCGGCAGGTTTCCTTTTCCGCCGCCGTCGGCCGGTTCTGCGGCGGGGCGCAGCGTACCGCGTTGGTGATATAGACATCGGTCAGCTCCAGGCCATCGTCCAAGCTATGGGAATGGGGGGATTTGGCAAAGTGAAACTTATGCAGGCTGCGGAACAGCCAATCGCCGCTGGCATCTCCGGTAAAAGCCCGGCCGGTGCGATTGCCGCCATGAGCCGCCGGAGCCAATCCCATTATCAGCAGCCGGGCCGCCGGATCGCCAAAGGGCGGCACCGGCCGGCCCCAATAATCCCAATCCCGATAGCGGGCGGCCTTTTCCCGGGCGACCCGCTCCCGATATTCCACCAGCCGGGGACAGCGGGCGCATTGGATAACCCGGTTGTGCAACTGATGCAGTGGGGTCAAAGCCTTGCCCATTGGGTATCCTATGGCCGCTAGGATAGCGCCGGCCGCTCCCCCTTGCCGGGAAAGGGGGCCGGGAAAGGGGTTAATCATCCCTTGCGGCAAAGGCGGCTAATTACCGGTTGCGGTAAAGGCGGGCCTATTCCGGCCGCCCGGCTACCCACTACTCAAAGGGCGTGGGCATCGGCGGTACCGGAACCTCAATCAGCGTCGGGGCGTCCACGCGCAATGCCTCCTGCAGGGCCGCCGCCAACTGTTCCGCGCCCTCGGCCCGGACGCCCCGGGCTCCGTAAGCCGCGGCCAGCTTTACAAAATCCGGGTTGTGCAAATCCGCCCCGTAAATGCGCCCCTCAAAGCGGTTCACCTGATCCCGCAGCACATTGCCATAGGCGTTGTCGTTGAATACCACGACCACCACGTTAATGCCGTACTGCACCGCCGTCGCCAGTTCCTGGGAATTAAAGAGAAAGCCGCCATCCCCGGACACCGCCACCACCGCCTTGTCTGGTTGGGCTACCTTGGCCCCCAACGCCACCGGGAAAGCGTAGCCCAAGTTGCCGGCGTAAGAGGAAGTGATGAAAGTCCGCGGCTGATACACCGGATAGAAAGCCCGGCAGTAGTAGCCGATTTGCGTCATCCCGGCAATCAGGATGCCGTCCTCGGGCATCACGCTGCGGATAGTAGCGGTCAAAGTTTCCTGCGGCTCTACCCGCAAAGCGGTGGCCGCCCGCCTTTCCCGCAAAGCCGCCACTGCCGCCGACCGGTCGGGATGCGGCGGCGTTATGGCGGCCAGGGCGGTATGCAGGCTTTCCAGCGTTTGCCGGGCATCGCCCAGGATGCCCTGAGTGTGGGGGCAGTTGCGGCCCAGTTCCGCCGGGTCAATATCAATCTGCACAATCGGCTGCCCGTCCAGCCAGGCCGGGTTAGCCATCCGAGTGCCAACGGCCAGGATAGCGTCAAAGTGGGGCGCTTCCCGGGCTACCGGGTCATTCCGCAGGCGGTGCGCCCCCAAAGCCAGGGGATGCCTTTCCGAAATAGCCCCCTTGCCCTCCGGCGTGGTGATGACCGGGGCTTGCAGATATTCGGCGACTTGCCGCAAAGCATCCCCGGCTCCGGCGGAAATGACGCCGCCGCCGGCCCAAATCAGCGGATTAGCGGCCGCCGCCAGCAACCGCGCCCCATCCTGTACCGCCGCCGGATCCGCCGCCGCCGGCGGATATTCCTCTGGCTCCCGCAGTTCCACCTCAGCCCTTTCCGCCAGGGTTTCCGGCGGGATTTCAATTTCCACCGGGCGCGGCCGGCCGGTTTTCAGCTGATAGAACGCGGTATGCACCGCATCCGGAATTTCCGCCGGGTCTAAAATCCGTTTTGCCCACTTGGTAACCGGCTTGATGGTATCCAGCTGATCGTTGACTTCGTGGAGAATCCCCCGGTCAACGCCAATCAAATCCCGCTCAATCTGCCCGCAGACCACCAGGATGGGCGACGAGGCGGCGTAAGCCGTGCCAATGCCGGCCGCGGCGTTCTGCAAGCCGGGCCCGGGCACCATCATCGCCGCGCCAAGGCCGGCGCCGCCGGCCCGGGAGTAGCCGTCCGCCATATAGGTAGTAGCCTGCTCGTGGCGGGTAGTGATGAACCGAATCCCCGGCTCCTCCGCTAATCCGTCCAAAGCGTGGTACAGCTGCACCCCCGGCAGCCCGAAAATCACCCGGACTCCCTCCCGATACAGGGATTTGGCCAAGGCTTGCCCGCCGGTCAGCATCGGCATAAGTTCACTTTTCCTTGCAAGGTTAGGGGATTAGGGCAAAAGTTAAGGGTGATTGTAGCCGGGATGGGTTGGCCGGTCAAGGCGGTTGCCATCTCCCGGTCTTTTAGTATTTATCCGCTCATCCTGAACTTGTTGAAGGATGGATACATTTGCCAGCAAAAGGCCCATTACCGCCGCCCTTGACCGCCCCGATTAGGTAACATATAATCTGCCTTAAATCGGGATGGGAGTTCGTCGGTTGCCGGTCTATGCTGAAACGCTTGTTTGGAATCCGGCCCGACCCTAAAACCCTGTCCCCCCAACCGGAACGGTTGTCCCGCAGCCGAGCCTTTGCCTTGGCTTTGACCGCCCTGGTTCTGGCTATGGCCTTTAGCGGGGCTTGTGCCAACAGTACGCTCAGTACGCCGGTTGCGCCGCCCCAACCTACCGCCACGGCCGCCCCTACATCCCTACCCTTGCCGGCTACTGCGGACCCTACTGCCGTCCCCACCGCTACGCCGCCGCCGTCCGTTGTCGTACCGGCCGCCGCCCCGCTGCTGGCCGGTTCAATCCCCTTTGTCCAGCTAGCGGTAGGCTTGGGCGGTCGCTGCGGCTTGCAAGAGGAGGGCCGGATAGTTTGCCGGGTCAGCCACTATCATCTGCGCTTGCCAATGCTGCTTGCGGATGTCCCCTTCCGGCAAGTAACCGTCGGCCAGGAATTCGCCTGCGGCCTGCGCCGGGACGGAACAATTGCCTGCTGGGGATCGGAGGAGCGGCATAAGCGAACCACGCCGCCGCCGGGACAATTTACTGCGGTGTCTGCCGGGAAACAGCACGCCTGCGCCCTGGATACCGCCGGCTATGCCCAATGCTGGGGTTGGAATGAGGACGGCCGGGCCACGCCGCCGGCCGGCATTGCCTTTACCACCATCGCCGCCGGCGGCGTCCACAGCTGCGGCCTGACCGCCGCCGGCCGGTTGCATTGCTGGGGCAAAAATACCCGGGGCGAGGCCGATAACCACGCCGGCCCCTTTCAATCCCTGACTTTGGGCCTGCGGAATACCTGCGCTTTGCGGCGGAATGGCACGGCTTGGTGTCAGGGGGACAACGCCGCCGGCCAATCCAACCCGCCGCCCGGCGCTTTTACGCAAATCGCTGCCGGAGAAAGGCGCGCCTGCGGTTTGCGGCCCGGGGGCCAGCTGGAATGTTGGGGCGGCGGCTTTGGCGCAGAACTGGCGGAGCCGGAGGGAGTGTTCACCGCGATTAGCGGCAGCTGGGATACTTTTTGCGCCGCGGGCCACGATGCCGCCGGTTGCGCGGAGCCGCGGGTTAATATAGATGTTTTCTGCGCTTTGACCGACGGCGGCTATCCCCTGTGTTGGCATTATCTGCCGGATTCCCCCCAGCCGGCGGCGGATCCCATAGCCGATTTTTCCGATGAAGTTAGGCCGGCGGCTCTGGAATGGCCGGTAGAACTGTTCCCCTGGCCCGCCGGCGGCTTGGCCGTGGTGGAACGGGAAGGGCTTATTCTCTTATGCCAGCGCCGCGGCGACGACCCTTGCGCCCGGGACAATCAGCCGCCGCTCCTGGACTTGACCGACCATACGGATTTTTCCACCGGCGAAAGCGGTATGCTCAGCGCCGCCCTGGATCCGGATTTTGACCGCCATCCCTTTCTCTATGTTTATTACACCGCGCAATCTGACCCCCGGAAAGTCCGCTTATCCCGCTTTCCGGTAGCCGATGGCCCGGTCGACCCGGCGGCGGAATTGGTTATTCTGGAACTGCCGATGCCGGATATTTGGCAGTTTGGCGGGGCCATCCGCTTCGGCCCGGATGGTATGCTGTATTTGGGCCTTGGGGAAAACCGAGTTGCCGCGGAAGCCCAAGACTTGGGCAGTCTGCGCGGCAAAATAATCCGCATTGCTGTACGCGGCGCCACGCCGGAACAGCCCTATCAGATTCCGGCGGATAACCCTATGTTGACCACGCCGGGCGCGCGGCCGGAAATCTGGGCCTACGGCTTGCGGAATCCTTGGCGGATGTCCTTTGACGCCGCCGGCCGCTTGTGGGTGGGCGATGTCGGCTCCACGGATGCCGAGGAAGTATCTATCGCAACAGCCGGGGCCAATCTGGGCTGGCCGGCTTGGGAGGGCAATCACCGCTGCCATTGGGGGGAACAACGCTGCGCCGCCCTGTCCGACTATGCGCCGCCGGTAGTATCCTATGGCCGGGAGGAGGGCTGCGCCATCATTTGGGGCGGGCAGTATCAGGGCGTTGCTTTGCCGCAACGGGCCGGGGATTATATCTTTGGCGACTATTGCAGCGGCCGTATCTGGGCTTTGACGCCGGAGGGGGAAAGCGGTTGGTCGCGGCGGCTGGCGGCAACCGTGGGCAGTCCCCTCCTGGCTTTCGGCGCGGACGCCGCCGGGGAAATGTATGCCCTTTCCCTCAATCAGCCGCCCTTGCCCCTGGCGTCCCTTTTATCCGCCGAACCGGCGGCGGAAAGCCCGGCGGCCGGGCCGTAACCGCCGGCCGCCGCTGAACTTGCCCGTCCCGGCTGAGGAACTTGCCGCCGGTCTTGGAGCTGATATGAAATTTGCCCGTTGCCGGTCGCTGCTGAAATCCTGGTTTCGGATATGCTCCGGCCGCAACCGGATGCCTTTCCGACCGGAACGGCTATCCCTTACCCGATTCCTTGCCTTGAGTTTGACCGCCTTGGTTGTCTCTTTGGCTTTCAGCGGGGCTTGTGCCAACCGCGCGCCGGTTGCGCCGACCCCATCTCCCGCCATTGCCGACCCGATCGCCGCCGCGCCGCCGCCGGCCGGGTTAACCCCCTTGACGCAAATAGGGATTGGCCGAGACGGCCAATGCGGTTTGCGGGAAAGCGGCCGGGTGGTTTGCCAGGGCAACGACTATCATCTGCGCCCGACCATGCTGCTGGCCGCCGCCCGGTTCCAGCAGGTAACCGTCGGGCAGGAATATGCTTGCGGCTTGGGTTTGGATGGAACTATTACGTGCTGGGGATCCGCCGAATATGGCAAAAATGCGCCGCCGCCGGGACAATTTACCCAAGTGGACGCCGGGAAACAGCACGCCTGCGCCCTGGATACCGCCGGCTATGCCCATTGCTGGGGCTGGGATTGGGACGGACGAACCGCGCCGCCGGCCGACGCCGTCTTTACCGCCATCGCCGCCGGCGGCGTCCACGGCTGCGGCCTGACCGCCAACGGCGCTTTGCGGTGCTGGGGGAAAAATGACTTGGGCCAAGCTGATAGCCACAGCGGCCCCTTTCAATCCCTAGCCCTGGGTATCCGCAACACTTGCGCTTTGCGGCCGGAGGGCGCGGCTTGGTGTCAAGGGGATGATGCCGCCGGCCAGTCTAGCCCGCCGCCGGGAGTTTTTACGCAAATCGCCGCCGGGGAATTGCATACCTGCGGCTTGCGTCCCGAGGGCGGTTTGGAATGTTGGGGCGGCGGTTTCGGCGCGGAATTGGGGGAGCCGGCGGGAAATTTCACGGCTATCAGCGGCGGGTGGGATACTTTCTGCGCCCTGCAACCCGGCGGCTATCCGACCTGCTGGCGTTACGAATCGGGTTCCGCTACGCCGCAACTACTGCCGGAACTGACCTTTCGCGTCGGCGCGGTAGTGGAAATCCGGCAGCCGGTAGAGTTGCTTTCCTGGCCCGGCGGCGGCTTGGCGGTGGTACAGCGGGAGGGTACCCTGGCCCGGTGTCTTGCTGATGACCAGTCCCCGTGCGCCGCGGGGGCCAAGCCGCCGCTCCTGGACTTGACCGACCGCACGGACTCCTCCACGACCGAAAACGGTATGCTCAGCGCCGCCTTGGATCCGGATTTTGACCGTTTTCCCTTTCTCTATGTCTATTACACCATCCGCGCTGACCCCCGGAAAGCCCGCCTGTCCCGTTTCCCGGTAGCCAACGGCCAAGTCGACAAGGCCGGAGAGTTGGTTATCCTGGAACAGCCGATGCCGAATTATGCCCACTATGGCGGGGCTATCCGCTTCGGCCCGGACGATTTGCTGTATCTGGGGATTGGCGAAAACATATTTTTCCCGGAGGATGCTCAAAATCTTGCCAGCCTCCGCGGCAAGATAATCCGCATCGATGTGCGCGGCGCCGCCCCGGAACAGCCCTACACTATACCGGCGGACAATCCTATGTTGGCAGTGCCGGCGGCCCGGCCGGAAATCTGGGCCTACGGCTTGCGGAATCCCTGGCGGATGTCCTTTGACGCGGACGGCCGGTTGTGGGTGGGCGATGTGGGCGATAAGGGCGCGGAGGAAATATCTATTGTCACCGCCGGGGCCAACCTGGGATGGCCGGTCTTTGAGGGCAATCTTTGTTATGGGGAGCCATCCCGGTGCGCCGCCTTGACCGCCGCTACGCCGCCGCTAGTTACCTATACTCAGGAGGAGGGTTGCGCCATCATCTGGGGCGGTCAGTATCAGGGGGCGGCTTTGCCGCAACGGGTCGGTACTTATATCTTTGGCGATTTTTGCAGTGGCCGCATCTGGGCCTTGACGCCGGATGCCGCCGCCGGCGGGACGCGGCAACTACTGGCAACCGCCGATATTGAAATCCTGTCCTTTGGCGTTGACGCCGCCGGGGAAATGTATGTGCTGGCCCTCAATCAGCCGGTCTTAACCCTGGCGGCGGTCTTGGCCGCCGAGCCGGCGGCGGAAAGCCCGGCCGCCGGGCCGTGATGCTACGCTATGCCATCCTTGCGGCGGCCGCCGGAAAGCAATACGGCCCTAAGCGGCTAATTCCCAAAGCCGGTTGGGTCAATATCCCCGAATTCCGTTCCTTTTTCCCTAGCCCCCGCCTTTGCCCATCCTGTTATAATAGAGACGGAAACCGGGAAAAGTAACGCTGCGGAGGAACCCTTGATGACGGATGAACTGTTAATCCTCCACGAAAAACCGGAAGCCGAGTATCTGATTGCCGGCTGGCGGCGGCAGTGGTCGAATGGCGGCCGCATTTCCAGCGGCCTGCCCCGCTATCTGATTGAGAAACTGGGGGCGCGGCCCATCGGCAACCTGGGCGACCGCATTGCCACCCTGTGCTATCCCTTTCAGGTGGCCGGCACCCACGACACTTTCCGCCCGGCGGCCGCCTTTCAGGAAGGGCTGCCGGCCAGCCCCATGACCCGGGAGAACGACTTTTATGACGCCGGCAACGGGCTGATTATTTTCCTGGGCGAGGAACCCTGGAGCCGCATCGACCTGTACGGCGCCGGTTTCTTTCAAGCCGTCCGGGAGTTGGGCGTCAAGCAAACGGTGGCCGTGGAGGGCGTCAACGGCCCGGCTCCGCCGGATTTGGAACGCCGCATCAACTGCGTCTATAGCCGCCCGGAAATGAAAGACACCCTGGAACGCCACGGGTTAATCCTGTCCAGCCGCGGCACCGAGGGCCGCCGGGGGCCGACCATCGGTATGGCGATGGTCTCCCTGGCCCATTTCGAGTACCCGGAAGTGCAGATGTTCCGCCTGGGGGCGATGGCCCCGATGTATCCCTTTGTCGTTTCCAACAACGAGCAGCTGGGCATTTTCCGCGACCACCGCTCCTTTTACGACATAATGCGCCGGCTCAAGGCCATGTTCAAGCTGGATATTGACCTGAGCGAGTTGCAGGCCCTGGGCGAGACCGAATCCCGGGAACTGGAATCGAACCTGGCCCGCATCGCCGAAAACAACGCCGAAGCCCGCCGCATCATCGAGCAGGTGCGCTCCGACTACAATGTCATCCCCTATGTGGAGCCGGTGGAACTGGATCCGGCCCTGGATCGGACCCTGGAGGACATCCTGCTGGGAATGTCGGAACCGCCGGACAAGCCGTAGGGGACGGCGCCAACCCGGTTTGCGTCAGCGGTTTCCGCTCATCCGGAACTTGTTGCAGGATGAATAGCCTGTAGCCGGGAGTATCAAAAGCAAGGGCGGGTTGTGCAACCCGCCCCGCTGTTCAGAGATGCGCCCGGCCCATTTCTCAAACGGAATGGCCGGCCGGCAAGGGGTTGTTGCGGTGAGATTGGGCATCCCGGGTAGCCGGCAGCGGGCCGGTAGCGGCGTAGTATTTCACGCCAGCTACAATCAATTCCTCGGCCGGAAACTTGGTAATCACCTGCGGCCCCTCTTTGGTAACTACCACTTCCTCCTCAATCCGCGCCGCCGACCAGCCATCGGCGGCCGGCCAGAAAGTTTCCAGGGCGAACACCATCCCCTCCTCAATGGGCTGGGGATGTTCCAGGGAAAAGAGGCGGCTGAAAATGGGCGCTTCCCAAATGTTCAGCCCCACGCCGTGGCCGTATTGCAGGGCAAAGGCCGCTTCCTCGTTGGCAAAGCCGAACTCGGTAGCCTTGGGCCAGTGCTTAACGATGTCGGCGGTAGTGATGCCCGGCTTTACCGCGGCAATGGAAATGTCCAGGATTTCCCGGCACTTCTTATAAGCGTCAATCTGCGCTTGGGACGCGCTGCCAATCGCCAAAGTGCGGTAGTAGCAGGTGCGATAGCCCATATAGCTGTGCAGGATGTCAAAATAGACCTGGTCGCCGGGGCGCAGGATGCGGTCGGAATAGATGTGCGGGTGCGGACTGGTGCGCTCCCCGCCAATGGCATTGACGCCCTCCACATACTCCGACCCCAATTCGTACAGCACCTTGTTGACCAGGGCCACGCCGTCATTTTCCCGCACTCCGGCCCGCAGTTCCAGATACAGGGCATCATAGGCGGCGTCCACCATAGCGCAAGCGGTGTTCAGCAGGGTAATTTCGTCCTGGGTTTTGATGCGGCGGGCTTCCAGCATCAGCTGCTGGCCGTCCACTATATTCAACCCCTCTTTTTGCAGGGCGAACAGCACTACCGGCTCCACCACATCCACGCCGACCGGTTCCTGATGCAGGCCGCGCAATTCCAGTTCCACGCGGATTTTCCGGGCTACATCCTCGGCCAGGTTAGCCTCGGGCGGCGTAGCCCCGCGCAAAGTGGAAATGCCGGCCCGGGAGCGTTCCCCCAGCCAGGGGCAGTAAATCTGATGATGCCGCGCCGCCGAGCCGAAATCCCACAAAATCGGCTCATCGTCTTGGGGCAGCAGGGAAAAGCGCACCAGCTTGTCCATCGCCCAAGTACCGATGATGGTGGCGGTCAGGTAGCGGATGTTGTTCATATCGAAGGTGAGCAACGCGCCCAACTCCGACGCTTTGAGCAGTTTCTTGATCCGGGCCAGCCGCTGGGTGCGGAGCCGCTCGAAGTCAACGCGCTCCTCCCAATCCACGCCCATAGTGCCGAAACTTTTGATTTGGGTCACGGGTACTCCTTTGCCGCCTAGCTTTCCGGGTCGCCGGTCTTGGCGGCCGAGGCGTGGGGTTGCGGCGGCGGCTTAACCGGGGGCTGCCACTTCTTGGCTGCGCCGGGCAGCTTGGTCGGTTTGGGATACCCGCCCCTTTCCAGCCAAGGCTTGCCTTGCGGCTTCTTTTTGCCGAAGATCCCGAGCATGGGTAACTCCTTTGCCGCCTAGCTTTCCGGGTCGCCGGTCTTGGCGGCCGGGGCCTCGGGTTTCGGCGGCTCCTTAACCGGGGGCTGCCACTTATTGGCTACTCCCGGCAACCGCCTCGGTTTGGAATACCCGCCCCTTTTGTAGGATGGCTTTCCTTGCGGCCCCTTTTTGCCGAAGATCCCGAGCATAGGGTACTCCCTTGCGGTCTAGCCTTCCGGATGACCGGCTTTGACCGTCAGAGTATCGGGTTCAAGCGGCTCCTTGACCGGGGGCTGCCACTTCTTGACTGCTCCGGGCGTCAACCGCTTGGGTTTCGGCCGCCCGCCCCTCTGGTGAGCTGGTTTCCCTTGCGGCCGCTTTTTGCCGAATAACCTGAACATATCTAAACCTCCGAAACGCCGGTGATTTTACGGACGACCGATGTCGTAGAACAAGCGGCGGCTCCAGCCCAGCTTGCCAACGCCATTTTCATCGTATGCGTTCTCCACGTATAAGGATACGGCCACCGTGTCTATGCCCTGCGGTATAACGAAGTCGAAAGTCAACTGTTCGACCTCGTTAGGCTCGACGAGAATATCATATTGCAACTCGTATGGATCGTCTAACCGGCCCCAAGGGAATTCATCATCGGCAGTATCGCCAACGCCTCCCGTGGGATTAGCAAACTCCTCCTCCATTTCCCTTATATCCGCAACGGCGTACGGCGCCACTACCGCCAGTTCCCACTCCACATTGAACACCGGCACCGCCACTTTTGAGGTGTTGTGAATCCGCGCTATCACGCCTATGTGATTATACTCGGCGCTTACCGGCCGGCTGGAAGCGGACAGGTCAATGGTCAAGTGCGGCTTGCCCTCCCGGAACAGGCCGAACTTGTGGTAGCCGATTAGGGCGGCGATATAGGCTACCGTCAGCGGCGTAGCGTACCACGCAGCCCGCAACACCTCCCCGGCGTCCGCTTTGCCCAGGAAATCGCGGGCCGGGAAATCGGCGGCTATAGGGGCCAGGGCAAAGGCAAGGGCTTTGCTGAAAACCGCCAGCCATACCATAAGGACGGCTGCGCTGAACAGCCCAAAGCCCAGCATCAGCAGCCCGTTCCTGAGGCTGCGTCCGCCCCCGCCATCAGTTATCGGGTCCGCCATCCTTTCCCCATCCATTCCAACCCGCCTTAAAGTTACCGCAGTTTAATGAAATCCCTTATCCCGGTCAACCGCCTTTGTCCCCAATCCTGCTATAATATCCCTGCCATCCCCCAACTATTTTCCTGCCCGGAGGTTGCCGCTTTGCCCCCTAAGTTGGAAGTCATCCACACCGCCGACCGGGATCCGTCGGTGAACCTGCCCTATGCCCCGGCCATCAAAGTCACCGGCGGCTCCCTGCTGTTCCTGGCCGGCGTTACCGCCGCCAAGACTTACCATAACCATCCCCACATTGCGGCGGAGTTTGACGACATCCCGGAGGAGGTAGCCGCCCAGACCCGTAGGGCCCTGGAAAATGTCAAGGCCGGGCTGGACGCCGCCGGGGCCACTTTCCGCGATGTGGTGCAAGTTACCCGCTACCTGACCAACATTGACGAGCAGGATCAGCTTAACGAAGTCTGGTGGGAGTATTTCGGCGACCATCGGCCCAGCACCGCCACCATCGAAATCACCCGCCTGGCCGCCCATCCCAAGCTGAAAGTGGAACTCTCCGCCATTGCCGTGGTGGATTAAAAAGGCCGAGCCGCCGCCGGCCCGCCCGGTTGATTGACACCGTCCCCCGCCGCCACTAGAATTGCCTTGACCGATAAGGTATCCCGATTAAAGTTGGGAGGGATGGCTATGACTACCCTGTTGGGAAAGGTAAGCCCGGAGCAGGAACAGCGGTTTTACGCGGGTACCGAGGCGGCGGGCCTGCGCGCCGCCTGGATGGGCCGCCGTCTGGAGCGCCAGCCGCAGGTTGTCCCCTTTGCCTGGCGTTGGGCCGACGCCCAGCCCCTGGTAATGCAAAGCGGGGAAATCGTAACCCCGGACCGGGATGTGGAGCGGCGGGTGCTGCGCCTGGCTAACCCCGGCTTGGATCACGGCACTACCCACACCATTTCCGCCGCCCTGCAACTGCTCCTGCCCGGAGAAAACGCCCCGGCGCACCGCCACACCCCTACCGCCATTCGCTGGGTGCTGCAAGGGCAGGGCGCTTATACCACCGTGGAAGGGGACAAGTGCTATATGGAGCCGGGCGACCTGGTGTTGACCCCCTCCTGGACTTGGCACGACCATAACAACGCGGGCCACGAGCCGATGATTTGGCTGGACGGCTTGGATACGCCCCTGGTGCATAACCTCGAAGCCACTTTCTACGAACCCTATCCGGAGGATCAGCAGCCCATCATCGGCGTAGGGGAATCGGAGCGGAAGTATGCCTCCGGCGCCCTGCGGCCGGCTTGGGAGGAAGCCGGAACGCCCTACTCTCCCCTGTGGCATTACAAGTGGGAACGGACGATCGAGGCTTTGAACCGCCTGGCCCAGGTGGACGCCAGCCCCTTCGACGATGTGGCGATGGAGTTTTCCGACCCGGCCACCGGCGGCCCGGTGCTGAAAACTATGGCTTGCTGGATTCAGCTGCTGCGGCCCGGCATCGCGACCAAAGCCCACCGCCATACCAGCAGCGCCGTTTATCAGGTGTTCCGCGGCCAGGGCCACAGCGTCATCAACGGCCAGCGCTTCGATTGGGCCGCGGGCGATTTTCTGGTCGTTCCCTCTTGGGCCTGGCACGAACACGCCAACGACGGAGACGACCCGGCCATCCTCTTTTCCATTCAGGATCTTCCGGTGATGAAAGCCCTTGCCCTGTACCGGGAGCAGCCTTACGCCGACCACGCCGGCCATCAGCCGGTAACTTCCCGCTTTAACGGCCCGGAATAGCCGGCGGGCCGGCCGGACAACCCGGCCGCTGCGGGCAAAAACCAAAACGCCGGGACGGGCCGCAAACCCGCCCCGGCCCTTGCCATCTGCGGCAAAGAATAGCCCGGCCCCAAGTCAATGGCTTGTACCTGACTAACCCGTACCGTCAATCCCCTTGCCGTCCTTCCCCCTACCGTCAATCCCCTTGCCGTCCTTTCCGGCCCGCCGGAAAGGGCGGCAAAAAGTTTCCGGGGGGCCGCGGCTCCGCTAGCGGCGACGGCGCACATCCTTTTCGCAAGTGGCCGTCCAAGTGCGGGATTTACGGGCGTAGTATTGGATGCTGTTGGGGAAAGTATTCTGGTTGGTGCTGTATTCCCAAGTGTCGCTGCCGGTGTCAACGCCCACGGCGCGCGAATAGCCCGCGTCGGCGCAGTAAGTGGCGGCGGTGGTTTCGGCCAGAGCTTGCCAGGAAGCGGCGGCTTGAGCCGGGGAAAAACCGGCCGGCGGGCTCGCGGTATAAGCGTTCTGCGCTACCGTATGGGCTTGGGGGTCATTATTTACCGGAGGCGCTCCCAGCTGGCTGCTGAAAGGCGTCCGTACCCGGCGGGAATTGTCGTGGGCGACCTCCATCCGCTGGGTTACTTTCTTATAGCGGCGGCGTTTCTTTTTCTCCCGGGGAAACTCAAAGATGCGGTCGATGCTGACCCCGGTGACGCCGGATTCCCCGTCGGTCAGGTATCCCTCCTGGGCGGCGATAAAGCCGCGGAAAATGCCTTGTTCCCCGGAATAGATGGTGTCATCCCGCTCGTTGCGGTCTTTGCCCGCCTCCCAAGTCTCGGCCTTGGCAAAGGTGTCGGACTGGTCGACGCCGCAGTAGAGGGCCTTGCCGCGATTGGCGGCCAGGGATTCCAGGATGGCGATGGTGCGATCCGCGTGGACAAAGGCTTGCCAGTCGGCACAGTCCCAGGGGATCGGCCGGGCCTGGGACGCGGTTGCCCCCCCCCCCCTATTGCACTTATTAGAACAAATAGGCCAAAGGCGGCTACGATTTTGCGTAGGGACATGGCTATTTCCTCTCCGGTTAAG